>NZ_QCYM01000003.1 GCF_003075075.1 Labrenzia sp. 011 | reverse complement strand
CAATGAATTTGAATTCAGCAAAAGCAAAGCTAAGCACAGGGTTTCAAGCTCTGCAAACCCAATGATGAAAGAATACGATCAATTTCAAAATCTTCGCTATGTCGTTGTAGATAAAATAAATTGTAAAAAATTCCACATTTATGAAGTGGAGGCCAAGTGATGTCTGACGATGAAATTCGCTTCAATATTATAGTCGGTCGATAATATACAAAATCTTTCGCACATTTTTAGGTTGAGACGCTTACCTTTATTGTGACGGAAGGATGTCAGACCCGAATATTTCTTGCGCCAGTTTTAATACGTCGCGTCTGAACTGACCCTTGCGGATCATACGGGCGATCTCAATGCCTGGTAGCGTAGACGCGGCTGCCTCGAACGATTTGAAGCCAAGCATGGGGCGGGCCGGCGTTTGATGAAACGGTGATCCTGCTCAAAGATTTAGTTAAGGTACTTGATCCGCACCGTCTCGATCGGGACTGGGCAGCCGAAGCGCTTCAACATATGATTGATCTCGTTGCCCCCAGAAGTATTGGCGCCGCTCGTGTCGATTACGATTTTGCGCAGCAGTTCGTTCGCTTCAAGGGCACGCGCGAAGAATTTAATGACTGCAGCCTTGTTCCGACGTCTGGACAGCATGGTGTCCTACGTCTTTCCGAACTTATCGTCCGCCCGGTAGAGATAGAGCCATTTGCCCCTCAGGCACACGTACGTTTCGTCCATTTGCCATGACCGATACAACGGACATTTGCAGCAACTGGCTACGTCGGCCATCTGGCTGGCATACTTGGTGACCCAACGGTTGAGCGTAGCATGATCGACAGTCACTCCGCGTTCGGCGTGGCTCTCGCCAAGGCCGCGGTAGGAAGCGCCATAGCGAACGTAGAAGAAGACCGCGAACAGGGTCACGTCCTTGGGGAATGAGCGCCTTTGAAGGAAATGGCCATCGCACGTCTCCAGAACACCGGAAAATCAACGACCCAACATGCAGTGAATTCAAAGTCTCCAGAGCCGAACCCCGTCCGGGACGCTGTCACGATCCAGCAGGGCAGGAATATCCGCAACCAGCCCGGTTCCGTTTTTCAGCATTCCGGTCAGCAACTGCCACACAGGTTCATCCTGTAAAAATCGCCGATGCGGCACCGCCAGCACGATGGCATCGGCGTCTGTAAGCGAGTCGCGCCCGGCCAGCGAGAGACCATATTCGCTGAAGACATCCTTCGGGTCTGCAAGCGGATCATGCACAAGAACGTCAGCGCCGAATTTCTTCAGTTCGTCGATCAGGTCGACCACCTTTGAATTGCGGGTGTCCGGCACATCTGCCTTGTAGGTTATTCCGAGCACCACGATTTTCAGCGGCATGGGCAGGCCCAGCTTGACGCTTTCCTGAACGATCTTGCCGGCGACAAAGGCCGGCATGGCCTCGTTCGTTCCCCGTCCCGCCAGAATAACCTGGGGTGTCATCCCGATCTCATTGGCCCTGTGGGTCAGGTAGTAGGGATCGACACCGATACAGTGCCCCCCCACCAGACCCGGCTGGAAGGGAAGGAAATTCCACTTCGTGCCGGCTCCTGCAAGCACATCACGGGTATCGATCCCCATTTGATGAAACAGCATGGCCAGTTCATTCATCAGGGCGATGTTCAGGTCCCGCTGGGTGTTTTCAATCACCTTTGCCGCTTCCGCCACCTTGATGGAGGACGCCAGGTGGATGCCGGCTGTCACCACCGCTCCGTAGAGTGCGGAAAGCGTGCGGGCGGCCTCATTGGATGAGGCGGACACGATCTTGGTGATATCCGAAAAGCCGCGCTGGTCGTCACCCGGATTGATACGTTCCGGCGAATATCCGACCTCGAAATCCCGGCCAAGCGCCATCCCCGATTCCCGTTCCAGGATCGGAACGGCCACTTCCTCGGTGGCTCCGGGAAAAACCGTGGATTCGAAAACCACGATCGCACCGGGCTTCAGGTTGCGGCCTGCGGTGATCGCGGCGCTTCTGAAGGGCGCAAGGTCGGGCCGTTTGGCCTGATCGACGGGCGTTGGAACCGCAACGATCAGGATATCCCGGTTGCGGAGATCCTCCTCACGTGCCGAAAAGGCGAGTGTCGGGTGGGACAGATCGGCCGCCGTCACGGAGCCCGTGCTGTCACGGCCCTCCGACAGCTCCTTCAGCCTCTGTGTGTTGATATCGAAGCCGACGACGTCGAATCCCCTGGCAGCGAAGGCGGACGCAACAGGCAGGCCGACATAGCCGAGACCGAGCACTGCAATTTTCTGGGACAGGAGGGGTGATTCTGACATGGGATTTCCTGAAAGGGGAAGGCCGGACCCGCAATTCACGGATCCGGCCCACTCCTAGTCGGTTCTGCTACCTGTTTTCAAGGCCGCCGCAGCCCGGAAGGCGCTCATTTGGCAGCCGATCCTAACCGATCATCTCTTGCATGAAGGGAACAAGCTGCTCCGCAAGAGCGGGATCATCCATGCCGAAGGCGATGTTGGCACTCAGGAACCCTGCCTTGTTGCCGCAGTCGTAGCTGCGTCCCTCGAACTTGAGCGAGGCGAACTGCTGATCCTTCATCATGGCGAGCATGCTGTCGGTCAACTGAATCTCGCCGCCGGCGCCCTTGTCCTGGTTCGACAGAAGATCGAAGATTTCCGGCTGCAGGATATACCGTCCGGTAATCATCAGATTGGACGGGGCCGTTCCCGGTGCGGGTTTCTCGACCATGTTCGAAATCCTGCTGGCATTTGCGTTGATGTGTTCCGAGAGCTCGACGATGCCGTATTGGTCGGTCTGGTCTTCCGGCACCTCTTCGACGGCAATGATATTTCCGCCGGTCTGCTCATACAGATCCACCATCTGCTTCAGACAGCTGACCTTGGATTTGATGATCACGTCGGGAAGAAGAATCGCGAAGGGCTCGTTGCCAATGATGTCACGCGCGCACCATATGGCATGTCCGAGTCCGAGCGGCGCCTGCTGACGGGTGAAGCTTGTAGAGCCGGGCTGGGGACGTTGCTTTTCGAGGAGTTCCAGAGCGGCCGCCTTGTTCCGGGCCTTCAACGTATCCTCAAGTTCATAGGCTATGTCGAAATGATCCTCGATGACCTGTTTGTTTCGACCGGTCACGAACACAATATGCTCGATCCCGCCGGCGCGTGCCTCATCGACGACGTATTGAATGATCGGACGATCGACAATCGTCAGCATTTCCTTCGGAACGGCTTTGGTCGCCGGAAGGAAACGGGTGCCAAGTCCTGCAACGGGCAGCACTGCCTTGCGGATAGGTCTGTTCATGTGTGGCCTTTCAAATTCGAACCTAAACGGCTTCAATACCCACGTTGCCTTAAATAGCTGAATCGTGGCTTAAATTTGTATTTCCTCATCCGGACTGCAGAGGCAGGCATGTAATTCACGCGCCTTCAGAGGGGGGATCATCAGCAATCGGTGGCCGTTTAATATGCTTTCCCGAGAAAATGCCTGTCGGCAGACTTCCGATTGCCGACGACAGATTTGTGCGTTGCAATGAAACCACCAAACACATGGCAAAACAATAAGCAGCCCCAAAAATGTGGCAATTTGCCTTTTAAATCGATTGAAGAGCCGCTTCCTACGCGAAGAGGCCATGTTGCGGGCGAGCCAAAAGAGCGCTATGGAACAGGCAAATCCATTCAGGCATCCGCTTGCAGGCTGAAAGTCCGCATTCCGGTACGAAACCGCTCAGAAAAACTGGTGAAAAATGACCGAAGCAAACCGTGTCGTTTCCCTTGGAAATGTGACCTTCAACAATGATGCTGCGTTCAGCCTCATTGCAGGCCCTTGCCAGCTGGAAAGCCGTGAACACGCTCTGGAATGTGCCGCAGCCATCAAGGAAATCACCGAAAGACTCGGTATCGGCACCGTCTTCAAGACATCCTACGACAAGGCCAATCGCACCTCCCTGTCGGGCAAACGTGGCCTCGGCATGAAAGAGGCGATGCCGATCTTTGCCGAAATCAGGGAAACCTACGGCATGCCTGTCCTGACCGACGTGCATGGTCCCGACCAGTGTGCACCGGTGGGAGAGGTTGTCGACATCCTGCAGATTCCTGCCTTTCTCTGCCGCCAGACGGATCTTCTGATCGCCGCCGCGAATACAGGAAAAGTCGTCAACGTGAAAAAGGGCCAGTTCCTGGCGCCCTGGGACATGAAGAACGTTCTCGAGAAGGTGACCGGTTCGGGCAACCCGAACGTCCTTTTGACGGAGCGTGGCGCCAGTTTCGGTTACAACACGCTTGTCAGCGACATGCGATCCCTGCCGATCCTGGCTGCGACCGGAGCGCCGGTGGTCTTCGATGCGACTCACTCGGTTCAGCAGCCCGGCGGGCAGGGCGGCTCCACCGGGGGCGACCGGTCCATGGTTCCCGTTCTTGCCCGCGCGGCCGTGGCCGTCGGGGTGGCCGGTCTGTTTATCGAGACCCATCCGGATCCGGACAAGGCACCGTCGGACGGCCCCAACATGGTTCCCCTGAAAGATCTCGAAGCGCTCCTCAGGCGGCTGAAAGCTCTGGATGAGGTCGCGAAGGCTCCGGCCTTTGCCGCCGAATAGTTGACTGAAAGCCGCGCAACGGCGTGGCTTTCTCACGTAGTGCAGCCGTTCCGTCGGCTACCGGAAGCGCCGGACATTCGTCCGGCAAAGTGTCAGTTCAGGTACATGCGACAAGGGAGTTCTTTCCATGACCGCCATAGTTGATGTTGTCGGCCGTCAGATTTTTGACAGCCGTGGTAACCCGACTGTCGAAGTCGACGTCTTCCTCGAGGACGGCTCCTTCGGACGGGCCGCGGTTCCCTCCGGCGCGTCCACCGGTGCGCATGAAGCCGTAGAGCTGCGTGACGGCGGCAGTCGTTTCATGGGCAAGGGCGTGCAGAAAGCCGTCGACGCGGTGAATGGAGAGATCTTCGAGACAATCGGCGGCCTGGAAGCTGAAGACCAGCTGCAGATCGACCGGGCGATGGTCGATCTCGACGGCACCCACAACAAGGCACGCCTTGGCGCCAACGCCATTCTCGGCGTGTCCCTGGCCGTTGCCCGGGCCGCGGCACAAGCCAGCGGCCTGCCGCTGTACCGCTATGTCGGTGGAACCTCCGCCCGCACCCTGCCGGTACCGATGATGAATATCATCAATGGCGGTGCACATGCCGACAACCCGATCGATTTCCAGGAATTCATGATCATGCCGGTCGGCGCAGATACGCTCAGCGAAGCGGTGCGCATGGGAACGGAGATCTTCCACACGCTGAAAAAGGCCCTGAACGCGGCCGGCCACAACACCAACGTCGGCGACGAAGGCGGCTTTGCGCCCAATCTGGACTCCACCGACACTGCCATCGGCTTCGTCATGAAGGCGATCGAGACCGCCGGCTACAAGCCGGGTGAAGACGTCTTCCTTGCGCTTGATGCCGCATCGACGGAATTCTTCAAGGACGGAAAATATGTGCTGGAAGGCGAGGGCAAGTCGCTGGCTCCGGACGAAATGGCCCGCTATCTGGACGACCTTGTCTCCCGCTATCCCATCATCTCAGTCGAGGATGGGCTTGCCGAGGATGACTGGGAAGGCTGGAAAGCCACCACGGACCTGATCGGCAGCAAATGCCAGCTCGTGGGCGACGATCTCTTTGTCACCAACTCCGAGCGCCTGCGCAAGGGTATCGATATGGGCGTTGCCAATTCGATCCTCATCAAGGTCAACCAGATCGGCACGCTGTCCGAAACCCTTGATGCGGTGGAAACCGCCCACAAGGCGGCCTATAGCGCGGTCATGTCTCATCGGTCCGGAGAAACGGAAGATTCCACCATCGCCGACCTTGCCGTGGCGACCAATTGCGGACAGATCAAGACCGGTTCTCTTGCCCGCTCCGACAGACTGGCGAAGTACAATCAGCTGATCCGGATCGAGGAAGAGCTTGGCCCGCAGGCCGTTTATGCTGGAAGGTCCATCCTGAGAGGCTGACGCGCCCGCCAGGACCTAGAACGACAGAAAGCCCGGGGCAGCGTCCCGGGCTTTTTTCTTGGTGTGGCCTTTCGGCAAATCAGTGCGGGGATTGCACTTCCTGGTCGGTACGGGTTTCCTCCGCGTGCAGCAGAGCGGCTACGATCGTCTCGGACTTTTCCGCCCCCGCCAGGACAAAGCGTCCGTCGATGATGAAACAGGGAACACCGGTAATGCCCGCCGCCTGGGCGTTGGCAATCTCTGCCTCTATCTTGTGGAGGTCCGTGTCGGTTTCAAGCAGCTGTTCCACAAGGTCCGACTGCATGCCCGCCTCATCGGAAATCCGGACCAGAGTCTCCGCTCTGGTAAGATCCTCGCCCTTGAGAAAATACGCCTTGAACAACCGCTCGACGACTTCATCCTGTAGATCGTCGGCACGTGACCAGAGGATCAACCGGTGGCAATCAAGCGTGTTCGGTGACAGCTTTATGTCCTCGAAGGCAAAATCGATTCCTTCTTCCAGTCCCGCCGCCTTGATCTGACTGTAGAAACTGTTCGCCTGCTCGATGCCGCCGAACTTGTCGCTGAGATATTGTTTGCGGTCCTTACCGGTCTTCGGCAGGGTGGCATCCAGCTGAAACGGATGCCAGCGGACGGTGACCGCCAATTGCGGAACCGAACGCAGGGCGGTTTCCAGCCGTCTTTTGCCGATGAAACACCACGGGCACATGACGTCCGAGACAATGTCAACAGTCAGAGGAGGAAAATCGGTCATTCATAATCCCGTGTTAGAGCTGGCACCTGACGGCTCGCCCCCGCGACCGGGGACATCCTGTTTCTAACAGAAATACAGGAAAAAACGATCCAACCCAAATTTCGGGGCAAAATCGGGGTGTCGCAGCCTGCCGTTCCAGAGGCTTTGAGGACGGGACCTAAAGTGCCGTATGGGTAAGGATCGCATTGATCCTTTTCTGCAAACGGGCAATTCCTGCCTCGTTCTTGAGAACCGCCACCGGTCCGTAGTCGCGCACCAGACACACAAGGTCCTCATCTCGGCTTGTCGCATCGGCAATGGACAGCAAGGTCGCGTTGATTTCCTCGAGATTCTGCTCGGGATTGATGGTGAGGCCAAAATACTCCGGTTCGAGTCGCATTTCCCAGAGATCCTTCCCGCGGACGGCGAGGGCGTTGCTGCAAGCTTCCAGATAGGCGGTGTAATCCGCAACCCCGAGGCCGCCCTCGTTGATGCGCTGGCGCAGCCACACATGACTTTCCGCCAGTATCCTGTCAGCCAGGCGGCGACGTTTTCCGAAACGGGTGGCGGAGGCCAGGCGGCGAGAAAGGGTTTCCTTGCGGTTTTCGCCGACGAGCACATCCGAAGCGCCGTTGCGGAAGAGCTGCACTAGGTCCTCCTCGCGTTCGCAGACAGCCAGCACCGGCAGTCCGGCAAAGCGCGCATCCCGGCGGATTTGCTGCATGTAGTCGATCGCATCGTCGAACGCGGCATCGACCACAACCGCGTCAAAGGCTCGTTTCGACATGAACTCGACAGCCATGTTGCCGTCAAAAGCTCCGAAAACCTCGACCTTCTGATCGCTCGCATCCTGCCATTCAAGAAACCGGCCGCTCAAGCCGACAACCAGGAGACTGCTGGAGCCCGAATGATGCGGCGCCGTGCCGAAACCGGGAATCCGGCCGAAGATCCTGCGGCGAAGCAGCGCTTCTTCCGAACGCAGCAGGGCGCGCTGGTGAATGCAGATCAGCATCACAAGGATCTCGTCGGGAACGATCCGATCGATAATCGCGGTGGCCTGCAGTCCATCGGGCAGTGTGCTGTCACTGCCGGTGAGCACATAAAAGGGAACGTCGCAGGCCAGATCCCGTATCTGGGTCTGGAGCCAGTCGAAAAAGTCGCCTTCCTGCCCGTCCTGCAGACAGGTCACATCGACGACAATCGCGGCCGGCAGAGCAGTCGGCAGCGGGCTGCGCCGCTCGAACATGCTCAACAGGGCGACATCCAGATCCTCCGGTTCGTCGCCGCGGCTGATCCGCCTGGGTCTCCGCCCCGCATACCAATATGGTCCGCGCCATGAAAGCGAGGTTTCAACATCCATTCCAGATCCCCACCTAGGCCACGGCGGCGGGAAGCCGCTGAGTGCGCATGGTCAATCGCTCACGACAAACGGTTCCATCCTCATTTCGTGGCAAAGATTGTAAAATCAGAACGCGATGAGGGATCCTGGCAAGATCCACGCCTTCCGCATCCAGATAGGCAAAGAAGGCACCGGCATCCGGCACTTGGCCGGGTTCGGGCACCAAGGCCGCATACATTCTTGCGCCGAGGACCGGATCTTCCACGACAAAGGCCGCAGCCTCCTTCACACCCTGATAATCCGCGTAAATGAGGTCGACCGTCTCGAGGTTGCCGGTTCCCAGGGCATATTGTCCGGGAATGCCAAATCCGGAAATTCCGCCGTCAACCAGTTCGACATTGATCCTGGTGTTCAGAAAGCCGGTGCTTTCCCATTGCACCTTTCTCTGGTCGCTGTTGATCGTGTGCCAGCCGACTTCCGGAACCATCGGTCCCTTGACAAGAAGAGTCGGCGTATGACCGTCTGTTTCGTCGGTCACCGCAATTTCCAGAAGGGCTGGCCCGCTTTCACACCCGTTCGGCCCGCTATGCTTTCCCAGCGCCGTCGCTTTCATCCTGGCGGACGGTCCGCGTGCCCTGGCCACCAGGGCGAATTCATCGGCGATATGCAGGTCGACCAGTCTGCGCCGCGCAACGAAAGCCGACGGATGGGGAGCCGCGATGTTCCACGCAGCAAGGATCGTGGTTTTGTTGTCCGTCAGTTTCCTGTCCAGCGTCTGGGCAAGCGGCCCTGGCGTCATGACCACATCGGCACTCACATCATTGGCATGGGCAGCCAGATTGGCCAGAGACGTCGGATGATGCAGATGCAGTGTACCGCCGGTCCGTAGCCAGGGAACGAGTCCGCCCCCCAGGCCGGTCAGACCGCTGAGGGAATAGGGCACCAGAAGGCTGCTTGCCTGGGCAATATGGGCCTCTTCGATGATCATCTGCGAGGCGGCGCTCCAGTGATTGTGGCATCGGCTCACCGGGACATTGTCATCACCGCTCCGGCTCCAGCAAATGGTCGCCGTGTGATCGGCCGGATCCGGACGGTCACTCGGAGAAAATTCCAGATCACCGGCCATTTCCGCCAGCATCGGTCCCAGTTCGATCAAACCGTCCGGAATATCCTTGCCGAGCCCGAAGACGAAACGAAGCGAAAACAGATCTGCAGCCACGTCCCGTGCGGCGATGCCAACCTCCCGGGTCTCAACCCGGTCGGCGGCGATGAACCCCTTCGCGCCGATGGAATTCAGCGCTTCAAGCACATTCTTCTGGCGCCAGTGCAGCGGCAGCGGCGAGATGATCAGATCCGCGCGCAGGGCCGCCAGGATCGCGATCACGGTATCTACCGTGTTGGGCGCCTGAACGCCGATCACATGGTCGGCTGCAAGCCCCACGGTCCTGTAAAAAGCCGCCAGGCGATCAATTTCACGATCCGCTTCGGCATAGGTCAACCGGCGGGGCGCTCCCCCGGTCCAGGCTTCCCTGTCCGGAGCATCCGCCATGGCGAGACGGGACGGGTGTTCCGCCGCTGTCTGCCGGAAGAGTTCGTCGAGCGGCAAATCGGACCAGGCTCCGCTCTCGTGATACTCGTTGGAACGGCTTTCTTCGGTGACTTTCATGTTCTCTTTCGTCCATAGGTCCGATTATTGCGCTGCGGCAGACCACCACGTGTCGTATTCATGTCCGTAGAGGGAGTGCTTGTCGGGCGGCACGACCTTGGTCCAGTGTGCGACCCAGTCGTCGGAAACGTGATACAGCGGCACCGCATAGGCCCCTGAAATGAGCACGCGGTCGAACGCACGGACTGCATCCACGAATTCCTCACGGCTGCGGGCGCCGACGATTGCATCGATGAGTGCGTCGATCGCAGGTTCCTTCGCGCCGACGAAATTGAACGAGCCTTCGGCATCCGCCGCCTTTGACGACCAGCGTCCATATTGCTCCGCCCCGGGCGACAGTGACGCCGTCCATGTGTTGAACACCATGTCGAAATCGCGCTTCGTTCGCCGATCTTCAAACTGCGAGGGGTCGACGCTGCGCACGCGCGCATCGATCCCAAGGAGTTCCAGTGTGCGGATATAGGCAAGGGCGAGTTTTTCCTCATCCTCGTTCTTGGACAGAATTTCAAAGGCCAACGCTTGCCCGGTTTCCTCGTGAACCAGCTTGCGGTCCTTGAGGCTGTATCCGGCCTGTGCAAATGCGGCGAGCGCAGCCCGCAACACCTTCCTGTCCCGTCCGGAACCGTCTGCATCCGCCGGACGCCAGGTGCCCGCCATCACGTCCGGATCCACTGCATCGGGAAACGGCGCCAGAAGCTCCTTCTCGCGTGCACTGGCGGGCCGGCCGATCGAGGAAAGTTCGGAATTGTCCCAGTAACCGGCCGTACGGGTGAACAGGCCGTGGTAGAGGTTACGGTTGACCCATTCGAAATCGAACAGCATTCGCAAGGCCTTGCGCACTTGCCGGTCCTTGAACTGGTCTCTGCGGGTGTTGAAGGCGATGCCCTGCATGGCGGCGGGAACGCCAAGCGGCACTTCCAGTTTCACGACGTTACCGTTCTCGACCGCGGGAAAATCGAACCCGGTCGCCCAACGGGCGGGATCGCGGAATTGCAGCGCCTCGACGAGACCCTTCTTGAAGGCTTCCTGCAACGAGGTTTCGTCGCGGAAATAGTCGATGCGGATTTCATCGAAATTATCGAAGCCGGCCTTCACCGGCAGGTCCCGGGCCCA
This sequence comes from Labrenzia sp. 011, assembly GCF_003075075.1. Taxonomy (GTDB): domain Bacteria; phylum Pseudomonadota; class Alphaproteobacteria; order Rhizobiales; family Stappiaceae; genus Roseibium. The sequence goes on along the minus strand of NZ_QCYM01000003.1, from coordinate 280,979 downwards.
ATAGTCTGGGTTTTTCTCGTAAACGACCGTCCGGCCAGGTTCGATGGTCTTGAACGTATAGGGACCGGACCCGACCGGCGGGTTCAGGGACGACTTGTCGAAGGTCTCCGCATCCGTGTGCTTGCTGGAATAGATCGGCGCCAGAGCAATCAGCAACGGCAGCTCCCTGTTGTCGCCGTTTTCAAACACCAGCTTCAGCCGGTTCGGTCCGGTAACCTGCTTTTCCTTGATTGACGCATACCAGTTGCGATAGGGCGGGCGGCCCTTGTCGCGGATGACATCGAGGGAAAAGATCACGTCCTCGATGGTTACCGGTGATCCATCCGAAAACCGCGCATCCGGATTGAGCTCGAACTCGATCCATTCGCGGCTTTCCGGCATGCGCACCCGTTGCGCCAGCAGACCGTAGAGCGAAAAGGCTTCCGCGTAGGAGCGCACCATCAGGCTCTCAAGGACATTGTTGCCCATTTCCCGTTCGCGCATACCGCGCGCCGAGGTCCATCCCCCCTGGACAATGAAGGAATTCAGGCTGTCAAAGGTTCCCTGCACACCAAGCGTGATCGATCCGCCCTTGGGCGCGGCCGGGTTGACATAGGGAAACGGCTCGTCGGGGCCAAGTGCAGGCGAACCATGCATGGAAATGGCATGGGTCCAGGGAACGTCCTCGTCTGCCGAAGAGGCCATTGCCGGTCCGCAAATCGCCCATGCGCATGCCGCCACCACCGCGAAACCACGGAGGTAACTATTACGAAACAGACGTACGGGAACTGTGAAGAAACGCATGGCCACCGTCCGAGATTCGGTTGATTCTCACCTTTTAGACTATCACAGGGTTCAAAAAGACGCGCCAGCCGCAAGGGACAAACAGCAAGATATTCAGATTTGAATCGCGGATTTCACCTGCGTTGCAAATCGGTCACCCTCTTGCCCAAATTGGATGCGTTACCATGTTTTCACGGTTTCAATGATCCAACGGGCCTTGCGGTTGCTCCCGGAATGCCTCAGAACAACGCGAAGTTTCGCACACGCACGATTGAGGACGTTTCGATGAAGAGTGTTTTAAAAAGAGGATTGTTCGGGTGTGCTGCCGGTGCATTCGTTGCCTTGTCTTCTTTTGCAGGTGCTCCCGCAATCGCCCAGGAAGAAAAGAGCCCTTGGACGAAGGCGTGTAACACCAATCCGAATACGCAGAAGGAAATCTGCTTCATATCGATTGAACTGCGCACCAATACCGGTCAGTTCCTGAGCAACATTGCCATTCAGGAAACCGAAGGCGAAGCGCGCAAGAAGCTTCTGGTGGCTGTTCCGACAGGGGTATTGCTCCAGCCCGGACTGCGCATCCAGATCGATGACGGCAAGCCTGTCCAGGCGAAATACAGCATTTGCGCTCCCAATGCCTGTTATGCCGAACTCGCCATCGACGACAGTTTCATCGCTTCGATGAAGCAGGGCGGCGAAATGCGGGTCGCGCCATTCAACCAGCAGGCCAAGGAGATCGTCTTCAAGATGACCCTGATCGGCTTCACCAGCGTCTATGACGGTGAACCGATGAACCTTGCTGATCTGCAGAAGCGTCAGGAAGAACTTCAGAGCGAGCTGCAGAAGCGCGCGGACGAAGCCCGCCAGAAGCTGATCGACGCTCAGAAGCAGAGCCAGTAACCCCTGAATTGCAGGACGACCCGCGTGTGTTCGTAAAGAACGACGCGGGTCTCCTGACCCATTTTTTCAGAAATTTAAACTGGCCGTCGGGCCCTCTGCAACAAAGGCCGGAACGCAAGTTCCGGCCTTTGTTGCAGAGGGCGTAAAGCCGAATGGCAGGCACCATCCCGCCTTCCGGTCACGTTGCGTCCTTTCCATGACTGCCTCGGGTGAGGGAACGGCTCCCTGATATAGGCGTGTCGATGGCCGAATACCTGCCGACGAACGCCAGCATGACACCCCGGTCCGGACAGGTTTCGATTGAGAATCCGCAATCCGCCAGGTCACACAGGACCTGCCTGTGTATCCGAAACTCAGGAAAAAATTCAACTGAATTGAAAAACAGGCGGTTTAATCTTGGCGCGTGGTGTTCTAACATTTTTTTCTCAAATCCAATAAAACATTACCTGTAGGAAATTTGATGAAACTTCTTTCTGTGTTTTTCGTATTGGCAACTTTCTTTTTGCCGATATATCCGGCCCTTGCTTCCCCGGATGTCGATTTTCCGCAGCCGGGACAGTCCTTCGGTGGCAAGGTCCGAAGCGGTCCCGGCATGCAATACCAGCAGGTTGGCAGCCTTCACGAGCGGGATGACATCCTCATTCTGAACGGCACCGGCGTCATGATGAACGGTTATGAATGGTTCCAGATTCGCTATGGCCGCGGGCAGACCGGCTATCAATGGGGCGGTCTGATCTGCTCTCAGAAGCCCTATCAGACTATTTACAAGGTATGCGCTCACCGGCAGTCCACTTCCAGCAACCAGCAGAAGAAACCCGATCCGGTGCAGCCGAATGCGCAGAGGCAGGTCAACGGATACAATGTCTCCCAGGTCTTTCATTCCGGCGGCAGCTTCTCGCAGTCGGGCGGAAACCAATGGGAGGAACTGAATGACCGCGGCCGGGTTGCCTTCCGTTTTCAGGAACAAAACAGAGACGAATGGTCGGTCTATCTTTTTGATGCCTCCCGTAACGTGTCATTACAGCTGGACCTTCATCGAAGGCAGATCCTCTACGGGGTTGGCAATCAGGCAAAGACACCTTTGTATGCCATTACCAATGCAATCGCAGACGTCTCGTCACAGCAGCGGCAAGGCGGAAGTGCCACGCCCCAGCCGGCCGCGAATGTCATCCATGTGCGCTACACCTGTCCGGAAGGACTTCCGCTTGACGTCATGTATTACAACGAGGGCAACGGTTATCTTCTGTTCGGTTATGACGGACCGGTCGCGACCCGGCTTGACCAGGTTCGTTCAGGCTCCGGAGCACTCTATACCGATGGCCGGTTCAGTATTCATTCCAAAGGCAATACAGTCGCGATCACGACTCCCGGCGGTACAGACGTATGTCATGAGCGGTAAGGGCGATCTGTCCGGGCAAACCGCAAGGATATGCCGTGACACGGGTACGGAAAACATGCCTGGAGAAATGCGGGGCAGGTGACCCATCCTGTACCGACAGGGTGTCGGTCTTTCTGGAAATAGCGAGTTGCGTTCAAGCGAGTCCTCGGTCTTGATTCAGCGCAACACGCCCCGCGGAACCGGCGTGGACACTTGATATCCATTGCCTTCCAGAACTGCGGTCAAACGGGATCGTTCGAAACGAATGCTGGTCCTGATGTTTCAAGGCTCGATTCCGGATGACAGGATTTAGGCGACAGAAAAGACTGCAACGCAGACAGAGCAATAGAGGCAGTCGCGTTGAACTGAAGTCAGGAAATCGCCGCCCCGTGGCTCCGCTTGAACACGACATGCTGTAGCGCAGCGCTCACGCCCGTTTTCTTTAATGAATCTCGACGCTGCGCGGCAGATACGATCCATCGGTCTGTTCTTCAAAGATCTCTTCGACCTGAGGATGGCGCACCGGTTCACCGGTTATGTCCGGCTCCAGATTCTGCTCGCTGACATAGGCGACATATTCTGTCTCCTCGTTTTCGGCGAGGAGATGATAGAAAGGCTGGTCACGGAGAGGGCGCACATCTTCAGGGATCGCGTTCCACCATTCTTCCGTGTTGCTGAAAGTCGGATCGACATCGAAAATCACACCCCGGAAAGGGTAAATCCGGTGCCGGACGACCTGGCCGATTCTGAATTTTGCCGTTCGCATGGTTACTCGTCCGCCTACTGCATGCATTGCCGGGATACCGTGTCAACGGCCTGCTGGCAAGCGTTGCAACATTAAACTTTACACACGGAGCCTTGCGAATTTCTAAAGACCGTAGACCGAGGCAAGCTCGGAGTCCTTGGAAGCAACGAGTTTAGCCAGATCAACAATCACCTTGGCCTGTTTCCACGTGGCATCATCCTGCATCTTCCCGTCGATCATCACCGCACCCGTGCCGTCCGGCATGGCATCCAGTATCTTCGCGGCAAAAGCGACTTCAGCCGGATCCGGAGAAAAGACTTTCTTGGCAATGTCGATCTGGGTCGGATGAAGAGACCAGGCTCCGACGCAGCCCATCAGGAAGGCATTGCGGAACTGGCTTTCGCAGGCGTCCGGATCGGAAAAATCGCCGAAGGGGCCGTAAAAGGGTTTCAAGCCGCAGGACAGACAGGCATCGACCATCTTGCCGACCGTGTAATGCCAGAGATCCTGCTGATATGCCGCGCGCGCGCCGGACCCGTTCACGTCCGACAGCACCGCGTAATCGGGATGCCCGCCGCCGACGCGGGTGGTTTTCATGCCTCGCGAGGCAGCAAGGTCCGCAGGACCCAGGCTCATCCCGTGCATACGGGGACTGGCCATGGCGATCTGCTCGACATTCTTGACCCCCTCGGCGGTCTCGAGAATGGCATGGATCATGATCGGCGTGGAAAGGCCCGCCCTGGCTTCCAGCTGCGCCAGCAACTGATCGAGATAGTGAATGTCCCAGGGGCCCTCAACCTTCGGCAGCATGATGACATCCAGCTTGTCCCCGACGGCCGGCACGATTTCCATCAGGTCATCGAGGAACCACGGACTGTTGAGACAGTTCACCCGGGTCCACAGTCCGGTTTCGCCGAAATCGTTTTCCCTGGCCATCTGAATGAACCCGTCGCGGGCATCGGTCTTGGCGTCGGCGGGGATGGCATCCTCGAGATTGCCGAGAACCACGTCGACCTTGCGGATGAGATCGGGAACCTTCGCGCGCATCTTTTCCACATGCGGCGGGACGAAATGGATCATGCGTTCCAGGGAAACGGGCAGTTCCCGGAACGGGGAGGGCGCTCCGATGGCGAGCGGCTTGTAAAACGCACCTGGTGTTTTCATGAATCCGCGATCCTTCACTAAAGAAAAAACAGGTATAGCGCTTATGCTGCGCCGCAACCATGCGCCGAAAGGCGAAAAGGCCGTCGTTCGCCGGCCCGGTCCCGCTAGCGGCTCACGCTGCCGTTGCCGTTAACGACCGCGGCCCGTCGGGCCTGTTTTTCGGCGGACGTCTTGCCGGGCGGCGCCCACTTCTTGTGGATCCACATCCACTGTTCCGGATATTCCCGGATCCAGCCTTCGAATATGGCATGGATCTGCGTCGTCGTTGCTTCGATATCCGCCTGCCTGTCCTGCGTGACAGGGAAGGATATGGCACGGCCCTCGAGGCGGAAGTGCACGCCCTTCTTGCGAACGACGCGTCCCAGAATGATCGGAACGTTGCAGGCCCTGGCCAGCGAGGCGGGCACCGGCGTGGCATAGGCCATCCGTCCGAAAAACGGCACCCGGATCCCCCTGGTTTCCCTGAGATCCCCCATCATGGCCACGACCCCGCCGCCCTTGAGCGTTCCGAGGATCTTTCGCGCCGTCCGGTGTCCCTTCGACAGCAGTCCGCCCTTGTAGAGATGCAGCCTGAGGTCGCGAAGCGCCTTGTCGGCTTCCGGATTGCGCAGCGCCTGATACACGCCGGTAATGGCAATCCCCTTGCGGACTGCCGGCTGAACCAGCAGTTCCCAGTTGCCGCTGTGCAGGGAAACGAACAGGCAGGGGCGCTCGCCATTGAGGACCTGCGCGGTGACTTCGTCGACATCCACCTCGAACCGCCCGGGCTGATTCAGCAACCGGTCGATGTGAAAGGTTTCGGCGGTCACACGGCCGAGATTCTCCCACATGCCGCGCACGATTGCCTCCCGTTCTCCGGCAGTAAGGGAGGGCATGGCCTCTTCCAGATGACTCAACGCTCTTTTGTGCCGCGCGTTGAATGGCGCCAGCACCCGCCAGAATGCCCCCATCAGGTAGGAGGCGACATCAACGGGAATAAGACGGAACAGCCAGATCGCGACCTTCAGGGCGAGTCCTTCGATCCGATTCTGCAACGCTGTCAGCTTCGGAGCCTTATGGTGTCTTTTTTTCCGGGACATCGGGAACAGGGGCTCTCGTCTTTTCGGCCATTCTACGAAGAAGAAGCTATGTCCAAACAGGACGGCGGTGACGAATGATCGCATGGATCCGCCGGATGCGGGACCACATCCGAACACGGGACAAGTCAGGGAAAGCGCGGCTCATCTTCGAGCATTTCCGAACCTTCCGCTTCCTGGCGGACAACTCTCCGCCGCAGGGGGTTTCATTATCATTTGTGGGTCCGGGACCCGGTCAGGCCGAAACCGCACTTGCGATGCGGCCGCAGACCTGATTGGAATGCGGATCATGCCGATCCGCAGGTTACGCGTCCCTTAGCCAAGCATGGAACAAGAAGCAAGCGTCACAGATCCTCCCACACGGTTACATTTCATCCCTGGAACTTGAATGCTGAACGTCGTCACACTTGCCTTACCTTTTTTCGGGTTGATCCTCCTGGGATTCGGGGCGGGAAAACTCCGGAATCTGCCGGAGTCCGGTCTGGCCTGGATGAATTTCTTTGTGGTTTATCTCGCCCTTCCGGCATTGTTCTTCCGGCTGCTGTCCGAAACGCCCTTCGAGGAACTGGCCAACCTGTCCTTCGTCGGCGCGACGACGTTCACAACCTATATCGTCTTCGCGATTTCCTTCTGCATCGGCGTCGTGGCAACACGGGGCAACATAGGGGAATCCACCATCCTGGGGATCGCCGGTGCCTATTCCAATGTGGGATACATGGGCCCCGGCCTGACGCTTGCGGTTCTCGGAGAACAGGCGACCGTCCCCACAGCGCTGATTCTGGCATTCGACAATGCCCTGATGTTCATTCTCGCTCCCTTGCTCATGGCGCTCGCCGGCACGGAAAACGAAACCTTTGCGGGAACCCTCAAAAAGATCGTCTTCAGGATCTTCACACATCCCTTCATTCTTGCAACCATTGCCGGCGTTCTTGCCGCCGCCATGAAGTTTCAACCGCCGACCGCGATAGATACCATGCTGAGATATCTCAGCAACGCCGCGGCCCCCTGTGCGCTGTTCGCGATGGGCGTGAGCATAGCGCTTCGACCGGTCGGGCGCATTCCGCTCGAACTGCCGCTTGTCCTGTCAATCAAGCTGATCCTGCACCCCATCCTGGTCTTCCTGCTGCTCATGTGGCTTGGCGGCTTCGACCCCAACTGGGTCGCCACCGCGGTCCTCATGGCCTGCCTGCCTCCGGCAACGAACGTCTTCATCATCGCGCAGCAATACGGAACCTATGTCCACCGGGCGTCGAGTTTCGTGCTCATCGGCACGGCGGTTTCCATCGTTACCGTCACGGGCTTCATCTGGGCAATCACGAGCGGTTTCCTGCCGCTCCGGTGAGGACTATGCTCACACGATCGCCGACAGAACGCTTCAGGACGAACGCACATGACTTCCACCAAAGATGTCCTGTCAGTCCTCGACAGCTACCCTGTAGCCTTGAGACAGGCCTTGCTGGACCTGCGGCGGCTGATCCACGACACGGCACGGGAAAACGACGGGATCGGCGTCCTTGAGGAAACCCTGAAATGGGGCCAGCCGAGTTTCCTGACCGTCCGGCCGAAGACCGGAACCACAATCCGCATCGACCGGGACACGTCCCCAAGAGGCGACTATTCACTCTTCGTGTCCTGCCGGTCCTCGCTGGTATCGCAATGGCGGGGGCTCTTTCCTCATCTGACATTCGGCGGAGACCGCAGCGTTCATTTCAGGCTGGAAGATCCCATGCCTGTAAATGAACTGCGCCAGATGATCACGATGGCGCTCACCTACCACTCAGGAAAACGGAAACCGGTGGGACAGGCGCGATTGCCCGAATGACCGGCTGAAGTCACCGGCCGCGCCGTCAGTGTCGGATTGACGACCTGTGGAGCTGCAGTCCGCTTCCCGGCGCCAGACCTTCCCGCATGAGCAATCTGCGAAGCGGGCCGACTTTTCCGGCAAGATACATGCCGGCGCCGCGCACGAGCTGTACGGGCAGGAAACCGGTGAGGAGGGACCGGTTCAGCAGATCCACTGCCTGTGTCCGCGAGCGTATATCGCTCTTGCGGCCTGACTCGTAGGAACGCAGGATTTCGGGACCGCCGATATCCTGCTGTTTCAGGAAGGCCGCCGACAGCACCTTGTCCAGATCGGCAATATCGCGGAGCGAGAGGTTCAGTCCCTGGGCCCCAATGGGCGGAAAGACATGCGCGGCTTCTCCGATCAAAGCCACCCGCTCGGCAATCAGCCGGGTTGCCGAGAGACCCGAAAGCGGAAAGCTCTGCACTTCGGAAGCAAGCTTGAAGCGACCCAGAATGGAATGGGCGCGCCGTTCCAGTTCCGCTTCCAGAAGAGCCTCCTTCATTTCTTTCAGACGTTTGGCTTCATCTTCGGTCTCAACGCAGACCAGCGAGGATTGACGGCCGGGCAGGGGAACGAGCGTGAAGGGACCGCTCGGCGTGTGGAATTCGGTGGATATATTCTGGTGCGGCAGACTGTGATCCAGGTTGAGCACAACGGCTGACTGCGGATAGGACCAATGCTTCACATCGATGCCCGCCGCCTTGCGGATGAATGAATTGCGGCCGTCCGCCGCAACGACAAGCCGCGCCTCCACGCTCCGGCCGTCCGAGATCTGAAGGACCGCGTTTCCTGCAGGATATTCAAGACCCGTCACGGTACCGTCGATGACGGACAGGTTCTCCGCCGACGCGCAGGCTTCTTCAAGAACTGCATTAAGATCCCGGTTCAGGATATTGAAACCGAACTCTTCCAGTCCGATTTCCGAACTGTCGAAAACAACCTCCGGGGCACGGATCAGACGGCCGGTGTCGTCAATCATCCGCATTTTCCGCAGTTGCGCGGCGTTTTCCCGGATCCGGGACCAGACGCCGATGTCCTCAAGCAGCGAGATGGATTTTTGCCACAGCGCGGTGGTTCGCCCGTCCTTCGCTGACGCGGCCGGTGCGACGAGAACGGTGGAAAAGCCGCTTCTTGCAAGCCTCAGGGCAGCGATACGGCCTGAAGGGCCGCCACCGACCACCGCAATATCGAACTTTTTCGTCTGTTTTGTCTTTGCCATGGTTCCAACCGGATCAACGGGTCTTTAGAAACTGAGTGATTGTCTTTTTACAGAGCATTTGCAACGGGACCAAAGCACGCATCTCAAAATGTGTGCCCTCGACGCTCCTCATGGTAATGATGACGAATATCAAACCCTGAATGCGCAAATCAGGCTACCCGATCAACAGTGTTCATCAGGCAAAGCGAAACTTCCACCGACATGACACCTGTATCCGGCCCGCAAAATATCGACCATCCGGCCCGCGGAGACAGCAGTGGCCGCGCCTGGCCGCTGGTTCTTGCGTTTGTTGCCGCCCTGTCGCTCGGTGGATGGGCCTATCTGATCGCGATGATTGCCGACATGGTTCCGGTCATGGATATGACACAGGCCGGACCGGGCATGGGCGTTCTCAACCGGTTCAACCTTTTCAGGGGCCTGCCGGCGGAAACCCGCGCGGCACTCGCTGTCCTCTGCCTTCCCGCGGGAGCCACATTCGGCATGCCGGGGCCGGAAATGACCCTTGCCGACCTCGGCAAGGTTTTCCTGATGTGGGCCATGATGGCCATGGCCATGATGCTGCCGACGGCAGTTCCCATGCTGAAGTCCTATTCGGCCGGCACCTCGGCACGCAGGGGCCTGGGGCTCAGGTCGGCCCTGCCGGTCGTTTTCGCCGCCACGGGATACCTGTCCGTCTGGCTTGCCTATGCCCTCGTGGCGACTCTGGTCCAATGGCTGCTTTTCTCCCTGGGCGCCCTGTCCGAAATGATGGCACCCATAAGCCTGGCCCTGACCACCTCGGTGCTCTTCGTCGCCGGGCTTTACCAGTTCACCCCCGCGAAAAAGGCCTGTCTGCTGCGGTGCTGGTATCCTCACTGGGTTTCCGGCGGCGATCCCGCTGGCGGAACCGTGCTGTCCGGATTCCGGGAAGGAATCTACCAGGGGCGGGCGTGCCTTGGCTGCTGCTGGGCCGTGATGACGGTGATGTTTGCCGTCGGATTGATGAATATCGTCTGGATCGCCCTTCTGGGCGGCGTGATGGCCCTTGAGAAGACCTTTCCCAGCCGGATCTTTCCGGCCGCAATCGGCGTTGCGCTGATCCTTTGGGCAGGCTTCCTTGCCTCAACTGTTCTGCTGGCATCCGCACCCGCATAAGTCAGACCCGCCCGGTTTTTACACGCATTCTCGCCGGAAAATGGGTCGGGACTGTTTTTTCGGTTCACACTGTCATACCATTGCAATAAATAATCATCCCAGCGCCTGTTAGATTGTTGGGCGGGGAAATAAGCAATTCAATCCAGACGCTGTTGAAAGTTGAGCCGCGTCCCGGTTTATAAATAGGGAAACCCCGTGACAGATATTACGCCAGGCAAAGAGGCGCCGGAGCCTGTCCTCTTCCTGATCCATATCCTGACCGCCTCCGGTGCGCCGATAGCACTCGTCGCCCTTCTTGCGGGCGCGCAGGGCAGGTGGTCGGAGATGTTTGCCTGGCTCGGTCTGGCCTTTTTTGTCGACGGGATCGATGGACCGCTCGCCCGCCGGTACAATATCGCCGAACGACTGCCCCGCTGGTCGGGAGCGTCCCTCGATTTTGTCATCGACTACGCGACCTACGTGTTCCTGCCGGCCTTTGCCCTGTCCTGGAGCCTGATGCTTTCCCAGCCGTGGAACTGGATCTGCGGCGGGCTCGTCGTCTTCACCGGCGCGCTCTATTTCGCCGACAACGGCATGAAGACGCCGGACGGGTCCTTCAAGGGATTTCCGGCGGGTTGGAACATGGCGGTTTTCGGCCTGATGGTGCTGTCACCCTCGGAAGGTTTCACGATTGCCTTCGTGCTCCTGTGCTGCGCGCTGACCTTTGCGCCCGTGCGTTTTGTCCACCCGGTCCGCGTCCGACGCTGGCGGGTCGTGACCCTGCCGGTCACGCTGCTGTGGATGGGCCTTGCCGCTTTCGCGATCCTGAACGACATGTCATTGAACGGTCTTTCCGCGCTGATATTTACTGTAGCCAGCCTGTATTTGTTCTCGGTTTCAGCGGTTCAGCAACTGCTCGACCGCGTTGACTGACGCCTTGCCGATCAAGCCGTTTTCACACGCCAGGTCCGGTGAAAGCGGACCAGCGATCGCATTTGACATGCACCAGCACACACATCAGAGGTAGCCATGCTGGCCTGGGTAACGGATCCGCAGATCTGGGCAAGTCTCGTGACCCTGACGGTCATGGAGATCGTGCTCGGAATCGACAATATCGTCTTCATTTCGGTCATCGTCTCGCGTCTTCCGGCAGAAATCGCCCACCGGGCGCGGCGCATCGGGCTGGCGCTGGCGCTGGTGTTCCGCATTGCGCTGCTGTCGGTGCTAACCTGGCTTGTCGGATTGACGGCGCCACTGTTCACCGTCGCCGACCACGCCTTCTCCTGGCGCGATGCGATCCTGATCGCAGGCGGCCTGTTCCTGCTCTTCAAGGCCACCCATGAAATCCACAACGGGATCGAAGGGGCCGGCGACGACGATGCGCCGCGTGACGTCAAGATGAGTTTCGCGGCGGTCATCGCGCAGATCATCGTCATTGATCTCGTCTTTTCCGTCGATTCCATCATCACCGCGATCGGCATGGCCGAGCATATTCAGGTGATGGTCGCCGCCGTCGTTCTCGCCATGATCGTGATGTATGTCGCCTCCGGCCCGGTCGCGACCTTCATCCAGCGGCATCCGACCACCAAGATGCTGGCCCTGTCCTTCCTGCTTCTGATCGGCGTGGCGCTGATCGCCGACGGTCTGGGATTTCACATCCCGCGCGGATATATCTATTTCGCCATGGCCTTTTCGGCGGGCGTTGAAATCATTAATGTTCTTGCCAAACGCAACCACAGCAAGGCAGACAAGAACTAAAGGCAGTCCATGCCGCGGAGGATCAAATGGTTCAGGCAATCCAAGTACACGAAACCGGTGGCCCCGAAGCCATGCGCTGGGAACAGATCGAAGTCGGCGAGCCCGGTCCCGGCGAGGTCCGCATACACCAGACCGCCATCGGCCTGAATTTCATCGACACCTATTTCCGCTCAGGCCTCTATCCCGCTCCGAACGGAATGCCCTTCAGCCCCGGCAATGAAGGCGCCGGTGTGGTGCAGACCGTGGGCGAAGGCGTGACCAGTCTGAAACCGGGCGACAGGGTGGCCTATGCCGGTCCGCTCGGCGCCTATGCGCAGGAGCGCGTCATCGCCGCCGACCGGCTCGTTCTGATCCCGGATGCAATCGACGACAAGACCGCTGCCGGCATGATGCTCAAGGGCATGACCGCCCAGTATCTTCTCAGGCAGACCTTCAAGGTGGGACCGCAGACGACGCTTCTGTTTCACGCCGCTGCCGGCGGCGTGGGCCTGATTGCCGGACAATGGGCGGCCCATCTGGGGGCAACCGTTATCGGGACGGCTGGTTCGGACGAGAAGATCGAACTCGCAAAGGCCCATGGTTACCGGCACATGATCAACTACCGGACGGAAAACTTCGTCGAACGCGTGAAGGAGATCACCGGCGGCAAAGGCTGTGACGTCGTCTATGATTCCGTGGGGAAAGACACCTATCCCGGGTCTCTGGATTGCCTGAAGCCGCGCGGCATGTGGGTCAGTTTCGGCCAGTCTTCCGGTCCGATCACCGATTTCAACCTGGCCATGCTGGCGCAGAAGGGCTCGCTTTACGCGACCCGGCCGACACTCTTTTCCTATATCGCCACCCGCGAAGAGCTGGAGTATACCGCCGGGGAACTGTTCGACGTGGTCGAAAAGGGAATCGTCAAGATCGACGTCAATCAGGAGTACCGGCTTGCGGATGCCAGGCAGGCTCACATGGATCTCGAGGGCCGCAAGACCACCGGCACGACGGTCATGATCCCCTAGGGAAGAGACCAAGCCATGCGTTCCGCCCGGGCCCAGGACCTGTCCCGCAATCTCTACACCCCGGCGATGCGCTATTTCCAGGCCGTCGCCGAGGCCGGTTCCATCCGGGCCGCCTCCCGGGCGCTGAATGTCGCTTCGTCGGCCGTCAACAGGCAGATCCTGTGGCTTGAGGAGGCTCTTGGGCTGCAGCTTTTCGACAGGGTAGGGCGCGGGGTGCGGCTGTCGCAGGCAGGCGAATTGCTGCTTGCCCATATTCGACGCTCCTACTCCGATTTCGAGGGGACTGTGGCCGAACTCGATGCCCTGAAGGGCCTGCGCCGGGGCACGGTTTCAATTGCCTCGGTCGAAAGCGTGGCGGAAAAGCTGCTGCCATCGATCATAGGGAGTTTCCGCAAGAGCTATCCGGGCATTCATGTAAATGTGGCCGTTTCCTCCTCCAGTGAAGCCGCCCGCATGGTCGGTGCGGCCGAGGCGGATGTCGGCTTTACATTCGACCCGCCGGAAACCTCCTCACTGACCGTCGCCTTCCAGCATGATCTCGTGATCGGCGCCCTGATGTCCCCCGGTCACCCGCTCGCCGGGGAAAAGAGCCTAAGCCTGCAGGACTGCCTGAAGTATCCGCTCGCGCTTCCCGCGGAGGGTCTTTCCCTGCGCACCCGCATCGACGTGGTCCGCGCGCGGATTCCCGGAGCGTCCCGCACCTACGTGGAGGCGAATTCGTTGCGCCTGATGCGTGCACTGGCCCGGGAAGAGGACGTGATCGGTTTTCAGACCCGCATCGGCTGCGAGGACGATCTGGCCGCTGGCGCCCTGGTGTTCAAACCCTTGTCGGATGCGCCGCTTCAGGACGACCGACTGTGTGTGGTAACCTCGTCTCTGCGCGCACTGGCTCTGGCTCCGGGCATGTTCTTCGATCATGCCGTGTACGCCTTGAAGGATCATCTTCCGTCCATTGATGCCAAATAGGCATCAATGAGCTCTCAAATGAGCGCTTTGGTTCCGTGGTTTTTTAAGGCACATTTTTTGTGACAGTTTTGCGGCAATCGATCGGCGGACCTCCTGGCGCAATCAATCGGAGGTCGACAGGCCGGGCGGCAGTGAAGTCTTCGGGCGTTCCGTTGGCATGTGGATGGGCGCAGGAAGCATTGGCCGCGCGAGGGAGAAAACCATATGGGGCGTTTGACGACGCACGTTCTTGACACCGCACTCGGCAAACCCGCCGGCGGATTGAAGATCGAACTCTGGTCGCATGGGGCCGTCCCCGCGTTGATCTCGGCGCATGAGACCAACGAAGACGGCAGGGTGGACCGGCCGATTCTCGAGGGCGACGCCTTTGCGACCGGCACATATGAGCTGCGATTCTTTGCGGGAGATTACCTGCGCCGGACCTGCGGGACCTTGCCCGATCCCCTGTTTCTCGACGTAGTTCCGATCCGCTTTGGTATCGCGGAAGCCGACGGGCACTATCATGTGCCGCTTCTGCTTTCCCCTTTCGGCTATTCAACCTACCGGGGGAGCTGAGCCATGCGGGATACCATATGTTTCCTCAAGGGCGGCACTGTCGTCGAACTGGAAAACGTCGGCCCGACCGACACCCTTCTCGATTATCTGCGGCTTCAACGCCGTGAAACCGGCACCAAGGAAGGTTGCGGCGAGGGAGATTGCGGCGCCTGTACCGTGGCACTCGGCCGGCTGATCGATGGGCGGCTGGTCTATCAGCCGGTCAACAGCTGCATTCAGCTGCTGGGCATGATCGATGGGGCCGAACTGGTCACCGTCGAGGATCTGTCGAGCGACGACAGGCTCCATCCCGTTCAAAGCGCCATGATCGCCTGCCACGGGTCCCAGTGCGGCTTCTGCACGCCGGGTTTCATCATGACCCTCTTCACGCTCTACCACGCGGAAGGGGAAAACAAATCCAGAAAAACCGTCACCGAATGGCTGGCAGGCAATCTGTGCCGCTGCACCGGTTACCGCCCGATCGTCGACGCCGCTCTGGACGCCTGCTTCGAGGCCGCCGATGACGCCTTTTCCTGGCGCGCCAACGATACGCGGGAAAAGCTCAGGGCACTGGCGGACGGCAGTGACGTCTTCATCGGCGACAGCGAGCGTTTCTTTGCCTCGCCATCGACGCTGGACGGCCTTGCGGCTCTCTATGGCCAGCATCCCGACGCAACGCTGGTGGCAGGGGCCACGGATGTGGGCCTGTGGATCACCAAGCAGCTCCGCGACCTTCCGAAAATGATCTGGCTCGGACGCATCGAAGGACTCGACCGGGTTGAAAGCAGTCCCTCCGGCGTTCTGATCGGCGCGACCGCCAGTTACCGGGCAAGCGAGGAGGCCATGGGCGATCTGTCCGCGGATCTCGGTGAGCTCTGGAAGCGCATCGGCTCCAAACAGGTCCGGGCGTCCGGAACGGTCGGTGGCAATATCGCCAACGGCTCGCCCATCGGCGACACGCCGCCCGCACTGATCGCTCTCGGGACGACACTGGAACTGCAGACCGCGGAAGGCTCCCGCGCGCTCCCGCTGGAAGACTTCTTCATCGACTACGGCAAGCAGGACCGCAAGCCGGGGGAATTCGTGACCGGCCTGTTCGTGCCACGCCTGTCTGCCAATCAGACGTTCCGCTGCTACAAGATCTCCAAGCGCTTCGACCAGGATATCTCCTCGGTCATGGGCGCGTTCCGCTTCACCCTGGAAGACGGAGTGATCCGCGAGGCACGCATAGCCTATGGGGGCATGGCCGGAACCCCGAAACGGGCCACAGGTGCAGAAACCGCCCTGACCGGGGCGGTTCTGGAGGATCCGTCCACCTGGGGCGAGGGCATGCAGGCCCTGATGAGCGATTACACACCCATGAGCGACATGCGGGCAAGCGCGGAATACCGCATGGAAACGGCACGGGCGCTGCTGGCCAAGGCGCTGATGGAAATCAGCGGAACAGCGCCGGAAGACATTCGCGTTCTGGCGCACAGGGAGGCCGGTCATGACTGTGCCGCTTGAAGATCAGGACCTGGCAGGTCCCCTGAAGCAGGTCCGCAAGGCATTTGCCCATGACAGTGCGGAAAAACACGTGCGCGGGACCGCCGAATATATCGATGACATGGTCGAGCCGGTCGGCACCCTGCATGTGGTCCCGGGCTGGACGAGGGACGCCGTGCGCGGCACGATACTATCCGTGGATCTGGAAGCCGTCAGGACGGCACCGGGCGTGGTTGCGGTCCTGACCGCCGCGGATATTCCGGGGATCAACGACTGTTCCTCCGCCTTCGGCGACGATCCGGTTCTGGCGGAGGAGGAAATCCTCTTTCACGGTCAGGTGGTCTTCGCTGTCGTTGCCACGACCCGGGACGCGGGCCGCAAGGCGGCGCTCAAGGCAAAAATTGAGGTCACGCCGAGCACGCCGATCCTGACGCCGGACGACGCGGTGGATGCCGGCACGACGGTCATGCCCGACTACCAGTTCCGCAGGGGATCGCCGGAAACGGGCATGCCCGCTTCCGAGGCGGTCCTTTCCGGAACCATGCATATCGGCGGGCAGGAGCACTTCTATCTCGAAGGTCAGGTGGCCATGGCGCAGCCACAGGAAGACGGCGGCATGCTCGTCCATTCCTCCACGCAGCATCCCACGGAGGTCCAGCATACCGTCGCCAAGGTTCTCGGCGTGCCCGACGCGGCCGTGACGGCGGAAGTGCGCCGCATGGGCGGTGGATTTGGCGGCAAGGAATCCCAGGCCAATCAATGGGCCGCCCTGGCGGCACTGGCGGCGCGGAAGACCGGCCGGACCTGCAAGATGCGTCTCGACCGCGACGAAGACATGATCATGACCGGAAAGCGGCACGATTTCAAAGTCGACTGGAGGATCGGGCATGACGGCACGGGCAAGATCCGGGCCGTCGACATCCAGTTTCTGGCGCGCTGCGGCTACTCCGCCGACCTGTCCCTCGGCGTCAACGACCGCACAATGTTTCACGCCGATTCCAGCTATTTCTACCCGGATGCGCTGATCCGCTCGCGGCGGCTGCGCACGGACACATGCTCCAACACCGCCTTCCGGGGCTTCGGTGGACCGCAGGGCATGCTGGCAGCGGAACGGATGATCGATGCCATCGCCATCACCCTGGGCAGGGATCCGCTCGAAATCCGCAAGCTGAATTTCTACGACGCCCAGCACAATCTCACGCCTTACGGCATGCCGGTGGAAGAATATGAGGTCATGCACGATCTCATTGAACAGCTGGAAAAGAGCTCCGATTACTGGGCGCGGCGCGAACAGGTGGCCGAGTTCAATGCGACCAACGCCGTCCTCAAGAAAGGTCTGGCCCTCACACCGGTCAAATTCGGCATTTCCTTCACCTTGAAGCAGCTCAATCAGGCCGGTGCGCTGGTGCATCTTTATACCGATGGTTCGATCCATCTGAATCACGGCGGCACGGAGATGGGGCAGGGGCTCAATCAGAAGGTCGCACAGGTCGTTGCCGAGGAATTCGGCGTGATGCTCGACCGGGTCCGCATCACGGCAACAAACACCTCGAAAGTTCCCAATACGGCGCCGACAGCGGCCTCATCGGGCACGGATCTCAACGCCATGGCCGCCCGGAAGGCCGCCCGGGAGATCAAGAACCGGCTGATAGACTTCATCTGCGAGCAGTATCAATGCACAGCTGAAGCGATTCACTTCGGCGACAACAAGGTGCTTGTCGGCGAACAGGCCTTCACCCTGGCGGAAATTGCCAAACAGGCCAATGCCGCGCGCATCCAGTTGTCACACGCCGGCTTCTATGCGACGCCGGGAATTACCTGGGACAGGGAAAGCGTTTCCGGCCGGCCGTTCTTCTATTTCGCCTTTGGCGGCGCCTGCGCCGAGGTCACCATCGACACGATGACCGGAGAGATGAGCGTCGACCGGGTGGATGTCCTTCACGATGTGGGCCATTCCCTCAATCCGGCCATCGATATGGGTCAGATCGAGGGCGGCTTCGTTCAGGGCATGGGCTGGCTGACCACGGAGGAACTGGTCTGGGACGAAAAGGGCCGCCTGCGCACCCATGCCCCGTCCACCTACAAGATCCCGACTGCCGCTGACGTGCCCGAGGATTTCCGGATCGATCTCTATGAAGGCAACGGAAATCCGCAGGCGACAGTCTACCGGTCGAAGGCCGTCGGCGAACCGCCGGTGATGCTTGCAAACTCGGTGTTCTGCGCCATCAATGATGCGGTTGCCAGCCTTAATCCCGGCGAAGTGCCGGCCCTTGACGCACCGGCGACGCCGGAAGCGATCATGAAGGCGGTGCAGGAGATGCGCAGGAGGAAGGCGACGCAGTGAACATCTGGGGGCACATCGCGAACAGTCTGAAGCACGGCAATGCCTGTGCCCTCGTTACCGTTGCCCGGGCCGAAGGCTCGACGCCCCGCGACGCCGGCGCGCGCATGGTCGTCGGACCGCAATCGGCCTTTCACGGCACGATAGGTGGCGGAACCCTGGAATACGAGGCGATCCGGCGCGCAGCCTCAGCTGCCAGATCCGGAAAACCGGCGTTTGTCCTGCAGTCGGTTTCCCTGGGCCCCGATCTCGGCCAGTGCTGCGGAGGGCGCGCGGAAATCGCCATTGAAGTGCTCACACCACACTCTCTGGAAATGGCCGAAATGCTGGCCCGCAGGGAAGCGGAGGGAACGGCGTTTGCCACGGTTGCGACGGTGGAGCCTGACGGCCCGCTGAATCGGCAGATCGTCGAGGCCGTTCCGGACGATATCTTCAGCATGGAAGTCGATCCGGTCTCCAGTCGGCGCCGGCTTTCCGAGCGCTTCGGCGCCATCGTCCGGCCGCTATATCTTTTCGGTGCCGGACATGTCGGCAGAGCGCTTGTCCTTGCGCTGGCGCCATTGCCTTTCGACGTTACCTGGATCGACAGCCGGGCGGAACAGTTTCCCGGCCCGGTTCCCGCAAATGTCCGAAAGATCTGCGTATCCGATCCGGCCGGCGCTCTCGAGCAGGCGCCTGACGGAGCCTTCGTTCTGGCAATGACCCATTCTCATCCGCTTGATGAGGAGATCATGGCACGGGCCTTGCTACAACAAAGGTTCGCCTATTGTGGCGTCATCGGTTCCAGAACCAAGCGCGCCAGGTTCCAGAAGCGTCTGAATTCGAGAGGAATAGACAGCTCACTTATCTCAAGAATGGTCTGTCCCGTAGGAATTTCGGCGATAAAATCGAAGCACCCGGCCGCCATTGCGGCCGGCATAGCCGTCGAACTTCTTGAACGGGATGAGGCCGGTCATCAACAAGCCGCTGCAGGCAAGGGGCTTGCACAAAATATACCACATGGTCAATAAAGCGGCAGACACTCGGGGGACGGCGTGTCAGAAACAATCCTTTCAGAGGTGGGTAACCCTATGGTTCAGCAAACGAGATCCGGAACGGACACGCTGCTGGATGCAAGGGGCCTGACCAAGCGCTTCGGCGACATTCTCGCCAATGACAATGTGGATCTTGTCATCAACAAGGGCGAGATCCATGCCCTTCTGGGCGAGAACGGCGCGGGAAAATCCACGCTGGTCAAGATGTTCTACGGGTCTCTGCAACCGGACGGCGGCGAGATCCTGTGGCAGGGAAAACGGGTCGACATCGGCAACCCGGCGGCGGCGCGCGAACTCGGCATCGGCATGGTCTTCCAGCACTTCTCGCTGTTTGAAGCCCTCAATGTTGTCGAGAACATCGCCCTTGCGCTTCCGAATCCGGGCCGGATGAGCGACCTGGCGGAGCGGATAGAGTCCGTTTCGCGTGACTACGGGCTGCCCCTCAATCCATCCGATATCGTCGCCGACCTTCCGGTCGGCATCCGTCAGCGGATCGAGATCGTCCGCTGCCTGCTCCAGGAACCGCAGCTCATCATCATGGATGAACCCACGTCGGTCCTGACGCCGCAGGAAGCGGACCAGCTGTTTCTGACCCTGCAGCGTCTGGCCAGCGAAGGCTGTGCGGTGCTCTACATCAGTCACCGGCTGGAAGAGGTGAAACGCATTTGCCATCACGCGACCATTCTCCGCCATGGCAAGGTCGTGAGTGAATGCAATCCGGCGAAGGAAACGCCGGCGACGCTTGCCAGCATGATGGTCGGTGCCGATGTCGCTTCCGTCAGCGCCGGCGCCAGGACACCGCAGATCGGCGAAACCCGGCTTGCACTGAGCAATCTTACCGCAAGAGCGGCAACGCCCTTTGCGACCGCTCTCAACGGGATATCGCTCGATCTTCGCGCCGGTGAGGTCGTGTCGATCGCAGGCGTCGCAGGCAACGGGCAGGGGGAACTGTTCGACGCCATTTCGGGAGAAATGCCGGTCGCGCCGCAGATGATCCGGATCGACGGAAAGCCCTGCGGCTCGAAGAGCATAACCTGGCGACGCAGGCAGCTCGCCGCTTTCGTGCCCGAAGAGCGGCTCGGCCATGGTGCCGTGCCGGGCCTGAAACTGTCCCAGAACATCGTACTGACCCGACACGCCACAGGCGACGGGCTCACCAGTGGCGGCTTCGTGTCGACCGCCCGGGCAAACGGCATGGAAAAGCACATCAAGAAGGAATTCGATGTGCGCATGTCCCACGACGATCCGGAAGCTCGGTCTCTTTCAGGCGGTAATCTCCAGAAATTCGTGGTGGGCAGGGAACTGGACCGCCAGCCCGGCGTGCTGGTGGTCAACCAGCCCACCTGGGGGGTCGACGCGGGAGCGGCCGCCCTGATCCGCCAGGCCCTGATCGATCTTGCCAGATCCGGGTCCGCAGTTCTGGTGATCAGCCAGGATCTTGACGAGATTTTCGAGATTTCCGACCGCATCGCGGTGATATCCAGAGGGTACCTGTCCGAGGCAGAACCGGCTGAAGACATGAACCGGGAGCGTGTCGGCCTTCTCATGGCGGGCGGCGCCGAAGCGCAAGGAGAGGTGGCCTGATGCGCCTGGAACTGGTCAAGAGAAAAGAACGCAGCCGGACGATGGCATTGCTTTCGCCCCTGATCGCGATCGCCCTGACCGCCCTGGCCGCGGCGATCATCTTCGCGGTATCCGGTCACAATCCGCTTGTCGGGCTTTACAAGTTCTTCATCGAGCCCCTCACGCAGCAATGGTCCCTGCAGGCAACAATTGCCAAGGCAACGCCTCTGGTGCTTATCGGTTGCGGACTGGCCGTCTGTTACCTTTCAAACAACTGGAACATTGGCGCGGAAGGCCAGTTCATCGTCGGAGCCCTGTTCGGATCGGCTCTGCCCGTGATGTTTCCCGAATTTCAAAGCACTGCGACCCTGCCGCTCATGCTGGTGTTCGGTGCACTGGGCGGAGCCCTGTGGGCTCTTTTGCCGGCGGTTCTCAAGAACTGGTTCAACACAAACGAGATCCTGACCAGCCTGATGCTCGTCTACGTGGCAAGTCTGATTCTCGACTATCTCGTCCGCGGTCCCTGGCGCGATCCCGGCGGCTACAATTTCCCCGAATCCAGGCTGTTTTCCGATGCGGCCATCATCCCGAACGTCTTCGGCGGCACCATGAGTCTGGCGACGCCGATCACCATCGTGATTGCACTCGTTCTGGCCGTTGTCCTGGCCAGAACCCTCAAGGGTTTCGAAATCAGGGTCATGGGGGAAAGCCCGCGTGCCGGAAGCTTCGCCGGGTTCTCGGCCAAACGCCTGACACTGTTCTCCTTTGCCCTGGCCGGCGGTCTCGCCGGACTGGCCGGAACGATGGAAGTCTCCGGTGGCCTCAACCAGCTTCTTCCCACCATTTCACCGGGCTACGGGTTCACGGCGATCATCGTCGCCTTCCTGGGGCGCCTCAATCCGATCGGCATTATCGTGGCCGGCTTCGTGCTGGCGCTGTCCTATATCGGCGGCGAGGCCGTGCAATCGGCCATGGGGGTCTCCAACAAGATCGCCAGCGTGATCCAGGGGCTGCTCCTGTTCTTCGTGCTCGCCTGCGACACGCTGATCCTCTATCGCATCCGGCTGGCCTCTCATCAGGCGCCTTCAGGGGAGACCGCCCATGTTTGAAGCTGTTCTTCTTACCGTCATAACCGCTGCCACACCGCTCCTGATCGCGGCGGTCGGCGAACTGGTCGTCGAACGCTCAGGCGTATTGAACCTCGGCGTCGAAGGCATGATGATCATGGGCGCCGTCGTCGGATTCGCGGTCGCCAATCAGACCGGCTCCGGTACGCTCGGCGTCTTCGCGGCCGTGGGGGCGGGCATGGCCATGGCGGCATTGTTCGGCTTTCTTGTCCTCATCCTGGTCGCCAATCAGGTTGCCACCGGTCTGGCACTGACCATTCTCGGGACCGGGTTCTCCGGCCTCATCGGCGAGGCATTCATCGGTGTGCCGGGACTGAAAATCCCGAGTCTCTACATTCCGGGCCTGTCGGACATTCCGTTCATCGGGCCAGTCCTCTTCCAGCAGGATGCGATCGTCTACGTGGGCTTTCTCCTGGTGGCCGTCGTTGCCTACACCCTGTTCCGCACCCGTCTCGGGCTGGTGCTGCGCGCGGTAGGCGACAATCACAACTCTGCACATGCGCTCGGCTATTCGGTGATCAGGGTCCGGTTTCTGGCGGTGCTTTTCGGCGGTGCCTGCGCCGGTCTCGCCGGATCCTACATGTCGCTCGCCTATACGCCGCAGTGGGTCGAGAACATGACCGCGGGCAGGGGCTGGATCGCCCTGGCTCTGGTGGTGTTTTCGTCGTGGCTGCCGCTGCGCGTGGTCGCGGGCGCCTATCTGTTCGGAGCCGTAAGCGTTCTCAACCTGCACGCACAGGCCCATGAACAGGTGAACATCCCGTCGCAACTGCTGTCCAGCCTGCCGTATCTTGCGACGATCCTGGTCCTCGTACTCATTTCGGCAAATCGCAGACTGACGCTGGTCAACACACCGGCCTGTCTCGGCAAGCCGTTTGTTCCAGACCGGTAAACCTCCCGGGGACCGGTCAGGCCCGTCTCCCGCTGCGATCCGGGAAACGGGCTCATCACACGATCGCAACAGAAAGATCAATCCAGAGGGGAATGAAACAGATGAAATCTCTTTTGAAAGCAACCGTAGCCGCCTTCGCCTTCGTGGCCGCGGGCTCAGCGGCGAATGCAGCCGATGTGAAGGCCTGCTATATCTACGTCGGACCGATCGGCGATTTCGGCTGGTCCTACCAGCACGATCAGGGGCGTCTGGCCGTCGAGGAATATTTCGGCGACAAGGTCGAAACCGCCTACCTGGAAAGCGTTCCGGAAGGTCCTGATGCGGAACGGGCCATCGAGCGCTTCGCCCGCGAAGGCTGTAACATCATCTTCACGACCTCTTTCGGCTACATGAACCAGACCCTCAAGGTCGCCAAGAAGTTCCCGGATGTGAAATTCGAGCACGCAACCGGTTACAAGACAGCCGACAATGTCGCGACCTACAATTCCAAGTTCCATCAGGGCCGTTACATCATCGGCCAGATTGCCGCGAAACAGTCCAAAACCGGCGTCGCAGGTTACATCGCATCCTTCCCGATTCCGGAAGTGGTTGCCGGCATCAACGCCTTCCTGCTCGGCGCGCAGTCCGTCAATCCCGACTTCAAGCTGAAGGTCGTATGGGTCAACACCTGGTTCGATCCGGGCAAGGAAGCTGACGCGGCCAAAGCCCTCATCGACCAGGGGGCCGACATCATCACCCAGCACACGGATTCCACGGCTCCGCTTCAGGTCGCCCAGGAACGCGGCGTTCATGGCTTCGGTCAGGCATCCGACATGATCAACTTCGCCAAGGACGCCCAATATACCGCGATCATCGATGAATGGGGTCCGTACTACATCGAGCGCATTCAGGAAGTCATGGACGGGACCTGGAAATCCGAGAGCACCTGGGACGGTCTTGCGGAAGGTCACGTCGTGATGGCGCCCTACACCAACCTGCCGGACGATGTGGTCGAGATGGCGATTGGTACCGAAGAGAAGATCAAGGGCGGTTGGGAACCTTTCACCGGCCCCATCACCAAGCAGGACGGATCCGTCGCAGCGGAAGAGGGCGTTACCCTTGATGACGGCGCGATCCTCGGCATGAACTGGTACGTGCAGGGCGTCGACGACAAGCTGCCGCAATAACGCCAAGCTGGCCGGCCCGGGAGATTGATCCCGGGCCGGCACATCAGACACTCTGCAAAACGGACGCGCGACTCATGACCCTTGCCTTTGCAATGGACTGGCTGAACCTGCTCATCAGATGGGCCCATTTGATCGTGGGTATCGGCTGGATAGGCACGTCCTTCTACTTCATCGCGCTGGACCTTTCCCTGCGCAAGAGGGAAGGGATGAAGGAGGGCGTTCTCGGCACTGCCTGGGAGGTCCATGGCGGCGGTTTCTACCACGTGGAAAAATACACGGTCGCACCGAAGGAACTTCCGGATGATCTGATCTGGTACAAATGGGAAGCCTACCTGACTTGGGTGACCGGTTTCGCGCTTCTTGTCGTCCAGTACTACTTCAACGCGACCGCCTATCTGATCGACCCGGCCGTATTGAAGCTCACGCCGGGAGAAGCGGTTCTCGTGTCCGTCTTCACTCTGGTCGCCGGCTGGTTCATCTACGACAAGCTGTGCAAATCCCCGATCGGCAAAAACACGCTGCTGCTGGCGCTTTGCGTCTTCGCCCTTATCCTGGGTGCATCCTACATGTTCACCCATGTCTTTTCCGGGCGCGGCGCCCTGATTCATGTGGGGGCCTTCATCGGCACCATCATGGCCGTGAATGTCTTCGGAGTGATCATTCCGAACCAGAAGAAAATCGCAGCCAGCCTGATGGCCGGAGAAACACCGGATCCCGCACTCGGCGCAACGGGCAAGCAGCGTTCCGTACACAACAACTATCTGACCCTTCCTGTGCTGCTGATGATGGTGTCGAACCACTATCCCATGCTGACGGGCCATCCCCATGCCTGGCTCCTGGTCGCGCTGGTTCTGATCATCGGCGGTATGGTGCGCCACTTCTTCAACCGGCACGACGCGGGGGATGACCTTGGCAGATTCTGGTGGTCGCTTCCGGTCGCCGCCGTCGCGACGGTCGCCGCCATTGTCATGACCGCCCCGCGTGACTTTTCCGGCGGTGAACAGGTCAGCGACGCGACCGTTCTGCAGATTGCGCAGACCCACTGCGCTGTTTGCCACTCGGCAAGACCGGCACATGAGGGATTTGAGGAAGCGCCCAAGGAAATAGAACTCGATACGGTTGAAAACCTGCACCGCTACGCGGATCTCATCATGGCCCAGGCCGTGCAATCGGATGCCATGCCCCTTGGCAATGAAACGGGAATGACCAACGAAGACCGGGCCACCCTGGGGGCCTGGCTCAGCCAGCGGAAATAGGTGCCAGGCGTGTTTACCCTCGATCAGATCAATGACATGGACCGGTCGGGCTTCGTGACCGCCTTCGGCGATGTCGCCGAACATTCTCCCTGGGTCGCCGAAGGGGCCTTCAAGGAAGCCCCTTTTTCCGACAGCGAAGCCGTCATCGGGGCCTTTGAGCGGGCCATGGGCGCCGCCACCGAGGACCGGAAACTGTCCCTGGTCCGTGCCCATCCGGACCTGGCAGGAAAGGCAGCTCTCGCCGGTGCCGTCGCGGAGGAGTCAAGACGGGAGCAGGCGGGGGCGGGATTGAATACACTTTCGCCGGAGGAATTCGCCCGTTTCACGGATCTCAACAACCGCTACAAGAGCAAATTCGGTTTTCCATTCATATTCGCGGTAAAGGGTGCGACCAAGGAGATGATCCTGGCGGCCTTCGAAGACCGGATCGAGAATTCCGCCTCGGTCGAATTGGAAACGGCCCTGACCCAGATTGCCCGTATTTTCCGGTTTCGCCTGGAAGAAATAATAATCGACAAATAATGACAAAGGAATTTCTTGCAGAGCAATAGATTAACTCTCATTTCGAAAGCTGATTTATAAAGACGTAATTAGGACGATTTCCAATTTGCGAATTTTGTAACCCAGAGTAAAGTGCAGAAACCCAATTGACCGGGAGGTTCGATGGTGCTCCGAAACTTTACCGCCCTTTTGTTTTTTCTAATGCCATTCTGCATGATGTCTGCGGCAACCTCTCAGGACATCGACAAGGTCGCCCTGACCATCTCCGGGAATATCGAAGCCGCCGCACCGGCAGAGTTTTCGATCAGGGCTCTGGAAGCACTGCCTCGCACCACGATCGTGACCGCGACGCCCTGGCATGACGGCAAGGTCACCTTTGAGGGCGTTCTGTTGAGCGACCTGATGGCTCAGGTGGGCGGCAAGGGTACGCGCGCGGAATTCTTCGCTCTCAACGACTATCGGGCCGTTATTCCGGTGGCTGACTTCAAAGCCAGCAAGCCGATACTCGCCTACAAGGTGAATGGAGACTACATCTCCATACGCAAGAAAGGGCCCCTGTTTGTCATTTACCCCTATGACCAATATCCGGAAATGAAAACAGAGATCTTCTACTCCCGCTCGGTCTGGCAGGTCAGATCAATCGTGATCGAATAAGGCTGAGAGATGAAGCGCAACCACCTCTGGCACTGGATTGTGCTGTGCTTGTTCCTGGTCGCGCTTTTCTTGTTCTGGACCTATTTCTACGCGTCTGACGACCTGCGACACGAGCAGGAGAGATCGCTGGAGTACGACACGGTGTGGTCTGCCACCAACGGTCGTCATGAATTTTACAGATATTCCTCCAGCATCTCCAGATACCTCCAGTCCGGCAAACAGGAGGACCTTGAAGACGCCCTGTTGAGATTTGAGATTTTTCTGGGCCGGATGGACACCTGGAGAACCGGCAACTTCAAGACATTCCTCATGAACTCCCCGCAATTGCATCCGGTTTACCAGGGGCTCGCTGCCGACCTGGCAGATATCAAGCCATACATGCAGTCGCTTTCCTCACCGCAACCTGATGCCATGCACGCCATTCTGGACAACATGTCGGCGAAGATCGAAGTGATTGCCGGACAATCCTACCAGTCCAGCATTCAGCAGTTCCACGAGGACAGACTGACTTTCCAGGCAAAGTTGATGACGGAGAAACGGATCGGCATGGGTCTTCTGATCCTGGCCGCCATTCTGCTCGCGGTCGTCATGCGCCAGAACCGTGTCCTGACCCATGCGAACAACACGATAGCCGGGGACGCCAGACAACTGAGTTTCCTGGCCAGACACGACGCCCTGACAACGCTTCCCAACCGCACCTTGCTGACCGATTACATGGACAAGGCTGCGAAACACCTGACCTCCGACGAAATTCTGCTCGCGGTCGCTCTCGATCTCGATGGTTTCAAGGCCATCAACGACACGCTCGGCCATGCCGGAGGCGATGCGCTTCTTGTCGCCCTGTCGGCACGATTGACCGACTTCGTCACGGCGCTTCCCGGCAAAAATCTCGCCGCCCGCGTTGGCGGTGACGAATTCGTTCTCGTTGTTCGGGCACCGAAGGACGAGATAGACGTCGAAGAAACGATCCGCGCACTCGCAAGCAAGTTCACCACCCAGCTTGATACGGCCATCGGCAGCATGCTCGTCGGCGCGTCCATCGGCTGCGCCGTGGCCACCAGCCGGGAAGAAACCGGTTACGTCATCCTCAATGCGGATGTCGCCCTGATGGAGGCAAAGGAAGCAGGCCGGGGCACGGCGATGCACTTCGCCGAATCCATGCGAACCCGACTGGAACGCCGGCTACAGATCGAACGACAGCTTCCCGACGCCTTGCAAAACGGCATGATTCAGCCGCACTATCAACCGCAGGTCAACATCGCCACGGGCGAACCGGTTGGCATGGAGGCGCTTGCGCGCTGGTCCCACAGCGACATCGGCCCGCTGTCGCCGGCCGAATTCATCCCGATCGCAGAGGCCAGCGGCGATGTGATCGAACTGGGCAGGATCATGCTGCGATCCGCCTGCCGTGACATCCAGCTTCTGCCGGACCACATCCATGTTTCCGTAAACCTGTCGATGATCCAACTGATGAACGACGATGTCGTGAAACTCGTCGGCGCGACCTTGCGCGAGACCGGCCTGTCACCAGACAGACTGAAACTGGAGGTCACCGAAAGCGTCTTCATGCAGAACGTCGACCTCGTCTCCGGTGTGCTTGCAAGGCTCCAGGACCTCGGCGTATCCATTTCCCTCGATGATTTCGGGACGGGTTATTCCGCACTGAACTATCTGAACAAGTTCAAATGGAATGAGCTGAAAATCGACAGGTCCTTTGTCACGGCCTGCGATACCTCTCCAAAGGCGCTCAGCGTCGTCAAAGTCATCAAGTCGCTGGCCGACAAGATGGACGCGGAGCTGCTGATTGAAGGTCTGGAGACCCGCAAGCAGGTCGACACCTTCAGGGACCTTGGCTGTCTTTACGGACAAGGCTTTTTCTACAGCAAGCCGAAGCCCATTGCCGAACTCCAGCAGTTCTTCCGCGAGGCAGAGCCCTTCCGCAATACCGTCGTTCAAAATTGAGTTTCAGGATGACCGGGTCTTCAACCGGATGCAATCCGGGTCTGAAACCCGGGTAAATTCAGGGCGTTGCAAAAAGGGCCCGAAAAAGAGCACCCGCATTCTCAATGATATTGCACCGTTCCGGTTTCAGAAGCTTTTAACCGTTCCAGGGTTTAATGGCGTCGGAATAAAAACCTAGGGTTACATTTTTCCGCGCCCGTCGTGAAAAGCATTGGCAACCGGACCGCATGTTTCGTGCAAGGTGCGTGTTGCATACTTGAATTTCGGGTGTGTTTCGCCGGGTTGGCTCGCAAGGATTGTTTTCCGGGAGCCGGACCCAAAGATGACAAACCGGGGGGCTCCGGTTCATCTGACGAAATGACTATGGCCGGATCGGACAATCGAAAGGACCCCTGAATGTGGGGCCAGGCAATCTGTGAGTGGGACGGATCAGCCGATGCGATCTGACAGACAATTCCGATCAGTTTTTCCCGTGCTTTGCTGCCTTGTGTTGGTGCTGCTGGCCGTCAACGGCCGGTATGTCCATCAGGCCGACATCCGGGTCCGTGAAGCAAGCCTGTTTGAAACCGCTCTGCTGGCACAAATTGTACATTTCAGCACATCGGACCTGGAAAAATACGTCGCTCGTTCCGGCGTGCTGAAAACGGAAGCCGACAGGCTGGCCGCGGAACAGGCCTTTCAGAACCTGAGCGAGACCCTCAAGACATGGAGACAGGGCGACATACGCGCACTCTCCGGCATCTCCGGCCAGACCGGTTCGCAACTGGACAGTATCCAGCAAGACAGCCGGGAACTCGCACCGCTGCTGAACGATCTCCACAATACGGCCTCGGTCACCAGGGCTCTTGTCCTGCTGCAGGACATGGAGCGTATCCTTGATCAGATCAAGGAAGCAGTAGCTGGGGAGGCGGCAGAACAGACCGCAACCGCGAAACAGGACCTCATCTTCCACCAGAAAATACACACCGCATTGATCTTCGCGCTGATCCTGGCCGGTCTGGGGTGGGTGTTCACCCTGAAAAAAAGAAACTCGGCTCTGAAAAAGGCCCGCGGAGCAACCCTGGAGCAACTGGCGCGTCTGACCGGCAGGCTGGATTGTGACCGGGTAACCGGCCTGGGCAACTACCGGGTATTCACGGACCGGGTAACTCAGGCCAGCAACGCATTGACTGCCGGCCAGACCCTGAGTGTCTTCTGTGTCGATCTGGAAACTGCCTTGCTGACGAGCGGCAACTTCGACCTGCGTGGAGAAAATGCGGTTCTTGCGTCCACGGCCGAGATGCTGCGCAATTCGATCGAGCTCCTGGAGGGAACCACCTGCCTGGCGCGCTCACGGGGCAAGGGCTTCCTGATCATGACGGTGACCGACGACGCTCCTGGCCTCAGTGCGCAGGAGATAGCGCATCGCATCCTGGCCCTCTTTCTGCGGCCTCTTTCGACAGGGAAGGGCACTTTCCTCATCACCCCGGCGATCGGATATGCCGAGACCCGGACGTCCGAGCAGGATCCGGCCGAACTGATCTGCAACGGTGAACTTGCTGCCGCGGATGCCGTGGCCAACGGATCTCGGCATGCCGTGACATTCCAGCCGGCGATGCGGACAGAAGTTGCCCGTCGGGCGACAGTGGAAAACGCTCTGGCGCAAGCCATCGAAACAAATGAGTGCCTTCCCTACTTCCAGCCCCAATTCAACCTGAAAACCGGCCGCATTCATGGGGTCGAGGCACTGGCACGCTGGTACCATAGCGACCTGGGCTGGATTTCACCTTCGGAATTCATTCCCATTGCCGAGAAAACCGGCGATATCGTTTCCCTCGGATGGAAAATCCTGGAAACATCCTGTGCGGAGGTACAGCTTCTGCCAAACGCCCTGACGCTTTCGGTCAACCTGTCGGTCGCGCAGTTTCACAATGACGACATTGTCGCCATGCTGGAGGACTGCCTGCAACGGACCGGACTTCCGGCAACCCGGCTGAAGCTTGAAATCACGGGGACGGGCGACCTTCAGCACATTCAGGACGTCCTGACGGAGCTGCGCGCACTGGGCGTGCGCATTTCCCTCGACAACTTCGGTTTCGGAAACTCCCCGTTGTGCTGTCTGACCGATTTTCAGTGGGATGAAATCAAGATTGACCGGTCATTCTCCGGCAGGGCAGTCAGCGATCCGAAGTCGCGCCACATTCTGAAGCTGGTTCTCGACGTCGCCGAGACGCTGGGATCGGAAGTCCTTGTCGAGGGTATTGAGACCGTCGAACAGCGCGATGTTCTGGTAGACCTCGGCTGCGTCAACGGCCAAGGTTATCTCTTTGGCGGCCCAATGGCGATCGACGATGTCACGACCCTGTTTTTCCCCCAGCACAGCCAACACTGCCGCGCGGAAACCTCGGCCTGACACGATCTCCCTGAAAAGGATCCGGCCGGAAATCGGATCGGATCCACACCCGTTCATCAGACTCGCGACGCGGGCAATTGGCGAAAATCAGGTTGCGAAAGAACAGATCTGCAGCAGTGGCGCCAGATGTTGGTCCGTCAGGCCAAGGCAGCAAGAATGGGCCACCAGCAGAAAAGCCGTCAGCGCGGAGCCTGTAGCCAGGGCCAGAACAAGAGACGGATCGCGGACAATGGTCTGCAAGACATTCTCCGGGCTCATTTCCAACTGTGTCATCATCATCTCCTCCTGTTAGGCCGCGACGCCGATATTCGCATCTTCAGTTGCCGTTTCCAATTGTCATCGACAGGACCATCGGATTTGCATGCGCTCATCCGGAACTGTCCGCATCGAGCGTCGGGTGGGAAATCCGCCGCTGGTTCTGCCGGCGCAGCATCATGAGTTCGGCCAGTATCGAAAGAGCGATCTCCTCCGGTGTGATCGCACCGAGATCGAGACCTGCCGGCCCCTTGATACGGTCCAGTTCGACCGGGGCAATTCCCTTGTCTGCGAGCTTTTCCAGAAGTGTCTTGAGTTTCCGCCGGCTACCGACAAACCCAAGATGGCGCGCAGGCACCTTGATCGCTTCTTCCAGTGCAGCCAGATCGCCGCGCCCCTGTGTCGACACGACGATATAGGTCTCCGCATTGCTCTGTATATCACTGCAGAATCCCGTGTTCCTGTCGATGCCGGACGGAAACACGGCCAGATCTTCGGCAGGTGCACAGACGGTGAAATCGAAACCGACGGACCGTGCCTGTTGCGCGAGTGCGACGGCAACCGGGCTGGCTCCGAAAACCACGAGCCTGGGGCGCGGCAACACTGGCTCGATGAAAATGTCCATCGTTCCCTGACTTGGGCACATGTTCCGGGAAAACTGGACGCCCTCACGCTCTTCGCCCGGTTCGACACCGCGTTCCGCGAGCAGCTCAGGAGGCTGGATGGAAATCAGTCTCGTTTCCCCGTCTTCAAAGGCAGCCTTAGCGGCTTTGAGGACGGCGGCGCGGACGCAGCCGCCCCCGATCCAGCCCGCCACAATCGATCCTTCCCGGTCGACGATCGCCTTGGCCCCGGCCTTGGCCGCCGTTACCGAGATGGTGCGCACGACCGTCGCCAGAACGAAAGGTTCGTTGCCGCTCTGAAGCCGGCTCATCAGGGGGGCGACGTCGCTCGCGACCTCGGGCTCCGCTTCCGCGAGTGTCAGGGGAATGGTGTGTTTCATCGGCGTGTCACCCATGGGTCAAAGCTTTGCCAGATAAGGTTCAAGTGCGGCCAGACTCGCCAGATTATGGGCGGGAGCGAAAAGATCGATATGCGGCAAGGCTGCCTGCATGCCAGCGGTGGCAGGCGTATAGCCTTCCCAGCCGATCATGGGATTGAGCCAGACGATGCGCCGGCATCTGCGCCGCAACCGGGCCAGTTCCTCGCCCAGGAATTCCGGCCTGCCCGTATCGTAACCGTCGGACAGGATCATCACGCAGGTACGCGAATGAATGACCCGCGCCGCGTGCTGGCGATTGAAGGTTGCCAGGGCCTCTCCGATCCGCGTTCCGCCTCCCACACCCTGGGCCATCAGTCCCATGCGGTCGAGCGCACGGCCGGCGTCACGTTCCGACAGGGCCGAGGACACATGCACGAGACGGGTATGAAAGAGAAACGCTTCCGCCTCGCGGAAGTTGTCCAGGATGCCATGCACGAAGCGCGTGAAAACGCCGGTGTAGTTGTTCATGGAGCCGGATGCGTCAAGCAGGATGACAAGCCGGAGCTGGCGCGTGCGCGGCCCCTTCCGGATCAGCTCGATCGGGGTGCCTCCATGGGCGACGGAATGGCGGATTGTCCTCCGGAGATCGAGCCGCGGCCCTTTCCGTTTCTGCCTGTCCCGGCGGGTCAGCCGCACGCGCATGGATTTCGCCAGTCGTTCGGCAAGGTCATGCGCCTTTTCCAGCGCCTCGGGATCGTGAATGGAGCGAATGTCCACCTGGCCCAGGTTTTCGGCCAGGCTCGCCCCCTCCCGGCGGCCGGAAGGTGTTTCGTCCGAGTCCTCGTCGTCTTCGCCCGGCTGGCGCTCCACGTCACCGGCAATGGTCTCCTGACGGTTGCCCTGTGCATCAATCAGTTCGCGAAGAGTTTTCATGCCCTTGCGTGTGCTGGTTCCGCTGACCTTCACCCCCGAGCGGACGCCTTTCCCGGCCCAGAAGGCGTCGAAAATCTCGTCGAACCTCTGCCAGTCCGACAGGCGGCCGCAAAAAAGCGCCCGATAGGCCGCCTTCAGGCTGGCCGGTCGGGCCATCAGGGGCGTTTGCAGGAGACGGAGCGCATCGCGGGTTTCCCCAAGCCCGACCCTGAAACCGCTGTCGCGCAATGTATGCACAAACCCGGCCATCCTGTGCCGCAGCACAGCCCCGATGTCCTCTTCGGTTTCAAGGGGGAGGGCGGTCATCGCGTCATGCCACCTTTCCCAGCAGCCTGTCGGTCACCTCGGGCGACACACGCACGCGGTCCTCGCGGGTCTTCAGGACACACGCCAGCGTATCGAAGACAAGGTCACGGCTGTCATGCAGGTTTCTTGCCCCCAGCCCCAGAAGCGCGGCCGCCCAGTCGATGGTTTCGGCAACACCCGGCACTTTCGCGAGGTCTTCCTTGCGCAGCATTCCCATAAGTTCCGATATCTGCAAGGCAAGCGCTGTATCGAGCCCGTCAACACGCGACAGCAGAATACGTGCCTCCCGATCCGGCGTCGGATAGTCGACATAATGATAGAGGCAGCGCCGGCGCAGAGCATCGGACAGTTCGCGCGTCCCGTTCGACGTAAGCACCACGCGCGGAATGGAGACCGCCGACACCGTTCCCAGTTCCGGGATCGACACCTGGTAGTCCGACAGGATTTCCAGAAGGAAAGCCTCGAACTCCTCGTCCGCACGGTCGATCTCGTCGATCAGAAGCACCGGAGCCCGGTCCTGCCGGATGGCGGCCAGGAGGGGACGCTCCAGAAGATACTTTTCGGAAAAGACCGCTTCTTCAACGGTTTCGGCATCCGCTCCGGAGCCTTCGCGCGCCTTGATGGCAAGCAGCTGGCGCTGGTAATTCCACTCATAGATGGCATCGGAGCGATCCAGCCCCTCGTAACACTGGAGACGAATGAGGTCCGTGCTTTCGAGCCGGGCAAGCGCCTTGGCAACCTCGGTCTTGCCGACGCCAGCTTCTCCCTCGAGCAGCAGCGGACGGTCGAGCATCTCCGTCAGCAGCAGGGCCGTGGCCAAGCCGTCATCGGCGACATAGCCGGCTGCCGCGAGGCCTTCTGCAATTTGATCCCTGGTTTTCGTCATGCGATCAATGTCTGCCACATTCTCTGAAAGGGAGCAGGCCTTGCCTGCAACGATCCGCCGGATCTCGGAAAAGCGGCAAAAATCCGCCGCCGATACGCACTGATCCGCCCACCGGAGGGCAGTCGCGGACGGCGCCCGCGACCACATTTTCCGTTTTAGCCGTGCACGCCAAGATCCTTGGCGACCTGCCAGAGCCGCCAGGCGTCATGCGGCATCTGGATATGGGTGCTGCCCAGGAACTGGAACGCATCGTTGACCGCATTGGAGAAGGCAGGAACACCGCCCACATTCGGGCTTTCGCCCACCCCCTTCGCGCCGATCGGATGATGCGGGCTCGGCGTGACCGTATAATCGGTTTCCCAATGCGGGGTTTCGACCGCCGTCGGCAGGAAGAAATCCATGAAGGACGCGCCCAGCACATTGCCGATCTCGTCGTAGCGGATTTCCTGTCCCATCGCGATGGCAAAGGCCTCGGTCAGACCGCCATGCACCTGTCCCTCGATGATCATCGGGTTGATGCGCGTGCCGCAATCGTCCAGCGCGTAGAAGCGCCGTGTCTTCGCGACGCCGGTATCGACATCGATGTCCATGACGCAGAAATAGGCGCCGAAGGGATAGGTCATGTTGGGCGGATCGTAATAGCTCACCGCTTCGAGACCCGGCTCCATTCCCGGAGGCGGAGCATGATAGGCAGCCCAGGCGATTTCCTTCATGGACTTGCGCGCCTGCGGATTGCCCTTCACCTGGAAGCCGTCCACGTCCCAGTCCAGGTCGTATTCGGATACTTCCAGCATGTGCGCGGCAATCATCTGGGCCTTGTTGCGGATCTTGCGCGCCGCCAGCGCGATGGCGGCACCGGCGACCGGCGTCGAACGCGACCCGTAGGTGCCCAGACCGTAGGGAGCCGTGTCCGTATTGCCTTCCTCCACCATGATATCGGCAGCGGGAATGCCGATCTCCGTGGCGATGATCTGCGCCCAGGTGGTTTCATGCCCCTGGCCTTGGGATTTCGTGCCCATGCGCGAGATCACCGAGCCGGTCGGATGAACGCGGATTTCCGCACTGTCGAACATGGCCACGCCGAGAATATCGCAGTTCTTGGAGGGGCCTGCACCGACGATCTCGGTGAAGAAGGATATGCCGATCCCCATGATCTCGCGGGTTTCCCCGCGTTTGAAGGCTTCCTGTTTCGCCTTCTGTTCGGCGCGCAGCTCGCGATAGCCGATCGTATCCATCACCTTCTGCATGGCAGTGTGATAGTCGCCGCTGTCATATTCCCAGCCGAGCGCCGACTGATAGGGGAACTGTTCCGGCTTGACGAAATTCTTCATGCGCAGATCCGCAGGATCCATGCCGAGTTTCTGCGCCAGGATGTCCATCGCCCGTTCGATGCAATAGGCCGCTTCCGTGACCCGGAAGGAACACCGATAGGCCACCCCGCCGGGCGCCTTGTTGGTATAGACACCATCGACCTCAAGATGCGCCACAGGAAAATCGTAGGATCCGGTGACAATGTTGAAGAAACCCGCCGGCCACTTGGACGGGTCGGCGCAGGCATCGAACCCGCCGTGATCGGCAAGAACGTGAACCTTGAGGCCGGTCACGGTACCGTCGCTCTTCGCCGCGATTTCCGCCGTCATGTGATAGTCGCGGGCAAACGACGTGGTGGAAAGGTTTTCCATCCGGTCCTCGACCCATTTGACCGGAACCCCGGTGACGATGGACGCCACGATGGAACAGATGTAGCCCGGATAGGCACCGACCTTGTTGCCGAACCCGCCGCCGATATCCGGTGCGACCACATGGATCTTGTGTTCCGGAATTGTAGACAGGAGGGAAGCCACCGTGCGGATGACATGGGGTGCCTGGAAGGTTCCCCAGATGGTCAGTTCGCCCTTCACCTTGTCCATGGAGGCAATGCACTGGCAGGTCTCCAGCGGCGAGGGGTGCGTGCGATGATAGGAAATCTTTTCCTTGATCGTCACATCCGCTTCGTCAAAGGCCCTGGCGGTCTCGTCCTTGTCGCCGACTTCCCAGGTGAAGATGTGGTTGTGATGCTTGCGCGGCCCGTGCGCTCCTTCAGTCTTGCCTTCCAGATCGGGCCGCAGAACCGGCGCGTCCGGATCCATGGACTTGAAGGGATCGACGATGACGGGCAGCTCTTCATATTCGACTTCGACAAGCTGGATGGCATCGTCGGCGATGTAGCGGTTCTCCGCGACCACGAACGCCACTTCCTGGTTCTGGTACAGCACCTTGCCGTCCGCCAGAACCATCTGCACGTCGCCGGCCAGCGTCGGCATCCAGGCAAGATTGACGCCCTTGAGGTCCTCGGCCGTCAGAACGGCGATCACGCCCGGCAGCTTGAGGGCTTCGGTCGCATCGATCTTCGTGACCTTGGCGTGCGCATAGGGCGAGCGCACGAAATCGCCGAAGACCATGCCCGGCAGTTTCACATCGTCCACATACTGGCCCTTGCCCTGGGTGAACCGAACGTCTTCTACTCGTTTGCGCTTGCAGCCCATGCCTTCAAGGGCGGCCTCGCGCTGCTCGCGTGTCGGGGTCAGGTCGTTCATTCCGCAGCCTCCTGAAAATCAGTGCCGTTCAGCTTGGCTGCGGCATACTGGATGGCCTTGACTATGTTCTGGTAGCCCGTGCAGCGGCACAGGTTGCCCGAGATGCCCATGCGGATTTCGTCTTCCGTCGGGTTCGGGTTTTCCTTCAGCAGGGTATGGGCCCGCATGATCATGCCCGGCGTGCAGAAACCGCATTGCAGCCCATGCATCTGGCGGAATCCTTCCTGCAGCGCCGACAAGGTGCCGTCCGGATTGGCCATGCCCTCGATGGTCGTCAGCTCCGCGCCGTTGGCCTGGACAGCGAACAGCGTGCAGGTCTTCACCGACATGCCGTTCATCTCGACCGTACAGGCACCGCAATGGGTGGTTTCGCAGCCGATATGCGGTCCGGTCAGATTCAGGTCTTCCCGGAGAAAATGGATCAGAAGCGTGCGCGCCTCCACGAAGCGCTGCACTTTCTTGCCGTTGACGGTCATGGTGACCGGGAACTGTTCAGTATCGCTCATGTAACTCTCCCTCAGCCCGGTTTCAGCCCTTGGCCCGCTCAGCCGCGCGCGCAAGAGCGCGTTGCACCATGACACCGGCCATTTTCGTCCGGTATTCCGCCGGACCGCGACCGTCCGAGGCCGGCTCGGTAATGGCTTCTGCTGCTGCGACCGCGCGTTTGACCGTCTCCGCATCCAGTGTCGAACCGGTCAGAATGTCTCCCGCTTCAACGGCGAACAGCGGCGTGTCCGCGACATTCGTCAAGGCGATTGCACAAAAGGAAACGCTTCCGCCGCTCATCGTCAGAACGACGGCCGCCGCCGCTGTGGCATAGTCGCCGACCTTGCGTTTCAGTTTTTCGTAGGCATACCCGTGTCCGGCCGGCAGCACCGGGATCCTGATCGCCGTCAGGATTTCCTCGGGCGCCAGCTTGGTGAAATAGGCTGCTTCATAGAAATCCCGGGCGGAAACCTCCCGGTCACCCTCCGGGCCTGTCAGCACATAGGAAGCATTCAGGCACTGCATCAGAGCCGGCATGTCGTTGCCCGGGTCGCCGTTGGCAACGTTGCCGCCGAGCGTGCCCACATAGCGGATCTGCGGATCCGCGATCAGCTGGGACGTTTCCCGGATGATCGGCAGCTTCGACCCGAGCAGATCCGAAGCGATCAACTCGTGCTGGGTCGTCATGGCACCGATAGAAATCATGTCGCCGTCTTCGGAAATGCCCTTCAGGTCTGCAATGCCCCCAAGATCGACGAGGTGCTCGGGCGCCGCCATGCGAAGCTTCATCATCGGAATAAGGCTGTGTCCGCCCGACAGCGGACGCGCTTCCTCTCCATGATTGGCCAGGATGGCGACGGCCTCAGCCACCGACGATGGCCGATGATAGATGAATTCACCAGGGATCACGTCTCTCTCCTCCCTCGTTCGGCCCCCGCGTCGGGACCACAGGCCGAAGGGGCGGCGCGCCGGGGTGGGCGCCTGTCTCCGGCAATCGAAGATATGCCACCGGTATCGCGGTGGTTTGTCGCATACCGTAAAGAGTGCGGAGGAGTGCGCTGCACACTCAACCACGCTTACACAGACAGACGGTTCGTTTACACGGAAGACGGGATTTTCAGCACGAATTGCGTCAATATTCCTGACGCAATTCACGAGCCCAACCGAGGTAAAAACAGAAATGGATATGTTTTTCAGACATATAAAGTGCACCCGCCCGGCCAGAAGGCGATACTACTTTCAAGTGTAGGCACTTTATGGGATTTGCACGAATGGCAACCTGCGGGCCGGCTGATGGGTGGAAACACCTGCGCGCACCGGAGACAGATGGCTATTGGGCTGCTGCCGGGAACTCGCCGGTGGACGTGCCTTCCTTCAACGCCACGAGGCGCGCCTTGACCCGACTCCATCTCGATCTGCTGACGGGGACCATTTGGGCATCCTGTCCGGCCAGCACCAGCACGCCACGTTCTCCGGTCCTCTTGAAACCGACCACGTGTTTCAGATTGACGATGTGGCTGCGATGCACGCGGTTGAAGGTCTTGGGGTCAAGCTGCTGCTCGACTTCGCTGATGGACAGGGGGCAGAAGAATTCGCGGTTTCCGTCATACAGTCTGGTGTAATGCGCATCGGCATGGATGGAATAGATTTCCGGAACGCCGATCTGGGTCTTCTGGCCGTCCTTTTCGATCGGCAGCGTCCGTTTCGCCGAGAGCGGGGAGGGGCGGACAGCACCGGCGGCGGCCTGAAGCCCTGCGGGCTGTTTTCCCGACCGCTCGGGGCCCGTTCTGACTGTACGACTTTCCGCCTCTGTCGGGCTGTCCGGTTCGGACTGTTCTTCACGCTCCTCCGAAGGGACGTCCACCGATTTCACGTCCTGATTCGCTTGGGCGGGAACGAGCGCCAGCAAAAAGAGCCCGGAGACGAGAAAGGCCACACAGGAAACGATAATGGCCAGCATGCCGGCGCTGAGAGCCGGTGCCAGGAAACCGCCGGCGGTCTGGACCGGTTCGAAGGTCAGGCCGGCCATCGCCGTATAATGCATCGCGGCAATAGCCAGCGCCAGCACCGCCGCGCTGACGACGATCGGCGGACGCCGGCCCAGACCGAACAGAAGCCAGATGGCAAGTCCTGCCGCATTGAAGGCAATCAGGAAACTGGCGAGAATGTAAAGCGGGTCGTGCCTCATGTGCAGCGACTCGTGCAGCGCATACATGCCGAGATAGTGCATGGTGCAAATGCCGCTTCCCATGACGAAGGCGGCAAGCCCAAGACGCAGGGGCGTGAGGGAGGCGTTGCTTGCGGCGAACACCGCAATGCCGACCACCAGCACGCAGACAAGGAACGACAAAAGAGTCGGCAGAATCAGAAAATCGACAGCCATGGGCAACTGGGCCGCAAGCATTCCGACAAAATGCATGGACCAGATCGCCAGCGCCAGCGTCAAGGCGGCGCCCGCCAGCAGCAGCCGGCGGCGCGGCGCAGCCGCCTGTCTGACCTGAATCGCGAGATTGAGCCCGACAAAGCTACCCTGAAAGGCCATCAAGAGAGATAGCGCCACGAGCCAGGGCTCGTGCGTCACTGACATGCTGACACTCTCCTCTCAAAATGCCACCGTACCGCGAAGCGGCTGAACACACTCTTCAAATGATAGGCGAAACTCTCGGGAGCGGCAAATGTCCAGTGACGAAATCCCCGGACAACGCGACTAGGTCACCCGCTTGCGAAACAGCCAGCCGGCAGCCGTCAAACCTCCTCCCGACTGCACCGTCATACTTTCCCTTGCGTCCATCTGGACAATCCCGCCACCTTCACTGCTGACTTTTGCCGAAAAGGGGAAATTTCGATCAGTCGGTCCGGGCAAGCGGCGGGATGGCGAGCACATCGATGGAGGAACTGCGCAGTACCTGTTCCGTGATGCTTCCGATGAAAAGCTGGGACAATTTACTGCGTCCGTGGGTCGCAAGCACCACAAGATCGGCCTCTTCCTTTTCTGCCACGCTGACTATTTCGTGGGCGAGCGTCGACTCCTCGCGGTGGAGTATGGTGTTGCCGCTTTCAATCCCCGCCGCAGAGAGAAAGGCCGCAAGACGCCGTGCGGCATCTGCCCGCCTTTCCGAAAGATAACTCTCGCGCTCATCCCCGGACATCCTGTCAATCTTTTCGAGGCGCAATGCCGGCGCATCGAAAACGTGGAGAACCGAGGTCCGCGCGTGTGCGCCAATCCCTAGCGCAGCAAATCTTTTCAGTGAATCGGCCGATCCCTCTGAAAGATCCGTCGTCTGCAGGATATGTCTGTATGTTCCCGCCGGCGGTGCATTTACCATGAGAACCGGGCAATGCACCGAACGAATCGTTCGCTCCGCCGTGGTGCCGACGAACACATCCCTGAGCACATGCCGGCGATGCGGCCCGATAACCAGAAGGTCCGGAGCGATCTCCGCAACCGCCTGAACGATCCCGGCAAATGGAGAGGCCAGAACAACGCGCGTATGGCACTCCACCGCATCGACATCGCGAAGGGTGGCCGCCGTCTGCCGCAGCAGCGTCTCGGCTTCGCCGCGCTCGGTTTCGGTGATCCTCAGTGGCTGATCGTCATCGATAACGTGGACAAGCGCGATAGTGGCAGCGAACTGGCGCGCAAGAAGGATCGCGCGTCTCAGTGCCCGGTCCGAGCGTTCGGAGAAATCGGTGGCCACCATGATTTTCTTCATCGAATCCGGTCCTCGGCGGGTGGGGAGGGGACGATCGGCGCCACTTTGCCCCAGTTCTGTCTGACGCATCCGAACCCTATTATATTATGGTATCCGACACCAAATTTCACGAAAAGGCGTTTACGATGCCCCGTGAGCACAATCAGACTGTCAGGGAAGTCGCCGGTCTTGCGAAGGTCGGCGAAGCGACCGTTCGCCGCTGGATCCGGGAGGGACAGCTCCGTGCAATCCATATCGGCAAACAGGGCGGATCGGTTCGCGAGACATCGACGCTTTCCTGAAGCCCACGCAACGCAACCCGGCGGGCCGGTCTGCTCTGGAGACACCCCGAGCCCCGACCCCGCCGGCTTGAAGAAAACGAAGGACCACAAGACTTGATCGCGACGATCGTTCAAACCCCGTTTGCGGAAATTGCCGCGCTTCTGATGATAGCCGCAATCGTCGGCTTCGTCGGAATCATCCTGCGGCAACCGCTGATAGTCAGTTTCATCGCGGTCGGTCTGATTGCGGGCCCGTCTGCACTGGATCTTGTGAAATCGGACGCACAGATCAGCCTTCTTTCGGAACTCGGCATCGCGGTGCTCCTGTTCCTCGTCGGCATCAAGCTCGATGTGAAACTCATCCGTTCGCTCGGCCCCGTCTCGCTCCTGACCGGCATCGGCCAGGTTGGGTTCACGTCCGTTTTCGGCTATCTGATCGGACTGGCGCTGGGGCTTGGACAGGTCACAAGCCTCTATGTCGCCGTAGCGCTGACATTCTCCTCGACGATCATCATCGTGAAACTGCTGTCGGACAAGCGGGAGATCGACAGCCTGCACGGCCAGATCGCCCTCGGTTTCCTGATCGTGCAGGACCTGGTCGTGGTTCTGGCCATGATCGTGCTGTCGGCCATCGGGATCAGCGCGGCGGGCGGGCACGATGGCGGCGCCGGTGGCGGCTCTGTGCCCATGGTGCTGGCTTCCGGGATCGCGATGGTCGCCCTGGTCAT
This sequence comes from Labrenzia sp. 011, assembly GCF_003075075.1. GTDB lineage: Bacteria > Pseudomonadota > Alphaproteobacteria > Rhizobiales > Stappiaceae > Roseibium. The sequence goes on along the minus strand of NZ_QCYM01000003.1, from coordinate 239,019 downwards.
CGTGTTCGTGCGCTATTTCGCCAACCCGCTGACGGAACGCCTCGCGCGCGCGCCGGAGCTTCTGGTGATCTTCGCGATCGCGCAGGCGGCGATGTTCGCCGCGATAAGTGACTTCGTCGGGCTGGGCAAGGAAGTGGGCGGCCTGCTGGCCGGCATTTCCCTCGCCTCGACGGCCTATCGCGAGACCATTGCGGCACGGCTGGCGCCCTTGCGCGACTTCCTGCTGCTGTTCTTCTTCATCGCGCTCGGCTCGGCGCTCGACCTGTCGCTGCTCGGCGCACATATGGGCGGCGCCATCATCTTCTCGCTCTTCGTGCTCATCGGCAACCCATTGATCGTGCTGGCGATCATGGGGGCCATGGGGTACCGCAAACGCACCGGCTTCCTCGCCGGGCTGACCGTGGCCCAGATCAGCGAATTCTCCCTGATTTTCGTGGCCATGGGCGTTTCGCTCGGCCATGTACAGGAGGACGCCCTTGGTCTGGTCACCATGGTCGGTCTGGTGACGATCGCGGCCTCGACCTACATGATCACCTATTCGCACCAGCTCTACGCACTGTTCGAACCGCTGCTGGGCATGTTCGAGCGCAAGGACACCCCGCGCGAGCCCTCCGAAACCGATGCCGTTCACGGGGACGTCTACAAGGTGATCGTTTTCGGTCTGGGGCGCTTCGGCACGGCCATCGGCCTCCGGCTGCGCAAGCGCGGCATCAGGGTCCTGGGGGTCGATTTCAACCCGCTCGCCGTGCGGCGCTGGCGTGAACTGGGGCTTGAAACCAAGTTCGGAGACGCCACCGATCCGGAGTTCTTGGCCGAACTGCCTCAAGCCCATGCCGAATGGATCGTCTCGACGATTCCCATCCACCCCACCGGTCTCAGCCACGAAGATGCGCGCACCACGCTGATCCAGCTGTCGCGCATGTCCGGTTTCCGGGGACGCATCGCGGTTTCCTCGCACCACCCCAACGACACCGAGGATCTTCTCGCTTCGGGTGCCGATCTCGTGCTCGAACCCTTCCAGGACGCCGCCGACCGCGCTGTCGATATCCTGTGTGGCGGCAAGGAGGAGGAGCGCACGGACATTCCCGCGATCAAGACGGAAGAGCAGCAGATGTCCTGAGCGACGCGCGTGCCCGGCAAATGGCCGGATCATGAAGTGGCGGAAAATCTGGAAAATCAATGAAATCAAGGGAAAATGGCGGACCTTCCGGGAGAAAGTTCGAACGTTTTAGATAGAGAAACGGCCAATAAGAAAGTATGCCATCGTGCACCAATTGGGGGCACGATGGCACATCATACTGCTTTAAAATTTCGCCCTGAAAATCTACTGTACTTTGCTGTCGATCAGCTTCTGTGTCAAATCGTAGTCTGTGACTTCGTCAAGTGTTTTCAATGGCATAATCAATGGTACCGTCTGCTTGAACAGCTTCTTGGTGTCAAACTTCGAGTAGTTGATGCCTTCATATGTACGTATGAAATAATAACCGCGATCCAAATCAGCAAGCGTCGTCCATGACGTATACTCGGTGGACGTGGAATTGGGATCGGCACCAAGCCCTGAGGAGAGGGCAGATCCTTCACCGGCATTAGAAACCGAGATGTTTTTAGGCCGATCAAAGTTGTTCATGATATGACCGGTGGTCTTTACAGCCAGATCCGGATCATCAACTTTCTGAGCGTAGGTTGAGTAATAAGCTGCTTTTACAAACCGACCGACCGAAGTGTCCGAAGAGGGCAGGCCTTGAGTGGCAATACCGGAATCTGGCTGGGCGACTTTGAAGCCATTGAAGGAACCGCTTTCCTTGTCGACATTGGACAGGAAGGAATAGTTCGACAAATTGGTAAGATGCCACTGAAATTCAGGGCCATTTGTCATCACCCCAACGGGGTTGTCATGGACCGCGCCTTTGCCATCCGTGAATTCGAGCACAATTGACGCACCTGTTTTATCATGAGCCACAAAGTGGAAAGGTGGCAAAGCCCCCTTCAAGACTTTGACGGGTTCCATAACCACGGGTTGTTTGACAATTGCTGACTTCACTTCGGCAACGGTCTCAAACTGCGCGAGCATCCAGGTACCCAGGTCCATCACATCAAGAATGGACTTTGTCATCTCAACTTGTTTTTGAGGGCCTTCAGCGCTTGGATAAGCGAGCAGACTGAACGTAAGCCCTGCGTCATTTATACCTTCGACAACCTTCATGTCGCCCAGTTTTGGTTTTTCCTTTCCATCTGGGGCGACATCAGGAACCGTGATACTCAAAATGGCGTGGCTGCTTTCGTATTTCAGAGGCGGGTGCCCTTCACCGGCGTTTGAAGAAAAGGATGTGCCTTTGGGAAAATGGACGACATGGTAAGGCAGCTCCATTTGGAGTTCCATCGTCCGCCCGTAGTATACTTTCCCTTTGCTGTCCGTGTACAGCAATGAGGTGCAGGCCGCAGCGGTATTCGCCCACAGTAACGACATACTGATAGCAATTGCGCCTGCTTTCGCTAAAATACGCTTAGTATTCATTATCGTCTCTTCCTAAATTTTTTACATCACCCGCGTGATCTGATTCACAGATCAAAAAATCGACCAATTTGAAGATCCCGTCAATCTCAAAAATCAATATAAGTATTTGATATATATGGGAAATATTTCCAAATGTTTCTCGTGCTGGTGTCGTATTTTTATCCACAGTTAAGGTGAGGCTCGTATTGTGGAAAGCGCGAGCTGTTTGGAGGGGAAGGGGCAGCCAACGCGCAGCACATGCAGCATACCATTCAGATAACGGCGGTTATCCTGAGCTGGACAGGACTTTCGGCCCCGCTCTGACGGAAGCAACGCTTCGATCAATTCCCATTCCGCGTCTGTCAAATCACCACGTGCCGAGGCTGCCTCCTAAAAGACAGTCTTGAATCACGGATTCAAATGATTTGTGAATCCACTTTGTCAACACGACCTAGAGCCGCACCCGATCTTTAGCCGTGACGCAAAGGGAGAAATTCACCCGCAGCGCATCAAGAACTTTCTGAGCAACAAAATCTATGCTGGCTACTACGACTACAAGCCTTGGGGGAAAGGCAAGCATGAGGCTTTGATCTCATGGGAAGACTTCCAGCGTATTCGGTCTCGCTTGAATGAAAACGCCTATGTGGCAGCCCGCACGGATGCAGCGGAGGAGTTTCCGCTCAGGAGCTTTGTGCCATGTGCATGCTGTAACAAGCCGCTGACTGCCTACCATGCCAAAGGCCGTAACAAGCATTACCCGTATCATGAGTGTTTAAACAAGCAGTGCGACCAACGCCGCAAATCCATTCGCAAGGATGTGCTTGAACGCGAGTTTGAAACCCTGATCAGGCAAATGCGCCCGTCTGCCGGACTTATATCCATGCTCCCCGCTATGCTCCGTGACACCTGGAACCATCGCAATCAGAGCTTTGAAGAAAAGTGGAAAGAGCAGAAGAAGGCCCTGACGGGCATCAACGCGACAGTGGGCAAGCTGACAGACCGCCTCATTGAAACCACCAGCCCCTCAGCCATTCAAGCCTATGACACCAAGCTGGAGAAGCTGGAAGCGGAAAAAGCGCTTATCTCCGAAAACCTGGCCAAGAAGCCCGATCTTAATCAGGACTTCGATAAAAGTTTTCGAACCGCTATGACATTCCAAGCAAACCCTTGGAATATATGGGCTTCACCACGCCCGGAACATCGCAAGCCCCTCTTAAAACTGGTCTTCGCAGCCCCATTGCCATATGTCCGGAATCAGGGTTTTCGAACCGCGAAAACCACCAGCCCGTTCAAGGTGTTAACCGCTTTGAATGACGATGAAAAAGAAATGGCGGTGAGGGTGGGATTCGAACCCACGGTACGCTCTCACGCACGGCGGTTTTCAAGACCGCTGCCTTAAACCACTCGGCCACCTCACCGCAGGCAACCGCATTCTGCTGAATGCCTGCTGCAGGGTCACCGTTTCCTTCGTCTTCAAACGAAAGTCAAGAGCGCGCATCAACCGTCACGGCACGGAGGACGGAAATCGTGTGGAAGGACGGTGCCGGTGGACCATGGCCGCACCTCCGGTTTGTTCCGGTCCGGGGCGCAATCAGGGGCAGGGCGTGCGCGGCGGGACCGGAACAAAACCAAAGGGCAGGGGCCGCCGGTCCGGTGTCGTGGGCAGGGTTTTGAACCGGCGGCCAAATGCTGGAGGTGGGATCCAGCAATGCTGTGACTGGGCAGTCATCAGCAACAGGGTCAACCTATGCGGAACGGTTCGGTAGCGGATGTGATGTAGGTCACATCCGGACTCATTGCCGATTTTCGATCCACTGTGCCCTGGGCGCAACAGGCGCGACAAACTGGCCGCGCGGCCCGAATCTTTCCGGATTTCAGATATTTAGATGAAATTTTTAGCGGCTGGATACGTCAAATGCAGCACAAAGCTGGGAGTTGTCGCAAAGAAGCCGGGTTGCGGCCTCGACGGCCGATTCACTTTGAAGTAATAAACTTGCTGTTTAACAGGGCAGCGTGCGGGATTCACAGCGGGGGCAGTGTGTCTTGCGGGGACTGATCGAAAGATCTGAAGAACGCCTGTAAACCGACGCGGACCGAACCGCGCCCGGGGATGTATCGCGTTAGCCGCGGGGCTGCCAGCGCGTAAGTGAGTAGGACGGCAGGATGCATGGGATAGGCGGGCAGTCACGGCTGGCAAAGGGCCAGGTGGCGGCAACATCTTCAGGGGAAGCAGTGCGAAATTTCCGGAACGACGGCGGCCTCTGGAAACAGATTCGCACCAGTCTGATTGTCATCGCGGCCGTGTCGGCGGTTGCCGCCTGCGCCAGCGCACCCCAGGAAAAAGCCAAGTTCAGCCCGAAGAAATATGGCGTCAAGGGCAGCCCTAAAGTGGTTGCCGCCGGCAAGCCCGTTCCCAAGGGCGGCGGACGTTATGTCGTGGGCAAGAAATACAAGATTGCCGGCAAGTGGTACTATCCCAAGACCGATCCAAACTACAAGAAAACCGGGCTCGCCTCCTGGTACGGACCGACATTCCACGGCCGCAAGACTGCCAATGGCGAGGTTTTCGACCGCAACGCCATCACCGCAGCACATACGACGATGCCGCTTCCGTCCTATGCCCGCGTGACCAATCTTGAAAACGGCCGCTCCATGGTCGTGCGCGTCAACGACCGCGGTCCGTTCCACGGCAACCGCGTCATCGATCTTTCCGAACGTGCTGCCACGATGCTCGGCACCAAGACGGCCGGTGTCGGCAAGGTTAAGGTCGAATATGTCGGCAAGGCACCGCTGCACGGTCAGGACGAATCCTTCCTGTTGGCTTCCTATCGCGGACCGGGAGCTGTCGAACCGGGAACGTCGCGTCCGGGCACCATGCTCGCCCAGGCCGAGCCGCAAGCCATCCAGGCCGCTCCTCAGGTCGTCTTCGGCAGCGTCCCGGCACCCGCAACCCGTCCCTATCTTGCCACCCCGTCCTCCGTCACGGCCTATCAGGCGCAAAAGCCGGCGGGCATGACCGTTGCCTTCGATCCGGCAATCGCCTTCGAAGCCGGCAGCCCGACCATCAAGGTGGCATCGAACAACCGGTTTGAGCCGCTCGGAACCGCCTACACGGCAGAACCGGCTCCTGCGGAAGGAACGCTCGGCGTCCTGCGCGTTCCGGCTCCCGGCACGCCTGCCGGCCTCGTCGACGGAAGCGCCATTTCCTCCTTTTCCGCGAACAAGCGCATTTCCGATGCCCATGCACTGCTGTTTGCCGACACTGCGTCCGGCTTGTCGATGCGCCAGCTCGCAGCCAGGGCTTCAACGCAGTAAAGGCACAATTTCCGGGTCTGCCCGCCTTCTATAGGGCCAGAAGGATTTGCGGAACTCGGGGCAGGCAGCCTTGACTCTGGATGAACTGTCAACGGGTAGAAGAACTCAGATGCAGTCAGCAGGATCCGGATCCCTTGTCAAAAAAGCTCGGCGCCTGTCTCTCGGGTCACTTTTCCGGAGCTTGGCTATTGCCGGGTTCACGGTAATTTCCGCAGCTCAGTCTCTTCCCGTACATGCGGCGGAGGCCATTGCAACCAAGGCGCCGAAAGCCTTTCTCTACGAGCCCGCCTCCGGAACGATTCTCTACGCAAAGGCCCCGGACGAGCCCTTCGCCCCCGGATCCCTCGTCAAGGTCATGACCGCCGCGACCGTATTCAAGGCCTTGAAGGACGGGGACCTGAAGCCGGACCAGCTCTGCAGGGTAAGTGAACACGCCTGGCGCACCGGCGGCGCGCCTTCGCGCCGCTCCACCATGTTCGCGGCGATCAAGTCGGAAATTGCCGTGGAGGATCTTCTCAGGGGTTTGCTGGTCCACAACGCCAATGACGCCGCCATCGTCCTGGCCGAATGTCTCGACGGTTCCGAGGACGCCTTTGCCGAAAGAATGACGAAGCTGGCACGGTCCATCGGCATGGCCAACAGTCGTTTTGCCAATTCCACCGGCTATGAGGACAAGCCCTCGCGCACAACCGTCCGAGACCAGGCCCGCCTCGCGGAATACATTCTGGAAACCCATCCGGATCGTTATCCGCTTTTTGCCCTGCCGGAATTCACCTGGAACAAGATTTTCCAGCGCAACAAGAATCCGCTTCTTGGTGAAATCCGCAATCTCGACGGTCTCGGCGGCGGCTCCGATCCGACCGACGGTTTCTCAGGTCTCGGCTCGGTGGAACGGGATGGCCGGCGGGTGATCGCCGCCGTCGCCGGGCTGACCTCGGACAAGCACCGGCTGCAGACCCTGCAGGAGGTCATCGAGGGCGCCTGGGAATATTTCACCGTCCAGACCCTCTTTTCCGCCGGTGACGTGGTCGCCGACGGCAGGATCTTCGGCGGAACGAAAAGCACGGTGCCACTCGTTTCCCGGAAGGACATTGACGTTCTCCTCGCCCGCGGCGGAACGCTGGATTACCGCATTCGTGTCGTCTACGAAGGACCGCTCCTCGCACCGCTGGCGAAGGACGTACCGGCCGGCGAACTGCATGTCATCGGTAAGGACGGCATCGTCTACAGGGCGCCGCTGGTGACGGGAGAAGCTGTTGCCGAGGGCACCCTGTTCAGTCGCGCCGTGGACGGCTTGCAGGAACTGCTCTTCGGATGGATCGGATAGATATCAACATCCGCCCGAAGACCTGATATGAGTCAGCCGGACCAATGCCGAACAGCCTATGGAGCGAAGAACAGGGTGCCTGGACATTTCATAACTTTTGAAGGCGGTGAGGGGGCCGGAAAGACGACCCAGATCGCTCGCCTGAAAGTGTTTCTGGAAAGCCTCGGCAATTCGGTTCTGGTGACCAGGGAACCCGGCGGTTCGCCGGGCGCCGAAAAGATCCGGGCACTTCTGCTGTCTGGCGAGGCAAGGGATCTCGGCCCCCGAGGCGAGGCCATGCTCTTTGCCGCGGCCCGGGCCGACCATGTGGATCACACCATCAAGCCCGCTCTTGCGCGTGGCGACTGGGTACTCTGCGACCGCTACACGGATTCCACCCGCGTCTATCAAGGCGAGGCGGGAGTGGATACGGATTATCTGAAATTGCTGGAAACGGCTGCCGTCGCAGGCGTCCGGCCGGATCTGACCATCCTCATCGACGTTCCGGCAAAGGTCGGACTGCAGAGAGTGGCACGGCGCTCGCAAAGCGACGACAGCGGTGGACCGGACCGTTTCGAGGACGAAGCGCTGACCGTCCACGAACGCCGCAGGAAACTGTTCATCGACCTTGCCCGTGAAGAGGCCTACCGCTTCGCTGTCGTGGATGGCACGAAGGATCCGGAATATGTGGCCACGGCCATTCGCAAGGCCGTGAGCGAACGCTTCTCCGATGACCTGACGCCTGCGGGCACGGCGACCGCCGCGCACGAGGGAGCCGTCTGATGGCGCGCGGACAAGACACCTCAGTCCGTCCCGAAGTCGACGTCCTGCCCGGCTTTCCTCCGCCCCACGAAAGAACCCGGCTGATCGGGCACGAAGCCACCGAACAGGCCCTGCTGGATGCCTATCGCTCGGTGCGGCTTCACCATGCATGGATACTCGGCGGCCCAAAGGGCATCGGCAAGGCGACGCTTGCCTTCCGCTTCGCGCGCTTTGTCATTTCCCATCCAGACCGGTTTGGAGCGGACGTGGCCGCAGCACGGGACCTGTCGGTTCCCGAGGATCATCCGGTCGCCCGTCAACTGGCGGCAGGAGGGCACCCCAACATCCTGCATCTGCGCCGCCCCTGGGACGACAAGTCCAAGCGGTTCAAGTCCGATCTGCCCGTCGACGAAATCCGGCGCACGGTCTCCTTTTTCGGGACCACCGCCTCCGCCAAGGCCTGGCGCATCTGTATTGTCGACGCGGCCGATGACCTGAACATCAGTTCGGCAAACGCACTGCTGAAAATCCTTGAGGAACCGCCGGAACGCTGCCTGTTTCTGGTTCTCAGCCATGCGCCCGGGCGTCTTCTGCCGACGATCCGCTCCAGATGCCGCCGTCTGGACCTTGCACCTCTGGGCAGCAACGAGATTGCCGAAGGATTGCGCGAACTTGCGGCAGACAGCATTCCGGCCGACGACGACCTGCGCGAAATCGCGCAGACCGCGGACGGCAGCCTGCGCGCGGCAATCTCACTCCTGTCGGGAGACGGGCTTGCCATTGCAAAGAACCTGAAGAAACTTGCCGAAAGCGGAGCACAGCCCGATCTGGCCGCGGTCCACGCTCTTGCCGATCTCGTTGCCGCGCGCGGCCAGTCAGACAACTGGGAAAGTTTCCAGCATATCATCCGTATCTGGCTGCATGAGCGCATGCGGCGCGACCTTGGAAACGGCGTGCGCAGCGTCTATCCGCTTGTGGAACTGTGGGACCGGACCAATCAGGCCATCCGCGATGCGGATGCGCTCAATCTCGACAGGAAACAGGTGGTTCTGGACTTCTTCTTCGCGCTGCGCGCCGCCTGACCTTCGCCACGGCAAGGGAAAGAACGCACGACGGAAATTTTCACCGAGCTTCTTGGGATTTCACCCGTTTCCGGCTATCAAGACCTGCTGATGCACAAATCTCGAACGCCCCGTAAACTAGACCATTTCTGGACCCTTCATGCTCGTTGACAGCCACTGCCATCTCGATTTTCCCGATTTCGACGGCGAGCGCGCCGAATTGATCGAACGTGCCGGACAGGCAGGTGTCGACCTGATGGTGACAATCTGCACGCATATCCGCAAATTCGATCAGGTTCGCGCCATCGCGGAGGAATATCCGCAGGTCTATTGTTCCGTGGGGACCCACCCCCACAACGCGGAAGCCGAACGCGGCATACCGGCAGAAGAGATCATCCGCCTGGCGGCCCATCCCAAGGTGGTGGCCATCGGCGAGGCCGGTCTCGACTATTTCTATGACAAGGCGCCGAGAGACGCCCAGGCCGAAGGGCTGCGCATCCACATCGACGCGGCCCGTCAGACCGGGCTGCCGCTCGTCATCCATTCCCGCGATGCCGACGAGGACATGGCAGCTATCCTGCGCGAGGAAATGGGGAAGGGGGCCTTTCCCGCCCTTCTGCACTGCTTTTCCTCCGGCCGTAACCTGGCCATGATCGGTATCGAACTGGGGCTGTATGTCTCCTTTTCCGGCATCCTGACCTTCAAAAGGTCCGAAGAGCTGCGTGACATAGCCCGTGATCTTCCCGCCGACAGGCTTCTGGTGGAAACCGACGCGCCCTATCTGGCGCCTCAGCCCAGGCGCGGCAAACGCAACGAGCCTGCCTATACGGCGATGACAGCAGCCGTTCTGGCGCAGACACGCGGCGTTCCGGAGGAGGAAATTGCCCGGCAGACGACGGAAAATTTCTTCCGCCTGTTCCGCAAGGTGCCGCAATCGGCCCGCCAGCCACAGGTCTCCGACCAATGAGCCTTGTTCTGACGATCCTGGGCTGCGGATCCTCCGGCGGGGTGCCGCGCATCGGCAACGACTGGGGCGATTGCGATCCCGCAGAGCCGAAGAACAGGCGCTCCCGCTGTGCGCTTCTTGTGGAAAAGCATGGGGAAAACGGGTGTACAACCGTGTTGATAGACTCCGGTCCGGACATTCGCGAGCAGCTGCTTGAAGCGCAGGTCGGGCATCTGGATGCAGTTCTCTATACGCATGAACATGCCGATCATCTGCACGGCATAGACGATCTGCGCGCCTTCATGGTTCGCAGTGGAAGGAAAATGCCTGTCTACATGGACGCGTCGACCTATGAGCGCGCCTATCAGGCTTTCACATATTGTTTCAGAACGCCGCAAGGGTCGAATTATCCGCCGACCCTCGACCATCATCTCATCGAACCCGGCACCCCCTTTGTCATTCATGGCGCAGGCGGTGCGCTGACCTTTCAGCCCGTTGCCGTCACCCATGGCGACATCGACGCCCTCGGCTTCCGGGTCGGCAGTGCCGCCTATATTCCCGATGCATCGGATATTCCGGTTGCGAGTGTCAAGGCATTGAAAAGACTTGATGTTCTGATCCTCGACTGCCTGCGCCGGCGGCCACATCCCAGCCATTTCTGCCTTGAGGACGCCCTTGAGTGGTCTTCAAGACTGGCCCCCCGAAAGGCCGTCCTGACCAATCTTCACAACGACCTTGACTACGGAACCCTTTGTCGGGAGTTGCCGGAAAACATCGAACCTGCCCATGACGGCATGCGCATCGTTGTCCCGGAATCCTCCGCAGCATCGGCATCTGAAGCCTGAGGCGAACAGGCTCTTGCCGGACAAACCCCGCTACAAGATCCCGACCGAAGACAGGCTGACAAGATCGGCCGTTCATTACCTGGAGCGCTATGCCTCGTCGGCGGCCAACCTGCGCAAGGTGTTGGAGCGCAAGGTCCTGAAGGCCTGCATGGCGCACGAGCGGGATCCGGGCGAATTTTCGGCTCTGATCGATGCCGTTGTGGAAAAATGCTGCCAAAGCGGTCTGGTGAACGATCTGGCTTACGCGGAAACGAAGACCGCCGGCCTGAGACGCCGCGGCGGATCGCGGCGCAAGATCGAGGCGAAACTGAGCGCCAAGGGAGTCGACCGGGACATCATCCGGACTGTCCTGAACAATGATGGCCAGGACGATCTGAGCGCCGCGTTCATTTTCGCAAGACGTCGTCGGCTCGGTCCGTTTCGCACCGACGACAAGGACCGCCGCGACAAGGACATGGCCGCGCTCTGCCGCGCCGGGTTTTCCTACGACGTCGCTCGGCGGGTCATCGAGGCCACGAAGGAAGACCTTAGGGCCCATGAAGCCAGAACCTGAAGATGCGAGCCGAAACGGACGCTGCACACATCCAGAGGATTGCCGGAGGGCGCGGCACCGGACAAACCACTGATCCCGCACCTCAATCGCCTACATAAAAATGTTCCATAATATTGATTATGCGAAATTGATATGCGCGAGGAGCACCAGCCTGTCACCATCGGTCGGCCTTCACGAAACCATCTCTCTTCCCTCAATGACAAGATGATTGTGAGGTCCGACCAGGACCGATGATGCTCAGCGAGCGTGACTTGACGCATGAAAAGCCGAACCTGCGACCCAGCGATGCACTTCAGACACAGGGTTTCATATCGGTGCGACGGCCTTCATGATCACGGACTGAACTGTCCGGATCCGTGCCGGCAAGACACGTTCCTTGCGCTGGACGATCCAGAGGTCGTGTTGCACCTGCCGGGCAAGCTGCGCCACCGCCAGTCGGTCGCGTTGCGCACAAGCCGCAATTCCGCTCCACGGCAGGATCGTATAGCCCAGCCCGCATGCGACCGGTTCGGCAATCTGTCCGATCTGATTGACGTAGCTTCTGAGCCGCAACAGCTCAGCCGCCCGGTATGCGTCCGGTAAATTCAATCCAAGCAGTTCATCCGCAAAGGCGAAGCCATCGGGATGCGCGATGAAGCCGCGATCCTGAAGGCCGGAAAAATCCGGCGACAGATCCGCGTCCGATGGAAGCACGAGACAAAGCCTTTGACGCCCGGCCAGCACATCCTCGAGCCTGGAATGAGCCGGTGCGTGATTGACGATCCCCAGATCAAAGGTCCCGCCGGCGACTCGGTATCGTTTCACACAGCTACGAACTGACCTATTCCGCCGGCGCCTATGGTGGCGGGAACGAGGACGCCTGAATCCTCCTCCCAAGGGCCGGAAGCTTCCGCAGCCCCCTGGTGCCTTCAGCTGCCATCTCGCGCAAGGGCGTAGCGGCCGCTGTCCGGCACCGGAGGGAGGAGAAGATTGTTCGCCCCTGCCCTCCAGACACCTATCACGCAAACTCACATGCCGCAGGCACGCGACATGATCGGCTCGTCGAGCTGATCCTCGTTTGCGCGGTTGGTTCCTCTACGTCGGCGACGCGAATGCGGTCAGCTGCCGCATCCTCTTGAAACACGGCATTCGAAATCCCATCTTATTTGCGTCACTGATATTATATCTGTGATTTCAATATCTTAACACCTTCGACAACCATCATCTGTTTGGGGAACCGGGCCGATGCTGAACACGACCTGCAGAACAAGGACTTCTTCTCGACTTCATTCATCTTTCCTCCCGCCTGAAGATGCATGGCCGCAGCCGTTTGACGGCAGGTCAGGCCGGAGGGGGCGGCAATGAGCAACCAGTCCCTTCCCCCTTCCGTGAACCATGTCGCCCTCATCGGGAATTTTCCTCCGCGCCAGTGCGGCATCGCGACCTTCACCGCCGACCTTCATGCAGCTTTGAAATCCGCAAAACCCTCTGCGCATCTCAGCGTGGTGGCGATGACCGATCCGGGCCAGTCGTATGCCTATCCCGGGGACGTGGGCTATGAAATTGCCCAGAACGACCCGGATGCCTATGTCGCCGCCGCCGGACACATCGATGCCCTGAATCCGGATGTCGTGTCGATTCAGCACGAATTCGGCATTTACGGCGGTGCCTCGGGTGAACTGCTCCTCAAGCTCGTCGAACGCCTGCGGGCGCCCATCGTAACGACGCTGCACACGGTTCTGACCGACCCGACCCCGGCCGAACGCCGGGTCATGAATGCCCTGGCCCGCCATTCAAGTCGACTTGTCGTCATGACGGACATGGCCCGTGCGATCCTTACCGATACCTGGAAAATTCCGACAGACAAGATCGCCGTCATCCCGCATGGCATTCCGGATCTGCCTTTCCTCGATCCGGCCTTCCAGAAACATCACTTTGGCCTGGACGGCAGCAAGGTCGCGTTGACGTTCGGGCTCCTGTCACCGAACAAGGGCATCGAGAACATGATCGCCGCCCTGCCCGCACTGGTGAAGGCCCATCCCGATCTGGTCTATGTGGTTCTCGGCGCAACCCATCCGCATCTGATCGCCCGGGAGGGGGAAGCCTACCGGCAGAGCCTGCAGGACAAGGCCCGCGCTCTGGGTGTCACGGACCACGTGCGCTTCATCAACGAATATGTCGATACGCTGACGCTGCAGGCCTGGCTTTCGGCAGCCGACATCTATGTGACACCCTATCTGAATGAAGCGCAGATCACCTCCGGCACACTGTCCTATGCGGTCGGACTGGGAAAAGCCGTCGTCTCGACCCCTTACTGGCATGCCCAGGAACTGCTGGCGAACGATACGGGGGCGCTGGTTCCCTTCGCGGATCCGGCGGCGCTGGCGGAAACGATCGCCGCCCTTCTGGACAATCACGCGCGCCGCGACCGGCTGCGCAGCCGGGCCTATGACGCCGGCCGGGCAATGATCTGGCCGGTCGTCGCAAAATCCTATTTCGACCTGTTCGCACAAGCCAGGGCGGACGCCAGCCCATCGGGCACAGTGCACGCATTTCCGCAGGGCAAACTGGCGCCCCCCTCATCGACACTGGCGGCTGTCGACCGCATGACCGATGGCTGCGGCATGCTCCAGCACAGCCGCTCGTCCATTGCCGACCGGCGCCATGGCTACTGTCTGGACGACAATGCACGGGCCCTGATGCTGGCCGTCGGTCTGAAGTCGGAGGACATCGAGGCCGAATGCGCCGCCAGGATCATCGACACCTGTGCCGCCTTCGTCGAATACGCTTGGGACGAAAAACGCTCCGTATTCCGGAACTTCATGGACTACCAGCGCAGCTGGCTGGAAAAGGAAGGCTCGCAGGACAGCCACGGCCGGGCGCTGTGGTCGCTGGGACGCGTTGCCGCCGATACGGACGATCACGGCGTCAGGGTCTGGGCAACCACCCTAGCCGATCAGGTCATTCCGGCCAGCGAAAGGCTTGACGCGCCCCGGGCCATGGCTTTTTCCGTGCTCGGGCTGACAAGCTATCTGACGGTCTATCCCGGGCACAGGCCCGCACAGCGCCTGCTGCAGAGCTTTGCCAACCGTCTGCACGACATGCTCATTCGGGAACGCCGTGGCGGATGGGACTGGTTCGAGCCGGATCTTTCCTACGACAATGCACGTCTGCCCGAAGCCCTGATCCGGGCCGGCAGCCAGCTTTCCCGCACGGAAATGGTTTCTGACGGTCTTGCCGCCCTGACCTGGCTGGCGGATGTGCAGACGAGCGAGAACCACGAGTTCCGGCCGGTGGGGACCGAAAGCTTCGGCATCGCCTACAAGCGCCCCCGCCCCTTCGACCAGCAGCCTCTCGAAGCCTGGGCCATGATCGACGCCTGTTCGGCCGCCTATGCGGTTTCCCCGGACCCTGCATGGCCGCTTCGCGCCGAGGCGGCTTTCAACTGGTACCTGGGACGCAACGATCTCGGTCTGCGCCTCGCGACGGCAACACAGGGCTGCTATGACGGACTGCAGGTCGATCGCGTCAATCTCAACCAGGGTGCCGAATCGATCCTGTCCTTCCAGCTTGCTGCCCTTTCCCTGCGCCAGCTGCAAGCTGCGGTGCGCGCACAGGCTGAACAGACAGGCATGACGAGGGCGGGCTAATGTCTCTGGTAAACACCCTGCCCCTGCAGTTGCATGCGAATGCCAACCGCGTCGTGGTCCGGCACTTTCAGAGCGCGCCCGGTCCCCGGGCGCTCAGTCCCGCCTCCGAGGCACGGGCCCGGCGGATCGTGGCAACCGTTCGGGAGATGGACAACCGTACGATCCAGGCCGAACTGGCGCTCGTGCTCGCCGACTTCGAGAGCCGGCACCGCGAAGTCCGTCGCTTTTTCGAGGACCGCTATGAAGGAATTGCGCGGGATCTGGACCTCGCTGAACCGTTGCGCGATGTCGAGCGCGCCCTGATCGGTGCCTATTTCTGCCACGAGTATTCCTTCGAAGCCGCCGCACTGATGAACCCCAGCGTGGTGCCCCACCCGGACCAGACGGGTCTGGCTGACGGCGAACTGCGCTTCCTCCTGTCCCTCAGGGCGGTGGGAGAAGGGCATATCTCCTCCATCACGTTCCGCGAAGGCGTCTTCACCGCGCAGGGCGACATGCGGCTCGATCCCCAGAGTCGTTTTGCCGTCGCCGCCGTACCGCGCAACTGCGATGACGGGCGCGTCGATCTGATCCGGGAAGGCGACAAATGCCTCAGCGAACTGGTGCTGTTTCCCGTCACCGCCGCCCAACGCAATGGTCTGGAGGATTTGCGCCTCGTCCAATTCAGGGAAGACGACGGCGATATGACCTATTACGGCACCTACACCGCCTATAGCGGCGACACGATCGCTTCGGAGATGCTGATCACCCGTGATTTCAGCCGCTTCGAACTGCGTCCGCTGTCCGGTCCGGCAGCCCGCAACAAGGGCATGGCCCTGTTCCCGAGACGGGTCGACGGTGCGTATGTCATGGTTGCCCGCCAGGACAACGAAAACCTCTTCCTGCTGCGCTCGAACGACCTTTTCCATTGGGAAGAAGGCGCGAAGCTCGCAGCCCCCCTCTTTCCCTGGGAACTTGTTCAGATCGGAAATTGCGGCTCGCCGATCGAAGTGGATGAAGGCTGGCTCGTGCTCACCCATGGCGTGGGGCCGATGCGCAAATACGCCATCGGCGCCATGCTCCTGGACAAGGAGGATCCCTCCCGCGTTCTGGGCCGTTCGCGCGTGCCGCTCCTGTCGCCTTCCGACGAGGAGCGGGAGGGCTATGTCCCCAATGTGGTCTATACCTGTGGCGGCCTGGTTCATGCCGGAAGACTGCTTTTGCCTTACGGCATCGCCGACAGTTCCGTGGCCTTCGCCACGGTGGACCTGAACGACCTGCTTGCCACGCTCGGCTGAATGCAATGAAAGATCTTGTCGCTCCGGGCGAAAGACCGCTGCCGGCCCGCCAATTCCGCGACGGCAGCGATGGCAACAGAAGACGCTGAGGGAGGTCCGATGCGCATTGCCATGCTCGCTCCCATCGCGTGGCGCACGCCGCCGCGCCATTATGGTCCGTGGGAGCTGGTCACCCATCTGCTGACTGAGGAACTGGTCCGGCTCGGCCTTGATGTCACCCTGTTCGCCACCCTCGACAGCCTGACATCGGCCAGACTCGACGGCGTCGTGCCTGCGCCCTACTCCGAGGATCCGGCCATAGACGCCAAGGTATGGGAATACCGTCATCTGGCCCATCTGTTTGAACAGGCGGAAAACTTCGACATCATCCATAACCAGGCGGACTTTCCGGCCCATGCCTTTTCCCGCCTGGTGGACACGCCGCTCGTCACAACGATCCACGGATTTTCTTCCCCCAAAATCCTGCCGATGTACAAGCCTTTCGAGGACCGGGTGCATTATGTGGCCATAAGTGACGCCGATCGCCATCCGGACCTGCGCTATGCGGCCACCATCCATCACGGCATCCGGATCGAGGACTTTCCCCATGATCCCGTCGGCAGTGAGGATCTGCTGTATTTCGGTCGTATCCATCCCGACAAGGGAACGAAGGAGGCCATCAGCGTTGCGCGGATGGCCGGCCGCGCGCTGCATGTCTACGGCATCGTTCAGGACCGGGAGTATTTCGAACGCCATATCGAACCGGAGATCGATGGCAGAGCGGTTGTCTGGCACGGTCCGGCGGGCGGCGCGGTGCGTCTTGCCGCGCTGGGCAGAGCCAGAGCGCTTCTGCACCTCATCAATTTCGAGGAACCCTTCGGACTGTCCGTGGTCGAGGCGATGGCCTGCGGCACGCCCGTGATCGCCACCCGGCGCGGCTCCATGCCCGAAGTCATCGACGATGGCCGCACCGGTTTTATCGTCGACGATCCGCACGAAGCCGTCGCGGCACTGGAAAGGATCGACGAGATAGACCGCAGGGTGCCGCGCGAATGGGTCAAGCGCAGGTTTTCCGCCCGCCGCATGGCACGGGACTATGCGGCGCTCTACCAACGAATTGTCCGCAACCGGCTTATCGCGCGTTGATGCAGCCATAGCCCTGGAAAATTTGCGTTTCGTTTGATGCCGATCAATCGTTTGCTGCGGCGCAGGTATAATATCCTTGAAGTGGATCACACGGCGCTGAGCCGTAGCGTCCGACTGCCCAACGGCCAACCTGTTCGAAGCCAAAGCAATCTTCGCGTTTGCTGCCGGAGTGAATCGTGACAAACACCGTTCCTGCCAAGACATCCACATCCGTTCCGTCCACCACCGGACGACATCTTCCGGCTATGCTTGCGGAGTTGGGCGACCCTGACGACCGGATTTTCGTGATTGCCGACCGCTTCCATCATGCCGCTGTGGCTTCCATGACGCTGGGTATTTCGCCGATCAGTCTGCTGCAGGCCTGGCAGGACTGGATGCTGCATCTGGCCATTTCTCCGGGCAAGCAGCAGCAGATCCTGCGACAACTGGGCCGCAAGCAGACCCGGCTCGCCAAATACCTCCTGGACTGCACCCTGACGGGCGACAAGACCGAGTGCTGCGTTCACCCGACGCCACAGGACCACCGTTTCAAGTCGCCTGCCTGGGAAAAATTCCCCTTCAATCTCTATGCGCAATCGTTCCTGATGACGGAACAATGGTGGCATGAGGCCACCACGGGCGTAAGCGGAGTCACCGCCCAGCATGAAAGGCTGGTCGAATTCTACGCCCGGCAGATGCTGGACATGTTTTCGCCCGGCAATTTCGCGCTCACCAATCCGGATGTCATCCAGGCGACGATCCGGGAAGGTGGCGCCAATTTCCTCCGCGGTTTCGGCTATATGGTCAGCGATATCATGAAAGCCGCTCAGGTCAGGGAGGAAGACACCGGTTTCTCTCCCGGCACCAACGTCGCGATCACGCCCGGTGAAGTGGTCTATCGCAACGACCTCATCGAGCTCATTCAATATGCGCCCACCACGGACAAGGTTCAGGCGGAACCGCTGCTGATCGTACCCGCCTGGATCATGAAATATTACATTCTCGACCTGTCGCCGGAAAATTCCCTCGTGCGTTATCTGGTCTCCCAGGGCTTCACGGTGTTCTGCATCTCCTGGATCAATCCGGACGAGCGTCACCGGGACTTCAGCCTGGAAGACTATTTGGAACGGGGCATCATGGATTCGCTCGACGCGGTCGAGACGATCACCGGAAGCAAAAAGATCCATGCCACCGGCTATTGTCTGGGCGGAACACTACTGGCCATGGCCGCCGCGGCGATGGCGCGCGATGGCGACGACCGGCTCCAGACCCAGACCATGCTCGCCGCCCAGGTCGATTTCGACGAACCTGGCGAACTTGGTCTGTTCATCGACGAGAGCCAGCTTTCCTTCATCGAGGACGTGATGTGGCTGAAAGGCTATCTCGACCAGTGGCAGATGGCCGGCGCCTTCCAGATGCTGCGGTCGCAGGATCTGATCTGGTCACGGATGGTCCTGGAATACATGCTCGGTCAGCGCCCCGGCACCAGTGACCTCATGGCCTGGAATGCGGATGCCACCCGCATGCCCTACCGCATGCATGCGGATTACCTGCGCCAGCTCTATCTCAACAACGATTTATCCCAGGGACGCTACAAGGTTCGCGGAAAGGATGTTCATCTTGAGGATATCCATGTTCCCGTCTTTGCCGTCGGCACCACGACCGACCATGTCGCGCCCTGGAAATCGGTATTCAAACTGGTGCATCTGTTCGATACGGACGTGGACTTCATCCTGACCTCCGGCGGTCATAATGCGGGCATCGTTTCCGAACCCGGTCATCCGCGCCGCAGCTATCGCAAGCTGTTCTACAAACACGGCGGCCCGCACCCGAACGCCCAGGACTGGTCGGAGCGGGCGAAGGTCGAAGAAGGCTCCTGGTGGCCGCAATGGTGCGACTGGCTGAAACGGCATTCGTCCGGAACCGTTCAGGCGCGCAGCGTCGGCAATCCGGAACTCGGTTATCCGCCACTGTGCAGCGCTCCAGGCACCTATGTGAAATTGAAATGAAGAGCCAAGCCAAGTCTTCTGCCGCCGGTTTCCCGGGCCGCATTCAGCCTTCCAGCTGCCGCTCGCGCAGAACGATGAACAGGCCGCTCAATATGATGACGGCGGCTCCGATATAGGTTGCCATGTCGGGTATCTCGTCCCAGATCAGCCAGCCGAACAATGACGCCCAGATAAGGGCGCTGTAGTCGAACGGTGCCACCACCGCCGCCGGTGCAAACCGGAAGGCCTGTGTCATCATGGTGATGCCCGCGGTGCCGAACAGGGCAATCGCGACAAACAGCCAGGCATCCTCAAGCCTGAGATCAACCCAGACAAACGGAACCAGCAGAGCGCTGAGCAGCCCCCCTGCCCCAACGAGATAGACCATCAGCGTCCACACGCTTTCGCGCGGATCAACCCAGCGTGCACTGATCATCAGGAAGGCATACAGGACCGCCGTCGCGACCGGAAACAGCGAGGCCGCCTGGAAGGTTCCGCTTCCCGGCCGCACGACGATCAGGACACCGAGAAACCCGACCAGAACGGCAAGCCAGCGTCGCCATCCGACCTGTTCGCGCAGCAGGAGAGCGGACAGCGCGGTCACGAAAATCGGCGCGGCGAAAATAAGCGCCGTCGCCTCGGCCAGTTCCAGAAGACTCAAACCGGTAAAGAAAAGTGTCGCCGCGCCAAGCCAGATACATCCGCGTAGAAGATGCGCTGCCGGCCGGTGGGACTGCAGCGCCGCCGCCCCGCCCATCTTCAGCGCGATCAGGATCGCGATGGGCAAGGCGATCGCATTGCGCACGAAAAGGATCTGCAGCGGATGATATCCCGCCGTCAATGTCTTGGCGATGGCGTCGTTGACACACAGACAGGCAACACCGACACACATCAGCAAGATACCGGTGGTCGTCTGGGTGCGCTCGCTTGCGGAGGCTGAAATCATGGGGCTCTTTCCGGGACATCCCGCCTTTCAAATCAGACGCCGGAAGAATGCGCTGACACTTCAAATTTGTTCAACCGTCCGCCAGTCGGGTGGGCCGAGCAGGCGGTTGAACAAGAATGTACATGCACCAAATCACCAGCCCGGGCGTGCTACAAGCCAACTCCACCGCTTTTCTGTTCGCAAACATTAGGTGATGGGCCGAGGTGTAGACCATGAGGCTCGCGGGGCCATCGACGGCGCTAACTCGCGGGCTTGGACCAACTCGCACACCAGTGGGTTCAGAGAAGTTTCTGAAGGTCTGGGCCTGGATCAGGGTTATGCGCGCGCTAGGCGCGTCAAGCTGACCGGCAAGACAAACAGGGAGCGGGTTACGCGGTCCCCACGTGAACGGGCTTCCGCCTGTCGCTTCAGTCCAGGGTGTGAACTCGGAAGCTTTACGCCGCCCTCAATCGGACATCTGTCCGGACCGGCCACGCATCTTCTTGATCTGCCCGCGCTGCTTCTTGGAGTCCAGCCGCCGCTTCTTGGATCCCAGGGTGGGTCTGGTGGCCTTGCGCGGCTTCGGTCGTTCCGAGGCCTTGCGCAGCAGGTCCAGCAGCCTCTCGAGGGCGTCCTCCCTGTTGCGCTCGCGTGTCCTATATCTGTCGGCCTGAAGAAGAATTTCCCCATTCAGCGTCAGACGGCTCCCGGCGAGCTTGGCCGCGCGAGACTTGAGGTCCGCCGGCAAGGTTTCGTTGCCTTCCAGATTGAACCGCAGCTGAACGGCGGTGGACACCTTGTTGACATTCTGGCCACCGGGCCCCGAAGCCCTGACAAATTCTTCCGAAAGATCGTCCCTTGAAATATACAGATGTCCCGTCACCGGAATGCGGGAAGAGGCCTTGAAGTCGGACGGATCATCCGTCATGCGCCCGCATCGCTTTCCGCAGGCCATTTGAGACCGGCGCCATTGAGGATCAGTGCCGTCACCGACGCTTCCGTTTCCCGCTGAAAATCCGGATCGCTCAGGTCCTTTCCGGTCAGCGCCCTGATCTGCACCGAAAAATCCGCATAATGCTGTGTCGTCGCCCAGATCGTGAAGATCAGATGCACCGGATCGACGGGACGCATCCTTCCCGCCTCGATCCAGTCCTCGATGACCCGGCATTTTTCCATGACAAGCCGCTTCAGGTCGGTTTCCAGAACCGGCAGGATCTGCGGCGCGCCCTGCATCACCTCATTGGCGAACAGGCGCGAGGCTTCCGGAAATTTCGCCGACAATTCGATCTTCTGGCGAATATAGGCTGCAAGCTCGTCCGCCGGATCGCCAAGGGGATCGAGTGTCTTGAGAGGCGCCAGCCAGACTTCCAGAATATGGGCCAGCGTTGCCTCATAGATCGCTTCCTTGGAGGAAAAATAATACAACAGATTCGATTTGGACATCCCTGCTTCGGCCGCTATGCGTTCGACCGTTGCTCCGGAAAATCCCTTTCTTGAAAATTCACCCAGTGCGGCTTCGAGAATCAGCGACCGGTTCTTTTCCTGTATTCTGCTCAGTCCGCCCTGCTTGAAAGATGCTGGCGTTTGCCTGCTGAGACCTGTCATGAATACGTCCACTTCCCCGGCCTCATGGCCGCCCTTACCTTGCCGGTTTCCTCGGACAAAACGTCCGGAACCCGGCGGTTTCCGGCCTGTTTCCGCCACCCATGAAGGACAGTGACCAGAAATTAGTCATGTCGTACGGATTTGCATCTTGACCATTTGGTCAAATCCCACCTAGGGTAATTTGACCAGATGATCGGAAGGCTAGACGATCCGAAAAGCCCCCGCAATGGGGATGTCTTGAAGGATGGTCACGATGCGATCATCATAAGAAAACCCGGAAAAACCGGGACCGGCCTGAAGGCCATCCAGAGATATTCGGCGACGACCGGACGGCAAGCGCCAGCGGACAATCGCCGGGAACAGCGTGGGGAGAGGACCTGAGCTGCTGTTCCGCCTTTTTCAGGGCGGAAGCTGAGCTGTGCCCTCCTTTTCCCGCAGAAACCGACAGTCGGCCGCACACGCAGGCCGCAAGGAGGACATATGTCAGCACCGGCATATCCGGCAGCAATGAGCCAGGCTGCAACCAACAATCTCGAAGCCTTCTGGATGCCGTTCACGGCCAATCGCCAGTTCAAGCAGGCGCCGCGGATGTTCGTGGGCGCCAAGGACATGCACTACACAACCTCGGACGGCCGTCAGGTACTCGATGGAACGGCCGGTTTGTGGTGCTGCAACGCCGGTCACTCCCGCCCGAAGGTGGTCGAGGCGGTCCAGCGGCAGATTGCCGAACTGGACTATGCCCCCGCCTTCCAGATGGGGCATCCGAAGGCCTTCGAGCTGGCCGCACGTCTGGCTGCCATGGCGCCCTCGCCGCTTGATCATGTGTTCTTCACGAATTCCGGTTCGGAAAGCGTCGACACCGCACTGAAAATCGCGCTCGCCTATCAGCGCGCCATCGGCCAGGGCACGCGCACGCGGCTGATCGGCCGAGAGCGCGGCTACCATGGCGTCGGATTCGGCGGCATTTCGGTCGGCGGCATCGTCTCCAACCGCAAGACCTTCGGCACCCTGCTGACCGGCGTCGATCACATGCGCCACACCCACGATCCGGAGCGCAACGCCTTCACGCGCGGCATACCGGAAAGCGGCGCCGAATACGCCGAGGACCTGATCCGCATCATTCAGCTGCATGATCCCTCCACGATCGCAGCGGTCATCGTGGAACCGGTCGCGGGATCGACCGGCGTTCTCATCCCGCCGAAGGGCTATCTGGAACGCCTGCGAGAGATCTGCACCCAGAACGGCATCCTGCTGATCTTCGATGAAGTCATTACCGGATTCGGCCGCCTCGGCACCCCTTTCGCGACGGATTTCTTCGGCGTGACCCCGGATCTCGTCACCACCGCCAAGGGACTGACCTCCGGCGTCATTCCCATGGGCGCCGTGTTCTGTTCCGCCGATATCTACAATGCCTTCATGACCGGCCCGGAACACATGATCGAACTGTTCCACGGCTATACCTACTCCGCCCACCCGATGGCCTGCGCTGCAGCACTCGCGACACTCGATACCTATGAAGAGGAAGGCCTGCTCACGCGCGCCTCGGATCTGGCGCAATACTGGGAAGACGGACTGCACGCACTGCGGGACTGCCCACATGTGATCGATATCCGCAATCTCGGCCTGATCGGTGCGGTGGAGCTGGAACCGATCGCGGGCGCGCCGACCAAGCGCGCGTTCTCCGCGTTCCTAAAGGCCTATGACGACGGCCTCCTGATCCGCACGACCGGCGACATCATCGCCCTCTCGCCGCCGCTGATCATCTCGAAGGAGCAGATTGACGAGCTGTTCGAAAAGCTCCGCGCCGTGCTTCACGCAATCGACTGACAGTTTCAACACATCCGACCGCGACCAGACAGAATGGAGACGAGCACATGGCAGCTCCCGGCGAAAACCTGAGGATCAACGCCGACCGGCTATGGGATAGCCTGATGGAAATGGCCAAAATCGGGCCGGGCGTTGCCGGCGGCAACAACCGTCAGACGCTGACGGATGAAGATTCCGAAGGACGCAAGCTGTTCCAGAAATGGTGCGAGGACGCAGGCCTCACCATGGCTGTCGACACGATGGGCAACATGTTCATGACCCGGCCGGGAACGGATCCCGACGCCCTGCCCGTCTATGTCGGCTCGCACCTCGACACCCAGCCCACCGGCGGCAAGTATGACGGCGTGCTCGGCGTTCTCGGCGGCCTCGAAGTCGTCAGGACGATGAACGATCTGGGTATCAGGACCAAACATCCGATTGTGATCACCAACTGGACCAACGAGGAAGGCACGCGCTTTGCGCCGGCCATGCTCGCCTCCGGGGTTTTTGCCGGTATCCACACCCAGGACTGGGCCTATGAGCGCGAAGATGCCGAAGGCAAGACATTCGGCAGCGAGCTGAAACGTATCGGCTGGGTCGGCGACGAGGAAGTGGGCGCCCGCAAGGACAAGATGCACGCCATGTTCGAACTGCACATCGAACAGGGGCCGATCCTGGAGGCAGAGGGCAAGGACATTGGCGTCGTCACCCATGGCCAGGGCCTTTCGTGGACGCAGGTCACGGTAACCGGCAAGGACAGCCACACCGGTTCCACGCCGATGCCCATGCGCAAGAATGCCGGCCTTGCCATGGCGCGCATTCTTGAACTGGTCGACGAGATCGCCTGGTCCCATGCCCCGCACGCCGTTGGTGCCGCAGGGCATATCGATGTCTATCCGAATTCGCGAAACGTCATCCCCGGCAAGGCCGTGTTCACCGTCGACTTCCGCTCACCGGACATTGCGGTGATCGAGGACATGGAAAACCGTCTGAAGACCGGCGCCCGGAAGATCTGCGACGACATGGGGCTGGACGTCGAACTGGAAAAGGTCGGCGGCTTCGACCCGGTGGAATTCGACAAGACCTGCGTTTCCGCGGTCCGCAACGCCGCCGAACGGCTCGGCTATTCCCACCGGGACCTGATTTCCGGTGCCGGCCACGATGCCTGCTGGGTCAACAAGGTCGCCCCCACCGCCATGATCATGTGCCCCTGCGTGGACGGCCTGTCGCACAACGAGGCCGAGGAAATTTCCAGGGACTGGGCCAAGGCCGGCGCCGACGTGCTGTTCCATGCGGTGGTCGAAACGGCGGAGATCGTGGCGTGACGAAACACGTATGATCGGTCCCGGCTCAAGGCCGGGACTGCTGAGAAATACCTGGTGACGTCCCGGACTTGATCCGGGACCAGAACCACAACGGTTCCGGAACGAGCAATTCGTGCGGCGCCGGAGCAAACAAACGAACAACGAGGGGAACATCAATGGCGAGCAAGGTAATCAAGGGCGGCACCGTTGTGACCGCGGACCTGTCCTACGAAGCCGATGTGAAGATCGAGGACGGCACGATCGTCGAAATCGGCCCGAACCTTTCCGGTGACGAGACGCTGGACGCGACCGGGTGCTATGTCATGCCGGGCGGCATTGATCCGCATACCCATCTGGAAATGCCCTTCATGGGGACCTTCTCGTCGGACAACTTCGATTCCGGGACGCGCGCTGCGCTCGCGGGCGGCACGACGATGGTGGTCGATTTTGCCCTGCCCTCCCCCGGTCAGTCCCTACTGGAAGCTCTGCAGATGTGGGACAACAAGTCCTCCATGGCCCATTGCGACTATTCCTTCCACATGGCGATCACCTGGTGGGGCGAGCAGGTCTTCAACGACATGCAGACCGTGGTGCAGGAACGGGGCATCAACACCTTCAAGCACTTCATGGCCTACAAGGGCGCGCTGATGGTGAATGACGACGAGATGTTCGCCTCCTTCTCACGCTGCGCGGAACTGGGCGCCCTGCCATTGGTTCACGCGGAAAACGGCGATGTGGTCGCGACCTTGCAGCAGAAGCTGATGGCGGAGGGCAACAACGGCCCGGAGGCGCATGCCTATTCCCGCCCGCCGGAAGTGGAAGGCGAAGCCACCAATCGCGCCATCATGATCGCCGACATGGCCGGCGTGCCAATCTATATCGTCCATACATCTTCGGAACAGGCGCATGAAGCCATCCGCCGGGCGCGTCAGAACGGCATCCGCGTCTATGGCGAACCGCTGATCCAGCATCTGACGCTGGACGACAGCGAGTATCGGCATGCCGACTGGGACCATGCCGCCCGCCGGGTGATGTCGCCGCCCTTCCGCGACAAGAAGCACCAGGACAGCCTCTGGGCCGGTCTTGCGTCCGGCTCGCTGCAGGTCGTCGCGACCGATCACTGCGCCTTTTCGACCGAGCAGAAGCGCACCGGCGTCGGCGATTTCACCAAAATCCCGAACGGCACCGGCGGTCTGGAAGATCGCATGCCGATGCTGTGGACCTACGGGGTCGGCACCGGCCGCCTGACGCCGAACGAGTTCGTTGCCGTCACATCGACCAATATTGCCAAGATCCTGAATGTCTATCCCAAAAAAGGTGCCATTCTGGTCGGGGCGGATGCGGATCTGGTCGTCTGGGATCCGGAAAAGGAAAAGACCATCTCTGCCTCGAACCAGCAATCGGCCATCGATTACAATGTCTTCGAGGGCAAGAAGGTCAAAGGCCTGCCGCGCTACACGCTCACCCGCGGCCGCGTTGCCGTGGAAGACGGCACGGTCAACCCCAGCCAGGGCCATGGGGAATTCGTTTCCCGCAAGCCTTTCCAGGCGGTCAACAAGGCGCTCAGCACCTGGAAGGAACTGACCGCCCCCCGCAAGGTGGAGCGTACCGGCATTCCCGCCAGCGGCGTTTAGAAAAGGCCGTCTTCCGGCCCCTGTCGGCCGGGTGATCGCCTGAGGCGATGCCCGGCCTTTTTGAGGGGGAACAGATGAAATACAAGAACGGTCTCGATGTTTCGGATCGATTGCGATAGCGCTGCTTCCGTGGCGCATGTTTCACAATCTCTGAAACAGTCGAAAAGGCCCCGACTCGTGTAGCGAGGAATGAATGACTTCACTTGCCGGCGCAAAGGACACCGAGATGGTGGAAAAACACACTGGCGCAAGCCCTGACCGGGTGATCGATATCGAGAAGCTGTCCCTCACCTTCGAGACGGGTGACGGTCCGGTGCATGCGCTTTCCGATATCGACCTGAAGATCGAACAGGGAGATTTCGTCTCCTTCATCGGTCCGTCCGGCTGCGGCAAGACCACACTTCTCAGGGTAATTGCCGATCTGGAAAAGCCGACTGCCGGCAAGATCACCGTCAACGGCGTCTCCCCGGAAGAGGCACGCCTCAATCGCGCCTATGGCTACGTCTTTCAGGCGGCCGCGCTCTATTCCTGGCGAACCATTGCCAGCAATGTCGCCCTGCCACTGGAAATCATGAGGCTCTCCAGATCAGAACGACAGGAGCGCGTTGCCAGGAACCTGGAACTGGTGAATCTGTCGGGATTCGAACAGAAATATCCCTGGCAGCTGTCCGGCGGCATGCAGCAGCGCGCCTCCATCGCCCGCGCTCTTGCGGTCGAACCGGATCTTCTGCTGATGGACGAACCCTTCGGCGCGCTCGATGAAATCGTCCGCGACCACCTGAACGAACAACTCCTTCAGCTGTGGGCGAAGACCAGCAAGACCGTCGCCTTTGTCACCCACTCCATTCCGGAAGCCGTGTTCCTGTCCACCAAGATCGTCGTATTGTGCCCGCGTCCGGGCCGGATCTACGACGTGATCGAAAGCGACCTTCCGCGCGAGCGCAGCCTCGACATCCGGGAGACACCGGAATTCCTGCGGATCGCCCATCGGGTGCGCGAAGGACTGAAGGCAGGGCATTCCTATGAGGATTGAATGTCTACACGCTGACCGGGGGACTAAAGTCGCATGACCACGATGCCTCTCGCTCCGACCCGCGGCCCGAACCCTTTTGCCGGCCTCATGTCCGGTATCGCCGGGCCGGTGATTGTCGTCGTCCTGGCCATCCTCGGTCTCTGGTATATTGCTGCGGTCACGCTCAACACGCCGTTTCAGCTCGACACCTACGAACGGGCCGACAGACTGGATGTCCCCTTCAGCGAACTCCTGACCGATACCCTCTCCCAGGATCGCCCCGTGCTGCCGGCGCCACATCAGATCGCCGTCGAAATCTGGCAGACGACGGTCGAGAAGAAGATCACCTCCAAGCGGTCGCTGGTCTATCATTCGGGCATTACACTCTCCTCGACCTTGCTGGGATTTGTCATCGGCACATTGCTAGGGATCTTTCTTGCCATCGGCATTGTCCATTCGCGCGTTCTGGAAAAGTCCCTGATGCCCTGGATCATCGCGTCCCAGACAATTCCGATCCTTGCGATCGCACCGATGATCATCGTGGTCCTCAACGCCGTTGGCGTATCCGGACTGCTGCCCAAGGCGATGATCTCGACCTATCTGTCCTTCTTCCCGGTCGCCGTGGGCATGGTGAAGGGCCTGCGCTCGCCTGAAATCATCGACATGGACCTGATGCATACCTATTCGGCAACACGCCTCCAGGCCTTCTGGAAATTGCGCCTGCCGTATGCGGTCCCCTTCCTCTTCACCTCGATGAAGATCGGCATGGCGGCGTCCCTGGTCGGAGCCATTGTCGGCGAATTGCCCACGGGAGCCATCGCGGGTCTCGGCGCACGGCTCCTCTCAGGTTCCTATTACGGCCAGACCCTTCAGATCTGGTCCGCCCTGATCATGGCGGCGGTTCTGGCGGGGTCCCTGGTGGCGTTGATCGGCGTGATTGAAAAACTGGCATTGAAACGCATGGGGATGACCCGATGAGCACGCAAACCGTGTCCCGCAGCCGGGTAGACATTCCTGCCTTGCTCGCATGGTTCATTGTCGCACTGGTGGTCGTCGGCCTGTTCTGTCCGATATTCAGGCCCGATTTCCGCGTGATGGACGTTCCCCGCCTGTCCCTCTGTCTGGTTATCCTGGCAATCGCTGCCGTGCGCTATGAACTGGGGTTCATGCGCAACCGGTTCGGCGACCTGATGCTGGGCGTCGTCACGGCCGTCGCAGCATGGCTGCTCATCGGCACCGTTTCGAACCATCCCGGAGATGCCGCGCTCGGTTTCTGGGCGCTGACGGTGGCTGCCTGGGCGTCGGCATGGCTCTTCGTGGAGCGCCTTGCCTCCTGGAAAAGCGCCTCCAAAACGACGGAACGGCTGATCAACCTGGTCATTCCCGCTCTCTTCGGCCTCACCCTGCTTGTACTGTGGCAGATTATCGTCACCGGAGCGGGCATCCCCAAGGTGTTGCTGCCCGCCCCCTCGGAAATCTGGCTGCGCCTGATCAACTCCGTGCCGACACTATGGGCCGATTTCCGCCAGACCTTCCTGAAGGCGGTTCTCGCCGGCTACGCCATCGGCTGCGGATCCGCGTTTCTGACGGCGATCCTGGTTGACCGGGTCCCCTTCCTGCGCCGTGGCCTGCTGCCCATCGGCAATCTCGTCTCCGCCCTGCCGATCATCGGCGTCGCGCCGATCATGGTCATGTGGTTCGGATTCGACTGGCCGTCCAAGGCCGCTGTCGTCATCATCATGACCTTCTTCCCGATGCTGGTGAACACCGTCGCCGGCCTGTCGGCCTCGGACTCCATGCAGCGTGACCTGATGCGCACCTACGCTTCCGGCTATTGGCAGACCCTTGTCAAACTGCGCCTGCCCATGGCCATGCCCTTCATTTTCAACGCCCTGAAGATCAACTCCACGCTTGCCCTGATCGGCGCCATCGTGGCGGAATTCTTCGGTACACCGACTGTCGGCATGGGCTTCCGCATATCCACGGAAGTCGGGCGCATGAATGTCGACATGGTCTGGGCGGAAATTGCCGTCGCGGCGGTGGCCGGATCGCTGTTTTACGGGCTTGTCGCGGTGATCGAACGCAAGGTCACCTTCTGGCATGCTTCGGTCAGGGGATAGGTCGTCGCGACCTTCCCCGGCCCTCCGTCGTCCCGTCCTCCGGCAACCTTCGCAAGCGGAGCCGGGAGGATGGTTCCGGAACGGCCGTGTATTTTAACCAGCCTCCCTGCCGGCCGCTTGCATTCTGCAGGAGCAATCGATTACCGGTGGTTTCGGCGGATATCCGTAACGCCTTTGACTGGTGACTGGTGACTGGTGCGTTGCATTGAATTCAGGAATTCACCCTGCCTCATGTTTCCGCTTGAACGCGACACATTCCAAAACCAAGGTTACTCCATGACCCCAAGCCGCGATATTTCCCGCCTGATCGAAATCATGGCTGCGCTCAGGACACCGGAGACCGGTTGCCCCTGGGATCTGGAGCAGACATTCGCGACCATTGCTCCCTATACGCTGGAAGAGGCCTATGAAGTCGCCGATGCGATCGCACGCAACGACCTCCTGAACCTTCGCGAGGAACTCGGCGACCTGCTTTTGCAGGTCGTCTATCACGCCCGCATGGCGCAGGAGGAGGAGCAATTCGATTTCGGCGATGTGGTTGAAGGCATCACGAGAAAGATGATCCGGCGGCATCCGCATGTCTTC
The DNA here is from genome assembly GCF_003075075.1 of Labrenzia sp. 011. Lineage (GTDB taxonomy): Bacteria > Pseudomonadota > Alphaproteobacteria > Rhizobiales > Stappiaceae > Roseibium. The sequence continues at coordinate 208,748 of NZ_QCYM01000003.1, read as the reverse complement.
GGCGATGAAAACGGCGACAAGCCGGAGCTGGTCAAGGGCATCTGGGAGCGGATCAAGGCAGAAGAACGGGCTGAAAAGCAGGCCGAAAGGGAAGCACTCGGGCTCGCCGAACCGCAGAAGGGGTTTCTGGATGACGTGCCCAGTGCATTCCCCGCACTTCAGGAAGCCGACAAACTGCAAAGACGCGCCTCAAGGGTCGGGTTCGACTGGAACGACGCCCGCCTGGTCCTCGACAAGATCCGTGAGGAAACCCATGAACTTGACGAGGAACTTGCCAGCAAGACTCCTGACCGAGACAGGATCTGCGACGAACTTGGCGACACGTTTTTCGCGCTCGCCAATCTGGCCCGGCATCTGGATATCGATCCGGAAGAGGCTCTGCGCCGGACGAACCGCAAGTTCCGAAAGCGCTTTGTCGCCATCGAGGAGCATGCGAAGGCAACCGGAACGACACTGGAAGCGATGACGCTGGACGAAATGGAGGCCGCCTGGCAGGCGGCCAAGGGCAAATAGGCGCCCCGGGGCCAGATTAGTCGACGATAAACGCGCCGAATGTTTCCCGGAACGGACCGCGCTGCTTGTCGGACACACGCACTTCGACAAGCACGAAATCTTCCGTATCCTCGCGCTCAAGCACTTCGGCCATCTGATACGCCTTGGCAAGCAAAGCGCCCTCCGCGACGGGAATCTTCAAGGAGAGAATGTCGTCATGCTGAGCCATGAAGGCATCAATGCGCGTCAGCAGGCTGTCGACCCCCTCGCCTGTCAGGGCCGACAGGGCAATCGGCCCTTCCTCGCCGGCGTCTTCCAGCAGCTTCTGCCGGTATCCGGGATCGAGACAGTCGATCTTGTTCCAGACTTCAACGACCGGAGCCCCGGTAATGGCATCGACACCGAGATCTCGCAGGGTCTTCCTGACGTCTTCCGCCTGGGCATCCGTATCCGCATGTGAAATGTCCCGCACATGCAGGATCAGATCGGCTTCCAGAACCTCTTCCAGAGTCGCCCGGAACGCTGCCACCAGATGGGTGGGCAGATCGGAAATGAAGCCGACGGTGTCGGAGACGATCACCTCCCTGCCATGCGGCAGGGTAACCTTGCGCAAGGTCGGATCGAGAGTGGCGAACAGCAGGTCCTTGGCGAAGACATCCGCTTCCGTCAACCGGTTGAAAAGAGTCGACTTTCCGGCGTTGGTATAGCCGACCAGCGCCACCACCGGCTGCGGAATCTTCTTGCGCTTCTTGCGGTGCAGATCCCGGGTACGGCGCACGCCTTCCAGCTGTTTCTGCAACGCAATGATACGGTCCTGGATCTGGCGGCGGTCGGCCTCGATCTGGGTTTCGCCCGGCCCGCCCATGAAACCGGCGCCACCACGCTGGCGCTCCAGGTGGGTCCAGGAGCGGACCAGACGGCTCTTCTGCCAGCTCAAATGGGCAAGATCGACCTGCAGACGACCTTCCTTGGTGCGGGCCCGGTCGCCGAAAATCTCGAGAATAAGGCCGGTCCTGTCGATCACCTTGGTCTTCAGGCGCCGTTCCAGGTTTCGTTGCTGAACCGGCGAAAGAGGATGATCGATAACCACGAGATCCAGATCTTCGCTCGCGACGATCCCGGCGAATTCGGCAACCTTGCCTTCGCCGAACAGCGTGGCGGGCTTCGGATTGCTGATGCGCACGATTCCGGACTGGACGATATCGAGATTGATGGCCGCGCTCAGGCCTATGGCTTCCTCAAGACGCGCTTCCGGACTCCGGTTGGAGCGCAGATCATGCTGACTGCCTTCGCCGCGCAATTGCAGCACAGGCTCCAGTATCATGGCGCGAAAAGGCTGAGGCAGCCGGTCAACCCCGGTTTCCTTCAGCCTCAGAGAGTCCTGACCTGGCTCTTCGGAGCCATTGGATTTGGAAAAATCGTCTGCGCGAGACTTGGGTTTCAATCAGCTTGCCTTTTCCGCGTTTTCCTCGGCCTGATCGAACAGTTGAACAGGTCCGTTGGGCATAATTGTGGAAATCGCGTGCTTGTAAACAAGCTGGGAATGCCCGTCACGCCGGAGCAGGACACAAAAGTTATCGAACCAGGTCACGACACCCTGCAATTTCACGCCATTGATCAGAAAAATCGTCAGGGGTGTTTTTTGTTTGCGAACGTGATTAAGGAAAGTGTCTTGAAGATTTTGTGCGCGCTCAGCCATCAGTCTTTTTATCCTGTTTGTCCCGGATGCGGCCGAGCATCCGGCGTTTACGCAGCTTTCCGTCGAAAACCTTTCAAATTCAAACACTAAGGTTTGACGTGCCGCTCGCTTTTTGCATTGCCCACCAGATAGAACTGTCTGCCTCAGCTCTATGTTGTATCCAATTTCAGCCCAACAAGCCCAGTCGAATCATACCATCTGAAAATCAGTAGCAGTATGGAACACTTCGCGCAATCGGGTAGAGACGCTGCCCGGGTGGCCATTTCCTATCGTTCTGTCGTCCACCTGAACGACCGGCATGACGATACTCGTGGCCGCCGTAACGAATGCTTCCTTGGCGTCATAGGCTTCTTCCAGACTGAACGGCCTTTCTTCAAAGGTCAGCCCCTCTTTTTGGATAAGATCAAGAATGACTGTACGCGTGATGCCCCGCAGGATCCCGCTCTCCGCCGGTCGTGTCACGAGTGTGCCGTCCCTGGTGACGATCCAGGCATTTGTCGATCCGCCCTCGGTGACGAAACCGTCGGTATCCACATACCAGGCTTCCTTGCCACCGTTCTCTTTTGCATTTTGCTTGGCCAGCACATTCGGCAGCAAGGCAATCGTCTTGATATCGACCCGGGGCCAGCGATTCTCCGGATAGCTGACCACCGAAATGCCCTTCGCGGCCTGTGCATTCGCAGCTTCGGTGCTGGTGGAGCGGGCGGTCACGACCACGGAAGGAGCGACCTCTTCCGGCGGGAAGAAGTGATCGCGCCTGGAAACGCCCCGGGTGACCTGGATATAGACCAGGCCGTTGCGCACCCTGTTCCGGCGCACAACCTGGCGCACCACGAATTCAAACGCGGCCCGCGCCATCGGCCAGTCGATGCGCAGTTCGCCCAAAGACCTGTCGAGACGATCAAAATGCCGGGGCATGTCGACGATCCGTCCCTGCCAGACCTCACAGACCTCATAAACGCCATCGGCAAACTGGTAACCGCGGTCTTCAACGTGCACCGCAGCATCCGCATGGCGGACATATTGGCCGTTGACATAGGCAATCCGGCTCATGTTTCCTCCAGAGAAGAGATGGTTCTCGGCGAACCGATTGGTTTCTTTTGAAATTTGACCACAAGGTCCGACAAACGCAAGGCCAGAAAGCGTCCAAAACGTCTTAAAAGAAGTCCAGGCTGACCCGGAACATCTGTTCGACCTGCCGTACACGGCTCGCAACCGCAAAAATCACGATCCTGTCCTGAGCCTGGATCTGGAGGTCGCCGTTCGGCGTGAGAACTTCCCCGGCCCGGAAAACCGCACCGACACGGATACCGGAGGGAAGATCGATGTCCCGCAAGGGCTTGCCGACAAGCGGCGACGTATCCAGAGCCTCGGCCTCGACGATTTCCGCCGCACCGTTCTGCAGGGAATGAACGCCCCGGATGCGGCCGCGGCGCACATGCTGGAGAATGCGCGAAATGGTCACCGCCCGGGGATTGATGAAGGCGTCGATGCCAAGGGCATTGGCAAAGGCCGGATAACTCGGATTGTTCAACAGCGACAGAGACCGCTTGCAGCCGAGCTTTTTCGCCATCACCGAGGAAAGGATATTCACCTCGTCGTCGTTGGTCAGCGCCACCATGGTGTCGGCATCGCCGGCATCCGCCTCGTTCAGGATGGTCTGGTCCAGTGCGCTGCCGTGCAGGATGACGGATCGCTTGAGCTCATCGGCGACCGACATGGCCCGTTCGCGCGAAGCCTCGATCAGCTTGATTTTTGTGCCGGACTGCCGCTGCTCCAGAGCCTTGGCGACATAAAGGCCGATATTGCCGCCACCGGCGATCACCACCTTGGCTGCTTCGGGCTCTTCATGCCCGAAAATGCTCAGCGTTCGGCGCACCTGGTCACGCCGCGCGACCACATAGGCCAGGTCTCCGGTCAGGATGGCGTCGCTGCTCTTGGGTACAAAAAGCCGGTTATTGCGATAGATCCCGACGACAACAGCCCCCAGATCCGGAAACAGTTCCGTCAGCTGACGCAGCGGTGTGTCGACGACAGGGCAATCTTCCTCGCAGATAATGCCGACAACCACCACGTGATCATCAGCAAACCGGACCGTTTCCACGGCGCCGGGCAGCGCCAGGCGGCGCAGCACCATCTCACCGACCTCGATTTCCGGTGAAATAATCACGTCGATGGGCATGTGATCGCGGGAAAAAAGGTTGCGCCAGCGGCCCTGCAGATAGGATTGCGCCCGGATCCGCGCGACCTTGGTCGGCACGTTGAACAGCGAATGCGCCACCTGGCAGGCCACCATGTTGACTTCATCATACAGGGTGACGGCGACGATCATGTCCGCTTCTTCGGCGCCGGCCTGGGCCAGGATATCCGGATGCGCCCCATGCCCGACGAAACCGCGCACGTCCAGCTGATCGCCGATGGCGTTGATCAGCTGTGGCGAGGAATCGATCACGGACACGTCGTTCTGCTCCGCGGCAAGGCGTTCAGCAATGCCGTAGCCGACCTGTCCGGCGCCGCAAATGACGATTTTCATGGGAGGAAACCTTTCCCGCTCTGCCGTTTGTCTTGAGCGTAAAGCGATAGATACCGGTGCTTCACAGCAGTCACGTCATGCCGAGGGTTTTCAGTTTGCGGTGAAGTGCAGACCGTTCCATACCCACAAATTCGGCCGTCCGCGAGATGTTCCCGTCAAATCGCTTGATCTGCGCCTGCAGATACTCGCGCTCGAAAATCTCGCGCGCCTCCCGCAAGGGCACGGACATGAGGTGTTCACCGGTGCCGGACGACGGCAAATGCGGCAGGGTCTCACCGATTTCCGCCGGCAGCAGGTCGGCCGTGATCGTGCTGTCCGGATCACCTCGGCTGAGGATCAGAAGCCGCTCCACATTGTTGCGGAGCTGACGGACATTTCCCGGCCAGTCATGGGTCTGCAGAACCGCCATGGCATCGTCGCCGATCGGCCGAAGCGGAATGCCGGAAGCCGCCGAGATCTGTTCCATGAAGTGATGAACCAGTACCGGAATATCCTCGCGCCGTTCAGACAGCCCCGGTACGCGCAGGGGAACCACGCTGAGCCGGTGATAGAGATCCTGCCGGAACAGTCCGGAGCCGATATGTTCCTCCAGGTTCTTTGAAGTGGACGACAGGATCCGGATATCGACCTGAACCTTCTGTGTGCCACCGACCCGGGAAAAACTCTGCTCGACCAGAACTCTCAGGATCTTGCCCTGGGTCTCGGCAGGCATGTCGGCAACTTCATCAAGATAGAGCGTGCCGCCATGGGCTTCCTCGAGCGCGCCGATTTTCCGCAGGCCCCCGCTCTCATCCTCGATGCCGAACAGCTCTTCTTCCATGCGCGCCGGCGTGATCGTGGCCGCATTCAAGACGACGAAGGGACTCTTCGCCCGTGCCGACAGATCGTGGATCATGCGGGCCGCCCGCTCCTTGCCCGCCCCGGACGGGCCGATGATCAGGATGCGGCTGTTGGTGGCGGCCACCTTCTGGATCGTCTGGCGCAGATTATGGGCGGCGGAGGAATTGCCGACGATGTCGCTGGTTTCGCCACTGCGCTGCTTCAGATCGCGGATTTCGCGTTTCAGGCTCGATGCCTCCAGCGCCCGTTCGACAATATGAACGAGGCGGTCCGCCTTGAAGGGCTTTTCGATATAATCGTAGGCGCCCCGCTTGATCGCCGAAACCGCCGTCTCGATATTGCCGTGACCGGAAATGATCACAACCGGCAGGTCCGGGTCGGTTTCCTTCAGCACATCCAGAAGCGCCAGCCCGTCGAGCCGGCTGCCCTGAAGCCAGATATCCAGAATGACGAGAGACGGCCTGCGTTCCTTGACCGCGGCCAGTGCGCGGTCGGAATCGGCAGCTGTCCGGGTTCCGTACCCGTCGTCATCCAGGATACCGGCAATCATTTCCCGGATATCGGTTTCATCGTCTACGACAAGAATATCATGCGCCATGGGCAGTCACTGCTTGATCTCTGTCCTCGGTCTCCGGTTCGCTGTCGGCATGGACTGCCAGTGTCAGACGGACAAGAGTTCCCGTATCTTCAGGGTTGGATTTGGGGGCGTCGAGCAATTCGATGCCGCCCCCGTGGTCTTCAAGAATCTTCCGCACAATGGCAAGGCCGAGGCCCGTGCCCTTTTCCCGCGTGGTCATGTAGGGCTCCAGCAGGCGGCTTCTGTTTTCTTCCGGCAGGCCGATGCCGTTGTCAGTGACGTCTATCACGATCCGGCCGCTTCCGTCTTCAGCAGCCCCGCGCAGGTGCACGGTGACCTTGCCTTGCGGCAGGTTCTCGCCCGTTCTCGAGCTTACCGCTTCAGTCGCGTTCTTGACCACATTCGTCAGTGCCTGCCCGACAAGGCGTGCGTCGAAGACAGCTTCCACCGGTTCACCGGGCACTTCGGCCTTAACACTGATCTCCGGATTTGCCACCGACTGCATGAAGGCGGCATCGCGCACCGCCTCGCGAAGATCGCCCTTCGACTTGGTGGGCTTGCGCATGCGGGCGAAGGAGGAGAATTCATCGACCATCTGGCCGATATCGCCGACCTGCCGGACGATCGTGTCGATACACTGGTCGAACACCTCGCGGTCTTCTTCAATGCGTTTTCCGTATCGTCTGCGGATGCGCTCGGCGGATAGCTGTATCGGCGTCAGGGGATTCTTGATTTCATGCGCGATCCTGCGCGCAACATCCGCCCAGGCCGAATTGCGCTGCGCGGAAACGAGATCGGTAATATCGTCCAGCGTCACCACGAAACCGTGTTCCCGGCGCGTCGACTGTTCGCTGGTGATCCGCACATTGATCGTGCGCAGCCGCCCGCCCCTGCTGATCTCGATCTGCGCTTCCGGACGCCTGTCGCCGGGGTTCTGCAGGGCTTCGCAAATGCAGTCCTTCAGCTCGGGCACCACTTCGACGAGGGACTTGTTGAGAATCTGAACTTCGTCGAGCTGCAGGAGCTCCAGGGCCGATCTGTTGATCAGCATGATGGAGCCTTCGTCGTCGACACCGATGACACCGGTCGAGACGCCGGACAGCACGGCCTCGTTGAAGCGGCGGCGCCGGTCGATCTGTTCGTTGGCAGCCAGCAACGCGTCCCTCTGCCCCAGGAGCTGACCGGTCATCTTGTTGAAGGTCGCCCCGAGATTGGCCAGGTCACCCGCGGATTTTTCCGTCCCGACCTTCACCGCCAGATTCCCCTTGGAAACCTCGTCGGCAGCTGAAATCAGCGCGCGGATCGGTGACACCAATCGATTTGCGAAACCGAATCCGATCCAGATGGCCGACAAAAGCAGCACGAGCGCGACACCGAGATAGACAAGGGCAAAGGCCACCTGCACACCGAACCGGCTGCTCTCCATCTGCTGGTATTCGGAGGCACCATCCTCGGCCAGGCGAAGATATTCAACCACACGCGGATCGATCGCCCGCACCGCATAAAGATAAAAATCGTCGTAGGCCGACAGTTTCATGACACCGCCGACGAGATTGGAACTCCCCGGTGCGATCAGGATCGGATCGCCGGACTTGGCCTTGAAGAAACTGTCGGCGGGGGGCAGCGGAATATCGACGTTGGGATCGATAATGATCCGCGTGACCACTTCGCCGTTTTCGTTGAGTATGAAAGCGGCGAGTATGCCCCGCAGCGACACCTGTGTCGCGAAGAACTGGTCGAAACGCGACGGCTCGAAATCATAGACCGCCTTGGCCCGGTCGATATCATTTGTCATGGCGATCAGGTCGCCACGCAATACCCTTGCGTGTTCCTGAAGATAGGCCTGCGCAACGGTCAGAGCATTGTCGATGATCTGGCGCGTGCGGTCCTCGAACCACCGGTCCAGCCCGCGGTCGAGCGTAATGGCGGCCAGTATCGCCATGAGCACGGCGGGAACGGCCGCCACCACGCTGAAAAGAGCAACCACCCGCACATGCAGCCTGGCGGCCGCCCGCCCCCGGCGCCGTGCCTGCCAGAGTTTGAGAATCTCGAAGGCGATGACGCCGAGCAGAATCGCAGCGAGGGCGCCGTTGATCGTCATCGCGGTCTTGATGACGTCGCGGGTGGGATCGATCGAGGTGAGTCCCATGAGAATGGCGAAGGTCACACCGATGGAGATCAGTGCGACAACCATGATCGCAAGACCGGCGCGTCGCCAGATCCTTCCCGCAGCGCTCGATTGTGCAACGGACTGCTGTGCCGCTTCTAGTATCATCGGACCCCGAACGCATGCCGTCGGAAAAACGCGGCACAGGTTTCATAGATTGTTTGCGGCAAACTTATCACACAATGTTGCCGAATTGCGACAGGGGAACCGGAAGCACGAAAAATTGCGGTGGACGACTCGCCGCAAGCGGGGTCTGCAGGACGCGCAGCGATTTTATCCCTGCGCTTTTCCGGCAGATCATGGTCCCGGCCCGCCAAGGCTGGGGCAACGGCGGCAGGCCCGGTCTTCCTATCGCGTCGAACGCATCACCTGAATGTCCAGGTCCCGGATCTTCTTGCGCAGGGTGTTGCGGTTCACACCGAGCAGTTCGGCAGCCTTGATCTGGTTGCCGCGCGTTGCCGCAAGAGCAGCGCTGATCAGGGGATATTCCACCTCGCGCAGAATGCGATGATAGAGACCCGGAGGCGGCAAGGCATCGCCAAAGGTATCAAAATACCCGGCAAGGTACCGTTCGACCGAACCGCCCAGATTCACGGTTTCCGCCGTCTCCTCCTCCATGGAGGAAACCGACGGCTGGCTCAATTCATGCTCCAGGAGGTTTTCGCTGATCACATCCTGCGGATAGAGCGCAGCGAGACGCCGAACGAGGTTTTCTAGCTCGCGCACGTTCCCCGGCCAGCGATACCGGCGCAGGAGATTGAGAGCGCTCTGGTCGACCTGTTTCGCAGGCAGGCCTTCCTTCTCCACAATGGCAAAAAAGTGCCGCACGAGGTCGGGAATGTCCTCCACCCGCTCACGCAGAGGCGGAAGGCGGATCGGAACCACGTTCAGACGGAAATACAGGTCCTCACGGAACAGGCCCTGATTGATGAGATGGCGCAGATCCTTGTTCGTCGCAGCAACAATCCGCACGTCGGTCTTGATCGGCGTGCGGCCGCCAACGGTCGTATATTCCCCCTGCTGGAGAACCCGCAGAAGCCGGGTCTGGGCTTCCATCGGCATGTCGCCGATTTCATCCAGGAACAGCGTTCCGCCATCAGCCTGCTCGAAGCGGCCGGAACTGCGGTTCTGAGCCCCGGTAAAGGCGCCTTTCTCATGGCCGAACAATTCCGCCTCGATAAGATCCCTCGGGATCGCGGCCATGTTGATGGCAACGAACGGCCCGTTGCGACGCTTCCCGTAGTCGTGCAGCGCGCGCGCGACCAGTTCCTTGCCGGTTCCCGACTCGCCATTGATCATCACCGTGAGATCGGTCTGCATCAGTCGGGCCAGGACGCGGTAGATCTCCTGCATGGCCGGGGAACGCCCCACCAGGGGCATACCCTCGCCGGCATCGTCCAGCTCGACGGCCGGTCGCCTTTTCGGCTCTTCAAGCGCCCTTTGAACAATGCTCGTCAACTCTTTCAGATCAAAGGGCTTTGGCAAATATTCATAGGCCCCCTTTTCCGAAGCCTTGATGGCTGTCATGAAGGTGTTCTGGGCGCTCATGACCAGGACCGGAAGGTCCGGACGCATCTTTTTCATGCGCGGCAGCACGTCGAAGATATTCTCGTCCGGCATGACGACGTCGGTGATGACAAGATCGCCGTCGCCCGAGGAGACCCACCGCCACAGTGTCGATGCGTTGGAGGTCAGCCGGACGGTATAGCCAGCCCGGGAAAGCGCCTGATTGAGAACGGTACGGATCGCCGCATCGTCGTCTGCAACTAGGATCGTGCCTGTTGGCATGGTCAATCAGTTCCTTTGTTCGGCTTGTCGGATACGGGGTTGCCCTCGCCCGAATAGGCAGGCAACAGAATCCGGAATACGGTCTTCTGACGCTGACTGTCGCACTCGATCACGCCGCCATGGTCGCCGATGATCTTTGCAACGAGCGCCAGCCCCAGGCCGGATCCGTTGGTCTTGGTGGTAATGAATGGCTCGAACAGATGCGGTAGCAGGTCTTCCGGCACGCCGGGACCATTGTCCTGAACACAGAATTCGAGCGGCAGGCCGACCTTTTCCGCGGTCCCTGGAACGGACAGCCGAACGCCGGGCCTGAAGGCGGTCGAGATGCGGATCTCTCCATCCGGATCGTCACCGATCGCCTCGCTGGCGTTCTTGATAAGGTTCAGGAACACCTGAATGAGCTGGTCCTTGTTGGCATAAACCGCCGGTAACGACGGGTCGTAGATTTCGACGATCCTTTTGCCGCGGGCAAACCCGCTGTCCGACAGGCGTTTCACATGGTCCAGCACCACATGAATATTCACCGGTTCGCGCTCGATCGGCCGCTCGTCGGAGAAGACCTCCATACGGTCGACCAGTTTCACGATCCGGTCGGTCTCGTCCATGATGAGGCGGGTGAGCGCCCGGTCCTCGCTGGGAACAGACTGTTCGATCAGCTGCGCCGCACCGCGGATCCCCGACAGCGGGTTCTTGATCTCGTGGGCCAGCATTGCCGCCAGCCCCGTCACGGTGCGCGCCGCCCCCCGGGACGTCAGCTGGCGGTCGATCTTTTCCGCCATGGTGCGTTCCTGGAACATCAGGACGACAGCCCCCGGACGGTCTGCGACCGGAGCCGCGTTTATGTCGACCACCCTGGGTGCTCCGATACGCGGCGTGCCGATGTCGACCTTGTATTCGTTCACGGCGGCACCGCGCTCGCGCACCTGCTCGATCAGGGTCAGAAGCGGACTGCCGAAGGGCACGAAATCGCTGATGGGATGGCGCCGCAACACGGCGACGCTCGACCGCATGAAAATTTCCGCGGCCATATTGGCAGATTCGATGACACCGTCAGGCGCAACGAGAAGCACGGGATGCGGCAAGGCATCCAGTATTGTCGGCCCGTCACTGGCAAGCGCGGCCGTCCGGCCTGTCGCAGACAAAATATCCGTCACGCAGCTGTCCGTTTGCTGGAGGAAGAAAACCAGTCCGCAGCCAGACGCAGGACCTGCGTTGGCTCACGGGATGTCATGAGAGTCTTGCGGAGCGCTTCCGGACAGCTTTCCCCGCCGCCGGCCGCATCCAGGTACCAGCCCAGATGCTTGCGCGCGATGCGCAATCCCTGTGCCTGACCGTAGTGCCCCAGGATGGCCTCGTAATGTTCTGTGACGAGGTCGGCCAGAGCGGTGCCTGCCGGTTCGGCCAGCTGCTCCCCGGTTTCCAGAAAGCGGCTGACATGACCGGGCAGCCACGGACGACCATAGGCGCCCCGGCCGATCATCACCCCGTCGGCCCGCGATTGGGCAAGCATCCGCCCGGCATCCTCGACGCTCCTGCAGTCTCCATTGGCGATCAACGGCACAGATACCGCGTTGCGGACCGCGGCAATGGCCTGCCAATCGGCGGTTCCCTTGTAAAACTGGCAGCGGGTACGGCCGTGAACGGTGATCAGTTGCACTCCCGCGGCCTCGGCGCGCCGGGCAAGCTCCGGTGCATTGATGGTCTGCTCGTCCCAGCCGAGCCGCATTTTCAGCGTCACGGGAATGTCGACGGCGTCGACTGTCGCTTCTATCAGCGACAGGGCATGATCAAGGTCGCGCATCAGGGCGGAGCCGGAATATCCGGAGGTCACCTTCTTGGCCGGACAGCCCATGTTGATGTCGATGACATCTGCCCCGAGATCGGCGATCACCCTGGCCGCCTCGCCCATCCAGCGGGCCTCTCTGCCTGCAAGTTGCACCACGTGCAGACCCTGCCCCTGGGCCTCGGCACGCATCTGGGTTTCCGCGTCCCCTTTCAGGAAGGACTCGCTCGCGACCATTTCACTGACGACCATGCCGGCGCCATATCGTGCAGCCAGCCTGCGAAACGGCAGGTCGGTAACACCGGACATCGGCGCAAGCACGGCCCTGCCGACGAGTGTATGACGGCCGATTGAAAGTGGTTTCATCGTTGGCGACACAAGGCTCTCTTCTTTTGCTCACTGCCTGTGCATTTTGTTAATTGCCTATATTGTAGACAATTTGCGCAGCGCAACAAGTCAAAATTTGCAGTCGGGACAAGTTCTTCGTTAAAGACGGTCCGATGGTTTCGGAATGGCCCCCTGCAAGGAGACCTCTAATGGCCAAAACGGTGGCAGCCCTCGTTGTTGCTGCTGGGCGTGGGTCGCGCCTGGCGGATGCCCATACCTCTGTCCCCAAACAATACCGGCTGCTTGCCGGCCGGCCGGTGCTGACCCATACACTGAACGTCCTTGGGAATCATCCCCGGATTTCACATATGGTGACTGTCATCCACCCGGACGATATCGGGCTGTATGACGATGCCGTAGCGGCATCGTCAGAACCCTGGCAGCCGAAACTCCTGCCCGCCGTTTTCGGCAGCAAGACCCGTCAGGGATCCGTGCGCGAGGGACTGAGAGCACTTTCGGCGGTGCCTTGCGACTATGTCCTTATCCACGACGCGGCGCGCCCCTTCCTGACCCACGAAGTTATCGACGGTCTGCTTGCCGAACTCGACACCGGAGCGGAGGGCGCGCTTGCCGCCACGCAGATCGTCGACACGCTCAAGAAACAGACGGCCCCCGGCCGGCCACTGGAAACGGTGGACCGGGAGCGCCTGTGGGCCGCTCAGACCCCGCAGGCGTTTCCGCTAGCGCGCATTTCCCGGGCCCACGAGAATGCGGCCCAATCCGGCCGCAGGGATTTTCCCGACGACACCAGCCTTGCCGAATGGGACGGCATGACGGTCGTTCTCAGCGCCGGAGACCCGGCCAACTTCAAGATCACGACCGCAGCCGACCTCCGGCGTGCGGAAAAACAGGCGAGCGCACTGACAATGCCCCAGGCCGTTTCCTCCCCCCCTCCGCTTTCGGACCTGCCAGATATCCGCATGGGCACAGGCTACGATGTCCATGCCTTCGAGGATGGCAATTCTGTCATTCTCGGCGGTGTCGCTATTCCGCATTCGCAAAAGCTCAAGGGACATTCCGATGCCGACGTCGTTCTGCACGCCATCACGGACGCGACCCTGGGCGCCATCGGTGACGGCGACATCGGTCAGCATTTCCCCCCGAGCGATTCCCTGTGGAAGGGAGCATCCTCCGACAGGTTCCAGCATGACGCCATGCGCCGTCTGACGGAGCGTGGTGGACGGATAGCCCATATCGATGTCACCGTCGTTTGCGAGGAGCCGAAGATCGGTCCGCACAGGGACAGGATCCGCGCGTCGATTGCCGACATCTGCCGTCTGCCGGTCTCCCGGGTGTCCGTCAAGGCCACGACCTCCGAGAAACTGGGCTTCACAGGCCGCAGGGAGGGAATCGCGGCCCTCGCCTGCGTCACCGTAAGACTGCCGTTCGAAGACGACGAAGGAGCCCGGACATGACCGACAGGACACCACGCGGTCTGGACGACCTCACCGCGCTTGCAACGACGGTTCTCGATGCGCTGAAAGACGGCGGCAAAATGGTGGCCACGGCGGAATCCTGTACCGGTGGCCTGATCTGCGGAACGCTCACGGAAATCGCCGGCTCTTCAGCCGTCGTTGACCGGGGCTTTGTCACTTATTCGAACGAGGCCAAGACCGACATGCTGGGCGTGCCGGCCGATCTCATCCGCACGGTCGGTGCCGTCAGCAAGGAAGTTGCCATCGCCATGGCCGAAGGCGCCCTCGCCCGGTCCAATGCGGATGTCGCCGTTTCGGTCACGGGAATTGCCGGCCCCGGTGGCGGCAGCCAGGACAAGCCGGTCGGCACGGTTCACATCGCGGTCGCCAGCAAGGGCCGGCCGACGGATCATGTTCACTGCTGGTTCGCAGACAAGGGCCGGAGGTCCATCCGGCTGGAGACGGTACAGACTGCCTTAACATCTATTTTAAATGCGATTTCATGAGTAAAATCTCATTAATGTTGGGCTGACTTCCTTCTGGATTTACCGCGTTGTCTCCGTATAGTCGCGTCACATTGACACTCAAGTGGCCCGGAATCTGCAGTCCATGAAGAAAATATCTGCGATACTAGTTGCCGTTGCATGTTTCGGCAGCGCAGCATACGCGGGAACAATTGCACAACCGGGCGACTTCTATCTGATATCCCGGGACCGGTACGGTTTCTTTGTCGGCAGCCACAAACTGTTTCTCGACCCGCACAGGGGTTTGAAAAAGGTATCCTACTGCGACCGGGACTATTTCGTGCGCAGCCACTCCGTTGCCTGGACGGAAGTGGAAAGCCGCCGCGGCCATGTCGTTCGCATCGAGTATAATTTCGGTCGCGGCTGGAGGCCTATCTGCGAAGGACCGGAAAATCAGGTCACCCTGGCCGATATCGGGATCAGCATGAGCGCCGACGCCGTGCTGGAAACCGAAGAGGAAAGCTCCTCCCGCAAGAGCCGCCTGTCCACCATCGGGTCCATGTTCCAGGCAGACGGACTGGAAGACAGCGGCAGCAGCTTTCATACGCGGTAGGACGAGACCGGCCGTCCGCTCCGGCCCGTTTCAGGAAACGGCGCATAAAGTTTTAATAAAAGCCGCTCCCCGCTCGAAACAGCTTTTGCAACATCTCCCTGTAAGGGTTTCCGCTTGGAAAGACCAACACGCGAAATGATTTCGCGATACAGGACAAGGTTATGTCAAACCAGTGTGCGATGTTTGTCGCAGGAGCTGTTCTCCTGGGCGTGACGAATGCATTTGCAGGAAGCGCTCCACCCTCCGTTGGGGATACCTACCTTATTTCCCGCGACCAGTATCACGGGTTCCGCGGCTCCCACCGCATCTACGACAGACAGTCGGAGGGCCTGGTGGAAGTGAAATATTGCGGGCGGTCCTACTGGGTCCGCTTCGCGACGGTTGCCTGGACCCAGCTCGAAGTCGAACGGCAAAACGCCGTGCGCGTCGAATTCAGCCGGGGCAAGGGCTGGCGGCCGATTTGCGAACATCCGGAACAGCAGGTCACCTTGCCGGATCTCGGTATCCAGGAAGATCCGAGGATCGTCGTCCAGAATGACGGTGTCCCCGTCCATCGCGTGAACCGTTTCGCGGCCATTCGCAATTCCTTCAAGACTTCTGTTGAGAAGGCTGCCAGATCCTATCACGACATCAAAATAAACGAGTAAGGCTCAAGCAAGCCTGACATCATACACTTGGGAAACAGCTGGGGTGACGTAAACACGCTGGATAAGGAATGACAAAATGAAACGCTGTCTGGCGTTCCTGGCTTTCCCGATCGCCACAAGCGGCTGTCTGGCCGGGGCGGCGCTTGGCCAAAGTGATTTCTACATCCGGTCCCATTACTCCAACGGCAGTTTCACAGGATCCCACGAAATCCTCAGAGAACCCAAGGAGGGCTATTACGAAGCCCGCTATTGCGATCTGACCTTCTGGGTATCGTCGAACACGGTCGCATGGACCGAGGAGAAGGCCGCCGCCGGCCAACGTCTCGTGGTGGAGGAAGATTCCGCTGCCGCCTCCAGGAATGGCCGGAAAATCGTCTGTGACGACTATGATTCCTTTGCCACACTGGACGATCTCGGCCTCAAGCCGGCCGAAGTGGAAAAAATACGCGGCACCGACGGGACCACCGAATTGAAATCCAGCCGCATCCGCATAATCCGCGACGCTTTCAAGCAATTCAAATAGGTTGACGGGACTGCTCCTCCAGGGCGCTCGCCCCGGTGCACATCGGCGTTTCAGGTCCCGTAGACCTCATCCGCGCGCGCCTCGAAGGCATTGGAGAATTTCCTGAACGCCCTGTCGAACATGACGCCCATCACGGAGCCGAGCGTCCGGCTGCGGAATTCGTAGGAGATGAAGAACCCGACATTGCTGGCGCCCTCCCCCAGATCCTCGAAAGTCCATTTGTTCTCAAGATGCTTGAACGGGCCGTCGAGATATTCCACCAGGATCGTGTGGTCCTCCGGCCGCAGTTCGACGCGGCTGGTGAAGGTTTCCTTGAAAAGCTTGTAGGCCACGGTCATGTCGGCAATCAGGACGGTCGCCCCGTTTTCAAGTTCCTTGCGGCCGCGAACATGCAGGTCCTGGCACAACGGCACGAACTGCGGATACTGCTCCACATCGGCGACAAGGCGGAACATGTCCGCTGCGGCGTGGTTGACCTTGTGAGTGGATGAAAAACTGGGCATTCAGTTCGTCTGACCGTGTTGCAATCCGTTGCGCCGTCCCGATCCGCATCCTCATTCATGAAGGCGCGAAGGCGGGCCTCTCCAGGGCTTGAACGCGAACCATCCGCCTCAAGCCATATCATCGTGTTCAGGACACAGTGACCTAACGACCGAGCCTGGACATGCGGGCCGCGCGCAGATCCGCGAAATCCTCGCCCGCGTGATGCGAAGACCTGGTCAACGGGCTCGCCGAGACCTTCAGGAAGCCCTTGGCATAGGCTATGCGCTCATATCCCTTGAACTCTTCCGGCGTCACGAAGGAAATGACCGGATGATGTTTCTTCGACGGCTGAAGATACTGGCCGATCGTCAGGAAATCCACATCCGCTGCGCGCAGATCGTCCATCAGCTGGAGCACTTCGTTGCGCTCCTCTCCGAGGCCGACCATGATGCCGGACTTGGTGAACATTTCCGGATCGAGTTCCTTCACTTTCTGAAGGATGCGGATCGAATGGAAATAACGGGCACCGGGCCGGACCTTCAGATATTTCGACGGAACTGTTTCCAGATTGTGATTGAACACATCGGGCTTGGCCTCCACCACGATCTCCAGAGCGCCATCCTTGCGCAGGAAATCCGGGGTCAGCACTTCGACGGTGGTCGAGGGGGAGGTCTTGCGGATGGCGCTGATCACATCGGCGAAATGCCGTGCGCCCCCATCGTCCAGATCATCCCGGTCCACGGAGGTGACAACAACATGCTCCAGTCCCATGGCCGCGACCGCATCTGCCACACCTTGCGCTTCCTTGGGATCGACAGGCCCGGGCATGCCCGTGCGCACATTGCAGAAGGCGCAGGCACGGGTGCAGGTATCACCCAGGATCATGAAACTGGCGTGCTTCTTTGACCAGCATTCGCCGATATTCGGGCAGCCGGCCTCCTCGCAGACGGTGACCAGATTGTTGTCGCGCACAACGGACTGGGTTTCGCGATAGACAGGCGACGTCGGCGCCTTGACGCGAATCCACTTCGGCTTGCGCTGCACCGGGTTGTCGGGGCGATGGGCCTTTTCCGGATGGCGCGGCCTTGCTTCGGAACTTTCCCGCGGGCGATTGAGCGTATCGACGATCGTAACCATGCAACTTACCTGTCGTTATTCCCCTGAAAGGTCAAGCCTTAAACCCAGTTGCCAGCTATGTTTCAGCTGCAGAACTGATCAGTGTCTGAAGCCGCTGCCGCGCCGTTTCGCTCAAGGGCCGGGACTTGCGGGTGGTCTCATTCATCTGAACGATCACCGTCTCGGCCCGGGCAACGGCAACACCATTCTGGAACACGCACTGCAAGAGCCGGAACGAGCTCCGCCCGACCTCACGCACGGCCGTGCCGATTTCGACATCTCCGGGCCAGGTGACCTCGGCCAGGAAATCCAGTTCCATACGGGCAATGACGAAGGCGGCGCCCTCTTCCGCAAGCCCTTCGCGATAAAGCAGTTCGACGCGGCCGGTTTCCAGAAAGGTGGCGAAGACCGCGTTGTTCACATGCCCCTGCCTGTCGGTATCCCGATAGCGGAGCTTGTCGCTTGTCCTGAGCGGAAAGGCTTCCAGCGCGGACTTGCTCTCCCCGGCCATCGTCACCTGAACATCTTCTTCCAGAGAAACAGGAACAGGATGGCGCCCAGAACGGCGATGACCAGCCGGTCAAGGATCCCGCCCGTGACATTCAGATCGAGGAGCGAGGCGAGTTCACCGCCGATCAGCGCTCCGACCAGCCCGACAACCAGACTGCCGAGAAAGCCGCCCCGGCTGTTGAGCACCCGGTGAGCGACAGCGCCTGCGATGAGGCCGATGATAACAGTTATGATCAATCCCAACGCAGTTTTCCTTTCGGTGGATCAGCGGGCCAGTAACCGCGCGATCAGCACGACGACGATCGCTCCGATGGCAGCCACGACGACTTCGGTCACATAGGGATTTCCGAGATTCATGTCTATCCCGGCGATCCTGAACAGGAAACCGCCGACGAAGGCACCGATCAGACCGGTGATCAGGTAACGCACCAGCCCGCCGCCGCCAACGACGACACTTGCAAGCCATCCGGCAACCACGCCGATAACGATCCAGATAAGAATTGCTGTTGCGTCCATGACCGCATCCTCCCAGTTGCACAACTTGGCCCGCTTGACGTTACCGAAAATCCAGGCCGGGAGCGGAAGCGCGACCTGCAGACATGGCTACATGTTCAGGACGCGGCCATAGGCGTCGAGAACGGATTCCTTCATCATTTCCGAAAGGGTCGGATGCGGGAAGACCGTATGCATCAGGTCCTCTTCCGTCGTCTCCAGGTTCATGGCGACCACATAGCCCTGAATGAGTTCGGTCACTTCGGCACCGACCATATGCGCGCCAAGAAGCTGTCCGGTCTTCGCATCGAAGATCGTCTTGATCAGGCCTTCCGGCTCGCCCAGGGCGATCGCCTTGCCGTTGCCCATGAAGGGGAAGCGCCCGACCTTGATGTCATATCCGGCTTCCTTGGCCTTCGGCTCGGTCAGCCCGACGGAGGCGACCTGCGGATTGCAGTAGGTGCAACCGGGAATCATGGACTTGTCCATGGCGTGGACATCCTTGCCGGCGATCTTCTCGACACAGACAACGCCCTCGTGCTCGGCCTTGTGGGCCAGCATGGGCGGTCCGGCCACATCGCCGATCGCGTAGACGCCCGGGACATTGGTGCGGCCGAAGCCGTCGATCACCACACAGCCCCGGTCGGTCTTGATGCCCAGGTCTTCCAGGCCGAGATTCTCGATATTCCCGACAACCCCGACAGCGGAAATCATCTTCTCGGACGTCAGATCCTGCTTCTTGCCGTCCTTGGTCTCGACTGTTGCGGTCACGCCGCCCGCGCCCTTCTTGACGGCGGACACCTTGGCCTCGAGCAGGAACTTGATGCCCTGCTTTTCCATCATCTTTTTGGCCATGCCGGAAATTTCAGGATCCTCGACCGGCATGATGTTTGACATCATCTCGATCACGGTGACATCCGCGCCCATGGTCTTGTAGAAGGACGCGAACTCGATGCCGATGGCACCCGAGCCCATGACGATCAGCGACTTCGGCATCGCCGGCGGCACCATGGCCTCGAAATAGGTCCAGATGTCCTTGCCGTCCGGCTCGATGCCGGGAATGACGCGCGGGCGCGCGCCGGTCGCCACGATGATGTGCTTGGCCTTGTAGACGCCTTCCCCCTTGGTGCCTTTCGGTGCCGGGTGCTGGGGTTCCATGGCCTTTTTGGAGGTCTTGGAAACGGTGACTTCACCAGCCTTCGAGATCCGGCCTTCTCCCCACAGGATATCGACCTTGTTCTTCTTCATCAGGAAGCCGATGCCACCGTTGAGCTGTCCGGAAACACCACGCGAGCGCTTGACCACGGCTGCCGGATCGAAGGAGATCTTTTCGGCGGACAGTCCGTAATCCTTGGCATGCTGCATATAGTGGTAGATTTCGGCGGAGCGCAGCAGCGCCTTGGTGGGAATGCAGCCCCAGTTGAGGCAGATGCCGCCCATGTGCTCGCGTTCGACAATGGCGGTCTTGAAGCCCAGCTGTGCGGAACGGATCGCGGTCACGTAACCGCCCGGTCCGGAGCCGATGATGATCACATCGTAGTTGGTATCAGCCATGGTGTGTTCCCCGGCGAAAATAAGTCATCGTTGACAACGGCGCGGCAGGGTGCCGCGCCGGAGAGCCTGTTCAGACAAGCAGGCTCATCGGATTTTCGATGTAACCCTTGAACGCGCCCAGAACGGCCGCCCCGAGCGCACCGTCCACGCAGCGGTGATCGGTGGACAGGGTTACGCTCATGACGGTGGCAACCGACAGTTCGCCGTCCTTCACCACGGCACGCTGTTCCCCAGCACCGACAGCCAGAATGGTGGCATGCGGCGGGTTCACGACGGCTGCGAAATTCTTCACGCCCATCATGCCCATGTTGGAAACGGCGGTGGTGCCCCCCTGATATTCCTCCGGCTTCAGCTTGCGTTCCTTCGCTCGCTTGCCGAGATCCTTCATCTGGTTGGAGATGAGGGAGAGCGGCTTTTCTTCCGCCCGGCGGATGATCGGGGTAATGAGGCCGCCCGGGATCGACACGGCCACACCGACATCGGCATGCTTGTGCATCACCATGTTGTCATCGGTCCAGGACACGTTGGCATCCGGCACATCGCGCAGCGACAGCGCCAGGGCCTTGATGATCATGTCATTGACCGAGAGCTTGTAGGCCGGTTTGCCGTCCTTGTCCTTGGACGCCGCATCGTTGAGTTGCGACCGCAGCGCCAGAAGCGCGTCCAGTTCGCAATCCACGGTCACGTAGAAATGCGGGATGGTCTGCTTGGATTCGGTCAGACGCTTGGCGATGGTCTTGCGCATGCCGTCATGCGGCACGAGCTCGTAAGAGTCTTCATCGAAAAGCTTCAGCACCTGATCGGCAGACTGTCCCACTGCCGGTGCGGCTGCTGCCGCCTTCGGAGCTTCGGCGGCCGCCGGCGCCGACTTGCCGGTTCCGGCTGCAAGAGCCGCCTCGATGTCGCGCTTGACGATCCGTCCGTGAGGACCCGAACCGCTTAGCGACTTCAGATCAAGACCGTTCAACTGCGCCAGACGGCGTGCCAGGGGTGAAGACAGGATCCGGGACCCGTCGCCGGCTTTCGGCGCCGGAACAGGATCGGTCACCGCCTTGGCGCCGACCTCGATGGCCGGTGCGCTCTCGGGAACCGCCGGGACCTTTTCAGCACTTGCAGCAGGCGCGGATGCACCGCTACCGGATGTATCGATGGCCCCGGCATCCTCACCGTCTTCCAGAAGAACGGCGATCAGCGCATTGACCTTTACCCCTTCGGAGCCTTCCGGCACGACGATCTTGCCGACCGTGCCTTCATCCACCGCTTCCACTTCCATCGTGGCCTTGTCGGTTTCGATCTCGGCGATCACATCGCCGGCGGAAACCTTGTCGCCTTCCTTGACCAGCCACTTGGCCAGATTGCCCTCTTCCATGGTCGGAGATAGCGCAGGCATGGTGATATTAATTGGCATATCCGTCTCCCTCGCCTCAGGCTGTGTAGGTTACGGCTTTGACCGCATCGATGACTTCGGGAACGCTCGGCAGGGCAAGCTTTTCCAGGTTGGCGGCGTAGGGCATCGGGACGTCCTTGCCCGTCACCCGGGTAACCGGCGCATCGAGATAATCGAAGGCCTTTTCCTGTACCTGATAAGCGATCTCCGAGGACACCGAACACATCGGGAATGCCTCTTCGACGGTGACGATCCGCCCCGTCTTGCGGACTGAGGCCAGAACCGTGTCGATGTCCAGCGGACGGATCGTGCGCAGGTTGATGACTTCCGCCGATATGCCCATGCCGGCCAGCTCATCGGCCGCCTTCATGGCGTATGTCATGCCGATTCCCCAGGAAACCAGGGTCACATCGGTTCCGCCGCGCTCGACCTTCGCCTTGCCGATCGGCAGGACGAAATCTTCCATGTCCGGAATCTCGAAGGACTGGCCGTAGAGGATTTCGTTTTCCAGGAAGATGACCGGATTGGGGTCGCGAATGGCGGCTTTCAGAAGCCCCTTGGCATCTGCTGCGGAATATGGCTGCACGACCTTCAGACCCGGAACGTGGGCATACCAGGCCGCATAGTCCTGGGAGTGCTGTGCCCCCACGCGGGCGGCTGCGCCGTTCGGACCGCGAAAGACGATCGGTGCCCCCATCTGGCCACCGGACATATACAGCGTCTTGGCGGCCGAATTGATGATCTGGTCCATCGCCTGCATGGCGAAGTTGAAGGTCATGAATTCGACGATCGGCCGAAGCCCCGCCATGGCCGCGCCCACCCCGAGACCGGCAAAGCCGTGTTCGGTGATCGGCGTATCGATCACGCGTTTGGCGCTGAATTCGTCCAGCAGGCCCTGGGTGATCTTGTAGGCGCCCTGATATTCGGCGACTTCCTCGCCCATGACGAAGACGTTCGGGTCGCGGCGCATTTCTTCCGCCATTGCGTCCCGAAGAGCCTCGCGCACAGTCGAAGGCTTCATTGCGGTACCCGCGGGAATTTCCGGATCGTCCGGGGTTTCCTGTGCCGGTGCCTGAGGCGACGGCGCAGCCGGAGCGCTGGGTGCCTCCGTCTTTGCAGGTGCGGCCGCGGCGGCCGGAGCGGCAGACGCAGTGTCAATTGCACTGGCATCCTCGCCCTCGCCCAGCAGGATCGCGATCTTCTCGTTCACCTTGACGTTGTCGGTTCCTTCCGGCACCAGGATCTTGCCGAGCGTGCCTTCATCGACAGCCTCGACTTCCATGGTCGCCTTGTCGGTCTCGATCTCGGCGAGAACATCGCCAGCAGTCACGGTATCGCCTTCTGACTTGAGCCACTTGGCGAGTTTACCTTCTTCCATTGTCGGCGAGAGCGCCGGCATCAAAATGTCGATCGGCATGATATTCCCCGGCGTTAAATCAAGATATCGGTGTAAAGCTCGGATGCATCCGGCTCGGGATCGGTCTGCGCAAATTCCGCCGCTTCCGCGACCCGCGCTCGGACATCCTTGTCGATGCCCTTCAGATCCTCTTCGGTCGCCCATTTCTTGTCGATGAGGCGCTTGCGCACCTGCTCGATGGGGTCATGCTCGGTCCGCATCTTCTGAACTTCGTCCTTGGAGCGGTATTTCGCCGGGTCGGACATGGAATGGCCGCGATAGCGGTAGGTGATCATTTCGAGAATATACGGCCCCTTGCCCGAACGGCACCATTCAAGCGCCTTGGCGGCAGCGGCGTTGACGGCGCGCACGTCCATTCCGTCGACCTGTTCGCCCGGTATGCCGAAGGAGTCGCCGCGCTGCGAGAGATCCGTCGTAGCCGAAGCGCGGGCGACACTGGTGCCCATGCCGTATTTGTTGTTCTCGATCACATAGACGACCGGCAGCTTCCACAGCTCGGCCATGTTGAAGCTTTCGTACACCTGGCCCTGGTTGGAGGCACCATCGCCGAAGAACGCCATCGCGACATTGCCGTTTTCACGATACTTGTTGGCAAACCCGAGACCTGTTCCCAGGGACACCTGCGCCCCGACGATGCCGTGACCGCCGAAGAAGTGTTTCTCCTTCGAGAACATGTGCATCGAGCCGCCCTTGCCCTTCGACAGGCCGCCCCGGCGTCCGGTCAATTCGGCCATGACGCCTTTCGGATCGAGATCCATTGCCAGCATGTGACCATGGTCGCGATAGCCGGTGATCATCTGGTCACCGTCCTGCTTGGCCATCTGCAATCCGACGACAACGGCTTCCTGCCCGATGTACAAATGACAAAATCCGCCGATGAGGCCCATGCCGTACAATTGTCCGGCCTTCTCCTCAAATCGGCGGATCAGAAGCATTTCGCGGTAAGCGTGAAGTTCCTGTTCCTTATCGAACTCGGCGATCGCAGGCTCGGCCTTCTTGGCGGAGCTGCGGGTCCGGCTGGTGCTCTTTGAGCTAGCGGAGGTGGTCTTTGATGTTGCGGCCATTACCCTCATCTCGACGTGGCGTTTCCCCTAAGACTTCTAGCAGCAACTTATCCTGTTGCCGCTGTCAATCCAATCCGTATATCTCCCAGTCGATTATCGGGGTAAATTATTGTATTCGCTACGTGTATTAATTTTTAACCAGATCCCGGTTAAGGAAAGACAATAAACTGGTTTTCAGTTTACATCGTAACGATGACCCGGACGCAGGACGACCAGCTCATTGCTGTGGACCAGGTTGAGATTGAGACGTGCCCGTTCGTCCAGCATATCCGGATCGAGACTTTCCGGTCGCAGCAGGCTGACGCGGGCCTGAAGCTCCTGCCGCTCGGCGGACAGCGCCGCAAGTTCGGTTTCAAGTTCCGTCACCTGCCGCTCGATCATGGCGCGACCGACGAGACCCAGCTCGCCATTCATGGCATGAAAGCCGAAATATCCAAGCGCTGCGATGGCGATTGCAGGCGTGATCAATCGGCGGAATACGGATTTTTTTCGCTGACGCGTTGCTGCTCGGGGCACTCTTGGACCTTAACGCTTAACTCATGGCCTCTTTGTCCGTTCACTATGCGGGCTTAGGTTTAATAGAGTCTTGCGAAAGCCGTTCAAATGCACGCAAATATTGTGACCACGTCCGGAGCACCGCCGTGAATCAGATGAAATACCAGCGCAAGGAAATGGTCCTGCGGCAGCTTGAAGGCCGCGGCATACGCGACCAGCGCGTCCTGTCCGCCATGCGCAAGGTTCCCCGCCACATTTTCGTTCCCGCCGCGCAGCAGGCCGCGTCCTACAATGACGGCCCCTTGCCGATCGGCTGCGGTCAGACCATCTCCCAGCCCTATATGGTGGCGCTCATGTGCGAGTTGCTCGATCTGTCCGGCAACAGCAAGGTACTGGAAATCGGCACAGGCTGCGGTTATGCGGCGGCCGTCCTGGCGGAACTTTCAGACGAGGTCATCACGATAGAACGCATGCCGGAACTGGTCGACATCGCCCGCGAAAACCTCCTGAAGGCCGGCTATCCGACCGTTCGCGTGATCTGCGCCGACGGCAGCCTGGGCTATCCCCGGGAAGCTCCTTTCGACGCAATCGCCGTTGCGGCCGGAGCACCATCGGTTCCCGAGGTGCTCAAACAGCAGCTCAAGACCGGCGGCCGGCTCGTCCTCCCGGTCGGCTCGAACAGCCGCTATCAGGAGTTGCTGAAAATAACGCGCCTGTCCGAATCGGAGTTCGAGACGGTCTCTCATGGCGAGGTTGCCTTCGTTCCCCTCGTCGGCGCCGGAGGCTGGCCGGACGATAGCCACTAGACGCGGCACATCGGCTCTGAACCGGACGCGCGCGCCAGCCGGGCGTTGCCATCCCGCAGCGGTCAGGCCGCTGCCAGCCGCGCCAGCTTGGTCAGGACGGTTGCCGTGCCCTTCAGACGGTCATCCGTCTTCTCCCAGTCACGGGTGAGCACCACTTTCTGGTCCGGCCGGATCTTGGCCAGAACGCCCTGCTCGGCGATATAGCCCACCAGTCCGGCCGGATTGGCGAATTCGCTGTTGCGGAAAGTAATGACAATGCCCTTCGGCCCGGCGTCCACCTTCTCCACATTCGCCTTGCGGCAAAGCCCCTTGATATAGACGATCTTGAGAAGATGCTGCACCTCGACCGGCAATGGGCCGAAACGGTCGATCAGTTCCGCACCGAAGGCATCGATTTCTTCCGCCTCCGTCACGTCGCCGAGGCGCCGGTAAAGCTGCAGCCGCAGTTGCAGATCCGCAACATAGGCTTCCGGAATCAGAACAGGTGTGCCGATATTGATCTGCGGCGACCACTGTTCCTCCCCGAGATCGGCGCCGCCGTCCTTCAGCTGGGCGACAGCTTCTTCCAGCATCTGCTGGTAAAGCTCGAACCCGACTTCCTTGACGTGGCCAGACTGTTCCTCCCCGAGCAGGTTCCCTGCCCCGCGGATATCCAGGTCGTGGCTGGCAAGCTGAAACCCCGCCCCCAGGGTCTCGAGGGATTGCAGCACCTTCAGCCTGCGTTCCGCCGTTGCCGTCAGCGTCTTGTTGGCCGGGACGGTAAACAGTGCATAGGCCCTGGTTTTCGACCGTCCCACCCGGCCGCGCAGCTGGTAGAGCTGCGACAGGCCGAACATGTCCGCCCGGTGGACGATCAGGGTGTTGGCGGTGGGAATATCCAGACCGGACTCCACGATCGTCGTCGAGAGCAGCACGTTGTATTTGCCTTCGTAGAAGGCGTTCATCACGTCTTCCAGTTCGCTTGGCGGCATCTGGCCATGCGCAACGGCAACCTTGAGTTCCGGCACGTTTTCCTCAAGGAAGGCCCGCCGTTCCGCCAGATCCGACAGGCGCGGACAGACATAGAAACTCTGACCGCCCCGGTAATGCTCGCGAAGCAAGGCCTCGCGCACCACCAGCGGGTCGAAGGGCGAGACGAAGGTGCGCACGGCCAGCCGGTCCACCGGCGGGGTCGCGATCAGGGACAGTTCGCGCACCCCTGTGAGCGCCAGTTGCAGCGTCCTGGGTATCGGCGTTGCCGACAGGGTCAGCACATGGACGTCCGACTTCAGTTCCTTCAGCCGTTCCTTGTGCTTCACACCGAAATGCTGTTCCTCGTCGATGATCAGCAGGCTGAGGTCGCGGAACTGGATCGATTTGCCGAGCAGCGCATGGGTCCCGATAACGATATCGACCGAACCGTCCGCAATGCCCTTCTTGGTCTGACTGAGCTGTTTTCCCGGCACCAGGCGCGAGGCATGGGCGACATTGATGGGCAGGCCGTGAAAGCGTTCGGAAAACGTCTTGAAATGCTGCCGCGCCAGAAGTGTCGTCGGCACAACCACGGCCACCTGCCGGCCGGACATGGCCGTGACGAAGGATGCACGAAGCGCGACTTCGGTCTTCCCGAAACCTACATCGCCGCAAACCAGCCGGTCCATCGGCCGGCCGGAGGCCAGGTCATCGAAGACAGCATCGATGGCGCCCAGCTGATCTTCCGTTTCCTCGTAGGGGAAACGGGTCGAGAATTCGTCGTAGACCCCTTCCGGCGTTTCCACCACAGGTGCGGTTTTCAGCGCGCGGGCGGCAGCCGTCTTGATCAGGCCATCGGCAATTTCAAGGATGCGCTTCTTGAGTTTCGCTTTGCGCGCCTGCCAGGCACCGCCACCCAGCTTGTCGAGCTGGGCCTCCTGGTCCTCCGACCCGTAGCGGGACAGAAGCTCGATATTCTCGACGGGCAGATAGAGCTTGTCACCGCCTGCATATTGCAGTTCCAGGCAGTCATGCGGCGCGCCGACCGCCTCGATGGTCTTCAGGCCGATGAAACGGCCGATACCATGCTCGAGATGGACAACCAGATCCCCTTCCGCAAGACCTGTCGCCTCGGTAATGACATTGGCGCCCTTGGCCTTGCGGCGCGACTTGCGCACCAGCCGGTCGCCCAGAATGTCCTGTTCGCCGATAAAGACGATATCCTTGAGCTCGAACCCGTGCTCGATGCCCAGGATACACAGGCCCGATGTATTCGCGGGAAGGCCCTTCGCCTGCGCGAGCGTATCTACGAGCCGCACCGATCCGAGACCGTGATCCTCAAGGATCTGTCCCAGACGGTCCCGGGAGCCCTCCGACCAGCAGGCAATGACGGTTTTCTTGCCGGCTTTCTGCAAGTCGCGCACATGGACGGCCAGGGCATCAAAGATGTTGATGTCGCCCGCCGCGCGCTCGGCGGCAAAACTGCGCCCCTGACGCCCGCCCAGTTCGACAACCGCCTTGCCGCTGCCCGGAGGTGGCGTGAAGGGATCCAGGGCGGCGCTGGCCCGGTCGGCAACCGCCGCGGTCCATTCCCGCTCGGTGAAGTAAAGACTGTCGGGGGCAACCGGCATGTAGGGAACGGTGCCGGCAGCGCCTCCCATCTCGCGAGCCTCCTGCCGGGCCTTGTAGTACTCGTCGATCTGATCGACCCGTTCACGCACCGCGTCCGAGGCGCTGGTGTCGAGCACGACGGGAGCGTCGCCGATATAATCGAACAGCGTTTCCAGCCGGTCGTGGAACAGCGGCAGCCAGTGTTCCATGCCCGCATAGCGGCGCCCGTCACTGATCGATTGATAGAGAACATCTTCCCGGCTTGCGGCTCCGAAGTTGGCCAGATAGGAGCGGCGGAAGCGGGATATTGCCTCTTCGGATAGGACCACTTCACTCATCGGCACCAGATCCAGCCGCTTGAGCTGCCGGGAGGTTCTCTGGGTTTCGGCATTGAAGGAGCGAATCGATTCCAGCGTGTCGCCGAAGAAATCGAGACGAACCGGTTCCTCGGCCCCCGGGGCGAACAGATCGACGATCCCGCCGCGCACGGCATATTCCCCGGTCTCGCGCACCGTTGGCGTGCGTGAAAATCCGTTCATTTCCAGCCAGGCGGAAATGGCGGTCATGTCGATCTGGTTGCCGGGCGCCATGGACAGGGTCTGCTCGGCCATGAAGGACCGCTCGGGCATGCGCTGCAACGCCGCGTTCAACGTGGTCAGCAGAATGGTCTTCCTGCCGTCTCCTACGCCGCGGGCAAGCTGCCCAAGGGCCAGGAGCCGCCGGGCACTGATGGCCGGATTGGGAGACACCCTGTCATAGGGAAGACAGTCCCAGGCCGGCAGTTGCAGGATTTCGGCATCGGGGTCGAAGAATGCCAGCGCCTCGCCGGCCATCGCCATGCGGGTGGCGTCACGGGCGACGAACACCAGCGCCAGCCCCTTCGACCCGCTTTCGGCCATAAGTCGCGCCAACGCATAGCTTTCGGCCCCATCGGGCACGCCGGCCAGCGTGACGTTGGCCTGATCTTTGAGCAGGCTGTCAAACACGGCAATTCGTCCTTGTTGGTGTTATCAGACGTTTCCGGCGGGGCCGGCAATCTTGTGATAGGCGATGATTCGGCGGTAAAGCGGCCCGTCCCACTCCTGCGGCAGAGGCTTGCGGCCGGTCATCCAGGCGTAAAGGTCCTGATCGTTGGCGGTCAGAAGATGCTCCAGTTCACGGAGTTCCTCTTCCGTCAGCCGGTCGATCTCCGCCTCCGCGAATCCGCCCAGCAGAAGATCCATTTCCTTCATGCCCCGGTGCCAGCACCGGAACAGGATCTTCTTGAGCCTCGGCTCTCTCTCCGTGGGAGACGTGTCATTGCTGCTGCCGGACATTTCGGACATGAAAAGCCTATCTGGAACTGGCGGGTGGCACTCGGGAAACTGTCTTCGTTTCGACAGGAGCGCGGACCCGGGACTGATCGTGCCGGATATATAACGTCAGTGTTCCGGCTTGTCAGCGTCCGAGTTCACAGAATGTTCCGATTGTTGCGCCCCATGGCGCCTTCATGGCAGAACAGGGCTCCAGGCCACGTTCGCCGATCCCGCCCGCCGCCATCCAGAGGCTTTGACACCGAATATGCGCCCCCCGGTCCTTGATCCCCTGTTTGCCCCTGTCTCGACGCTTCCCGGGATCGGTCCGAAAATCGCGAAACTCGTGTCCGCTCTGGTCGGCAGTCAGCCGGAACGGGACGCGACGGTCGCCGATCTGCTGTTTCACCTGCCCCATAGCCTGATCGACCGTCGCCATACGCCCGGAATCGCCTATTCGGAAAACGGCGACATCGTCACCCTGGATGTGACCATCGGCAGGCACATGGCCCCGCCGCGCAATTCCAGGGCGCCCTACCGGATTTCCGCCCACGACGACACCGGACAGATCACCTTCGTCTTTTTCCATCCGCGCCTGGACTGGCTGCAGAAAACCTTTCCCGAAGGAGAAAGGCGGATCGTTTCCGGCAAGGTCGAATGGTTCAACGAGCGTCCGCAGATGGTCCATCCGGATTATTCGCTCAAGCCTGAAGAAGCCGAGCAGATGCCGACCATCGAGCCGGTCTATCCGCTGACGGCCGGCCTAGCCGCCAAAACGCTGCAAAAGGCCGTCAAGGCCGCGCTCGACAAGCTGCCCCATCTGCCCGAGTGGATGAACGAGGCTTATCTGCACAAGACGGCCTGGCCGGATTTCGCGGAGGCTCTGCGGACGGTGCACATGCCGAAGGAACGCAGCGACATCGAGCCTGCGTCCCCCTATGTACAGCGTCTTGCCTATGACGAACTTCTGGCCAGCCAGCTTGCCCTGGCGATGGTACGCGCCCACATGCGCACGCTTGGCGGTATTGCCCGTGCGCCGAGCGGCGCCATGCAGCAGGCTGTGATCGATGCCCTGCCGTTTCAGCTCACGGGCAGCCAGAGCGTTGCGATCAGGGAGATCAACGAGGACCTTGCCAGACCCGTGCGCATGCTGCGGCTGCTTCAGGGGGATGTCGGCTCCGGCAAGACCGTCGTCGCCCTGGCCGCTCTTGCCCAGGTCATAGAGACCGGTGCCCAGGGCGCGCTGATGGCACCGACGGAAATTCTCGCCCGCCAGCATTACGCCTCCATGGCCCCGCTCTGCGAAAAAGCCGGCATCCGTCTAGCCCTGATGACCGGCAAGGACAGCCAGAAGGACCGGCGCCTGCGGCAGGAGCAGCTCGACGCCGGCGAGATCGACCTGGTGGTCGGCACTCACGCCCTGTTCCAGGGCACCGTGACCTTTCGCAACCTCGGCCTGGTCGTCGTCGACGAACAGCACCGGTTCGGCGTGCACCAGCGCCTCGCGCTTTCCGCCAAGGGCCAGGGCGTCGATGTCCTCGTCATGACTGCCACTCCGATCCCGCGCACCCTGGTGCTGACCTGCTTTGGCGACATGGATGTCTCCAAGCTCACCGACAAGCCCGCGGGCCGCAAACCCGTCACGACCGTTTCCGTCTCGCTCGACCGGCTTGACGAGATCATCACGCGGATCGGCGCGGCGGTGGCCGAGGGACAGAAGGTCTATTGGGTGTGTCCGCTCGTCGAGGAGTCGGAGAAGATCGACCTGGCCGCCGTCGAGGAACGTCACCGGGTTCTGGAGCATGTCCTGGGGCAGAGGGTGTCCCTGGTTCACGGCCGGATGAATGCCGAGGAAAAGGAGGCCGCCATGTCGGACTTCAAGTCCGGCGCCACCAGAATTCTTGTTGCAACCACGGTGATCGAAGTCGGGGTCGATGTCCCGGATGCCACCATCATCGTCATCGAACACGCAGAGCGTTTCGGCCTTGCCCAGCTGCACCAGCTGAGGGGCCGTGTCGGTCGCGGCGACAAGCCCTCCTCCTGCGTGCTGCTCTACAAGGGCCCGCTCGGCGAAACCGCGGGCGCGCGTCTCAACATCATGCGCCAGACCAACGATGGCTTCCTGATCGCCGAAGAGGACCTGAAACTGCGCGGCGGCGGGGAAATTCTCGGCACCCGGCAATCCGGCATGCCGGGTTTCAGGATCGCAAGGGCGGAAGAGCATGCCGACCTGATGGAAGTCGCCCGCGATGACGCCCGGCTGATCCTGGAGACCGATCCGGATCTCAACTCACCACGCGGCGAAGCGCTTCGCTGTCTGCTCTATCTGTTCGGACGGGATGCCGCCATTCGCCTGCTGCGCGCCGGTTGATCAGGCGTCCTCGGACGTCCTGACCTTCTTCATCTGCGCGGGATCGGCAATCGCATCTTCCAGGATATCCGGATATTTGGGACTGACGAGACCGGCCGAAATCACCAGTTTCGCCGCATCTTCGACGCTCATGTTGAGTTCGACGACATCTTCCCTGGGAACGAACAGCAGAAACCCGGACGTGGGGTTGGGGGTGGTCGGCAGGAAAACCGACACCGTATCCGCATCATCCTTGAGACGTCGGGCGACCTCGCCCTTGGTGTCGGTGGAAATGAACACGATCGCCCAGAGCCCCCGACGGGGATACTCGATCAGCGCAGCCTTGGTGAAACTGCTGCCCCGCTCATCAAGCACCGTCTCAAAAATCTGCTTCAAGCCACTGTAAATGTTGCGAACAAGCGGCATACGACCGACAATGCTCTCGCCCACGGAAATAAGGCTGCGGCCCAGGAAATTGGCTGCAAGAAACCCGACGATGGTCAGAACGAAGAATGCAACGATAAGTCCGAACCCCGGTATGGGAAACGGCAGATAGGTATCGGGATTGTAGATCTTCGGCACGAAGGGCTTAACCCAGCCGTCGACCCACTTGATGATCGTCCATGTCAGCCACAGGGTGATCCCGATGGGTCCGGTGATCACCAGACCGGTCAGAAAATAGTTGCGCAGACGCGTGGCCGCCCCCGGGCGATGACCTTTAATCTGCGGATCGTCTGATTTATGTTTGTTTCGGCTCATGGGTGAAACACGCTCGAAGTCCTTTTGACGTTTGTCTTTTCACCAGACCGCACTTAGATAAGCATCTTAATCTCGGTACGGTATCCTTCGCGTGAATTATTTTTCAGCGATTTACCCGAAATGTGCCGGAATCGGAGGCAGACTTGCGGCGAACCACATTCAAATTTCTCGGAACCGGTTTAACGGGACTGGGAATAGCCGGTGCGTTTTTGCCGATCCTGCCGAGTACCATCTTTTTCATCCTGGCGGCAGCCTGTTTTGCCCGCTCCTCGCCGGAACTCGAAAAAAGACTGTTGGGCCATCCCGTCTTCGGGCCGCCGGTTCTCGCCTGGAGAGACCACGGAGCAATCCCCGCAAAGGCCAAGATACTCGCCCTCTGCGGCATGATTTTCGGATATGCCATGTTCTATTTGACCGTCCGGCCTGGTCTTTGGCTGGCCCTGCTTGTCGCGGTCTTCATGACCGGCTCCGCCATCTATGTCCTAAGCCGCCCCTCCGGCCCGGACGACAACGGGCCTAACTGTCCGGAATGAGACGCTTTCCCAGAGGCACGGCCGCGTCCTCGGCGTAACCGAGCTTTTCGTAAAAACGCATCACGCCTTCGTTTCCCCGGCGGACGAACAGGTTCACCTTTGGACACCCGAGCCCCAGGAGAAAGTCCTCGCAATGGGCCATGAGCATTTGCCCGAGGCCTTCGCTCTGATGCGCCGGATCGACACTCAGATAATAGACCGATCCGCGATGACCATCATAGCTGACCATCACGGACCCGATGACTTTTCCGTTCAGCAACAGCACCGGAAAGGCGCCGTTGCGGTCCGTGAGCTTGCGGTCGATATCCTTGTCTGGATCATTCCATGGCCGGGTCAGGCCGCATTTCTCCCACAGGGCAATGACTTCGCTCCGAAACCGCTCCTCGAACGGAACGATCAGGGCCCCCGGCATATTCCCCATCGCCTATTCCACCGTCACCGACTTCGCCAGATTGCGTGGCTGATCGACGTCGGTCCCCATGAAGACGGCCGTGTGATAGGCGATCAGCTGAACGGGAAGCGCATAGATGATTGGCGCGACGATATCGGACATGTCGGGCATGATCACGACGTTCTCGGCCGAGTTACCGCTTTCCGAGGCTCCGCGCGCATCGGTGATAAGAACGATCCGGCCGCCGCGGGCCGCGACCTCCTGCATGTTGGAAACGGTTTTCTCGTAGATGGCGTCATGAGGCGCGATGACGAAGACCGGCATGTTCTCGTCGATCAGGGCGATGGGACCGTGTTTCAGTTCCCCGGCCGCATAGCCTTCCGCATGAATGTAGGACAGCTCTTTCAGCTTCAGGGCGCCTTCCAGCGCAAGCGGATAACTGGTCGCCCGCCCGAGATAAAGCGCGTCCTTGGCTTTGGACAAGGAAAGCGCCAGTTTTTCGATCTCGCTCTCTGCGGCAAGTGCCTTCAGGGCCAGACTTGGCGCTTCGGTCAGCTCCGCCACCAGCTTCCGTTCCCGCTCCGCGGACAGGACACCCCTTTCACGGCCCGCCTGCAGTGCAAGCGCAGCCAGAACCGCAAGCTGGCAGGTGAAGGCCTTGGTTGAGGCGACGCCGATTTCCGGTCCCGCGATCGTGGGGAAAACCATGTCGGATTCACGCGCGATCGTACTTTCCGGCACATTGACAATTGCGCCTATCGCCGCCCCGTTTTCCTTGCAGTAACGCAGCGAGGCAAGCGTGTCGGCGGTTTCGCCGGACTGGGAAATGACCAGCGCCGCGTCCTTGTCGCTCACCGGCGTTTCGCGGTAGCGGAACTCGCTGGCGATATCGATTTCGACCGGCAGGCGGGCATATTTTTCGAACCAGTATTTGGACACCAGGCCCGCAAGATAGGCCGTTCCGCAGGCCGTGATGATCAGGCGCGACAGGTCCTTGAATTTCAGGCTCTCCGCGCCGGCAACGCTGGCTTCCTGCGTGCCGTAATCGAAATAGCGCGACAGAGTATGCCCGAGAACTTCCGGCTGCTCATGGATTTCCTTGGCCATGAAGTGCTTGTAATTGCCCTTGTCCATCAGGCTGGAGGTCACGGCTGATTTTGCCTCCGGCCGCTCGACCGGCTGGTTGTCCCGATCGAATATCCGGACGCCGGACCGGGTCAGCACAGCCCAGTCCCCTTCCTCCAGATAGGTGATCCTGTCCGTGAAGGGCGACAGGGCGATGGCGTCCGATCCGAGGAACATTTCACCGTCGCCATGACCGATGGCCAGGGGGGACCCTTTGCGAGCGCCGATCAGAAGGTCGTCCTGCCCGGCAAACAGCATAGCCAGCGCAAAGGCTCCCTTCAGGCGCGGCAGTACCGCCGCAACCGCATCCGGAGCAGACAGACCTTTCGACAGCGCGAGATTGAGCAGATGGGCGACAACTTCCGTATCCGTGTCCGTTTCCAGCACCGCGCCGGCAGCCGCGATCTCCTCGCGCAGCTCGAGAAAGTTTTCGATGATGCCATTGTGCACGACCGCGACGGAACCGGCCTGATGGGGATGGGCATTGGAAACGGTTGGAGCGCCATGGGTTGCCCATCGCGTATGGCCGATGCCGGACGTTCCCTTCAAGGGCGTCTTTTCGAGCGCCGTCTCCAGGTTCCGCAACTTGCCTTCGGCACGGCGCCGGACGAGCGCCCCGTCGACAAGTGTCGCCACGCCGGCGGAATCATATCCCCGGTATTCCAGCCGTTTGAGCGAGTCCACGATCCGCGGAGCAGCATCGACCTTCCCCAGAACACCAACGATTCCACACATGCAGAAAACCTTTTCAAGAATAGCCTACAGACAGCAATGGCTTAGACGAAATCGCGGCCGGTGCTGAAATCAAACCCTGTTTCAGAACGTGACATATGGCGGAGCTGCCGCCTGAACTTCATGATTTGCGGTCTTTTTCCGCCTTGAGGCGCCTGCGCAGCGCCGCGGCCTGGCCCTCCTTGACACTCTGCCGCGACCTGCCGAAGGCGAGAGCATCCGGCAGGACATCATCGGTGATGACACTTCCGGCAGCCACGAAAACGCCGTCCCCCAGCTTGACGGGTGCGACCAGCGTCGAATTGGATCCGACGAAACTTCCCGCGCCGATTTCGGTCCTGTGTTTCAGGAAACCGTCGTAATTGCAGGTGATGGTACCGGCACCGATGTTGGACCCGGATCCGACACTGGCATCGCCCACATAGCTGAGATGGTTGGCCTTGGCCCCCGCCCCGAAGGTCGCGTTCTTGACCTCGACGAAATTTCCGATGCGTGTATCGGCTTCCAGAACCGCCCCCGGGCGCAGACGGGCATACGGACCAACGACGCTTCCCGGTCCGACAACCGCTCCTTCCAGATGACTGAAGGCACGGATCCGGGCGCCGCCGGCCACTTTCACTCCGGGACCGAAGACCACATTCTGTTCGATGAGTACGTCCGCTTCCAGATGCGTGTCGTGGGAAAAGAAGACGGTCTGCGGAGCCAGAAGGGTGCACCCCTTGTCCATCGCCCCCTGGCGCATCCGCTCCTGGAAATCCGCTTCGCAGGACGCCAACTGCGCCCGCGTGTTGATACCCTGGGTTTCGGTCTCCGTTCCGGAGACCGCCACGACCTTCAGTCCGCGCGCGTTCGCGATCTCGACGGCGTCCGTCAGATAGTATTCGCCCTTGGCATTGTCGTTGCCGACCGCCTCCAGCAGAGACAGGGCGTTTCGCCCGGCAAACCCCATGATGCCGGAGTTGCAGAAGGTGACCCGGCGCTCCTCCTCCGAGGCATCCTTTTCTTCGCGAATGGCGACCAGGCGACCGTCTTCCGTCAGCAACCGCCCGTATCCGAACGGCTTTCCGGTTTCAAACCCGAGCACCGCCAGATCCGCACCGTCCGCAAGAACCTGCCGGACCATCGCAATGGTTTCCGGCGTCACAAGCGGCGTATCGCCGAAAAGAACCAGCACGTCGTCCGCATCGATGTCCAGCGCAGGTCTCGCGGCGAGTGCGGCATGCGCGGTTCCCAGCCGATCCTGCTGCACATAACAGCGGGCATCCGGAGCCTGCTTGTAGACAAAGGCTTCCAGCGCGGAGGCCTCCGGTCCGGTGACCACGGCAATCCGTTCGGAACCGGCTGCCGCGAGCGCCTTGAGCACATGCCCGACCAGGGGCAGCCCGCCGATTTCATGCATGACCTTGGGGAGGCTGGACTTCATGCGTGTCCCCAGACCGGCGGCGAGAATGATCGAGAGGCAAGTACGTGCTGTCATGAAAGTTCCAGTGTCAGAAATGGGAGCACGGCAGAACCGTTTCGCGCTCTATATGCCCCGATCCACAGAACATTGAAAGATCTGCCTGACCCGGAAGGCCGGTTTGCGTTTCGTTAACCATAATCAACGACTGATACGCTATCATCGTTCAGATTCGCCAACAGGATTCGGGAAACAGGCGTCTTGTATGAACCGCAGCCCAAGTTGACTGTCCGGGAAATCATCCGGGACACCTTCACGCCTTCGCGTGTCGGTCTTTTGTCATGGGCATTTGCCGCGGTTCTCATGGGAACTGTCGGTCTCGCCTCCTTCCAGTTTGGCAGTCAGAAGTTCCTGTCGTCAGCCGAAAGCATGTCGTTCGGTGGCATGCCTCTGCCGTCTGGCGGAGACATTTCGACGACCGCTTCCATCGGCTCCTCCGGCCCGACCAAGTCGATCGGCATCATGCAGATGCCGGGAACAGCGCGCCATGGAAACACCTCCGACCTGACGAGCAGCCAGATCGAAGTCCTGCAGCGCGAACTTGTCAGCTTGCGTCGCCGCTTAAGCGCATTGGCGGAACAGAATCTGGCCTATTCACGCCGCATCGCCGCACTCGAACAGGAAGTGGCGGTGGGCAAACTCTCCGCATCGGCTCATACCGCTTCCGATGAAGGCAGGAATGCGGTCGAACCCGGTCCGGGCGTGATCGTCACGATGCCGGCTCCCGAAACAATTTCCCGGCTGTCCGGATCCGGAGCGGCAAAGTCGGCTCCGTCAGCCAATGTGCCCGTGCTCCGGCCGGATGCCGCTGGAGACACCGAAGGTCCGCCGCCCTCTGCTCCTGCTGTTGACGTTTCCCGGCCGTCGCCGGAAACCCCTCCGCGCCGGATCACCCTTTATCGCAACGAGGAACCTCGTCCGGCCATCGCCGAGCTTGATATCGACACACAGGAACCTGTGCGGATCGTCACATTGCCGGATGCCAGGGACAGTTCCCGGTCAACGGGATCGATTCCGCCGCAAGACGCAAAGCCATCTCCGGAATCATTCGAGGCGACGCCTACCACCCCGGACTCCCAGCCGACCGTCATTGTGCCTTCCGGTCCGGCAGGAAAGGTCAGCAGCAGCGGGGATAGCCTGGTCAATCGCAGCGATTTCGGAGCCGTGATCGGTCGTTATGAATCCGAGGCCGCCGCCGCGGCTGCCTGGGCAAGATTCAAGGAACAGAACCGGGAACGGATGCACGATCTGACGCCTCTGCTCAGCAGGCCGCCGGATTCGAAAGGCAGGGTTTCCCTGCTTGTAGGTCCGTTTGCGAATGCTGCCGATGCTGCGGTCGCCTGCCTTCATCTGCTTGAAGTCACCGCACTGTGCCATCCGGTCCTGTTTGCGGGGGAAACCCTGGTGACGACCGCACAATTCCGAAGCTCGGCCTTCTGAAGACCTTGCAGGAATGTCCGGTTTCCCCCGCTGCATTCGCGTTGGTGACTATCCGAGGGTCTGCATGACGGGAAATGTCTCCAGCAGCCAATACGACAGGACCGCCATCTGACCGGTCAGGAACATGATCCCGGTCAGCACCAGAACCACGCCCATCGTTTTTTCGACAACTCCCATATGCTTGCGGAAGCGTTTCATGAATTTCAGAAACGGACCCGCGAAAAGGGCAGCAACGAGAAATGGAATTCCCAGGCCGAGTGCATAGGCGCTCAGGAGCAAGGCCCCCTGCCCGACAGTCTCCTCGCTCCCCGCAACGAACAGGATTGCTGCCAGGATCGGCCCTACACAGGGCGTCCAGCCAAATCCAAATGCCAGTCCGATGACATAGGCCCCCAAGGGTCCGGCCGGCTTCTTGTCGACATGGATGCGCGCCTCACGATAGAGAAAGCCGATCCGGAAAACCCCCAGGAAATGCAACCCCATCACGATGATCGCAGCACCTGCGATATAGCCGAAATAGTCCAGATAGGCGCGAATGAACTGACCGAAAAAGCTTGCCGTCGCCCCCAGAAGCACAAACACCGTCGAAAATCCGAGCACGAAGACCAGAGCGCTGAAGAAGGCTTTTCGCGACGCGTTTCCCGCTTCGTCATCCTCCCCTGTCAGTTGCTCCAGCGACACCCCGGCCAGAAACCCCAGATAGGGCGGCACAAGCGGCAGAACACAAGGGGAGACAAAAGACAGAAGACCGGCCAGTGCGGCGCCGATAATGGATACATCCTGGATCATGAGGGTTCCGGCAGGTTCGAGATTTCATTCCGGGGAATAGGCTTGGTCCGTTTCCCGCTCTTTCAAGGCTCACTGGTTTAGGTCGAATTCCCGGTAGGACAAAGACAATTGCCAGTCACCTTTTGGAGAGGAACGGGTTCGGCTCCGGAGCGTTACGGGCATGGTTCCGTATCACGGTGAAAGATTGGATTTCCTGTTTGCACAGGCCTGAAAGTCGAAGTTTTCTAGTCGCTGGTCGGCAGTAAGCCGTGTTCCCGATAAAACTTCAATGCGCCAGGATGAAGCGGCGCCGGCATGCGGTCGGAAACCATCTCGTCGACGTCAAGCCGGCTCAAGGCAGGATGCAGTCGCTTGAAACTGTCGAAATAGTCAAAGACCGCCTTGACCACCGTATAGACGATATCGTCCGGCATCTTTGCGGACGTCACGAAGGTGGCCATGACACCGAAGGAATTGACGGGCCTGGAAAGCCCGTAGAATTCGGCCGGTATGCTCGCTTTCATGTAATAGGGCGTGGCGCTCAGCAGTGCGTCCACTGCATCGCTTTCGATATCGAGCAGACGGATATCGCATTGCTCACGGGTTTCCTCGATGAGGCTGGCGGGGTGTCCGATCAACTCGAAATAGGCATCGATCTTTCCCGAACAAAGGGCATCGGCAAGCTCCGATGTCTTCAGGTTCGAGAGATTCAGCTGGTCTTTCCCAGTCCAGCCCAGCCGGCTGATAAGCGCATTCCAGGACGCGGCCGACCCGGACCCCTTGCTGCCGATATTGATCCTGGCGGACTTCAGGTCGTCAAACTCCCGGAATCCCGCCCCTTCCCTGACCACGGCCGTCGCCACTTCCGAATGCAGGGAAAACACGGAACGCAGATCGTCGAAGGGACCGGCCTCCTCGAACACCGACGTACCGAAATAGGCATGATGCTGCCAGTCGGACTGGACGTAGCCGAAATCCAGCTCACCGGAGCGGATCAGCCTGATATTGGAAATCGAGCCGGAAGTCGTTTCAACCGAGCACCGCACACCATGCTCGGCGCGGCTCAGATTGACGATCTTGCAGGTCGCGCCGCCGGTTGGGAAATAAACCCCCGTCACGCCGGCGGTGCCGACCGTGATGAACGTTTGATCGCTCGCCTGGGCCGACGTGAAAATTATCGGCAGGAAACAGAGGACTCCGAGCAGCTCGCAGAATGCTGCGGCAACCGAAAACCCGACTCTCTTCAGCGGAGATTTCCATTTCCGCGGAACGACCCCGCGCAACAGGCTCCTGGACAAGATGAAACTCTACCCTCTTCGGTCCGGATCGGCGCAACACAACCTCTTCAAGGGATAGCAAACCGCCAAAGGCAAGACCAGTCTTCCTTGCACTTCAGGTGGAATTAGATTGAACGACGGACAGCAAAAAAGGCGCTGACGCGCCCCCACCCAAAATCCGCGATATTCGAATATGTTCCGGCCCCTCTGCCTCAGCCGGTCATATCCACATCAGATCAGTTGTTTTTTCCTCCCAGGATCACTTCGAAAAGCTTGCCCTCCAGCTCTTCTTCGTCTTCACCGTCCCGCAGCCCCTGCCGCCACTGATCCAGGATCAGTCGCAAACCAAGGGTTTCCCGGCTGTGGGGAAGATCGCCGAGAAAAGCTGCGAAGAAGGCATCAAGAGTCTTCCGGTCGATCAGACCCTGATCGATCAACCCATGGATAAGGGTCATCGTCGCCGCGATATGTCCCTTGACAAAATCGAACTCGACGGAGTTCGTTTCTGTATCAGCTGTTGGTATCTGCATATAACCTCTCTTGCACCCGACAACTTTACCCTACAGTGAATTTTCACGCTACCTGACAGTTTTTGCAGGAGAACAATCGTTATTTTCTTAAAAATGAATATTAGAAATCAATATGTCGGAAAACATTCGCTTCCCGCATCACAATGAATACCATTAGGTATTTTAATGAGGGGACATATACTGCAAGAAATTTACCTACTCACAATGTGCGCTGCTGTAACCCGGCAAAAAGTGCGAGAGTCATCAGCGACCTTTGCTGCGACAGACGCTCGCGCCACGATGGCTTTCCCCCCGATGTGTTTCTGTCCTGCTGCAGCGACGTCACGGCCCCGCGCCAGGAGCATGGCGCCCGCACCCATTCGCACCGGCTCGCGGGGAGACCACCGGAAGATACGGAAACCTGCAGGATTTCAGCTGATATGGCTCCGAGGACGGAAGGACCGTTCCCCTCAGGGAAACAGCCGTTTGCCGGTGGCGGCGGATTTTTAGAGACCCGGCTGAAAACAGCGTATCCACAGGGGCCATTTTTCCCAAATAAAGGGTTGCGCTAAGTCCCCGGAACCATTAGACAACGCCTCATTCCAGTCCATGGTGAGAGCCGATAGCTCAGCTGGTAGAGCAACTGACTTTTAATCAGTAGGTCCAGGGTTCGAACCCCTGTCGGCTCACCAAACTCCCCCGATATCCAATCCGGATCCGCATGAATTCGTCTGCCGCATGTCGGCGAGGCATCGTGGATTGCAGCCGTCGTGCCTCTGTCGTACCGGGCAGCGCCCGCCGGGTTCCGCCACAGCAGATTTGAATGCCCGCGTGAAACGAAAAAGCCGGGCGGATATTTCCGCCCGGCGTTACGTCAGTTTCAGGTCATCAGAAGTTTTCCGGTCGCTTGAATGCTCCGAGAGCTCCGGCCTTCAGGCCGCCGGAGCTTCCGGTTCCTTCGCGGAATGGCCGCCCAGCCAGCCCTTGACCGTTTCGCGGATGGTCTGCAGGCTGACATAGAGGATCGGGATCAGCAGGATACCGATCGACGTTGCGAACAGCATGCCGCCGAACACCGCGAAGCCGATCGCCTTCTGGCTGGCCGCGCCGGCGCTGGAAGCCGTCATGAGCGGAACCACACCGAGCAGGAACGACAGGGCCGTCATCATCACGGCCCTGAAGCGCAGATGCGCCGCCTCCACGCCTGCATCGAGGATGGACTTGCCGCTATCCCTTTGCTCCATGGCAAACTCGACGATCAGGATGGCGTTCTTAGCCCCCATTCCCACCAGCATGATCATTCCGATCTGCGTATAGAGATTGACGTCGCCTCCTGTCACGAACACGGCCACCAGGGCGCCGAGGATGGCAAAGGACACCGACATCAGGATCGCCACCGGCATGGTCCAGCTTTCATACTGGGCCACCAGAAACAGGTAGGTGAACAGGATCGACAGCATCAGAATGAAGATCACGATCTGTCCGGACCCAAGCTGCTGCAGGGCCGTTCCGGTCCATTCATAGGCATAACCGGGCGGCAGAGCCTGGCTCGCGGCGGCTTCGACCTCGTTGATCACGACACCGGTCGATGCCCCCGGGGCCGGATCTGCCATGATGGCTGCCGAACGGAACATGTTGTACCGGGTCAGGATCTGCGGCCCGAGGATGTTCTGGGTGGTCAGGATGCTTCGCATCGGCACCATTGTTCCGTCCGTCGCGCGCACATACAGGCGCCCGATATCCTCCACCCTGTCACGGTATTCCCCTTCCGCCTGGATCATCACACGGTAGACACGGCCGAAAATGTTGAAGTCGTTGATATAATAGGACCCCAGATAGGACTGCAGCGTCACGAAGACATCCGAAATCTCGATGCCCAGTGTCTTTGCCTTCTGCCGGTCCAGATCCACGAAAATCTGCGGAACATTGGCCCGGAACGTCGAATAGGCCCGGGAAATCTCGGGACTCTGGTTGGCGGAATAGACCATCGAGCCGACTGCGGAAGCAAGATCCTGCGGCGAACCGTCTCCAGTCTGCTGCAGCATCGCCTGCACACCGCCGGTTGTCCCCAGCCCCGGGATGGGCGGCGGGTTGAAGGCAATGATACTCGCGCCGGGAATGGTCGAGAATTCCGCCCAGAACTTGCCCAGGATCGCATTGATGCGCAGATCCGGTGCCTGACGTTCCGACCAGCCGGTCATGGTGGCGATCACCAGCGCCGCGTTTGAAGACGACGCACCATTGAGGATGGAATAGCCGTTGACGACCACCACATCCGCGACACCGGCCGTTTTCGAGACCAGGTCGGTGATCTGCGTGGTGACCACTTCGGTTCGGGCAAGAGACGCGCCGTCCGGCAACTGGACGTCGACCATGAGATACCCCTGGTCCTCGGACGGCAGGAAGCCCTGCGGCAGCGAACCGCCGAGCGTCACGATCAGCGCGACAACGCCGGCAACAACGACGAGGCCGATAAAGGCGACCCGCACGAGACGCCGGACAATGGCGGTATAGCCGTTGCGCACGGAAGTGATGCCCCGGTCGAACACACCCATGATACCGCGCGGCGGACCGGAGCGTGCTTTCAGGATCAACCCGCACAGCGCCGGAGAAAGTGTCAGCGCATTGATGGAGGAAATAACCACAGAGACCGAAATGGTCACGGCGAACTGGGAATACAGTCGACCGGTGATGCCCGGCATGAAGATGGTCGGCACGAAGACGGCCAGAAGCACGAGCGTGGTCGCGATCACCGGGCTGGTGATCTGCTCCATCGCCTTTGTCGTTGCCTCCTTGGGGGGAAGCCCTTCATCGGAGATGATGCGTTCCACGTTTTCGACGACCACGATCGCATCATCCACCACGATCCCGATGGCCAGCACCAGAGCGAACAGAGAAATCGTGTTCAGCGACATTCCCAGCGCCAGCAGAACGGCGAAGGTTCCGATCAGCGAAACCGGAATGGCGACGGTCGGAATGATGGTCGCACGCCAGTTGCCAAGGAAGATGAACACCACCGTGACCACCAGCATGAAGGTCAGGAACAGCGTGGTGATCACGTCATCGAGGGATTGCTGCACGAAGTCTGTGGTGTTGAACGGCACACCGTAAGCCATGTCCGGCGGAAAGTTCTTCGCAAGACTGTCCAGACGCGCCAGAACGGCGGTCGACACCTGCAGGGCATTCGCTCCGGGAGCCTGGTAGATGGCGAGGACAGTTGCCGATTTGCCGTTGAATTCACCGGTCGCACTGTAGTTCTGTGCACCGAGTTCCACACGGGCGACATCGCCGATGGTCACGACAGCACCGTCGCTACCGGTCCGCAGAATGATCTGCTCGAATTCCTCCGGCGTCGACAGCCGTCCCTCGGCCTTGACCGTATACTGGAACTGCTGGCCGTCAGGGGACGGCGGCGCACCGATCTGACCGGCCGCGACCTGTATGTTCTGGTCCTGAACCGCCGCGATGAAATCGCTCGGTGTCATGCCGAGGCTGGTCAACTTGTCGGGATCGAGCCAGATGCGCATGCCATAGGCGAAGTCCGTCATGACATCCGCCCGGCCGACACCGGGAACACGGGCCAGCGTGTCCTTCAAATTGATGGACGCATAGTTCGACAGGAAAACCGGGTCGTATGTGCCCTTGGGCGAATAGAGCGTGACCACCAGCAGCATGTTGGTACTGGACTTTTGAACCGTCACCCCCTGGGCCGTCACGTCACTCGGCAGCTGGCTGGTGGCCTGGCTGACCCGGTTCTGCACATTGACCGTGGCAATATCGGGATCGGTGCCGACCGCGAATGTCACATTGAGGGAATAGGTACCGCTGGCGGAGCTGGTCGACTGCATGTAGATCATGTTGTCGACGCCGTTCACCTGCCCCTCGATCGGGGCGGCAACCGTTTCTTCCAGTACTTCGGCGCTCGCGCCCGTATAGGTCGCGGTCACATTGACCACCGGCGGCGTGATGTCCGGAAACTGCTCAACCGGCAGCGCGAGATACCCCAGCACACCGGCAATCGTGATCACGATGGAAATGACCAGAGCGAACTTCGGCCGGTAGATGAAAAAGCGT
The DNA here is from genome assembly GCF_003075075.1 of Labrenzia sp. 011. Lineage (GTDB taxonomy): Bacteria > Pseudomonadota > Alphaproteobacteria > Rhizobiales > Stappiaceae > Roseibium. The sequence goes on along the minus strand of NZ_QCYM01000003.1, from coordinate 164,225 downwards.
GACAACATCTAGCTTTTCTCCGCCGGCTTGGTGGCAAGAACCGGATTGACCACGACGCCCGGCCGCACTTTCTGCAGGCCTTCGACGATCACTTCGTCGCCTTCCTTCAACCCCTTGGTGACGACATAATTCGTCTCGATCTGCTGGGCCAGATCGACGTATCTCTGTTCGACTTTCTTGTCGGAGGTAATCGCCAGGGCGAAAGCGCCCTGCTGGTCGCGCTGAATGGCGGCCTGGGGAACGACCAGCGCGGCCTCGGTCTTGGGAGCTTCAAGGACGACCGTGACGTATGTTCCCGAAAGCAGGCGGTTGTCCTTGTTTTCGAACTGGCCGCGGAAGGAAATCGTCCCCGTGGCCGCATCCACCTTGTTGTCGATGAAGACGATCTTGCCCGTTTCATCATAATTGGTGCCGTTCGGCAGGACGAGCTTGATCGACGGCGACTTGTCCGGAGAAATATCCGTCGGGTCGATACCGTGCGTTTTCACCGCATTGAGGTACTGGGCCTCGCTGACCGAAAAATCGACGTAGACCGGGGCAAGGCTGATGAGGGTTGCAAGCGGGTCCGTGGTCGGGCCGACCACTTCTCCGACACTGTAGGTCGTCTTTCCCAGCTGACCTGCGAAGGGCGCGGCGATGTCGGTGTAGCTGAGATTGAGCTCTGCCTGCTGAAGCTCGGACTGCGCCGATTCCACAGCAGCTGCGGCCTGCTGCTTCTGCGCCAGTGTCGCTTCATAGGCGGCTTCGGAAATGTGGCCCTTCTCAAGAAGGTCCTTGTCGCGTTTTTCGTTGGCGGACTTCAGCGCGGCTTCGGCCTTTGCACTGGCCAGATCCGCCTTGGCCTTCATCAGTGCGGCTTCATATTGCGCCTTTTCAATCGTGAAGATCAGGTCTCCCTTTTTCACCATCGATCCGTCCGCAACCGCTTTCTTCTCCAGAAAGCCGCTGACGCGGGCAACCAGATTCACCTGGTCGATTGCCGCGACCTGTCCGACGAAATTAGCGCTTTGCCTGATTGTCTGGCTGGTGACCTTCGCGACGGTTACCGCCGGCGGTGGCGCGGCTGGCGCCGCCGCTTTTTTCGAATCGTCGGAACACCCTGCAAGCAGGACGGATGCAACTGCTGCAAACGCTAGGGAACGGGGTAGAATAGGCAAATTCAAAAAGATCATTCTTAAACTCCGCAGTCCGAACCCTTTGGTTCAGGCAATCGCATCAAGGCGCATGAACGGCCATCACTATAAGAAGACTGGTTGATTCAACAAGACAATTTTGCTGAACTAGCCGGCCTGTAAACGAATAACTTCCTTGACGTTGTGATACTGTTTTGCCGGCAAGCGAAACACTGTCCGCGCAAATCGCACAGACCAGTCAGCGTCGGACGCTATGGAAATGCGGGCGAAAGAACCAGCGTCAGGCCGAAGAGGTCGCTCGCCGGGATTGTCTTCGTTTCCCCAAGCCCCTTGCAGGAAATTTCCAGCGCAGCGATTTGCGGAACGTCACCATGCACCGCATTCGCGGCCTCTTCGCCCAGCAGGTCGCGGAAAGCGCGCGGTGTCAGAACGGAAATTTTCCCGCGCGGCGTCTGCAGTTCGACGCCCAGGCTAGTGGCCCGCATTTCCCGCTGGCCGGTCATGCCACCGAGAAATTCGTGATGGTCGGACGGATCTTCCGCCAGCAGGTAAACCGCCTTGACGCTCTGCGCCCCGTTTTCGTGGTTCTGGAAAGCCGGCTTCCAGAAATTTTCCGGATATCTGTTGTGACAGGTAAAATAGCCGATCTTCGGCGCCAGGGGATCACGCAGGAAGGTCAGATCGAAAGCGACCCTAGCGGTGGAGCCGTCAGCGAGATTGGCGACCCGTTCGAAGGAGAACGGCTCGAAGGTCTGCAGACCGGCATCCGCGAAATCCGCCCGGTCGCGTTCCGGATCCCGGCTTTCGAGAACCAGCATGCTGGCCCCTTCCCGCCTGGTGAGGAAATCCCGGTTGAACGCGCCGAAGGAAAAGGCGCCTTCTTCCGGTTGCTCGATCAGCTCCGGATCGGCAACGGCCAGAAGCTCGATGAAAAACCCGTCGAGCTGGATCAGCCGGTTGGAAGTTCCCCAGGCATGCCGGTTCTCGGGCGTCACGGTAAAGCCGAGAGCCGAGTAGGTCCGGAAGGCGGCGTCGAGATCCTTCACCGCGACGACAAGATGATCAAGTCCGCGCACCATAATCTCTCCTCAGCCCTGTTGGCGAAACCCCGTCAGACCAGGCGGCTCTGATGCACTGCGGCCCCGATGAACGAGGCAAACAGCGGATGCGGGGCGAACGGCCGCGATTTGAGTTCCGGATGATACTGCACCCCGATGAACCAGGGATGGTCCTCGATCTCGACCGTTTCCGGAAGGACGCCGTCCGGAGAAGTGCCGGCAAAGATAAGCCCGCAGTTCTCGAGCTTTTCCCGGTACCCGATATTGACTTCGTAGCGATGCCGATGGCGCTCGGAAATGCTTGTCTCGCCGTAGATTTCGGCGATCTTTGACCCTGCCTTGAGGCTCGCCGGGTAAGCGCCGAGACGCATGGTGCCGCCAAGATCCCCGTCGGAGTTCCGGATTTCCTTGTCGTTGCCTCTTGTCCACTCGGTCATCAACCCGACCACAGGCTCCGCCGCCGGTCCGAATTCGGTGGAATTGGCCTGTGTGATGCCGGCGAGATTGCGTGCAGCTTCCAGAACCGCCATCTGCATGCCGAAACAGATGCCGAAATAGGGAATCTCGCGGGTGCGGGCATAATGCGCCGCCGCGATCTTGCCTTCCGCCCCACGCTCGCCGAAGCCGCCCGGAACGAGAATGCCGTGAACCCCTTCAAGATAGGGCCCCGGATCCTGTTTCTCGAATGTCTCCGACTCGATCCACTCGATGTCCACCTTGACCCGGTTCGCGATACCGCCGTGCACCAGGGCCTCGATCAGGGACTTGTAGGCGTCCTTGAGAACCGTGTATTTGCCGACAATCGCGATCTTGACCTCCCCTTCCGGGTTGGCAACCGCCTCGGAGATACCCTCCCAGCGGTCCAGCACGGGAGCCGGAGCGCCCGTCAGTCCGAAGGCGGCCAGCACTTCGTCGTCGAGCCCCTCCTTGTGATAGGCAATCGGCACATCGTAGATCGACTTGACGTCGTAAGCCGGGATCACGGCGCTTTCGCGCACGTTGCAGAACAGCGACAGCTTGCGTTTCTCGGTTTCCGGAATCGGTCGGTCGCAGCGAATCATCAGGATGTCGGGCTGTATCCCGATCGAACGCAGTTCCTTGACCGAATGCTGCGTCGGCTTTGTCTTCATCTCGCCGGCGCTCGGAATATAGGGCATGAGCGTCAGATGCACATAGACCGCTTCGCCGCGCGGCAGATCGTTGCCGAGCTGCCGGATCGCCTCGAAGAACGGCAGCCCCTCGATATCCCCGACGGTCCCGCCGATTTCCACAAGAACGAAATCATAGTCTTCATTGCCGCTGACAACGAAATTCTTGATGGCATCGGTCACATGGGGAATGACCTGAACGGTCCCGCCGAGATAATCTCCCCGGCGTTCCTTGGCGATGATGTTCTGGTAGATCCTGCCGGTGGTGATGTTGTCCTGCTGGTTCGCGGGACGACCGGTGAACCGTTCGTAGTGGCCGAGATCGAGGTCGGTTTCGGCCCCGTCGTCGGTCACAAAACATTCGCCGTGCTGATACGGGCTCATGGTGCCCGGATCGACGTTGAGATAGGGGTCGAGCTTGCGGAGCCGTACTTTGTATCCCCGGGCCTGAAGCAATGCGCCAAGTGCCGCGGAAGCAAGGCCTTTTCCAAGCGAGGAAACCACGCCGCCAGTGATGAAAATATATCGCGCCATGGACCAATACCATATTCGTGCCGAGGGGGTTTTGGCCACTCGGGAGTTGCGTTCTTAACACATAAAAATGCCCTGCGTGTTCAACCGCAGGGCATATGTCAGGCGAAAGGGCCGGAGAGCCGCGGCAGAAAGCCTATTGGGCTGCCGGAACCTGCGGGCCGGCTGGCTCACTCTGCTGTTTCAGAGAATCGAGGATCCCGCCGGAGCCGTCCGTGCCGGTCGCACCATCCGGCGTGGCCGGTGTGCCGGTGGTTGCGGCCGGGGTGGCATCCAGAATGGATGCGGGGCTTTCCTGATTCTTGGCAATCAGGCTGAGCGCAAGGGAGGTGACGAAGAACACCGCCGCCAGAACCGCGGTGGCCCGGGTCAGGATGTTCGCCGTACCGCGGCTCGACATCAAACCGCCGCCTCCGCCGCCAATGCCGAGCGCACCGCCTTCGGAGCGCTGCAGGAGGACAACAAGCACCAGGGCCAACACGACCATAAGGTGGATAACGATGACTACGGTTTCCATCGAACGCCATTCTGTATTGAATTCAAGATTTGCGGCCTTCTACACCAGACACCGGCAGCTTTCCACCCTACATTTGCGCCTTCGTCGAAGAAGCTTCAAGAACCGCTGCTCAGGAATAGGCTGCGAGTATTCCCAAAAAGGCATCTGCGGTCAGGCTCGCACCGCCCACGAGGGCGCCGTTGACATTGGCAACCGCCATGAGTTCCCCGGCATTGGCGGGCTTGACCGAGCCTCCATAAAGAAGACGCATCGCTTCTCCCGCACCGGCAAATCTGCCCGTCAGATTGTCCCGCATGGCCTTGTGCATATCCTGCACATCATCGGCCGTGGGGGTCAGTCCGGTTCCGATCGCCCAGACCGGTTCGTAGGCGACAATCGTGTTTTGCGCCGTTGCTCCGTCCGGAACGGAGCCGTCGAGCTGGCGTTCGACGACCGCGACGGCCTGTCCCGCCTTTCGTTCCGCTTCGGTTTCCCCGACACAGATGATGGCCGTCAGGCCCGCCCGCCAGGCGGCCCGCGCCTTGGCCTGGACATCCGCATCCGTTTCACCGTGATCCGCGCGCCGCTCCGAATGGCCGACGATAACAGCTCCTGCCCCCGCATCCTTCAGCATTTCGGCGGAAAGATCGCCGGTATGCGCGCCGGAGGGCTCGGCGTGACAATCCTGGCCACCCAGGGCGATCTGCCCGCCCTGCGAACTTTGCGCAAGAACGGCAATCAATGTCGCGGGAGGGCAGATCATGGCGTCTACGGCTGCGGCCAGATCATCGGAGATCCCTGCCCTCATCTTGTAGAATTCCGCCAGATTGGATTTCAGGCCGTTCATCTTCCAGTTTCCGGCCACCAGCGGTTTGATCGTCACGCCCATTATCTGCATCCTTCCGGGGTTTATTCTCGTTTGCCGCCTATAGAGCAGAAGCGCCGAAATGATGCAATCTGCGTGTCCCTGTGAAATTCCGTTCCGGGCCATGGGGTTGCAAGCAAAGTTTGTGTCCGGTCCGCCTTGCGGCTGCGGCGCCGCGTCATTATGATCCGCCCGCTCCGGCCTGGGCCGGATAAATCGCAGGCCGGAAATCCGGCCGATGCAAAACAAGACTTACGGGAGACGTCATGCTTGACGCGCTGCGCAGGGGCGCTGGCACCTGGTTTGCCAAACTGTTTATCGCTCTGCTTATTTTCAGCTTCGCCGTCTGGGGAGTAAGCGGTTTTCTGGGGAACATAAACCAGGACACCGTGGCCAAGGTCGGCAACACGGACATCTCCCTTTTCGATTTCGACCGGACCTACCGCCAGGATCTCAACAGGTTCGGCCAGCAGTTCGGCCGCCCGTTGACGCCTGCCGAAGGCGCTTCGCTGGGCGTGCCGCAGCAGTCTCTCGGCAAGTTGATCGCCGAAGCGGCCATGAACGACACGGCCCGGAACCTGAACCTTGGCGTCTCGGACGCGCGGCTCGCGACCATCATCCAGTCCGATCCCGCCTTTCAGGGGCCCGGCGGCCGCTACGACCGCAGCCGCCTGCAGCAGGTGCTTCAGGCCAACGGGTATCGTGAGGACGAATATGTGCTCCAGCGCCGGGCCATCGCCGAAAGAAGCCAGCTCGCAGAAGGTCTGGCCGGCGGCATGAAGGCACCGGTCAGCTATCTGGAGGTTCTCGACACCTACCAGCGCGAAACCCGCGACGCCGACTATCTTCTGGTTACCGCGGATTTCATCGGAGAAATAGAGGATCCGGCAGACGACGTACTGGCCAGCTATTTCGAGGACAACAAGGATGATTTCCGCGCTCCCGAATACCGCGAGATAAAATATGTCGCGTTGACGCCGGACGCTGTCGCTCGCCCGGACGACATCACCGAAGAAGATGCGCGCGCCGAATACGAGCGCCGCAGCGATGACTTCTCTCAGCCGGAGCGCCGGAAAGTGCGTCAGATGACGTTCCAGTCACAGACCGCAGCCGAAGAAGCCGCCGCTGAGCTTGCAAACGGCAAGACTTTCGAAGACCTCATGAGCGATCGCAACCTCAGCGACAACGACGTATCCCTCGGTGTGATGCCGAAGGCCGACTTTCTCGATGAAACCCTTGGCGAAGCCGCGTTCTCGCTGGAAGAAGGGGCAACCAGCTCCCCCGTCGAAGGACGGTTTTCCACGGTTATCCTGAACGTTCAGGAAGTCCTGCCGGAAAGCACGCAGCCGTTTGACGAAGTGAAGGACGGAATCATCGACGAACTGGCCAGGGAACAGGCCGAACGGGAAATTCTCGATCTTCTCGATGAAATCGAGGATGCCCGCGCCGGCGGTGCGCTTCTGGAGGAAATCGGCGAACGATTTTCGCTGACCGTCGCGTCGCCGGAAGCCTTCGATGCATCCGGCAAGTCCATGACCGGCGGGGACGTCGATCTGCCGGACGCCGAAGGCCTGACTGCGGGGGCCTTCGACAGCGATATCGGCATCGAAAACGATGTCCTCCAGCTCGGCGACCGGGGCTTTCTCTGGTACGAGGTCACCAAGGTGACCCCCTCCCGTGACCGGACCCTTGACGAAGTCAGGGACGATGTTGTTGCCGCATGGAAGACAGACGAACTCGCAAGACGGCTGACCGAAACGGCGGCAGACCTGCGCGCGAAGGCCGAAAGCGGAACGTCTCTTCAGGCCCTGGCGGAAGAAACCGGGCTTGAGGTGCGCAAGGCAACCGGCCTGACACGGAACTCCCCGTCCGGCGACCTCGGTCAGGACGCGGTCTCCGCGGCCTTCGGCGGGCCTGTGGGCACGACCGCGGCCACGGACACAGCCGATGGTACAGGGAAGCTTGTGCTGCAGGTCACCGGTGCCACCGTTCCGGAATTCGATGCCTCCGCACCTGAAGTCGCTGCGTTGGGCCAGCAAATGTCCCAGCAGATACAGGACTCCCTGCTGGGCCAGTTCATCACCGACCGGGAAAACAAGGCAGGTGTCGAAATCAACAATGCAGCCGTTTCCCAGGCGATCGGGCTGAACCTGAACTGATTTCACGACAAGCGGATTGATGACATGAGCACGTTCAAAGACTTCCTTGCCAAGGTCGCCGATGGCCATGCATTGAACCCGGAAGAGGCCCGGGAAGCCTTTGAAGTGATCCTGTCGGGCGCAGCAACACCTTCACAGTTGGGCGGTTTCCTGATGGCTCTGCGGGTGCGCGGCGAAAGCATCGCCGAGGTGACCGGTGCGGTTGCCACCATGCGCGCCAAAATGCTGCCCGTATCGGCACCGGCAGACGCCATAGATATCGTCGGCACCGGTGGCGACAACTCCGGGTCCTACAACATATCCACCTGCACGGCGATCGTGGTTGCCGCCTGTGGCGTCCCGGTTGCCAAACACGGCAACCGCTCCCTGTCATCCAGATCCGGCGCCTCGGAAGCCCTGGCGGAGCTGGGCGTCAATATCGATATCCCGCCTGAGAGGATTTCCGAGTGCATCCACAAGGCCGGGATAGGCTTCATGTTCGCGCCGCTGCATCACGCAGCCATGAAACATGTCGGCCCGACGCGGATGGAGCTCGGCACGAGGACGATTTTCAATCTGCTCGGTCCCCTGTCCAATCCGGCCGGTGTCAAACGCCAGATGGTCGGCGTTTTTGCCCGTGAATGGGTCGAGCCGGTTGCCCGGGCACTCAAGGACCTCGGCTCGGAAAAGGCATGGGTCGTCCATGGCTCCGACGGAATGGACGAAATAACCACCACAGGCCCGACATTCGTGAGCGCACTGGAAGGCGGTGCGATCAGATCCTTCGAGATTTCCCCGGATCAGGTCGGCTTGCCGCTTGCCAGGCCAGAAGACCTGAAGGGCGGACTTCCAGCGGACAACGCAAAGGCTCTGAGGGACGTATTGGCAGGCACCAGAAACGCCTACCGGGACATCGTGCTCTTCAACGCCGCCGCTTCCCTGATGGTTGCCGACAGGGTGGACAGCCTGAAAACCGGCGTCGACATGGCAGCCGCCGCGATTGACAATGGTTCGGCGGCCGACACCCTTGAGAAACTCGTCGCAGCCTCGAACGGATAGGCAAATGTCTGATATCCTGCAGAAAATCGAAGCCTACAAGCGTGAGGAAATCGCCGCTGCCAAAGCCCGGGTATCCCTGGCGGACCTCAGGGCGCGCATCGCGGACCTTCCCGCGCCGCGCGGGTTTGCGAACGCCATCAGGGCAAAACATGCTGACGGCGACTTTGCCCTGATCGCCGAAATCAAGAAGGCCAGTCCTTCCAAGGGGCTGATCCGGGAAGACTTCAATCCGCCGCAACTAGCCAGAGCCTATGAAGCAGGCGGCGCCGCCTGTCTGTCGGTGCTCACCGATACGCCGTCCTTCCAGGGAAAACCGGAATTTCTGACCGCTGCCCGTGATGCGGTCTCCCTGCCCGCGCTGCGGAAGGATTTTCTCTACGACACCTATCAGGTTCATGAGGCGCGTGCCTGGGGTGCGGACTGCATCCTGATCATTCTCGCCGCAGTCGACGATGCGACGGCCCGGGCGTTGGAAGAAACCGCGTTCGGCCTTGACATGGACGTGCTGCTGGAAGTCCACGACGCCAGTGAGCTGGAACGCGCGCTCAACCTCTCCTCGCCGCTCATGGGCATCAACAACCGCAATCTGAAGACCTTTGAAACCCGGCTGGAAACCAGCGAGGAACTGGCGCCGCAGGTACCGTCGGACAGGATCGTGGTGGGGGAATCCGGACTGTTCACACCCGCGGACCTGGAACGCATGAACAAGGTCGGAATTTCCACCTTCCTGATCGGGGAAAGCCTGATGCGGCAGGACGATGTCACGGCGGCAACCCGGGCCTTGCTGGCCCGCCCTGCGCTGTCCAGAGCGGTCTAGGCGAAATGGCCGGACAGGAACCGACGCTCACCCATCTGGATGAAACCGGCGCCGCCAACATGGTGGACGTCTCCGAAAAGAACGTCACGCACCGGACGGCGGTTGCCAGAGGGTCGGTGACCATGCGCCGGGAAACGCTGGACCTGATCCGCAGCGGCAATGCCAAAAAGGGCGACGTGATCGGAACCGCCCGTATCGCCGGCATTCTCGCCGCCAAGAAGACTCACGAACTGATCCCGCTCTGCCATCCGCTGATGCTGTCGAAAGTGTCCCTCGAATTTGAACCCGACGACGCCTTGCCGGGCCTGATCGTGACCGCCACCACCAGGGTCAGCGGGCAGACGGGAGTCGAGATGGAAGCGCTCACGGCCTGCTCCCTCGCCTGCCTGACTATCTACGACATGGCCAAGGCGGTCGACCGGGGCATGGTGATCGGCGACATCCGGCTGGTCGAAAAGGCCGGCGGCAAAAGCGGTCACTGGACGCTGGACAAAGACGGCAGCGAAGGCGGCACCTGATGAGCCTGATGCCAGTCGCCGAGGCACTAGAAAAACTTCTTGCAGGCGTATCCTCGCTGGAAACGGAAACCGTTTCTCTCGAGCAGGCCAACAACCGTTTCCTCGCCGAAGCGCTCATATCGACGCGCACCCAGCCACCCTTTGCCGCCTCGGCGATGGACGGTTACGCGATCCGTCACGAGGATCTTGCCGCAGACGGAACACAGCTGCAGGTAATCGGAGAAGCCCCGGCGGGCCATGGATTTCCGGGGCACGTCGCATCAGGCCAGAGCGTGCGCATCTTCACCGGCGCCCCGCTTCCCGATGGTGCGGACACGATTCTCATCCAGGAAAATGCACAGCGTTCGGGCGACCGGATCACGGTTCTGGCCCCCCCGCAAAAAGGAGCCTTTGTCCGGCCGGCCGGTCTGGATTTTTCAAGCGGCGATGTTCTTCTTGAACCGCCGCTCAGACTGGACTACCGCCATCTGGCCCTTGCCGCGGCCATGAACCATGCCGAGCTTCCGGTCATCCGCAAACCGAAAGTCGCCATTCTGGCGACCGGAGATGAACTGGTCCCACCGGGAACGGAACCGGGTCCCGATCAGATCATCGCGTCCAACCATATAGGCATTGCCGCGCTTGTGGCCGACTGCGGCGGGCAGCCTGTGGATCTGGGCATATCCCGGGACGAGCCGGTCGAACTTGCCACCCATATCCGCAGAGCCATCATCGAAGACGCGGATATTCTCGTGACGCTTGGCGGCGCTTCCGTCGGCGATCATGACATCGTTCAGGAGGTTCTGGGGCAGGAAGGCATGGATCTGTCCTTCTGGCGGATTGCCATGCGCCCGGGCAAGCCGTTGATGGCCGGCCGTCTCGGCAGAACGAAAGTACTCGGCCTACCCGGCAATCCGGTTTCCAGCATGGTCTGCGGCCTGCTGTTTCTGAAGCCGCTGCTGCAGGCGATGCTCGGACAACCGCCGGCAGCCGACGCACCGAAACGCGCCATACTGGGAAAGGCTCTGCCGGAAAACGACCGCCGGCAGGACTATATCCGTGCCGGCCTTTCCGAAGACGCGGACGGTCACCTGGTCGCAACGCCGTTTTCCCGTCAGGACAGTTCCATGCTCGGCCTGCTGGCAAAATCCGGAGCGCTCATCATCCGTCCGCCACACGCCCCTGCCCAAGACGCCGGAACGGCGGTACCGGTCCTGATTCTCTGACAATCCAGGCATATGAAAAGCCCGGCCACCTGGTGGCCGGGCTCGACTCTTGCGCCTTCGTGCCACGACGTGTCAGCCTGCGGCAGCAACAGCCCGTTTTGCCATGACCGTCACCAGGTTTGCCCGATAGCGGGCAGATCCGTGAACGTCATGCAGCATGTTGCTGGAATCGAGGCTCATTTCGGCCACGGCCTCGGGAGACCAGTTTGCGGCCAGCGCATCTTCCATACCGTCTACCCGGAAGACACCGGATTGCCCTGCGCCTGTGACCGCCACGCGAACGGAACCGTCTGCGTGCCGGGCGACGAATACTCCGGCCATCGCATAACGGGAGGCAGGATTGGGATATTTGGCATACGCCGACTTCTCGGCTGCCGGAAAGGCAACGGAGATGACGATTTCATCTTCATCGAGTGCCGTATCGAACATTCCGATGAAGAAATCTTCTGCCGCAAGCGTCCGCTTGCTGGTCGTCACGCTCGCTCCCAGTCCGACAAGCGCAGCCGGATAATCCGCGGCCGGATCGTTGTTGGCGATCGAGCCTCCGATCGTTCCCATGTGGCGCACGGCCGGGTCTCCGATGCCACCGGCAAGGGTGGCAAGCCCCGGAAGTCTGGATTTGACCAGAGCAGAGGCAGCGACTTCGGCGTGAGGTGTCGCGGCACCGATGACGATCTGGTTTCCCTCTTCACGAATACCCTTCATGTCCGGAATTTTCGTGATGTCCACCAAGTCGGATGGAGCCGCCAGACGCTGCTTCATGGTCGGCAGCAGCGTCTGCCCCCCGGCCAGGAATTTACCGTCTTCGGCTTCAGTGAGCATACGGACAGCATCGGCCACCGATCCGGCACGGTGATAATTTGTTTCATACATGTCGTGTCTCCCATATGGATGGGTTCAGGTTTCTTAAAACGGCTAATGGAACCAGTGACTTCCGCTGACCATCCTTGTCGGAGGCCATCCGGATCCGCTTGTCGGGCGGATCCGCCGGAGCCCGGCGATCCACAACGGACTGCGTCATCTATTCGGCGGCCTCCTTCATGGAGGAGTGATACAAAGCCCAGACCTTTTCCGGCTTTGCCGGCATGGTCAGGTCGTTGCTGCCGATCGCATCCGTAATTGCGTTGATGACGGCCGGAGGCGACCCGATCGCACCAGCCTCGCCACATCCCTTGATGCCCAGCGGATTGCCCGGGCACAGCGTCTCGTGGGTGGAGAGGTTGAAGAAGGGAACGTCATCGGCGCGCGGCATGGCGTAGTCCATGAAGGATGCCGTCAGAAGCTGACCGTTGTCGTCATAGGTGACATTTTCAAGTAGCGCCTGACCGATCCCCTGAACCAGGCCGCCGTGAACCTGTCCTTCCACGATCATCGGGTTGATCACCTTGCCGAAATCGTCGGCGGCAACGAAGTTGACGATCTCGGTCTTGCCGGTTTCCGGATCCACCTCGACCTCACAGACATAGGTCCCTGCCGGGAAGGTGAAGTTCGTCGGGTCATAGAAGGCCCCTTCCTTCAGTCCCGGCTCCATGCCTTCGGGCAGATTGTGAGCCGTATAGGCGGCAAGTGCCACTTCGGTGAAGGAGAGCTTCTTGTCCGTGCCGGCGACCTTCAGTTCACCGCCTTCGATCTGGATGTCGCCTTCCGAGGCTTCCATGAGATGAGCGGCGATCTTTTTCGCCTTCGCCTCAACCTTGTCGAGCGCCTTGACCACAGCGGACATGCCGACCGCGCCGGAGCGAGACCCGTAGGTGCCCATGCCGAACTGCACCTTGTCCGTATCGCCATGGACGATTGCGACCGAGTCGGTGTCGAGACCGAACCGCTCGCATACCAGCTGGGAAAAGGTGGTTTCATGACCCTGCCCATGGCTGTGGGAACCGGTGAGAACCTCGATCGTGCCGATCGGGTTCACCCGCACCTCGGCGGATTCCCACAGGCCGACCCCGGCCCCGAGGGAGCCGACAGCAGCCGATGGCGCAATGCCGCAGGCCTCAATGTAGCAGGAGATGCCGATACCGCGCAGTTTCCCGCGCGCGGCGGCGTCCGCCTTGCGGGCGGCAAAGCCGTCATAATCGGCTGCCTTCAAGGCCGCATCCAGTGTCGCGTCATAGTCGCCTGCATCATAACACATGATGACCGGCGTCTGATGCGGGAAGGTCCTGACGAAATTCCTGCGACGGAATTCGGCCGGAGACAGGCCCACTTCACGCGCCGCCGTTTCCATGAGTCGCTCAATGAGGTAGGTGGCTTCCGGCCTCCCTGCCCCGCGATAGGCATCGACCGGCGTCGTGTTGGTGTAGACCGCCTTCACATTGGCGTGGATGGCCGGAATGTCGTACTGGCCGGAAAGCAGTGTCGCATAGAGATAGGTCGGCACCGCAGAAGAGAACAGGGACATGTAGGCGCCGATGTTTGCCACCGTCTTCACCCGCAAACCGATGATCTTTTTGTCCGCGTCGAGCGCCAGTTCGGCTTCGGACTGGTGATCACGCCCATGGGCATCCGTGAGGAAGGCTTCGGTGCGGTCGCAGACCCATTTGACCGGTCGGCCCGCACGCTTGGAGGCCCACAGGCACACCATCTCTTCGGGATAGACATAGATCTTCGTGCCGAAACCGCCCCCCACATCAGGTGCGATCACGCGCAACTTGTGTTCCGGCGCGACATTGTAGAAGGCCGACAGTACCAGGCGTGCCACATGCGGATTCTGCGAAGTGGTGTGGAGCGTGTAATGCTCCTCGGCGGAATCATAGTCTGCCAGCGCAGCCCGTGGTTCCATCGGATTGGGGGCGAGCCGGTTGTTCCGGATGTTCAACCGCGTGACATGAGCGGCTTTCTCGAAGGCGGCATTGACGGCTGCGTCATCACCGATTTCCCAGTCGAAAATCAGATTGTCTTCGGCTTCCGGATGAATTTGCGGCGCATCCGGCCCCATGGCGGCGACTGCATCAATGACCGCCGGCAATTCTTCATAGTCCACAACCACCACGTCGGCCGCATCGCGGGCCTGCCCGAGCGTATCGGCGATCACCACCGCAACGGCCTGGCCGACATACCGGACGATTTCCGGCTCGAGCGCGCGCCAGCCGCCCATTTTCATCGGCGTCCCGTCCTTGGAATGGATCATCCAGCCGCAGATCAGGTTGCCGATACCGTCCCCCACCAGCTGGTCGCCGGTCAGGACCGCGTCGACGCCCGGCATCGCCAGCGCGGCACTGGTGTCAATTCCCTTTATCCTTGCGTGAGCGTGCGGCGAACGCACGAAGGCCGCAAAGCCCATGCCCGGTGCAACCATGTCGTCCGTGTACCGGCCCTTGCCGGTCAGAAAGCGTTTGTCCTCTTTGCGCAGGGCACGTGCCCCGATCCCCTCAACAGCCATCGTCTCTCTCCCTTAAAACTGCTCCGGTTCCACCTGCTCCGGAAATTCTCCTCGGACCGATTGTCCCGATAACCGCCGGGTCCGGCGGTTGTCTGTCTCAAGACCCGGCGGACAGCCCTCGATTGCCATGGTTCCCCCGGCAACGGATCGCGCTGTGTGGTCTTGGTGTCTCGGCGCGGGCGTGGCCGCGCGTCAAAATCAGGAGTGCCGGCCGATTATTCGGCAGCCTGGGCCATGCCGGCCATCTGGTCGGAAGCGGCTTTGATCGCCTTGACGATATTGTGGTAGCCGGTACAGCGGCAGATATTGCCTTCCAGCTCGTGACGAATGGTCTGTTCGTCCAGGTTGCCGGGCCCGTGACGGTTGATCATGTCCAGGGCGCTCATGACCATCCCGGGCGTGCAGAAACCGCATTGCAGCCCATGATGCTCGCGAAAGGCAGCCTGAATCGGATGGAGCCCGCTATCGCCGGCAAGTCCCTCGATGGTCAGGACTTCAGCGCCATCGGCCTGGGCCGCCAGCATGGTGCACGACTTGACGGCCTTGCCGTCCACGTGAACGACACAGGCGCCGCATTGCGACGTATCGCAACCGACATGGGTGCCGGTCAGCTGGCGCACTTCGCGTATGAACGAGACAAGAAGCGTCCGGTCTTCGACATCCGCCGAAACCGCCTTGCCGTTCAATACCATCGAAACTTTCGACATGAATTTCTCTCCCTCATGACATTCTCTGAGCCTGGGCTCAACAGTATCCGGCTTGCCGCCGTGTTGTTATCGAGTGGGGACTGGCGGACCGGAACCCGTCAGCCCCTGCGCGTTCAAGATTGAGCACTGCCGCTCATGTTGCAAGTGCCAGAACGATGATAACGGCCGCCAGGAGGGCCAGCCCCCAGACGACAGGACCGCCCAGAACATTCTTTCCGGCCGCTGTCTCCAGGTTTTCCTCGGCCTTGTGCAGTTTCTCTTCGACGGCGTGCTCGGCATCCTCGATCGCGTGAACGACCTCATCGGTCGTTTCCTCCAGAGCAATCCGCTTCGCTTCCTCGGCAACCCCGGGATCGAGATCCTGCGCGGCACCGGCTTCCGCCGGACTGGAAGATGTCCCGCCGACCATGTCGGAAAACTTGCCGAAAAACTCCTCGGCCATTTTCTTCGCGGTGGAATCGATCAGCCGACTGCCGAGCTGGGCGAGTTTACCGCCGACCTGCGCCTTGGCTTCATAGGTCAGAACGGTTTCGTCGCCTTCCTCGGTCAGCTTGACATCCGCCGACCCCTTGGCGAATCCGGCAACGCCTCCCTTGCCTTCCCCGACAATCGTGTAGCTTTCCGGTGCATTGATATTCTCGAAGGTCACCGCGCCTTTGAACTTGGCCTTGACCGGACCGATCTTGGTTGTCACCTCGGCGGTCATTTCCGTGTCGGATGTTTTTTCAAGGCTTTGGCAGCCGGGTATGCAGGCTTTCAGGATCTCCGGATCGTTCAATGCTTCCCAGACGGTTTCCCGTTTGGCCGGTATCCGGTGGGAGCCATTCATGTCCATTCGTTTTCTCCCCTTCTCGCGCTTGGGCGAATATTGGCAATGACTGGGCTTAAGCTCAACGTAAAACACGTCGGGCGCCGCCACGTTATTCCCATGAGAGCGTGTTTCGTACAAAATTTCAATTGGTTATCTGTATCGAATTTCGCAAGCGTCTCCATATGTGCTCACCCCCTGCCTTCGTGACATGAGTCGCAGCTCGTCATTCTGGGAGAAACCGGGGACCAGGTGCTATCCGGCGGCCGCTTCGGAAGCGACAGCTTTGCGGACAAAGGTTGCCAGATCCGTGCTGTTCAGGGGTTTGGAATAGAAGAACCCCTGCAGATAATCACACTGCAGATCCTGCATGAGCTTGCGCTGCACGTCCGTCTCCACGCCTTCAGCCGTGATACTCAGATCCAGAGCCTGAGCCACGGCAACGATGGATTTGATGACCGCCAGCGCATCCGAATCCTGATCCATGTTCATGATGAAGCTGCGGTCGATCTTGATTCCATCCACCGGTAGCTTGCGCAGGTAGCTCAGAGAGGAATATCCGGTGCCGAAGTCGTCTATGACGACTTTCGCTCCCTTGGCGCGCAACCATGTCAGCAGGGAGAGCGTCACCTGATCGTTGTTCAGGAACAATCCTTCCGTCACCTCGAAGACAAGACGACTAAGGGACAAGCCTGCAGCCGTAGCCGCCTCCTCGATGTCCCTGTAGATCCTGTTGGCCTGAACCTGCTGGGGCGACAGATTGACATTCAACCGGACCTCATCGGAAACGGCGGACATCTCGCTGAATTCACGAAAGGCCGCCTTGAACATCCACGAACCGATTTCCGAGATCAGCCCGCTCGCCTCCGCCGCCTCGATCAT
The DNA here is from genome assembly GCF_003075075.1 of Labrenzia sp. 011. Lineage (GTDB taxonomy): Bacteria > Pseudomonadota > Alphaproteobacteria > Rhizobiales > Stappiaceae > Roseibium. The sequence goes on along the minus strand of NZ_QCYM01000003.1, from coordinate 147,478 downwards.
TCGGGCGGTGTTGAGCAAGCTGCCCGACGGTGTCCGGAATCGCATCAACGCCTCGAAGGACGCGATGGACTCGCCCTGCGCATGCATGATCGGCTGATAGTGAAGGAAGAACTCGGTCTTGTCGGCTCCTCCGGTGAGCAGCGAGGCAAGGCGAAGACGTTCGAAGGCAGCTTCCTGCATCAGCGGATGGAAAACCGCATGATTGGTAAGGCCTTTTTGCCGCACGTCATTCAGAGCGATCGAGGCATGGCGCACAAGCTGCTCCGCCTCCTGTTCCTCATCGGCATCCACTGCGGCGAATCCAAGCCGCATGCGCAAGGTTATCTGCGTGTCACCCAGCGAAATCGGTTCATGGAAGGCATCCTCCACCCGCGCCACCACATCCTCGATCCGGTTCTCCCCGCCCCCCTTCAGCAGAATGAGGAATTCGTCCTTTTCCTTGCGCGCGATCGACAGCGCATCCGGGAAAGTCTGAGAAAGCCTGTGACCGGTCTTCTTCAGCACCGCCCCGGCCTTTTCATCGCCGATACCGTCGACGATGACCCGGAACCTTTGAATGTCCGAATGAACAACGAGAAGTGGGGTGTGTTTGCCGACGTGGCGCTGAAAGGTTTCGAGAAACCCGGAAAAGGTCGACAGACCGGTTGTCCGGTCCACATAGGCGAGATTGCGGATGTGCTCCAGCAGGCCGGTCTTTTCGTAACCGAGCGCCACATTGGCGATAAAGAGCTGGACGACTTCCGAACCGACGCGTTCTTCCAGCTCAGCTTCCGGCATGGCGAGAAAAAGCGCTCCGGTCATGCCATTGCGCGTCACCAGCGGCAGGGCGACACCTCGCGGCGACGAACTGGCTGACAGGCTTTCGATGCATGCATGCACCGACAACCGGATGGCATCGTCACCCAGCATGTCGACCGGAAGATCCGTCTTGTCGGCAAACTCCCCCAGCGCAGCCAGGACCCTGACATTCGACTTGTCGACGACCCCGTAATCGGGAAGCGCGTCCAGCCCGCACAGGAAGCACCCCACGGGTTGGCCGATAAGCTGGGTGATTTCCGTCAGAACCGCGGAGGCGAAGTCGCCCAGGGCGTTCTTTTCCACGATCGCGGCAAAATGCATATTCAGCTGCTTGAGCTTTTGCCGGTTGGTTTCCAGCGACATGACAAGCTTGTAGCCCCGCAATGCCGTGACGAGTGCCGTGATCAGCTTGGTGCGGGACAGTTCGGCCTTTTCCGCATAGCCATCAATGTCGAATTTCATGATCACGTCGGTCTGCGGTGCGTAGCCCGGCTGGCCTGTGCGCAGGATCAGACGCGTGAACTGGTTGTCGAGTTCTGACCGGATCCAGCTGACCAGCCCGAGACCGGCCGTGTCATCTTCCATGACCACATCCACGAGCGCCACTGCGATATCGTCCTCTTCGACGAATATCCTGCGGGCTTCCTCGGCCGATAGAGCATGGAGAAGTTCGAACGGCCGGTCTTCGAAGATGCAGCCCGCAACAGCGATCCTTGTTACCTCGTGAACATCGGGATCATCATCGACGATCAGAATTTTCCATGGTGACTTGTCAGATCTTTCCGGCCTGGGCTCGGAGGGCACGAGAAAGTCCATCACCATTTCATTGAGCCTTTTTTATTGTCGGTGTTTGAGCCTTCTGCGGAGCCCTGACAGGAAATTCAATTGTGAATTCAGTACCCTTTCCCACTTCGGATGTAACTGAAATTGTACCGTTGAGGGCTTCCGTCACCAATTGATAACAGATTGCCATTCCAAGGCCGGACCCGCCCTTTCCGAACTTCGTCGTGAAAAACGGTTCGAAGACCTTTTTCAGGTTCTTGTCCGGAATGCCGACACCGTAGTCCCTGCATTTGAACACGAGCGTTTTTTCGGTCTCGGTACCGTCATCGCTCACCGTCACCGGCAGGATGAGCGAGGATAGACGGATCCGTCCCTGATCGGCGCCGTCATAGCCATGTTTGATGGCGTTTTCGACGAAATTGGAAACCAGCTGGCTGATGGCCCCGGGATAGCTGTCGATTATTTCGTCGGCATTCAGATCGAGTTCAATCTCAAAGGAGGTCTTTCGGATCGTGGGCTGAAGGGTTGCCAGCGTTTCCCGGATGATATGATCGAAGTTGAACGGGCGCTTCTTTTCACTCTGCCGATCGACGGCGACCTGCCTGAAGTTGCCGACAAGGTCGCGTGCGCGCCCGAGTGTCTTCTCTATGATATTGGCCGTGTCCGTGATCCGGCCCACTTCGTTTTCCAGTGCGTCCTTGCTCAGACTCTGCCGTTCAAGTTCCGTGCGTAGATACCTGGTGGAATCCTTGATCGTCGTGGCTGCCATCAGGGCGTTGCCAAGCGGCGTGTTCAGTTCATGCGACACACCGGCAACGAGCGCCCCAAGCGCCGCAAGATTGTCTGCCTGGATCAGTTCCTCCTGAACCAGCTTGAGCTGTTCCGTCCTGCGAGCCACAAGTTCTTCGAGATTGGTCTGATATTCCTGAATCTTCTTGAGATCCAGGTGACGGCGCTGAACCATCGACTGGAGGCTGGACGACAGAATGCCGATTTCATCGGACCGGCCGGGCATCAGCTCCGCCTTGGGTGGATCTTCGATAAGGCGGGGTGTCGACAGATATTCGACGATCGCCGAAAGAGGACGGCCGATCAGTCGGCGAAAGACCGTGCGGATAACAATCGCCAGAAGCAGCAGGTAGACGATGATGGCGGTCACGATAAAACCGACCGTGGAGACGATTTCGTAGGAAATCGTGTTGCGATCGATCAGAATGAAGACTTGGCCGATGGCATCCTTCTGCAGGATCGTGCTGGGCGAATTCAAGGTGTAGCTTAATGCTTCGGCCTGGCGGGGCTCCGGTGCCGGTTCTCCGAAATTCCCGGTGTCGGGCGTTTCGACCCAGACCCTCTCGACCACCTCGAGGCTTTCCAGCCCGCGAATGAGTTGCAGGGTGGCATCCGCGTTCACAGTCCAGATTGCCCGTTCGAACGGGCGTTTCGTCGCCTGAAAGAAGGCCTCCGTCACACGGATTGCACGCGCATGCGCAGCATCCCAAGTGATTTTCGTGAGAATTCCGACGAAGATGAGTCCGAGAATTGCGAAAAGACCAAGCGTGTAAAGGATGAACGTACGGGACAGGCTGGCCCGCCCCATCTCCCTGGGAGTATATGGCAACGACGCACTGCCGCTCAGACTCAAGACGTCCACCTCGACCTTGTCTTTCCGATGCGGAAAGACAGGAAACAACTAAATTCCGCTTTGATTTACTCACCTCACGCAAGACGAGGAACTGCAGGCACGGTTTCCGGCCCGGTCCATGGATACGCGATTCACGGACCCGGCAACATCGCCCATGAAATCTATCAACATGTTCCGTTCATGTTGAATATATTGCACAAGATGGTGGCGACCTGAATTTCTCTCGTAAGGTTCCCAAAATCACCGCAAAAATCAATTGTAAATTGCAACACCCCTTGCTTTAACCACTTCAATTGAAGACTTGCGGCCGATTGGACGGCAAATACAATTGCGGGCGGTTTGCATCATGCAAGTTCTCCGGCGAACACTCATGCCAGACCGCCCGTCATTGTAGAAAGACATCCAATTGATCCGTTTGCTGCCTACGCGCTTACCACGGACAGATAAGGCGTCTTGACCGTTCTGGTATCGGGTGTCTTTTCACTCGCGCAAACAGGAACCTGCGAAGGCTGAACGGGCCTGCGGGTATCGCCGACCTTGGGCTTGGCAGACAGGCCGTCTTTGAGCATGTAACCGATATAGCGGGTGGATTCGATGGCGTCATAACCCAGCTTCTTGCGAAGTTTTTTCCGCAGCTTGGAAATATGGCTCTCGACGACACACTCATCGACTCCGTCGTTCATCACACCGTAGACCGCATTGAAAATCTGGGTCTTGGTCACGCGGCGCCCCTTGTTCTTCACAAGATACTCCAGAATGCGGCGCTCGCGGCGCGGCAATTCCATGACTTCACCGCCGACCAGAGGATCCCTGCCGTCGAAGAACACTTCAATCGCTCCCGTCCCCACGGAGCTGTTCCGCGCGGTGATACGGCGGCGGAAAGCCCCCACTCTGGCGATGATCTCGCGAACATGAACCGGTTTTCTGAGGACATCGTCCATGCCGGCTGAAAACAGTTCAAGAGTGCTTTCCAGGCTTGCCGTGTCCTGCAAGGCAACGATCTGCGCCTCCGGGCAGCGGCTTCGGATTGAGGAAACGAACCCCGTGCGCTCCTCGCTTTCGCCGAGCAGAATAGCATCGACGGAAGACAGGTCCTGAGCGCTGGTGATCTCCAGCCAGTCCAGAATTTCGGAAGGGTGAAGTTCCAGCGAAGCATAACCTTCGCGCTCAAACGCCGAGGCATAGCCTGCGGTCACGATCTCTCTCGAGTCTACAATGATAAACATATTAGCCCCTTGGATTTACCAGTACCCAATGGGTAAAATTACTAAGCCACAAGGTCAACAATTCTTCCCTTGTTTTGGCCGCATTTCGAAAGTTATCGTAGAGATACTTTATAATTCGATGGAACAATATAAATAAAACAACATTTGCATTCGAAACAAAATAACCTACAATTTATCTAAAATCCTAAAAAGAATAAAATGTAAAGAATTCTTTAAAACCTGTCTCGTTGATATATACGAAAACAGATGAGCTTCAAAGCCAAAATTTAATCTTGGAAGATATTCACAAAAATTGGTTTACGCGTCCGCCGAGAGCGCCTGCGCTAGCTCGGCAAACGGATCTGACGGCAGAACCTGGTCTGCGCGCTGGCGCATCGCCTCATAGATCTTGGGAACGAGGCGGCAGGCCTTTTCAAGCTGTTCGTCCCCGGCTGTCTGGAATCCGCCCATCATGCGCAGATCCTTTGTGTCCTCGTATTGCGAGATCAGCCCCTTGATCCTGTGGATCAGTTCCTGTTGTTCCGGGGTCCAGGCCCGTGTCGCCAGCCGGGAGGTGGATTTCAGGACATTGACCGGCGGGTAACGGCCCGCTTCCGCTATCTGCCGATCCAGCACGATATGGCCGTCCAGCAGTCCGCGAATGGTGTCCGAGACAGGATCATTGTGATCGTCGCCATCCACCAGCACCGAAAAGATACCGGTAATGGAGCCTTCGCCGTTGCTTCCCGGTCCCGCACGTTCCACAAGACGCGCCAGGTCCGCGAAGACGCTCGGCGGATAGCCGCGGGCAACCGGCGGCTCACCGGCGGCAAGCGCCACATCACGTGCCGCATGGGCAAACCGGGTTGCCGAGTCGAGAATGAGCAATACCTTGTGGCCCTGGCTGCGGAAGAATTCCGCGACGCTCATGGCAGTCTTCGGTGCAAGGCGGCGTTGCATCGCGCTTTCGTCGCCTGTGGAGGCGACCACCACGGAACTGGCCAGCGTTTCTCCGAGGCTGTCATCAATGAACTCGCGCACCTCGCGGCCACGCTCACCCACAAGGCAAACGACCACCGTATCGAAATCGCCGAACCCGGCCAGCATGCCGAGCAGCGTGGATTTGCCCACACCGGAACCGGCGAACACGCCGAGACGCTGCCCGACGCACAGCGGCGTGAACAGATCGATCACCCGCACGCCCGTTTTCACGCTGTCGGAAATCTTCGAGCGGTTCATGGCCGGCGGCGGAGCCCGGTCCAGCAGGAAGGCCTCCACGCCGTGGGTCAAGGGGCCCGCGTCGTCAATCGGGTTCCCCAGCGCGTTGATGATCCGGCCGCGCCAGCTCATGTCCGGATGAATCGCCAGCCCGCCCGTCACGGAGGCAACGCTGCCGATACCGATATCCGTCACCCGCTCAAGCGGCTTGACCACAACGTCCTTCTGATCAAGGCGGATAATCTCGCCCTGACGGAGCCCGGAGCGCCCCTCGAACTGGACAAGGTCACCCAGACACACGATGCGCGACAGTCCGGACACCCGGATTGCCTCGGAGGAAACCTGCGTCACGCGACCGCTGAGTTTCACGGGACCGATCTCGGTCTCCAGTGCACTCAGCGATGCAGCGACCTGGTCAAGAGCGTTCAGATGAGGTGCGTTGGGCATGGCGTTCCTGCAGGGCCTTTAAAACATCCAGAGGAAGGTGGTTGGCTTGATGTGCCGCAAGACGTCCAAGGCCCTGCTCATCCGGAAGACCGGTTTCTTTCTGCTGCGGCTTTGCGCCGGCCACACCGTCAACATAGGCAACCGAAGACGCTCCGGTTTCCGTGGTGTCCCCGGTTTCCCGCGCACTATCGACAGGATCCGCCTCAGACAGAAGGGCCGACAGGGAAAGCGGCATGCCGGGTTTGTCCGCCGTGGATGCAACCGTCTGCCCCAGAACGAGGCCCTGGCCTTCCCCTTGCGAACGCCGGGACTCCACTGGAGCCGTTTCCGGCATCCTATCCGGCTTGGGCACGGGGACAGGAATTTCACTCGTTTCGGAAGTTTCCGCCGCGCCGGCCACCGCCGAGGCGTCGGCCACCTGAACATCAGCCGGCTGAACGTCCTGCGGCGAACCGCTCCAGCGGTCACCGGCAGCACTATAGGCCAGCATCGCACCAAGCCCGACGGGACCTCCGAGCGCGAAGCCGTAGAAGGCATTTCCGGCCTTGCGTGCGTCGTCGGAAATCTGGTCGTTGGTCACCGAGCGGTAGAGTTCCGCGATCCCTGGAATATGCTGCAGCGGATTGATGACATCGAGGAAATCCCCGAAGTTGAAGCTTCCGCCGGACTTTTCGGCGGGCGACGCCGCCCGGCCCATCGCCGCATGCGCTTCCAGCGCGCCCATCTGCGGCTGCGGGCTCCCGCCGACGGCAGCGGTCATGTCAACCGCACTCATGACGTTGCTCCCAGCTCGCGGATGGCTTTCTGCTGACTTTCATCGCTCATGTCGACCAGCTTCGACGTACCTTCGAAGTCCCGGGTGATCATGATCATCTTGGTCATCTCGCGAACGGGATTGATATTCGCACCTTCGACAAAGCCCTGGCGAATGCCGTGCTGATCAAAAAGCAGAACCGGCACGGCCGGAATGTCCGGAATAACGGCCGAATTGTCCCTGCGCGTCAGCTTCGCCTCTTCCGGAATGCGAAACAGGCCGACCTGACCGACAATGCCGGCATCACCTTGCGAAATCTCACCCGATTGCGTGATCAACGGTTCTCCGGCCTCCGGATCGACAACGATCGGCTGTCCGCCGGTTCCCAGGATGACCTGTCCGGTCAACGTCTGAAGGGTACCGTCCTGGGTGATCTGCAACCGGCCGTCTCTTGTATAGGAAACCGTGCCGTTGATGTCCCGGATGGCGAACCAGCCATCGCCCTCGATCGCCAGATCAAGCGGGTTGTCCGTCTTGTTCAGGCTGCCGACCTGGCGTGAGATATAGGTTTCTCCACCGGTGGAAAAACTCACCTTGTCCTGCCCGGCCTTGGAAACGAGTTCCGCGAACTTGACCTCGTCCGCACGGTAGCCCGCCGTGTTCATGTTGGCGACATTCCGGGCGACGGTCTCCAGCCGGTTGGACAGGGCGACCTGCGCCGAAAGAGCGACATAGAGTGCGGACTGCATGGGTCAAAAGCCTCCGAGGCGGAAATTCTGGATACTTGCCAGCAGGCTTTCGCCCATCTGAACAACACCGTTGCTGGTGGTGGTTCCCAGGACAGACAGCGCTGCCGACTGGGTCGTCTGGGTACCGTTCGAAAGGTCGTAAAGCGCCGAGAACCGGGTCAGGAAGTCGGCCAGATAGTCCGGATCGCTGCTGATCTTTTCGAAATCCAGCTGCTCCTCAAGATAGGCGGCCTGCTTGTCGATATCGCCCATTGCAAAGGCATCCGGCAGGCCAAGTGCCGTATAGACGGTTTCCGCAAGCGCCGCGTCGGCGAGCACCTCATAGGCATTGGTGATTTCCGGAGCCTTGCGTTCGAAATACAGGGCAAGGCGAACACCCTGATTCTGCTCGCCTTCACTAACTTCCAGAGCCTGACGGTGATACTTTTCGACGATCCCTTCCTGCGTCCTGGTAAAGGATGTCGTCGTCTCGCCGTAGTTTTCGAAGTTGAAGGTTTCGGCAAATTCCTTGTATCTCGTGTCGACAAGCTGGTTGGCGAAGGAACTTGACTCCGTAACGCCCTCTTCCAGAACCTTGCGCATGAAGGCCTTGGCGTAGATCATGTCTTCCAGACCCATGGCCGTCATGGCGTAATTGTAGATCTGGTCATCCGCCAGGAAATCGTCGATCGATTTAATATTGCGGATATTTTCCCGGTAATACTCGGTCTGACGTTCCACTGTCGGATCCGCTTCCACGGCCTTCAGGGAACGCTCCATATTCGACCTGACGAGCTGTACCTGTGTCAACGTGTTGATCATGTCCTCATCCCTCCTGGCGGGCAAAAGAATTTGAGGAACTTTCACGCCTCGACCTTACGCCAGGCTGACCGTCACGCGGAAACACGGTTTTCGCGACAAAACCCACCGCGTCAGCTTCGGACAAGTCTCGCCTTCTAGCGTGCTCCCAATCACAGTCGATTTTCTCATCAGTCGGGAGCTGTTAGGTGACTATACTTATTGGCCTGATCATTGCGGGGGCTTCCCTCATAGGTGGTTTCTCCGCCCTTGGCGGCAAGGTTTCCGTCCTTTGGCAACCCTGGGAACTTCTCATCATTCTCGGTGTCGCCATCGGCGCATTCGTTGTCGCCAACCCGATGAAAACAATCCGGGGAACGGTTTTCGCCATCTCAGACGCCCTGCGGAACGCCGTTCCCAACAAGCGCGAATATCTGGATGTCCTGGCATTGCTCTACGGTTTGATGCGCGAGCTGCGCGCCAAGGGGCGGAACCAGGTCGAACCGCACATCGAAGACCCGAACACTTCGCAGATCTTCCAGAAATACCCGACGGTTCTGCGCAATACCGGTCTGACGACCTTCATCTGCGACTATTTCCGCCTGATCATCGTCGGCAATGCCCGCGCTCATGAAATCGAGGCGCTGATGGACGAAGAACTGCACACGATCCATCGCGATCAGATGAAGCCCTTCCATGCCATGAGCAGCGTCGCCGACGCTCTTCCGGCAATCGGCATCATCGCCGCCGTGCTCGGCGTCATCAAGGCAATGGGAGCCATCGACCAGTCTCCGCAATTGCTCGGCAGCCTGATCGCCGCCGCGCTGGTGGGAACCTTCGTCGGCATCTTCTTCTCCTATTCGCTCTTCGGGCCTCTGGCCGTGAAGATCAAGAATGTGCGGGAGTCTCGGCTGCGGACCTACATCGTCGTCAAGCAGACCCTTCTCGCCTTCATGAACGGCGCAGATCCCCAGATCGCGCTGGAGCATGGCCGCAAGACCATTTCCGACTACGACCGCCCGACCATCGACGAGGTCGAAAACGAGACAATGAGCGCGGGGTCCGGTGGCGACAACGTTCAGGACCTTCAGGGAGCCGCATAAGTCATGATCGAAGCAGCAACAGCAAATTCTGGTGCTTCCAGCTCGGAACGGGCAATGATCGCCGACCGTCTGCTGGACGCAGCCGGGATCTCGGTCGACCGCCTGCCGATGCTACCGGTGGTTTTCGACCGCATGGCCCGCCTGATGGCGGACGCCATGCGGCAGAAATCCCCCTCACCGTCCTATATTTCGGTGAGCTACGTCGAAAACAACCGCATCGGCGATGTCCTCGACGAATTCGAATCCAACGCCCTGGTGGCCGTGCTCTACTCGCCCGAATGGGATGCCCGCGTACTCGTCGGCTTTGACCGAGACTTCATTTTCACGCTGGTGGACGTGTTGTTCGGCGCCGATGGCACGGAACCGCCCATCGACGACGAACGTCCCTTCTCGAACATCGAGACCCGCATTGCGCGCACCATGTTCGAGGTGGCGTCGAAAGCCCTGGCGGAATCCTTCGCTCCGATTGCCGAAACGACGCTCAAGATCGAGCGCGTGGAAAGCCGGATGGACTTCGCGGTCATCGGACGCCGCAACAACCCGGCCGTGGTCGCCCGATTGCTGCAGCAGGCGATCGGACGCGGCGGCGAGGTGTTCGTGGTCATGCCGCACTCCACTCTCAACCCGCTGCGCCAGCGCCTTTCCCAGGTCCTGTCCGGAGAAATGTCGAGCCGAGACAAGCAGTGGACGCAGCACTTCCACAACGAAATCCAGCGCACGGAAGTCAAGCTGGAAGCCATTCTGGAAGAACGCGAAATGTCGCTCGGCGAACTGACCAGCCTGAAAGTCGGTCAGACCATCGAGCTTCAGGCGACTGCACGGACGCCGGTCACCCTGTCGTGCAACGACCAGCCGGTCTTCACCTGCCAGCTCGGACAGCTGGACGGATCCTACACTTTGCAGGTCGAAGAACTCATCCACGAGGAAGAAAAGGATCTTTTCGATGATCTCCGCAATCGTTGATGGCGTCCTCCTGATCGCGCTCGTCGCGACGACGGTCCGGATGCTGGCCATGCACCGGGAGCTGAAGCGCCTCGGAACATATCATGCAGACTACAAGCGCATTTTCGACCAGACCGTGCTGGCTCTGGACGGGATCGAGGTCTCCATCCAGGAAATCAACGTCAAGAGCGCCCAAATCCTCAACGCGCTGGGCAACCGCATGGACGATGCGCGCGAGCTCATCGCCGAAATAGACGGTCTGACGCGGGAAGCCAAACGCCAGCAATCCGTTCTGCGTGCCGAACTCAAGGAGCTTTCCAAGGCGACCGCCCTGTTCGAGACCTCCAACCGCTTCTCGCCGGCAAAGGACGACCTGGAGATATTCGCCGATACGGATACTCCCGTCTCCCCCCTGCAGCAGGCCGGTGTTCTGGCCGGCAGCAGGCCCCAGAAGGACTCGCCGTCAATTCACCGGGGCGAAGCGCCACAACCCGCTCCGACCCGTGTCCACCGTATCGACAACCAGGCCGGAAGCCCATTCCGCACCGTCTCCATGAACCAGAAGGATAAGATGTAATGTCCGACACCGTAATTGATCACGTTACCGCGGATGCAGGTTTGAAGTCGAAGCCGGCCGAAGCTGCGAATTTCGCCAAGGTCGAGGCTCCGAACAAGGACGATGCTTCCGGAACCATGGGTGACGACAAGAATCTGGACACGATCCTCGGTATTCCGGTCAACATCCAGGTCGTTCTGGGTTCGGCGACGATGCTGGTCTCCAACCTGCTGAAACTCGGTCGGGGAGCGGTCATTCCCCTCAATCATCGCGTCGGCGAACCGATCGACATCGTTGTGAACGGCCGTGTGATCGCCCGAGGCGAAGTGGTGGTTGTCGAGGACGACAATTCCCGTTTCGGCGTCTCTCTCACGGAAATCATCAGCGCGCAGAACGGTGGTCTGGATATCTAATCCAGATTCCAACCGGCCCGATGCCCCAGGTCTCCTCAGGAACGTGTGACAATGACGAGCACTGCAAATGCCGCAAACACGGCACAATCCGTGAGCTACTCGAGCCCTCCCACTCCGCCTGCGCGCCGTCTCAATGGCGTACAGCGGGTGGCGGCGCTTCTTCTTTCCCTTGGCAAGACAAGCTCGCAGCGGTTGCTGCAGCACTTCGACCAGGAGGAAATCCGCATGATCACCGTCTCCGCAGCGCAGCTGGGGACGGTGGCCTCGGAAGAACTCGACAAGCTGGCCGAGGAATTCATTGAACAGTTTTCCCACGGCACGACGCTCTATGGTTCCGCCAATGAAGTCGAGAAGATGCTGGAGGGCATCCTTCCCGAGGATCAACTTTCGGACATCATGTCGGATGTGCTCGGCAACTCCAACCGTTCCATCTGGGATCGGCTGACCACGGTCTCGGAAACCGTCTTTGCGAACTACCTTCTCAAGGAACATCCGCAGACCGCGGCCCTGATCCTCACCAAGATCAAGCCCGCTGCGGCGGCAAAGGTCCTGGGTCAGATCAACGGCGAAGCACGTAACCAGCTTGTCCGCCGCATGCTGTCCATAAAGGCGGTTGTGCCGGAAATCATGCGCGACGTGGAAAAGACCATGCATGAGGATTTCATGCTCAATCTCTCCGGCACGCTGGAAGCCGATTCCCATGCACGCATGGCGGACATCCTGAACAAGATGGACCGCGAGCATATGGAAGATGCGCTGGAAAACCTCAATGTGGTCAAGCCGAAGACGGCCGAACTCCTGAAGGGACTGTTGTTCACCTTCGACGACATCATCAACCTGAACGCCCGCACCCGTATGGCGATATTCGACCAGATCCCGACGGACCGGATTGTTCTGGCACTGAAGGGAACAAACGCACAGTTCCGCGAAGTGATCCTGTCGTCACTGACGTCCCGCGCACGGCGCATTGCGGAACACGAGCTGGCTGCCGGAGAACCGGCCGCGCAGCGCGACGTTCTGGAAGCCCGCAGCGCCATCACCAACCTGGCGCTCGAGATGGCTGGCAGGGGAGAAATCGAACTCAATCCGAAACAGGACGAAGGCGCGTTTTTTGCCTGATTGCTCCCGGACCGGTAACGCGGCTCAGCGGGCCAGGAGACGGAAGGCTGAATGGCAGACGAGACAGACAAGGACTCAAAAACAGAAGAACCTACCGAGAAGAAGGTTCGCGATGCGGTAGAAAAGGGCAATACACCGGTTTCGAGAGAGGCGCCGGTCCTTGCTACCTTCGTTGCGGCTTTGCTGATCGGTAGTTTCGTGGTGACATCCGGAGCACGCCAGCTTGTCGTAAAGCTGACCCATCTCCTGGATCTCTCGGGAGGTGTGAGACTTGGAAACAGCGCTGACGCATTGCTGCTCTCCCACGCGGTTTCGATCGAAACCGGCCTGTTCCTTGCGCCCATCATCGCGCTGCTGTCCGCCGCCGGCCTCGCCTCGGCTTTCCTGCAGAACACACCGAGCATCGTCCTTCACCGGATCAAACCGGATTTTTCCAAACTGTCACTCGCGAAAGGCTGGAAACGGATTTTCGGGGCACAGGGCCTTGTTGAATTTCTCAAGGCTGTATTCAAGTTCTCCACGGTCAGCGCCATCGTCTATGGCCAGTTCCGGGCGAATGAAGCGGAACTGATCAACGCCATGTTTACAGACCCCAGCGCGTTGCCCGAAGCGATCCTGCAGATATCCATGCGGTTGATCGCCGGCGTTTGCATCGTGACAATTCTGCTTGTGACCGTCGATGTCCTGTGGTCGCGCTCGCACTGGCGCAGGAACCTTCGCATGAGCAAGCAGGAAATCAAGGACGAGCACAAGCAGATGGAAGGCGATCCGATCGTCAAGGCCCGCCAGCGTTCGCTTGCGCGCGACAGGGCCCGCAACCGGATGATGTCGGCGGTTCCCCAGGCAACCCTGGTGGTCGCCAACCCGACTCATTACGCAGTTGCGTTGCGCTATGACGGCGACCAGAGTCCGGCACCAATTGTCGTGGCCAAGGGGCAGGACCTGATCGCGTTGAAGATCCGCGAGATCGCGGAAACCAACAACATTCCTGTTATCGAAGACGTCCAACTTGCGCGTTCACTTTACGCCGCTACAGAAATCGAACGGATGATTCCACCGGAATTCTATAGGGCAGTTGCAGAAATAATCTGCTATGTGTACTCACGCCAGTCGAAAACAGCAGTATAGACTAAGTCGTGGTAAGGGTTAGTCCATCGCATCGGATGTTTCCCGATCACAGGTGGAGCGAGAGGACACTGGATTTTGAGATTTTTGGTGAAGCAAATCGGGTCGCACGGCCGTGGACGAGACAAGGCGGCAGGCGACATGCAACAGCTCTTCAGCCATAGGCAGAACCACGCTCCTGAAACCCCGATCACATCTCGCTCGTCCAGACCCAATGGAGGTGCGGACCATGCAAGACCTGCCTGAAGGCAAAGCGAAAATGTCATCCGGCCTTTCCAGCGACCGGCAGCGCCAGGAAGCGATTGCCTCGGCCCTCACGGATTTCATCGAGGACCTGAAGCTCGTGGATGTGGTCGATTTCGTCGCCTATATCCGCACCGATCAGCATGGCAATATCGAGGAGCTGATCAAGACCGCGGCCGAGCTTTACTTTAAGGAAGGCTCCCTGCGTTATTCCATGGCCGCCCAGGCGGACGTCGAATGGGAGACCACGCCGAAGATCTCGCTCGACCTGGAATTCTTCAACAGGGGTGCCTGGATCTATTTCACGGTTGTGCTGGCCTGGCCGGACAACGCCGTGAACGTTTCCTACGTCGAGGTGCCCGATGCGGCCGGTGACAAGGTGAAGGAAACGGAGCTGCTGCTGCAGGCGTTGAAGGATGCACGGCTGAAGTAGCGCTTTTACGCGACGATCGTCAGCTGGCCCGGATTTCAGGGGCTTGGCTGCACTTCTGGTCGCGACGGCTGTCCCGGCCACCGTCATTTTCCGGTGCGTTGCGGCACACTGTGCAAAGATTTTCCTGACTTGCGGTCGCGCCGGCCGCGCATTTTCATTGCAGCGCCGCGCCAGAACCCGCTGGGTCTGCTCGTCGGCCGTGGCATGAAAAAGGCCCGCAGCGAAACACTGCGGGCCGAAAGCATGCCGGTGCCCGGCCGAAGGACCGCGCCTACTGGGCGGCTTTCTCCTTCACGGCCTTCATGTAGATGTCGATCAGCATCGGCGTCATCATCTCTTCCCCGCCCGGCGGCTGGCTGTTGGTGGCGCCCGTCACCATCACGTCAAGTTCCGGCGAATAGATGAAGGCCGCGCGATAGCCAAGTGTCATGCCGAGGTAGAAATACACCGGCTCCATTCCCGGTCCCGTTACCCGCATCAGGCCCAGCGTGAAGGCGCGCGGATCCTCCTGCGTCACGTCGTCGATGATCTCGCCGGTCTTCAGCGACATAGGTGTCACCATTTCCGCCAGCTGCTTCTCCGGCAGCACCTTGCCGGCAAAGAGTGCCCGGATCCACTTCGCCAGATCCTCCGGCGTGCCGACGATCCCGCCGGCAGGTCCCGCCCAGCTGACAGAATCTTCCTTTACGTCACGGCCTATGATCGGCGCAAGCTGGCTGACCTTGCAGTCGGCATCGTAAAGCGTGCAGTCGGGATTGTAGAAATAGCCCGACAGCATCCGCGACAGGACGTCCTCGCCGTAGGAAAAGGGTTCGTAATAGGTTTCGGTCAGGCCCGCCGGCTTGAAGATCTTTTCCTCCAGCGCCTCCTTGTAGGACATGCCCGAGGCCTTTTCGGCTATCATCCCCGCCAGGATGTAATTGGTGTTCGAATAGAAGAACCCGTCCTCGGTCGGCAGGTTCACGGTCTCGCTGGGATAGGCCATGGCGATCAGCTCGGGCAAGGTGAATTCGCGCTCGGGCGTGTTCACGAATGCCGCGTTCATCTCCGCCGTCTCGGAGTAGGTTGGCAACCCGCTGTTCATCTGCAGCAGCTGCTGGATCGTCACGTCGGCCCATTCCGGGTATTCGGGCAGCCAGTCCCCCACGGTATCGTGGATATCGACCTTGCCCTCGGCCTCCAGCGCCAGGATCAGCGCGCTGGTGAATCCCTTGGTGTTGCTGCCGATCTGGAACAATGTCCCGGCATCCACCGGAACGTTGCTTTCCTTGCCCATGGTGCCTGCATAGGCGCGGTACTCCGGCCCGTCCGTACCCAGGCTGACATAGGCCGAAATACCGGTGACACTCTCGGGCCCGCTGCGCTCGGCGATAAAGCTATCGAGCCCGCGTTGCAGATCCTCCTGCAGATCGGCCATTGCGACCGTTGCCCAAAGTGCACAGGCCACGGACGTCAACGTCCCGACGCCGCGCGAAATGAAAAGTTGTCCCATAAATTGTCCTCAATTTGCGTTGCTCAAAAGACTTGCCCCGAAATTCCCCAGACTGCTTGCCGGTTGAGATCAACATTGCCTCACTAGGCAATCAGATCAAGTGCTTCGCGCCCCAGGTGTGGCGGCCCGTCAATCGTGACCGGACGCCCGCCCGATCCCGGGTGAACCTGAACGACCCGGCGCCCTGATCAGACACGGTCACAGTGAAGTGACGCCCACGCGCAATCTTTGTAAGACTGAAAACGTCCGAAAGGGTATTCGATTAATCCTGTTCGGAAAACCGGTTGACCATGCCCACGTCTGAACGCCCCCTGTCTCCAAGCACGGAACCCGCAAGCATGAAGAAGATCCCGATACCGGAGGAGCCGACGCATATGGTGACAGCGATCGTCGCTTATGCCGGCATTGCCAAGCGCCTTCACCTGGAGCTCGCGAACCACACGGACGTTACCGGCGTGGATCTGGAAGCCATAAAGGCTGACCTGATCAACGAGGCCAAAAGGGCGGTGCCGCATGGCGATTTCGCAAAAGACGAAATCGGCGTCTACAAGACGATTTTCCAGGCGATAGACACGATCTTCAGTCCAGTTGCCTGATTTGCCGGAATTGATGAACCGGAACGCCCCTGCCCCTTCCTCTCGCTTGCGCCGCCATCAGCCTTCTAAAAAAAAGGCGCTCGCATGAAGCAAGCGCCAATGCCTGGGAGGCAGTAGTTGAAAAGAGAAGGCAGGCCCCCCTGCCCCGTTAGTTTGCCATCACGTCTTCCTTGTCGAAGTAGTTCAACTCCTCGACAAGCACGTCGCGGATCACCGAGCGGCCCATACGGGCGTTGGTCTTTTCTTTCAGATCCTCGGTGAACTTTTCCAGGTCGTAGCGTTCGAGATTTCTGAAGTCGAGCTGGCTGTCGGAATAAAGGACGCGAAAGGCTTCATCGATCAGAAACGGATGCGGCGGTACCGGGAGACGATGCAGGACCTCGCCGTCGGCGGTGAAGACCAGCTTGGCCACCACATAGCCCTGCAGGATACCGTCGAACAGGATCGGCACGTTGACCGGATTGAGCGTTTCATAGTCGAGACCGACGAAGGACGTTTCTCCATCCACGGTGAGCCGCTTCTGGGAAGCGATGTACTGCGCGGTCGCATATCCCGACACCAGCATGGTGGCGGCCATCCAGATACCGGCAATCAGGATCCTGATCATCGCGCCGGCTCCGGAAACGGTGCCTGGTAAGTCCCGTCGGAGTCGAAATCGATCATGGTTCGAGACATCATCTCCACCACTTCGGAAACCGCATTCATGTGCAGTGTCAGGAGACCGGCATTCTCGTTCAGCACCTCCTTGAATTCCTCCAGACCCGATTTCAGTTCCGGGGAAAACGCCGCTGGCGGAACCGCCGAACGGGCGCGTGTGAGGTCAAGCAGGGCCTGGCTCTTTGCATATTCGAAGCGTTTGAGATCGGCGGTCGGATCCGCCCGCAGCGCCAGGGTTTCGTCACGTACTGCATCGACCGCGCGACGGACGGCGATGATCAGCGGCGCCGATAGCGCCGCATTGGGAGCCTGCTCCTGAATGGCAATTTCCTGACCGGCTTCCATTATGCTTTTACTCCGTGATCAAGCGTGTCTGAAATCATGTCCGCGATGCCCACACCACCGCTGGCGGCAATCTGGTTGGCGATCTGTTCGGCGAGCATCGATTTCCAGATCTCTCCCGTGGAACCTTCCCCGAAAACCGCCTCGGACTCTTCCGGCAGCATTGTTTCGACGAACTGGGTGAGGATCATCGCCTCGAATTTTTCCGCAGGCGACTTGCCCGCTCCGGAAGCTTTCGACGCCTCCGGACTGTAGCGGTTGAATGCCGCCGTCGCACTGTTCGTCGCATCCGTGAATGCCAGGTCGAAACCTGCTCCGGATCCGGAAACCGCTATGGATTTCAACCGGCTGGTGGCGGCCTGAAGACTGACCGGGTCCGCGGCCTTGGCAACATCCAGGATCAGATCGGATGGGGGCGAAATCGCCATTGGACGGCTCCTTGGGTCAAAACTGGTTGCAAACAAGGCCTTCAGGGTGACAGGGCAAGGCAAGCAGGGAAGCTTACTTCAGGCCTTGTTTGCAGCTTCGTTTGTAATGCCCTCAGCTTGCGGGAGGCTTGCGTCCCCGAGCCTTGCAGCGGGTCCTCAGCCGAAACGACGTTCCAGCAGTTCCATCAGGTCGCGTTCCTCTTCCACCCGCTGTTCCTCGCCGCGCATTCTCGCCAGCCGCTCCGCCATCAGTTTCAGCATCATCCGCTGGCGGTCGAATTCGGAATTCACCCTGGCGCGTGCCTCGCTCAGCCGCGCCATTTCCTCGATGATCCGCCGCAGGCGCTCCGCTGCATTGGCGATGAACCGGTCATGCTGGGCCAGGTCACCGTTGGAGAGCGCCAGAAGAATCCGCCGCTCCTTCTCGCTGAGCTGGTAGACTTGGGCGTCGAGCTTCTGCAAGAGCCATGAGGAAAACAGAAAGATCTGCTTCTGCATCCGGAACAGACGTTCAATATCCTGACTGTTTCGCGCCATCGTTCTAACCTATCTGAAGCCATGTGAAATACCCGTCCAGGAAGATCATGATCCCTTCCGCAATGGCCAGGTAAAGGAAGTAGAGACCGCCTGCGATAACAAACGGCATGGAGATGAAGTAGACCGGGATCTGTGGTGTCAGCTTGTTGACCAGACCGACAGCCAGGTTGACCACAACCGTGTAGACCACGAAGGGGCTGCACACGCGCAACGCCAGCACGAAGGTCTCCGACAACTGGTCGGTGAACTGCTCCAGACTGGAGACAGCCGTCAACGGCATCCCTGGCGGAATAGCCTCATAGGAGGCGGCCAGTCCGCGCAGGATCTCCCAGTGCTGGTTGGTGATGAACACCATTGCCGTGGCGGTTACCGTGAAAAGATTGGCGACCGGCGGCAGGGAATCGACCCCCTCGATCGGAAGACCCGGCATGTTCGACAGACCGATGGCCATCGAGACAAGCGTTGTCAGGGTTTCCAGCGCGGCGATGAACGCCCGGCCGAGAAAACCGATGAAGGCCCCCGTGAGCAGTTCCGCGCCGATGAACAGGGCAACCGTCGCCAGCTTCTCATCCGGCAGCGCCGCCTGTATCGCCGGCGTCAGCAGAGGCGAGAGCGCGAGCGACACGGCCAAGGCGACAAACAGGCGAATCCGGACCGGAATTCGATTGCTTCCGAATCCGGGAATGATCATCAGGCAGGCGCCGATCCGGCAGAAGAGCAGAAAGACGGCCAGCAGGACCGAGGCATTGAGCGTGCCGAGCAACAGCCCGCCGGAAATCACGAGACGCTTCCAAGGGCTGAGACGTCCACACCGCGTGCGATTTCAAGGTGGGACAACACAGGCAGCGTCGGGAACATGCGCTCCACGATCATGCGCACATAGGGCCGGGCATCGGGCGCCGCCACAATGGCGAACCGGCTGCCGTTCTTCATGTGTTTCTTGACCGCTTCGGACATCTGGGCTCCGAAATCCTCGACCAGTTGAGGCTCGATATCGAACTCGATGACATCCCCCTTCGAATCGCGCTTCAGGGCGTTGTGGAAGGCCAGATCCCAGCGGTTTCCGAGGCGCAGGACATTCAGCGGCCCGCCTTCGGCCAGATCGCCGCAGATCTGCTGGGCGATGCGCATGCGCACATGTTCCACGACCTGCTCGGATCGCCGCACATGCGGAACGATTTCGGCGACCGCCTCCAGGATGAGGTTCAGGTTGCGGATGGAGACACGTTCTGCCAGCAGCAGCTTCAGCACCGCCTGAAGACCGGAGAAGGACGTATGGGCCGGGCAGATATCGTCCAGAAGCTTCTGGTATTCCGGGTCCAGACGATTGAACAGGATCCGCATGTCCTTGTAGGACAGAAGCTGCGGCAGGTTGTTGCGGATCACTTCGCTCAGATGCGTCAGGATGACGGTGATGTTTTCCGCAGGCGTCAGGCCGCGGCGCTTCAGCTCGTCCTTGTAGGCGGGCGGCACCCAGTAGGCGGGCATGCCGAATGCCGGTTCCTTCGTGGCATCTGCCGGCACCGGCAGCGTCTCGTCCGAATTCGGAATGACCAGAAGTTCCCCCACCTTCAGCTGCTGCGAGGCGACGATCGTGCCGTGAATCTTGATCTGGTACCCCTTGGGGTCGAGGATGAGGCTGTCGGTGACGCGGATATCGGGCACAACAAACCCGTATTGTTCCGCGAACTTGCGCCGCATCTTGGCCACCCGGCGTGACAGTTCGCCGTGTTTGGTCAGCAGTTCGGCGGAAAGCTGCTTGCCGATCACAAGTTCGACTTCCGACGATTTGAGCGTTTCCTTGACGGAGTCCTTTTCCTCGAGCCGGGCCTTTTCGTCAGCGGCTTTCTTCTTCTCCACTTCAACCTGCTTCTGGACAGCCAGGCGCTTGGGAATGGTGTATCCTACAAAGCCCATCAGACCGGCGAGCATCAGGAACGGCAGTATGGGCATACCGGGCATGATCGCGAAGATCGCCATCAGGATCGCCGCGACGAACAGTGCGCGCGGGTAGCCGCCAAGCTGACCGAGAACCGCCTTGTCCGTGGACCCCCTCGTTCCGCCCTTCGAGACCAGAAGGCCGGCGGCCAGCGAGACGATGAGGGCCGGGATCTGGGAGACGAGACCATCACCGACGGAAAGCTTCGTGAAGACATCGGCCGCGTTGGAGACGTTCATGTCATAGCGGGTCACCCCGATGACAATACCTCCAAGTATGTTGACCGCCGTGATGATCAGTCCGGCGACCGCGTCGCCGCGCACAAATTTCGAGGCACCGTCCATCGCACCGAAAAAGGAACTTTCCTCTTCCAGTTCCTTGCGCCGGTGCTGGGCTTCCTTGTCGTCGATCAGGCCGGCAGACAGATCCGCGTCGATCGCCATCTGCTTGCCCGGGATCGCGTCCAGGGTGAAGCGGGCGCCGACCTCGGCGATACGTGTCGCGCCCTTGGTGATAACCATGAAGTTCACGATCACCAGAATTGCGAAGACGATCAGCCCGATGACGAAATCGCCGCTCATCACGAATTGCGAGAACCCGTGAATCACATATCCGGCCGCATTCAGGCCTTCATGTCCCTTGGCGAGAATAACGCGGGTTGTCGCGATGTTCAGCGACAGGCGCAACAAGGTGGCGATCAGCAGGATCGTGGGAAAGGACGAAAAGTCCAGCGGTCGCTTGATCCAAAGCGCCACCATCAGGATCAGGACGGACAGGGCGATCGACATGGCAAGACCGAAATCGATCAGGAACGTCGGGATCGGCAGAAAGAGAACCACAAGAATGACGACGATGCCGAGCGCGAAGACCACATCACGGCGGCTTTCTGGCATACCATCGGTTATTGGGGATACGGAGGTGTCTGTCATTCCTGCCCTCGGAGACGTGTCTGTTGGTCTGCAAGGTCGCCGCTCAAGCTTGCGCGAGGCTTTTTGCCCGGAACCGGCCTGCCGTTTTCAATCGCGGGTCGATCGGTCCGCAGGTCCACCGTGGCGTTGGAGCGGAAACGCAACCGCTCGGCCCTGCTTCAGGAGGAGCGGGACCGAGCGGTTGCGCGCATGTCGTCGGAAGCGGGTTTTAGAGACTGTCGCGTTGAACCGAATTCAGGAATTCGCCCGCCCCCCTGATCCCGACACTCCCTAGAACCCGGTCTCGATCCGGTCGTAGATCAGCGTGGTCAGCGTATAGATCTGACCACCGATGAACGGACCTGCAACGACGATCATCACGAGGATCGCGACAATTTTCGGAATGAAGGTCAGGGTGATTTCCTGAACCTGGGTCAGGGCCTGCATAAGGGCGATTCCGATACCAACGATCATCGCCGGGACAATTGCCGGAGCAGATCCGACGAGGATCGTCCATATGGCCGCCCTGACCAGGTCAAGTGCGTCAACTTCATTCATATCGGTCTGCCTGCTCAGGAAACGGTGACGCCCGGGCCAAGCAAAACACCCTTGCCGTTATCCAGAGCAAGAAGCGTGCCGTCGGAATAGATTTCCACCCGCTCCACGACACCCGTCGTGCCGTTCGGATCGGTAACCGTTCTGCCGATCAGGTCATCCACCTGTCCGAAGGACATGTTCATCAGCATGGTCTCCAGCTTGGCGTTGGTCTGAATCGCCTGCTCTACCTGGCTGAAGCTGGCAAGCTGGGACAGCTGCTCGGAAGCGTCCATCGGATTCGTCGGATCCTGGTTCTGCATCTGCGCCATCATCAGCTGCAGGAATGTGTCATAATCGACAGTCAACTGCTCCTGGGCACTGGCTGCGGCGGTATATTGTGTCGCTGCGACACCATCAACGGTGGTCATGCTATTTCTCCTTAAACGACGGCCAGTTGCGGGCCATGGCGGTACTTGTTGCCGGCCGTAACCGGGCGATGGGATCCACCGGCCTTCAATTCATGGCGCTTTTCGGCGACCATCAGGCTCACCTCGAGAGGGTACAGGCCGCGGACAATTTTCATTGCCTCGAACCAGCGGTCGGACTCAGCCAGGCTCTCCACTTCCTTCAGCCGGTCCAGCACCTCCTTCGAGGAGAAGGCTCTCTTGACCGACGCGAGGACCACGTGGAACATGTCCTTGACCGTTCCCGCAGACAGGGGATCGATGATCATCGTCTGCAGAATGAAGTAGAGCTGCCGAAGCGGAGTTGTCGCATCTTCAGGCTGCAGCACATGCGCTTCGAGCAGGAACACCGCATCGTTCAGCAGTTCGATGTTCGTCTTGCGTTCCACGCGAATAACCGCACCGTTCAGAAACAGGCGTTCGCCAGCTTTCAATCCGATTTTCATTGAATTAACCGTCCAGACTGTCGCGAATGATGGAGTTGATCTGAATGATGTCGGCGAAATCCTCCTGCTGCCACTGGCGCAGGGCCTCCACCTCCTTCAGGACCCAGATACCGATGGATATGAGATTTGCCCGAGTTTCGATGGGCAGCTCATTCTCGTCATCAGCCAGATGTTCGAGAAAATAGCTCCAAAGGCGTCGGGTATAGAACAATGCGTCCACTGCTTCCGGCGAACGGATCCCCCGCTCGCTGGCGCTGTTCAGCTTGTCGATGACGATCGACATCGCCTCATGTTCATTCAACCGTTGGTCGCTGCAGAGATCTTCGATGACCTCAGCATAGGACATGTTGTACATGGACCTCTCCAGGTTCAGATTACGAAGTAAAGCAGAACACTCGGCGTTATCAGATGTAGTTGAGTATGCTGAGACCCTGCATTCGGGCACTGACAGCATAGGTCGTCTCCAACTGGGTCAACGCAGTGTTCAGACGAACCGCCGTTTCCTCCGGATTCACATTCTCCAGAACATTGATGCGGCTGTTCAGGATGTCGGTTTGTACCTGCAGCCGTTCACTCGCCAGCTTGACCTGCTCCTGGACAGTGCCAAGTTTCCCCATTGTACTGGTCAGGGCGGCGATGCCCGTGCCAAGCTTTTCGATCGCCTTGTTGATCACGACCTTGTAGGTGCCCTCATCAAGGTTCTCGTTGCCGAGATCCATCATCAGCGTGTAGGCCTGCGCCAGATCGCGGAAGGCCTGCTCGTTGCCACTGATGGAACTGTCGACCGTCTCACTTGCCGAAATCCGGCTCACCATGACGCTGTCGGAGGCGGACGACCAGCTTGTCCCCCAGGCAGGATCCTGGAACATCGCGTCAAAGGCACCGGTCAGATATGTGGTCATGGCCGCAGGTGTGATGGCGGATACCGCAGGATCTGACTGGGTGATGCCGAATTCGGCGAAAAAGGCTGCATCGGCGGCCACCTTGTTCGGCGAGGCGGGATCGAGATAATCGGAGAACGGTTCCTGATCGGAATTGATACCGGCGAAC
The DNA here is from genome assembly GCF_003075075.1 of Labrenzia sp. 011. Taxonomy (GTDB): domain Bacteria; phylum Pseudomonadota; class Alphaproteobacteria; order Rhizobiales; family Stappiaceae; genus Roseibium. Next base: position 123,775 of record NZ_QCYM01000003.1, on the reverse strand, counting down.
AGGAAGCTGCCGTTCAACTGGGTGTTCATCCGCGAGACCAGCAGTTCCATGCTTGCCTGGGCCTCGGACTCGACGATTTCCACGCTGCCGCCATCCTCGCGCAGCGCAATCAGGGTGCTCAGAAAATCCTGGGCGTCGCTGAGCATGTCGCCCATGGCGGCCTGGCTCACGTCGAGACGGGACGTCGTCAACGCGTTGGTATCGACGATGCCGTTCAGAAAGTGGAATTCAGACCGCAAGGACACGCTCTCGCCGGTGCGCGACCCAAGATCCAGTCCGACATCGAACTTGCGTCCTGAAGACATTTCAACGCTGAGCTGGCTGACCAGATTTGACTGGTTCATGATCTGCCGCCGCGAGGCGTTCGAAATGGAAATCGTTGAGATATAGGTGGTTTTCATGACGTTACCTCGCTGCGGCCAAGAGATCTTCAAACATCGCGTCGACCGCTGAAATGAGCCGCGTGGCGGCCGAGTAGGAGCGCTCGATGTCAAGTAGCAGCGTCATTTCCTCGTCGATGTTGACGCCGGTCTTGTTGTTGAGATTTTCCGCCGTTCGGCCGAGAATCACCGTCTGCACCTCGACATTGCTGGTCATGGTCTTGCGGCCGCTTTCCAGCCAGCTGACCGAAGACGACGCAAAGCCGGTCAGAGTGTCTGACGCATCCAGCTCGACGCCACTGTCAAAGACCCTGTCCACGTCGAAAGCGGACACGAGCTCCTGCAGGCGGTCGGAATATCCGGCTGCGCCCGTTGTGTTGTAGATGTAGTTCGGATCTCCCGAAATGCCGCCGTCGCGGATGGTGTCGAGACTTCCGGCAGGCGTGGCATCGGGATCTGCATTGGCATTGACCACGATCTCGGACGCCAGCCCCGGTACGAGGGTGCTCGTCGCCGGAACCGCCGGTGCGCCGCTCCATGTGAACAGGCCCGCAAGATCCGGACCGCCGCCACCGCTCTGATCACTTTCGGCAAATGCCTCGATCAGGCCGCGGGCAACTTCGTCGAGCTGGTCCTGATAGGTCACCGCGACATCGTCGCGAAGTTCCGCCAGCCCGTGCAGACGCCCGGAACTGATCGGCATCATGGCGTTGGGCCCGGCAACAGGCACGCCGTCGACATACACCGCATTACCGACCGTCGTCGCGTCATAAACCACAGTCGGCTCGAAAGTGACCGCGCGTGCGCTGGTTTCGAAGAGAGTTACACCACTGTCCGTATAGACGACGATATCGCCATTGGCGCGATCCAGCGTCGTAATGCCGATTTCCTCCGACAGCGACAGAAGAACCTGGTCCCGGCTGTCGAGAGCATCGGTGACATCGGCACCGGATTGGGTGCCCTTGACGATCACGGTGTTCAGATCCTCAAGCTGGTCGAGCAGATTGTTGATCTGACGCACGGATTCGCCCATGTCCGCATCCGCGCCGGATCTCACCTCCTGTACCAGAGACGAACTCGACTGAAGGGTAGAGGTCATGTCCTTGGCGGACTGCAGCACGTTCTGGGCGAGAATGGTATTGTTCGGATCCGCTGCGAAGTTCTGCAGCGAAAGCTGAAGCTCGCCCAGCATTGCCGCCGGCGACATTTCCAGTTCCGTGTCGTTGATTGTTTCCGCCATTCTGGTCAGGCCGTTCAGGACGGTTTCCTGAGAGGTTCCGACAGAGGTGGAGGAAAGAAGTGAATTATACAGTGCACTGTCCGTCACCCGGACGATACCGTCGACGCGGACACCGCCGGACTGGCCATCCGAGGTGTAAACCTGGCTGAGAACCACGGATTTCCGGGAAAAGCCGGCATCCTGTGCACCCGAAATATTGCGGGCGATCACCGCGGATTCTGACTGGCGGGCTGCCAGCGCGGACTGGGCAACCTGCAGGGCGACGGACAGGCTCATGACTACATCTTTCCAGTTAACAGGCCAATGGATTTATCGAAGGGTTAGCGGGCCAGGTTCACGAGTTCCTGCAGCAGGTCGGAGCCTGCCTTGAACACCTGGGAGTTGGCGGTATAGGTGCGCTGGGATTCGATCATCGAGGTAAGCTCACTCGCCAGATCCACGTTGGAACTTTCCAGCGCGCCCACTTCCAGATCGCCCATTCCCGCTTCTCCCGGGAAACCGACCCGCACTTCACCGGACTCGAACGACGGACGATAGATGTTGCCGCTCAGGGGATCGAGCTTGTCCGGGCTGGCGACATCGGCCAGCGGGATCTTGTAAAGCGCACGACGGTCGCCGTTTTCATAGACAGCAAAGAGGGTGCCATCATCCGAGAACTCGACGCCTTCGACAGAGCTCGGTGCATTGCCGTCCGTATCAACGGTCGTGACTTCGAAATCGGCGTTCAGGTAGGTCGAGTCGGCCAGATCGATATCGAAGGTGCCACCGTTCGGCACGGCAACGTTGATCGTCGTCGGGCTAGCGCCGTCCAGGTTACCGGTGGTGGTGTCGAAGTTCAGGGTCTGTGTGCTCAGCGGACCAGCGGCGTAAGGAAAACCGCCGTTCGTGGAATCGGCAGAATCGAACACTGCGACTTCCCAGTCGGATGTCGGGGGGCCATCGGTGGTCTTGGAATAATAGAGGTCAAGTTTCACCTCGTTACCGAGGTTGTCGTAGACGATAAGCGACGTCTTGTGGGAATAGTCCACCGTTGCCGCCGATGCGAAGTCGACCGAAGGCAGGTTGGCGGGTGCGACAAGCGCCGCATCCTCGGAAACGTTCGTATAGAGCGTTGCCGTGCTCGTCGGCGTAGCCTCGAGCTTGTTCTGCGAAATGTTGATCGGCTCCAGGCCGCCGAGCCCGTTGGCCACCAGGGCCGGGTCGGATCCATCGGCAATCGGATAGCCCTGCAGATAGTAGCCGGCCGTATTGACGAGATAACCGTCTCCGTCCGGCACGAAGGATCCGGCGCGGGTCAGAGCCTGCTGCGAGGCTCCATCGGTGCCGCTGGAGACAATGAAAAACCCGTTGCCGCTGACGGCAAGATCCAGGCTGGACGTGGTGTAGGTCCGTGCGCCCTGATCCGTGATGGCATATTTGGTCTGAGCCGCGACGCCACCCGAATTGTAGGTACCGGATCCCTGCGACAGAACCATGGAAGAAAATTCCGTCATCGCCCGCTTGTAGCCGGTGGTGCTGGAATTCGCGATATTGTCGGCAACAGTGCCGAGTTTGCTAGACTGCGCATTCATGCCCGAAACGCCTGTGCGCATTACTCCGAAAAGGCCCATAAGAGGTCTCCTGTTTCCAGATCAACTGGACACAGTCAAACCGACATAACTTGTGCGAAGCTGTTCTCGGAAAATATTTATTCTTTATATTCAGATACTTAATTATATAAAATTGTATATTTCCAAAAAAAGAAAAGCATTGGCAAGAAAATGCCAATGCTGAAAAATCAGGCGCCGCAGAATTGCTTGGACTTACGGGTCCATTTTCCGAATCCTGAAGCAACCATGTTTCTGATCACCGTGCAGACATAGCGTTTTTGTGCAGGATCATTGTTCGGGCCTGCGTGATACCGTGCAACCGCCATTGTCCAGGAGCCCTGTCTTTGCCGCAGATCCTTCAGAAAACGGGCTGCATACTGAACGTTGGCACGCGGTTCGAACATGTGGTCGACGGAGCGGAACTGCTTTCCGTGATAATAATGGTTGATCTGCATGCACCCGATATCGATCAACTTCTTGCCGTGCTTGCGTGCAGAAAGGAAATCCTTCTTCGCGGCGCGTCGGCTCGGTGGAAAGACCGATTTGCCCTCGATGTTCAGTGCGTAGGGATAAAGCGAGTTCCGCCGGCCGGTTTCAGTCAGTCCGACCGCATAGAGGACCCCAAGCGGCACGCGGTATTTTTTCGCCGCCGCGATCATTTCCCGTTCGCAGACATTCTGAACTTCAGCGGCAGCCGGAAGGCTGGCCGTCAGCACGCCGCTAAAGATAGATGCCGTCAGAAAGACTGATGTCAGAATCGTTTTCATGACCAGCTCCCCTGGTTGTCTCGATGGCATTGGTGTCATTGGCCTGCAATGGCTCGCCCGAGCCGTTGCGGCCCGGTCTGTTGTTCTGCTGGTCGGACCCGCCTCCATTGAAGGACTGGGCCTGACCGTCACCGCCCGCAGACCCGTTCTGCCCCGATGCCGATTGGCCGTTCGGAGAAGCACCGGGCTGTTGGACCGGACGATCGTCCGCTGCCTGAACGGTAATCGCATCCGCCTTGAAGCCGGTAACGCGCAGCATCTGATCGAGGAGCTGCCGGTCCTGCTTGAGCAGCTCGGCGGTCTGCGCCTTGCTCGCCACCAGCGTCACCTCCACCGTATCGCCGACCATCCTGAGAGACACTTTCACGCTGCCCAGTTCATGCGGCGTAAGCTGGATATCCAGAGTTTTCAGCACCGGCCCTTCCGCCTTGGCGGAAAGTCCCTGCTGAATTGCTCCGGCCCCGGAAGGTATTTCCTTCACGGCGGCAACGATCTGCTCTCCGACCTGCTGGATCGGCGATAGCCGCAGGTTGGGTGCGAAATGGGTTTCCTGGCGCAGGACCTTGACCGTACCTGCCGCCTCTTCCGGCAACATGCTCCTGGCGGCAGACCTGCTCGAGGCTGCATCCGTGACTTGTTCCGGTTCGACCCCGAACTGCGCAAAGAGCGAGGACGCACCGACTTTTCCGTTGCCATCCTTTTCCGGAACAAGTCCGGAGTTGACCGGTGTTGACGCGGAAGACTGGCGTTGCTGGTCCTGCGAAGCCGGCACAACGGTCTGCCGGTTTTGACCTGCCGGTATCGCCAGAACCGTATTGATCGGCAGGGCGGTCGCCCCCTGCCCGGAACCATCCGGGTTCGTGCCAGCTGTGCCCATCTCCCCGGCCGTTGGCGCCGCGGCGTTGTCGCCATCGACTGCCGGCTTGGACAGAATCTTCTGGGAAACCTGACGCAGGGAATCTGCAAGATTGCTCGTCGTAAAGGAAACGAAAGCGGGTTTTCTGACGCCACTTTCTGCCTTGGCTTCACCGTCTTCGCTCAGCTCGCCGTTTTCTCCCTGAGCCCCCTCCGGGTGCCCCTCTTCCTCGCCGGCCTGGGCACCGGCATGTTTTCCCTTGCCTGTCGCGTCTTCCTTTTTCATTCCCTGCACAAGGTTGTGAAACTCCGCCGCCGTTTCCTGGGCAGACTGGCCTGTATCCGCCGCGCGGCCTTCCGGCGCGGAGCCGGACTGCGGCGCCGAAGGCGTGAAGGACTGGGTACTCAGCGTCATTTTTCTTCTCCCTTGAGCGCGAGAGACTTCTCGGTACGGCCCAACAACCGCTCCGCCAGCTCCATGTCCGGCGTGTACCAGGACATGTCTTCCGGATCGGCGATATTGCTCGCAACATTGAATTCGCCGATGACATTGTCCGGCGGTTCAGGGAAGTGCCGGATCGAATTGAAAACCGTGTAGACCCCGTCGAGAAGGGCAAGATCCTCGGTGGAAAGCGCGCTCTTGTCGATCGACCACAGAAGATCCCTGTTCTCCAGCATCATGTCGGGTTCAAGCCGGGTCGCGGCCGAATACACCTTGAGAATTTCTCTTTCCCGAGTGCCTTCAACAGTCAGCAGGAGAGCTTCTTCTGTCGATTTGCGCGCCACATTCAGATGTCCGGCGAGCAAGGCCGAGCGGGCAAGCCGCATGTAAAGTCCGCGCCGGGAATCCGCATCGAATTCATGAAGGATCGGTACGATAAGAGCGAACTTGTCCTCGCTTTTGACAAACCCGAGGGTATCGATCGCCAGCGCGAACCGCCGCCGGAAATCCCCTGCGTAGATCGAATTGCTGAAGCGACGCAGATAGCGGACACTCAGAACCCGGAACCGTTCGACATCCCCCATCATGCCGGCAACGAAAACTTCCCTGCGAAGAGCAGCTTCCTCCACCAGGGTGCCGGGCATCAGCAGGCTGGCAACCTGCAACAGCTCCATCGCCTTGGCCGGATCGGTGCGAATGTAGGGCGCGGCCTTCACCAGCGCGACATGCCCGCCAAGCCCGGGGGGAAGGTCAAGCGGATCGATGTTTTCCAGAAGATCCAGCATCTCGTCTTCCCGCCCTTCGATGTAGGCAAGCGATGCCTCCATCAGGTTCCGGTCCACCACGGGGGCCGGATCGAGGGTCAGGAGATAGCGCATCACGTCCGGATGCCCCCCGCTGAGCAGGTGAATGATCGCGGCCCTGGCGTTGCGCGGGTCCTGCCAGACTTCCACGGGCATTTCGACGAAGGCAACGTCCATTTTGGTCAGAAGCGACCTCTGGGCGAGCGTGGCGTGGCTGTTCCCCTGGGCGACCTGCTCCTGAAGGGACTGCAGCGACCTGACGAGTTCAAAGGGAAGAGGTCCGCCGCCAGCTCCCTGCGCCAGGGCCGCATTTATCGGCCCGGCGAGAAGCAGCACTGACAGGACAATCCGGAAAACCGCCGTTTTCAGATGCAGCTTCTTGCCCATCATTCCGCCCCTTCCAGAAGATAGATCTCAATCCGGCGGTTTGACGCCGCAAAGGGATCATTCGGGTTTTTCAGATGGCGGTCGGCATAACCTTCCACACGGTCGAACCGGTCCTTGGCCACGCCACCGCGCGTCAGCATATAGAGCGCCATATGGGCCCGAGCCGAGGACAGCCGCCAGTTGTCATAGGTCTTGCTGCGGAAGGGTCTTGCATCCGTGTGGCCCTTGATGACGATCTGACCTGGCATCCCGGCAACGACTTTGCCGATACGTTCCAGAAGCTTCACCAGTTCCGGACGCGGTTCGGCAGAGCCGATTGCGAACATGCCGAAGTTCTGATCGTCCGTCAGGCTGATCAAGGCCCCCTCGCCTTCACGTTTGACGGTGATCTGGCGGGCGGTTTCCTCCAGGACGGTGCCTTTCGTCGTTTCCAGGACTTCGGACAGACGGGCGACAATGATTTCCGCGTTCGACAGCCCTTCGACAACTTCGCCCGAAGCCTCCAGTTCAACCACTTCAGTGCCGGTATCCAGTGTCTGCGTTCCGGTGCTGACCTGGCCCATTGCCTGCGATCCGTTCTGAAGCGACAGTCCCGTCACGTGAGCGACAAGCGGATCCATTTTCTTGAAGGGGTCCGTATGAGGACCTTCGCCCAATTCGGCAAAGACTTCCGGACCGCTTCCCGAAGCATGCTGCAGATCGCCGTTCCAGGCCGCGTTTCCATCCATCTCTGCCGCTCCAGCTCCGCCATCCGTCTCTCCGGACAGGTTTTCGTTCTTCGTCACACCCCATGCATGACGACCTTCAACCTTGACCTCGCTCGGCCCCGTTCCAGTTCCCTTTTCCTGCATTCCTTCTTCCCGTAGAGCCTGCTCACGCAACAGCGGCGCGGCGCCGTCGACACCCCGTCCGGGACGGAATTGCCAGTAAAGCGGGTCGAACGGATCGCGATAGGCCTGTCCACCCTGGACGCCCTCATGTTTCTGCATGCCGGAACCGATGCCGAGCGGGTTGGCATCCTGCGTTTCCAGGACACGAATTTTTTCGGACAAAGTATCCAGAACCGCATAAGGGTCGGAAAACAGGATGGATTCGGCATGTATCTGCGTAAACTGTCCGCTGATGCTGCTGTCGCCCTGAGCTGGCGTTTCTTCAACTTCAACCGCCTCGTGGCCCGTTTTCAGACCTTCGCCGAAATTCGGGTCCTGATCGACAGGTTCGTCCGAGCCGCCGAGCTTGCCGTTGAACAGCTTCACTCCGTCACTACTGGTCTCTCCATCGATGTTCGGATCATTCAAACCCTTGCGGTTCGGTGCGGTCGAAGCGAGTTTGACCGGATTGAAATACTGGGCAACTCCCTTGCGCACGCTTTCGTCCGTGACATTGATCAGCCACATGACAAGAAAGAATGCCATCAGCGCGGTCATGAAATCCGCATAGGCAATCTTCCAGACACCGTGCGAGTGGGACTCTTCGTCCCAATTGTTTTTCCGCCGGACGATAACAATTTCACTCGGGACGCCATCGATCATCAGTCAGCCTCCTTCCGCAAATGCTCGAGTTGCCCGAGCCATTGCTCCAGACGGGTTTCAATTGTTGTCTCGTCGAACAGAGCGACAAGCTCGATCTGGTCCGCATGCTGGACCTCGATACGCTCCCGAAGGTCCTGAAGTTGCTCCATGACCATGGAGGTCAGACCTTCCGGCCCGCGAAGGCGGATCAGTTTGCCCTCACTTTCCTCGGTCAACTGACGCAGGTTCGTGGCGAAGGCCGAGACCAGCTGCTCGGTGATCCGTTCACTCAGAAACGGTTGGAGCAATTTCGCCAGGGAATAGGAAAGCCGCTGTTCCATCACGTCGAGAAACTTCTCGATCGCTGCGCTGACATTCGCCGACTCGCGCATGTTGAAACGGGTCATTTCGTCTTCGAGCGCCTTGGCGTGGGCTTCTCGCTCCCTTTCCAGGATCGCCTCGTAATGCGCCCGTGTGCGTCCGTCTCCTTCCGCAAGACCGCGTTCGAATTCGGCTTGCCGGAGCTCTTCCTCAGTCGGTTGCGGAATCTGGTCTTCCTCGGGCTCGAGGACATCGACCAGTGCCGGGTCATACGCGCCATAGGACTTGAATTTCGGCAACGAAATGACCGGGATGTGGGAAGCTGCGGGCATCGTCATTAGATACGCTCCGATTCATAGAGCCACTGGCGCAGGATCGCGGCGGACTGTTCCTCATTGAACTCCAGCAGGGACTCCAGTTTCCTGAGCGCAGACTGATTGCGTTTGCTGTTCAGGTCCTGGATCAGGTCGGAATGATCCGGCGGGACCAGGAACGCCTGGTCGCCCTCGGCATCCTCGACATGCCCTTCGATTCCCTCCTGGCCCATGCCCAGCTCGGCCATTTCAACCTTCGGCCCTGCGATCTGAGGGACGAGAGCGGAGACTGCCGGACGCAATCCGAACCAGATCACGAGCATCGACACGGTCAGGATTGCCAGCGCGTTGATGATATTTCCGGACTGGCGGAGCAGATATTCGGAGATGCTGATCGGCGGTATCGGATCCAGGGCGCGTCCGCCGTCGACAAAATCGACGATCGCCACCTTCACATTGTCTCCGCGAGACTCCTCGACACCGGCAGACGAAGCAACCAGAGCCTCGATTTCCAGCAATTGTTCCGCGATCTGCGCCTGGGTCGGCTCACCGCCCAACGACTGGACGAGACGTGCCCGATCGACAAGGACGGCGATGGAAAGCCTGTCAACCCGATAGCCGTCCTGGGAGGTTTCGATCCGCTTGGAGGAAATCTCGTAGTTGACGGTTTCTTCCCGGCGTTCGTTTTCCTCGGTCGATCTTTCACCATTTTCAGACGAGACATCCTCTTCCGGCAGGTTTTGCTCGACCGTGGTTGGCGAACTGACGCTGGAATTCTGGGCGTTCTCGTTTTCCCGGATGGTTCTGATGGACCGTTCGATGCGTGAGTCCGGATCGAAGATGGTCTCCGCGATCATCTTGCGGTCGGTGTTCAGCTCGGCGGCCACGCTGACCTGAAAATTGTCCAGGCCGAGATACGGCGTCAGCGTCTTGCGGATATTTTCCTGAATCCTGCCACTGACCGCCGTTTCAAGACTGGCCAGTTGCCCGGCGGAAGCCTTGGTCGGATCCTTGCCGGCGGCAAGGATCCCCCCGGTGGTGTCGAGGACGGTAACCTTGCTGGCCTCCATGCCCGGCACACCAGCGGCAACCAGATGGCGGATTGCATCGGCCGTGCGGATATCGTCAGGGACATCCGAGCGAATGACGACGGAGGCGGAAGGCGGCTGATGATCCCGGCGGAAAGACCCTTTTTCCGGCAGAACGATATGGACGCGCGCCGCGCGGATACCCTTCATGAGCTGGATGGTCCGGGCGAGTTCCCCCTCAAGCGCGCGCACCCTGGTGACTTCCTGCATGAAGGAGGTCAGCCCGAGCGAGCCCAGCTCGTCGAAAAGCTCGTATCCGGAATTGGCTCCTCGCGGCAGGCCCTTTTCGGCGAGCAACATGCGCGCCTTGGCGGTCTGCGCATGGGAAACCATGACCGATCCACCGTCCGACGTGATGTCGAACGGTATGCCGGCGTCCCTGAGCGCCGAACCGATCTGGTTGACATCTTCTCCTTCGAGACCGGTATAGAGGACAGTCTGTTCTGGCCGGCTCAGGTAGTAAGCCCCGGCTCCAACAGTGGCGATTGTGGCGAGCCCGATTAGGGCGAGCGCGACAAGTCTGCGCAGCCCCAGTTCCATCAGATTTGCCCAAAGTTTTTCGGCTTGTTCGCGGCCCGGCATGCATAACCCCTTGATGCACGTTCGTATCTGTTCGCCCCACTATCGGAAGTGGAGCTTGTGCGAGCCTGTCATGAGCGACGGCGCACAAAAAAAGACCGCGCCCCGAAGGGCGCGGTCCTCTTTTCCATCAGATCCGAATGGATTAACGGAACAGGGACAGGATGTTCTGGCTGCCCTGGTTTGCAATCGTGAGAGCCTGGATACCGAGCTGCTCCTGAGTCTGCAGAGCCTGGAGGCGAGTCGATTCCGCGTTCATGTCGGCGTCGACAAGCTGGCCGATACCACGATCGATGGCATCACGCAGGTTGGACACGAAGTCGGTCTGCAGGTCCACACGGCTCTTGATGGAGCCGAGCAGCGTGGCGGCGTCAGTGATCTGACCCAGAGCCGCATCAATACCGTCAACAAGGGCATCGATACTTGCGGTATCGGCATCGGTCACTCCGGACAGATCGAAGTCAAAGATGCCATCACCGGTGACGTTGGTCAGAGCGGCGAAGCCACGGTCAAAGTCCAGGATGCCGGTGCCCGTGCCGCCTTCATCGAACAGCTGGGTCGAGGTGATGTCAACGGTCGTGACCTGGATCTCGATCGCGCCACCCGAACGGGTGAAGGAGCTGACGATGTCCTTGGAAGTCACACCACTTGCGGTATCCCAGTTCAGCCAGTTTTCACCGTTGAAGACAGCAGATTCAGCAGTGGACTGAAGCTGGTTCTGCAGCTCCGTGATGTCGGACTGGATCTTGCTGCGGTCAACACCCGGAGTACGGGCAGCAACAGCCTTGGCCTTGATTTCGTTCATGACATCGACAGTGCTGTCCATTGCCGTGTACATGACGTCAACCGTAGCAGCACCGAGACCGAGAGAGTCTTCAACGGCGCCCAGGGCCATGTTGTCCGAACGCATGGTGGTTGCGATCGACCAGTAAGCTGCGTTGTCTTCCGCGCCGGCAACACGGTAACCGGTGGAGATGCGGTTCTGCGTCTCTGCCAGGTTGGCGCTGGTGCTCCGCAGAGTCTGCAGAGCGGTCATTGCGGAAGCGTTGGTCATCAAGCTAGACATGATATGTCCCTTTCAATGTTTCAGTAGATACTGGAATTGGTTGGGGACATGCCGGACTGGTACCGGCACAGCAGGAGCAGCGTCATGCTTTTGGACCTTCAAGTCTGTGCGGTCCAACCTGCTGTGATTTGAACCCTAGCGACGCAACCTTGCGCGAAGCTTACGTCGTTCCGGTCAATTCTAACTACTTCTCATTTTATCTCGGGCTCGGCCGAAAACACCGCCTTTTGAAAGCGATTTCATCGTACAACAGAATATCGCCAACGATAAAAAAAGGAGCCTGCAGGCTCCGTTTCTGTTTGCTGACAAACCCAATTTCATCATTCCGGACCAATGAGACGCAACTCGGGCGCCGATCCGGACTGCGGACATATTCCGCGCCGCAGGCGCCGCATGAATTGAATGATTGCAATCGCCTGTTTGGATTCGGTGCCCGCTTGCACTCCCCCCCAAATGCGCCGGGTTCCAGATCTGTGCGCAGCAATGCAGCATATGCCTGGAAGGACAATACTGAGAGCTTGTGAGCAAATTGAAACGGGGCCCGCAGGCCCCGTTTCAGTCTCACTCTTCACGGAAAAACCGTTCTCGTCAGAAGAAGGAACGCACCAGACTTCCGACCAGAAGGTTCCAGCCGTCGATCAGCACGAAAAACAGCGCCTTGAACGGAAGCGAGATAACCGTGGGAGGCAGCATCATCATGCCCATGGACATGGTGATCGTTGCCACGATCATATCGATCACGAGGAAAGGCAGCGCGATCAGAAACCCGATCTCGAACCCACGCCGGAGCTCCGAAATCATGAAGGCCGGAATGAGAACCCGCAACTCGACATCTTCAACCGTTTCGGCCTCGTTCTCGGTCACCCTGCCCGCGGCAAGGTCGTCGAACAGAACAAGATCCTCTTCCCGCACCTGCTCCAGCATGAATTCCCGGAAAGGCGTCGTGACACGCACATAGGCGACATCTTCCGAAATCTCATTGTTCATCAGGGGCTGAATGCCCTCTTCCCAGGCTTTGTCGAAAGTCGGCGCCATGACATAGAACGTCATGAACAGGGCGAGAGAAATCAGGATGAGGTTGCCGGGGGTCGTCTGAAGACCGATACCCGAGCGCAGGAAGGAAAAGGCGATCACAAACCGCGTGAAGCTGGTGACCATGATCAGGATGCCCGGAGCAAGCGAGAGCACCGTCAGCAGCGCAATCGCCTGAATGATCCGGCCGCTGGCACTGCCCTCGCCTGCCGGCAGCAACGACGAAAGGTCAGGCACCTGGGCAACCGCCGATCCTGTCACCAGGAACAGCGCGGCTACGGAAATCAAGATCCGGATCATTGAATTACCACCGACTCCAGAATGACTTCATGGATCAATCCCTTGGAGCGCGTCTTGGCTCTTTCCGTGAGATCCTCTTTCAGATGCTGGAGCCCTGCCGCGCCTTCCAGATGGGCAAGCGTCAGGGTCCGCAGGTAGCCGAGGAAATCGTCTTCGACCTTTTTCCGCAAAAGCCCCACCTCTCCCTCCGTCTCCTCTTCGAGCAGGACGGAAGCCTGAACCCTTATCCAGGAGTCCTTCGGAGATGCCAGATTGGTTACAAGCGGATCGAGTTTCTGAACCCGGGTGGAGATGGAAAAAGGCAATGTCTCGGAGTAGGACTGCTGCTCGCGCATCCTGCCCTGCACCTCCTGCTCGGTATAATCCACGATATATTTCGCGAAAACGGCGCCGGAGCCGCCGCCAACCAGCGTGAGCAGGAGCAGCGCGCCCAGAAAGCTGGACTTTCTGGTCTGGCTTCCGGCACCGTCGATCGGAGCTTCAATCAAGTTGGGCATATGGGTTTTCCCGTTGTTGCCGATTTGCGGATCAGAACGGCGTCACGATGTCGTAAAGCTGCTGCCCCCAACCGGGCTGCTGCACTTCTGTGATCCGGCCGCGCCCGCCATAGGAAACTCGGGCTTCCGCGATTTTGTCGTAGGGAATGGTGTTGTTGCTCTGGATGTCCCGCGGCCGGACGATGCCGGCGATCTGCAGGATGCGCATTTCATAGTTCACGCGCACCTCCTGGGATCCGGAGATGACCAGGTTGCCGTTCGGCAGGCGGTCCGTGACGACAGCGGCGACGGAGAGCTCGATTTCCTCGGAACGGTCGATGGAGCCGGAGCCGGACGAACCCGAACCGGAATCCAGGTCGAGATCGGCCGAACCATCCGTATCGGTGCCGTCGAAACTTGTTCCGAATGCCCCGCCGATACCGATATCGGAGTTGCGGCGCCGGTCCGAGCTGTTGTCGAGATTGGCCTTGTCGTTGATATGGATGGTGACCGTGAGAACGTCACCGATCTTCTTCGCTCTCGGATCGGCGAAGAAATTGTCACGGCCGCTCATCCAGAGCGAATTGTAGTCCTTGACGCCACCAGGTGCGAATGTGTTGAGCGGATAGACCGCAGGCGACTGGGTAGCCAGACCGTAGCCGACCGGCGACATTTCCGGCGCTTTGCCAAGGTCCTGCAGTTGCCCGGCACAACCGGCCAGCATCATCGCTCCGAAGGGATAAAAAAGGGCTCGCATCAAAAACTCCGCTGTATGTCCGGGTTGGCGATACCCATCATGGACTGGGTAAGTTGCGCCGCTCTTGCGGGATCCATTTCGTCGAGAATGCTGCTGGCAACACGCGCCTTGAGCTTCATGAGAACCCCGACGGCAGCCTCTTCATCCGTTGTCGACAGCTGGGCAGCGGCCGCTTCGGGACGCATCCGGGCGATGATCGAGACAACCTGGTCTTCGACCTCATTCAGCAGGTCTTCGCGGCGCTCCACCCATTTCTCGAATTCCTGTTCCTTGCGCTGCAGCTCGGAAATCCGGTCACGCAGGCGGGCTTCGAGGCTGATCATCTTCCATGTCTGCCACTTGATGCGCGCATCCGACGCCGCCTCGGCGATATTCTTGCAGTAGAGATCGCTGTCCGGCGGCGGCACGAGAACCTCCACGACCTGCGGTTTCTCCTTGGGTGACTGCGCAGTGGCGGGAGTTCCCGCGAATGCAATTGATAATGCCGCGATTGCCAGAAGGCCCTGTCTCAGGCCGCTGTCCAAAGTGAAAGGCATGAGACCTGCCGTCCTTTGTGCTGAACCAGTTTGAATGCACCATCGCGGATCGAGCTTGTGTGGGGCTGGCGAAGCCGACAAAACCGTCGCCCAGCGCCGCCGGCATTCGTTTGCGAGCAGATGGGTTTCCTCCTCATGAAAACAGGCCGGCGGGCCACCGATCGTTTCCGATTGGTGGCCCGCCGGCCTGGCAACACTGTTCTTGCTGGGCGTTCGGGACGCTACTGGATGACCAGTTCGGCCTGCAGCGCTCCGGCGGTCTTGATGGCCTGGAGGATCGCAATGATCCCCGTCGGTCGCAGGCCGATCCGGTTGAGACCGCGCACGAGCGTGGGCAGGTCCGTTCCTCCGACCATCGCAAGCTGGCCACCGCTTTCCTGGGCATCGACGTAGGTCCGGGGAACGACCACTGTCTCTCCCCCTGAAAAGGGTGTCGGCTGAGACACTTCAGGCGCTTCCGAAATCCGGACGGTGAGATTGCCGTGGGTGATCGCAACTGTGGAGATCTGGACCTCCTTGCCGATGACAACCGTCCCGGTGCGTTCATCGATCACTACCTTGGCCGTCTGATCGGGGCGGACCCGGATGGACTCGATCTCCGAAATGAAACGGGTCATGCTCATGTTTTTCGGCGGCGTCAGATCCACGGTCCTGTAGTCGCGTTCCTTGGCCACCCGAATGCCGTACCGCTCCTTGGTGTAGCGGTTTATGGCATCGGTAATCCGCACCGCCGTCTTGAAATCCGGATTGGTCAACTCCAGGGCAAGACCCGGGATCTGGGCAAATTTGGCCGGCAGATCGCGTTCGATAAGACCGCCGTTGGGAATGCGGCCAACCGTCGGAATACCCTCGGTAAGGCTTTCCGCCTGCCCGGCCTCGCTGAAACCCGAGACCGCGAGCGCGCCCTGAGCAACCGCATAGATCTGTCCATCGGCGCCAAGCAGTGGCGTGGCGATCAGGGTGCCTCCCGCCAGGGACGTTGCATCTCCCAGCGACGAGACACTCACGTCAATGGCGGATCCCTTGCCGATGAAGGACGGCATTTCCGCAGTCACGACCACCGCAGCCACGTTCCGTGTCCGCAATCGCGCATCGCGCACATTGACACCGAGACTGTCCAGCATCGACTGGAGCGATTGTTCCGTGAACGGGGAATTCCGCAAACTGTCGCCCGTACCATTCAGTCCGAGGACGAGGCCATAGCCGACAAGCTGGTTGTCGCGCACCCCCTGCAGACTGGCTATGTCCTTGATCCGGACCATCGCCGATGCAGGAAAGGCCATAAGAACAATCAGAAGACAGGTAAATAACCGGGCCATTTATCAGTTCTCCACACGGACTGTGCCGTCATTTTGCACCCGGCCGGAAACCACCAGTCCGCTGTCGACATTGCGGACGCGCACGTAACTGCCCGCTCCGCCGTTCTGCAGGGCTTCGGCCTGCATGACGATAACCAGCCCCTGTTCCTGGAAGACCAGGCGTGCAGGCTCTCCGCGGCGGACCAGAACGGGTTTCTCGACAGACTTGACCGGAATCGGCTGCCCCGGCAGAAGCGTCCGCCGGGCCACCATTCCAACCAGTTCCCCCCGATGGGTGGACACGGCGAACTGATGAGCAGTGCGGCTCGGAAATTTCCGTTCGATCAGATCCTTGTTCGAGATCTCCGAACCTGGATGGATCGTCTGTCGGGGAACGGGAAGTTCAACACTGGCCGCTTGCGCAGCCTGGCCGAAAAGTGCCGCCAGCAGCAGCATCGACAGGGTTCTGATCAGCAGGGTCATTCTACCGGACCTTTCCAGATCAGCCGGCCGGCCTGCAAACGCGCAGGATGCCGAAACCGCTGATCGATTTTAAGGTGCCAGAGCATCCTGGTTTCGTTCACTTGAACGCGGAATGCTCTAGCGGATGCCGTTGGTTACGGTTCCGGCCATCTCGTCGGCCGCCTTCATAACCTTGGAGTTCATTTCATATCCGCGCTGGGCATTGATGAGTGCCGTGATTTCCTTCACCGGATCGACATTCGAGCTTTCAAGGTACCCCTGACGGACCACGCCGAAGCCCGGGTCCCCCGGCACACCGGCCACAGGTGTGCCGGAAGCTTCCGTCTCGCGGAAGAGATTGCCGCCAACCGGCTCAAGGCCGACATCGTTGGCGAAGTTGGCCAGAGTGAGCTGTCCCAGTTCGCGCGGGGTCATTTCACCGTCGACCTTGGCATAGACCTGGCCGGATTCATTGATGACGACCTCGATGGTCTCGTCCGGGACGAGAATGGCCGGTTCGACTGCATAACCGTCGATGGTCACCAGTCGCCCCTCGGCATTCTTGTTGAACGACCCGGCGCGGGTATAGAGCGTTTCGTCGTCCGGCCCGGTGATCTCGAACCAGCCCCGTCCATCCAGGGCCACGTCGAACTGGTTGCCGGTGTTTGTCAGCGACCCCTGCACATGCAGCTTGCGGATGCCGGCTGTTCTGACACCGAGCCCCAGCTGCGCACCTTCGGGAACCGGGTCTTCACCACCACGGTTCGGCACGCCCTGCAGACGTTCGGCCTGATACAGAAGATCGGAAAATTCCGCCTGGGACCTCTTGAACGAGGTGGTATTCATATTGGCGATATTGTTCGCGACCACTTCGACATTGAGCTGCTGGGCGCTCATGCCGGTCGCGGCAATGGCTAGGGCTTTCATGGTTCGTCTCCGTGATGGGGTCCGCGTGTTTCAGGCGATCTTTCCCTTGGGGGTCAGATCGACATGCGGCTGATTTCCTGATAGGCGCTCACCACCTTGTCGCGGATGGCAATGGCCGTCTGCAAAGTGGACTCTGCGGCCAGAACGGCTTCCACGACCTGCTGGGCGGAAGCCTGTCCGTCGACACCGGCGATCGCCGCCGCTTCCCCGTGCTTGATCTTGTCGATCGCCTCCTGGGAGACCTGTGCAACCGCTTCGGAAAAACTCGGAGCGGCGGCTTCTGCGGCTCCGCCCAGGTCCGGGGTGCTCGACGAATAGCGTGTGACCGACGAGGCGTTGAGAATCCCGTCGGTGGTCGAAGAAGAGGTCAGCGCGGTAATTTCATTGATCATGGTCAGTTCCTCAGAAGATCGATGTTGCGCATAACCATCTCGCGGGCTTGCGTCATGACTTTCAGATTGGCTTCATAGGAGCGGTTGGTCTCGCGCATGTCGGCGAGTTCCAGCAGCGTGTTGACGTTCGGCATCTTTACGTAGCCGTTCTCGTCCGCGGCCGGGTGACCCGGCTCATATTCCATGGTGAACGGGGCCTTGTCGGACCCGATCCCCTTGACGGAAACCAGATTGGCCTGATAGGCGCGGCTGAATTCGCTTTCGAAGGTGATCGTCTTGCGACGGTACGGATCGTCACCGGCGGTCTGGCCGGTGGAGCGTGCGTTCGCGAGGTTTTCGGAAACGACGCGCAAGCGCTCGGATTGCGCGCGCAGCCCAGCGCCGGAAATTTGTAGGGAAGCGGACAATGGGTCGGACATGTTCCTGTTCCTTATGATTTCACTGAGGCGAGATACATGCGGTGAAACGACTTCGCGATACTGGCGTTCAAGGCATGATCGCGTGCGACTTCACCGGCTTTCACCAACTCCTGCTCAATGCTCACGGAGTTGCCCGAATGGGTAACGGTCCAGCTGTCCTCATTCTCAATGTCCGAGGAGCGCGCTGCCTCCATCGTCTGGCCGAGATGGCCGTCATGGGTCGCCGTCATGGCAAGCTGGGTCTGGCTGATCACGGATGTGAACGGCTCCAGGTCCCGTGCGTGGAACCCCGGAGTATTCGCGTTGGCAATGTTCTCGGCGATCGTCGCCTGGCGCATGGAGAGCCAGTCATTATTGTGCGAGACGAGTTTGTTCAGGAACACCGGTTCCATCGAAATCTCCTATCAGCTTAGGTTGCATCAAGGTGTAATCGGCCAACCTTGTCCGAGGCTGTTCCGCAATGGCGTCCGGCAGACCGCCCGCGCAAGCTCCGCGCAATCTTCAAGGTGCAAGCAGAAACAATGCGGGCCTCCAGTCCACGAGCCTGAATGCCGGCACCACTGGGGACAAACAGATGTTGAAATCCAAGCACAGCCTGCCGGACCGCCCGGTCTGCAAGCGGCGTGACAAGACGGTTACGCGGGCGGTGTTCCTGCCTCCGTCGCACCGGCAGGCGGCGCTTGCGGGAATTCTCCTCACCATGGGAACCCTGACGGCAGCACATGCACAGGCAGTGAACTGCGATGCCTATGCCCGATCCTACGCGGACGCGCACACCAGCAACGATCCGACGGGCATGTCTGTCGTAGACGGCGGAATGCGCGGCGCAGTCGCGGGAGGAGCCTGGGAAGGTCCGGGAGGCGCGCGCCGCGGCGCAGTGGCCGGTGGTGCCCTGTCGGTCCTCGACAATCTTGGAAATTATTCCGGCGGCTGGCAGGGCCTGTATGACATGGCCTACAGCACGTGCAGCAACCAGCAGTCTCCGGTGAACCACAGGCCGACAACGCTGGGAGATCCGTCCTACAGACCCGCTCCCATGCCGGGGAGACGACCCATTCCCCCGCTCCCGTCACAACCGGATGTTCCTTTCAGGCAGGACCCGTAAAAGACATCATGTTCACATTCCTGAATGCCGGCAAGAATTCCCTCGCCCAGGCCATCCAAAGACGGCTTTATCCCCGTCAACGCACACGCCTGCGTCCGGCCAAACTCGCCGCTCTCGACGACAGCTACATTTGCGACTGCATGATCCGGGATGTTTCCAAGGGCGGCCTGAGACTCGTTCTGGACAAGCAGACGGATCTACCGGAGGAATTCTACGTTTTCGACGCCGCACAGAAGACGCTTGCCCAGGTACAGCTCCGCTGGCGCAAGGGTCTGGCGGCGGGCGTCGTGTATCTCGTGCCCCCGGCGCATATCCGTCACTTCAGAAACAGCAGCATCAGAAAACTGGCTCACCGGCTCTATGCGCTGGATGGCTGACCGACCGGGCCGGTTCCGTTTTGCGAACCGGCAGGCCGTCTTGCCCGAATCGTCATCCCGAAATACGCTTGGGAAAGGCTTGGCCCGAGCCTCCCCCCTCCATTGGGAAAGTATCCGACATACGGGGCAGCAAACCGTCGGACCGTCCGTTCGAGCACCCGCATCAGGAGGGATTGCGTAAGCAGGCTCGCGATGGAGGTTTGCGAAATGAGACTTTCCGCACCGGTGTTCCGGTTGAAGCGACGGGCCAGGCTATTGGCCCGCAAGGAAAATATTCCTCTAGCCACGGCGTTGAACCGGATTGCCCGCGACGAAGGTTTCGCTCACTGGAGCCTGCTTGCGGCCCGTTCGTCCCGGCATTCGTCCGCTGAATGCACAATTTCCGGACTTGAAAACGGAGACCTTGCGCTGCTGGGCGGGCGTCCCAGGCAGGGAAAGACCCTTGCGGGGCTGAGGCTCCTGACAGAAGGAGCCCGGCAAAACCGCAAAGCCGTGCTCTTCTCGCTCGAATTCACCGAAAAGACAGCACGAGGTCATCTTGCAAATCTCGGTGCCGATCCAGAAGAGATGGCCGGGCGGCTGTCGGTCGTTACCTCAGAGAAAATCAGTTCGGATTTCATCATCGAGTATCTGGAACATGCCCCAGGCGGAACAATCGCGCTGATCGACTATCTGCAGATCCTTGACCAGCGCAGGAGTACGCCGGACCTGGCTGTGCAGGTGAAGGACCTTCACGACTTTGCCCGAAAGAGAGGGCACATTCTGGCGTTCCTGTCTCAGATTGATCGCACCTTTGATCCCGCTGTCAAAGGACTTCCGGACATGAGCGATATTCGCCTTCCGAACCGGCTCAACCTGGGTCTTTTCAACAAGGCCTGGTTCTTTCATGACGGGAAGGTCGGGTTTCAGACAAACCTGATGAGCTGAAGTTCACAGGGCCCGGCAAGCGCTTCGGATCCCGATAGCAACGCAAGCTGGCCGTGATATACGTTCAAAAACCAGTCCGCTCGCGGATGGCCACCGGAACAGACTTCAGTGGTATGCGGTCAATGTTCCACTCAAGGACCTGTGCGCTCAACGGCCGGCGGGTAAGGAAACTCCGACACTTCAGGCCAGACCGACAGACAACAAGACAAACCGGGGATGGAAAATGAGCTTTCTGAATAGGTCGGACCACGACGGGACCTTTCTTGGCCGTGTCTGGCGGCCAGAGGTGAGTGGTCCGGCCGTGGTCACATTGCGCGACGGACAGGTGATCGACATAACCTCGAAGGCCGCCCCGACGGTTCGTGACATCTGCGAAATGAACGATCCGGCCAACTATGTTTCGGATGCGACGGGCCTTTCCCTCGGCACGCTGGAAGATATTGCTGCTGCGAGGCCCGACGATCTTTCCGCGGTGCATTTTCTCGCCCCATGCGACCTTCAATCCGTGAAGGCCTGCGGTGTCACCTTCGCCAGTTCCATGGTCGAGCGCGTGATCGAGGAACAGGCGGCGGGCGATCCGCAAAAGGCGCAGGAAATACGCAGCCGCGTGGGCAACGCCATCGGCGAAAGCCTGCGCAACATCAAGGCAGGTTCGGAGGAAGCGGCCAGGGTGAAGGAGGTTCTGATCGCCGAAGGGCTTTGGAGCCAGTATCTGGAAGTCGGTATCGGTCCGGATGCGGAGGTCTTCTCCAAGGCACAGGTCCTGTCCTCCGTGGGGCCCGGCGCGGATGTCGGGCTGCACCCGATCTCCAGATGGAACAATCCGGAGCCGGAAGTGGTGCTGGCCGTTTCCTCGGCAGGCAGGATCGTTGGCGCAACCCTCGGCAATGACGTGAACCTGCGCGATGTCGAAGGCCGGTCGGCGCTGCTTCTTTCCAAGGCCAAGGACAACAATGCCTCCTGCTCCATAGGCCCCATGTTCCGCCTGTTCGACACCACCTTCTCGCTGGACGATGTCCGTACGGCCGAACTGGAGATGAAGGTCGAGGGGACGGACGGTTTTGTCCTGGATGGCCATTCCTCCATGCGGGAAATCAGCCGCGATCCGGAGGATCTCGTCCGCCAGACAGTCGGCCGCCATCACCAGTATCCAGACGGTATCGTGCTTTTCCTGGGCACGCTCTTTGCACCGACGAAAGACCGCGATGTGCCCGGCGAAGGTTTCACGCACAAGCCTGGGGACGTCGTGACGATTTCCGCCCCCGGTTTCGGCCGGTTGACAAATACGGTCCGCCTGTCGACCGAATGCCCGGAATGGACATTCGGGATCAGTCACCTGATGCGCAATCTGGCCCGGCGCGATCTGATCTGATCTCCGAAAGGGGCGGCCCAGCACCGTCCCTTTCTGATTGAGGATCCGAAGGCGCCCGCCCGGCTACAACGCCGGGTGGATCATCTTCGAAGGGTCCACGACCTTGTCAAACTCGGCCTCGTCGACATACCCGAGATCGAGGCATGCCTGCTTCAGGGTCAGGTCATGTTCGAACGCGTGATGTGCGGCATGGCTGGCCTTGTCGTAACCGATGACCGGGCTGAGTGCGGTGACCAGCATCAGCGACTGGTCCAGATACTCCCTGATCCGCTTCTCGTTCGGCTCCATGCCGTCGACAAGGTAGCGGGCGAAATTCGTACAGCCGTCTCCCATGATCCGGATCGACTGCAGGATGGCGTTGATCATCAGCGGCTTGTAGACATTCATCTCCAGATATCCGCTCGCCCCGCCGATACCGACGGTGACATCGTTCCCCATCACCTGGGCCGCGACCATCGCCAACGCCTCGCATTGGGTGGGATTGACCTTGCCCGGCATGATCGACGACCCCGGCTCATTGGCCGGGATTTTCAGTTCGTAGAATCCGCAGCGCGGCCCACAGGAAAGCAGGCGGATGTCGTTGGCGATCTTGAAGAGCGAGACCGCCAGGGTTCGCAAGGCGCCGCTGAACATCACCAGCGCATCGTGACTGCCCTGCACCGCGAACTTGTTCGCAGCGCTGACAAAGGGAAGACCGGTGAGTTCCGCAATCCTTGCCGCGGACCGTTCGGCAAATTCCGGATGGGTATTGATCCCCGTTCCAACGGCGGTTCCCCCCAGAGCAAGCGCATAGACGTCTTCCAGGGCGTGCTCGATCCGCACGATATCCTGACGCAGCATTTCGGCATATCCCGAAAACTCCTGGCCCAGGGTCAGAGGCGTAGCATCCTGCATATGGGTGCGGCCGATCTTGATGATCGCGTCCCACGCCTCCGACTTGGCTTTCAGGCTTTCGTAGAGCGTTTGCACACCGGGCAGCAGCCGGTGCGTCGCCTGGATGGCCGCCGCCATGTGCATCGCCGCCGGAAAGGTGTCGTTTGACGACTGGGACATGTTGACATGATCATTCGGGTGCACGGGATCCTTGGT
The DNA here is from genome assembly GCF_003075075.1 of Labrenzia sp. 011. Taxonomy (GTDB): domain Bacteria; phylum Pseudomonadota; class Alphaproteobacteria; order Rhizobiales; family Stappiaceae; genus Roseibium. The sequence goes on along the minus strand of NZ_QCYM01000003.1, from coordinate 100,964 downwards.
CCCCAGAACCCCGCCGGCATGCGCAATCGCCCGGTTGGAAATCACCTCGTTGACATTCATGTTGGATTGCGTGCCGCTGCCCGTCATCCACACATGCAGGGGAAAATGCTCGTCCAGCTGACCGTCCGCGACCTCTTCCGCCGCCCGGACGATGAGATCCGCCTGCTGCCTGTCCAGGAGGCCCAGATCCAGATTGGTCAGCGCCGCCGCTTTCTTGAGGATGCCGTAGGCATGGATGAGTTCGATCGGCATCAGATCGCTGCCGATGGAAAAATACGTCAGAGACCGCTGTGTCTGGGCGCCCCAGTATTTGTCCTCTGGAACGCTGATCTCGCCAAGGCTGTCGCTTTCCGTGCGCATTCGGGTTCTCCTGAAGGGTGGCCTGTCAGGCCAGAAGGGTTGAGGTCAGGTTGCTGTCGGGAATCTGCAGTCCGTCGATGACGTCGAAATGGTGCCGTCCCGGCTCCAGATGAAAGTCCGCATTGGCCCAGGCCTCGGACAGCAGGCGGGACTGGCGAATGAATTCCGGTCGTTCGTCCCCGCCGACCCAGGCCACGACCGGACAGGTCCCAACGGGCGTCTTGAGGGCGGGGCTCTCCGCGATCGCGTCCTCTTCGCTCATGCGGAACGCGTCGTTCATGCTGGTATTTCGCAACGGACGCAGGTCGTGCAGTCCGCTGATGGAGACGACTTTCTCGATCCGTTCGAGAACCTCCCGGGAAAGGGGCGTGTCCTCGCACACCATGCGCGTGACCAGATGCCCTCCGGCCGAATGCCCCGTCAGCCGGATAGGCCCGCCGACCCGCTCGCCGGCCTTGCCGACCGCGAAACCAATCTGCCGGGTAATGTCGGCAATGCGAACATCGGGGGCCAGATCATAGCCGGGCAGACACACGGCCCACCCGCGCGCCAGGCTGCCTTTGGCGAAATGCGACCAGAACGACTTGTCGAACTTCAGCCAGTACCCCCCATGAACAAAAACAACGAGACCTTTCGCCCGGCCTTCCGGACGGAAGATATCCATGCGCTGCCGGTCCGTCTCTCCATAGACGATACCCAGATCCTTCTCGATCCAGGTTTTTCTGAAGGCCTGGGCATCCTGAGCCCAACGCTGCGGATAATCCGCGGCTCCCGCAATATGAGCCCCGTTGGCGTAGGCATCATCCCAGTCGGTAACCTGTGTCCCCGTCATTCATGCATCCCTGTCAATTCCGAAAACCGTTGCGGAGCACATCCTTGCAGATTTGTCTCGCCAGCGGAATGGATGGCGTTGCGGCACATTGACGGTCAATCAGGCCTGCCCGGCCAAATATCTTCGCAGCAGGCAGGACACCGGTGAACGCGGAAGGCCCACCCGGCGGAGATGCTCGAGAGCACGTGACCGGCCAGAGAGGCGCACTCGGCGCGCTCTTTCGGGCAGTGTTTCGCGTTTCCATGTACATTCGCCTTCATCAAGGAATCGACGCCCCGGCCGTTAAGAGCCGGCTTGGTTGCCATCACGCGCATGACCTGACGCCGGCCCCTTCGCCGCCATCCGTTCCTGAGCCTCTCGGAGACACCCGGCCAGCGCTCTCTCTGGCCGCGACGGACCGCGTTTCCCGCGCGCATCGTACCAGAACAGTAAGAGAACATTTACCCTTGCAGAACACAATGGGAACGGGTAACGTGTTCCTGATTTGTACTAATTCGTTCTCGCGATCAGGGGAAGCATTATGTTGACGCGAAAGCAGTATGAACTGCTCATGTTCATTCACGAAAGACTGAAGGAAACCGGTGTTCCGCCGTCTTTCGATGAAATGAAAGACGCGCTTGACCTGCGCTCCAAGTCCGGAATTCATCGATTGATCACCGCTCTCGAGGAGCGTGGTTTCATCCGCAGGCTGCCCAACCGGGCCCGTGCGATGGAAGTCGTCCGCCTGCCCGATTCGATTGCGCCCGGCCTCGGTACGCCCCGGCCGCGCGGCAGCTTCTCTCCGGAAGTCATCGAAGGCTCTCTCGGCAAGCCCGAAGCCACGATGCCGGTTGCCCAGACAGCGAGCGCAAGTACGGAAATTCCGGTCATGGGGCGCATTGCCGCCGGCGTTCCCATAGAAGCCATCCAGACCCACAGCCATTCCATTCATGTGCCGCAGGAGCTTCTCGGCAAGGGGGAGCATTACGCGCTGGAAGTGCGCGGCGATTCCATGATCGAGGCCGGTATTCTGGACGGTGACACGGTCCTGATTCGCCGCATGGACTCCGCCGACAGCGGCGACATTGTCGTTGCCCTTGTCGACGATGAGGAAGCGACGCTGAAACGGCTGCGCAAGAAAGGCGCCTCGATTGCGCTTGAAGCTGCGAACCCGGCCTATGAAACCCGTATTTTCGGCCCGGGCCGGGTGCGCGTTCAGGGACGCCTGGTCGCCTTGTTCCGCCAGTATTGAACGTCACGCCGACGCTCCTCAGCGCGGGCCGCGCTTCGCCATGCGCCGCAAGCTTGCCCGGGTAACGCTCCCCGGCTTGTGCCAGGGCCGGGGCGGATCGGGAATGGCATAATCGACCCTGCCGATTTCAGGCTTTCCGGAGCCGGATACGTCTGGCGGGTCGCCACCGGATGGATCAGGGTCAGACAGCCATACCGAGATGGCGCCCCGCCGGTGTCGCACGTCCCGGTCGAAAACCATTTGCGCACCGCAATGCGCGGGCGCGATCAGGTCGCTCACGATAATATCTGCATATCGGCAATCCGTTGAAAGAGCCTGCGGGGTCTTCGGAATGGCCATGGCCACCGGATGGGCTGCGCTGTTTCCCGCCGCCCTTTCGCCTTGTGCAGAATGCGCCAGAACAACGCATCCGGACCGGTCACACTGCCTTTGAGGCGATTTCATCGCGCGCGATTCAATCTTACCTTCAGGAACACCCTCACGCTGCAGCCAGAGTTCAGCCTGAAAGGTTTTTCGCCTTGAAGAAATCCTGAGAATTCCTGCCTCGTCCCGGCCGGCGACCACTTGTCCGGAGGCTGCGATCTGAATGTCCGGCGGCCGCGACAGGTCTATGAGAGCCAGGGCCGTCGCAAAGGGAACGATCGCGGACAGACGCCAGCGACCGGAAATCAAAAGGGCAATGAAGAGAGACGACAGCAACAGCAGCGCAGACATCCCGTTCAGGGTTCCGACAGCTCCCGCATCCGCCCCCAGTTCCGCCGTGAATGCGGCTGTCTTCTGCAGAACGGACAGTCCGAACGCCATGACATGCAGGGGCAGCGCCGCAAGCCCCAGGGGCATCACCACCAGCGCCAGCACCCCCATCGGCATGACCAGCAGGGAAAAGACCGGCATGCCCAACAGGTTGCCGAGCAGACCGTAAGGAGCGATGCGGCCGAAATGATGCGCGCCGATAATGCCCGTGGCCAGTCCGGCGACAAACGCGGTCACGACCAGACCCGCAGCCCATTTCCCCACGAACCGCAGAAGCTGAAGACCCCGCCCTGCCGACCGGGCCTCTTCCCGCCCGCTTCCCGACTGCCAGCCAGCAGAACGCGCACGCCACTGGTCGTAAACGGCGACAAGGCAGATCACTGCGGCAAATGACATCTGGAATCCCGGAAAGAACAACCGCTCGGGTGCCAGGAACAACAGGAACAGGCCCGCAAGCGCCACGCTTCTCAGGGTCAGGCCGCGGCGGCCGGTAAAAATCCCCAGAAAGACCAGGGCGATCATCAGAAAGGATCTCTGCGTCGCGACCGCCGCACCGGAAATGAACAGATAGGCCGCGGCGGCCCCCAGCGCGACCAGGGCAGCCCATTTGTGAGTCGGCCAGCGCAGCGCCAGGGAGGGAAACAGGGCCAGGAACATCAGGATAGAGCCGTAGGCACCACCGGCGAACAGGGCCATGTGAAGTCCGGATATCGCGAGAATGTGAGCCAGTCCCGCCGCCCGCAACTGGTCTTCCTGCTCCTGACTGATGCCGCTTCGGTCTCCCACCAGAAGAGCTATGATCAATGCTCTTTCCGGCGTGTCCGGCAATGCGGACCTGATGCCGTCAGTCAGTCCGTCCCGCAAGCGCTGAACCTGCGCCGCCATGCGCAGCGACAGGGAAGGTTCACCGGTTTCGAAGGGTGTGGCCGGACCGTAGCTGAAGCCCGTTGCCCCGATTCCTGAAAAGAAGGCGCGATAGGAAAAGTCATAGCCGCCCGGACTCACCGGCCCGGCCGGCGGAAACAGACGCGCCCGGACGCGGACACCATCTCCCACCCGGCTGTGACTGCCCGCCGGAACCCGCAGCCTGACCTTGCCCGGAAAGCTCACCGCACTCAGCGGAAGCCCGTCTACCGTCTCCACCTCAAGCAGGACACGGGTCCCCCTCACCCCGCTCCCGCTTTCAAGAACATGTCCGGTCAATGTCACGGTCATCGGTTCGCCAAGGCGTGGCGCATCCACGATTGCGGTGCGGGCCGCCGCGACAGTCAGCCCGCAGGCCAGTGCCAGCGTCAGGCCTGCGGATCGCCCTAGGGTTCCGTGTCGCACGGCCCACACGGCCAGCGCCAGGACCAGCGCGGAAAGACCGCCCATGACCGGCCAGTGAGGCTCTTGCGGCAGCAGGTTGTAGACGGCAATGCCAGCCGCAAAGGCAAAGCTCCACCACAACAGTCCCTGGCTTTCCCTGATGCGCCCGTCCGCCTCGGCAGCCGGGCCGGACAATGCGGACAGGAAAACCCATACGGACCGGCGGGGAGGCCTGGCCTTGTTGTCAGCGTCTTCCCCTTCCGATCGGCCGGATGAAACGAGCCGGGCATCACGAAGCGTTGCCGCGGCAATGCGGTCGTCATCTTCGGGAAGCGTCACTTGCTCCTTTGCCAACGATCCTTTCACCTCGTCGCCGCAAGAAACGGTATTTCCAACCTATTTGACGGGCCCCTATTTAGCCTCGCCGAAGCCTGTGCTAAGACCGCGCCACCACAATCGGCGCGGTCCGCGCTGCTATTTTTACAGAGACTTTCAAATAATCGCCATGCCTCAAGAAATCGTCACGCGCTTCGCTCCCTCCCCAACGGGCTTCCTTCACATTGGCGGCGCCCGCACCGCGCTCTTCAACTGGCTGTTCGCCAGGCACCATGGTGGCAAAATGCTGCTGCGCATTGAAGACACGGATCGCGCCCGCTCGACCCAGGAAGCCGTGGATGCAATCCTCGACGGCCTGTCCTGGCTAGGACTCGACTGGGACGGCGAGCCGATTTCGCAGGCTTCCCGGCTTGAGCGCCACAAGGACGTCGTCGAACAGATGCTCGCCAATGGCACCGCGTATCGCTGCTACTGCTCTCCCGAGGAGATCAATGCCATGCGCGAGAAGGCCCGCGCAGAAGGCAGGCCGCCACGGTATGACGGCACCTGGCGGGACCGGGATGCTTCCGAGGCGCCGGAAGGCATTGCTCCGGTCGTTCGCATCAAGGCGCCGCAGGACGGCGAAACGGTGGTCGACGACCTCGTTCAGGGCCGCGTCGTGATCCCGAACAAGGATCTGGACGATTTCATTCTGATGCGCTCCGACGGCACGCCCACCTACATGCATGCGGTGGTCGTCGACGATCACGACATGGCCGTCACCCACATCATTCGCGGCGTCGATCACCTGACAAATGCCGCACGGCAGATCCTTATCTTCAAGGCCCTCGGCTGGGATGTCCCGGCGATGGCACATATTCCGCTCATTCACGGTCCGGACGGCGCCAAGCTTTCCAAGCGCCATGGCGCCACCGGTGCGGAAGCCTACCGGGCGATGGGCTATCTGCCGCAGGCCATGCGCAACTACCTCGCGCGGCTCGGCTGGAGCCACGGCGACGAGGAAATCATGTCTCTAGACGACATGATCAAATGGTTCGGACTGGACGCGGTCGGTCAATCCGCCGCCCGGTTCGACTTCAAGAAACTCGAGAACCTTAACGGCCATTACATGCGCGCCACCGGCGACGCGGAACTGCTGGAGCACTGGAAGGTCTATCTGTCGCATGTCGAAGGCGGCAAGACGGTCCTGGACTGGCTGTCGGCAGAAGAAAACGCCCGGACCGCCCTGGCTGCCCTGCCCGGCCTGAAGGAACGCGCCAAGACGCTGGTCGAACTGACCGAAAGCGCGTCCTATCTCTGGCGGCAGCGCCCGCTCGACACGGACGAGAAAGCCGACAAGATCCTGACCGACGAGGCAAGAGCGATCCTGGGCGAGCTTCACGAAGTGCTGTCTTCCGCCGCCGAATGGGCCGCTGAACCGCTGGAAACGTCCGTGAAGGCCTATGCCGAAACGAAGGACCTGAAGCTCGGCAAAGTGGCCCAGCCGCTGCGGGCCGCCCTCACCGGGCGCGGCACATCGCCCGGCATCTACGATGTCCTGATTGCGCTCGGTCGAGAGGAATCCCTGGCCCGGATCCGGGATCAGGCCGCCTGAGTCCAACGGCAGCTTGCCTGCACGCCGGCTTCGCCTCAATTAAATCGGGTGGTCGTGCGCGCTCACCCGATCCGTCTTTGACGAAAGCTTTATAAGGGCCAGCTTGCGGCAGTGCGGTAAATGGGCTACCCAATACGCGAAAATGTCTCATCTGCCGTCCGGCAACCGATATCGGGACCCTTCCAAGGAAAGGTCAGTCATCAGGACGGTACCCAGGTTAACGTGAAGGGGTTTTCTGAATGGCCGACAACAACGCCAAGCTCAACGTCGGTGGTAAAGACCACGAATTCGACGTTCTTGACGGCTCCATCGGACCGTCGGTTGTGAACATTTCGTCCTTGTACAAGGACACCGGAATGTTCACCTACGACCCGGGGTTTACCTCAACCGCGTCATGCGAATCCAAGATCACCTACATCGACGGTGACGAAGGAACGCTTCTGTACCGCGGTTATCCGATCGATCAACTCGCAGACCATGGCGACTTCCTCGAGTCCTGCTATCTGCTGCTCTATGGCGAACTGCCGACGAAGGTGCAGAAGGACGATTTCGTCCAGCGCGTGACCTATCACACGATGATCCATGAGCAGATGAACCGGTTCTTCTCCGGTTTCCGCCGCGACGCACACCCGATGGCCGTAATGGTCGGTACGGTCGGCGCTCTGGCTGCCTTCTATCATGACTCGACCGACATCACCGATCCTCATCAGCGCATGGTCGCCTCCCTGCGCATGATCGCCAAGATGCCGACGATCGCCGCCATGGCCTACAAGTACCATATCGGCCAGCCCTTCGTGTATCCGCGCAACGATCTCGGTTATGCGGCCAATTTCCTGCACATGTGCTTTGCCGTTCCCTGTGAGGACTACAAGGTGAACCCGGTTCTGGCCCGCGCCATGGACCGTATCTTCATCCTGCATGCAGATCACGAACAGAACGCATCCACATCGACAGTCCGCCTCGCGGGCTCTTCCGGCGCCAACCCCTTCGCCTGCATCGCCGCCGGCATTGCCTGCCTGTGGGGCCCCGCTCATGGCGGCGCCAACGAAGCGGCGCTCAACATGCTGTCGGAAATCGGATCCGTGGACCGCATTCCCGAATATGTTGCCCGCGCAAAGGACAAGAACGACCCGTTCCGCCTGATGGGATTCGGTCACCGCGTCTACAAGAACTACGATCCGCGCGCGCGCATCATGCAGAAAACCACTCATGAAGTGCTCGGCGAACTCGGCATCAAGGACGACCCGCTTCTGGACGTCGCCATGGAGCTGGAAAAGATCGCTCTCAACGACGAATATTTCGTCGAGAAAAAGCTCTATCCGAACATCGACTTCTATTCGGGCATCACCTTGCGTGCACTCGGCTTCCCGACGACGATGTTTACCGTCCTCTTCGCTCTCGCCCGTACCGTCGGCTGGATCGCACAGTGGAAGGAAATGGTCGAGGATCCGTCCCAGCGTATCGGCCGGCCGCGCCAGCTCTATACCGGTGCTGTAAAGCGCGATTACACCCCGATCGAACAACGCCGCTAAATCAGCAGGCGTCGAAAAAGCTCCCGGATCCCCGGGAGCTTTTTTCGTTTCAGGCCAAGCCATCGGGGGACGGTGGCCGGAAAGAACGCTGCCCGTGGCAACAGGGAGCGCTTTATCCTGTGACCGGGCTGATCTGAAGGCGACCGAATCGCAGTCAGTGGGCTTTGGTTTCGCGCGAGCCAGAAGCGGCCATGGCGGCCAGAACAACGTCCGCCGCGGCCGCGCGCTGGCTATGGCCGTCCGGCAGGCGCATCACCTGCTCCAGCCGCGCCAGTTCGACCACCTGCCGGCGCCGTTGCGGACTGTCGCGGAGCAAAGCCTTCAGATGCTCCGCCAGAACTTCCGGTTGCACCTCGTCGTCGAGGAACTCGGGGATCGTCTTTGCCTCGAGAATTATGTTCGGCAGGACGAAGGAATCCACGCTGGAGAACTTGAAGATCCGGTTGAGATCCTTGATCCTGCGGAAGAACCAGTCGACCTTGTAGGCAACGACCATGGGAACGCCCGAGAGAGCCAGTTCCAACGAAACGGTACCCGAGGCAGCAAGCGCCGCATGAGCGCGACGGAAGGCCGCTTTCTTGGCATCCTGACCGCAAACGATCCGGGGTTTCAACGGCCAGTTTGAAACTCCCGCCCGGATCCTGCCTTCAAGATGGGCAACCGCCGGCAGGACGATTTCCAGATCCGTCTGATCCCGGGCGACTCGCGCGACAGTCTCACCGAAGACACCCAGGAGCCGGTCGATCTCGCTTCCCCGGCTGCCGGGAAGCACCAGCAACACCTTGCCGGCCGCGTCGATGGAGGCCCGCTCGCCGTCTTGCGGGCGAAGGTCTGCTACGTTTTCACTCAGCGGATGACCGACATAATGGGTGCGTGGTCCGCCCAGACGCTTGTGCACCTCCGGCTCGAAGGGCAGAAGCGCCAGCAATTCGTCGACATAGACGCTCATCTTGCGCGCCCTGCCCGGCCTCCAGGCCCAGACGGACGGAGACACATATCCGACGATCGGGATATGCGGCGCCCTTTTGCGAACCCGCCTGGCGACACTATGGGTAAAGTCGGGACTGTCGATGATCACCAGTACATCGGGATTCGCGGCGATGACCGCGTCGACGGTCTGATACACCCGCCGAATGATGCGTGGCAGCCGGGCCAGCACGGCCGTCAGCCCCATTACCGAAACATCGGACATGTCGAAGAAACTGGTAAGACCGAGTCCGGCCATCCGTTCCCCGCCGACGCCGCAATAGCGCGCGCCCTGCCCCAGCCTCTCGTTCAGGGCCCTGATGAGTTCCGAACCGAGCAGGTCGCCCGATTCCTCCCCGGCGACAAGACAGACGGTCGGCATGTCCCGGGTCATCGGTCGGAGGTTCCCGCGTCCGGGGAAAGGTCCAGTCCGACCAGGAACAGACCGGCCGCATCGGCTTTTCGGAGAGCTTCGTCCCGTTCGGCAACGAGCGCCCCCTGGGCTTCAACCGCAATCCCCGCAAGGCCTGCCGCCTGCGCCAGATCGATGGTTACGGGACCGATCGTGGGAAGATCCACTCTCAGGTCCTGGTTGGGCTTGGCCGTCTTGACCAGAACACCACAACGTCCCTTTGCCCGCACCCGGCCGATCCGCTTGAGCTCGGCGCAGCGCTGAAGCATGGCATCCGTGCCCTCGGCACCTTCCAGCGCGATCACGCGCCCGCCGACGGCGATCGCGGCCTGACCAATATCGAGTTCGCCAAGTTTCTCTGTGGCTCTCAGAGCCAGCTCCACATCCCGCCAGTCGTCCTGCGAGGGTTGGACTCGGCCCAGAACACCGCTGGAGGCCAGCAACTGCGGTGCGACATCCTTGATCCCCACAACGCGATACCCCTCGTCTTCAAACAGCCGGATAACCTTGGTCAGCAGGCTGTCATCGCCGCCCGTCAGCGCCCGGATGATGGTCGGCAGGCGCTTGAGCGTGCCGAAATCACCGAGAATGGATGTGAAGTCGGGACGCCTGGTCACGCCACCGATCAAAAGTATATCCCGGCAGCCGGTTGTCTTCAGGAAACTGTAGAGACGGCCGATTTCACCCCAGCCCAATTCCGCGTCGGCCCGCCCGCGGGTTGGGGCATCGGCTTCTCCCCTGATGGCGACCATCCGGAATTCACGCCCCGCAGCCGCCAGTGCGTCGGCGATCTGCGCCGGCAGGCTGCCGTTGCCGGCAATCAGGGCAATACGTCGTGTCTCGGCCTGATCCCCGGCAGGCATCGGCTCAGCTTTCGCTGCGCGGGGTACAGAACCGCCGGTCGTCCTTTTCCAGGATGAAGTCCGTCACCGTCTTCACCAGCGGCTGATCGGACTTTTCGGCAGCCAGGGCTTCCGCACGGGAACGCAGCGTTCCCTCGTCACTTTCAAAAAGGGCACGGTAGGCTGCCCTGAGCGCATGGATCTGCTCTCTCGGCACGCCCTTCCGTTTCAGCCCGACAAGATTGAGGCCCGCGAGCCGCGCCCTGTCGCCAATCGCCGAACCATAGGGAATGACATCGAACTCGACACCGGTCATGCCGCCGACAATCGCGCCGGTACCGATCCGGGACCATTGCCGCACGGCGCTCAGTCCGCCCAGAATGACAAAATCGTCCAGCTCCACATGACCGGCCAGGGTTGCGTTGTTGGCCAGAATGGCATGATCACCGACCCGGCAGTCATGGCCGACATGGGCCCCCATCATGAAAAGACAGTTGTCGCCGACCCTGGTCACACCGCCACCGCCGACGGTGCCGGGACTCATGGTCACATGCTCGCGGATCTGATTGTTCGCGCCGATGTTCAGATAGGTCACCTCGCCCGCGTATTTCAGGTCCTGCGGCTTATGGCCGATACTGGCGAAGGGAAAGATATGCGTCCCCGCACCTATGGTCGTATGCCCGGCGACGACGACATGCGCCTCCAGTGTCACCCCATCGGCAAGCTGGACGTTCGGTCCGATAATCGAATATGGCCCGATGCGCACTTCGTCACCGATCACGGCCCCGTCTTCGACAATGGCCGTCGGATGAATGTCAGTCATGTTTCCTCACGCGTCTACCAGCATGGCGCTGACTTCTGCTTCTGCGACCTTTGCTCCGGCGACCATCGCCACAGCGTCGAATTTCCAGATATTGGAGCGTTGCTTGATCTTCTTGACATGAAAATGGACCTGATCACCCGGTTCGACCGGTTTGCGGAACTTGGCCCTGTCGATGGTCATGAAATACACAAGCTGCGGCGGAGCATCGCTCCCCCTTGCATGCACGCAAAGCGCCCCGGCGGTCTGTGCCATCGCCTCGATCAGAAGAACGCCCGGAAAAACGGGCCTGCCGGGAAAATGACCGGTGAACTGAGGCTCGTTGATGGTGACGTTCTTGATGCCGATGCAACTGTTATCGCCATCCATCTCGATGATCTTGTCGATCAGCAAAAACGGGTAGCGATGCGGCAGAAGTTTCATGATCTCCATGATATCTGCGCTGGCAAGTGTCTTGTTTTCTGCGTCTTCCATAAAATGCCCCTTTGCCGATCAGCGCCGCAAAGTCCTTAATTTGTTTATCCGTTTACGATCCGCCGCCGCGCTCTGCAAGTTTTCTCAGTGCCGCCACTTCCCGGAACCATTGCTTCACCGGCTTGGCGGGCGTGCCCCCGTAGCGCCCCCCGGCTGCCAGGTCGTCGCTGACAACACTTACCGCAGCAACCTGGGCGCCCATCCCGATGGTCACATGTCCGCGCACACCGGTCTGACCGCCGATCGCCACGAAGTCCTCCAGCGTGCAGCTGCCGGACAGGCCGACCTGCGAAACGAGGACACAATGGCGACCGACAACGACATTGTGGCCGATCTGCACCTGATTATCGATCTTCGTGCCTTCGCCGATGATCGTATCTCGGTTCGCACCCCGGTCGATGGTGGTGTTGGCGCCGACTTCAACATCATCCTGAATGATCACACGGCCGATCTGCGGGACCTTCATATGTCCCTGCGCTCCCATCGCGTAGCCGAATCCGTCCTGACCGCAACACACGCCCGGATGCAGGAAGACGCGATTGCCAAGCACTGTGTGCTGTACCGTGCAATTCGGCCCGATCACGCAGTCGCGGCCGATCTTCACGCCCCGGCCGACCACCGTATTCGCCCGGATGACCGTACCGGCACCGATTTCAACCCCGGCGCCGACCACAACGCCCGGTTCCACGGTAACACCATCTTCTAGTGTCGCTTCCGGATCGATAACCGCCCTTTCGGAGACAACCGCAGGTCCGGGTTCCCTGGGCACCATGGCATCGGGAAAGAGCTGCGCCAGAACCTTGGCCCAGGAGCGATAGGGATCCGCGCATACGAGAACCGCGACCCCCTCCGGCACCTTGTCCCTGTGCTTCTTCGCGACAAGACAAGCCGCCGCTGTCGTGGTGCGGAGCTGGTCCAGATAGGCCGTGTTGTCGAAGAAAACCAGTGACCCGGATCCGGCCTCTTCCAGCGGCGCCACACCTGCGATTTGCAGGGACTCGTCACCGCGATGGATTTCAGCTTCCGCCCAGTCGGCGATCTCCCGCAGGGATGCGGGAGCCGGTGTCTTGAAAAAATTTGGCTCGGACATGATCGTATCCTTGTTGCCAGCCAATAAAAACGGCCGCCGATCAGATCGGCGGCCGATTTCTAACCCACTTGACCGCTGTTTAGAAGCGCGTACCGCCACTCAAACGGAACACCTGGGTCTTATCAGAGTCTTCCTTGAGGATAGGATAGGCGAAGTCAGCCCGCAGCGGTCCAAAAGGCGAATTCCAGCGGATACCGGCACCGATCGAGGCGCGCAGCGCAAAATCGTCGGAGTCGACCCGCCCGCCATTGTCATCGACCAGGCTGACCAGGCCGCTGTCCGCGTCCCAAAGGGAACCGGCATCGGCAAATACCGCTCCGCTCAGGCCGAACTCTTTCGGCAGGACCGGGAACGGGAACCGGGTCTCGGCTGTCGCCGCCACATAGAAGCGGCCACCGATCGCGTCCTCGGTCTCCGCATCACGCGGGCCGATGCCCTGGTTTTCGAAACCGCGAACCAGGTTACCGCCGAGCATGAACTGTTCGGACACCCGCAGACGCTCGTCACCAAGAGCCATGATGTTACCGCCACGGACGGACAGGCTGCCGACGAGACCGTAGTCTGCGAGGATTTCCTTGTAGGCCCGCGCCTCGGCTTCGGTCTTGATGAAGAAGCTGTCGCCACCCAGGCCTGCGAACTGCTGGCCGAAGGAGGCATAGAAGCCGTCCGTCGGATCCATATTGCGGTCCAGCGTATTGTAGCGGAATTCATATCCGACCAGCGAGGTCAGATAGGTACCTAGGGAGTCACACACAGCAAGGGACAGTTCGTCCGTGTCGCAGTTGTTGATGCCCGTCGAATCGTTGTCCGGATCGGAGTTCTTCTCCTGGAAGATATTGTAGTAAAGCCGAACCGTCAGCTCTTCTTCCCGGAGCGGAAGCGTGAATCCGAAGCCGCCGCCGGTCCGTTCCTGATCGAAGGAGCGGTAATCGTTGGCATCGTCGATCTTCCGGTAGACATCCAGGTCGAGCGCGACCCGGCGCCCCATGAAGAACGGCTCGATGAACCGGAATTCGTAGGACTGCGTGTCCGTACCGCCGCCAACGGCGAGCTTCACGAACTGGCCGCGGCCGAGGAAGTTCTTTTCGGTGAGCGAAATATCGCCGATCACGCCGTCGACCGTCGAATAGCCGACCCCGAAGGAAATTTCACCTGTCGGCTTTTCCTCGACCCGCACATTGACAATCACCCGGTCGGCCGCACTGCCCTGCTGGGTCGTGATCGAAACACGCTCGAAGAAGCCGAGATTGCGCAGGCGGCGCTCGGCCTTGTCGACCAGAGCGCGATTGAACGCATCTCCTTCGGCGATATCGAATTCGCGCCGAATGACATATTCACGGGTGCGGTCGTTACCGATGATGTTGATCCGCTCGACATAGGCCCGCGGGCCTTCCTCGATATAGTAGATCAGGGAAATCTTGTTGTTCTCGTAGTCGCGGGCTCCACGCGGACGAACCCGGGCGAAGGCATAGCCCTCTTCGGATACACGCAGCGTGATGTCCTCGACGGTCTGTTCGACACGAAGGGAATTGAAGGTCTGGCCGCTGCGGGTACGAATCAGGCGCCGCAGCTCCTCCGGATCAACATCCGGAATTGTTGACACGATTTCGACATCGCCGACTTCGTATTTTTCGCCCTCATCCACTGTGAAGGTCACATAGAAGATGTTCTGCTCGCGATCGAGATCCGCACTCACGGAGACGATACGGAAATCGGCATAACCCTTCTTGTTGTAATACTGGCGCAACAGCTCCTCGTCAGCGGCAAGCCGGTCCGGATCATAGGTATCGGTGCTGCGCAGCCAGCTCAGAAGGCCGCTCTCGCGGGTACGGATGACGTCCCGCAGACGCCCATCACTGAAGGACGTGTTGCCGATGAAGCTGATGCGCTCGACACCGGTCTTTGCACCTTCGTTGATTTCGAAAACCAGGTCGACGCGATTCTGTCCGCGGTCGATGATCTGCGGCTCCACGGACGCGCCGTAGCGGCCGGAGCGGCGATAGGCTTCCAGAATATTCTGAACGTCGGCCTGAACCTTGGCGCGCGACAGCATCGAGCGCGGCTGGGACCGCACGGCCGTTTCCAGCGCACCATCCTTGATCTTCTTGTTTCCCTCGAAGGAAACGCGATTGATGATCGGATTTTCCGTAACCGTGACGATAACGGTGCTGCCACTCGGGGTGATATCAACCGTGGCGAACAAACCCGTTGCATAGAGCGCCTTCAGGGACTCATCGACATCGAAGGCGCTGTACGAGCGCCCCGGAACGATGGTCAGGTAGCTGACGACGGTTTCATCCTCGACCCGCGTGTTGCCGCGCACCTGAATGCTTCTGGCAACTGCCGCCTGCGCCTCCGCCACAAGGGACGGAAGACCGAAGGTCTGAGGCAGAGCCGCCCCGATTGAAAATACGGCCGCAGCTAACAAGACGGCTCGTGTAAACTTCTGCAATCGCTGCATTATTGCGCTATGCCTTTGTTTTTAAATACCCCTCCCGGAACCTGCAATCACCCTGGCAGATTCTCGGAACCGATGATCGTTTTATAGGATTTTACCGATAACGCAACTGCACTTCCCGGGTGAAAGCGATTTAGTCAGAAGACGTTGCGTCAATGTCACGGCCCGTGGAGGGGCGCACCTCCACCAGACCGCGGATTGCCTAGGAACTTGGCCCCAACAATCGCATGATATCCTTCCATGTGACAAACACCATCATCATCAGAACAAGCCCCAGCCCGATCCGGAACCCCACATCCTGAACCCTTTCGCTCAGCGGCTTGCCTCGCAGGGCCTCGGCAGCGAAGTAAAGCAGATGACCTCCGTCGAGAATCGGCACCGGAGCCAGATTGATCAAGCCGATGCTCACGGACAGGACGGCGGTGAGGGAAATCAGCGGAAGGAAGCCCAGGTCGGCCACCTGACCGGATATCTGCGCAACACGAATGGGACCACCGAGCTGATCGGCGGACTGGCGCTGGGAAATCACGCCCCAGACGTAATTGACCGTCCCCGCCATGATCCGCCAGGTTTCAAGCACCCCTTCATTGACCGCACCGACCGGCCCGTACTTGATGCGCACAAGATGCTGGGGATCGCTGGAACCGCGCAGGCCGATATCTCCCGCCATCTGCCGTTCGCCGAGAAACACCTCTTTTTCCCGAGCGTCCGGCGTGACCGTCAGATCGATGAGGTTTCCGTCGCGCTCAACCTCGAAGACAAGCGGCGTATTGGCGTTCATCAGCACGATCTGCCGCAGTTCGCCGAAAGTGTGTATTTCGCGCCCGTCGATTTCCCGGATGATATCTCCCGCCTGGATACCGCTGCGCTCGGCGGCCCGTCCCGGAAAGACCTCCTCGACGACCGGCTCAAGTCCCTGCTTGCCCGTCATCATGAAGAGCGTCGCGAAGATGACGATTGCCAGAAGGAAATTCGCGAGCGGTCCCGCCGCCACCACAGCCGCTCTTTGCCACACCGGCTTGGCGATAAACGCGGTCTTGCGGTCCTCTTCGCTCATCTGGGCGATCAGCTCACGGCTCGGCACGCTGGCTGCGTTCTCGTCGCCCGCGAACTTCACGTATCCGCCAAGGGGAATCATGCAGAGTTTCCACCGCGTGCCCTTGCTGTCCATCCGTCCGATGATCTCGCGGCCGAACCCGACCGAAAAGGCGTCCACCTTGACGTTGCACCAGCGGGCAACGGCGAAATGACCAAGCTCGTGGAAAAACACCACGATCGTCAGCACGAACAGAAAGGGGATGATGGTACCGACGATAAGGGAATACGCGGAAAAAAGAAGGTCCATAAAGGGCGTCCGATCCTGCACAGCTTGGAGTGTCTGGAGCCACTGTACTAAAAGGAAAATTACGGCGTGTTAATGGTCCGCCGCAAATATTTCGAAAGACAGGAAACCGGTCAATGCCTGGACCCGATCCATTCGCGTGTTTTCAGCCTGGCTTCCCCGTCAAGAGCCAGAACCTCCTCGATCCCTTCGCAGGTCCCCAGCCGGCCCTCACCCGCCATTCGCTCCAGCACCGCCTCGATGGCTGAGGAGATGTCCGGAAAGCGGGTTTTTCCTGTCAGGAAAGCCTCGACGGCGACTTCGTCGGCAGCGTTCAGCACCGCCGGAGCACCGCCGGCCGTCTTCATGGCGTCGATGGCAAGCTGGAGCGCGGGGAAGCGGACCGGATCGGGCGCCTCGAAGGTCAGCGTGCCCAGCTCCGCCAGATCGAGCCGCTTGACCGGTGCCGCCATCCTGCGCGGATAGGCCAGGCAATGGGCGATCGGCGTGCGCATGTCCGGACTGCCGAGCTGCGCCAGAAGGGAACCGTCCCTGTACTGGACGAGACCGTGAACGGCGGATTGCGGGTGCACCAGAACACCCAGCTGGTCGTGGTTCACGGGAAAAAGATGGGATGCCTCGATCACCTCGAAGCCCTTGTTCATCATCGTGGCGCTGTCGATGGTGACCCGCGCGCCCATGTCCCAATTCGGATGTTTCAGAGCCTGCTGCGGCGTCACACCCGCCATTTCGGCCCTGGAAAACGTTCTGAAAGGGCCGCCCGAGGCGGTCAGGATGACCTTTTCGACCTGGTCCGCCTTTTCGGATTCGAACACCTGAAAAATGGCGTTGTGCTCACTGTCCACCGGCAGAAGCTCGGCGCCGGTCCGGCGGATTTTCTCCATGAAGAGATCGCCCGCGCAGACCAGACATTCCTTGTTGGCAAGGGCGATCCTCCGGCCGGGCCGGATCGCCGCCATGGTGGGCGCCAGACCGGCGGCGCCGACAATGGCGCCGACCACGAGGTCGGCCTCGTGCTCGACCGCCTCAAGGACCGCTGCATTTCCCGCGGAAACCGCGATACCGGTCCCTTCAAGATGGCCGGCCAGGTCCCCGTAGCAGGACGCATCCGCAAGAACGGCTGAAGACGCCTTCAGGGTCCTGGCCATCTCCGCGAGGGCCTTCGCATTGCGGTTCGCCACAAGGGCGACCACGTCGAACCGCTCGGGCGACCGTGCGATCAGATCCGCCAGGCTCTGGCCGATCGACCCGGTCGCACCAAGCACGATGATGCGTATCGGCGCAGTCTCGTCGATGAAAGCGGTTCCGGCCGCCATGCTTGCAACTCCAGACTTAGGGTGTGAACTCATAAATGAAGACGAAATGGCATGTGAAATGGCGAACCCCGGGTTAGGAAGCGTGCGCGGAGCGGGCTTCCTGCCCGGTCAGGCACGCTGACGACACGGGGTGAAACCATCTGATCTTCAACACCCTAATGCAGCCCCAGACCCGCAATCGGATCCCGCAGCCCTCCGCCGGCAACCACGCCGATCACAACGGCGAAAATGGCGGCGGCGACAAGACCGTCTATCCGATCCATGATTCCCCCGTGGCCGGGAATGAGACGACTGGAATCCTTGACGTCGAACCTGCGCTTGACCGCGGATTCCAGGAGATCGCCGGCCTGGGAGACGACAGAGAGCGCGGCGGCAAGCAAGGCCCAGACAGGAAGATCCTGCGTGCCGGTCCCGGCAACAACAACCACCCCGACACCGAACACGGCCGCGAGGATCAGTCCGCCAATGGCGCCGGACCAGGTTTTCTTCGGCGAAACCCGTGACCAAAGCTTGGGACCGCCAAGAGCCCGGCCGGTGAAATAGGCGAAGATGTCCGTCGCCCAGACCACGAACACAAGAAAGAAGGTGAACACCATCCCGCCGGTTCCGTCCCGGATCGCAAGAAGCGCGAAAAGCGAGCATCCGCTGTACAGGATCCCCTCCGCGTTCCATCTCCCTGCCCTGGTGAACCGGGCCGATGCATAGGCGGCACAGGCTCCCAGCAACAGCATTGCGAGGCCGATTTCGGCAAACCCCGCCAGATCGAACAGCGTGAGCGCGACAAGCGCCCCCTGCCCGACCAGCGCCGCAAACGATCCGTGGCGTGTTGCGGTGATGGAGAACCATTCCCACAGGAACAGCATCATGGCCACGAGCATCAGAGCTGCATAGGGCAATCCGCCCAGCCAGATGATCAGCAGCACCAGCGGTCCTAGAATGACCGCCGATGCGAATCTCAGGCCGAGATCCGACAGTTTTTTGGGAGTTTGTTCTGGATCTGTCATGATGCGGGTCGGCCGCTACAACGCCTTGGCATCAAGACCGCCATACCGGCGCTGCCGGTTGCCAAAACAGTTCAATGCCTCATCGAATGCCGCTTCGTCGAAATCCGGCCAGTGCTTGTCACAGAAATAGAATTCGGAATAGGCCGCCTGCCACAAGAGAAAATTGGAAAGGCGCATCTCGCCGCTGGTGCGGATAATCAGATCCGGATCGGGCAAGCCGCCGGTATCCAGCGTGTCCGAAAATGTGGCTTCGGTGATGTCCTGCGGCTCGATTTCGCCGGACTTGACCTTCTCAGCCAGTGCCCTGGCGGCCCGGAGGATTTCCACGCGGGCACCGTAATTGAAGGCAACCACGAGGTTCAGCCCGGTATTGTTGCGGGTCAGATCCTCGGCCTCCTGCAACAGCGCGGCGATGCCCGGCTCCAGTTCGTCGCGGCTGCCGATGATCCGGATGCGCACGTTGGCGTCGTGGAGTTCGCTCAGATCACGCTGCACGAAACGCCGCAAGAGCCCCATGAGAAAGGAGACTTCGGTTTCCGGACGGCTCCAGTTCTCGGAAGAAAAACTGTAGATGGTGATCACGTCGATGCCGAGATTGCCGGCATGCCGGATCACCCGGCGCAGGGCCTCCAGCCCGTGGCGATGGCCCTCCGTCCGCGGCAGGCCGCGCGCAGTGGCCCATCGTCCGTTGCCATCCATGATGAATGCAACGTGCCGCGGCAGTTTCGCGCTGGAACCTTCCGCGGCAGATACCTGCGGTGTCCGGTCCGGGCTGACGCTCATTGGGCTCCCCCACTCACAGGTTCCGGTCCGATCAGACCTGGGAAATTTCCTGCTCTTTTTTCTCCAGCATGCTGTCCACCTCACCGATCATCTGATCGGTCAGTTTCTGCACTTCGTCGGAAGCGACACGGCTGTCGTCCTGGGAGATAACCCCGTCTTTCTCGGCCTTTTTCGCGGTGTCCATGCCGTCGCGGCGTACGTGACGGATCGCGACCCGCGCCTGTTCGGCGTATTTGTGGGCAACCTTGATCAGATCCTGGCGGCGTTCCTGGTTGAGTTCGGGAATCGGCAGGCGCAGCAGCTGACCGTCGACGACCGGGTTCAGACCGAGATTCGATTCCCGAATCGCCCGTTCAACCGCAGCCACCATAGTCTTGTCCCAGACCTGGATCGCGACCATGCGCGGCTCCGGCACGGACACGGTGCCAACCTGGCTGATCGGCATGGACTGGCCATAGGCCTGAACGGAGATGGGATCCAGCATGGAGGCGGATGCCCGTCCGGTGCGAAGGCCTGAGAAATCGGTTTTCAGAGAAGCAAGAGCTCCTTGCATCCGGCGCTTCAAGTCGTCCAGATCGACACCTTCTACCGACATTTTGTCCTCACTCTTGTTTTTGACTTGGCTTGATAGAGTCCCGGCGCGCGCCAACATGGCATAAACGCGCTGAAACACAAGTGCATCTGCCTGTTCTGTTGACAATTCGGCGCCGGTGGCAGCCTCAAGGGGCACCGGACACCACGCCTTGCGGCCCCGGGCATCGCGTGGAGCTGAAAACACCAGCCTCCCCCGTGGCTTCGCACCGCCCGACTCCGGAATCGACCATCGGTTTCAGCCGGTGCGAACGTGCGGAGCAGCCCGGCCCCGCCACGGCCTAGCCGCCGACGACAGTATAGGTGCCGGTTTCCTGCAATACGCTGACAAGAGCCCCGGGCGTATGGATGGAAAAGACGATAACCGGAATGGAATTGTCGCGCGCCAGCGCAATCGCGGTGGTGTCCATCACCTTGAGATTGCGGCTGATGATCTCATCGTAGCCGAGGGTATCATAACGCTCCGCATCCGGATTGAGCTTCGGATCTTCCGAATAGACGCCATCCACCTGGGTGCCCTTGAGAAAGGCATCGCATTTCATTTCCGCAGCCCTGAGCGCCGCACCGCTGTCGGTGGTGAAGAACGGGTTGCCCGTGCCGCCGGCAAAGACGATGACATCGCCGTCTTCCATGTAGCGGTCGGCGACGCGCTGGGAAAAGGTCTCGCAGATCGACGGAACGGCAACGGCGGACAGGACGCGGGCGTTGACCTTCAGCCGGCGCAGGGCGTCGGCCAGCGTCAGGCTGTTCATGATGGTGGCCAGCATGCCCATGTGGTCGCCGGTGACCCGGTTGCCACCCTTGGCCGCCACGGCCACCCCGCGAAAGATGTTGCCGCCCCCCACGACAACCCCGACCTGGGCGCCCAGTGCCACCGCATCGGCGATTTCCTTGGCGATCCTCTGCACGATGGCCGGGTCGATCCCGAAGGCCTGCGTACCCATAAGGGCCTCGCCGGAAAGTTTCAGGAGGATCCGTTTCCATCGCAAGGAATTCGTCATGGCTGCGCCCTTCGTGAAAGTCATCATCCAGATCTGTTTTCAGACCTCCAGCCGGTCTCGACTGGAGGTCTGAAAACAGATCCCATCTCTAGCGTCAGAGCAAGGTGTCCCACAATTGGCCGAACACGGGAGGCTCTAAAAAAAAGCGCCGGACTGGCCGGCGCTTTTCCTGGAACTTACTGCCCTGAGGCAGCCGCCACTTCCGCGGCGAAATCCTGCTCTTCCTTCTCGATCCCCTCGCCGAGGGCGAAGCGTACGAAGCCGGTGAGCTTGACCCCGGTACCGAGATCCTTTGCCAAACCTTCGACAGCCTGCTCAACCGTCTGGTCCGGATTGATGACGAATGCCTGTTTCACGAGGGTAACTTCCTCGTAGAACTTGCGCAGACGTCCTTCCACCATTTTTTCGATGATGTTTTCCGGCTTGCCGGAATCGCGGGCCTGCTCGGAGAACACAGACTTTTCACGCTCGACCACAGCCGGGTCAAGTGAATCGGTGTCCAGCGCCAGCGGGCTGGTCGCGGCAACATGCATGGCAATCTGACGGCCAAGTGCGTTGAGCTTGTCCTTGTCGCCGGAAGATTCCAGCGCGACCAGCACACCGATCTTGCCGAGACCGTCGACAACAGCGCCGTGAACATAGGTGGAGACAACGCCTTCACCGACCGACAGGGCCGCGGTGCGGCGCAGGGTCATGTTCTCGCCAATGGTGGCGATTGCTTCGGTGATCGCTTCGGAGACCGGCTTGCCGCCGAGATCGGCGGCGGAAACGGCTTCAACCGATCCGTCGGTCGTCACGGCAACCTGGGCGACCTTGGAAACCAGTTCCTGGAAGCCTTCATTGCGGGAAACGAAGTCGGTTTCGGAGTTCAGCTCGATAACTGCAGCCTTGGTGCCATCGGTAGCAACGCCCACCAGACCTTCGGCGGCCACACGGCCGGCCTTCTTGGCCGCCTTGGCCAGGCCCTTGGTGCGCAGCCAGTCGATTGCCGCTTCCATATCACCGCCGGTTTCTGTGAGGGCGGTCTTGCAGTCCATCATGCCAGCGCCGGATTTCTCGCGGAGCTCTTTTACCATCGCAGCGGTAATGCTCATCGATTGCCTCGTGCATGGGGGTTTCGGGTGAGACACGGTTTAGCCCATGGCTTTCCGCGTCTTTATGACGGGGCTGCAACAAAGTGCAGCCCGCCTTGCGAATTCAACATGTTTCTGCCGCATGAACCGCGGCAGACCTGTTTCAGGCGTCAGCAGCGGCCGGAGCGGCCTTTTCTGCTTCGGCAGCAACCGGCTCGGCTTCAGCTGCGGCCGGCTCGGCAGCAGCCGGAGCCTCTTCCGCGACAGGAGCCGCCAGAGCTTCTTCGACCGGAGCCTCTTCCGATGCACCGACATCCATGCCCGATGCGCCCTGGGCGCGGGAAATACCGTCAATGGCAGCGCGGGCGATCAGGTCACAGTAGAGTGCGATCGCACGGCCGGCATCGTCGTTGCCCGGCACCGGATAGGTGATGCCGTCCGGATTACAGTTGGAGTCAAGGATCGCGGCAACCGGAATACCCAGACGACGGGCTTCCTGGATGGCGATGGCTTCACGGTTGGTGTCGATCACGAAGATCAGGTCCGGGATGCCGCCCATGTCCTTGATACCGCCCAGGTTCCGCTCGAGCTTCTCGCGCTCGCGGTCCATGAACAGGCGTTCTTTCTTGGTCAGGGAGTTCGCTGCATCGGAGGACAGGGTCTCTTCCAGCTTGCGAAGGCGCTGAATGGACTGGGAAATGGTCTTCCAGTTGGTCAGCATGCCGCCAAGCCAGCGGGCGTTGACGAAATACTGCGCGGAGTTGCGCGCGGAAGTCGCCACCGCTTCCTGTGCCTGACGCTTGGTGCCGACGATCAGAACGCGGCCACCGCCTGCAACTGTGTCAGAAACCGCTTTCAGCGCCTGATGCAGCAGCGGAACGGTCTGGGACAGGTCCATGATATGAACATCGTTGCGTACACCAAAGATGTACGAACCCATGCGCGGGTTCCAACGGTGCTTCTGGTGACCGAAGTGGACGCCAGCTTCCAAGAGCTGACGCATGGTGAAATCGGGCAATGCCATTGGGCTTGCTCTCCTGGTTTTCCGGTTTGACCTCCGCAGGAGTTTGTGGGCCGAAGGATTTCTCCCGCCGGCCACCGGATGGACCCCGATAAGGCTCAGGTTCCGCCCCTGCGTGTGGAATGCGCGCCTTATAGTTGGCGAAGGAAATTATTTCAAGGCCAAAAGAGCGGATTTGTCCGGTGAATGGCAGAATAGCCGGGACGATGTGGCGATCCGACAAAACGAGACCGGTATTTGCGGAAAAACCTGGGAGGATTTGGATACGCTTGACTTCACGGGAATGAACAGCCCCGCGTTTGCGAGTCATGCCGTGCTCGACGCCCATGCCATATCCCACTCAACTATCACTACTCCATGATATCCCCACCAGCCAGTCCTTGACGACGGCGAGCGACGCTCGAGCGCTCTGGTCGACGTGGGACAGAAGCCAGACATCCCGCAGCGGCAGGGCCGCACCGTCGCGGCCGGGAATCCTCGACAAGCGCGGGTCCTTGTCGGCAATCAGCCGCGGCAGGATCGTCCTGCCAAGTCCGGCGCCGGCCGCTTCCAGGGCGGTTTCGGCGTCCGTCACTCTCAGCGGCGCACGCGTGGCACCCTCGTGCGCCAATTCCGCTTCAATCCATTGCGCCTGCGGCAGTCCGGAACACGCCTCGTCATAGCCGATCCAGGGCAGTGCCTTCGGGTTTCCCTCCCTCTTCGGCCCGTAGACGTCAAACGCCAGTTCCCCCAGTTTCTGCGCCCGAACGCGCAGGCCGCCGCGGGCCGGTCTGGCAAAGCGCACCGCCAGGTCGGCCTCCCGCCTGGACAGATCCAGGTTGCCCGCAGATGGCACCAGTTCGATGGCCAGCTGCGGGTGTTTGGCGGTCAGGCTTGACAGAGCGGGGATCAGCACACGGTTGACGATGACCGGCACGGAACTGATGCGCACCACACCTGTCACGCGCCCGGCGATACCACCCAGTTTCTCGCCAATCGCGATATTTTCCCGTTCGACTCTTTCTGCATGGGCAATGATCTCCAGGCCCGCATCCGTCGGCTCATAGAGACCGGAAGCACTGCGCAGGAACAGGGAGACGCCAAGCGCGTCTTCAATGCGACGGACGCGCCGGGCAATCGTCGTGTCGCTCACGCCGGTCGCAAGGCCCGCCTCCTTAAGCTTTCCGCTTCGGTGGAGCGCCAGCAGGTATTTCAAGTCGTTCCAGTCATGGCTCTGCATAATTGCAGACTAGAACGGCAAATATGTCGACTCAATCGTCAGTTCCGCCGTGCCAACCTGCGGCCACTTCACCAAAGGAGCCGACCTCATGAAATTCGTCATCCTGTTCGAGGACAATCCCGATGCGGATCCGGATATCCGCAAGACCCATATGTCCCGGCATCTCGACTTTCTGGAAAACCACCGCGGTAGGATCGAGGCGGCCGGCCCACTGTCTGATCCCTCGGGAGCCGGCCGTGACGGACTCTGGATCGTCGAGGCGTACAGGGAAGAGGACATCGAGCAGCTGATCCGCGAGGATCCATTCTGGCCGACAGGACTGCGCAAGTCCTGGTCCATTTTGAAGTGGATGCAGGTCTATGCCGCCGGCTCAAGGCTCATCCAGCCGGGCTAACGACCCGTTTCCTGTGGCAGGCCTGCCGGGCTGGACCTCAAACGGCACACCGCCACAGGCCGAGGGCGACTGAAACATCATCACCTCGGAACCATGAGCCTGCCGGGCAGTTGATCCCTTGACAGCGGCAACAGACCAGGGACATCAGACAATGATCCGCACCACTCGGCATCGAGACCGGATTTCCCGCTGCATCGCCTTGAAAAAGGAGGCGATGTGGTGATGTTTTTCGAGTCCGTTCCCCTCGACACGGTCGTGCGGGCCGCGTTGCTGTCCACCCTCGCGTTGATCTGGGTGGTTTTTGTCGTGCGGGTCATCGGCCTGCGGGCATTTTCGAAAATGACGTCCTTCGATTTCGTGGTGACGGTCGCGACCGGGTCGCTGCTGGCAGGGGCGAGCCAGGCGACAACCTGGCCGGACTTCGTGCAAAGCTGCCTTGCGATCACGACACTTTTGTCCGTGCAATTCGTCGTGGCGCGCTGGCGCAGGGCTTCCGACAAATTTCAGCAGCTGTCCCAGAACACCCCGATCCTGCTCATGCAGGACGGCGCCTTCCTGCCGGAAGCCTTGCGGGAGACCCGCGTCGCCCGGAACGATATCCATGCGAAATTGCGGGAGGCGAATGTTCTGTCTCTCTCAGACGTGCGGGCGGTTGTTCTGGAAACCACCGGAGACATTTCCGTTCTGCATGGCCCCCAGCTGGAAACGGAGCTTCTGGTGGGCGTGCGCACGCGCGTTTGACGCGCCGCGCCCTTTGGATTTGAAGTTTCAGCAAGTTGTCACCTCGCAGACCAAGAGGACTTATTGGCGGTTTCGAGTTCAGGCTGACGCAAGAGCGGTTTAACGGCGGCACGCGGGAACATGTCCTGCCCGATCGTCTTTTGACGGCCGCATCGGCGTCCCGGCAACAACTTGCTGGGTCATGACGCGAGCTTTCGGACCGGAAATGCTCTTTCTCCAAACGGTCATCAGGACACGGTAAAGTCGCAAAAAAGACGGCACAGGGACATACGGCCCTTTTCTGATGCTGTTGACTCAACTATGGTCCTGCTCCGTCCGCACTGGCCTCTTCGCGAAACGAAACCGGATCAGAATGAACACATCGCAAATCACAGGCTGCTGTAAAAGCCGGCGGAGCTCTGCCCCGTTGCCTGTGACGTTCATTGCCTGGTTCGCGATGATCCCGTTCCTGCTGCTGTCGTTGATGGCGCCGGGGACAATGACCGTTGCCGACGCCGATGGCCTGCCCAGAATCGTTATCTGCACCGGCTCCGGCCCTCTGGAAATGATTGTCGGCAAGGATGGCGACTTGCGGCTTCCCGGGGATCAGCCCACGGAGCGGGACAGCCGCCTGTGCGACTGGTCGCTTCATGGCCAGACCGCCGTCGATCTTTCGATTCCGGCTCTTCCCGCAGTGTCCGCCCTGCGTATCCCCATTGCGCATATCGCCTTTCAGGACCAGATCCGCCGGCGTCCGAGCGTTTTTATCCGGCTTGCCCGCGCGCCTCCTCCGGTGCTGGCGTAAACAGTTTTGCTTTCGACCTGGCGGGAAACAGGACCGCGCTCACAGACCATGAGCGTCAGATCCGTCTTTTCTGCGCCGGGCGACCAGACCTGCGCGCCCCGGCTTGCCATGAAACAGCACGACCTCACGCCACGGAAGACAGACACTGCGCCGTATCCGTGAGGGCCCCCATTTCAGGCATTTCGCCCATCTGAGTCGGTAAAAGCCGGTACGCACCGCTTTCCCGTTTTCTCAATCCGCCCCGTCCGAAATCCGAACAGATCTTCGGCGGGCGAACTCTGGACTCTTCCATGTCAGAACAAATCAAACGCGGAGCAAGTTCCGCGCTCTATCGCGCCGTATGGCGCTGGCACTTCGTGGCGGGCCTTCTGATCCTGCCTTTCGTCGTCATTCTCGCCGTTACCGGCGGGATCTATCTTTTCAAGGATGAAATCAACGACGCAGCCTACAGCCAGCTGCGCTTCGTCACGCCGACAGACGGCACGAGACTGTCGCCCTCGCAAATCACCGCTGCGGCCCTCGCTTCCCATCCCGGAAGACTGACGGCTTACGGTCCGCCCGCCGCGGCCGACCGGAGCGCGCAGGTCAAGATTGTCGGCGAAGACGGTCTGCAGGACACACTCTACGTCGATCCCTACGACGGAACCGTTCTGGGAAGCCTTTGGGATGGCGGCGCATCAGGAAGTCCCGCCATGTATGTGGTGCGCAAACTCCACTCCCTGGAGTATGTCGGCTGGCTCGGAAACAGAGTCATCGAGGCCGTCGCCGGCTGGATGGTTCTTCTGGTCGGAACCGGCATCTACCTGTGGCTGCCGCGCGGACGCCAGGTCGGCACGGTTTCCATCAAGGCGAAATGCGGCCGTCCCTGGTGGCGCGATCTGCATGCTGTCACAGGCCTCTATACGGGCCTGTTCATCGTGTTCCTCGCCATGACCGGTCTGCCCTGGTCATCCGTGTGGGGCGGCAAGTTCTATGATTATGCCTACCAACTGGGCCTCGGCATGCCTGACGGCTACTGGTCGAACAAACCGACCTCGACCGTGCCGGTCGCCGATGCCGTTGACCGGGCCCCCTGGATCATGGAGAAGCAACCCATGCCGCTTTCAGGTGCCGCCGAAGGTGTGCCGCAGGCGCTCGACACGGTTGTCGCCACGGTGGAAAATCTTGGCATCGTGCCCGGCTATGCCCTCTCCATGCCGAAGGGTCCGGAAGGCGTATTCACAGCTTCGGTCTATCCTGACGACGTCACCAGGGAACGGGTGATCCATCTCGATCAATATACCGGGGAAGTTCTGTACGACGCGGGCCTCAACGATCTCGGACCGCTCGGCTGGGCCGCGGAATGGGGCATCAGCATCCACATGGGCCAGGCCTGGGGACTCGCCAACCAGATCGTGCTGCTGCTGGCCTGCGCTGCAATGGTGGGACTATGCGTATCCGCCGCCGTAATGTGGTGGAAGCGTCGTCCTGCGGGCGGCATCGGAGCCCCACAGCTGCCCAGCGACTGGCGCATCCCGCGCGCCTTGCTTGTGATGGCGATTGCGGCGGGGATCTTCTTTCCCCTGGTGGGACTGTCGATGCTTGTATTGGCCGTGATCGAGTTCGCACTCTATCTGTCGAAGAGAAATCGTCTTCAGACAACCTGAACACGACGGAACGCCGGGCAGGTCCGGCGTTCCGTTCCCCCGGCGCCGAAAGGAACGGGACCGTCTTTCGCAAGCCGGATTGCGGTCTCTCAGGCCACCTGCACATCCGTCACGCCCGGCACCGCCTTCAGCGCTCCGGCGATCTCGGGCGACAGCCGGAAGCGGCCCGGAAGCTTGACTTCCACTTCCCGCGCCCCGTTTTCCAGAAGAACAATGACCGTCACATCCCCCTCGCCGCGCATCTTCAGGTGTTTGGCAAGGCTCTGGATGGGACGTTCGTCGCGGACGAAGACACGCATGCTCTTCTGCAGGCGGGCGGCAACCTTGTCGATCGGATCCACCTGCTCGATCCGGAGCGACGGTTCGTCGTCGCGCATGTCGGCGCCGACCAGAACGACGACGGAGCGGCCGGTCTGCAGCAGTTCGCGGAACTGTTCCAGCTTTTCGCGGAACAGCAACGCCTCATACTGGCCGGTGGCATCCGACAGACGCGCGATGCCCATGCGCGTGCCGGTCTTGGTCTTGCGCTCCTGCATGGAAATCACCGTGCCGGCGAGACGGCCGGCCGAGGCCCCCTTCTTGACGGCTTCGGCAAATTGCGTCCAGGGCTGGACCCGCATCTTGTCGAGAATATTGGCGTATTCGTCGATCGGGTGGGCGGAAAGATAGAAGCCGATGGCGGCATGTTCGCGCTGCAGCTTTTCTTCCGTCGACCAGGGCTGCACCTCGTCGAGCTGCAGCGGTTCCTCGCTGTCGCTGCCGCCGAAAAGCTCGTCCTGACCGAGCGTGCGGTTTTCCTCCGTACGCTGCGCCAGGCCCATGATCCGGTCGAGCCCTTCGAAGACCCGCGCCCGGTTGGGCTCCAGCTCGTCGAAGGCCCCGGCGGCGACCAGATTTTCCAGCGTGCGCTTGTTGAGCGCCTTCGGCGAGATGCGCCGGGCGAAATCGCCGAGACTCTGGAAGGGCTTGTCTCCCCTCACCTCGACAATATGTTCCACGGCCTGTTCGCCCGCCCCCTTGATTGCCCCCAGGGCATAAAGGATCTTGCCGTCGGCCACATCGAAATACACCTGACCGCGATTGATCGACGGCTGCTCGATGACGATCCCCATGCGCCGGGCTTCCTGACGGAAGTCGCCCAGCTTGTCGGTGTTACCCAGATCGAGGGTCATCGAGGCGGCCATGAACTCGACCGGGTAGTTCGCCTTCAGCCAGGCCGTGTGATAGGAGACCAGCGCATAGGCGGCCGCATGCGACTTGTTGAAGCCGTAGTTGGCGAATTTCGCCACAAGGTCGAAGATCGTCCCGGCCTGAGCCTTGGGAACGCCGCGTTCCACCGCACCATCGACGAATCGGGCGCGCTGTACCTCCATCTCCGCGGCGATCTTCTTGCCCATGGCCCGGCGGAGAAGATCCGCCTCGCCGAGGGAATAGCCTGACAGAACCTGGGCAATCTGCATTACCTGTTCCTGGTAGACGATGATGCCATTCGTCTCCATCAGGATGGGTTCCAGCAACGGATGCAGGCAATCCGGTTCCTGCTCGCCATGCTTGACGGCGTTATAGACCGGGATGTTCTCCATCGGTCCCGGCCGGTAGAGGGCCACAAGCGCGATGATGTCCTCGAAGCGGTCCGGCTTCATGCCGGCGATGGCCCGGCGCATGCCCTGACTTTCCAGCTGGAACACGCCGAAGGTCTCGCCGCGCGCCAGCATCTTGTAAGTCTTCTCATCGTCGATCGGCAGAGCGGCGACATCCACATCGACGCCGCGCCGTTCGATCAGCTTCACCGCCGTATCAATGACGGTCAGCGTCTTCAGGCCGAGAAAGTCGAACTTCACCAGCCCGGCATCCTCGACCATCTTCATGTTGAACTGGGCGACCGGCATGTCGGAGCGCGGATCGCGGTAGAGCGGCACCAGCTTTTCCAGCGGCCGGTCGCCGATCACCACGCCAGCCGCATGGGTGGACGCGTGACGGTACAGACCCTCGAGTTTCTGGGCCATGCCGAGAAGACGCTCGACGCTCTCCTCTTCCTTGGCCGCCTCGCGCAGGCGCGGCTCGTCGTTGATGGCCTGGCCGAGCGTCACCGGATTGGCCGGATTGGCCGGCACCAGCTTGCACAGCCGGTCCACCTGGCCGTAGGGCATCTGCAGCACCCGGCCGACGTCGCGCAGCACGGCGCGTGCCTGCAGCGATCCGAAGGTGATGATCTGCGCCACCTGCTGGCGGCCGTATTTCTCCTGAACGTAGCGGATCACCTCTTCACGCCGGCTCTGGCAGAAGTCGATGTCGAAATCCGGCATCGATACGCGTTCCGGGTTCAGGAAGCGTTCGAACAGCAGCGAGAACCGCATCGGGTCGAGATCGGTGATGGTCAGCGACCAGGCCACCAGCGAGCCCGCTCCGGACCCGCGGCCCGGTCCGACAGGAATATCCTGTGCCTTGGCCCATTTGATGAAATCGGCAACGATCAGGAAGTAGCCGGGAAACTTCATCCGCTCGATGATTCCGGTCTCATATTCGAGCCGGTCCCAATAGTCCTTCTCCTCCAGCCCCGGCGCGAGGCCGTGGACATCCAGCCGGGCACGCAGACCTTCGCGGGCCTGGCGTTTCAGCTCCTCCGCCTCGGCACGGTTCGCCTCGTCCGGATCGGCGTCGGCTCCGGCAAAGCGTGGCAGGATCGGATCCCGGCGCAGCGGACGGAAGCGGCAGCGTTTCGCGATCTCCACCGTTGAAGCCAGCGCCTCGGGCAGATCGGCGAAAAGCGCGCACATCTCCGAGCGGCTCTTGAAATAATGCTCAGGTGTCAGCCGGCGCCGGTCATCCTCGATCAGCACCCGTCCCTCGGCAATGCAGATCAGGGCGTCATGCGCCTCATAGTCCTCCCGCGCGGGAAAGAACGCCTCGTTGGTCGCCACCAGCGGCAGGTTCATCTCATAGGCAAGTTCGAGGAAGGCCTCCTCCGTCTTGCGTTCTGCCTCCATGCCGTGGCGCTGGATCTCGACGTAACAACGCTGGTCGAAACATGCCGCAAGTCTCTCCAGCCGCTCTTTGGCCAGATCCTTGCGCCCGGCCAGAAGCGCCGCGCCGATGGGCCCTGACGCGCCACCGGTCAGTACGATGATGTCTTCGGATTTGGAAAGCAGGTAGTCGATGGACACATGCGGCCGCAACCCGGTTTCCGTGTCGAGAAAGGCGCGCGACGACAGTTCCATCAGATTGCCGTAGCCGTTTTCGCTCATGGCAATCAGAACCAGATCGGCCAGGGCCGGTTCGCCCCGCCGGCCGCTGTCCAGGCCGTCGTCGAAAAACACCGACAGCTGGCAGGCGGTAATCGGCTGGATGCCCGCCCCCCAGGCCTTGGCGGAAAACTCCTGCGCGCCGAACAGATTGTTGGTGTCGGCAATCGCCAGCGCCGGCTGATTGTCGGCCTTGGCAAGATCAAGAAGCTTCTTGATCGGAAGTGCGCCTTCAAGAAGCGACAGCGCGGAATGAACCCTGAGATGAACGAACCCCGGCCCGACACCTGTCCGCCCCGTGTTTTCAGAAGCCTCGGAGGAGGCGCTCGCAGAAGGTGGGAAATCAGTCATGACGGCGCTTCTCGTATCTTCCAGAATCAGCTTCCAAGTGAAGCGCTTCACGAAAGATCTGTCGAGCCGTCAAAGCGGTTGTCACCGCTGTTCTTTCCCATATCGCCCGCCGGTCCATGCGGGCACGGGCTGACGCATCATCTTTGCGGGAGCTCAGACATGGGAAACCTGCCGTCCGCCCCTCGGATCGGCATCCTGCCTCAGCCGACGGAGAACAGAACGTCTCCCCAGACCGCAAGAGTCGTGCAGAAACAGACCAGAGACCCGAATGCGGCAAAATCACGAGCGATGTAAATCATCAGACCCTCCAAACTGGGATAATGGCGTGAGAAGAGAATGTTCCATTTTTGTTCCCTTTGCAAGCCCTTTTTGTTCCCGTTGCCATCAGGAGGATCAATTTATATGAAAATGGTGGGTTTTCGCTTTGTTCCACCGCGTCACAGGCGCCGCAAGGAGCCCGCCGGCGTCTATGATCCGCAAACGGTGCCGGACCTAAAGCGGCTTCACCAGCCCGTCCTTGAGGGTGATCGCCCGATCCATCCGCGCCGCCAGCTCCAGATTGTGGGTTGCAAACAGCGTTGCCACTCCGGAAGCGCGCACCAGCGCCGACAGGGCCTCGAAGACATAATTGGCCGTGGTCGGATCGAGATTGCCGGTCGGTTCGTCGAGCAGCAGGATGCGCGGCGCATTGGCCACCGCCCGGGCGACCGCCACCCGCTGCTGTTCGCCTCCGGAAAGCTCGGAAGGCCGGTGTTTTCCCCGTTCGCCGAGACGCAGGTAGCTCAGCAGTTCATCGGCCCGCTCGGCAGCAATCTTTTTCGACAGGCCGCGGATCATCTGCGGCATCATGATGTTCTCCTGCGCAGTGAATTCCGGCAGCAGGTGATGGAACTGGTAGACAAAGCCGATGTCGTTGCGGCGGATGGCGGTACGCTGCTCGTCGGACAGATCCGAGCAATTGACCGGCCCGAGAAACACGTCTCCTTCATCGGGGCGTTCCAGCAGTCCCGCAATATGCAGCAGGGTGGATTTTCCGGTTCCGGAAGGAGCGACCAGCGCCACCATTTCCCCCGCTTCGATCCGGAGATTCGCGCCGTTGAGAATATGCAGCTGGCGCGCGCCCTCATCGAAGCTGCGCCTGATTCCGGAAAGCTCCAGAGCGGCGGGCGCCAGCTCCGGTGTCCGGCGCGGGTCGACGGCCATGTTCATCGGCGTCTCCTCACTCATACCGCAGGGCTTCAACAGGATCGAGCCGCGCGGCCCGCCAGGCGGGGTAAAGCGTTGCCAGCAGCGACAGCACCAGGGACATCAACAGCACCGTCAGGGTCTCGCCGCTGTCGATTTCCGCCGGCAGCCTCGACAGGAAGTAGAGCGTCGGATCGAACAGCTCGGTCGAGGTCATCCAGGAAACGAACTGGCGGATGCTTTCGATGTTCAGACAGACGACCAGGCCGAGCACGAAGCCCGCGAACGTGCCGACACAGCCGATGCTGGCACCGGTGATCAGGAAGATCCGCATGATGGAGCCCCGGGTCGCCCCCATGGTGCGCAGGACGGCAATGTCCCTGCCCTTGTCCTTCACAAGCATGATCAGGCCGGAAATGATGTTGAGTGCGGCGACAAGCACGATCAATGTCAGGATGATGAACATCACGTTGCGCTCCACCTCCAGCGCGGAGAAGAACGTCACGTTTCGTTGACGCCAGTCGGTGACGAAGGTCGGCCGCTCGGCTGCGTCCTCGATCGCCCTGGCCATGATGCCCACATTGTCCGGATCGAGCACATAGACCTCGATCCCCGTGGCCTTGTTATCCATGTTGAAATAGGCCTGCGCCTCTTCCAGCGGCATGAACACGAAGGTGCTGTCGTATTCGCTCATGCCGATCTCGAAGATCGCCGAAACCGGATATGCCTTCAGCCTCGGCGTCACCCCCATTGGCGTGACGCTGCCGCGCGGGGAAATGATCGTGATGTTGTCTCCGGCCGAAACCCCGAGCTGCTGCGCCATGCGCGAGCCGATGGCGATTCCCTCGCCTTCGTCGAAGCCGTCGAAAGACCCGGAGCGGACATTGTTTGCGATCAGCGGCACCCGGCGCAGATCGGCCTCATGGATGCCGCGCACCAGGGCGCCCAGATTGCCGGCCGGCCCCGAAACCAGCGCCTGCCCCTCGATGAAGGGAATGGCGCTGACCACCTCCGGCACACCTTCCAGCCGTGCGGCGACCGCGTCGTAGTCGGTCAGCGGCAGATCTATCGGCTGCACGAGCATATGTCCGTTGATGCCGAGAATCTTGCCCAGGAGTTCGGAGCGGAAACCGTTCATCACCGCCATGACGATGATCAGCGTCGCGACGCCCAGCATGATGCCGGCAAAGGAAAAGCCGGCGATGACGGAAATGAAGGTTTCGCGTCGCCTTGAACGCAGATACCTGCCGGCGATCATCCACTCGTAGGCGGAAAAGGGACGTGTGGGCGCTGCCGAATTCCGGCCCTCGTCAACGTCCGCCGTTTCTACCGCTGTCATTGTCCATCCACTTCAGCAATGCCCCACCGGCCCCAGTGGCTTGCGGCCGAATCCCCGTTTCCGAGCATCACCGGACTTGACTAGCCCGTCAATGCCGCCGTCAGCCTGTTGAGGGTGGCATCCGGAGAAAGCATTTCCTTTTCCCCAGTTGCACGATCCTTGACTTCCAGAAGGCCGTCCTTCAGCCCGCGCGGACCGGCAACGACCTGAAACGGCAGGCCGATGAGATCCATGGTCGCGAACTTTGCGCCCGCTCGCGTGTCGGTGTCATCGTAGAGCACCTCTATACCGGCGGATTCCAGTTTGCCGTAGAGATCCTCCGACACGCTGTCCGTCAGTGCGTCCCCCGGCTTCAGATTGACCAGCCCGACATGGAAGGGCGCGACGGATTTCGGCCAGATGATTCCATTTTCGTCATGATTGGCTTCGATCAAGGCGCCAAGAAGGCGGGACACACCCACGCCGTAGGACCCCATGTGGACCGCAACCTCGGACCCGTCGGCCGTGGCCACCCTGGCACCCATCGGCTCGGAATATTTGGTGCCGAAATAGAAGGTCTGACCGACCTCAATGCCGCGGGCGACGATCCGCTTGTCTTCCGGAACGCTGGCTTCGAACTCCGCCTTGTCGACAATGTCCTCGGTCGCCGCGTAAAGCGATGTCCAGTCAGCGACAACGGGCTTCAGGTCGGAGGTGAAATCGACATCCTCGCCCGGCGTCTCCTTGCTCAGATAGTCGGAGTGGCAATAGACCTCGCTCTCGCCCGTTTCGGCAAGCACGATGAACTCGTGACTCAGATCGCCGCCGATCGGTCCGGTCTCGGCGCGCATCGGGATGGCCGTCAGCCCCATGCGCTTGTAGGTGCGCAGATAGGCCACGAACATGCGATTGTAGGATTCGACGGCCCGTTCCTTGTCCAGATCGAAGGAATAGGCATCCTTCATCAGGAACTCCCTGCCGCGCATGATTCCGAAACGCGGACGGACCTCGTCGCGGAATTTCCACTGGATGTGATACAGGTTCAGCGGCAGATCCTTGTAGGAGCGCACGTAGCTGCGGAAGATCTCGGTGATCATCTCCTCGTTGGTGGGTCCATAGAGCATCTCGCGCTCGTGTCGGTCGGTGATGCGAAGCATCTCCTTGCCGTAGGCATCGTAGCGGCCGCTCTCCCGCCACAGGTCCGCCGGCTGGATGGTCGGCATCAGCAGCTGGATGGCCCCTGCCCGCGCCTGCTCTTCCTCCACGATCCGCTCGATCTTGCGAAGCACCTTCAGTCCCAGCGGCAGCCAGGAATAGATTCCCGCCGACTGCTGGCGAATCATGCCCGCACGCAGCATCAGCCGGTGGGAAACGATTTCCGCTTCCTTGGGTGTTTCTTTCAGGATGGGAAGAAAATATCGGGAAAGACGCATGAATGTTCTCTCAATCTTGGCAACGCCTGTTTGGTGCGCAGTCAAAGCGCAAGCAGCCCCCAAAAACAAGTCCTTTGCGCAATGGCGGCCTTCTTTTGCGGAAATTGCCGGTGAAGAGGCTCTAAAAAGCAGTGAAAACCGCGTTTTGCCGTCTAATGTTCAGCCCTGCATTTGCGCGTTTGAACGCCCAATTTTCCGCCCCTGAAATAGGCAAGCAAAAAAAGTAGGCTACACACTACAAATAGGTGACAAGTCGGTTTCAATCGGCTAGGTTTTCTTCTCATAAGAAAAAGATGCCTTGGTAGAAGTACCAAAAAGCTGAAGATCATCGCGGTCTGAGTCTTGGGAGGAAGGATCTTTAGGCGCGCCATCTGGTTCGCAGCCGCCCAACCGGATCATTAACCTGATCGGTAAGGGAATAAGGTCAGTTTAGACGCGGAACTTAACAAAGGCAGGGTTTGACCCTGCCTTTTTCTTTTCTCAACAGCAGCTTGAAGAATTCGGACCGGTTTCTCCGATCCCCCGCGTCCGGTCGAACGCCGTCCGGATGCGCGACAGCCCGGGAATCGACAGTTCGGTTTCGCAGGTCCCCCGGGAACCGGACAGTCCCTAATCGCCCGGATGGCTGTAGCTGTTGGCCGGCGGATTGAAGAAGGGGATGTCGTCCAGACCGAATCCCGACGCCCGCATGCCCACATATCCGGCAAACAGCAGCGTGGTGACGATGGTCGTGAGAACGATGACCTTCAGAAACCGCGGTCTGTCCGGAGCGCTCGGTTCCGACCCGGGAACCACCTCCCCCGCCTCTTCCTGCGTGCGGTGCATGCCGAAGGGAAGAATGGCGAACAGGATGATCCACCAGATCAGGAAGTAGATCGCCAGACCGAATGTCAGGGACATGTGTTTACGCCTCTTCCAGCTCGGTCAATGTGCCCAGAAAGTCCTTAGGATGCAGAAACAGGACCGGCTTGCCATGTGCGCCGATCTTCGGTTCGCCATCGCCCAGAACCCGCGCACCGGACTTCACCAGCTTGTCGCGTGCCGCGATGATGTCGTCCACCTCGTAACAGACGTGATGAATGCCGCCGGAGGGGTTCTTCTCCAGAAACCTGGCGATCGGCGAACCTTCCCCGAGCGGCTCCAGCAGTTCGATCTTGGTATTCGGCAGGTTGATGAACACGGTCGTGACGCCATGATCCGGCTGATCCTGCTTGCCGGACACCTCGGCTCCGAGCGTGTCCCTGTAAACCGCTGCCGCCGCATCGATATCCGATACGGCGATCGCCACGTGATTGAGCCGGCCGATCATGCACATTCCTCCGCAATCGGCGGCCACTTCCGGCCGCCCGAACGTCCTGCGTTCAGATGAAGGCAGACGTTACGCTCCAACACTTCCTGGCGGATACTCTCTCCGCCAGCCGTTTTCGACGACAGAAGAGAAGATCCGTCTCAGGGTCCTGAGGATTATAGCCGGGTGACCATCACCTTGCAGAGCGTCTTTTTGCCCCACACCTTCTGGATCTCGGCACGTGCAGCCCGACGCGCGGCTTCGCGGATCAGCTCCTTGTCCTTGCGCCGGGCCTTGGGAATGCTCTTCATCGCACCAGCCACGGCCTTGACGACGATATTTTCCATCGGCTCGCCCTCGTCATCCGTATCCGGCAGACCGAGCAGCGTGACGTCGGGATCGCTGAGCAGCTCCCCGGCCCGGTTGATGACCAGGGCAACAACGGCAGCCCCTGCGAATGACAGCTTGCGCCGCTCATTGACACCGGTGACTTCCGGGTCGTCGAGAATGTCACCGTCCTTGACCATGATGCCGAACGGCGCCTGGTCGATCACCGCGGCCTTGCCGGCGGTCAGACGGACGATATCGCCGTTCTTGCCGCGCACGACCTCCGGAATACCCTGCTCGCGGGCAAATGCCGCCTGGGCGGCAAGATGCAGCGGCTCGCCGTGAACGGGAAGCAGGACCTTCGGCTTCAGCAGCTTGTAGAGCTGCTCCAGTTCCCCCCGGCGCGGGTGGCCGGACACATGAACCAGCGAATCCTTGTCGGTGACGATATCGACCCCGATTTCCGCCAGATTGTTGAGAACCTCCGCGACGGCCTTTTCATTGCCCGGAATGGTCCGGGAGGAAAAGATCACCATGTCCCCCTTGGAGAGCGCAACATTGCGGTGATCCCCAGAAGCGATCCTTGCCAGTGCAGCGCGGCTTTCCCCCTGCGAACCCGTGCAAAGGAGAACCGCCTTTTCGCGCGGCAGGTAGCCGAAGGCTTCCTCGTCGTGAAACGCCGGCAGCCCCTCCAGATAGCCCAGTTCGCCGGCGACCTC
Source organism: Labrenzia sp. 011 (assembly GCF_003075075.1). Classification (GTDB taxonomy): domain Bacteria; phylum Pseudomonadota; class Alphaproteobacteria; order Rhizobiales; family Stappiaceae; genus Roseibium. The sequence goes on along the minus strand of NZ_QCYM01000003.1, from coordinate 63,178 downwards.
GATCACCCGATGCATCGAACGACCCACCACGACCACGTCGCGGTCATTGGCGGCGGCCGCTTCCGCAATCGCCCGGATACGCGCCACATTGGAGGCAAAGGTCGTGATCGCGATGCGCTTCTTCGCACTCGCCATCACCTTCTTGAGTTCCACACCCACGTCCGCTTCGCTGGGGCTGACACCGTCGCGCACCGCATTGGTGCTGTCGCACACAAGTGCCATAACCCCTTCGCGGCCGAGTTCGGCCAGCCGCTCCAGATCGATCGGCCGGCCGACACCCGGAGTTCTGTCGATTTTCCAGTCGCCGGTGTGCAGGACCATGCCCGCAGGCGTACGGATTGCCAGCGCACAGGGCTCGGGAATCGAGTGGGCCATGGCGACGAATTCGACGTCGAACGGCCCGATCTTCACCCTGTCTCCCTGTTTGACCACCGTCACCGGCACCTCTTCGGCGCCCGGTTCGTTCTCAACCTTGGCGGCAAGCAGACCGGCCGTGAAGGCCGTCGCATAGACCGGTACCTTCAGGAAGGGCCAGAGATGCAGGATGGCGCCATAGTGATCTTCATGGGCGTGGGTGATGACCATGCCGACGATGTTGTCGACTTCGTCTTCCAGAAACTTGATGTCCGGCACGACAACATCGATGCCGGGCAGTTCCGGCCCGGCAAAGCTGACGCCGCAATCGACGATCAGCCACGACCTGTCATCCGCCGGACCGTAGCCGTAAAGGCCCAGGTTCATCCCGATTTCACCGACCCCACCTAGCGGCAGAAATACGATATCGTTTTCGTTCTTGTTGGCCGAAGCCATGAATTGCTCCTTTAAAGCTGTGTACAGGCCGGCGGTTAAGCCTCGGACAAAAACACGTCGCCTGCATAAACGGTGCGCTGGCCGCCATCCTCCTGTTTCAACACGAGATAGCCGCGCGCATCCATATCGGCAAAAATGCCGGTAATTTCTTCCTGGGCGGTTCTGACCGTAATCTCCCTGCCCAGATGTGTCGCCCGTTTCAACCAGGCGGTGCGGATAGATTCGAATCCGTCAGGCTTTCGCCAGCAGGCGAGCTGCTGTGCCAGACACGCCGCGAGACATTCGAACAGCCTTTCCGCGGATACCTGAAATCCAAGACTTCTCAGATCGGTTGCCTGATAAAGCGTAAGGGGCGGGTGGGAGACACAATTCACACCAAACCCGATGACCACGGCCCGCCGGCCATCGGCCAGGGTTTCGGCCTCAAGGAGTATCCCCGAAAGCTTGGCTCCCTCGACCAGGAGATCATTTGGCCATTTCAACGATACCAGTTGCAGTGTCCCGGCGGCTTTGTCAACGGCTTCCGCCAGAGCAACCGCCGCCGCGAGGGGCAATTCGCCGATTCTGGCGACCGGTTCCGGGTCGATCAGCAACAGACTCGCAAAGAGGTTGCCCACAGGCGACGCCCAGTCCCGGCCGCGCCGGCCACGGCCCTCCGACTGTTCGAGCGCACGGATCCAGAGCTTGCCCGGGTGTCCGGCCCGCGCCCGTTCAAAACAGAGCGAATTGGTCGAGCCGGTGGAGCGGTGCTCTTCATAGCGAAAATCCGGCGCACCGGGCGCCGGACATTCCTGGTCCTGGGCGTTCATGCCGGCGGTCAGAACAGGGACTGCGCCGCCGCGCTTGCCGCGTTGACCACATGCCCGGGCGCCAGCCAGAAAAAGACGACGAATATGCTGGACAGGCCAAGCACCACCCGCAGTTCCATCGGCATTTTCTCGAAGGCTTCCACCGGTTCGTCGAAGAACATCACCTTGACGACGCGCAGGTAGTAATAGGCCCCGACCACGGACATCAGGATGCCGATGATCGCCAGCGGATAAAGACCGGCCTGAACCGCCGCCACAAAGACGTACCATTTGCCGAAGAAGCCGATCAGCGGCGGAATCCCGGCCAGGGAGAACATGAGCAGCGCAAGCAGGATCGCCATCGGCAGGTTGGTCTGCGACAGGCCGGCAAGATCGTCGATTTCCTCGACCATGCCGTCCTTGCGGCGCATGGACAGGATGACGGCAAACACGCCGAGGGTCATGCCGAGATAGGCCATCATGTAGAAGATAACCCCTTCCACGCCGGTCTGGGTGCCGGCGGCGAGGCCGACAAGCGCATATCCCATGTGCCCGATGGAGGAATAGGCCATCAGCCGTTTCAGATTGCGCTGCCCGATGGCGGCAAAGGCGCCAAGCGCCATGGAGGCGATGGACACGAAGACCACGATCTGCTGCCAGTCGCTCGTCACCGGATGGAACGCCTCGATGACGATCCGCACAAGCATGCCCATGGCCGCCACTTTCGGAGCCGCCGCCAGGAAAGCGGTGACCGGCGTCGGAGCGCCTTCATAGACATCCGGTGTCCACATGTGGAAGGGAACCGCGGAGATCTTGAAGACAAGGCCGGCCAGGATGAAGGTCAGGCCAATCACCAGCCCGATTGAATCCCCCTGATGGACCAGCGATTCGGCGATTTCGGCAAAGCCGATCTGACCGGTAAAGCCGTAGACCAGCGACATTCCGTAAAGCAGCATCCCCGAGGACAGCGATCCGAGCACGAAATACTTCAGGCCCGCTTCGGTGGACCTGACGCTGTCGCGATTGATCGCCGCCACCACATAAAGCGCGAGACTCTGCAGCTCCAGGCCGAGATAAAGCGCGATCATGTCGTTGGCCGACAGCATGAGCATCATGCCGAGCGTCGCCAGCACGATCAGGATCGGATATTCGAAATGATCGAAGGACTGGCTCTTGGCATAGGCCCAGGACATGGCGATCGCAAAAAAGGACCCCGCCAGCACCAGCAGCTTCAGCAGATAGGCGAAATCATCCAGAACGAAGGACCCGCCGAAGGTCTCGGCAAAGGTGGGGACCAGCAGCAGCACCAGAAACGTTCCGCCCAGCAGGCCCATCGCACCGCCGAACACCGCGTAACTGACGCCTTTGCCGCCGAAGGCGCCTACCATCAGCAACGCCATGGCTCCGAGGGCCAGGATGATCTCCGGCAGGACCGGCATGAGATCTGGCAATTGGGTCATATCCGACATAGCTCTGTCTCGTCCTCGAAACCTTAGTGAGACACGGCGGCGGATGCCGCGTGCTGTGCGACACCGGCCGCATCAAGTGCCGCTGTATACTGATTGATGAGATTGTCCACCGCGCCCTGGGTCACATCCAGGATCGCCATCGGATAGAAGCCGAAGAAGATGGTCAGCACGACCATCGGGATCAGGATGACCTTTTCCCTCAGAGACAGGTCGAGGATCGACTTCAGGCTTTCCTTCTCGATCGCGCCGAAAACCACTCTGCGATAGAGATAGAGCGCATAGACCGCCGACAGGATCACGCCGGTTGCCGCGAAGAACGCCACCCAGGTATTGACCTGAAAGACCCCCATCAGCGTCAGGATCTCGCCGACGAAACCCGACGTGCCCGGCAGGCCCACATTGGCCATGGTGAAGATCAGGAACACCACCGCATATTTCGGCATCCGGTTCACCAGACCGCCATAGGCGGCGATTTCGCGCGTGTGCATCCGGTCGTAGATTACACCGACACACAGGAACAGCGCACTGGCAACGATCCCGTGCGACAGCATCTGGAAGATACCGCCCTGCACGCCCTGATGCGTCATCGAGAAGATACCCATGGTCACGTACCCCATATGGGCCACGGAGGAATAGGCGATGAGCTTCTTGATGTCTTCCTGGGCGAGCGCCACCAGCGAGGTATAGATGATCGCCACCACCGAGAGCGTGTAGATCAACGGCGCGAACATGTCGGAGGCGATCGGGAACATCGGCAGGGAAAAGCGCAGGAAGCCGTAACCGCCGAGTTTCAGCAGAACCCCCGCCAGAATGACGGAACCGGCAGTCGGCGCCTCCACGTGTGCATCCGGCAGCCAGGTATGCACCGGCCACATGGGCATCTTCACCGCGAAGCTTGCGAAGAAGGCCAGCCAGAGCCAGGTCTGCATCCCTTCCGGGAACCCGTGCGCCAGAAGCTGCTCGATGTCGGTCGTCCCGGCGTTCCAGTACATCGCCATGATCGCGATCAGCATGAGCACCGATCCGAGCAGCGTGTAGAGGAAGAACTTGTAGGACGCATAGACACGCCGCGCGCCGCCCCAGATGCCGATGATCAGGAACATGGGAATCAGGCCGGCCTCGAAGAACATGTAGAAAACCACGAGATCGAGCGCGCAGAACACGCCGATCATCATCGTTTCCAGCACGAGGAAGGCGATCATGTATTCCTTGACGCGTTTCTGGACGCTTTCCCAGGAGGCCAGGATACAGAACGGCATCAGGAAGGTGGTCAGGATCACGAACAGCACCGAAATGCCGTCCACGCCCATCCGGTAGCTGATGTTGCTGCCGAGCCAGTCACGTTGCTCGACGAACTGGAAGCCCGGATTGGTGTAGTCGAAGCTGCCCCAGATGAACAGGGACAGGACGAAGGTCACGCCCGTGGTCACCAGGGCGACCATGCGGATGTTTCTCCGGCTCCCCTCGTCCTCGCTGGGAACCAGCAGGATGAAGACCACGCCAAGCAGCGGCAGAAAGGTCGTGAGTGACAGAATTGGCCAGTCAATCATTAGTGTGCACCCCCGCCGGTGCCCGCACCGGTGAACATCGACCAGGTGATGAGCGCAGCCACACCGATCAGCATCGCAAAAGCATAGTGGTAGAGATATCCGGTCTGCAGTTTCACGACCCAGGTCGTGATGTTCTGGACACGGGCCGCGACACCGTTCGGGCCGAAGCCGTCGATGACGGTACCGTCGCCCTTCTTCCACAGCGTGCGGCCGAGCCACATGGCGGGCCGGACAAAGATGAAGTCATAGAGCTCGTCGAAATACCACTTGTTGAGCAGGAACTGATAGAGGCCGGAATGGCGCTCCGCCAGCTGCTTCGGCATTTCCGGCGAGCGGATGTAGAACTGGTAGGCAACCAGGAAGCCGAGAACCATCATGACGAAGGGAGAGACCTTCACCCACGCCGGCACATCGTGCATGGCATGGAGAATGTGGTTGGTTTCGCTGGTGAACAGCGCCCCCTTCCAGAATGCCTCGTACCCCTCTCCGTAGAAGATCCCGTAGAAGACCATCCCGGCAAGAGCCGCGCCGACCGACAGGATGATCAGCGGTATGGTCATGACCAGCGGTGACTCGTGAACATGCTTCATCACATCGACCGGTGCCCGCGGCTTGCCGTGGAAGGTCATGAAGGTCAGACGCCAGGAATAGAAGGCTGTCAGCGCCGCCGCGATTACGGTCAGCCAGAAGCCGTAGAGCGCCATCGGGTTGGCGTGTTCGCCGGTGGACCCGGCAAAGGCGGCCTCGATGATGGCATCCTTCGAGATGAACCCGGCAAAGCCCAGATGGGTGAACGGAATGCCGACCCCGGTCAGCGCCAGGGTACCGATCATCATCGTCCAGTAGGTAAGCGGAATGTGCTTCCTGAGGCCGCCCATCTTGCGCATGTCCTGCTCGTCGGAGACCGCGTGGATCACCGAGCCGGCGCACAGGAAGAGGAGCGCCTTGAAGAAGGCGTGCGTGAACAGGTGGAAGATACCGATCGAATAGGCTCCAACCCCGAGCGCGACGAACATGTAGCCGAGCTGGGAACAGGTCGAATAGGCGATCACCCGCTTGATGTCGTTCTGCACCAGGCCGACGGTCGCGGCGAAAAACGCCGTCGTTGCTCCGAAGAACACGATCACGGTCAGAGCGGTGTGCGACAGCTCCATGAGCGGCGACAGACGCGCTACCATGAAGACGCCCGCGGTCACCATCGTCGCTGCGTGGATCAGGGCAGAGACCGGTGTCGGGCCCTCCATCGCGTCCGGCAGCCAGGTGTGCAGCAGGAACTGCGCCGACTTGCCCATCGCACCCATGAACAGCAGCAGGCAGACGACGGTCATCGCCGCATGCGGATCGAGATGGTAGCCCAGGAAGGTCATCACCTCGCCGTGTTCCTCGATGAAGGATGGCGCATCGTTAAAGATGGTGGTGAAATCGATGCTCTGGAACAGATAGAAGACACCGAAGATGCCGAGCGCAAAGCCGAAGTCGCCGACACGGTTGACGACGAAGGCCTTCATGGCCGCGGCATTCGCCGCGGGCTTCTGGTACCAGAAGCCGATCAGCAGATAGGAGGCCAGACCGACGCCTTCCCAGCCGAAGAACATCTGCAGCAGATTGTCCGCGGTGACCAGCGACAGCATGGCGAAGGTAAAGAATGACAGATAGGCGAAGAAACGCTGCCGGTGCGGATCATGGTGCATGTAGCCGATGGAATAGACATGGACCACCGCCGACACCGTGGTGACCACGACCAGCATGACCGCCGTCAGCGTATCGACCCGGATCGACCAGGAGACCTTCAGGTCACCGGCATCTATCCAGCGGAACAGATCGACGACCTGCGCCTCCGATCCGCCGAACCAGAAGCCGCAGAATGTGATCCAAGACAGCACCGCCGCCACGATCAGGAGAGAACTGGTAATATACTCGCAGGCCTTGGCACCGAGGGAGCGCCCGAAAAGACCGGCAATCAGAAAGCCGATAAGCGGCAGGAACAGGATTGCGGAATACATCAGCTCCTACCCTTTCATCACGTTGATGTCTTCCACGGCGATGGAACCGCGGTTCCGGTGGAAGACCACCAGGATCGCCAGGCCGATCGCCGCTTCGGACGCGGCCACGGTCAGCACCAGCATGGTGAAGATCTGCCCCATCATGTCGCCAAGAAACGACGAGAAGGCGACAAAGTTGATATTCACCGACAGCAGCAGCAGTTCGATAGACATCAGGATGACAATCACGTTTTTCCTGTTCAGGAAGATCCCGAAGATCCCGATCGTGAACAGGATGGCCGCGACCGACAGATAGTGCGACAGACCGATTTCCATGGGCGCCTCGCCGTGCTCCCCTCGTTTAACCCCAACCGGAGACCGCACGGAGGAGCGTGCCGGTGTCCGGGCTTTCCCAGATCAACCTGCTTTCACGAGTTGCCCCGGAAAAGCAGAAAACTGACCGATTCTAAAGTGCCGGAACATCTCGTCGGTGATCGCTCGACCGCAGGACGCCCCGAAAACGCAATGAGTTCGCGTCAGATACCTTTTCCCGTCTCCACCTTCCGGACCTCGACGGCGGTTTCGCGAGTGCGCGCAACCTGTTCCGGAATGCTTTGACGTTTGACATTCGGCTTGTGGCGCAGTGTCAGGACAATCGCCCCGATCATCGCCACCAGCAGCACCAGGCCCGCGACCTGGAAGAAGTAGATGTATTTCGTATAGAGCACCGACCCGAGCGCCTGGATGTTGCTTGTTTCGGTCAGCGCAGGCATCGGTTCGGCCCCGTGTCCGAGCACCCCCGGCGCAATGACCCAGGCACCGAGCCCCATCAGCAGCTCGACGAGAAGGACAAGACCGATCAGAGCCCCGACCGGCATGTACTGAAGGAACCCCTGCCGAAGTTCGACGAAATCCACGTCCAGCATCATCACCACGAACAGGAACAGAACCGCGACCGCGCCCACATAGACAACGACCAGCAGCAACGCGAGATATTCCGCCCCCAGCAGAATGAACAGGCCTGCGGAGTTCACGAAGGCGAGAATCAGAAACAGAACCGAGGACACCGGGTTGCGGGATGCGATCACCATGAAGGCTGACGCCACCGTGACGCCGGCAAACAGGTAGAAAAAGAGGGCTTTCAGGATCATTTCTAAGACCTGCCTGTCGTGTGGCCTTTCGGCCGGAAGTGCGGTGCCCGGCCGGATTGCCGGGCGGAATTCGAAGTGTCCGGTTAGCTCCTAGCGATAAGGAGCGTCCATTTCAATGTTTCGGGCGATTTCACGTTCCCATCGGTCCCCGTTCGCGAGCAGCTTTTCCTTGTCGTAATAAAGCTCCTCGCGGGTTTCCGTCGCGAATTCGAAATTCGGTCCCTCGACGATCGCATCCACCGGACAGGCTTCCTGGCAGAAACCGCAATAGATGCATTTGACCATGTCGATGTCGTAACGCGTCGTCCGGCGGGTGCCGTCGTTGCGCCGCGGACCGGCCTCGATGGTGATCGCCTGCGCAGGACAGATCGCCTCGCAGAGTTTGCAGGCGATGCAGCGCTCCTCGCCGTTCGGATAACGGCGCAAGGCGTGTTCGCCGCGAAAACGCGGGCTCACCGGTCCCTTTTCGAAGGGATAGTTGATTGTCGGCTTCGGCTTGAAGAAGTAACGCATCGCCAGAATGAATGCCGACACAAACTCCTGCAGAAACAGCGATTTGACGGCTTGATTAAGTCCCATCGCTTTTTTGCCTCTCTTTCCTCAACCGACCAGCGCGCTGGCGGCCCAATACCCGATCACCGGAAAGCCGATCACCGGAACTACAAAAATCACGACGCCCAGAAGCGTCTTGTACCTTGCCGGGACGCCACCGTCGCCTCCGGCCTGTCTGTTTTTCGCTTCCGCCGCCTGAAGGAGCCCCTTGAGGATCTTCCAGTCGAGCCAGCCCACATAAAGGCCGACGGCGGCGGCAATCGCACCTGCCAGCGAAATGCTCACACCGAGCCCGGTGCCCAGCCCATGATCATCAGCACGGCGGCGACGATCACGACCATGCCGAGCGACAGTGGCAGGAACACCTTCCAGCCGAGGCGCATGAGCTGGTCATAGCGGTAACGCGGAACCATCGCCTTCACCATGGCGAACATGAAGAAGCCGAGGAAACATTTCAGCAGGAACCAGACGATGCCCGGAACCCAGGTGAAGGGTGCGAAATCGAACGGCGGCAGCCAGCCGCCCATGAAGAAGATGCTCATGAGCGCGCACATCAGGCAGATGGCGACATACTCGCCCAGCATGAACATCATGTACGGCGTAGAACCGTATTCGACCATGAAGCCGGCAACCAGTTCCGATTCGGCTTCCGCCAGATCGAACGGCGGACGGTTGGTTTCCGCCAGCGCCGAGATGAAGAACACCACGAACATCGGGAACAGCGGCAGCCAGTACCAGTTCAGGAAGGACAGCCACGGCACGCCGAGCAGATTGGCAAGACCCGTTTCCTGGGAAAGCACGATGCCGGACAGGTTCAGCGTGCCCGCGCACAGAAGCACCGTGACGATCACGAAGCCGATGGATACCTCATAGGACACCATCTGCGCCGCCGAACGCAGCGCCGACAGGAAGGGATACTTGGAGTTCGAGGCCCAGCCACCGATGATCACCCCGTAGACCTCAAGCGAGGACACGGCGAAAACGAACAGGACACCCACATTGATGTTGGCGATCACCCAGCCGTCGGCGACCGGAATGACCGCCCAGGCGGCCAGTGCCAGCAGAACCGACACCAGCGGCGCCAGCAGGAACAGGATCTTGTTCGATCCCGCCGGAATGACGGGCTCCTTCAGAACGAATTTCAGAAGGTCGGCAAAACTCTGCAAAAGGCCCCAGGGCCCGACCACATTCGGTCCGCGCCGGATCTGAACGGCCGCCCAGATCTTGCGGTCCGCGTAAAGAACGTATGCAACAATCACCAGGAGCACGACCATCAGCAGGATGCTCTGGAATGCCATCCACAGGAACGGCAGACCGTAGGTCGTCATGAACTCAGCCATATCGGTCCCCTACCCCTTATTCTGCGGCTTCCGCCGCCCGCGTTCTGGCGAGCGCCGAGCACTCCGCCATCACCTTGGACGCGCGAGCGATCGGATTGGTCAGATAAAAGTCCCGGATCGCATTGGCAAATCCGGCGCTGTTCATTTTGGCCTTTGCATTGGCCAGTTTGTCGATATCCGCGGCCTCGCCCGCTTCGACCGCGTCGATGCCCATCATGTGCGGCACGGCTTCGAACAGCTTCGAGCGCAGTTCGTTCAGCGTATCGAACTCCAGGGTCTGGCCGAGGCTTGCGGACAGCGCCCGCAGGATCGCCCAGTCCTCCCGGGCGTCGCCCGGCGGGAAGGCAGCCCGATCGCCCATCTGGACGCGGCCTTCGGTATTGACGTAGATCGCTGATTTTTCCGTATAGGCAGCACCCGGCAGGATCACGTCGGCGCGATGTGCGCCCCGGTCGCCATGCGTGCCCTGATAGACCACAAATGCGCCGGCGGGAACCTCGACTTCATCGACACCCAGCAGGAACAGCACATCGAGCGCACCCGGCTCCAGCATGGCGGCCGTATCCTTGCCGCCCTCGCCCGGAACGAAACCGATATCAAGCGCGCCCACCTGGGCGGCTTCCGTATGCAGAATGTTGAAGCCGTTCCAGCCGTCCCTGATGACGCCGAGAGACTTTGCCGCCGCCGCAATCGCCGCCAGAACTTCGGCGCCGTCCGGCCGGTTGAGCGCGCCCTGACCAACGATGAACATCGGACGTTCGGCCTTGGCCGGCGCATGGTCGGTCAACTGCTTGAGGCTGTCAGGACCGGCACCGAGATAATCGACCGGATAGGTCAGATCGGCGTTTTCGCCGATGAGGCCGATCCGCACATCGCCGCGCGACCAGCGCTTGCGGATGCGCGCATTGAGAACCGGAGCTTCCTGACGGGGATTGGTGCCGATCAGGACGATCGCGTCGGCCTCTTCGATCCCCTGGATCGTGGAATTGAAGATGTAGCTGGCACGGCCATTGTTCGGATGCAGCGGTGATCCCGGGGGGCGGCTGTCGATACTGGCAACGCCGAGCTTGTCCATCAGGCTCTTCAGCGCGAACATTTCCTCGACGCCGGAAAGCTGTCCGGCGAGCGCACCGATACGCTCCGCCTTAGCCGCCTTCACCTTGTCGGCGATGATCCCGAAGGCTTCGGACCAGGACACCGGCTGCAGCTTTCCGTCTTTCCTGGCATAGGGCCGGTCAAGCCGCTGGGTCTTCAGTCCGTCCCAGATGTAACGGGTCTTGTCGGAGATCCACTCTTCGTTGACCTCCTCGTTGAGCCGGGGCATCACGCGCATGACTTCCTTGCCGCGCGTATCGACCCGGATGGCCGAACCGACCGCGTCCATCACGTCGATGCTTTCGGTCTTGGTCAGCTCCCAGGGACGGGCATGGAATTCGTAAGGCTTGTGCGTCAGCGCGCCGACCGGGCACAGATCGGCGACATTGCCCTGCATTTCGGAGGACAGCGCCGCTTCCAGATAGGTGGTGATCTCGGCGTCCTCGCCACGGCCGATCAGGCCCATGTCGGCCACGCCGCAGACTTCCGTGGTGAAGCGGACACAGCGCGTGCAGTGGATGCAGCGGGTCATGATCGTCTTGATCAGCGGACCGATTTCCTTGTTCTCGACCGCACGCTTGTTTTCGTTGAACCTGGATCCGTCGACACCGTAGGCCATCGCCTGGTCCTGCAGGTCGCATTCGCCGCCCTGGTCGCAGATCGGGCAATCCAGCGGATGATTGATGAGCAGAAACTCCATCACCCCTTCGCGGGCCTTCTTGACCATCTCGGATTTCGTTTCCACCACCGGCGGCTCGCCGTTCGGTCCGGGGCGCAGATCCTTCACGCCCATGGCGCAGGAGGCGGTCGGCTTGGGCGGCCCGCCCTTCACTTCCACCAGGCACATGCGGCAGTTGCCGGCAATCGACAGCCGGTCGTGATAGCAAAAGCGCGGAACCTCGGCGCCCGCCTCTTCACAGGCCTGAAGCAGCGTGTAATCCGCCGGAACATCCACTTCATTGCCGTCGATGATCAGTTTTGTCATCACATAGCCTCTTGTGCCGCTTCGAAGGCGGCCAGCAGTTCGGTCACTTCAATGCCGTTGATGGTCATGCCATCCAGGCGGCTCTGGCTGATGGAGGTACCTGCCAGATCGGCGCTGATCACCTGTAGGCCCGCCATATAGACGTTGTCATAGCGTCCACCGGAAAGAGTCATGTCGTCAAAACGGCATCCGGACAGATCCGCATCGCTTGCCTTCAGACAGTGTTTCTCGTGGTGGATGTTCATCGCCTCACTCCGCCGCGACCATCGTCGAGGCCGGTTTCGATCTGGCGACGAATTCGTCGATGCGCTGCTCGATGACCGGTCGGAAGTTCTTGATCAGCCCCTGAATCGGCCATGCAGCCGCATCGCCGAGTGCGCAGATCGTATGCCCTTCGACCTGTTTGGTCACCTTGAAGAGCATGTCGATCTCCTCGTAGGAGGATTCGCCGCGAACCATGCGCTCCATGACACGCCACATCCAGCCGGTGCCCTCCCGGCACGGCGTGCACTGGCCGCAGCTCTCGTGCTTGTAGAAATAGCTCAGCCGCGCGATGGCTTTGATGATGTCCGTGGACTTGTCCATGACGATCACCGCAGCCGTGCCGAGGCCGGACCCCATCCCGCGCAGGGTATCGAAGTCCATCGCGGCATCCTTGATCTGCTCTGCCGTGCAGCAGGGCACGGAGGAACCGCCGGGGATAACCGCAAGAAGATTGTCCCAGCCGCCGCGAATTCCGCCGCAATGCTTGTCGATCATCTCGGAAAAGGGAACGCCCAGCTCTTCCTCGAAGGTCGCCGGCTGATTGACGTGGCCGGAAACGCAGAAGAGCTTCGTGCCGGTGTTGTTCGGTTTGCCGAGCGCGGAGAACCATGCCGCGCCGCGCCGCAGGATGGTCGGCGCAACGGCGATCGACTCCACGTTGTTCACTGTCGTCGGGCAGCCGTAAAGGCCCACATTGGCCGGGAACGGCGGCTTCAGACGCGGCTGGCCCTTCTTGCCTTCCAGGCTCTCCAGCAGCGCGGTTTCCTCACCGCAGATATAGGCGCCGGCACCGTGGTGAACATAGATGTCGAAATCGTAGCCGTTCTTGTTGTTCTTGCCGATCAGCCCTGCATCGTAGGCCTGGTCGATGGCCGCCTGCAGGCGTTCGCGCTCGCGGATGAATTCGCCGCGCACATAGATATAGGCGGCAATCGCCCCCATGGCGAAACCGGCAATCAGGCAGCCCTCGACCAGCGTATGCGGGTCGTGGCGCAGGATCTCGCGGTCCTTGCAGGTACCCGGTTCGGATTCGTCGGCGTTGACCACCAGATAGGCCGGACGGCCATCGGATTCCTTGGGCATGAAGGACCACTTCAGGCCGGTCGGAAAGCCCGCCCCGCCACGGCCGCGCAGGCCGGAGTCCTTCATCTCCTGGACGATCCAGTCGCGCCCCTTGTCGATCAGGGCGCGGGTGTTGTCCCACTGGCCGCGCTTCTTCGCGCCTTCCAGTCCCCAGTCATGCAGACCGTATATGTTGGTGAAGATCCGATCCTGATCTTTCAGCATCTCTTCCCCCTAGTCTTCGCTCTTGGAGGAGGCCACTTCACCGGCATCCACACGCTTGGAAAATTCCGTATCCTCGCCGGAGGCGAGAATTCTGGCCTGTTCGATCCAGCCGTCCCGTTCGATCCGGCCCTTGAACTTCAGCCGGTTGTCGACCCAGGCAATCTCCTGAGGTCCCCAGCTTGCAACCTGGTCGAAATGGAAAAAGCCGAGTTCATTGAGCGTCGCTTCCAGTTTCGGCCCAACGCCCTTGAGCCTTTTCAGATCGTCAGGCTTGCCATCCCGGGCTTGCTTGAGGATTTCCGGAGCCTTTTCCTCACCGGCCGCAGCCTTGTCCCCCGCGGTGGCACCGCTGGTGTCGGCCGACCGGGCGACCTCCACCTCGGTACGCCCCTCCGCATCGGGACGCCCCTTGTTTTCGGCGCGCGCCTCGGGAGTTGAAGCTTTTGTCTCCGGCTCGGCACCGGCCTTTTTCGCCTTCACGGCAGGCTTCGTATCCGGAGCGGCCTTCTTCGGTGCGGATGCAGCCGGATTTTCAACCGGCTCCTTGTCGGCCCTGGCCGCAACTTCCGCCCGAACCCGTGCAACCGCATCCTCTGCCGGCGTCGGAACGCCGTCAAAATCGTTGCCGCCCGCATTGATTGCCGCACCGGCAAACGCATGAGACGCCTTTTCGGCACCGTCAACGATGTGAGCGACGGGAAGTTCGCCCTTGGTGCTGTCATCGATTTCCGACAGTGTCGTCTGACCGCCCTCGGCCATGGCGAAACGGCGACCGTTCTGCGGACCCGGCGTCACTTCCTTTCCCGCTGCGATATCATCGATCAGCTGGTTGAAGCTCTCCGGCGTCAGATCCTCGTAGGTGTCCTTGAAGATCTGAACCATCGGCGCGTTGACGCAGGCGCCCAGGCATTCGACCTCTTCCCACGAGAACATTCCGTCCTCGGAAATCTCGTGCATGTGCTTGGCGATCCGGGACTGGCAGATCTTGATCAGGTCTTCCGAGCCGCGCAGCTGGCAGGGCGTGGTGCCGCATACCTGGATATGAGCCTTCTTGCCGACCGGCTGAAGCTGGAACATGGTGTAGAAGGTCGCCACTTCCAGAACGCGGATATTGGGCATGTCCAGCAGGTTCGCGATGTAGCGAATCGCCGGCTCGCTCACCCAGCCGTCGTTCTGCTCCTGGGCACGCCACAAAAGCGGAATGACCGCGGAGGCCTGGCGGCCGGCCGGATAACGATCGATCAGCTTCTTCGCCCACGCGAGATTCGCCTCGGTGAATTCGAAGCTGTCTGGTTGTTCCGCGGCAAGTCGACGAACTGCCATGGTGCTATCCCCGTTCTTTCAAGGTGACCGGAGCCGGACGGGCGGCTGCCAGGGTCGAATATTTCTGGTGGGCGGCCCGCATCATCAGCGGTCTACCTCACCGAACACGATGTCCATGGACCCCAGCACCGCCGAGACGTCGGCGAGCATATGGCCCCGGCACAGAAAATCCATTGCCTGAAGGTGGGCATACCCCGGCGCCTTGATCTTGCAGCGGTAGGGCTTGTTGGTGCCATCGGCGACCAGATAGACACCGAATTCACCTTTCGGCGCTTCGACGGCCGCGTAAACCTCACCGGCCGGCACATGGAAGCCTTCGGTGTAGAGCTTGAAGTGATGAATGAGCGCTTCCATCGAGCGCTTCATTTCACCACGCTTCGGCGGCACGATCTTGCCGTCGGTTGCGGACACCGGGCCGGTTTCCACCGTCAGCTTTTCCAGACACTGCTTCATGATCCGCACCGACTGGCGCATTTCTTCCATGCGGATCAGGTAACGGTCGTAACAGTCGCCGTTCTTGCCGATCGGAATGTCGAAATCAAGCTCGGAATAACATTCATAGGGCTGCGACTTGCGCAGGTCCCAGGCCGCACCGGAGCCGCGAACCATGACGCCGGAAAAACCCCAGGCCCAGGCATCGTCCAGATCGACCACGCCGATATCGACATTGCGCTGCTTGAAGATGCGGTTGTCGGTCAGAAGACCTTCGATGTCGTCAAGCGTCTGCAGGAAGGGATCGCAGAAATCCCAGATATCGTCGAGCAGGTCGCGCGGCAGGTCCTGGTGAACCCCGCCCGGGCGCACATAGGCCGCATGCATGCGGGCACCGCAGGCGCGCTCGTAAAACACCATCAGCTCTTCGCGCGGCTCGAAGCCCCAGAGCGGCGGCGTCAGCGCGCCCACATCCATTGCCTGGGTGGTCACGTTCAACAGGTGGGACAGGATCCGGCCGATTTCCGAGAAAAGCACACGTACCAGCTGACCGCGTTTCGGCACCTGGATGCCAAGCATCCGCTCCACGGCCAGGGCGAAGGCATGCTCCTGGTTCATCGGCGCCACATAGTCGAGGCGATCGAAATACGGCACCGCCTGCAGATAGGTCTTCTGCTCGATCAGCTTTTCCGTACCGCGATGGAGCAACCCGATATGCGGATCCACACGTGTCACGACCTCACCGTCAAGCTCCAGCACCAGACGCAGAACGCCATGGGCCGCCGGGTGCTGCGGACCGAAGTTGATGTTGAAATTCCGTACCTGAGCCTCAGCCATGTTGAGGATCCTGCTGTTGGGTGAAATACGCTATGACTTCCGGACCTGTCATCTTGCTCGTGTCGTTGGCGAAGGCGTAATTGGCCGGCTGTTCGTCGACGAAGATTTCCGTCGTGAACTTGAATTCCGACGAATCGTCGAAGGCCTGGGCGGAAACACTGGTATGCGAACCGTCGGACATCCGCCAGAACAGCGACGTTCCGCACGCCTTGCAGAACACCCGCTCACCGTAGTCGGAAGACTTGTAGATGCCGAGTGCCTCCCTGCCTTCCAGCTGGACATCGCTGCAGCCGACGGCCATCAGCACGCCACCGGTCCAGCGCCGGCACATGGAACAATGACACACGCCCATTTCGGACTTGTCGGGCACGGCAGCGAACCGCACCGCGCCGCAAAGACATCCGCCTGAAAGCCGCTCAGCCATGCGCGCGCAACCCCCGGCCCATGCAGGAATACGGGAAAGGAACGGCCCCTGGGGCCGCATGGATCGCCACGATCGGGAACTGCCGGATATTCGCGTCCATAATCCTGCCCCTCCCCTAATTCGTCGTTGCTTTTTCGTCGCCCGGCAGCACGTAGTCCGTGCCTTCCCAAGGCGAAAGAAAATCGAAGTTGCGCATTTCCTGATTCAAACGCACGGGCTCATAGACGACACGTTTCTTTTCGTCGTCGTAACGCACTTCCACAAAACCGGTGACCGGAAAGTCCTTGCGCAGCGGATGCCCATCGAAACCGTAGTCGGTCAGGATACGGCGCAGGTCCGGATGGCCGGAGAACAGGATGCCATACATGTCGTAGGCTTCGCGTTCGAACCATTCGGCACCGGGAAACAGCGGCGTCAGGGACGCGACCGGCGTGATTTCGTCCGTGGCAACCTTCACGCGGATGCGCTGGTTCTGAACCGGAGACAGGAAGTGGTAGACCACGTCGAAACGCTTTTCGCGCTCCGGGTAGTCCACGCCGCAGATATCCGTCAGATTGAAGAACTTGCATGAGCTGTTGTCGCGCAGGAACCGGACCGCGTCGAGAATACCCGTCGCTTCCACGGTCAGCGTCAGCTCACCGAATTCGACCTGCCAGGAAACAAGGGTTTCCCCAAGTCCGAGCTCAATATGCTCGGCGAGTTCCTTCAAAGTCTCGTCCATCGCGTTCGACCTCACTCCTGGGGAGCCTCAAGTTCAGGGTGCCGGGCACCCGGTTTCACGAATCGGCCGCCGTGGGCGGCAGACCCTTATCGTTCAATCGTGCCGGTTCGGCGAATCTTCTTCTGCAGCATTAGCACACCGTAAAGAAGCGCCTCGGCCGTCGGAGGGCAGCCCGGCACATATATATCCACCGGGACAACTCGGTCGCAGCCGCGCACCACCGAATAGGAATAGTGGTAGTAGCCACCGCCGTTGGCACAGGAGCCCATGGAAATGACGTAGCGCGGTTCCGGCATCTGGTCATAGACCTTGCGCAGGGCCGGCGCCATCTTGTTGGTCAGTGTTCCGGCAACGATCATGACGTCGGACTGGCGCGGGGAAGCCCGCGGCGCAAAGCCGAAACGCTCCGCATCGTAGCGCGGCATGGACATCTGCATCATTTCGACGGCGCAGCAGGCCAGACCGAAGGTCATCCACATCAGGGATCCGGTACGCGCCCACTGGATCAGATTGTCGGTCGATGTGACGAGAAAGCCCTTGTCGGCGAGCTCGTCGTTGACCTGAAGGAAATAGGGGTCGTCAGCACCGACCGGATTGCCGGTGTTCGGATCGATGATGCCTTTCGGCTTCGGCGCGACAAGCGGCTCGCTCGTGGTCAATCCCATTCCAGCGCTCCCTTTTTCCATTCGTAGATAAAGCCGATGGTCAGGACACCAAGAAAGATCATCATGGACCAGAACCCGAACCAGCCGAGTTCGCCGAACACCGTAGCCCAGGGAAACAGGAAGGCGACTTCGAGGTCGAAGATGATGAACAGGATGGAGACCAGATAAAAGCGCACGTCGAACTTCATGCGCGCATCGTCGAAGGCATTGAATCCGCACTCATAGGCCGACAATTTTTCCGGGTCCGGATTCTTGTAGGCAAGTATGAACGGGGAAATCAGCAGAGCAAGGCCGATCACCAGAGCAATGCCGATGAAGACGACAATCGGGACGTATTCCCGCAACAGTTCTTCCATGTCTTTCGCGTCCTTGCATATGGAGGCGGATCGGGAGGCGATCCGGGTCGGGGGCACGCGGCCCTCTCGTCGCAGTTCCCGACCGGTCACGCTGAGCCCATCGGCCGAATGAAACCAACATGCGAGCGCACGCTTAACTTACGACTTGGTGCAACGCAAGACCCTGATGCGGGCAAACTCTTGCCACAGTTGGACCAATTTCGCGCGCACACTCGACAATTCCTTCATTTCAGCCACTTTGCAGCAGAACAAAAACTTTGCACAGGCCAAAAGGAAAAATGCCGCACCTGCGATACGATTCCGCCCTTTCCCGGATTCGCAATTGAACCACCGGCATGGCGCGGGCGAAGAATATGAAGATGCTAAGGAATCACGGTTTCCCCAGCCTGACGGAATGGCTGGTCGGCGTTTGCATGCCCTGCGGTGCACTGCATCTGCAGCGGCTTCTGAGGAGAAGCTCGCATTCCGCATCAATTTTTTTCAGGAAGATATTGAGATCGTGGTCAAATCCGTGAGTGGCGCGAGTGACGGGACTCGAACCCGCGACCTCCGGCGTGACAGGCCGGCACTCTAACCAACTGAGCTACACCCGCACATTCACGGAATATTGCGCCCTCCCCGTGACCGTCGACATCGACGATTGGAAAGTGGCGCGAGTGACGGGACTCGAACCCGCGACCTCCGGCGTGACAGGCCGGCACTCTAACCAACTGAGCTACACCCGCTTGCGGAACGAACAGTTGACCGTTCCGAAGTGGCGCTGATGTACGGCGGCTGGATTGCGAAGTCAAGCGCCGAGCCTGTTCTAATGTGTCGATTTTTTAAAACTCCGCCGGATACGACACTTCGCGCACGCGAATTCGCGCAGACCCTTGTGGATAAGGTTTCGCCATCAGGGACAATGGAGGAAATCGCCTGGAGAGATTTGTCCGGGCTTCGTCATTTTCCTCAATACCTTAAAGCGTGTTGCATCCAGACGCTTGCATGGAATCGGCAGGCCCCCCGGAACAGCAGCTGGATTGAAAGCGCGAACCGGCGATTTCCCGAAATCGATTTGACGCGAC
This sequence comes from Labrenzia sp. 011, assembly GCF_003075075.1. GTDB lineage: Bacteria > Pseudomonadota > Alphaproteobacteria > Rhizobiales > Stappiaceae > Roseibium. The sequence goes on along the minus strand of NZ_QCYM01000003.1, from coordinate 44,083 downwards.
AGGCTCTCGTCTCACAACGCGAAAAGACCCTGACGCAGCAGGCGCCATGGCTGGAAAACTCGGTAGAAAACATTCAGGGAAATGGTGGGCGATGAGAGACTCGAACTCCCGACATCTTCGGTGTAAACGAAGCGCTCTACCAACTGAGCTAATCGCCCTCAACGAGGTGAACCGCCTTTTAGGGGGTCCCATTCGGCTTGGCAAGAGCTAACTGAAAGAAAACCGCTTCATCCGCAAGGGCTGTGGACGGCGGCCGGTACAAAGTTCCTTCGGCCCTCGCAAAGACCCGGAAAGCCCGGTTTCCTGGCTCCAGGGAAAACCCGGTCGTGCTGTCCGTCAGATCCAGCCCAGGGCGACGGAACGCCTGGAAGCCGGCCCATGATGGCGATGGTCTCAAACCACTCTGGAAGCCCCTCCCTGTCGCATACAGGCAGCCTCCCTGCGGTGAGCGGATACGAAGAACCCCGCACCTGGCCTCAGGTACGGGGTCCTTCAAGAAAAACCTGCGTGAAAACTTAGGAGTTCACGGCGTCTTTCAGGCCCTTGCCGGCCTTGAACTTCGGCGTCTTAGAAGCCGGGATCTGAATCGTTTCGCCGGTCCGCGGGTTCCGGCCTTCAGTGGCAGCGCGAGCGGAAACGGCAAAATTACCAAAACCGATGATACGGACTTCATCGCCTGTTTTCAGCGTTTCAGTGACCACGTTGAAAGTCGCGTCAACTGCTTCGCCTGCCTGCGCCTTGGTGAGGCCGGTCTTTTCTGCAACAGCTGCGATCAGATCGTTCTTATTCATAGCAGATACCTTTCTAAGAAACGGCAGATTGCCGACAATTCCTGTCAGCGCCGTTGCGCGAAATTCGGGCGAATTGACTCGAAACGCAAGTGGTTTTTTCGCAGAAAACCGCCATTTTGACCAATTATTCAAAAGAAAAGCCCCGGATTTCCCGGGGCTTGACTTTTTTCACCCTTCGAAGAGGCCGTCAGTGGGCAAAGAGCCCGGCCTTTTCCTCTTCCGACTCACTTGCCTTGGTGGCGGCTTCCGCGGCGGTTTCATCCCATTCGATCGGCTCCGGGATCCGGACGAGAGCGTTTTTCAGCACCTCTTCCATGCTGGAAACCGGAATGATCTCGAGGGAGTTCTTCACCGAATCCGGAATATCGGCCAAGTCCTTGGCGTTGTCTTCCGGGATCATCACCAGCTTGATACCACCCCGCAGGGCAGCCAGAAGCTTCTCCTTCAGACCACCGATCGGAAGGATCCGGCCACGAAGGGTGATTTCACCCGTCATTGCCACATCCCGGCGAACCGGAATACCGGTCAAGGTTGAGATGACCGCGGTTGCCATGGCGATACCGGCAGACGGACCGTCCTTCGGCGTCGCACCTTCCGGAACGTGAACGTGAATGTCCTTCTTGTCGAAGGTCGGCGGTTCGATGCCGTAGGCGACCGCCCGGGAGCGGACATAGGATGCCGCCGCCGAAATCGATTCCTTCATCACGTCCTTCAGGTTGCCGGTCACGGTCATCTTGCCCTTGCCCGGCATCATCACGCCTTCGATGGTCAGCAGTTCGCCGCCGACTTCCGTCCAGGCAAGACCCGTAACGACACCGACCTGATCTTCCAGCTCGACTTCACCATACCGGTACCGCGGCACACCGAGATATTTCTCGACCACTTCCTCGGTAACGACGACGCTTTCCTTGTCGCTCATCAGGATGTCCTTGACCGCCTTACGGGCAAGGGTAGCCATTTCGCGCTCAAGGTTACGCACACCGGCTTCGCGGGTGTAGCGCCGGACGATGAGATGCAGCGCGTCGTCCTCGATGGAGAACTCCCCTTCACGCAGGCCGTGATCCTTTTCCGCTTTCGGGATGAGGTGACGGCGGCAGATCTCCACCTTTTCCTCTTCCGTGTAACCGGCAATCCGGATCACTTCCATACGGTCCATCAGCGGACCGGGAATGTTCAGCGTGTTGGCCGTCGTCACGAACATCACATCCGAAAGGTCGTATTCGACCTCCAGATAGTGGTCCATGAAGGACGAGTTCTGTTCCGGATCGAGCACCTCCAGAAGGGCGGAAGACGGGTCACCACGGAAGTCCATGCCCATCTTGTCGATTTCATCGAGCAGGAAGAGCGGGTTGGACTTCTTCGCCTTTTTCATGGACTGGATGACCTTGCCGGGCATCGAGCCGATGTAGGTCCGGCGGTGTCCGCGGATTTCCGCTTCATCGCGCACGCCGCCGAGCGACATGCGGACGAACTCACGGCCGGTCGCCTTGGCGATCGACTTGCCGAGGGAGGTCTTGCCGACACCGGGAGGACCGACCAAGCACAGGATCGGGCCGCGCAGCTTGTTGGCCCGGCTCTGAACCGCAAGATATTCGACAATCCGTTCCTTGACCTTGTCGAGGCCGTAATGGTCGGTATCCAGGACCTTTTCCGCGAACGCCAAGTCGTGCTTGACCTTGGATTTCTTGTTCCAAGGAATACCGATCATCCAGTCGAGGTAGTTGCGCACGACGGTCGCCTCGGCGGACATCGGGCTCATCTGCTTCAGCTTCTTGATCTCGGCAGCCGCCCGTTCGCGCGCTTCCTTGCTCAGCTTGGTCTTCTTGATCTTTTCTTCAAGTTCCGCGATTTCATCACGGCCGTCCTCGCTGTCGCCCAGTTCCTTCTGAATGGCCTTCATCTGCTCGTTCAGATAGTATTCGCGCTGGGTCTTTTCCATCTGCCGCTTGACGCGGGAGCGGATGCGCTTTTCCACCTGCAGAACGGAGATTTCACTCTCCATCATGCCCAGAACGCGCTCAAGCCGCTCGGAGACGGACACGACGCCCAGGATTTCCTGCTTTTCGGGAATCTTGATTGCCAGATGGGAGGCAATCGTGTCCGCCAGCTTGGAATAGTCGTCGATCTGGTTGACCGCGCCGAGCACTTCCGGCGAAACCTTCTTGTTCAGCTTCACATAGTTCTCGAACTCGGAGATCACCGAACGCGCAAGCGCTTCGACCTCGATATCCTCGCCTTCGCGCTCGGGAAGAACGGTGGCGGAGGCTTCGAAATAGTCGGTACGGTCGCTGTACTCGCCGATCTGGGCACGCGCGCCCCCTTCGACCAGCACCTTCACCGTGTTGTCGGGGAGCTTGAGCAGCTGCAGCACGGTTGCCAGCGTGCCGACGTTGTAGATCTGGTCCGGGTTCGGATCATCATCCGCCGCATTCACCTGCGTCGCCAGGAGAATATGCTTGTCGGTGGTCATCACCTCTTCCAGCGCCTTGATCGATTTTTCGCGTCCGACGAACAGCGGCACGATCATGTGCGGAAAGACGACGATGTCCCGAAGCGGCAATACGGGATAGACAGCGGTGCTGTCCGGATCTGTGGCGCGGATTTCTGCGTCGCTCATTATTTTTTCCTTTCTCGGCGTGTTCTGGCCCCACTCGGTAAAAGGCAGCCTGAACACTGGAATACGGCTTTCGGCTATTGCTTCCGATTGGCCGGATCACGGCACCCCGACTGGGCGCACCGCTAATCCGCACGAGCCGTCCTTTCAGGCTATTAGGTGGACACCTGACATGCCGGTGTCAAGGTCGCGCGACCCGATGGGGAAGTCTTGTCTGTTGACGACTCGATGCGCCGGTGGATAAGCGGCCGAACGGCACAAACAGGCGAAAAAAGCAAAATGCCGCCCTTATCGAGCGGCATTTATTCACGCTTTTACCGCGTCCCGAAACCTCAGGCGCTGGTTGCAGAGGTCTCTTCGCGATCCTCGTAGATGTAGAGCGGGCGCGCTTCGCCATTGACCACTTCCGGCGAGATCACGACTTCCTTCACACCCTTGAGACCAGGCAGCTCGTACATGGTATCCAGCAGGATCGACTCCAGGATGGACCGCAGCCCGCGAGCCCCCGTCTTGCGGTGGATCGCCTTGCGGGCAATCGCCTTGAGCGCTTCCTCGTGGAAGGACAGTTCCACCTGCTCCATTTCGAAGAGCCGCTGATACTGCTTGACCAGAGCGTTTTTCGGCTCGGTCAGGATGGTCACCAGAGCATCCTCGTCCAGGTCTTCCAGAGTTGCTATCACCGGCAGACGGCCGACGAATTCCGGAATGAGACCGAATTTCAGCAGATCTTCCGGTTCAAGTTCCGAGAACAGTTCGCCGATGCGGCGGTCTTCCGGAGCATGGACCTTGGCCTGGAAGCCGATGGAGGTCTGGGTGCCGCGGTCGGAGATGATCTTGTCGAGACCCGCGAAGGCGCCGCCGCAGATGAACAGGATGTTGGTCGTATCCACCTGCAGGAACTCCTGCTGCGGATGCTTGCGGCCGCCCTGGGGCGGAACGGAAGCGACCGTGCCTTCCATGATCTTCAGCAGGGCCTGCTGAACGCCTTCACCGGAAACGTCCCGGGTGATCGACGGATTGTCGGCCTTGCGGCTGATCTTGTCGACTTCATCGATATAGACGATGCCGCGCTGAGCCCGCTCGACATTGTAATCGGCCGACTGCAGCAGCTTCAGGATGATGTTTTCAACGTCCTCGCCCACATAACCGGCCTCGGTCAGTGTGGTGGCATCCGCCATGGTGAAAGGCACATCCAGGATCCGGGCAAGCGTCTGAGCCAGAAGCGTCTTGCCGCAGCCGGTCGGTCCGACCAGCAGGATATTGGATTTCGCCAGTTCCACATCGTTGTTCTTGGATGCGTGGTTCAGGCGCTTGTAGTGGTTGTGGACGGCAACCGAGAGAACCTTCTTCGCACTGCCCTGCCCGATGACGTAATCATCCAGAACATCGCGAATTTCCTGAGGGGTCGGGATCCCGTCCCGTGATTTCACCAGCGAGGACTTGTTTTCCTCACGAATGATATCCATGCACAGCTCGACACATTCATCGCAAATGAAAACAGTCGGGCCGGCGATCAGCTTGCGCACTTCATGCTGGCTCTTGCCGCAGAAGGAACAGTAGAGCGTATTCTTTGAATCGCTGCCGCTGGCCTTGGTCATATAATCAACCTCGCGTTTACGGGGAGTGTCTCCCCTTATCTTTCCGGTTGCGGCCGAATTATGACTGAACCGGTTTCAAAGAGATACATCGGCATCCCTTCATAATCTGATGTCACCATGCTTCACCATTAAAAATCAATATAGGTTTAAGGCGAAGATGAAAACCCGGCATCAATCAGGGTTTTTCCGGTCTTAACGCAGGGATTTCCAAGCCATGCTTAAGACCGGGTAAGCCAGATCACTTCTCAGTCTCGTCCCCGAGCGTGGTACGATCGGTGATCACCTTGTCCACGATACCGAATTCCTTGGCCCTTTCGGCAGTCATGAAGTTGTCGCGCTCGAGCGCTTCTTCAACCTGATCGAGGGACTGGCCGGTATGCTTCACGTAGATGTCATTGAGCCGGCGCTTCATTGCAAGAATTTCCTGTGCATGAAGCATGATGTCGGCTGCCTGACCGCGAAAACCGCCGGAAGGCTGGTGAACCATCACCCGCGCGTTCGGCAGAATGAATCGCATGTCCTTGTGGCCGGCGGCCAGCAGGAGCGACCCCATCGAGGCGGCCTGACCGATACACAGAGTCGACACCGCCGGGCGGATGAACTGCATCGTGTCATAGATCGCCAGGCCGGACGTAACCAGTCCGCCGGGGGAATTGATATAGATCGCGATTTCCTTGCTCGGGTTCTCAGCTTCCAGATAAAGAAGCTGGGCACAGATCAGGGTAGCCACGTGATCTTCGACCGGACCGGTCAGGAAGATGATGCGCTCCTTGAGCAATCGCGAATAGATATCGAAGGCCCGCTCGCCGCGGTTTGTCTGTTCGACAACCATCGGCACGAGCGTGTTCATGTAGATATCGACAGGATCCTTCATACCTCATCCATAAAGCTTGAGATGAAACCCGGCAGTCAGCCGGGCCGGATTCAGGCCCCAGAGCGCATCGATCGGGGGCCTGACTCGAAAAAAGCGACACCCCGTATATATGGGATGTCGCCCTCAACGCAAAGTCATGACAGATGCGGCATGAAAGCAAAGTTAAAACTGCCGCCGCATCTGGGGATTAGTGGGAACAAGCTCAGGCTTCTTCCTCTTCCTCCGCAACCAGCTTCTCCAGCTCTTCCTTGGTCACCGTCTTGTCGGTCACCTTGGCAAGCTCAAGCATGAAGTCGACGACTTTTTCCTCGTAGATCGGAGCGCGCAGGCTGGCCAGCGCCTGCTGGTTGTTCTTGTAGAACTCGAACACCTGCTGTTCCTGACCCGGGAACTGACGCACACGGTCGTAGAGCGCGCGCTGCAATTCCTCTTCTGTAACCTGAATGTTGTTCTTTTCGCCGATTTCGGAAAGAACCAGACCGAGACGGACACGGCGCTCGGCGATCTTGCGGTATTCCGCCTTCGCCTCTTCTTCCGTGGTGTCTTCGTCCTCGAAGGTCTTCTCGTTGCGCTTCATGTCCTCTTCGACCTGTTTCCAGACAACGTCGAATTCGGACTCAAGCAGCTTTTCCGGAAGCTCGAAGGAATAATGCTCGTCCAGCTTGTCGAGAAGCTGTCGCTTGACGCGCTGGCGGGTCATCTGGCCGAACTGGCCCTCGATCTGGCCGCGGACGATTTCCTTCAGCTTGTCGAGGGATTCCAGACCGAGGCCCTTGGCGAATTCGTCATCAAGGGTCACTTCGCCGGGAGCGGCCACTTCCTTGACCACCACGTCGAATGCGGCGGTCTTACCGGCAAGGTGCTCGGCCGGATAATCTTCCGGGAAGGTGACTTCAACCACCTTCTCGTCACCGGCCTTGAGGCCGATCAGCTGCTCTTCGAAACCCGGAATGAACTGACCGGAGCCCAGCACCAGCATGCCGTTCTCGTCGGCACCGCCCTCGAAGGCTTCCCCGTCGATCTTGCCCAGATAGGACATGGTGACACGGTCGCCGTTTTCGGCGGCACCGTCCTTGGGCTCGAACGGCGTGTTGTTCTTGGCGATCTCGGCGACCTGGGTATCCACTTCCTCGTCGGCGATCTCGACGACCGGACGCTCGATCTCGATTCCGGAGAAATCGACGATCTCGAAATCCGGAAGAACGTCATAGGTCATCTTGAAGGACAGGTCGGCATCGCCCGCCAGGATCTTTTCCGCATCTTCGTCGGGCAGATCGATTTCCGGTGTCAGAGCCGGGCGCTCGGAGCGCTCCTCGACGGCTTTCTGGGTCGTTTCCTGGATGGTGTTCGACAGGATCTCTGCCATCGCCTGACGGCCATACATCCTTTTCAGGTGCGCAACCGGCACCTTGCCCGGACGGAAGCCCTTGATGTTGGCTTTGGACTTCATGTCGTCCATGTATTCATCGAGCTTGGCGGCGAGATCGCCGGCCGGAATGTCGATCTTGAGCTCTCGCTTCAGGCCCTCGGCGAGGGTTTCGGTTACCTGCATGGGTTTTGTCGTCCTCGATCCTGAGCGGCAATCCGCTCCGGAGGTTTTGTTTTTAAAATTCCGTGTGCCGCACTGCCTGCACTCCCCTTTTGCCGGAAGCGTTCAAACGGCGATGCATCGCCCCGGACAAGGTCCGAGACGCACGATGGAAGCGCGATAAAGGTTGGGGTGGAAAGTGTCAAGGGGAGAGCCGGAATTTGGACCTTGAAACCTGCAACAAACCGGTTCCGGTCCGGTCGCTCGATCACCGGCCGCGATCGTGCAGACGCGCCTTCCGCTTCCCTGTCAATCGCCCCCGGCGGGCCCAGGGGCGGCCGCTCGACAAACTATGGTGCGGATGAAGGGACTTGAACCCCCACGCCTTGCGGCACCAGAACCTAAATCTGGCGTGTCTACCAATTCCACCACATCCGCATCATCCGGGGATTTTGCCTCCCCGATCAAAGCGGGGCCTCTATAACACCGAAGATTTTCCCGTCAAAGCAAAAGCTGCCGCTGCTTTCAGCTCCCGGGCATTTTGTCCACAAGCGCACGGATTGCGGCTTTGAGAGCTGGCGCCAGATCCTCGGCAATCAGCCCCGGCCCGGCTTCCCGGCCCGCCTCGCCGTGCAGCCACACCGCCTGGCAGGCCGCCTCGAACCCTGTCACGCCCTGCGCCAGGAGACCGGTGGCGATCCCTGCGAGAACATCGCCGGACCCGGCCGTCGCCAGAAACGGTGGTGCATTGTCATTGATCGCGGCACGGCCGTCCGGGGCGGCAATCACCGTGTCGGGCCCTTTCAGGACAACAACGGCGCCGGAACGCTCCGCCGCCTGGCGCGCGCGCGCCAGCTTGTCGCCGGCGATCTCCGGAAACAGCCGGGCGAATTCCCCCTCATGCGGCGTCATCAGGACCGGTTCGGGATTGTCCCTGACCAGGGCGAACAGCGCATCCGCATCACTCGAAAAACTCGTCAGCGCGTCCGCGTCCAGCACCGTAGCCCGTTTCTGTTCAAGAATGGCCGTGACCGAGGCGCGGGTATTCTCGCCGCCCCCGTGACCGGGGCCGATCAGGGCCGCGTTCAGACGCCTGTCGGACAGCAGCGCCTCCACGGCCTGCGGCCCGGCAACCTTTCTCAGCATCACCGCAGTCAGATGGCAGGCGTTGACCATCATCGCATCCGGCGGCGAGGCCAAAGTCACCAGCCCGGCCCCTGCCCGCAGCGCCGCTCCGGCCGAAAGCCGCGCCGCCCCGGTGGCCGACATCGGTCCGCCGAACACCACGACATGCCCCCTGGTGTATTTGTGCCCGAGCGGATCGGGCTGCGGCCAGGCGGCGGCCCACAACGCGGGTATATTGTGAAAGGTGGCCGCTCCGATCCGCTCCAGGACATCTGCCCTGATACCGATATCGGCAACCGTCACGGCCCCGCACAGGGCCCGACCGGGATTGAGAAGATGGCCCGGCTTGCGGCGAAAAAAGGTCACGGTCGCCCGCGCCCGGACAGCACCGCCGAGATCCGCGCCGGTGGCACCATTCACTCCGGACGGAAGATCGACGGCCAGCACCGGCCGGCAGGACCGGTTGACGGCCTGCGCGAGGGTCAGCGCCGGTCCGCTCAACGGCCGGTCGAGCCCGGCTCCAAAAAGAGCGTCCACGATCAGCTCGGCGCGCGACAGCTCATCGCCAAGGTCCGTCACGCCCCCCTCCTCCTGCGGAACCACCGAATACGGCAGATCCATGCGCCGAAAGGCTTCGAGCGCGTCGCCCTTGAGCACTTCAGGCGGCTTGAGAAGGCGCACCTCGACGGTGTGGCCCGACGCTGCGAGGCAGCGGGCGGCAATGAAGCCGTCACCGCCATTGTTGCCGGGACCGCAGAGAACGGAAATTCGTGCGGTGTCCGTGAGCATATTCGCGGCGCCCCTTGCGACCGCCTGCCCCGCCCGTTCCATCAGCTCGATACCCGGCACCCCGCCGGAGATGGTCATTCGGTCCGCCTGCCCCATTTCTTCCGGGGTCAGCAGGACCGCGGAGGAAATCATGTTGTCCCGGTTCATTTCCAAAAGCCTCCAGATGCTCGCTACGCGACCTGCGCAGGATCGCCGTTTTTATGGAGCTTGTGGAGTGACATTGAGCCGCCATCGCCAAACATGTCCATTTTTTAGGCTATTTGCATATTGTTTAATCATTCGATCGGTGCTTCAAACGAAACACCTCGGATGCACCGGTTGATTTTGCCGCTTTTAGTGGCGGAATTCCCTGCCCCGAGAAAAACTGCAAGGGATTGCTCCGGATTGGCACACATCGTGCTTTATACCCGGCAACGGTCCCCGGAGACCCGTTGGCACACCCTGTATCGTAACGAACGCGAACAGGATGTTCCGACATTTGTGATCAGTCAGCCCGCATTCATCATGAGGTCATATGAATGTTGGTTGATCCAGGGTCTGCCCGACGCCAAGCCTTCCGAAGGAAGGTCCGCCGAATAAAACCGGCCTGATTAGTGGAGAGAGACAAAAGGTGATGAAAAAGATCGAGGCGATCATCAAACCCTTCAAACTGGACGAGGTCAAAGAGGCCCTGCAGGAGGTCGGCCTCCAGGGCATCACCGTGACGGAAGCAAAAGGCTTCGGCCGGCAGAAGGGCCATACGGAGCTGTATCGCGGCGCCGAATATGTCGTTGACTTCCTGCCGAAGGTGAAGGTCGAGATCGTGCTTGGCGACGACATGGTCGAAAAAGCCGTTGACGCGATCCGTTCCGCGGCGCAAACCGGCCGCATTGGCGACGGCAAGATCTTTGTTTCCAATATCGAAGAAGCTGTACGCATCCGGACGGGCGAGTCCGGCATCGACGCTATCTGACCAACCCGTTCCGGCAACCGCCGGCGATCCCAATTCCGGTCTTCTGCCAGGGTGCATTCTTCAAGAACGCCCAGCCGGACCGGAACCTAACCCAACTGTTCACACGAAAAATCAAAGGGATGGACACTATGACCACTGCCGCTGAAGTCCTGAAGGAGATTCAGGACAAGGACGTGAAATTCGTTGACCTGCGCTTCACCGATCCAAAAGGCAAGATGCAGCACGTCACCATGGACGTCGCGCTTGTTGACGAAGACATGTTCGCTGAAGGCGTTGCCTTCGACGGCTCGTCCATCGCCGGCTGGAAGGCCATCAACGAGTCCGACATGATGCTGATCCTCGATCCGGAATCCGCGCATATCGATCCGTTCTTCGCCCAGTCCACACTGGCGATCTTCTGCGACATCGTCGACCCGATCACCGGCGAAGGCTACAACCGCGATCCGCGCATGACCGCCAAGAAGGCGGAAGCCTACGTGAAATCCGGCGGCTTCGGCGACACGATCTACATCGGTCCGGAAGCAGAATTCTTCATGTTCGACGATGTCCGCTTCACCGCCGACCCGTACAACACGGGCTTCGTTCTCGACGGCGCCGAACTCCCGTCGAACATGGGCTCCGAATATGAAACCGGCAATCTCGGCCACCGTCCGCGCACAAAGGGCGGCTACTTCCCGGTTCCGCCGATCGACAGCGCTCAGGACATCCGCTCCGAAATGCTGTCCGTCATGGCCGAAATGGGCGTGCCGACCGAAAAGCATCACCACGAAGTGGCCGCTGCCCAGCACGAACTCGGCATGAAATTCGACCACCTGACCCGTTGCGCCGACAACATGCAGGTCTACAAATACGTTGTGCATCAGGTTGCCCACGCCTACGGCAAGACCGCAACCTTCATGCCCAAGCCGGTATTCGGCGACAACGGCACCGGCATGCACTGCCACCTGTCCATCTGGAACAAGGGCGAGCCGACCTTCGCCGGCAACCAGTATGCCGATCTTTCCGAGACCTGCCTGTACTTCATCGGCGGCATCCTGAAGCACGCCAAGGCCCTGAACGCCTTCACCAACCCGTCGACCAACTCCTACAAGCGTCTGGTCCCGGGTTATGAAGCACCGGTTCTGCTGGCCTATTCCTCGCGCAACCGCTCTGCCTCCTGCCGTATTCCCTTCACGGCATCTCCGAAGGCAAAACGTGTCGAGGTCCGTTTCCCGGATCCGACCGCGAACCCGTACCTGTGCTTCTCCGCGCTGCTGATGGCTGGCCTTGACGGCATCAAGAACAAGCTGCACCCGGGCGATGCCATGGACAAGAACCTCTACGACCTTCCGCCGGAAGAACTCTCCGAGATCCCGACGGTTTGCGGTTCGCTCCGCGAAGCCCTGGAAGCAGTCGATGAGGACCGCGAGTTCCTGAAAGCCGGCGGCGTGTTCGACGACGACCAGATCGACGCCTACATCGAACTGAAGATGGAAGAAGTCGACCGTTACGACATGACGCCGCATCCGGTCGAATTCGACATGTACTACTCCGTCTAAGGGCTTCTGCTCTTTCGGACACGAAAACCCCGGCTTCGCGGCCGGGGTTTTTTGTTGTTCCGCTGGTCATCCACACCGTCCCGCCCGCATCCTTTCCAACGGCCACCGGCACCTGCGACAGAAGATCGAATTGCAGCGGCCGGACACGAAAAAGCCTCCCGTAGGAGGCCATTCGTTCTCGTGAGACTGCCTGCCGCTCAACGGCAGACCCGGCGGTGACCGACGACCACATACTGGCGATAGTAGGGGTTCCAGCGGCGGACCGGCTTGTTGTGGCAACGCACGGGAGCGTGGTAGCGCGGCTGGGCCTGGGAAGCGATGATCGCGCCGGCAGCAAGACCGATGATGGCCCCTGCAGCAACGGCTCCGGCACGACGGTTCCCGGCGTGGGCATCGTTCGGGGTCAGGGTAACGGCGGCGGTTGCTACGGTGGCAACGGTCACGGCGGCGATGGCGAACTTGCGAAACATGTCTTGTCCTCTCGATTGATCTTCAGGGGCTGCGTCTTGCTGATGAAAAGATCTTGCCGCATGGAGAAAATTTCTTCTGTGACCGCAATCACGTAATTTTTGTTCTTCCCGAAAGCAGAAGAACGAACTGCAGCGTCCGGACACGAAAAAGCCTCCCGTAGGAGGCCATTCGTTCTCGTGAGACTGCCTGCCGCTCAACGGCAGACCCGGCGGTGACCGACGACCACATACTGGCGATAGTAGGGGCTCCAGCGGCGGACCGGCTTGTTGTGGCAGCGCACGGGAGCGTGGTAGCGCGGCTGGGCCTGGGAAGCGATGATCGCGCCGGCGGCAAGACCGATGATGGCCCCTGCGGCAACGGCTCCGGCACGACGGTTCCCGGCGTGGGCATCGTTCGGGGTCAGGGTAACGGCGGCGGTTGCAACGGTGGCAACGGTCACGGCGGCGATGGCGAACTTGCGAAACATGTCTTGTCCTCTCGATTGATCTTCAGGGGTTGCGTCTTGCTGATGAAAAGACCTTGCCCCGTGGAGAAAATTTCTTCTGTGACCGCAATCACGTAATTTTTGTTCTTCCCGAAAGGCGCATCCGCATTCTGGATGCCCGCAGTTTCGGTCGACGGTTGCTTTCCGCATCTTTCAGGTTTTCCGGCCGCCGCGATTTACAACGTCCGCCGCACGCGCTAGAGCACGTCCGAACAGCCGAGAGGCGCCACACAAGAAATCACGTACGGACAGGCAGGCATGAGCGGGTTCAAATCGGACTTTTTGAACGTTCTTTCAGAACGCGGTTTCATTCACCAGATATCCGATCCGGACGGACTCGACGCGCTCTGCGCCAAGGAAACCGTCACCGCCTATATCGGCTTTGACTGCACGGCACCGAGCCTTCATGCCGGATCCCTTGTTCCGATCATGATGCTGCACTGGTTCCAGAAAACCGGACACCGGCCGCTTGCCCTCATGGGCGGTGGCACGACACGGGTCGGTGATCCTTCCGGCAAGGATGAATCGCGCAGGATCCTCACCGAGGACATCATCGAGCAGAACAAGGCCGGTATCCGCAAGGTCTTCGAGAAGCTGCTCGTCTTTGGTGACGGACCGACCGACGCCATCATGCTGGACAATGCGGAGTGGCTGCTGAAGCTGAACTATGTAGACTTTCTGCGCGACATCGGCCGGCATTTTTCCGTCAACCAGATGATCCAGCGCGATTCCGTCCGCCTGCGCCTGGAACGCGAGCAGCATCTGTCCTTCCTGGAATTCAACTACATGCTGCTCCAGGGATACGATTATCTCGAGCTCTACCGGCGCACCGGCTGCCGCCTGCAGATGGGCGGGTCCGACCAGTGGGGCAACATCCTGTCCGGAACGGATCTTGTCCGCCGCATCGAGGACATGGAAGCCTTCGCCTTGACCTCACCGCTCCTGACCACCTCTTCCGGTGCCAAGATGGGCAAGACCGCCGCCGGCGCCGTCTGGCTCAACGAGGAGCAACTGTCCGCCTATGACTACTGGCAATACTGGCGCAACACCGAAGACGCGGACGTCGAGCGGTTCCTGAAACTCTTCACTGTCCTTCCCATGGATGAGATCGCCCGTCTTGCGGCCCTGGAAGGCTCCGAGATCAACGAGGCCAAGAAGATTCTCGCGACAGAGGCAACCGCGCTGATCCATGGCCGCGAGAAGGCTGAAGCGGCGGCGGAAACCGCCCGCAGGGCGTTCGAGGAGGGGGCAACCGCCGAAGGCCTTCCGACCGTGGAGATCGCCAGATCCGAGCTTGAAACAGGCCTGGGCGTTCTGTCCGCATTCGTGACCGCCGGTCTGTGTGCCTCCAACGGCGACGTGCGCAGGAACATCAAGGGCGGCGCCGTCCGGATCAACGACCGCGGCGAATCGGACGACAAGCGCCAGCTGTCCCTTGCCGATGTCAGCGAGGACGGGGTGGTCAAGCTGTCGCTCGGCAAGAAGAAGCACGTATTGCTGAAGCCGGTCTGATCAGATTGCAGGTCGCCGGGCGGCACGGACGGGTCGCCCGAAGAATACCCTGATCGCGCGAACTGAAGCGCGCCAGCGCCCTCCCCAATGACCGGATGGCAACTTCCGGACAGGCCCTGCCGGGTCCTTCAGGTCAGTTCGACTGGAATTCGAACATCTTGCGGAAGATGCCCGGCGCAATGGCTGAGATCGGATTGACCGAGAGAACCGGTTCCGACAAGGATCCGGACAGCCGGTAGGTAACCCCGATCAGCCCTTCTCCCGAACCGCCGCCAAGCGCATACCCCAGCAGCGGGATCTTGGCGAAGAAATTGTTGAGCGCATAGATCGGCACGAAGGTGCCCGTGAGGTTCAGCGTCTGCCGGGCGAGATCCACAGTGCCGCTGACGGTCCCCCCCAATGCATTCCCCTGCAGCGCCCCCCGGCTGATGGTCAGGGTGTCCGCTTCACGGGTAAAATTGATGTTGAGCGTATCGAAGCTTGCAGAGCCGCCGGCGTCACTCACCGCCCCCTCCGGCCCGTCCGTCCCGTTGCCGCGCCGGTTGATATCGTCGCGCTCGCGAATCCGCCGGATCGCCGGATCTTCGGTGATGCGCAGCGAATTCACGTTGAAATCGCCCACCCAGCTGTCCTCGTCGGCCATGGCCACATTGAGCGTTCCGGTTCCCCCGCGCATCCGCTCGTAGACATCGAGGAATCTGAGTGTCGCGCCCGTGTTCGCGAAGCGGCCGTTGGCCAGCTGCGATCCCTGCTGGTCGTTCACGGTGAATTCGAAATTGGCACGGCCATTGACCAGACCGCGCAGATCGGCGGAAACGAGGCCTTTTGCGCCCGTGTCGATCTTCCCGGAGAAATTCTCGATGGTCTGATTGTTGAAGCCCGTCACCCGGTCGATTGTTGCCGCGATCCTGGCCCCGCTTGAAAAGTCGCCGGCCCCCTTGCTCCCGCCCGGGCTGCGTATGCTGCGGATCAGCCCCCGTCCGTCGAAGGACGGCCCGGCGAAGATGATGTCGTAGCGCCCGTCACCGGCCCGCTGGATATCGACTTCGATATCGTCGCCGGGCCGCAGCCGGAATGTATCGAACGACGCCTGGCTCAACTCGCCGTCCGCACTCAGACGCATGGCGCCGCGAATATCGACCCCCTCGGACACAAGCTTGAAATTCTGGATACGCCGCTCTTCCCCGGTCTCGATCATCCTGAAGGACGCGGTTGCCGGGACCCCCTTGGCCTTTCGCCAGCCGAGAGCGGTCAGCCGCACATCCGTCTGCCTCAGGTCGATGACGAAATCCTGCCCCTCCCCGACACTGGCAACATTGAGCGTCATGCCCCCGTCAAGGAATGCGGTCAGGTCGATCCCCTTGTCCTTCAGCTGCTTGGCGGACACGGAGACGACCACATCCTGCCTGGCGGCAATGCCGGAATCGCCAATCGGCACCACCAGATCGATATCCGCCTTGAACCCGTCGAGGACACCCTTGCCGGCAATGGCGACCTGGTCCTTGTTCGCCTCGACCGAGACGTCCGCGTCCGCCACCGTATGCCCCATGATCGGATTCGGGTCCGTGAAGTCCTGAAGAGTTCCGGACGCATGCCAGTCCACGTCAGCCAGATCGATCTGGTTTTGCAGCGGAAATTGTGCTTCGACAGTCACCTGACCGGAACCGGTGATCCCGTCATTCGTGAGATCGGCACGCTCCAGTATCCGGAAGGGTGCACTGTTCACCATTGCGCCGAGGTCGTCGGCTTCACCTTCCATCAGCGCGGAAACATGCGCCATCTTGCCGTCCCGAAGCGGCAGGTCGTGGATTTCAAACACGCCCGAGGGTACCTCGACCGGTCCGCCCTTCGAAGAAACCGCCGTTCCGCCTGTTGCGGCAACCCGCAGCATTTCATTCTCAATCGTCAGCGTCCCCTCAAGGCCGCTGATTTCGGGCACGTCCCCGACCGGAGTGACGGCAGCGCCGGAAAACGTCATGTCCAGACGCATGTCGTCGCCCGACCAGCCCGCATCCGGATCGCGCGGATCGAAGGCAGGCGGCCGCAGCGCGCCGGTGTAGGACACGTTTTCGATAAGCCCCGCCTTGATCCGGTCGATCACCCAGCTCCGAGCGGGCGGCACAAGCGTGATCGGCCAAACCTGTTTCGCCAGCGCGACCGGGATCTTCTCTCCATTGGCAGCAAGTGCCAGATAGGGCCCCTCCGGCGTCACCTGGAGCTTCGCCACGCCATGAATCACGGCTTTGCCGGATCGGGCCGTGAACCGGTCGATATCCAGCAACCGGTCACGCGGGTCGAAGCGTCCGCGCACCTGAACACCTTCCAGCATATGCGGGTCTTCCGTCACATCCGCCGACCCGAACTGAGGATATTTGCTGTCCAGGTTCACCCCCCACACGGGCGTTCCGTCCAGGTCGGGTTCAAGGGAGCCGGTGAAGAAAATCCGGGTGTTGCCGCGAATCACGTGCGAGGTCGTGATTTCGATGGGCTTCTGCCCCGCCGTGAACAGCAGCGACAGTGCCGCGTCGTCGAAGGCGACAAGGGTCTTGCCAAGCTGGAACCAGCCGTTGCGCATGCGGGCGACCGCGTTTGCCGAATAGAACCTGCCCTCACCGTCAAGACTGGCTTCCAGTTTGGCGGAAGCCGGCAGGCGCAGGCCTTTGCCATGTTTTGCCCCCGCTTCCGGTCCCAGAAGCTCGGCCAGCGTGATTCCGTTGACGACGACCCCGATATTCTTGAAACCGGCGCCCTGCGGAGCGCTTCGGGCCAGTTCCAGACGCCAGTTTGAAATATTTCCCGAAACGCGGGCATAGGCGCGGATGATCCGTGTATCGCTGCGGAAGATGTCCGCATCGATTCCCCTGAAGCTGCGGGCCGCCGGTCCGGCAAGTTCAAACGACCCGTCCGCGATCCGCACGGACTGCAGGCCTCGGCGGGCGAACTGGTCATCCACCACATCGCTGATCCGGTCGACCGCTTCCATCAACGGACCGATTTCCGGCACCCGCGCGGGTCCGCCGCTCAGGGCCAGTTTGACGGTGGGTTTTTCCAGCACGAGCGACGAAAAATGCACCTTGCCGGAGAAAAGCGCATCGATGTTGATCGGGGCGGTCAGTCTCGGCAGGCGAATGCTGACCGGAGACGGCCCCTCGATGTCCGCCGTCGCATCCTGGATGATGACCTCAAGGCCACCGGGTGCTGTGAAATCGACGCTCGCACGAACGACCGAAAGCGTCACGGGACCGCGCGTGCCCTGCATCGCCAGAAGACTGCCCAGAAACGGGATACGAACCGGCCCCGAGGCGAACACTATCGCCAGCCAGCCCAGACCGCCGACCAGAGCAGCCACCACGAAAATGCGCACGAGCCTGCGCCCGGTCTTTCGCGGTGGAGCCGTCCGAGATTCTTTCGGGGTGCCGTTCTTGGGCAAGTTAAGTCAGTCCATTCTTCCGCCGGAAAGCGCCAAACGCGAATCGGCGTGTTATCGGGGACAAAACGCCTGCTTCGGTCCGTGCCGCATTGAACGAGTCGCGAGACACTTTATGGTACAGCGAATGCATCTGCAAAAGCGACAGTTGCTGCTCGCCAGACTGCCGGTTCCCGGCATTAACCCACAAACTGTGACAGAAGGAAGGCGTGATGACCGCTCTGACCATTGGAGATACGGCACCGGACTTCGATCTGGAAAGCGATGGAGGCGGGCGCGTCTCCTTGAGTGCCCTTAAGGGAAAGCCGGTGGTGGTGTATTTTTATCCGAAGGACAATACGCCCGGCTGCACGACAGAGGCCATCGCCTTCACCGGGCTGATGCCTGAATTTGCAAAGGCAGGTGTCACCGTCATCGGCATCTCGCCGGATACGGCGAAAAAGCACGACAATTTCATCGCCAAACACGATCTCGCCGTGCGCCTCGGTGCCGACACGCAGACCAGCACCGCGCAAGCCTACGGCGTGTGGGTCGAAAAATCGATGTATGGCAAGAAATACATGGGTGTGGAGCGCTCCACATTTCTTGTGGATTCCGAGGGACGGATCGCCGGGATCTGGCGCAAGGTGAAAGTGCCCGGCCATGCGGAAGCCGTGCTCGACGCTGTCCGGGCGCTTTGAGGCCACGCGCCCGAACCATGGCACGCCCGACTTCATCCCTGCCACCCAGCCTCGTTGCCGGGGCCCGGTCCATTGTATCCTCCGAGGATACGGACGAGAAGGTCAGACTGGCCTATGCGCTGTCCAAAGCCTGGTTTCAGCGTGAGCTGGCGCTCGGGTCGCCAACCAGGGACGGCACCATGCCCGACCGGCCCGGCCGGCCGGACAGGCCTGTGCTGCTGGCTCCGCGCGACATGCCCAAACGCAGCCTGACGGGCAGGTCCGGCCGCCTGGCCCTGATCCATTCCCTCGCCCATATCGAACTCAACGCGGTCGACCTCACCTGGGATCTCATCGGGCGCTTCGCCCAGGTGCGCCTGCCCCGCTCCTATTATGACGACTGGGTCCGGGTGGGCCTGGAAGAAGCGAAGCATTTTTCCATGCTCCAGGACCGGCTGTCGAAACTGGATGCCACCTATGGTGACCTTCCCGCCCATGACGGTCTTTGGGAAGCGGCGCAGAATACCGGCAATGATCTGGCCGCGCGTCTTGCCATCATCCCTCTGGTCCTGGAGGCCCGCGGCCTAGACATCACCCCGCCCATGATCGAAAAGGCGCGCGGGATCGGCGATGAGGACACCGCCAGATGCCTGGAAGTGATCTATCGCGATGAAAAGAACCATGTCGCCTTCGGCGCCAAATGGTTCCGCTTCCTCTGCGATCGCCAGGGAATCAGACCAGAACCCGCATTCCACGCATTCGTCCGCAAGCATTTCCGGGGGGCGCTCAAGCCGCCCTTCAATGACCGGGCACGTTCGGAAGCCGGGCTAACACCCGGTTTTTACAAACCTCTCGCCCGTCTGACCGGCTGATTTCAGTGCGGAGAAGACGATTTATTAACCTTACCAAACTCTAATCAGACTCAGTTCTTGTGCAGACTTCAGGCAGTGACTGAGTAACCATGCGACAACGCCAAACAACCACGCAGCCCTACCGGGCGCCCTGGACGGCTCCCCTTCATCCGGCGCCGGATACAGGCACCGGAACGGCAACCTTCAGTGTCCGCCCCGCGCACCTGGTTTGCGGCGCCCTGGCCTGCGTGGCGGCAACCCTGGCGGTTGCCGGAACCATTGGCTATTTCCTCCTGCGCCACGACATGATGGCCGAGGCCAGCTCGGAACGGACCGAACTGGTTCTGGAATATCAGGATCATATCGACCGGTTGCGGGCGGAAATCGAAACCCTCACCAGCCGACAGATGGTCGACAGGGAAACTGTCGAGATCAAGGTCATGGATGTCCTGCGCCGCCAGCAGGACCTCAACCAGCGACATGAGATCGTCGCCAATCTGGTGGCCCGCGCGGAAAGCAACGGCATCTATCTCAGTGCCGACAAGCCGCTGCCGCCGCAAAAGCCGGCCCTGGATGCCCCCGGCATCGCCGTTATCGAAAAAGAAGACAAATCCGCCATCGGCGGCGAAAGCCAGCTGATCGATGAGCCGGTGAAGGCCCTTGGCCTGCGCGACGGGTCTTCGAAGGAATTCGATCCCCTGACGATCCTGCAGCAGCCGGTCCCGGCAACGCCTGAAGCGAACGCGGCCGTAAAAAAAAACTCTGAGAAACAAGCTGCTCTCGATGCGGTAAGAGCCCATATTTCCGAAATGGACGAGGAGAGCACCGTTGCCGTGGATGCCATCACCATCGCCACGGAAGGCCGCATAGAAGATATTCTCGCAATCACCCGCGCAGTCACCCCCTCGGTCAATGCGGCCCTGCGCAAGAAAACATCCATCGGCGGCCCCTTTCAGCCGATCACCGACGAGAATTTCCCCAATCGGCTGCAGAGGGCCAACAAGGCTCTTGACGCATTGCGCCGGGTCAAGTTCACCACCTTGCGGCTGCCCATAAAACGTCCCGTCAAGAACAGTTCCGTTTCCAGCAGCTACGGTCCGCGGGTGGACCCTTTCCTGGGACGCCTGGCAATGCACACCGGCATCGACTTCAAGGCCCCCTATGGCGCGCGCGTCTTTGCCACCGCCCCCGGCACGGTGATCGGCGCAGGCCGTCACGGCGGCTACGGCAATATGGTCGAAATCCGTCACGCCAACGGCTTTGTCACCCGCTACGCCCATCTGAGCCGTGTTCGGGTGACGAAAGGCGACCATGTCCTGGCGGGCGACCTGATCGGCAATGTCGGCTCAACCGGCCGGTCCACCGGGGCCCATCTGCATTATGAAATCCGCAGGGGTGACAAACCGAGCAACCCGGCAGCGTTCCTGGCCGCCGGCGACAAGCTGGCTGCGCTCGCGCTGTAGCCGATTCCGAAAAAAAGGCGGCTCCGATCCGGAACCGCCTGTCTTTGTTTCGTCACGAGACGCGCTTATTCGATATCTTCAACCGCGACCGGTTCCCCGCCGAAGACCCTCTGGGCAAGAGCGGCTTCCATGAACTTGTCGAGATCGCCGTCCAGAACATCGCCCGGAGACGTGCTTTCAACTCCGGTCCTGAGGTCCTTCACAAGCTGATAGGGCTGCAGGACATAGGATCGGATCTGGTGACCCCAACCGATGTCCGACTTGGACGCGGCCTCCGCATTTGCCGCCTCTTCCCGCTTTTTCAGTTCCGCCTCGTAGAGACGGGCCTTCAGCATGGACCAGGCGGTCGCACGGTTCTTGTGCTGGGAACGTTCGGACTGGCACTGAACCACGATCCCGGTGGGCTGGTGCGTGATGCGCACGGCCGAATCGGTGGTGTTCACGTGCTGACCACCAGCGCCGGAAGCGCGGTAGGTGTCGATCCGGCAGTCGCTTTCGTTGATATCGATGTCGATGGAATCGTCGATCACCGGATAGACCCAGGCGCTGGAAAAGCTGGTGTGACGACGCGCATTGCTGTCATAGGGTGAAATCCGCACCAGGCGGTGAACACCGGATTCGGTCTTCAGCCAGCCATAGGCGTTTTCCCCCTTGATCAGGAGCGTTGCAGATTTGATGCCCGCTTCCTCGCCATCGTGATATTCCAGCAGCTCCACCTTGTAGCCGCGCTTCTCCGCCCAGCGGCGATACATGCGCAGCAGCATCGACGCCCAGTCCTGGCTTTCCGTACCGCCCGCTCCGGAATTGATTTCCAGATAGGCGTCATTGGCATCGGCTTCCCCGGACAGAAGCGACTTGAGCTCCAGCTCGTGAACCTTGTCCTTCAGGCTGCGCAGTGCCTGCTCCGCCTCCGCGACAACGGAGGCATCGTCTTCCATTTCACCGAGCTCGATCAGCTCGATATTGTCGGACAGATCCTGTTCCAGGGCCTTGACGCCATTGATGCCGTCATCAAGCTGCTGACGCTCGCGCATCAGCTTCTGGGCCTTGGAGGGTTCGTTCCACAGTTCCGGATTTTCGGAAAGGGCGTTCAGTTCCTCCAGTCGGACGACAGCCTGATCCCAGTCAAAGATGCCTCCTCAGCAGGCTTATGGCCTGCTTGATTTCGTCGACGATCGCTTCCATTTCGGCGCGCATCGGATACCTCGCTTGATTGACATGAAGCAGCCCGGCCTCCAGGGGACACCGGGCCCGGATCGGCGGAACGTTCAAACGGACTCGCTTGAACGTCCGGCAGCCGATCGAATCTGGATTGATGGAGCCCCCGCATCCGCCAGGACACGGGAGGCTCTGGAATTGGAGCGGGACATTACCCGCACGGGTTGACGCTGTAAACCACGCAAAAGGCTCAAGCATCATCCTGCCCCGGTCAGGCCAGTCCGGGTCAGTAAAGACCGCCTGTTCCAATGAGAACGGCGCCGGCCGCTTCGGGCGAAACCGCATGCGGCACGCCCATGTTTTCCTCGAACCCGATGACGGAATAGCTGTCCGGCGGTGCCATGCCGGGCTTGAAGGCTTCCAGAATCGAGCCAGGCGTCCCGGCGGCCGTGCGCATGCCGGTGCGACGGTTGATCGGGATAAGCTGCAGACCCTTGGGAACCCGGAACTCGACCGGAGGCTTGTCCGCCAGCGCCTTCTTGACGAAGTCCGTGAAGATCGGCGCAGCCACATGCCCGCCGGTCGCACCGCGTCCCATCGGCTTGGGATTGTCGTAGCCGACGAAGACGCCTACGGCGAGATCCGGCGTGAAGCCCATGAACCAGGCATCCTTCTCGTCATTGGTGGTGCCGGTCTTGCCGGCGACCGGACGGCCGACAGCACGGACCGATGTGGCCGTGCCACGCTGCACCACACCTTCCATCATGGACGTGATCTGATAGGCGGTCATGGGATCGAGCACCTGCTCGCGGTCATCGATCAGCGTCGGTTCTTCCTGGCCTTCCCAGACATCCTGGGTACAGCCGTCGCAGATGCGGCTGTCATGCTTGTAGATGGTACGGCCATACCGGTCCTGGATCCTGTCGATCAGGGTCGGGCGAACCTTTTTCCCGCCGTTTGCGATGGTCGCATAGGCGGTGGTCAGCCGCAGAACCGTGGTCTCGCCGGCGCCGAGCGACATGGACAGAACCGGCAGCATGTTGTCGTAGATGCCGAAGCGCTTGGCATATTCGGCCACCAGCGGCATGCCCATGTCCTGTGCCAGACGAACGGTCATGACGTTTCTGGACAGTTCGACACCCGTGCGCAGGGTCGACGGGCCGTAGAACTTGCCGCCGTAGTTCTGCGGCCGCCAGGTTCCCAGACCCGGCCCCTGGTTGATCTCCAGCGGAGCATCCATCACCACCGAGGACGGTGTGTAGCCGTTGTCGAGAGCCGCGGCGTAAAGGAACGGCTTGAAGGACGAGCCGGGCTGGCGGTAAGCCTGCGTGGCCCGGTTGAACTCGCTCTGGGCGTAGCTGAAACCGCCGACCATCGCCAGAACGCGGCCGGTATAGGGGTCCATCGCCACCAGCGCACCGGAGACCTTCGGGATCTGGCGCAGTTCGAACGTACCGGGAGCGACGGCGCTTTCCTGGACGTAGACCACATCGCCCGGCGCAAGCACGTCGGAGACCGCGCCGGGAGCGCGGCCCTTGATACGGGCCCATTTCATCGTCTCCAGGAAGAGCGGACCGGTCTTGCGTTCGTCGGAAAGCTCACCGCTCACGAGTTTCTGCGGCTGGATGCCGACAAGCGCCTGATCGCTGCCGCTTTCCAGAACCACCGCGAGCTTCCATTCCGGCAGATCGCTCAGGGCTTCGATCTTCGCCAGATCGACACCCCAGTCTGCACCGAGCGTGATCCGCTCGATCGGACCGTTCCAGCTGCCGCGCTCATGGTCGAACTTGATCAGCCCGTCCATGAGCGACTTGCGCGCCATCTGCTGGAGTTCCGGGTCGAGCGTCGAGCGGACGGAAAGCCCCCCCTGATAAAGGCGCTTGTCACCGAAGATATCGGCAACCTCGCGGCGGACCTCTTCGGTGAAATACTCGGCGGCGAACAGCTGGGATCCGTGTTCACGCGGCTTGACGACAATCGGCTTTTCCTTGGCTTCGTCGCCCTCTTCCGCGGTGATGTAGCCGTCTGCGATCATCCGGTCGAGCACATAATTGCGGCGCGCGATGGCCGCTGCGGTCTTGCGGTACGGATGGTAGTTGCTGGGCCCCTTGGGAAGGGCGGCCAGATAGGCCATCTCGTCGAGTGTCAGCTCGTGCACCGACTTGTCGAAATAGATCAGCGAGGCCGCCGCGACACCATAGGCGCCGAAGCCGAAATAGATCTCGTTGAGATACAGTTCGAGTATCTCGTCCTTCGTATAGGCCTGCTCGATCCTAAGAGAGAGAACGGCTTCCTTGACCTTGCGCTCATAGGCCGCCGAGCGCCGCTGCTTTTCCTCGCTCACCAGATCGGACAGAAGGAAGTTCTTGGCCACCTGCTGCGTGATCGTGGAGGCACCCTCGGGCCGCCTCCCGGAACCATAGTTCTGGATGAAGCGCACGGCGGCACGCGCGATGCCTTCGGGATCGACGCCGATATGCGTGTAGAAATTCTTGTCCTCGGCAGCGATGAAGGCCTGCTTCACCCGGTCCGGAATGGCCTGGATCGGCAGGAACATGCGCCGCTCGGTCGCATATTCCGCCATCAGGCTGCCGTCGGCAGCATGGACGCGGGTCATGACGGGCGGTTCGTAATTCTGCAGGGCGGTAAAATCGGGCAGCCCCTCGGTGAGATGCTGCAGATACATCCACACGCCAGCCGCCACGAGCAGTCCGAGGACCGCACCTATGCCGAACAGATAACCAAAAAACTTCACCAAAAATTTCATACCGCGGGCTCGTCTTTCCCCGTCTTCAAGCGCGTACTGCGTTTTAACATGGATACATCACTTCGGCACCAAAGGCCGATCGAATACACTTAGCAGCCTTCCTCGTGCACCAATATGGCGATGCTGAGGCATTTGTCAGTCCCCGGTTTCAATTTGCCTGGTGACACAGGACTTTTTTACTGTGACGCCGCCTCCTGCTGGCGCGCCAGCCGGGGCCGGAAAAATCCGTGAACAGCCTCGGTAATCGCACCGGCCATGCGCTCGCGCCATTCATCGGAAACCAGCAGTTTCTCGTCATGCTCATTCGAAAGATAGCCCAGCTCAATCAGCACGGACGGCACATCATGCGCCTTCAACACCCTGAAACCCGCGGATCTGTGCGGATTGTTGATGAGACGGACGGCGCTCTTGAGTTCACTCACAAGCGTTCTGGCGAAATAGACCGAAAAGGAACGGGTTTCCCGGCGCGCCAGGTCCAGCAGGATGTCGGTCACCTCGGCCGGCCCCGAATCCAGATCCACTCCGGCGATCACGTCCGACATGTTTTCCGTCTCGGCGAGTTCCTCCGAAAGCTGGTCGGAAGCCTTGTCCGACAGCGTGTAGACCGTCGACCCGCGCGCCAGTTTCTTTCCGCGCCGCACCGAATCGGCATGTATGGAGATGAACAGGTCAGCCGCTATTTCATGACCGATTTCGACCCTGCGCCCGAGCGGAATGAACGTGTCGTCATCCCGGGTCAGATGCACATCATAGAGGCCGCTGGCTTCCAGCTTTTCCTGCAGGAGCTTCGCAAATTCCAGCACGATCACTTTTTCGGGCGTCCCGGCAACGCCCACGGCACCGCTGTCGATCCCGCCATGACCGGGGTCGAGCACGATGAGCGGCTTGTGGCCGGTCTTCGGCGCGGTCAGCTTGTCACTCTTGGCTGAGACCTTCACGGAAGTCGTCGGGCGTTCGGACCGGGACGTCTCGACAAAGGCGGCGAAATCCTGCGGCGATGAGCGCACCAGATCCACCACAAGCCGCGCCGGCTGATCGTCGACAGCAGGAAGGAAGAAGGTCTTGTCGACACTGACCGGTCCGGTCAGATCCATGACGATCCGCGATTTTCCCAGCGCGAACAGTCCGAAACGCCAGTCGCTGATCAGTCCCCGCCCGGTCTCCCCGGCCTCCGGCGGAATGGAAAACGAAACCTCCGGAAGATCGAGGATAAGCCGATACGGATTTGCCAGACCGGAAATGACGGGTGTGACCTGCGTGTTCATGTCCAGAACGAATCGAGTCCGGCCCTCGTCACCGGCAACTCTGGCCCCGGTCACGACAGGTTTGACGGTTTCGGCGACCCCCGGCCCGGCCTGGAAAGCGAATGCGAGGGCGCATAACACCAGAAGGGCACGTGTCAGTCCGACGAACCGGCAAGTGGCATAAAACAGCCCGCCAACCTGCGGTTTCATCCCGATTTTGAATTTCATCATAGCGGCCATGGTGCCTGCAAATCATTCGCCTTGGGGCTCTTGCGCTCCGTCATACGCCATCTCCCGGAGAAGGAAAATGCTTCCCCTCTGTCACACTGCTTGCAAAGCGGAGCGGCGGATCGTAAAAGTACTTTACGGATTTAGGTTCGAATCCGATACCTTCCCGGGTGACGAAATGGGATGTCTATCCACAACGTCATCGTATTCCAAGGCCTTTAAACGACAGAACAGAGGCCGTTCTGCCGGATTTTCAAGCGCCTGGACTGCAGAGGACAGGGTATCGGACTCTCTTCGACACCGTTCCGCCTCGTAGCATCATGCCTGTTTCCATTGGCTGACTATCGGCGAGGCCAGCGGCGGGCATGGAGAGCGAATCCCTTCCGGAACCGGATGTAGATGTAGCGGCGAAGCCAACCTGCATGCCGGTGTATGACACAACGACTTTAACTCCTGGGCCTGCGTTGCCCCGAAGGACCCGCGTGATGCACATGATGATCGACACAAAGCAAGTCCCCGCTTATGCGGCCGCTTGCGTTGATCATACGACCGCGCCGGGCGCAGACGCCCTTCCTCATCTTATCAAAACAAATACGGCAGCCATCCTCCTTTCGGGCGATGCGCGTTTTGGATATGCGCCAAGCAGCGCTGCCGTGGAGACGTTCAATAATGGCAAACAAAATGCTGATCGACGCGGGCCACCCGGAAGAAACCCGGGTCGTCGTCGTGCGTGGCAATCGGGTTGAAGAATTCGACTTTGAAGCAGCGAACAGAAAGCAACTTCGCGGAAATATCTATTTAGCGAAAGTAACGCGGGTCGAACCCTCGCTTCAGGCGGCGTTCGTCGAATATGGTGGCAATCGCCACGGGTTTCTCGCGTTCAGTGAAATTCATCCCGACTACTACCAGATTCCGGTCGCGGACCGGGAGGCGTTGCTCGCCGCCGAAGCGGCCGACCGTCAGCGCGATGACGCGGATGCCGAGGAAAAGCCGAAGCGCCGCCGCCGTACCCGTGCGGCGAGAAACGAAACGGCCGAAACCGTCGCCAGCGAAAAAGTCGAGACCGGGGACGCTGCGGCGGATGACGGCGACGAGTCCGGTGAGGATGTTGTCACCAGGGCACCCGAAGATGACGACGCCCAGGACGCCGGCAACGGTGACCAGGAAACTGTCGACAAGGACGAGGAAGAAGAAGCTCCCGTCAGGGCGCGTGGGCGCGGCCGTGGCCGCCGCCGCAAGTCCGACGAAGACGAGGACGAATCCGACAGTGACGAGGACGCGGTCGAATCGGTCGGTGCCGAAGACGCCATGGAAGAAGTTCCCGAGCGTCGCGCGCCGCTTCGCAAGCAGTACAAGATCCAGGAAGTCATCAAGCGCCGCCAGGTCATCCTGGTTCAGGTGGTCAAGGAAGAGCGCGGCAACAAGGGCGCCGCTCTGACGACCTATCTGTCGCTGGCCGGCCGCTATTCCGTCCTGATGCCGAACACCGCACGCGGCGGCGGCATCTCCCGCAAGATCACCCAGCCGACCGACCGCAAGCGTCTGAAGGAGATCGCCTCCGAACTGGAAGTGCCGGAAGGCATGGGCGTCATCCTCAGGACCGCAGGCGCCAGCCGCACCAAGGCGGAAATCAAACGCGATTTCGAATATCTTATGCGGCTGTGGGAGAATGTGCGCGAGCTGACCCTGAAATCCAGCGCGCCAAGCCTCGTCTACGAGGAAGGCAGCCTGGTCAAACGCTCGATACGCGACCTTTACAACAAGGATATCAGCGAGGTTCTGGTCGCCGGTGACGAAAGTTATCGCGAAGCCAAGGACTTCATGCGCATGCTCATGCCGAGCCATGCCAAGAACGTCCAGCCCTACCGCGACCCCTCGCCGCTGTTCATCCGCTTTGGCGTGGAACCCCAGCTCGACGCGATGTTCTCGCCCCAGGTGACCCTGAAATCCGGCGGTTACATCGTCATCAACCAGACGGAAGCCCTGGTTTCCATCGACGTGAACTCGGGCAAGTCGACCCGTGAACACAACATCGAGGACACGGCCCTTCAGACCAACCTTGAAGCCGCGGAAGAAGTCACCCGGCAGCTGCGCCTGCGCGATCTGGCCGGTCTTGTCGTGATCGACTTCATCGACATGGAAGAGTCGAAGAACAACAGGTCCGTCGAGCGCAAGCTGAAGGATTGTCTGAAGAACGACCGGGCCCGCATTCAGGTCGGCCGGATCTCCCATTTCGGTCTTCTGGAAATGTCGCGCCAGCGCATCCGCACCGGCGTTCTGGAAAGCTCCACGACCCCCTGCCCGCATTGTCAGGGTACGGGCATGATCAGGTCCGTGGAATCTGTTGCGCTTCATGTGCTGCGGTCGATCGAGGACAACCTGCTGAAGGGCGCCTCCCACAATCTGATCATCCGCACCACCACGCAGGTCGCGCTCTATATCCTGAACCAGAAGCGCGCCAATCTTGTCGATCTGGAAACGCGCTTTGCGATCGAGATCGAAGTGCATGCGGACGAATCGATCAACGGCCAGCTTTATGTTCTGGAGCGTGGCGCCCTGGTGGACCGGGACCGTTTCCCGGCCCCCTCGCCGATCGTGCACCCCGACACCGTCGAGATTGTCGACGAGCCCGTCGAGCAGCCGGATGAGCCTGAAGAAGAACAGGCTCTCGAGGACGAAGGCGGAGACCGCCGCCGCAAGCGCCGCCGCAAGCGCCGGCGGAGCGGGGCGGATGCCCAGTCCGACGACAGCAACCAGACCGGCACCGACACCCGCCAGGCCTCTGATGACACCGCCGAGGCGGAAGGCGAAGACGGCCAGCCGCAGGAAGCGCGCTCCGGCGAGGAAGACGGCGGTGATGACGAGCCGCGCCGCAAGCGCCGCCGGGGCCGCCGCGGCGGACGCCGGGGTCGCAAGAATGGCGAAGGCGGAGACGTCAACGGTGAAGATGAAGCGGATGCAAACGCCGGAAGTTCTGCTGACGCGGCCAATGGCGACGCCAGTGAGAGTGTAGACGCCGCTGCGCCGCAGGAAGCCCCTGCTTCCGGTGAGCCGGTTGCGCCCGAGGCTCAGGCAGAGGAAACGACCGGGGAAGCAGCTCCTGACGCGGCCACTCCGGAAGCAGCCTCCAGCGAGGCTGAAACGGCGGATGTTGCGGTTTCCGAGACGGCCTCCGAGCCGGCGGAAACGACTGACGCGCCCGAAGAAGACCATATCGTTGTCGAGACACCGACGTCCGAACAACCGGTCGCCAGTGAAGCTGCAGCGGAACCGGAAGCAGATGAACCGGCAAAGGAAGCGCCCTCCGCCCCGTCAGCTCCGGCAGAACCTGTCGTCACCAGCGAAACATCCGGTGACAACAAGGAAAGCAAGCCGAAGCGCGCCGGATGGTGGCGCGGACGGTCGTTCTTCTAAGATCGATAGCTTTCCGATCGGATGCGATTGGAAGTCCGGAAACTGACCGATCTTCAAGCTTCAGGCCGCCCTGCGTTCAACCGGACACAGGGCGGCCTGACTGTTTGAAGCAGCACTTTCGCAGAATTTCGCAGGAGCTTCCTGAACCTCCCGGCTATTTCAGGAATGCGGCCAGACGGCTCAGCGCCTCTTTCATGTCATCATGGGTTCCGGCGAAGGAAAAGCGCAGAAACTCATGTCCGTGGACCGGGTCAAAATCCACACCCGGCGTCGCCGCCACACCGGCCTCATGCAACATGGTGCGCGCGAATTCCAGGCTGTTCGAACTGAACCGGCTGATGTCGGCGTAGATGTAGAAAGCACCGTCCACCGGCAGAAGCCTGTCCAGGCCCATGTCCGGAAGCCCTTTCAGAAGCAATGCGCGATTGGCCGCATAGCCGGCCTTGACGCCTTCAAGTTCCTGCACGCAATCCAGCGCCGCAGTCGCCGCGATCTGGGACAGCTCCGGCGGCGAGATGTAGAGGCTCTGGGCGATGCGCTCCACAGGCCTGACCAGCTGCTCGGGAAGGATCATCCAGCCGATACGCCAGCCGGTCATGCAATAATATTTCGAGAAGCTGTTGATGACGATCACGTTCCGGGAAAACTCGAGCGCCGTCTTCTGCTCCCCGGCATAATCGAGGCCATGGTAGATCTCGTCGGAAATGAACCAGATACCCTGGCTCTCGCAGTAGCCGACGAGATCTTCCAGCGCGTCCGCGCCCATCATGGTGCCCGTGGGATTGGCGGGACTGGCGACAAGAACCCCTTTCACGGGGCCATCCTTTTGAACCTCATCCAGATGGGCGGGGGTCAGGCACCAGCGGGTGTCTTCTCCGACCTCCACCTCGACGGGCACAAGGCCGAGCGCCTTCAGGATATTCCGGTAGGCAGGATACCCCGGAGCGGTCAGGACCACCCGGTCTCCCGGATCGAAAGCGCCCAGGAAGGCCAGGTTGAAGCCAGCCGATGATCCCGTGGTCGCCATGATCCGGTCAATGGGCACCTCGACGCCGTAGGTCCTCTTGTAGTGGCGGGCAAGCGCATGGCGCAGCGGCTTGACGCCAAGAGCTTCCGTATAACCGAGCCTGCCGTGCCTGAGGGCCTCATCGGCCGCCGCCAGCGCCGCCTTCGGCGCCGGCGCCGAGGGCTGACCCACTTCCATATGCACGATCCTGCGGCCGTCGGCCTCAAGGCGCGCGGCCTCGGACAGAACGTCCATGGCGATGAAAGGGGCAACGTCGCTGCGGCGCGAGGGCACAAAGGCGGAGGATGTCATGGCGACCTGTCTGTTCCGGCGGTGTACGGCCCCGGATCACGGCCCGGAGCGTCAGGGGCATTTTCTTCGCAGCCAGAAGGCGGCGGAGCGTTCGCGGCTCTCGTATCGCGGATTTTCCGAAAGGATGCAATCTGACCGGAGCGGACCTGCGCGCTTGAAGGGGCGGTTCCCCGGCTGAGATGGTGCCGGCTGGACAATTCCTTGCGATCCTCCCGGAAT
This sequence comes from Labrenzia sp. 011, assembly GCF_003075075.1. GTDB lineage: Bacteria > Pseudomonadota > Alphaproteobacteria > Rhizobiales > Stappiaceae > Roseibium. The sequence continues at coordinate 13,059 of NZ_QCYM01000003.1, read as the reverse complement.
TGTCATTCACTTTTCTTGACCGGGCCCGACTCGCTCCATACCTTCTCCACACATTCGTGCGCCAGAGCAGAATTGCATGGCGAGGATCAGTGTGGATTTCGAAATGCAGTCATCGTTTCCGGAGGTATGCGACTTGCCGCGTCCAGCGCCCCTTTCCGTCCGGCCCGAAAAACGCTCCGGGGCACGGCTGATACGCAAGGCCGTTTCCCTTGCGTGTTCGGCGGCTCTTCTCCTGCCCCTGGCCGCTGCCCCGGCACAGGCGCAGCGCGGCAGCCTGCCACTCGTCCGGGACGCGGAAACCGAAGCGCTGCTGAAGGATTACGCCAAACCGATCTTCAAGGTGGCCGGCATCGCCAATTCCGAACCACAGATCATTCTGGTCAACGAGAAGACCTTCAACGCCTTCGTGCCCGATTCACGCCGCATGTTCATCAACATCGGCGTCTTGCTGGAAGCCGAGACGCCCGGCGAGGTCATTGGCGTCATCGCCCATGAAACCGGGCATATCGCCGGACGACACCTCGTCCGTCTGCGCTCGGCCGCAGCCAACGCCCAGATCGTGGCGGTCATCGGCATGATTCTGGGAGCAGGCGCCGCCGCGGCCGGCGCGGCCGCCGGATCCGGCCAGGCCGCCTCGGGGGGCGCCGCCGCCATGCTCGGATCCGGCTCGATGGGACAGAGATCGCTGCTCGCCTATCAGCGCGGCGAGGAAGCGACCGCGGACCGGGCCGCACTCAAGTATCTCGACGCAACCGGCCAGAGCGCCCGCGGCATGCTGAAAAATTTCCAGCGCATGTCGGAACAGCAGATGTTCTCGCGCAAGTTCGCCGATCCATACGCCCAGAGCCATCCGATGGCCCAGGAGCGATATAACGGACTTTTGAACGAGGCCCAGAAGTCAAAATACTTCAACCAGCCGGAAGACTATGTGCTGCAATACCGGCACGATCAGGTCCGTGCGAAACTGTTCGCCTTCACCAGCCACCCGTCGGCCACCTTGCGCGCCTATCCGCGCAGCGACAAGAGCCCCGCGGCGCAATATGCGCGGGCGATCGCGGCCATGAAAAGCCGGGGCAAGGGCGCGGTGAAGGAAATCGATGCGCTGATCCGCACCCAGCCGAACAATCCCTATTACTACGAACTCAAGGGCCAGGCGCTTCTGGAAGGCGGCGACCCGAAGGGCGCAATCGCGCCGTTCCGCAAGGCCCTGTCGTTCAAACCAAACGAACCGCAGTTTCTCGTCTGGCTTGGATATGCGCTGGTCGGCGCCAACGAGCCCTCCTATCTTCCCGAGGCAGAACGGGTCCTGAAACAGGCCATTCACAGAGACCCGAACTCGGGCGTGGCCTACAGCCAGCTGGCGATTGCCCACGGGCGCCAGGGCGAGCGCGCGGAAGCCGATCTGGCAACGGCAAAGGGTCTGATGGTGAGCGGAGATTTCCAGGCGGCGCAACGCTACGCGGCCCGTGCTCAAAAAAGTTTGAAGCGTGGAACGCCTGCGTGGCTTCAAGCCGACGACATTGTAGCGTACAAACCACCTGATCTGCCGAGAAGCCGCTGACACTTGTGACACGCACCGGTGACAGGGCCGAAGGGCCGGAACCTTTTTGCATGGAGCATCCCGCTTCCCCGGAACGCGGACCTAATGCTCCGGAAATTTAGAATCGATCGGCCTCTTTGCTCTCATGTGACCTCGCATGAGAGCGGGTTGATCCAAGGAGTCACGAATGACCTATATCACCCGTTTCGGTCGGCAAATCTGTCCCTCCGTCCTGCTGCGCCTCCTTTCCGCCGCCGCACTGGTCTTCTCGCTGGCCGCAGGCTCCGCCGCAGCCCAGGACATGGATCGCGGCGAAATTGAAAAGATCGTGCGGGAATATCTTCTCCAGAATCCGGAAATTGTCGCCGAAGCCCTGACCGAACTGGACCGCAAGGAAAAGGAAGCCGCGGAAACCGCCCGGCTGCAGGCGCTCAGCGACAGCGCTGACGTGCTCTTCGACTCTTCCCGTCAGGTCGTTCTCGGCAATCCGGAAGGATCCATGACCCTCGTGGAATTCTTCGATTACAACTGCGGCTACTGCAAGCGCGCTCACAGCGACATGGCCCGCCTGATCGAACAGTATCCCGACCTGAAAGTCGTTCTGAAGGAATTCCCCGTCCTCGGCCAGGGCTCGGTGGAAGCCGCCCAGGTCGCCATCGCGGTCAATACCCTGGCGCCTGAAAAATACGCCGAATTCCACGAGGCACTGCTTCTCGGCCGCAGCCAGGCAAATCGCGCGAGCGCGATTGCGGCCGCAACCGCAACCGGCATCGCGGAAGACGATCTCCTGGCGGCCATGGAAACCGATGAAGCCGGCCAGACCATCGAGGAAGTCTATTCCATCGCCAACCGCCTCGGTCTCACCGGAACGCCCTCCTATGTGGTCGGCAACGAGGTGGTCATGGGCGCTGTCGGCTTCGACCAGCTTCGCGAGAAACTGGACGCGGTGCAAAATTGCGGCGAGACCACCTGCTGACCTCCTGTCCGGCACGCTCAAGGTTGTTGGAAACGGGGTCTCCGTCTCATCGATGGGAAATCGGGGGTTTTCCTGACCCGATTCAATCCCTATAAGAAGCGTGGCTCGTGTCCGGGATGGTCGCGGGCCACAAACCTTTGTCCGCTTTGATCGGCGGCGCAAATGGCGCAGGTGCAACCCGGTATCGGGCGGAAAAACGTCGGGCTCCCGGTCCGGATGGTCCCGCGGGACGCCATCCACCGGATGGAACGATCTTCCCTGTCGATCACGCACATGCGCTTCTTGCGGACCGAGTACGAGAGCCAAACGATATGCGTAATGATAACAAGAAGTTCGACACGGCCATGATCCGGGATCTCGCCATCCTTCTGGATGAAACCAATCTGTCGGAAATCGAACTGGAACAAGGCGATACGCGTATTCGCGTCGCCCGTCAGATATCGATCAATGCCCCTGTCAGCATGGCGCCTCCCGCCGCCGCACCTGCAGCAGCGGCCCCCGCAGCCGCTCCTGCGGCCGCCCCGGCTGCCGAAGCCCCGGCGTCTCTCGGAACGGTCACCTCTCCCATGGTGGGCACGGCGTATCTTTCTCCCGAACCCGGCGCGGCCCCCTTCATTCAGGTCGGCGACAAGGTCACGGAGGGCCAGTCGATCCTGATCATCGAAGCCATGAAGACCATGAACCACATTCCCTCCACCAGATCGGGAACCGTCAAGCAGATCCTGGTGGATGACGCCCAGCCGGTGGAATTCGGCGAACCGCTCATTATCGTCGAATAAGGAGCCGTCGTGGCCATGTTCTCCAAGATCCTCATCGCCAATCGCGGCGAAATTGCCCTGCGCATCCTTCGTGCCTGCAAGGAGCTCGGCATTTCGACGGTGGCGGTTCATTCCACCGCGGACGCCGACGCCATGCATGTGCGCCTTGCCGACGAAAGCGTCTGCATCGGCCCGCCCGCGGCGCGCGACAGTTATCTGAACATTCCGCAGCTTCTGGCGGCCTGCGAGATCACCGGCGCCGACGCGGTTCATCCCGGCTATGGCTTCCTGTCCGAAAACGCCCGTTTCGCGGAAATTCTCGAAGCCCACAATATCGAATTCATCGGTCCGACCGCCGAACACATCCGCATCATGGGCGACAAGATCCAGGCCAAGAAGACCGCCATCGACCTGGGTATCCCGGTCGTTCCCGGTTCCGACGGTGCCGTGACCCCGCAGGACGACGCCCATGCGATCGCCCGGGAAATCGGCTATCCGGTGCTGGTCAAGGCTGCCGCCGGCGGCGGCGGCCGTGGCATGAAGGTCGCAAGAACCGAAGCGGATCTTGATTCGGCGCTGTCCACCGCACGCTCGGAAGCCAAGGCGGCCTTCGGCGACGACGCGCTCTACATGGAAAAATATCTGGGCCAGCCCCGCCACATCGAGATCCAGGTCCTGGGCGACGGCAAGGGCAATGCGGTGCACCTGGGCGAACGAGACTGCTCCCTGCAGCGCCGCCACCAGAAGGTTCTGGAAGAGGCGCCCTCCCCGTCTCTCAACGCCGACCAGCGCAAGGAGATCGGCGAGATCGTCGCCAGCGCCATGCGCAAGCTGAAATATCGCGGTGTCGGCACCATCGAGTTTCTCTACGAAAACGGCGAGTTCTATTTCATCGAGATGAACACCCGCCTTCAGGTGGAACATCCGGTCACCGAGATGATCACCGGCATCGACCTTGTCAACGAACAGATCCGGATCGCCGCCGGCGGCAGTCTGGACATGGTTCAGGAGGACATCCGCTTCGAAGGCCATGCGATCGAATGCCGGATCAATGCGGAAGACCCCGCCACCTTCGCCCCTTCGCCGGGCACCATCACCTATTACCACACCCCCGGCGGACTTGGCGTGCGTGTCGATTCCGGCGTCTATCAGGGCTACAAGATCCCGCCCTATTACGACAGTCTCATCGGCAAGCTGATCGTGCACGGCCGCAACCGCGTCGAATGCATGATGCGCCTGCGCCGCTGCCTCGACGAATTTGTTATCGACGAGATCAAGTCCACTATTCCGCTTTTCCGCGATCTGGTAGACAATCAGGATATAGCAAACGGTCAGTACGATATTCACTGGCTGGAAAAGTATCTGGCCAACAAGTCGAGCTGACCGGTTTTCGGCAAGGGCGTACGCGCCCTGAACGGACTGTGAGGCATCATGGCTGGATACCAGGACGATATCGTGATGGAAATCACCCCGCAGGTGCTGTTGAAAGCCTATGCCTGCGGCCTGTTTCCCATGGCCGAATCCGCCGATGATCCGAGCCTTTTCTGGCTGGAACCGGAACGTCGCGGCATTCTCCCCTTCGCCGATTTTCACCTGCCCCGGCGTCTCAGGCGCACCATCCGCAACGATATGTTCGAGATCCGGGTCAGCACCGACTTTCAGGGGGTCATCGACGGCTGTGCCGAGCCCATGCCCGGGCGCCAGAAGACCTGGATCAACCGCGAGATCCGCCGTCTTTACGGCGAGCTCTTCGAAATGGGCTACTGCCACACGGTGGAAGCCTGGCAGGAGGGCGAGCTCGTCGGCGGCCTGTACGGCGTCAGCCTGAACGGCGCCTTCTTCGGTGAAAGCATGTTCACCTTCAGGACCGACGCGTCGAAAGTCTGCCTGGCCCATCTGGTCGCCAGACTGGTCGTCGGCGGCTACAGCCTGCTCGACACGCAATTCGTGACGGACCATCTGAGCAAATTCGGCACTCGGGAGGTCTCCCAGGCCGATTACAACAAGCTGCTCTCCGAGGCCCTGAAACGCGAGACCGACTTTTACGCCCTGTCACCGCAGGCCTGTGGCCAGGACATCCTCGCCGTGCTCGACGACATCCGGAAGGTTTGAGCTCACGCCGGCGATTTCACCGGTTCCTCTCGCGCGCAGCAGCGCACATGAGACAAGGCTCCGACCGCCGAACCCGTTTCCTGCCGGCATTCGCCGGAATCGGGATCTGCACGCAGCGGTGCGCCTGTCTGGAACGACAAGGCTCCAGGGGTGTCATCAAACTGAAAAGCCCCGCGAATGCAGGGCTTTCTTGCAGGTGTTATCTGGGAGAATCCAGCCGCCGGCGCGAACCGCCTGGCGTCAGTTGCCCGGTGTCCAGGCCTCGTAATCTCCGGTGACCTCGGGCCGGTTTTCCGGGGTCAGGATCGAGCCGTGCGGACGATAGGCAGCCGGAGTGCCGGTATGGTTCGGCTCATGCGGTTTCTGCCAGTGCTTGGCGTGATAGTTTTCGTCAACGGGCGGCGTATCGACCCGATGATGCATCCAGCCGTGCCAGCCCGGAGGAATGGTGGAGGCTTCCGCAAGGCCGTTGTAGATGACCCAGCGCTTCTTGCCCGCCCGTTCCTTGTAGTACTTGTTGCCGAACTCGTCTTCCCCGACGAACTCACCCTTGCGCCACGTGAAGGAGCGGGTGCCCATGGTCTGGCCGTTCCACCAGGTGAACAATTCAAGCAGCAGAGTTTTCATGGCCCTCTAAAGGTCCCTCGATGACAGATTCCCGAACTCCGGTGACCGTAGAACGGGGCGCCGGATTTCGGCGGACTATGGCGGCAACAAACGTCTCTGTCTAGGTTGCGGATCCAGAAATGCGCGAGAAAAAGCGACGCAGACCCGACTCAGTGAATCTTGCCGCCCTTGACCGACGCGAATCCCGCCTCGCGGATGTGCCTTGCCGCCGCCGAATGCTGTTTCGGCTCTTCCGTTTTCCCTCCGGCAAAGACCGGCCCCCGGTCGGCCTTCTTGTCGAAGGCCGCCTCGACGGCCCCTTCCACCTCGGCGCGCTTTCGGGTCGCAATCCTGTGATGGAGACGCGCACCGGCCAGGGACTGCAGCTTGTCCGCCTGGGCGTCCAGGGTCTTCTGGATGCCGTAGATATTGTAGAAGCCGGAATGCTCCAGGGTCATGGGCCGGTCATCGCTCAGGATCCAGTTCAACCGCTTGTAAAGGGTCGACGGCGACACCGGCTTGACCAGCACGTGATGTGCCCCCGCGCGCAACGCCTTGTCCACCAGAGGCCGGGTGCCGTGAGCCGTGATGAAGAGAATCGGCACGTAGCAAAGCGGCTCCATGTGGCGGTGCCGCACGAGTCGCAGGAACTGGTATCCGGACGTCGGCTGCATGCGCCAGTCGGTCAGAATCACGTTGGGCGGTTCGGCCAGGCTGGCTTCCAGTGCTTCGTCGGCCGAATCGAACACCCGCACGCGGGCGACCTTGAAGCTGAGGAGAATCGACCTCAGAATCGTCTGCATGGGCTTGCTGTCTTCCACGACGACCGCGTCGATGTCTTCCATGGAAAGCCCGAAGGCGGCATGATGCTTCATGAAATGCGGGTCCCTGTCCCTGTCACTTCCGCACTAAACCAGCCCAGGCTTAAACCCCGTTGAAATCCTTCCCCGCGATTTTCTTCAAATTTTCATAAAACCCTGTCTATTATCATCCACAGAAACGGTTGCCAGGACCGGCAACACCGCCCTGCCGGGAAAGCAAGCGCTAAATTCCTTTTGATTGCGCCTGTCCCGCCCACTCCCCACTATCCACATTCGCACACAAGATTTTGCGTCCAGACACGAGACCGGCACAAGCTGTTGTCACTCGCGCCTTGACCTTAAGAATTCGTTTACATTAGTTTCTCTATCATTGCGATGTGCGTAGTCGGGAGCCCTTCCGGGTGCTCCGGTCATCCAGAAAGTAAGTATCAGCGTAGCCGCTTCCGGTTTTGCAGCCTTGAACCGGAGGATGGGTTTCTGCGCCGATTTCTGTGTCCTGCATCGCGACAAACCTGTTGAAGAGCACTATATATAGTGGACCAGCAAATCAGATACGCTACATACAGGCTTACAGCCTGACCATGACAGGGCGGCATTCGGCAGTATGAGGCCGGCGGCAACGCCAAGCCGGATGTGATGCGGACTTGAGACCGGTTCGGGCAGAACCGGAATGCGATTACAAGGGGACTTAGAGAATGCGGATCGAGCGGCGCTATACCAAAGACGGTCAATCGCCTTACGCCACCATAGACTTTCGCACGGCCACCAGCGAGATCCGGAATCCGGATGGTTCGGTCGTCTTCCGTCTGGAGAATATCCAGGTCCCGACCCAGTTCTCCCAGGTCGCAGCCGATATTCTGGCGCAGAAATATTTCCGCAAGGCCGGCGTTCCGGCACGGCTGAAGCCGGTCGAGGAGAACACCGTCCCCTCCTGGCTGTGGCGCAAGGAAGCGGATCTGGCCGCTCTTGAAGAGCTTCCCGAGGACGAGCGCTACGGCTCCGAGATCGACGGCCGCCAGGTCTTCGACCGTCTGGCCGGCACCTGGACCTACTGGGGCTGGAAGGGCGGCTATTTCGACGGCGAAGCCGACGCACATGCCTTTTACGACGAACTGCGTTTCATGCTGGCGACCCAGAAGGTGGCGCCGAACTCCCCGCAGTGGTTCAACACCGGCCTGCACTGGGCCTATGGCATCGACGGCCCGAGCCAGGGGCATTTCTATGTCGATTACCAGAGCGGCCGCCTGACCAAGTCCAAGACCGCCTACGAACATCCCCAGCCGCATGCCTGCTTCATCCAGTCCGTCGGCGACGACCTGGTCAACGAGGGCGGCATCATGGACCTGTGGGTTCGTGAAGCCCGTCTGTTCAAATACGGTTCGGGCACCGGCTCCAATTTCTCCCATGTGCGCGCCGAAGGCGAACGGCTGTCCGGCGGCGGCAAGTCCTCCGGCCTGATGAGCTTCCTGAAGATCGGTGACCGGGCGGCCGGGGCGATCAAGTCCGGCGGCACCACCCGCCGCGCGGCCAAGATGGTCGTGGTCGATGTCGACCATCCCGACATCGAGGAATACATCAACTGGAAGGTCAAGGAAGAGCAGAAGGTCGCGGCCCTCGTCACCGGCTCCCGCGTCTGCCAGAAGCATCTGAGCGCCATCATGCGCGCCTGCGTCAATTGCGAGGCCGACAACGGCGAATGTTTCGACCCGGCCAAGAACCCGGCCCTGAAGCGTGAGATCCGCGCCGCCAAGAAGATGATGGTGCCGGAGAACTACATCCAGCGCGTCATCCAGTTCGCCCGGCAGGGCTTCACCAAGATCGAATTCCCGATCTACAACACGGACTGGGATTCGGAAGCCTATCTCACGGTCGCCGGCCAGAATTCCAACAACTCCGTGCGCGTCACCGACGGCTTCCTCAACGCTGTCGTCGAGGACGGCACCTGGGACCTGACCGCCCGCCGCACCGGCGAGACGTTGAAGACCGTCAAGGCGAAGGAACTGTGGGAACAGATCGGCTATGCCGCCTGGGCCTCCGCCGATCCCGGCCTGCAGTATCACACCACCATCAACGACTGGCACACCTGCCTTGCCGACGGGGAAATCCGCGCGTCCAATCCGTGCTCGGAATACATGTTCCTGGACGACACCGCCTGCAACCTGGCCTCGCTGAACCTGATGCAGTTCCGCCGGGAGGACGGCTCCTTCGACATCGACAACTATGAACACGCCGTCCGCCTGTGGACCGTCGTTCTGGAAATCTCGGTGCTGATGGCGCAGTTCCCCTCCAAGGAAATCGCCGAACTGTCCTACAAGTTCCGCACCCTCGGCCTGGGATATGCCAACATCGGCGGCCTGCTGATGACGTCCGGCATTCCCTATGACAGCGACGAAGGCCGCGCCCTGTGCGGCGCCCTGACCGCGGTCATGACCGGTGTCGCCTATGCCACTTCGGCGGAAATGGCCGGCGAGCTCGGCGCCTTCCCGGGCTACAAGAAGAACGCCCGGCACATGCTGAAGGTCATCCGCAACCATCGCCGCGCCGCCTATGGCGAGGCGAACGGCTACGAGGACCTGCACACCAACCCGGTGGCGCTGGACCATGCCTCCTGCCCGGACAAGGCGCTCGTGGAGCGGGCCAAGAAGGCCTGGGACCGCGCGCTGGAACTTGGCGAGCAGAACGGCTTCCGCAACGCCCAGTCCACCGTGATCGCGCCCACCGGCACCATCGGTCTGGTCATGGACTGCGACACCACCGGCATCGAACCGGACTTCGCCCTGGTGAAGTTCAAGAAACTGGCCGGCGGCGGCTATTTCAAGATCATCAACAACGCCGTTCCGGAGGCCCTGCGCAAGCTGGGCTACACCGAGAGCGAGATCGGCGAGATCGAGGCCTATGCGGTCGGCCTCGGCTCCATCGATCAGGCTCCGGGCATCAACCCGGCGGCCCTGAAGGCCAAGGGCTTCACCGACGAGAGCCTGACGCGGCTCAAGGACGGCATGAAGTCGGCCTTCGACATCAAGTTCGTCTTCAACCGCTGGACCCTCGGTGACGAGCAGCTGAAAAGCCTCGGCGTGACCATGGAACAGATGGAGGATCCCGACTTCGACCTCCTCTCCTTCCTCGGCTTCTCCAAGGCCGAAATCGAGGCCGCCAACACCCATGTGTGCGGCGCGATGACCCTGGAAGGCGCCCCCTTCCTCAAGGAAGAGCATTACCCGATCTTCGACTGCGCCAATCCGTGCGGCCGGATCGGCAAGCGCTTCCTGTCGGTGGAAAGCCACATCCGCATGATGGCGGCCGCCCAGCCGTTCATCTCCGGGGCGATCTCCAAGACCATCAACATGCCCAACGATGCCACCGTCGAGGACTGCAAGGAGGCCTATCTCCTGTCCTGGAAGCTGGCCCTGAAAGCCAATGCGCTCTACCGGGACGGTTCCAAGCTCTCCCAGCCGCTCAACTCGCAGCTTCTGGTCGACGATGACGAGGATCTGGAAGACACCGCCGAGGACATCGCCGCAAAGCCCCAGGCAGCGCGGGCCGAGGTCGTCGCCGAGCGGATCGTCGAACGCATCATCGAACGGGCCGTGCGCGAGCGCGAAAAGATGCCGGACCGCCGCAAGGGCTACACCCAGAAGGCGCGCGTCGGCGGCCACAAGGTCTATCTCACCACCGGTGAGTACCAGGACGGCCGCCTCGGCGAGATCTTCATCGACATGCACAAGGAAGGCGCCGCTTTCCGCTCCCTGATGAACAACTTCGCCATCGCCATCTCGCTCGGCCTGCAATACGGCGTGCCGCTGGAGGAATATGTCGACGCCTTCACCTTCACCCGCTTCGAACCGGCGGGCATGGTGCAGGGCAACGAGGCGATCAAGAACGCCACCTCGATCCTCGACTACATCTTCCGCGAGCTGGCCGTGTCCTACCTCGGCCGTCACGACCTGGCCCATGTGCCGCCGGAAGCCATCGGCAACACGGCCATGAGCAAGGGCCCGAACGAGGGCCGCGATCAGGGCGGCGGACAGGTGGTCTCGCACGGCCTCGTGCGCGGCCAGACCGAGCGCTTCCGCCTGGTCGCCAGCGGCGAACCCGCCGGCGAAGCCACCGAGGCGATCTCGGTCCAGACCGCCAACGCCCCGGCCGCCCAGGTCTCCGCCGTCGCCACCGCCTTTGCCCGAGGCTCGGAAGCGGCAGCCGCCGTGGAAATCTCCACCACCCCGGCCCAGCAGCCTTCCTCCGCAGCCCAGCAGATCGCCCAGGCGCGCATGAAGGGCTACGAGGGCGAAAGCTGCTCCGAATGCGGCAACTTCACCATGGTGCGCAACGGCACCTGCCTGAAGTGCGACACCTGCGGCAGCACGAGCGGCTGCAGCTGAGGCGAGGCAGGTGGATGGTGAGAGGACCAAAGTTTTGTTCATAGCACCCAATGTTTTGTACCAACCCGAGGAAATTCCTTGGGTTGGCGCGGAATAGGAGATAGGTGAAATGCGACAATTTCGGTACTCAGCGATGATGGCTAAGAGTGCACGCTGATGCTTACTGTACTGCGTCGCGTAGGATTGGTTGGCTAGGCCAATAAGCGGCTCAAATCGCCCTGAAACAAAGAACCCGCCCATCGGAGATGTGAACCGCGCCGGGTTTGCCGGAGGCTGATTGTAGTTAGTTACGCGGCTCGTTCCTCAGTTTCCATAGCCGCATAGAAATTGGCCTCTGCTTCTGCCGGCGGAATATTCCCGATAGGCTCAAGCAAACGACGGTTGTTAAACCAGTCCACCCATTCGAGTGTTGCGTATTCCACTGCCTCGAAATTACGCCATGGGCCGCGGCGGTGAATGACCTCGGCTCTGAACAAGCCGTTGATCGTCTCGGCCAGGGCATTGTCGTAACTGTCTCCGACGCTGCCGACAGAGGGCTCGATACCAGCTTCTCCCAACCGCTCTGTGTATTTGATCGACAGGTATTGGGCGAACCCTTTCCAAGTGGCACCATAGGTGAAATCGCTGACCCAGAGCATGTTGGGCGCGGGCACACGGAATTGCCGGTTCACCTTGTCCAGCGGGCATAGCGCCTTCTTGTCGGACACCGTGGTCTTGTGCGGCTTACCCCGGATAATGCCTTGAATACCCATGCTCTTCATCAGCCGGGCAACCGTGCAGCGGGCGACGTCAAAATCTTCCCGCTGCAATTGCCGCCAGACCTTCCGCACGCCATAGACCTGCCAGTTCTCTTCGAAAATCCGCCGGATCTCTAGCCGCAATACCTCGTAACGCCGGGCACGGTTTGACAACCGGGCCGGATCAGCCCGCTTCGCCAGGTGCTCATAATACGTGGAGGGGGCAATCGGCAGGACAGTGCAGATCGGCTCGACCCCATGCTCCGCGCGATGCATGTCGATAAATGACACCATCACTTCGACCGGCGGTCGAGCTCCGCCATCGCAAAATAAGCCGATGCCTTGCGGAGGATCTCGTTCGCCTGGCGCAGCTCGCGGTTCTCCCGCTCCAGCGCCTTCATCTTGTCGGCAACATCTGTTGGGACACCCGCCCGCTTGCCGCTGTCGACTTCTGCCTTCTTCACCCACTCATTCAGCGTATGCGCCGAACAGCCGATCTTCGCGGAGATCGACATAATCGCCTGCCAGCGCGAACTGTGCTGGCCCTGGTTGTCCTGCACCAGCCGCACCGCACGCTCGCGGACCTCGGGAGAGTATTTATTGGTTGTCTTGCTCATTGTGGCTTCATCCTACTCAGGAGTTGAAGCCTCCGGCAAACCCGGCGCGGTTCACTCCGCGCCGTTACGTGATGCCATGAACAGTCTCCTTTGTGGCAAAATACCAAGTCAAAGGAGCGGTACAAATCCGTGACAGGTCCAAAATGTACACTATCCATGCGATAGCATCGACGTTCTTCAGTTTCCAATTTTGATAAACTTTAAGGTTGCATTATTCTGCTATTTTTAATTCTATAATGGCCAAGTCAGTTGAAGTGCCCACTTGCTGGATGTTGTGGGGGATGGCATTGAAATTGTCCTGTCGTGTGTATAGAGGTTCAAATGATAATTAATAGATTGAAGAACCAATGGACACGATCATTGGCGATCAGCACGGTGATATTGCCAGCTGGAGCTTTTGGTTGTGACGGCGTTGTAGTGCCGTATGTGCTGGACCATACAGGGGAAAAACAATCGGCAGAACGAGAAAAAAGGCTCATTGAAGAAGCTAGGCGTCAAACGGACAAACAGAGA
>NZ_QCYM01000002.1 GCF_003075075.1 Labrenzia sp. 011 | reverse complement strand
GCATCACGGGCCGTTTCGGGAAGAGCCGTTGCCGGGTCGCAGATGTGATCCATCAACTTACCAGTGTTGCTTACGCCTTTAGGGACGATGACCCCAAATTCTGCCAGATGACCCCGCAGCGCATTGATGATCTGTGTACGTTGCCGGATCAATAGCTCGCGCGTCCGCAATATGACGGCAATGCCCTGACGCTCTTCACTCTTAACAGCAACAAATCGCATCGTCGGGCGGGTCGCGGCTTCACAAATCGCTTCCGCATCCGCAACATCGTTCTTCTGACGCTTCACGAATGGTTTCACGTAAATGGGCGGTATCAACCGAACCTCGTGTCCCAAACGGGTAAGCTCGCGTCCCCAATAGTGGGCACTGCCACAGGCTTCCATTGCAACCAAGCATTTTGGTTGGGCCGCAAAGAAACTCAGAACCTGGCTACGCCGCAAGCGCCTGCGGAAAACAACTCCTCCGGACGGGTCTGCCCCATGAGCTTGGAATACCGATTTCGCCAAATCCAAACCAATTGTATGAACTTCTGACATCGACGCCTCCAAATAGGATTGAAACAAAACCTACCTTGGCACATCTGAGCCAGCGGCGGGCGTCTACATCATCAAGCCTGCCCGGTTCCATGAGGTTCAGGTCGCGGTCGACCGGTGTTCCGATATCGCGCATCACCGATATGCGGCTGTTCAGATGTGTCGCCCGGACCAGGGAAAGCCTGTTTTCCAAACGTAATCTCCTCGGTCCCCCCGCCAGTGATCTGGCGCGAAATGGGCAGAGACCGATGCCGAAATCAGGCAACATAACTGCAAGACGTACTGCAATGGGATATAAGTACCATGAACCGTCGAGCGAAAGTTGCCGCGCCGAGACTGACCGCGGTCAGATCCTTGATTGCCGAGCTTTCCCTGGCTGGTTCGATCTCGCTTGTTTCGGTAGCGCGGCATCTCGAGATCAGTCCGCGAACTCTGCAGCGGAGACTGAGCGGGGCCAGTCTCGACTTCCGGACATTGGTTGAGCAAAGCCGTTTCGATATGGCGAGACTCTTGCTGCGCGAGACGGATCTGAAGGTACAGGCCGTTGCAGCCAGGCTTGGCTACCGCACGCCGGGCGCCTTCTCCCGTGCCTTTGCAAGGTGGGCCGGATGCACGCCGCGAGCCTACAGGAACGCATGTGCAGGACAATTTCAAAGAAAGCAAGATTGGCGCGAAATGGGCAGAAGAGATGCACGGACTTGTGTAGCTTTTACTGAAAACCAAGACTTTCTCCGGGAGAAATAACGGATGTCGCGCCTGACTGCCATAAGCTTTTTTGCATTTTCCCTTGCCATGTCACCTGCGGTCGCGGACGTTACCTCTGCGGAACTCGGCGCAATCTCCATTCCGGACAAGGTCGAAACACCGGTCGGGACCCTCGAATTCTTCGACGGCGTGCCAAGGGACGCAACCGTTGCGGCGGTTTATGACAACCTTGATCGCATGCGCGGCATGCAGGTGTTCCTGGACAATGTCGGTGCCGTCTCGATGTACAGCGTGCGCATGGGGCTGGCCAATGCGGGCGCCAAGGGCGCGAACAGGATTGCCATCTTCGAACAGTTGATGGATTCCCAGACCCTGGTGGTGACGGCGAACACCTCGACACTTTATGCCTATACCTACACCGATCTCGCCAAGGACGGACCGACCGTGATCGAGGTGCCGCCGGGCATGCTCGGATTTCTCAACGACGCCTGGCAGCGCTTCGCCGGCAACATGGGCGTCACCGGGCCCGACAAGGGCAAGGGCGGAAAATATCTGGTCGTGCCACCCGGTTACGACGGCGCCATTCCCGAGGGCTATTTTCTGCTGAAGCCGCCGACCAACCGGAACTTCATGTTTCTGCGTGGCTCGATCAAGAATGGCCTGAAACCCGCGGTCGAGAACATCACCTCCAGGCTGAAGGTCTATCCGCTGAAGGATGCGGACAATCCCGCGGCGACCGAATTCGTCAACATGTCCAACAAGCCGTTCAACACGGTCTTCTCAAGCGATTTCTCCTTTTTCGAAAACCTCAACGAGATCATCCAGGAAGAGCCGATCGATGCCATCGGCCCCGAAGTGCGCGGCGAGATTGCCGCACTCGGCATCGTCAAGGGCAAGCCCTTCTCTCCGGATGACCGCATGAAGAAACTGCTGAGCGAGGCGGCAACCCTCGGCGCCGCGACGGCACGCGTCATCACCTACCATCCCCGCATCGAGGGGGTGCGGATCTATCCTGACGATCCGAACAGTGTCTGGTCCACGGCCTTTGCCAACAAGAACACCAGTTTTGAAGCAGACGGAACGATGGGTCTCGATGCGCGGACGCTGTACTACTTCAACGCAGGCGGCGTGACACCCGCCATGGCCGCGACCCATCCCGGACAAGGTTCCGACTATGCTCTGGCGGTGCTTGATGCCGAAAAGCAACCCTTCGACGGGTCGAAGACCTACAGGCTTCATCTGCCCAAGGATGTGCCGGTGAACGATTTCTGGGCGGTGACGATCTACGATACCCAGACCCGTTCGCAGCTTCAGACAGGCCAGCCATTCCCCACGATCGGCAGCCAGAGCGACGGTATGGCCAGGAATGCCGACGGCTCCTATGACGTTTATTTCGCCCCGGAAGCACCTGCAGGCAAGGAGGGCAACTGGCTACAGACCATTCCGGGCAAGAGCTGGTTCACCATACTGCGCATGTATGGCCCGCTCGAAGCCTGGATCGACAAGTCCTGGCGGCCGGGCGAAATCGAGATTGTGAAATAGGGTCTTGAACAAGCCCCTCATTTGACCCGTAGACGATTATTTTCTGAAAAGAGGAAAACATATCATGTACCGGCTCTCCAAGAGTTGTGGACTGCTTCTCGCCCTGTCGCTGGCGAGCGGCGCACACGCCGAGGTTACCAAGGAGGTGGTCCAGGCGCTCGGCGCTCCCGACAGCATCGAAACGAGCATCGGCACACTGGATTTCAAGGACGGCGCGCCAAGTGCCGAGACCGCTCGGAAGGTCTTTGACGCACTCGACTTCACCCGTGCCCTGAACGTCTACAACAACAGCTTTCGCGGTGCCTCGG
Organism: Labrenzia sp. 011; assembly: GCF_003075075.1. Classification (GTDB taxonomy): domain Bacteria; phylum Pseudomonadota; class Alphaproteobacteria; order Rhizobiales; family Stappiaceae; genus Roseibium. The sequence goes on along the minus strand of NZ_QCYM01000002.1, from coordinate 459,865 downwards.
CCCTGGGATTCCACAAGGGCTTCCAGAGCATCGGCGCCAACTACAACGATGTTGTCATCACGTCCGAACTGCTGGATTCGACGTCGCTCTTCCTGACCGGCAACGCCGACACCGTCTATTACCTCTCCGTCGTCGATCTCTCGAAGGGACCCATGGTAATCGAGCAACCTTCGGACGGCGTGGGCACCATCAACGACATGTGGTTCTCCTGGATCATCGATGTCGGCGGGCCGGGACCTGACCGCGGTCAGGGCGGAAAGTACCTGATCGTCGGGCCTGACTATGATGGCCCGCTGCCTGAAGGCGGCTACTTCGTCGCGCATTCCAAGACCAACCGTATCCTCTATGCCTCTCGCGCCTATCTGGTGGACAACGACCCCAAGCCTGCGGTCGAGAACATCAAGACGCACATGAAGATCTATCCCTATGCCGAGGGCGCCTACGGGACGAGCATCGCCGAGGCGTTGACCGGTGCGGTGCGTCTTGGGGAAGATCCGAAGGTCCCCGACACAAAGTTCATCGAGGCGAGCGACCTCTCGTTCAACACCATCCCGCCCAGCGGTTTCGGCTTCTATGAGTGGATCAACGAGAACGTCCAGGCCGAGCCCGCCACCAGCTACGACGTGGAGCTCTCCGGACAGCTCGCCGCCATCGGCATCGTCAAGGGCAAGGAGTTCGCGCCCGACGAGCGGATGAAGAAGATCCTCGCCGATGCCGCGGCTGTCGGCCAGGCTGCCGGCCGGGTGCTGAACTGGCTTCCCTACAGCGCGCATCCGGACTGGGCCTACTACCCGGGCTCAATGTGGGGAAGCATGCTCTGGGAAGGCGGAGCCTTCTTCGAAACCCCGCCGCCGGCCTTCGTGGACGGAAAATTCAAGCCGCTGGCGCCGACCGGTGCCCGCACGCTGGATTCGCGCACGGCCTTCTACTACGGCTACACGCTCGACAGCCCCGGCATGATCATGAACATCCCCGGCGTTGGATCGCAGTATCTGATGGGCTTCACGGATGCCGACGGAGAGCCGTACGACGGTGCGAAGACCTACAAGGTGACGCTGCCCAAGAATATCCCGGCAAAGGCGTTCTGGTCCCTCACAGTCTATGACAACCAGACACGGTCGATGCTGCAGACACCGCAGAAGTACCCTCGCGCCGGATCGCAAAGCTATCCCTCGCCTGCGTCGACTGCGGCCGAGGACGGCTCCACCACGGTCTGGTTCAGCCCGCAACAGCCTGATGGCGTCGAACGGGGCAACTGGATCCAGACAGACCCGGAAAAGGGGTGGTTCACGATCCTGCGCCTCTATAGCCCGCTGCCGTCCTTCTTCGACAAGTCCTGGCGGCCGAGCGAGATCGAACTGGTGCAATAGGATTGCACCCGGAGGCACCGGCCCATCGACGGTGCCTCCAAATTCCCAGCCTTTCATGGAGAAACAACCCGAATGAAATCCCTTCCCACGCTTTCGCTGCTTGCCGCGATGGCGGTCCTGTCGGCGCCGCTGGCGGCCGTGGCCGAACCTGTCATCGTCAATGTCGATAATTTCGACAGAGCGCAGACCGACTTCGAGTTCGCCGGCATCGTCAAGCTGGCAGACGGCGTCAACAAGCTGCACCACAACCGGACACCGACGCCGATCGACAAGCAGAACGTCATCCGGATGAACCGCGACACGCTGTACAGCCTCGGCGTCGTCGATATTTCAAAGGGAGCGACCGTGACCATGCCGGATGCCGGAAAGCGATACATGTCGCTGATGGTCATCAACAACGACGGCTATGTGAACAAGGTTTTCTACGGCGCCGGCGCGCATCAGCTCACCGTTGAGGAATTTGATACGCCGATGGTCGGACTCGTCATCCGGACGCTGGCCGATCCGGAGAGCGAAGCCGATCTCGCCGAAGCCCACAAGCTCCAGGACATGATCGAAATCTCGGCCGGTTCCGATACTCCGTTTTCAATGCCCGACTACGACAAGGCAAGCTACGAGGCGACCCTTGAGCCGGTTCTCGACCTTGCCAAGGGGCTGAAGAGATACATCAACACCTTCGGTTCCAAGGAAGAAGTCAATCCGGTCCATTTCCTGATCGGCTCGGCCTCCGCCTGGGGAGGACTGCCGGACAAGGATGCCGTCTATGTGAACGTCGAACCCGGCCTGCCGGTCGGCGAATACGAACTGACCGTCAAGGACGTGCCGGTCAAGGGCTTCTGGTCGATCAGCCTCTATAATGCCAAAGGCTATTTCCAGCAGAACGACCTGCACGCCTACAGCCTGAACGATCTGACCGCAAAGCCGAACAGCGACGGGTCCTACACTCTCCGCTTCGGAGGCTGCGGAGCGGGCGTGGAGAATTGCCTGCCGATCATGGAAGGCTGGAACTATGCGGTGCGCATGTACGAGCCGGGCGAGGCAATCCAGAACGGAACCTGGACATTCCCAAGTCCGCCGACACCGCGGACAAAGTGACCGGATTGGCCGGTTGCCCGATCAATCTCGTGATTGGGGCCTGTCCGGCACAAGAAAGATGCCCCGAACGAAACACGGTCGCGGCAGGAAATCATTCGGGCCCTGATATCAGGGCCCGATCCGAAACGAGCGGCGATTGCGGCTCAGTATCAAACCTGGCGGGAGATTTCCGATGAAAAAGCAGGAACTTGCAGTAAACAGACGAACACTGGTCATGAGTCTCGCCTCAACCGCCGTGATCGCGGCAGGATCACACTCCTCCGCACATGCCGCGGAAGACCATGCCGACTTTCTTTTCGTGCAGACCTCAAAAGGCATGACCTTCGATGCGGCGACAAAGACGCTGACACTCAAGGACGTCAGCCCGACGACGCTGTTCTTTGCCGACCGACCAGAACGCATCGCCGGCAACATGACCACGGCTGCATTTCTTCCCTTTTGGGGCGAAGGCGCCGACAGCTTTCTGTCGGATCCGCCGAATGCGGATATTTCGGTTCTCGATGGCGAGACGCTGCATCAAACGGTTGCGGTGCTGATGGATCCGCGTCTCGACGGCAGCGATCTGATCTACACGGTAAAAACGATTGAAGGCACGTTCCCTGCCACGGGTGAAAACGTCTCCGTATTCATCGACGTCATCGGCATGCCCCTGACCCCTCTTTCCTTTGCAGGTGCCCGTCGTCGCGGTTTTCGCCGCGCGTATATGTACCGGTAAACGCAACCCGCAGTGTGGCGCGGGCGAGAAGATTGCCTGTGCCCTTGAAACCACCTTGTCCGCCGGACTTGTGATCGCAGGTCATCATGGGGCTGTTCATGAAAGTTGATTTGTTGCAAGGCTTCGATATGTGGAAACGGGTGCTGAAATCGGCTGCGGCGAGCGGTCTTCTGATCTGCCTCGGATCTACCGTGATGGCCGACGAAGGCGGGCCGGACCTGGCACCGGAACCCTTCCACGGATGGCAGTTCGAAGCCGGTCTATACGGCTGGCTCCCGGACATCGACATGACCACGTCCGCCGGGGACAACATTGAACTGCCGCTCTGGCAGATACTGCAAAATCTGAACTTTACCGCGATGGGCCAGGTCTCGGCCGAGAAAGGCCGCTTTGGAGGCTTCTCCGATTTCGTCTACATGAACCTGCAGGGCACGGAAACCTCCACGGCGAAAATTGTCGGCCGGTCGGTCGAAACTGGCGTCGGCGTTGCGATTCAAGCCTTCATCAACACTTCCGGCATCACCTATGCGGCGATTGACACGCCCCGGACCAGAATCAGGGCGCTGGGAGGTTTCCGGTATACCTGGATCCAGTCCCAGTTGAGTTTCAATATCGGCAGGCTGGGCGGCGAAGTGAATGCGGATGGCCACGTCCTGGACGGAATTGTCGGCTTCAAGGGGGAGACGAGCCTGACGGACAGGTTTTACGTTTCCTACTACGGAGACATCGGAACCGGCCAGAGTGATCTGACCTGGCAGGCCTTTGGCGGTCTCAACTACCGTTTTGACCGGTTCGATGCCGTTCTGGGATATCGCTACCTGGACTATGATTTCGGCTCCAATTCAAAGCTCAGCGACATGACCGTAAACGGGCCTCTCGTTGGACTGAAAATGAGGTTCTAGACCGGCCTCTCTGAAGCAAGAACAAGATCTCATCCTTTTAGAAACCCCAAGTGCACATGCCCCGGAACGGAAGCGCTTGACCTCGTCAAGCGGCAGCAAAAGCGCAAGGCGTGTTCCGGCCGTCCTGAAGCAACGCGTCCGCCGAAGGTCCCCCGGCGAGGAGCTGAAAATCGTGCATGCATGAAATGACACCGACAGGAAACAGGGAGTTGCATCCATGGGCAGAAGCCTGATCAAACAAGCCTTGCTGGCAGTCACGCTGCTTTGCAGTGCCGGTTCCTACGCAACTGCGCAAAACGACGACCTGGCAAAAAAGCTCTCGAACCCCGTCGCTGCCCTGATCAGCATTCCCTTCCAGTGGAACTACGATCAGGGATACGGGCCGTCGAAGGGCAGCAAGATGACGCTGAACATCCAGCCGGTGATTCCGATTACGCTGAATGAACACTGGAACGTGATTTCGCGGACGATTGCTCCCGTGGCGTGGCAAAATGATATTGCAGGAAACTCCGGCACCCAGTTCGGATTGGGAGACATCACGCAAAGTCTGTTTCTGTCACCTCAGCAGCCCGGCTTCGGCGGCCTGATCTGGGGCCTGGGCCCGGTTCTGCTCGTTCCGACAGGTACCGACAGTCTCCTCAGCTCGAAGAAGTGGGGCGCCGGCCCAACCGGAGTTGTCCTGCGTCAGCAAGGTCAATGGACATACGGTGCACTGGCCAATCACGTGTGGTCATTTGCCGGGGACGAAGCCAGAAAGGACGTGAATTCGACCTATATCCAGCCGTTTCTATCCTACACGACCAAGGACGCCTGGACATTCACCCTGAACGCCGAGTCCTCCTATGACTGGACCTCCGACGAATGGTCTGTCCCCATCAATGCAATGGTTTCAAAACTGGTCACCGTCGACAAGCAGCCCATCAGTCTGCAGGCCGGTGTGCGATATTATGCGGCCAGCGCGGACAACGGCCCCGACGGCTTTGGTGCAAGGGCGGCCGTGACGTTCCTTTTTCCAAAATAGATTTTTCCTCCACCGTTGATTGGACCCCGCCCCAACTCGAGAACGGAGAATGAAGCGAACGAGATTCACGGACGGGGGAAAAGACGAAGATCGAATGCACCAGTAAACTCTCCGATGAAATCAGCCAGAAGGTCACCCAGGAGCGTGTGAAGTATGATGTTGTGGCCGACTGTGCGAAGCTGATGGATGTTGTGGGGACGACTTCTGCTGCTTGAAAGGGCTGAACAAGTGAGCTGGCTCGGGAAATCTGAACGGCCAGGATAAGTGGAATTCGTGCCTGCGTTTGGCCTGGATGCCGGAAAAAGGAGAACCCATCACGAGACGATGCCATATTGCGCAGACAATTATCCGCGCTTTGGCATCATTCGGGCCGAAAGTGTAAGTATACGCCACTCCTTTGAATGCCTGTATCGTCCAACAGGCTACCGAAAGCGGCCAGTCCACTACCTGCCACTTTTCGGTTATTTGTTCTCATCGCCGTGAACGCTTTCTTCCAGCATTCTGCTCTCCCGCCTGGTCTCAGGGTTCCCGATCAGCACACCGGCAGCGAAGACCAGGGAGCCGCCGAGGACGACCTGAAAGGCAGCGCGCAGGAAGGGGGGCATGAAGCGGTTCTGGATCCAGGCGATCGCCCACAGTTCCACGAAGACCACCATGGCGGCCACCGTCGTGGCGCTCTTCGAATTTAACAGCAAGCGTCTGAAATAGCCTTTGACGTGGCAATGACCCTTTGCTGAACCTCGCGCAGGCTTTTCAGGTCATCATTGTTCCTTCGCGCAAGACAGCCAATCGATCCTATCACGCCGCCGGCGGGGTTTCGAATGGCAGCAGCAAGACTGAATACGTCAGTGCTGTACTCCCCCGCGTCTACTGCAAAACCGTGCCGGCGAACCTGCCGAAGGCTTTCTACAAGATCTCCCAACGAGACGATGGTCAGGTCGGTAAAGCCTGTCAGGCCACGGTCAGCCACAACCCGTGCAATTTGTGGCTCCGGTAGCCATGCCAAAATCGCTTTTCCCAGTGCCGTGGCATGCGGTGCGCGGCTCAGGTGCTGGCGATAGGCGATTATGGAAATGCCGCTTGCGGCTTCAACATCAACGGTAATCGTCAGCTCGGTGCCTGAGAAAACGGCCATGCAGGCGGTATGTCCGGTGTCTTCCGCCAGCCTTTCCAGGTGTGGAATGGCTGTTTGCCTGATTTCGAAATGGGAGCGCTCACGGCGGGACATTTCGTTTATTTTAGGGCCCAGCTGATAAGTGCGGGGATGCTGGTTTCGGGTGACGAAGCCGCGTTTCACAAGCGAATTCAGCAAGTGGTAGCAGGTCGGGCTTTTCAGATCCAAGGCTTCCGCGATTTCCTGAAGCTTGGCCGGTCGTGTTGCGCCTGCCACATGTTCCAGGATCGATAGGGCCCGATCGACCGATTGTATCGTCACCCCTTCGCCGGCGCGTTTGTCATCGGTGGGCAGCTCCAGCCGATTTGTCTTTTCGGGACTGCCATGGTCCAGGACGATCTGTGTCTTGTCATCCGTTATATCGACAGGTTCAATCCGTCTTTGTTCCAGTGCAAGGGCATTTTCGTTCTTGTTCATCCGGCCCAACCGTTCATCCTAATTTGCAGGTCGTGTTTCCGGCCAATCCCGGACCGGAACATGCCGTGGTCTATGGATTACGCATCTGCCGAAGTTGAGCCATAGGCATTGATCAGCAGTGCAATGAGGCAAAAAGAAAATCCGGCTGCACAAACCGTAATCCAGCCACCGTGATGCCAGGAATAGCCGCCAACAATGGTGCCCACGGCGCCGCCAAGAAACCGAATGACCATGTAGGTCGTATTCAACCGGTTTGTTGAATTCCTGTCCAGAAAGAGAATGGTGGACATGCTGGTTACATGGCTCATTTGCATCCCCAGGTCGAGAAGAATCACCGCCGGTATTAACCAGACGAGGGTGTCCTGCGCCAGAAAGAACATCGCAAAGGCTGCCAGCATCAGACTGCCGCTGATGATCAGAACCAGCCTTTCGCTATACCGCTTGGTAAATTTTCCGGAGACGAGAGCGCCCAGAACGCCAGTGGCGCCAATCAGGGCAAATGTTCCCGCGACCTTCGCTGAATAGTGTTCCGGCATCGCATTGAGATGAAAGGCCAGGGTCGTCCAGAACAGACTGAATGCGCCGAACTGAAGTGCTGCGGCGAGCGATATGGTGCGAAGCGTGGCATGCCGCATATATATGTGCTTCAGGCTGAGTATGAGTTGATAGTAGGACCCCCTGAAGGTCGGGGCGACAGGGGAAAGCGATTTTCGCAATACCACCATCAGTATGAGCATCAGGCCTGCAGCAAGACCGTAGACTGCCCGCCATCCAAGCAGGTCACCCAGCCAGCCGCCGACAAACCGGGAAAGGACAATCCCGAGCAGCAGACCGGCCATCACCTTTCCGACAGCATCGGCTGCCTCGTTCGCGGGTACGCTCTGGCTGGCGATCGGGGGCAGCATCTGGGGGACGATACTTGTCAGGCCTATCAGGAAACCGGAGGCCAATACCGAAGGGTAGCTGTTGGAAAGACTGAATAGAACAAGCATCAGCGCTGACAGGAACATCAGGACTGTGATCATGTGGCGGCGGTCCAACCGGTCGCCGAGAGGAAGGAGCAGCAACAAACCCAAGGCGTAGCCGATCTGGGTGATGCTCGCTATCCAGGAAGCTGCCTGCGCGGAGATGTCCAGACTTTCGGACATTTCCTGAAGCAGAGGTTGATTGTAATAGTTGTTGGCAACGACCGCCCCGGCAGCGAACGCCATGAGCCAAATTGTCCGTCCGGAGTTACACGGCCCGTTTCGTGTCATTTTTATTGGCCTTGCGAGAGAGGACACCCCAGCACCTGGGGTGCTGGAGCGACGCCAGTTTCCGTGTTCCTACAGGACCCCGGCTTCGTGGAAGAGATTCCGGATATCGTCTACCGTTTCCTCGAAAAAAGGATCCCGCCTGACGGCAGGAGTCCGCGGCTGCGGCAGATCGATCGAATACCGACGTAAAACCCTGCCCGGTCGGGGGCTCATGACAATCACCTGATCTGCCATGCTGACGGCTTCTTCAATGTCGTGCGTGATAAACAGCACTGTCTTGGTATCTTCCGCCCAAATGCGATTCAGGTCTTGCTGCATTTTTTCTCGGGTCAGGGCATCCAGTGCTCCGAAAGGCTCATCCATCAGGAGGACAGACGGTTTGGCCAGAAGCGCGCGGCAGATGGAAGCCCGTTGCCGCATTCCGCCGGAAAGTTCCCCGGGATAGTGATTGCAGAAGTCGTGCAAACCGACATCGCGCAAAAGCTGCCTGCCTGTTGTGCGCGCCTGTTCCATGTTCAGCTTTTTCACCTTTGCCGGGAGAACCACATTCTCCAGGACCGTCAGCCAGGGAAGAAGCACGTCGCTTTGAAAGACAATGCCAACATCGTGGAATGGTCCTGTGAGCGGATTGCCGTCAAGCGCGATAGTTCCACGAGTAGGGCTGGCGAGACCGGCGACGAGGGAGAGCAAGGTGCTCTTGCCACAGCCGGAGGGCCCCAGCACTGAACAGAAGGTGCCGGCGGGAATTTCCAGATTGACATCTTCCAGGGCAGTTACAACGCTGCCGCGGCGGGCGAAATCCATTCCGACGTTTCGAATGGAAATCGAAGCGCCTTTGTTATCTGCTATGGCAAGAAGTTCATCGGTCTCGCTCATCGGCGTGCCTCGTCGTTTTCTTGGGATCGCAAGGGCGCAGGAAGAATGAGATGTTCGACGAGGACCACTGCGTAATAGATCACTGCCCCGATCAGGGACAGGAGAACCAGGCACGCAAACAGGAGCGGAATTTCAAGGTTGTTGTTGGCAATGAGCTGCAGATAGCCAAGCCCGCTCGTGGCAGCGATGAACTCTCCCACGATTGCTCCAACCACTGCAAAGGCCGAAGAAATCTTGATGCCGGCAAATATGTAGGGCGTTGCCATGGGGATGCGCACCCGCAAAAAGGTCTCGACAGAAGTGCTTCCCAGGGATTGCATCAGGCGGATCATGTCGGGAGGCGTTCGAGATAAACCCACCACCGTGTTTACGACCACCGGGAAAAAGGCAATCGAGAACGCGATCAGGACTTTCGGCAGCAGTCCGAAGCCGAACCAAACGACAAAGATTGGAGCGAGTGCCACCTTCGGTATGGACTGGCTGGCAACAAGAAGGGGGTATATCGTTCTTTCAAGCCAGGGTGAGCAGGAAATCAGAATCGCAAGAGGAAGGCCTACGGCGATCCCCAGGAGAAACCCGAGAACGGCTTCCACAAGAGTGACGCCGCTATGTCGCAGCAGGGATTGCCAATGATCGGCAATTGCAGCGCCGATGGCACTGGGAGCTGGCAGGACGTATTGTGGTACATCGAAATAGTCGACGCCGAATTCCCAAAAGCCAATGAGCGCGAGAAACGCGAAAATAGGTGGGAGCACCTTGTAAATGCTGGGGGGAATCAAGACTGTTTGCTCCTGACGGCGACAAATTCTATTTCCATGTCATCTTGTTGATTGAGGCCCGAGACTTCCACAATGGAGCGCGTGGGCCATTCAGGTCCGAAGAACGCTTCATACGCCTCGTTGATTACGGGGCGCAGCCTGGCCATGTCGGTGACGAATACAGTTGATGAGAGTACCGACATGGCGTCGCTGCCATGGTGGGCAAGTATCAGACCGAGCTGTTCGAAGATGAGCTCAATCCGTTTCTCGACCGTTTCGGCGGGAAGGCCGGTTTCCGTCTCGATCCCGCGGATGCCGGAAATGAAAATCATGCCGTTCCACTCGACGGTACGCGCCCACGGACCAGTTGCCGTGGGTACGCCGTCAATCGCAAAAGTGCGCTTGATCCCGCTCATTTGTCGAGGAACTCATTGGTGAAGTAGGCGGAAGCTTCTTTCTTCGTGTCGATCACCCCCGCGCTTTCGAGTGCGTCAAGTGTCGCCTGCCATCCCTCAATGCTGCCTTCAAAGAGTGTGGAGGGTTCACCCATGTTCAGAAAGCCGACAAGCGCCTCAACCTGTCCTTTTGTTGCTTCCGGTTGAAGAACGTCCGGATAAGCGCTGGTTGCGATGCTTATGGCTTCGTCAGGGTTGTCGAGAGTGAACTGGAACGCTTCCTTCGCACCAGCCAGAAAGGCGCTGACCTGTTCCGGTTGGTTCTCGATCATGTCGGTCGATGTGACCAGGGTATATCCGATGATCCGGAAGCCGTAGTCACCGACCGCGATCGAATTCAAATCTTCGCCGGCTTTCGATTTCAGTACCGGAAGTTCGTTGGTCAGGAAGATGTCAGCCAGGATATCGACCTGTCCGCTCAGGAGCAGATTGAACCGGGCGCCGGGGTTGACGCTGACGACTTCAACCTTGCTGACATCGATGTCATTGGTCGCAGCAAAGGCTTCCCAGATGTTGTTGAAAGTAGAGGCTGACGCAATTTCCACGGTCTTGCCTTCGAGGTCCTTCGGGGACTGGAGCGAGATACCGGGGCGTGCAACCATGCCCATGGAGTCGACCTTCGACACGGTGGCGATAGCCTTGACCGGCATCCCGTTGTTGACGGCCTGGATCAATTGGACAGATGGAACATATGCGAAGTCGTCTTCGCCGGTCGCTACCGACTGCAGGGCAAGCGTTGCACCGCTGCCTTCCTCGACCGAAACGGTTGTTCCATTTCTAGAGAACATCCCTTTGTCGGAACCGACGACAAAAGGCGTGAATTCACCCTTCATCTTCCAATTCAGCCGCAGGCTCAGATCATCGGCCATTGATGGTTGACTGAAGGCAAGCAGCGCCGCACTGACGCCCAGAAGTGCAGAAAGTTTGAATTTTTTACGCTGGATCTGCATGTCTATCTCCGTGTGTGTTCCAACGGATGAGGGGCTTGAAACCGACGGAAGCGGCTGGCAGTTGCGGGGAGGGCAATGCTCTTGGCCGTGTTGGTTCTTCGCTTTAGTCCTGACATCGCGTCTCGTAATTTCATAATGCCAGTATGAGTATTCAGATTATTTCTTCATGTTAAATGCGTAGGGTGCTCAAAATCACTCAATCCTGCGGGTTTGCTCAAAATAAGTGCGTAATGTTCAATGACATAACACCAAATGTTGCCCTGCTGTGCAGAGTGCTATTTGCCCATGTTAATTATTTTATATTATAAAATATCTGTATTTTGACGCTGTTTGTCCTGATGCCCGGATTGTCATCGAAAAAGAAGCGGTTCACGAGGGAGGTGTGAATGCCATTGCGAGCTGGAGTGAAAAGTCCCGCCGTCCCTTGAGGAGGGGCAGCGCTGACGGGATCGAACTCACGTCAAACGCTATGCCCAAATGGCAACAGGGCCGTCGCGTCAGGTAGCGATATATCGCGCCAGGCACAGGCCGGACCGTGAAGAGAAGAGTTAACTTGTAAATCCGGACAATCGGGAAGCAGGTCGCCCCGCTCAGGCGTTCCCGATCAGAACGCCGGCGGCGAAGACCAGGGAGCCGCCGAGGACGACCTGGAAGGCAGCGCGCAGGAAGGGGGTTTCCATGAAGCGGTTCTGGATCCAGGCAATCGCCCACAGTTCCACGAAGACCACCATGGCGGCCACCGTCGTGGCGGTCCAGAATTGCGGGATCAGGTAGGGCAGGGCGTGGCCGAGACCGCCGATGGCGGTCATGATGCCGGAGGCAAGGCCGCGCTTGAGCGGCGAGCCGCGGCCCGACAGGACGCCATCGTCATGGGCCGCTTCGGTGAAGCCCATCGAGATGCCTGCGCCGACCGAGGCCGACAGGCCGACCAGAAAGGTCTGCCAGGTGTCCTGGGTGGCGAAGGCAGCGGCGAAGATCGGTGCCAGCGTCGACACGGATCCGTCCATCAGCCCGGCCAGGCCGGGCTGCACATAGGTCAGGATGAACTGGCGGCGTTCGCTCTGGCGTTCCTCCTCGCGCACATCCTCGGGCGTGTGCTCGTGGCCGAGTCGCTGCGCCAGGCTCTCGTGGACCTTCTCGGCGGCGGCGAGGTCGCCCAGAAGCTTGCGGGTGCCCGCGTCGGACGTCCGTTTGGCGGCCTCGACATAGAAGCGATAGGCCTGATCCTCCATGGTCTCGGCCATGGAGCGGACCTTGTCGAGGCCCAGCGGGCGGACCAGCCAGTCGGGCTTGCGTTCGTAATAGCCGCGCACATGTTCGCGCCGGATCAGCGGGATCGTCTCGCCGAACCGGGCGCGGTGCTGCTCGATGAGGCGCTGACGGTGGGTGTTTTCCTCCCTGGCCATCTCCTCGAAGACCTTGGCGGAATGCGGATACTGCTCGCGCAGCCCTTCGGCATAGGCGGTGTAGATACGTGCGTCGTCTTCCTCGGAGGAAATCGCCAGCGCGAGGATCTCCTGCTCGGAAAGGGTCGCGAAATCCCGTTTTCCCAATCCGAAAACCCGTCCGAACATGCAAGCTCTCCTGTTGCTGCTTCCGTCCCGATTTGCCGCCGGCGCGTTGCCGTGGTCCGGCCCCCCCTCTGCGGTCCGGTCAGTACCGTTCGGGGGATCCCGGTCAAGAATGGCAACAATCCGCGACCCCTGCAGCATGCACATTGACACAGGTCATGCCCGGCCGGATCCGCCCCCCGGTTGTGGCTCTGCTCGTCGCCGATGCCGTTGCCGGCCCCGACGCCGCCGTCAGCCCCCTGCCATCACCCCAGCAGGCCATCCCGCTTCAGGATCTGGAACGTATCGTCCAGGGTCTTCTCGACGGTCTTCACGAGGAGATCCGCCTCTTCGTGGGTGAGCACCAGTGGCGGGGAGATGATCATGCTGTCGCGCACCGCGCGCATCACCATGCCGTTTTCGAAGGAGATGTCCCGGCAGATGGTGCCGGCGTTGCCCGGGTCGCGGAACGGCTTGTAGGGGCTGGTCTTGTCCGGTACCAGTTCCAGCGCGCCCATGAGGCCGGTCATGCGGGCCTCGCCGACCAGCGGATGGCCGGCGAGCTTGCGCCAGCGCTCCTGCAGATAGGGGCCGATGTCGGTTTTCACCCGCCCCACGAGACCTTCCCGCTCGATGATGTCCAGATTGGCGAGGGCCGCCGCCGCGCAGGCCGGATGGCCGGAATAGGTGTAGCCGTGGTTGAAATCCTCTCCGGCCAGCATCAGCCCCTCGGCGATCCGGTCGGAGACCAGGACGCCGCCCATGGGCAGGTAGCCGGAGGTCAGGCCCTTGGCGATGGGCATCAGGTCGGGCTCCATGCCGTAATAGGAGGAGCCGAACCATTCGCCCATGCGGCCGAAGCCGCAGATCACCTCGTCGGAGACGAACAGGATATCGCGCTCCTTGAGGATACGGCGCACTTCCGGCCAGTAGCTGTCCGGCGGGATGATCACGCCGCCCGCGCCCTGGATCGGTTCGGCGATGAAGGCGGCGACCTTGTCCTCGCCGAGTTCGTCGATGGCCTGTTCCAGCTTGCGCGCGGCGGCGATGCCGAAGTCCTGGGGGCTCATGTCATGGCCTTCGCCGAACCAGTAGGGCTGGTCGATGTGATGCACGCCGGGAACGGGCAGGTCGCCCTGCTGGTGCATGCCCTTCATGCCGCCCAGGCTGGCCCCGGCCAGGGTGGAGCCGTGATAGCCGTTCCAGCGGCCGATGATCACCTTCTTGTCCGGCTTGCCGAGCTTGTCCCAATAGGTGCGCACCATGCGGAACACGGTGTCATTGGCCTCGGACCCGGAAGAACAGTAGAACACCCGGTTGATGTGATCGGGCGCCAGCTTCGCGAGCCTTTCGGACAGGGCGACGGCGGGCGGATGGGTCGTCTTGAAGAAGGTGTTGTAATAGGACAGCTCGACCATCTGCCTGTGCACCGCGTCGGCGATCTCGGTGCGCCCGTGGCCCACCTGCACGCACCACAGGCCCGCCATGCCGTCGAGGATCTTCTTGCCTTCCGAATCGCGCAGCCACACGCCGTCGGCGCTGGTGATCACCCGCGTGCCCTCCGCGTTCAGCGACTTCATGTCGGAAAACGGATGCCAGTGGTGGGCGGCGTCGAGGTCCTGCAGGGCCTTGGTCGGATAGACGTTGGAATGGGCCGTCATGGCGGAAGCTCCGGATTGAGGTGGACGGGATCAGACGTTGAGCAGGAGATACTCCCGCTCCCAGGGGCTGATCACGGACATGAAGGTTTCGAATTCCTCGTATTTGATCGCCCGGTAGGTGGCGACGAACTGTTCGCCGAACACCTCGATCATCTCGTCGGACGTTTCGAATTTTCCCAGCGCTTCGGGCAGGCCGCGCGGCAGGGACCGGGCCCTGTCGGTGCAGTCGTCCGCCTTCGGCGCATCCGGCTTCAGGCCGTTGACGATGCCCAGATAGCCGCAGGCAAGGCTTGCTGCGATGGCCAGATAGGGATTGGCGTCGGAGCCGGGAATGCGGTTTTCCAGCCGCCGCGCCTGCGGATTGGAATAGGGTACGCGCAGGCCCACGGTGCGGTTGTCGTAGCCCCAGTAGACATTGACCGGGGAGGTCGAGGTTTTCGAGAACCGCCTGTAGGAATTGACGAAAGGCGCCATGATGCAGGTCGCCTTGGGCAGAAACTTCTGGTGCCCGGCGATGAAGGAGAGAAAGGCGGGAGTTTCCTCGCCATTCTCGCCGGAAAAGATGTTCTGCCCGGTTTCCCTGTCCACCACCGACTGGTGGATGTGCATGGCCGAGCCGGGCTGGTTGGTCATCGGCTTGGACATGAAGGTGGCATACATCTCGTGCCGGAGCGCCGCTTCGCGGATGGTGCGCTTGAACAGGAACACCTGGTCGGCCAGGGCGAGCGGATTGCCGTGGCGCAGGTTGATCTCCATCTGCGCCGCGCCTTCCTCGTGGATCATGGTGTCGATTTCCAGGCCCTGCTTGTCGGACAGGTCGTAGATGTCGTCGATCAGATCGTCGAATTCGTTCAGCGCGGAGATGGAATAGGACTGGCGGCCCACCTCCGGGCGCCCGGAGCGGCCCGTTGGCGGCTCTAGCGGATAGTCCGGGTCGGTGTTGGGCCGCACCAGGTAGAACTCGATCTCCGGGGCGATGATCGGATCCCAGCCCTTGTCCTCATAGAGTTTCAGGACCCGCTTGAGGACGTTGCGCGGCGCGGTTTCCAGTGGTGCGCCCTCGCGCGTGTAGGCGTCGTGGATCAGCTGGGCCGTGGGGTCGGTTTCCCAGGGAACCGTGGTCAGGGTGCTGTAGTCCGGCCGGAAGTACAGGTCGCCGTCCGTGGGGTTGTGCTTGAAGCGCTCGTCGTCTTCCGGATAGTCGCCGGAAATCGTCTGGGCGAAGATCGACGCGGGCATGGTCATCACCGGTCCGGAAAAGAACTTGCCGGTCGGCATCATCTTGCCGCGGGCGACGCCGGCGATATCGGGAACGATGCACTCGATGTCCTGGATATTGCGCGCGTTCAGCCAGTCCCGCGCCGCGTCGACATCGGGGACACCGCGCAGGCTGTCCGTCGGGTTCTGGGGTTCACTGGCAGGCGTGTCAGCAGTCACGGGAGGCTCCATCTGTTTGGCACCGGGAAGGAAATCGGGCTCCCGGCATATAGCCGCTCGCCAATCCTGTGTCCGGTGCCTGTCCTGGTCGCAGGATTTTGTGATCACAAAATGACACGGGACGGGGAAGGGATCAACAGGCTCATGCGCCCGCGAGAATTTCCTTGCCCAGAAGCCCCATGCCGTCGCGGATATCCGCTGCGATGGCCGCGTGCAAGGCGTCCTTGTCACCCAGCTCGATCGCCCGGATGGCTTCCTTGTGCCGGTCCACCAGACTGGCCGTGCCCACCCGGCCGTAGACCGTGCGCATGAAGGGGGCGAATTGCAGCCACAGACTGTCGATCAGCGGCAGCAGGACCCGCGATCCGGATGCCCGGTAGATGCTGAAATGAAAGGCATGGTTCAGCCGCAGATAGGCCTCCGCGTCGCCGTCGACGAGGCAGCGGTCGATGTCGTCATCGATGGTCTGCAGCCGGCCCGCGTCGCCGGCGGCGAGATTCGGCAGCGCCAGTTCCGCCAGTTCCGGCTCCAGGAGCAGCCGGGCCTTGAGTACCTCGTCGAAGCGCGTCGGCGTCATGTCCGGCACCTGGATGCGGCCGTTGGATTTGACTTCCAGCGCGTTTTCCGCCGCCAGTCGCTGCAGGACCTCGCGCACCGGCATGGGACTGACCCCCAGCTCCGCCGCAAGCCCCCGGATCGTCACGGATTTTCCCGGAATGAAACGCCCGGTCAGCAGGCCCGTGCGCACCGCCGCATCCACCTGCTCGCGGGTCGCGCCACGCGACGTGGCCGGGCCGGGTTGCAAAGCGGAGCGCCGATGGGGCAATGAGGTGATCCTCGCAGTGTTGAAAGACCGATTTGTGTGATCCGCCTTGACAGGCTCAGGGGAAAGTGATCACATTTTTCACAGTCAAGCAAACAAAAGCCGACGACCGGGCGCGACGTATCGTCCGGCCGGTGCCGGCAGAGGCAGGGGTTAAACGGACTCTCAATGAACGAGCTTCCCCACCAGACTCTCGAACATCCGGCCGAACCCGGATGGCAGACCGACTTCAACTCCTTCATGGCCGCGCATCCGGATCTCGACACGCTGGAGGTCGTTCTTCCCGACACCAACGGGGTCCTGCGCGGCAAATGGCTGCCCGGCAATGCGCTGCCCAAGGTGTTCGAGGGCGGCGTCGCCTTTCCCTATTCGCTTTTCGGGCTTGATGTCTGGGGCCGCGAGGTCGAGGCCACCGGCATGCATCTGGAAACCGGCGACAAGGACGGCGTGTGCTGGCCGATCCCCGAAACCCTGAAACTCGTGCCCTGGGCCGACCGCAAGACCGCCCAGGTGCTGCTGTCCATGTACGACCGGGACGGGCAGCCCTTTCTCGCCGATCCGCGCCACGTGCTGGAGAAGATGGTGGGGCGGCTGCAGGACGAGTTCGGCGTCACCGCCACCTGTGCCTTCGAACTGGAATTCTATCTTTTCGAGGAAAGCGACGGCGACTGGACGGAGCCACCCAAACCGCTGTTTTCCACCCATCTGGGCCCGGCGCGCCAGAACATGTACGCATTGTCGGACCTGGAGGCGCTGCTGCCGGTGGTCGACGATCTGCGCCGGGCCTGCGAGGCCCAGGGCATTCCCGCCGATGCGGCGGTCTCCGAGGCAGCCCCGGGCCAGTTCGAGCTGAACCTTCATCACCGGCGCAATCCGCTGCTGGCGGCCGATGACGTGGTGCTGCTGCGCCGCCTGGTGGCGGGCGTGGCCCGCAAGCACCAGCTGAAGGCCTCCTTCATGGCCAAGCCCTTCGTCGAGTGGCCTGGAAACGGCATGCATGTGCATGTGTCCATGGAAGACGGGAAGGGCAATCTGTTCGCCGATCCGGACAAGGGCGGCGAGCGGCTCGGATATGCCATCAACGGCCTGCTCAAGACCATGCCGGAGTCGCTGCTGCTGTTCATCTCCACCTTCAACGGCTTCCGCCGCATGCAGCCGGGGTCCTACGCGCCGGCGTCCATCTGCTGGGGCTACGACAACCGCTCGGTCGCCCTGCGCGTCCCGGCCTCCACGCCGGAAGCCGCCCGGGTGGAGCACCGGATCGCGGGCGCCGACGCCAATCCCTATCTGGTGCTGACCGGAATCCTGGCGGGCATGATGGAAGGCCTGCGCCTGAAGAAGGACCCGCCGGCTCCGGTCACCGGCAACGCCTACCAGAAGCGCAGAAAGCGCCTGACGCCCTGGATGGACGAGGCCATCGATGCCTTCGAGGCCTCCAAGCTGATGAAACAGGCAGTCGGCAAGGAAATGCACAAGGTGCTGACCGAGATCAAACGGGACGAACTGAACGAATTCGGCCGGGAGATATCCTCCCTGGAACGACAGACCTATTTGTGATGCAGACGGTGCCCAAAATCGGCGCTGGACAAAATCCCGGACCATCGCCAAGGTTCGGGAAAGACAAGGTGAGACAAGCGGCTACGGCCGTTTGCAAACAGGAAAAGGGCCCGGATCGGGTCACGGAAAACCTCTGAGGGGAGTTTCAGAATGTCATACAAATCCATGTTGACCGGAGTCGCCGTGCTCAGCCTTCTGGGCAGTGCGGCTGTCGCCCAGGACCGGGAGGTCCGGGTCTACAACTGGTCCGATTATATCGATGAGTCGATCCTGGAGGAATTCACCGAGGAAACGGGCATCAAGGTCGTCTATGATGTCTTCGACAGCAACGAAGTGCTGGAAACCAAGCTGCTGGCCGGCGGCACCGGCTACGACATCGTCGTGCCGACCGGAACCTTCCTGGCCCGCCAGATCCAGGCCGGTGTCTTTGCCGAACTGGACAAGTCCAAGCTTCCCAATCTTTCCAACATGTGGCCGGAAATCGAGGAACGGGTTCAGAAATACGATCCGGGCAATGCCTATTCCATCAATTACATGTGGGGCACCACCGGTCTTGGCTACAATGTCGAAAAGGTGAAGGAAGCTCTTGGCGAGGACGCGCCGGTCGACAGCTGGGACCTGTTCTTCAAGCCGGAGAACATGGAAAAGCTGGCAGATTGCGGCGTTCATGTCCTGGACGCGCCGACGGAATTGTTCCCGGCCGCGCTCAAATATCTCGGCCTTGATCCGGACAGCAAGGATCCGGCGGAAATCGAAAAGGCGGGCGAACTGCTCAAGACCATCCGCCCCTATGTGCAGAAGTTCCATTCTTCCGAATATATCAACGCCCTGGCCAACGGCGACATCTGCCTGGCGATCGGCTGGTCCGGCGACGTACTGCAGGCCCGTGACCGCGCAGCGGAAGCCGACAATGGCGTGACCGTGGAATACGCGATCCCGAAGGAAGGCGCCCTGATGTGGTTCGACCAGATGGCGGTTCCGGCCGATGCCCCGCACCCGGACGAGGCACATGAGTTCCTGAACTACATCATGCGTCCGGACGTCATGGCGAAGGCCTCCAACTATGTCTATTACGCCAATGGCAACAAGGCGTCCCAGGAGCTGCTCAACGACGACGTCATCGGCGATCCGGCGATCTATCCGAGCGAGGAGACGGTGGCCAATCTCTACACCGTGACCTCCTATCCGCCGAAGGTGAACCGGATTGTCACCCGCACCTGGACATCGGTGAAAAGCGGTCAGTAGGCCGCTGCCCGACCGCCGGGCCTGCAGCAGCGGGCCCGGCGGACCGGTCACTTGGGGTTTCTCTTGGGGTGGGGGTGTGTTTTGGCGAAAAAATCGATCGGGCCCGTACGGCGGGAATTCACGCCCTGGGAAAGCCCGGACCATCCGCCTTTCATCGAGTTCCGCAATGTCACCAAGAAATTCGGTGACTTCACGGCCGTCAACAACCTCTCCCTGAAAATCTACGAGCGTGAGTTCTTCGCGCTGCTCGGCGGCTCCGGCTGCGGCAAGACCACCCTCATGCGCATGCTCGCCGGCTTCGAAACGCCGACAACGGGGCAGATCTTTCTGGACGGCCAGGACCTTGCAGGTATTCCGCCCTTCCGCCGCCCCTCCAACATGATGTTCCAGTCCTATGCGCTCTTCCCGCATATGAGTGTGGAGAAGAATATCGCCTTCGGCCTCAAGCAGGACAGGCTGGCGCCCTCGGAGATCGGCGACCGGGTTGCCGAGATGCTGCGGCTGACCAAGCTGGAGCAATTCGCCAAACGCAGGCCGCATCAGCTGTCAGGGGGCCAGCGGCAGCGGGTCGCGCTCGCCAGGTCCCTGGCGAAACGCCCCAAGGTGCTGCTGCTGGACGAACCGCTCGGCGCGCTCGACAGAAAGCTGCGCGAGGAAACCCAGTTCGAGCTGATGAACATTCAGGAAGAGCTCAAGACGACCTTCCTGATCGTCACCCATGACCAGGAAGAGGCGATGACGGTCGCCGACCGCATCGCGGTGATGGACAAGGGGGAACTGGTCCAGGTGGCCACACCGGCGGAAATCTACGAGGCGCCGAATTCCAGGTTCGTGGCCGATTTCATCGGCGACGTGAACCTCATCGAAGCCACGGTGGTGCGGAAATCCGAGGCGGGCACGCGGCTCGACTCCGTTTGCGAGGGCTTCGCCATCGAGACCAACCAGACAACGGATGCCGGCATCGGCGACCGGGTCTGGTACGCCATCCGGCCCGAAAAGGTCCGCATCGCCCACGGCCGCGGCGAACCGGACGCCGCCAACCAGATCGATGGTCTTGTCTGGGACATCGCCTATCTCGGCGATGTGTCCATCATCCATTCGAAAGTCGGCAAGGGGGACAGGGACACCATCCTGCGGGCCACTTTCGCCAATGTGTCGCGCATGGTGGAAAATCCCATCACCTGGGACGATGAGGTGGTGCTGTCCTTCGACCGCGACGCCGGCGTCATTCTGAGGGGATAGGAGCGCGCCATGGACAAACCCGCCCCCGTGAAACGAACCCTTGGAGGCTGGGCGCTGATCGCCGTGCCCTATGTCTGGCTGCTGATCTTCTTCCTGGCGCCCTTCCTGATCGTCTTCAAGATTTCCCTCTCCCAAGTGGCGGTCGCCATTCCGCCCTATGTCCCGACCTTCGATCTCGCCGGCGGCTGGCAGGCGTTCGTCGAAAACCTCGGCGACCTCTCCCTGGAAAACTATCTCTGGCTGACGGAAGACGATCTCTACTGGAAATCCTACCTGTCCTCGGTCGTCATTGCCGGCATCTCGACCTTCCTGACATTGCTGATCGGCTATCCGATCGCCTATGGCATGGCCCGCAGTCCCCAGTCGCTCCGCCCGACGCTTCTGATGCTGGTGATCCTGCCGTTCTGGACCAGCTTCCTGATCCGCGTATATGCTTGGATCGGCATCCTGAAGAACGAGGGCCTGCTCAATCAGCTTCTCATGGCAATCGGTATCATCGACGAGCCCCTGGTCATCCTCAACACCAACACGGCGGTCTACATCGGCATCGTCTATTCCTATCTGCCGTTTCTGGTCCTTCCGCTCTACGCGAGCCTTGAACGGCTGGACGGCAGCCTGCTGGAAGCCGCCGAGGATCTCGGCTGTCCGCCGTGGAAGGCCTTCTGGAAGATCACGCTGCCCCTGTCGCTTCCCGGCGTGATCGCCGGCTGCTTCCTGGTCTTCATCCCCGCCGTCGGCGAGTTCGTCATCCCCGATCTGCTCGGCGGATCCGACACGCTGATGATCGGCAAGACCCTGTGGACCGAGTTCTTCAACAATCGTGACTGGCCGGTCTCCTCGGCGGTTGCCGTGATCCTCCTGATAATCCTGGTAATCCCGATCGTGCTCTTTCAGAACCAGCAGCAGAAAATCGCGGAGAAACAGGCATGACGCGCGGCCCGACCTGGTTCAACATCACCTCTCTCGTCATGGGCTTTTCGTTCCTTTATCTGCCCATCGTCCTGCTGGTGATCTATTCCTTCAACAAGAGCCGCCTGGTGACCGTCTGGGGCGGCTTCTCGACCGAATGGTACGTGTCGCTGCTTCACAACGATCAGCTTCTGGATGCGGCCTGGGTGACGCTGCGGGTGGCCTTTGTCTCCGCCAGCGTCGCGACGGTGCTCGGCACCGCGGCCGCCCTCGTTCTGGTGCGCTCCGGCCGCTTCATCGGACGCTCGCTGTTTTCGGGCATGATATTCGCGCCGCTGGTGATGCCCGAAGTCATCCTGGGCCTGTCGCTGCTGCTGCTCTTCGTGGCGATGGACCAGTCGCGCGGGTTCTGGACCGTGATCCTGGCCCATACGACCTTCGCCATGTGCTATGTGGCCGTCGTCGTGCAGTCGCGGCTCGTGGGCTTCGACAAGTCCATCGAGGAGGCTGCGGAGGATCTCGGCTGCCCGCCGGTCAAGACCTTCTTCCTGATCACCCTGCCGATCATTCTGCCGGGGGTCGTGGCCGGCTGGATGCTGGCCTTCACCCTGTCCCTGGACGATCTGGTGGTCGCCAGCTTCACCACCGGTCCGGGGGCCACCACCCTGCCGATGAAGATCTATTCCCAGGTCAGGCTAGGCGTGACGCCGGAAATCAACGCTGTCTGCACCATTCTCGTTGTCCTGGTCACCTGCGCCGTGATCGCCGCTTCCCTCGTGACCCGGCGACAGCAGGTGCAGAAGGAACGCGACGAGCGCACGGCGTTCGGGGCCGAGGGCTGACGTCAGGCGCTGGGCGGCCTGAAGAGATTGAGATAGATCCACAGCGCCTCGGGACCGAGGCCGACCGTGCTCAGGATGTCTTCCGCGGAGATGTCGATCAGGGACAGGCCCGCGCCGGCAAGCAGCGAAATGACCGCCATCTTGATAATTGTCGACAGGAACTGGTACACGGGCCGGAGTGTCTTTCTGGAAGGCGTTCCTGGCCGGTGAAAAGCTCATGCCATATTCTGCCGGGCAGAAAACCGGGAAGACTTCGCAATGACTGACGGACGGCCCGGGTTCTGAATGTGCATTCATGTTTTTCGCTGCAATGCATCAATGAGATCTTGACCGCAGGGGGGCAAGCGGTAAATGTGCCGGTCATGCGCCTAACGACACTGATTGGGAGTGACAGATGAACAAAATCTACCCGGATGCGAAGGCAGCCTTGGAGGGGCTGACCTTTGACGGCATGACGGTGATGGCCGGAGGGTTCGGTCTTTGCGGTATCCCGGAAAACCTGATCACCGCGCTTCGCGATTCCGGAGCCGGGAACATCACCGCCATTTCCAACAATGCCGGCGTGGATGATTTCGGGCTGGGCCTTCTGCTGCAGACGCGCCAGATCAAGAAAATGGTGTCTTCCTACGTTGGCGAGAACGCCACCTTCGAAAAGCAGTATCTCAACGGTGAGCTGGAACTGGAGTTCAATCCGCAGGGCACGCTGGCCGAACGGATCCGTGCCGGAGGCGCCGGCATTCCCGGCTTCTACACCAAGACCGGTGTCGGTACACTGATCGCGGAAGGCAAGGAACACAAGGATTTCAAAGGCGAAACCTACATCCTGGAAACAGGTCTGGTCGCCGATGTGTCTCTGGTCAAGGCCTGGAAGGCCGACAAGGAAGGCAATCTCGTCTACCGCAAGACGGCGCGCAACTTCAATCCGATGATGGCGACCGCGGGCAAGACCTGCGTGGTGGAAGTGGAAGAGCTTGTCGAGATCGGTGAACTCGATCCGGACAATATCCACACCGCCGGGATCTTCGTCGACCGGATTGTCGTCGGCAATCACGAAAAACGCATCGAAAAGCGCACCACGCGCGCAGCCTGAGGAGGACGCATCATGGCCTGGACACGTGATGATATGGCAAAGCGCGCTGCGCAAGAGCTTGAAGACGGCTTCTATGTGAACCTGGGGATCGGCATTCCGACCCTGGTGTCGAACTATATTCCCGACGGCGTTCATGTGACCCTGCAGTCGGAAAACGGCATGCTCGGCATGGGGCCGTTCCCCACGGACGATGAAGTCGACGCAGACCTTATCAATGCCGGCAAGCAGACCATTACCGAATTGCCGCAGACCAGTTACTTCTCCTCGGCCGACAGCTTCGGCATGATCCGGGGCGGTCATATCGACCTGTCGATTCTCGGCGCCATGGAAGTTTCGGAGTCGGGCGATCTTGCCAACTGGATGATCCCGGGGAAGATGGTCAAGGGCATGGGCGGTGCCATGGATCTGGTCGCCGGCGTCAAGCGCGTCGTGGTGATCATGGACCACACGTCCAAGGCGGGGGATCCGAAGCTTCTGAAGGAATGCTCGCTGCCGCTGACTGGTGTGAAATGCGTCGACCGCATCATCACCAATTTCGGCGTGTTCGACATCGCCGAAGGCGGTCTGAAGGTGGTCGAGCTGGCACCCGACGTGACACTGGAACAGGCGAAGGAAAACACGCAGGCGACCCTGCTCTAGAACTCTCGCCGGCGACCGCGTGAGCGCGGGGCCGGCTTGAAAGCGGGTGACGATCCCTGACGCGTTTTCGCGCAACCGATCCCGGGCGCCGGTGACAATCACCGGCGCCCTTTTCGTTGGCCCCGATGTCGGGCGAGACCACTGTCGCGGAAATTATGAAGAACCTTCCGGCAGTCCCATCGCCGCAGACCCTTCAGTGTCCCGAATTGGAACGAACTGTTAAATTTACAGATAAAAAACCCGTGTTGATTAACCGTGGCGATTGCGAAAATGACCAATAAAAAGAATAAATTCCGGCTCTTTCCGTCAAAGATCGCTGCGTAAAGTTTTGTCGGCTAACGAGTGCGCTAGCGTTTACGAATCCTGCCTGTCCGTCCACGACACGATCAACCGGCCTTCAAGGATTGTCATGTAATCTCCCGCTGTATTCTCAGGGGGAGCCGCGTGCCGGGAACGCCGAAGACAGTCACAAAATTGCTCGAGGTCCTGTCGTCCTGGCTTCCCAGCCTGAGGACCCGCTTCGTGCTGCTCGTGGCGGGTCTGTTCGTGGTGCTGTCCGTCGTCATGATCATGGTGGCCAGCTATCTGGATCTGAAGGACGAGGAGCAACGGGTCGTCTCCGACGCCAGGGCAATCGGCGCGACCGTCAGCCGCCTGGCTGTTCCCCATCTGACCAATCATCACTATCTCATTCTCGAGCAGGAGCTTGAGAGCATCGCGGCAAGCGGTGTGGTGGAACTTGCGCAGGTTCTCGATCCGTCCAGGGCCGTGACCATCGACAGCGATCCGCAGACCAGCTATTTCGACGACCGGGAAACCCTGCCGCTGGTGCGCAAGGCCTTCGAGACCGGTGCCGAACAGATGCACCGTTCCGGCAAGAGTGTCGAAATCGCGCTTCCGGTAAGGGACATGAAAGCCGATCAGGTTCTGGGCGTTGCCTATGTCTCCGTGACGCGGGCGTCCATGGACGGGATGCTCTTCGCCATCTGGGGCCGGAACATGATCATCACGCTTGTTCTGCTGATGGTTAGCGTGCCGGTCACGTTCCACTTCGCGGAAAGCTTCGTCAGGCCGATCAAGGAACTCACCCAGACGGCCCATACGGTCAGCGCCGGAAATTTCGACGCGCCGTTCCCGGTCGAACGCACCGATGAAATCGGGGTTCTGGCCCGGGCCTATCGCGACATGGTCGCAACGATCCGCAACAACATGGCCCGCATCCACGAACTTGCCTATGTGGATTCCGTCACCTGTCTGCCGAACCGGGAAAGCTTCCGCCAGCACTTCAACGGCTGCATGTTCGCGCCGGACGGCAGGGCGAACCGGCTGTCGGTTCTGTTTGTCGATCTGGACCGGTTCAAGCGCGTCAACGACAGCTACGGCCATGACCATGGCGACGCGCTTTTGCAGGAGGTGGCGGCAAGATTGCGCGATCTGCTGAACACGGTCGGTTCCCCGACCGGGTCCGCACCCGCGTCGGCACAGACCGTGCAGGTTGCGGGTCAGGGCACCTCGGCGCCGGCGCCGCTGGTGGCAAGACTGGGAGGCGACGAATTTGCCATCGTCCTGCCGACCGGCAAGTCGGGTGCCGCCATTCGCACCCTGGCCGAAGATCTGGTGCAATGCGTGGAACAGCCGCTGGAGATCAACGGTCTCACCATGACGGTGGGGGCGAGCATTGGTGTATCGACCTATCCGGATGACGGAGACGATTATACGGCCATCCTGAAGAACGCCGATATCGCCATGTATGCCGCCAAGCGGACCGGGGGCAACCGGGCCTGCTTCTACAACGAGATCGAAGGCGATA
This sequence comes from Labrenzia sp. 011, assembly GCF_003075075.1. Classification (GTDB taxonomy): domain Bacteria; phylum Pseudomonadota; class Alphaproteobacteria; order Rhizobiales; family Stappiaceae; genus Roseibium. The sequence continues at coordinate 434,071 of NZ_QCYM01000002.1, read as the reverse complement.
CCCGCGCCGGAGAGCGCATCCGCCTTGAGGCGGAACTCAAGGTCGCGCTTCTTCGCGACGAGATAACGATCGTCTTCCAGCCGAAAATCGACTGCGCGTCCCTGAAGGTGGTGGGTGCCGAGGTTCTGGCCAGATGGAACCATCCCGAGCGGGGCATGCTGCTGCCCGGCAGCTTCATCGATGTGGCCGAAGAAAGCGACCTGATCACCAGGCTGGGCGACCGGGTCATGGACCTTGCCTGCCGCCAGGGGCGCGTCTGGCTGGATCAGGGACGCTCGGTGCCCATCGCCGTGAATGTCTCGATCCGGCAGCTTGAGAAACCCGGCTTTACTGCGCGGGTTCTGGAGATCCTCGACCTTACCGGCTTTCCGGCGGAGCTTTTGCAGTTCGAGGTGACCGAGACCGTGGCGATGGCGGATCCGGAGCGGGTGACGGCAGCCACCAGGCCCCTTCTGGATGCCGGCATCACCTTCGCCATTGACGATTTCGGCACCGGCTACTCCAGTCTGGCGCATCTGCAGCGTCTGCCGTTCAACACCTTCAAGATAGACCGCAGCTTCATCAGCGGTCTGGCGGAGGACCATCACAGCCGCTCTATCGTCCAGACCATCATCGCGATGGCAAAGAGCCTCAGTTACGAAGTGGTCGCCGAAGGCGTGGAGACCGAAGACCAGCTTGTCTTCCTGAAAGAGAACGGTTGCACGACGGCACAGGGCTTCCTTTTTGCCAGCCCGATGCCCGCGGACCGGTTCGAGAGCTGGTCCGGGGCGTTCCTGCAGCCGTCGTCATCCGCTGCGGGGAATGGCAAGGACGGGGAAACAGGCGCCCATTTCGCAGCCTGAAGCCGGCCGTTCCGTCTATTCGGCAGCCGCCTGCTTGCTGCGTTCGGAAAGCGGGCGTATCGGGGGAAACTCCTGGTCGGTCAGCGTTTCCCTGGCGAGCAGCAGCTGCGCGCCTTCGTCGAGTTCCTTGCGATGGTCGGTCAAAAGCTCCTTGGCGCGCGTGAAGGCGGTTTCAACGCGGGCCTTGATCGCCAGATCGATTTCCCGCTGCGTCTGTTCCGAGACTTCGGTCACGTCTCCGGCGGGCATTCCCAGGAAGTTCTGTCTCTGCGTGGAATAGACCCGGTTGCCGAGAGAGCTTTCCATGCCGTAGCGCATGACCATGTCCCGGGCGACTTCCGTCACTTTCTGCAGATCGTCCGACGCGCCGGTGGAGATTTCTCCGAAGACGATTTCTTCCGCCGCCCGACCGCCCATCAGCACCGTCATGCGGTTCTCCAGGTCTCTGGCGGCAAGCAGGAAGCGGTCTTCCGACGGCCTTTGCATGGTGTAGCCGAGAGCACCGATGCCGCGCGGAATGATGGAGATCTTGTGCACCGGATCGCAGCCTTCCAGATTTGCGGCAACGAGCGCGTGGCCCATCTCGTGATAGGCAACGGTCTTGCGTTCCTTGTCCGAGAGAATCCGGCTGCGCTTCTCAAGACCCGCGACCACCCTTTCGATGGCTTCGTTGAAGTCCTGCAGTGTGACGGCGTCCCCGTTCCGGCGGGTCGCGAGCAGGGCCGCCTCGTTGACGAGGGTCGAGAGATCCGCCCCCGAAAAGCCCGCCGTGAGCTGGGCGACCTGATCGAGATCCGTGTCCGGCGACAGCTTGATCTTCTTCACATGCACGTCGAGGATCGCCCGGCGCCCGGACTTGTCCGGGCGGTCGACCAGGACCTGGCGGTCGAACCGGCCGGCGCGCAGCAGGGCGGGGTCGAGGATCTCCGGCCGATTGGTCGCGGCCAGCAGGATAATGCCGCCGGAAGGGTCGAACCCGTCCAGTTCGGTCAGCAGCTGGTTGAGCGTCTGTTCCTTTTCGTCGTTCGTCCCCATCGGACCGCTGGCCCGGGCCCGGCCGAGGGCATCGAGTTCGTCGATGAAGATGATCGCCGGTGCGGCCTTGCGGGCCTGTTCGAAGAGGTCGCGCACCCTTGCGGCGCCGACGCCGACAAACATCTCGACGAATTCGGAGCCGGAAATGGAGAAGAAGGGAACGCCGGCTTCACCGGCCACCGCGCGCGCCATCAGCGTTTTGCCTGTTCCCGGAGGTCCGACCAGGAGAATGCCCTTGGGAACATGCGCGCCCAGGCGGCCGTAGGCGGCAGGGTTCTTCAGAAAATCGACGACTTCCTGCAGCTCGCGCTTGGCCTCGTCGACACCGGCGACATCTTTGAAGCGTATGGAGATATCGGTTTCGACGAAGACCTTGGCCTTGGACTTGCCGACGGTCATCATGCCGCCGAAGCCCTGTTTTTCCGCCAGCCGGCGAATGAAGAACATCCACAGGCCGAAGAGCAGCAGCACCGGCAGGACCCAGGACAGGATGTCCCTCAGAAGCGTGCTCTGCACGACGCCGGTGAACTTCACATCGTATTTGCTGAGTTCTTCGGCGAGCGCCAGATCGACGCGGGTGGTGATGAAATACAGTTTTCCGTCCTTCAGAGGCTCCTTGAACTTGCCCCTGATGGTGTTTTCCTCGATCGCGATCTCATCGACCTTCTTGTCCTTGAGATACTGTTCGAACTCGCTGTAGGGGATCGGCTCGACGGTCTTGTAGGTGGTCCACCAGCTTTGGAAGAGAAACACCAGCATCATGGCTATGAAGGCATACCAAAGATTGATCTGATGCTTTTTTTCCATCGAATTGCCGTCCTGACGAGATGCAAAAGGAAAGGGTTTCTGCCGTGCCTCATTGGGGCGATTTGATCCGCCGCTGTCAAGGTGCTGCGGTGCAGCAGCCGGTTCAGATCACGCCGCCGGTCTGCCGCTTCGAAAGTCTGGTCCGGAACGAGGTGGCGCTGGAGCGGGCCAGATAGATGACCGGAATGAGACCGACAAGAACGATGGCCAGCGAGGGGAGGGCGGCTTCCTCGAACGCCTCGCGGGAGGCGGCTTCGAAGACGGTGGTCGCCAGGGTCTCGAAATTGAACGGCCGCAGGAGGATCGTCGCCGGCAGTTCCTTCATGCAGTCGACGAAGCTCAGCAGCACGGCCGACAGGAGGACCGGTTTCAGGATGGGCAGATGTATCTGGCCGAGGGTCTGCCGGCTGTCCCGGCCCAGTGTGCGGGCGGCCATGTCCAGATGCGGCGTGATCCGGCCGAAACCGCCTTCCACCTGACCGTAGGAAACGGCCAGGAAGCGGACCACATAGGCATAGACCAGCCCCGTGCCGCTTCCCAGCAGCAGCAGGCCGGTGTTGATGCCGAACCAGGCCTCCATGCGGCCGTCGAGGAAATTGTCGAATTGTGCGAGGGGAACCAGGATGCCGATCGCAAGAACCGTTCCCGGTATCGCATAGCCGATGGACGCAAGGCGCACGGCGGTGCGCAGAGGGCCCTTGTTGTTGAGCCGTAGCGCATAGGCCAGTGCAACCGATATGACGACGGTCAGGAGCGCGGCGACGGCCGCCAGGCTGAAACTGTTCCAGGCGGTCTCCAGAAACCCGCCGGACCAGAAATCGTCCAGCCGCCGGCTTGCCCGGTCGGCCAGGAGCAGGCCCGGAACGACAAAGCCCAGAAGGATCGGCAGCAGGCACAGGCCGAGCGCAAGAAGGGATCGCCCGCCGCGCAGGTCGAAGCGTGTCGGCGGATGGCTCTTGCTGCCGCCGCTGTCGAACCGCTGCTTGCGGCGGCCGAAGCGCTCCAGCCAGAGCAGGAGGAACACCATCAGCAGCATGGCCAGCGCGAGCTGTGCGGCGCCGCCCAGACTGGAGCGGTTCAGCCAGGTGTCATACACGGAGAACGTCAGCGTCCGGACACCGAAAAAGGTGACCGCGCCGATATCGTTGAGGCATTCCATCAGCGCCAGCGAAATGCCGATGGCGATTGCCGGTCGGGCGAGCGGCAGGGCGATGCGGAAGAACAGGCGATAGGGCGAGGCCCCCAGTGTGCGCGACACATCCAGGGTCGAAGCCGACTGGATAAGGAAACTGGCTCTGGTGGTGAGATAGACATAGGGATAGAGCACCACGCCCATGACGAAGATGGCACCGCCCAGGGAACGGATTTCGGGAAACCAGTAGTCGCGCGAGGTCGTGAAGCCGAAGATCTCGCGGATCAGCCCCTGAACGGGGCCGGTGTATTCCAGAACCTCCACATAGGAAAAGGCGACGATATACGTTGGCACGGCAAGCGGCACCAGAAGTGCCCAGTCCAGCACCTTCCGTCCCGGAAAATTGCACATGGTCACGAGCCACGCGGTGCCGACGCCCGTAATGCCGGTGATCAAGCCGACGCCGAGCAACAGCAGCAGCGTGGTCCACAGGGCACCCGGCAGGACGGTCTGCAGCAGGTGGGTCCAGACATCGGCTGCCGGCGTCAGGGAAATCCAGACAATGGCGCTCAGCGGCAGCAGGACGAGGGCCGCGATTAGGATTGCCGCGACCTGCCAGAACCGGTCGACAAAGGAAAGGGTGGGCGTGCGCAGCAAGTCGGGACTGTTCGTTGGGGGTTATCTGCAGAAGCTCTAATAGCTATCGCGTAAAAAAGCAAAAAGCGCCGTGTTTCGATACACGGCGCTTTCCGGCACTGCTTGTCACACTCTAGGACGCGGGACCGTCGTCAAACCCGACCTTGTCCACCAGTTCGCTGGCGGCCTTGCGCTGTTTGGCGATTTCCGCCAGCGGCAATGTGTCGGCCTTCAGCTCGCCCCAGCTCTGAACACGTTCGGCCACGGGAACGCCCGGGGTGACCGGATATTCGAAGTTGGTTTCCGCATAAAGCCTTTGAGCCTCTTCGGACGTCAGGAACTCGATCAGCCTGATGGCATTGTCCTTGTTCGGGGCATGTTTTGTCAGTACCACGCCGGAAAGATTCACGTGGCTGCCGCGGCCGTCGGCATTGGGAAACAGAATGCGTACGCTTTTCGCCCACTCCTGCTGTTCCGGCTCTTTGTCGTTGGTCTCCATCAGACCCATGTAATAGGTATTGCCGAGGGCGATGTCGCACTCGCCGGCATAGATGGCCTGAGCCTGGGCGCGGTCGTTGCCGGCGGGCTTGCGGGCAAGATTGTCGCGCACCTTCGCGAGCCATTCCTCGGTTTCTTCCACGCCGTGATGAGCAATCATCGAGGCGATCAGGCCGATGGTGTAATCATGCTGGCCCGAGCGGGTGCACAGACGGCCTTTCCACTTCGGATCGGCAAGGTCCTCATAGGTGATCGTGTCCTGATCGACCCGGTCCCGGGAGGCATAGACGATGCGTGCGCGGGTTGTCAGGCCTATCCAGTTTCCGTCCGGGTCGCGGAAATGGTCGGGAATATTCGCGGTGACGGTTTCGGAGACCACCGGCTGTGTGATGCCGAGCTGCTTGGCGCCATCCAGACGGCCGATGTCGACGGTCAGCAGAACGTCCGCCGGGGAATTCTTGCCTTCGGCGGCGATCCTTTCCCCGAGCCCCTTCGAAGCGAAGACCACATTGGTCTTGATGCCGGTTTCGGCCGTGAAGGCTTCCAGAAGCGGTTCGATCAGGAAGGGCTGACGGTAGGAATAGATGTTCACTTCGCCGTCGGCGGACGCCGGAGCGGCCGCGAAGGCCGCCGTGGTCAGAGCGAGGGCGCCAGTGAGTGCACGGAGTGTCTTGCGCATGTATTTCTCCCGAAAATCCGGCCTGCTGCCGTCGAGGCATATTGGCTCATGTGTTTGAGCAGGAATATGGCGTGCAGGGTCGGGCAAGTCAATAAATACAGTAAAATCAATAGTTTGGAATGATTCAAAACTAACTGGAGGAATATACTCCACTATTGTCGCGAAAAGTGCCGCAAAAACAGGACTTTAAATCTCAGCTATTATTATCCGCCCGCGGCCGGGTGGCCGGCCTGTTCACGAAAATGTTTGCTCCGGGCCCGGACAACGCGGCAGCAGGCCGCAGGGTCCTGCCGGAATTTATTCCGACAGGACCCGTTGTGTGGGAAAGACGATCTCCACGAGCGTGCCCTGATCCGGCGTGGAGTCGATATGAAAGCTCGCCCGGTTGGCCTCGACCAGCGCCTTGGTGAGCGGCAGTCCAAGTCCCGTGCCACCGCCCCGGCTCGCGGTGTGGAGCTGGCGGAAGGGCTCGAGGGCAGCCGCAAGCTGCTTCGCGGTCATGCCTGTTCCTGTATCGCGGACCCGGAGCGCCACCTCGCCGTTGCTTTCCAGCGCCGTGGACAGGATCACCTGGCCGCCGGACTTGTTGTACTTGATCGCGTTGGACAGAAGATTGAGCACGATCTGGCGCAGGGAGCGCGGATCGGCGACCACGTCCGGCACGGAATCCGGCAGGCTGGCCCGGATGATGACCCGTTCCCGGTTCGCCTGGGGCTGCATCAGCGCCACGCATTCGTTGATCACGTCATTGGTCGAGACCGCCGAGAACTTCAGGTCCAGCTTGCCCGCCTCGATCTTGGAGAGATCGAGAAGATCGTTGATCAGGCTCATGATATGCGAGCCGGACGTGCGGATGTCCTTCAGGTAGTCCTTGTAGCGGTCGTTGCCGATGGGGCCGAAGCGCTCTTCCATCATGACTTCGGAAAATCCGATGATCGCATTCAGCGGCGTACGGATTTCATGGCTGATCTTGGCGAGGAAATCGGATTTCTGCGAGCTGGCATTTTCCGCCTGGCGCTTGGCCTGGGTCAGTTCCTCTTCCGCCGTCTTCCACTGGGTGATGTCCCGCAGGACCGCGCAGTATTTGGGGTCGTCATTGCCGTTGGTGATCCGGCCTATGGTCATGAAAAGCGGAATGAGGCCACCCGACGGAACCTTGCCGAGCACTTCCCGACCGTCATTGAGAATGCTGGCGACGCCGTTGCGTGTCAGTCCGTCCAGATAGTCCGCCGCCGCCCGGTGGCTTTCGGGCGCCAGAAAATCGGTGAACGGCGCGCCGATCATGTCAGAGCGGTTCGCGCTGAACAGGGCTTCGGCGGAGCCGTTGACCTTGAGGATCGTGCCGGTCTGGTCGAGGACCAGCACGCCGTCCGTCGCCGTTTCCAGGATCGTGTCCATTTCGGCGATCTGGCTGCGGGCGCTTTCCAGCTCGGAGCGCACTTCGGCAAAGAAGTTCGGTGCGGTTTGCGGGGCGGCAGCCGCCGGAGCCTGCTTGCCCTGCCGCTCCGTTATGGAAATCATCAGGCCACGGCTCCCGTTCCACGGAACCGAATGCATATGCGCATCGACGGTCAGCACGCCGCCGCCGGCCAGACGCAGTTTCATCGCTTCGTCCAATTCACCGTCCATGCCGATGGCATCGGTCAGGTCTTCGGTGTCGTCAATGAACAGCGCTTCCAGGCCGCCAACCTCGGAAAGCGCGGCGATCGACCTGTAGCCGAGCATGCCGAGAAGAACCTTGTTGGCATAGAGCACTTCGCGGTCATGAACGACCGCGATGCCGATCGGCAGGCGGTCGAGCAGGCTCGGATCGATCGGACCGGCTTCCGGCTCTTCCGGCGGCAGGTCTTCGACCTCGGGACTGTCCGAGCCATCGAAGTCGTCCAGGTCGCCTTCGAGCCGGGCACCGAGCGCTTCGGCGATCTTGCGGAACGCCTGGCGTTCCGGGCGCGAAAGGCTTGACGTGTCGACCGGCACGACCCGGGGGCGTGCGGTCGCAAGCGGAATGACCTGACCGGTCGGCTTGTCCGGCTCCGGTACGGCCGTTTCTTCGTCTTCAGTTCCGTCTTCCTGCGGAATGTCCCTTGCCTCTTCTTCCACCCCGAATGCGGCGGTTTCCTCGTAGAACTCGCGTTCGTCGGCGGAGTCATCCTGGGTATCGAGGGCTGCGGCCACCTCTTCCATCCTGCGGCCCTCTTCCTCGATGATGTCGAAATGGGCATCTTCCAGGGGCGGGACCGGTTCGAACGGGGCGTCATCGACGGCGTTATCGACAGGATCTTCGGCGGCCACTTCCGTGCTGGCGGAAACGGTGTCTTTTTTCGTCGCGGGCGTGTCCTGGTCGAACAGGTCCCGGGACCTCTTTTTCGCCCGGTCGTAGTTTTTCGCCAGCGACCTGACCGCGTTTTCGATTTCCGCAGGCTCCAGGGCTGCGGGGCCGGCAATCCCGGCAGGTTCCTCGCTGTCGGTGGTCTCCGCCCGGTCTTCCTTGACGGCCGCGGGAGCCTCCTGCGTCGGGACATTCGGCACCGGATCCGGGGCATCTGCCTCCGGGCTGCTTTCCGCGACTGTCTCATCGGAAAGCGCGCTTTCGGCAAGCTCCGGCGAAGAGGCCTGCTCTTCAAGGGGCTCCGGCGTGGGCGAGGGGGCGGAGCCGGTCTCGAGGGCTTTCAGCTTGTCGTCCAGGGATGCTGCGATCCGCCGCGTATCTTCGTAATCCTCGGTGCTTTCCTGCCGATGGACCGGCCTTGCCGCCTCTTCCGGTTCGCTTGGCGGCCTGGAGGCGGGCGCTCCGGTGAACCGGGCGAGCGAGCCCACGAGGGCCGCCGCGCTTGCTCCCAGGAATGTCTTGCCGCCGAAGGTGTCGGGCTGGGCCGGTTTCAGATCGGCAAGGCTGTCTTTCGGGACATCGGCGGCTTCCGGCACGGCGCTGTCATCCCCGGTCTCCGGTAAGGCCGTTTCGGCGGATTCGTCTGCCGCCTCATGTAGCGCGCTGTCTTCCCCGGCCGTTTCGTCTTCTGCCGTCGTCTCATCCGGCTCTTCCGCATCCGGGCGGTCGTCCCCTGCAAAACCGGCTTCGGCAGCGGAGGGAACCGTCTCGGGCATATCCGGGGCCAGGGGCATTTCATCGCTGCCGGCGTCAATCTCCGGCGCGGCGGCTTGATTTTCCTCGGCAGTTTCCTCCGGCTTCTCGTCGACAGCCGATGGCTCCGCATCGGGTGCCGTGGCCAGTGTGTCGTCAAAGGCGGTCAGGGCAGGGCTGAGGACGGCGTCCCCGACTTCAACCGCATCGGCGGTGCGGCAGACGCCGAAGCCGCGATAGCCCTCGAATTTCCGGTTCCGGTCGAAGGCGGGCAGGGCCGCCATGTCCACCGGAACTCTCAGAGGCGCACCGCTGACAGGCCAGTCGACCGTCTTGCCGCTCCATGTGTCCCGCCGGTCGAGCGCCCGCGCGATATTGCCGCGCGGATCCAGTTGGAACTTCTTCGAGACGTCCTCCCAGGTCAGGCCAACGATGTCGGTCGCCTCGGGGCCGAGCACTTCGGCAAATTCGTCGGACAGGAAGGTGAAGCGCTGGTCGATGTCCATCTTCCAGGCGAAGCGCACGGGACGGCGGCGTGGCTGAAAGACAAACATGTCGTCCCCGGCTGTGTCCGGCTGGGTCTGTGAAATCTCTGCGCTCTCGCGCAGGTCGTCGTCCTCGGCCGTCAGGTCATCGGGCTCTGGCGCGGCTTCCGCGCGCTCGCCTGTTTGGTCTGAAGGCGTGACTTCGTCCGAAGCGGCCAGGCTTTCGTCCTCGCCGTCCGCCTGGGGGGCGAAGGCTGGCATCTGTTCGGGCAGGTCTCGGTCGCCGGACGGGTCCGTCGGAAGAGGGGCTTCGCTTTCGGACAGCGCGCCGGGCGCGTCCTCCGGATCGGCTCCGGCGGCAGCGTCGCGCGCGGGGCTCGCGGCGGTCTGTAGTGTCGGGCCGTCTTCCGTCTCTGGTATCAGATCCCCGGATGCCGCGCGGACGGTCTCCTCCGCTTCATCGGACACTTCGCCGGCACCGTCTGCCGCATCCGCCGTTTCCGGCATGTCGTCCGCAAGGGGCGCATCGTCCAGGACGATCAGGCGCCGGCCGGACGATACTTCCAGAACAACACCTTCATGGAAGCTGCCGTCAAGCTCGAGCGGGCCGAAGAGGGCCTTCTGGTCTTCCGGCAGATCGGAATCCTCGGGAGTGCCTTTGTGCTCTCCGATGCGCTCTTCGACCGCGCCGTCGCCGGTCAGGAAAACCGTCTCACCGGGAGCGGCCAGCATGTGGGCAAAGGCCGAGACCGGCTCCTGGGGAGTGGAAAGGCCCTTGTCGCCGCACACGATCAGGGCGGCGGACTCGCCGTTTTCCAGATCGATCCGCTTGCACTGGCAGGTCAGCAGCATCACCCGCAGGCCCCGATAGAACCGCAGGCGGTCGATGCTGAACTTGTCGGTGGCGCCCGATTGCGCGATGCGGGCGATGTGCGGGCGCGCGGGCGAACGCTCCAGGGCGCTCAGCCCGGCGAGGTCGGAAACGGTGGCAGCGGAAAAAAACGATGCACCTGCGGCATTGGCCCAAAGGATGCGTGCGCCGTCGGCCGACCAGAGCCAGGCGGCTCTTTTGTCGGCAACAAGCTGAACCAGATCATCCATGGCGGTCAGTTCCAGGAATGATTGGGTCCGATTGTCCATGGCTCTGCTCCAAACTGGTCTGCAACACCCGTTTACGGTGCTCGCGGCTGCCGGATCTGCCTGCGGTGGTAAACAACCCGTTAATACAAGCAAACTCACGCGTCGTCCACGTAAAGCACGGTTGTAAAAGGGCTTACATGAAGGCGTGGTTAATCCGGACGATGAACCTGCGCCGGATCCGGGGTGTATTTCCGCACGATGAGAACGCCCTGTCAGGCGTCCCGAAACGACGTTGCGGAAGCCGAAAGGTCGGGCGGTACGCGTCTGCGGAACGTCCGGTCGTGCAGCCCTGCAAAACGGCCGGCCTGACCCAATCCGCGCCTTGCGTCCGGACGGAAACCGCCTTGCCGTTTCTTTCGCGTTGCGCGGGCATCATCCAAAGGCACAGGTTTGCCGGATTGTCATCTCCATGCTACCTGTTTTTGGCAGGAAACGAGTTCAGGATTTCCACCCACCTATCTTCCTGCAATCCGAGGAGCGCCGATATGAGCACTGACAAGACCGGTTTTGAAATCCCCGAACAGATGCGTGATTTTGCCGACAAGAGCGTCGACCAGGCGCGCAAGGCCTTTGACGATTTCATGGGAGCGACCCAGAAAGCGGTGTCCAATGTGGAAGACAGCGCCAGCGCCGTCCAGGCCGGAGCCGCCGACGTGAACAAGAAGGCCCTGAGCTACGCCGAGGAGCATGTCGACGCGGCGTTCAAGTTCGCGCAGCAGCTCGTCAAGGCCGACAATATCGAAGACATGATGAAGCTTCAGCAGGACTATCTGCGCAGCCAGATGGAAAACATCGGCGAGCAGGCGCGCGAGTTTTCCAACTCGGCGACCAAGGCCGTGCAGGACGCGGCCAAGGCGGCCCAGAAAAAATAGTCCGCCGACGGGAGACTGCTTGACCGCGCGGGGCTCTGGCCCCGCCCGGATGGAGACTGTCCACGCAGGGACAGTCGTCCTGCGTGGTACTACTTAGCGCGACTGTGTAGACTGCATGTTCCAGTTGTAGTAAATTGAACAATGTCTTTTCGGGCCGGGCGGGCCGGAGCTTTCTCCCCTGTCGCGCCTCTGCGTCATCGACGCGGCGAAACCCGATTGCCCGGCACCTCTCCAAATCCCAGTTTATTGTGCAGTGCAAAAAAATGTTGCAATGCAGCATTAGGTGCCTTATGTATAGGCTGCGGATGACGACAGGGTCCGCCGGCAAACGTTCCGGCGGAAAGAAATCAAACCAATGATCGCATCCGACCTCAAGGAGATGAGATCATGACTGAGACAGCTACCAGCACCACCACTGCCAAATCGGCTCCGAAAGCACGTGCCACCAAAGCAAAGGCTGGCCCTGCCGGCGCAGGCTTCCCCGAGTTCGAAGCTTTCGCAATGCCGAAGATGGAAGTTCCCGCCGCATTCCGTGAAGCAACGGAAAAGGGCATCGAGAACGCCCGTGAAGCTTATGCAAAGGTGAAAACCGCTGCAGAAGACGCGACCGACATGATGGAAGACACTTTCGAAACGTCCCGTCAGGGCGTCGTCGAGTTCAACAGCAAGGCTGTCGATGCGGCCAAGGCCAACACCGACGCGGCTTTCTCCTTCTTCAAGGATATCATGTCCGCGAAATCTGTGGCTGAAGCCATCGAACTGCAGTCCACATTCGCACGTGAGCAGTTCGAAGCGCTGAGCGCCCAGACCAAGGAAATGCAGGAACTGGCGACCAAGCTCGGCACCGAAGTTTCCGCTCCGGTCAAGGAAGCCTTCGAAAAGTCCTTCAAGGATATGAAGCTCAACTGAGCCGTTTGAACGGACCTTCAGGACCGCAATCGGATGTCATGCCCGGAGTTTTCTCCGGGCATTTGCTTTTCAACAGGCCGTTTTTTTCGGAAAATTCGGACTTGCCGGTTGAAGGAAACGGCGTTAGAAGACGCCCTTGCAAACGGTGGTCCGGGCCGCTAGGTTCCGCACCGCTTTGAACGCCCTTATGCAGACGTAGCTCAGTTGGTTAGAGCGTCGGATTGTGGCTCCGAAGGTCGGTGGTTCGAACCCACTCGTCTGTACCATTCCCCAGTATATATCATTCCTGAATTCGATACCTTATCGCTCTGCAGGACACGCTTGCGACCACTGATGCGGCTGACTGCTCCGGCAATGGCTGCGGAAGGTGTCTGGTCATGCGCGTGTATGCTGTGGTGCCTGCCAGGACTTCGCAGAGGCGTGCTGCAAGCGCGAGGAACCGCTCATGCTCCGACCCGGGGGGCATGCCGAGGCTCCCCGTAAGGTGAGTATCAAGGTCGTTGGGAGCGACAACAGGTTCGACGAACACCGGCGCTCAATAATGCGCGCGAAATGGCTCCCGCCGTCGATGAGCTCCCACAACCGGATCGAAGCCATCAGGGCCAACTGTCATGCTATCCTGCTGGAAGAGAATGAAGCTGTCCACTTGGAGGGTTTCCGGAAAGATATTGAAAGAAGCCCCAAAGCGGCGTTTGCTTGCAGCTGCAATCGACAAGGCAAGGGTGTGCTTTCTTCGCGTCAGGCACAATTGCGCGACGGATATGGCTATGGCGAGGTGTTTTTCGGGATGCTGAAAGAGAGCGTTCATCAGACCGGATTCTCGCGCATAGACTTTGGTCATCTGAAGAGCAGAGCTCGGTTGCTGACCGCTGACAGCCAAAGGAAAACAGGTGGATAGGCTTGGATTGTGTCAGGTCAGGATACGGTTCGTTGATTCTTGTAGGAGGCAGTTCGGGCAGTTTACGCAGGTGGTGTATCGCTAATTTGGATGCCGCATTACGCGAAGTTTTGTTGCAATACCTAACGTCAGTCGAATACAGTGAACTGCGGTATTAGTAAATTGTATCTGAATGCGAATGTCCATGATCGTCCGAGTCATTACACTGTTGGTTGTCGTCGCTTTTTCATCTGTGGGAAAAGCCGAACTGTACTTCAAGGCCGATGAGGGTGAAGATGGCCTCAGGTTTGTAATTGTTGCTGGCACGTTTTCCATTGACGATGACCTTGCTGACTTTGAGAGCGTCATTCGCGCTCATAGACCCAAGATCGTCGGCTTCGACAGCGAAGGAGGCAGCATTTTCAAGGCCATGGAGCTTGGCCGAATGATCAGGCAACATGGCTTAGCCACCGTGCAGTTGCGCGAGCTTGAATGTGCATCCGCTTGTGCCTTAGCATTCATGGGGGGCAGATCGCGCTATGCCGCGCCTGGTTCCATTGGCGTCCACAAGTCGTCTTTCGCGCCAACAACGCCCTTCAACAAGGAAGAGGCGGTTTCTGCCGTTCAAGACGTCACAGCAGACATCATCGGCTACATGGTGGAGATGGGAGTAGACCCGGCACTCTTGCAACTCGCGTTCAAAACTGAAGCAGATGACATCAGATATCTCTCCGGACGGGAGATGGCTGACTTTGGAGTGACACTGTCTGAAGGGCGCACAGACACCGGCGTGATCTCAAGGCCATCGGGCCAAGTAGCACCTGGTTTCTCTTCTCCAGCGCCACAAGTATCGACGGACCCAAAGGTTTTTGCACCAAGCAGGACTTCCATTCCTGTCGCTCGATCTGGACGCGTCCGACACCCCAAGGGATCTGTTCTGATGAAGGCGGCACCCGACGCCAAAGCCCAGAGCATTCGTCGCCTCTCCAACGGCGCAGCTGTGCAGATCATCGGTGAAAAAGACCGTTGGTATAGCGTGAGTGTTTCCGGCGTAACCGGTTATATGCACCATACCTGGATACGAGTTGATCAGTTCGATGCCACACCCGGGCAACTGCGGCTCATACAGATCAAAAGTTTCGACAACATCGAGGATGCTGTTGGCTATGCGACAGCAAGGGATCTTCCTTTGTCGGTCTACCTTGCGACCAATGGATGGTACGCGGTGACGATTGCGAAGCCGTTCGACAAAAAACAGGCTCTCTATTTCGCCAAGGGCTTGAAACGCGAAGGCGCCATCCCGCAGGACAGTTTTGTCACCTTGGGGAACACCTATGTGATGAAGATTTGTTGCGGAACAGATACATCATATGCCCGGGCATCGGGTTACAGCCAGTAAATCCAGAGGCTGCGTCAGTTTCGAGGCTCGTTGTCATCGTGGTTGAGGGGCGGCTTGTGTGCGGGTGCTCCTTCCGTCGGTGGCCACATCAGGCCAGCTCATGGGTCATCTTCCCGTACTTCTAAGGTGCCAACATGGTGACCTATAGGCGAAGGCGACACGTAGTTGTTCTGAACCGCAGCGACCTCGCCGGAAGGTCGGCATCTCGACGAGATCGGGCAAGTCCTGTTCAAAGTCCGGAACGATCCAACGCGGTCGTTTGGCCGCGATAGTCGGTTGGCGTCATGCCGGTGAAGCGGCGGAAGGCGCGGGTGAAATGTTGCGGGCTCTCGTAGCCCACACTCATGGCGACATCTATGATCTTCAGTCCGGGGTCTCCCAGGCGGATACAGGCAAGCTCGAAGCAGGCTTCCTGGAGGATCTGCGAATAGGAACTTCCGCACAGCTTGAGCCGCCGTTGCAATGACCGGGTGCTCATTCCGGCCATCTCGGCGGTGAAAGCGATATCGGCGCGCCCCTCGCTCAGATAGGGCTGAAGCATCTTTCTTAGCAGTTTGACGAACTCCCAGCTCTCTGATCGGCCCAATTGCTTATCTTCTGAGGTTTCGGTGGTCGCCCGGCAGGGTGTCGACCGGCTCGTTGAGAGTGCGAGATACGCGCTTTCGACGACAACAGAAGTCTGCGGCTGGCCAACAAGTATGCGCGTATCGGGGAGCGCCGCATGCACGGCCGCGGGCGGACAGTTCGATGAGAAGAAACACATCTCGCTCGGCTGCCAGGATGGCCCCGCAACACTGCGTACGACCGAAATGATGGCCTGAAGGTTCAGCCATTCGGCGAGGCATAACAGTGGATGGTGATCCAAACCTGCCATGGTGCAGATAACACGAACATTCCCGGCCTCGCGCCGGACCCGCATTTCGAGAACGCTGTCTTCGAACCGCGACACGTCGGCCAGCGCCCTGAGACGTGTCAGGCCGGTTTGCGCCGCCATCACGGCAGCTTGCTGCGGTGGACGCAAAGTGGACAGGGACGCTGCCTGCGCACCCAGCAGGCCCAGTTCCATGAGGTCCAGGTCGCGGCCGGTCCGTGCGACCCAGTCCATTGCGATTGGCACACTGACGTAGAGATCCGGTGTCTCTTCGATATAGCTGGGCAACTTCGACCGATCGAGTTCGCGGTCAACCGGTGCTCCGATATCGCGCAACACCGATATGTAGCTGTTCAGATGTGTCGCCCGGACCAGGGCAAGCCTGTTTTCCAAACGCAATCTCCTTGGTCCCCCCGCCAGTGATCTGGCGCGAAATGGGCAGAAGCGATGCCGAAATCAGGCAACATATCTGCAAGACGTACTGCAATGGGATGTAAGTAACATGAACCATTCAGCAAAGGTAGATGCCCTTGGACTAATTGCGGACAGGTCACTGTTCACCGGGCTTTCCCTGACCGGATGGGTCGCGCCTGTTCCGGTGGCAAGATGCCTCGGGCCGTCCGGGAACGCCGCAGCGAAGGGCGAATGGTACCAGCGTCGACTTGCGCAGATTGGTTGAGCAAAGCCGTTACAAGCCGGTCGGAGCCTTGCTGTGAAAGGTGGATCAGAATGCGCAGGCCATTGCCGCTCCAGACCATGCTCCGGCGCAGCAAGCGTCTTTTCCCGCGCCCTTGTGCGGTGGCCGGTTGCACATCGACTGCCTGCAGGAGCACCTGCGCGGGACCATTCAAAAGGACGCAAATTTGGCGCGAAATGGGCAGAGAGGGTGCGCAGGCTTGTGTAATTTTCGCTGAAAACAAAGACCTGACCGGAGGTGGTGACAAATGACATATTCGGCTTCCCTGAACATATCTGAATTTGTCCTTGCCGTGAAACCTGCGGTGGAGGACATTACCTCTGCGGAATTCGATTTGATCCACATTCCCGACAAGATAAAAACCTTCTGCCGGCGTGCTCGAATTCTTGGGAAACATGCCAAAAAGGGACGGCCTTTGCCGCGGTTTGTCACAATCCGGACTGCATGCGCTCGGGTCTGGCGACCGGGTGAAGTCGAGTAGGCAGGGGGCGGGCCAGGTCCGCGGGATGACCGCGCAGACAACTGTTTTTTGGAAAAAGGAAATTTGCAATGCACAGACTCTCCCTAAGTTGCGGGCTGGTTCTGGCCATGTCCCTGTCGGGGGCCTCCCAGGCTGAGGTCTCCAAAGAGGTCGTCCAGTCGCTGGGCGCGCCCGACAGCATCGAAACCTCGGTTGGCACGCTGACCTTCAAGGACGGCGCACCGAGTGCCGAAACCGCGCAGAAGGTTTTTGACGCGCTCGACTTCACCCGGGCGCTGAACGTCTACAACAACAGTTTTCGCGGGGCGTCGGCACTCGGCATCAAGAAAGGGCTCGCAGGTATCGGCGCCGAGCCCAATGATGTCGCCATTACATCCAAGTTGATGGATTCGACCTCGCTGTTCCTCACCGGGAACGCCGACACGGTCTATTACATCTCGATCCTGGACCTTTCCAAGGGACCGATCGTGATCGAACAACCGTCCGATGCGGTCGGAACCATCAATGACATGTGGTTTTCCTGGATCATCGACATTGGCGCTCCGGGGCCGGATCGCGGTGAGGGCGGCAAATACCTGATCGTGGGGCCGGACTATGACGGTCCGCTGCCCGAGGGGGGCTACTTTGTCGCGCATTCCAAAACCAACAGTGCCCTCTATGCGTCGCGCGCCTACCTGGTGGACAGTGATCCTGCGCCGGCCATCGCGAACGTCAAGGACAACATGAAGATCTACCCCTATGTGGAAGGCGCCTTCGGAACATCCATTGCCGAGGCACTGACCGGGAAGGTCAGGCTGGCCGGTGAACCGAAGGTTCCGGAGATGAAATTCGTTGAAGCCAGCAACGTGTCCTTCAACACGATCCCGCCCAGCGATTACGGCTTCTTCGAGTGGATCAACGAAAACGTCCAGAATGAACCCGCCACCAGCTATGACGTGGAACTCGCCGGGCAACTTGCCGCCATCGGCATCGTGAAGGGCAAGGAGTTCGCGCCCGACGACCGGATGAAGAAAATCCTCGCCGACGCTGCCGCGGTCGGCCAGGCCGCCGGCCGGGTGCTGAACTGGCGCCCGTTCGATGTGCATCCGGACTGGGCCTATTAC
Organism: Labrenzia sp. 011; assembly: GCF_003075075.1. GTDB lineage: Bacteria > Pseudomonadota > Alphaproteobacteria > Rhizobiales > Stappiaceae > Roseibium. The sequence goes on along the minus strand of NZ_QCYM01000002.1, from coordinate 416,526 downwards.
GAGGGGTCGATGTGGGGCAACATGCTCTGGGAAGGCGGCGCGTTCTTCGAAACACCGCCGCCTGCGTACAAGGACGGCGGGTTCACGCCTCTGGCTCCGACGGGTGCCCGCACGCTGGATTCGCGTACCGCCTTCTACTATGGCTACACGCTCGACAGTCCGGGCATGATCATGAGCATTCCCGGTGTAGGATCGCAGTACCTGATGGGCTTTATCGATGCCAAGGGCGATCCCTTCGATGGTGCGAAAACCTACAAGGTGATCCTGCCCAAGGATATTCCGGCCGCGAAGTTCTGGTCCTTCACCCTCTATGACAACCAGACCCGCTCGATGCTGCAGACACCGCAGAAATACCCGCGGGCCGGATCCCAGAGCTATCCCTCACCGGCGGCAACTGCAGCCGAGGACGGCTCGACGACCATCTGGTTCGCCCCCGAGCAGCCCGAAGGCGCGGAGCGCGGCAACTGGATCCAGACCGATCCCGAAAAGGGCTGGTTCACGCTCCTGCGTCTCTACAGCCCGCTGCCGTCCTTCTTTGACAAGTCCTGGCGGCCGAGCGAGATCGAGCTGGTTCAATAGGACAGGCACCGGGAGGCACAGGCACATCGCCTGTGCTTCTCCTATCCGGGCCGTTCACAGCGAGCGGGCTGGAATGAAAGCCCTGTCTGCGCCGTCATTGCTCGCTGCGGTGACGGCCAGGCCGGGGCAAGGGCTCCACCCGACATGCACCCTCAATTCGACCGGTAGACATACATCGGGCTCGTCCAGGCGCGGGTGCCATCCTCGAGCTCGACGCGGACATATATCGGATTGTCGCCCTCGGCCTTCAGTGCAACGGGGCGAGAGAAGGCGAGGGAGCGGTGCGGGTTGCTAAGTGGAAGCCGGCAGATCTTCAGGAAACGCGGCAACTCTCCGGAGGCATCGAAGGTCAGTTCGTCCAGTCCGATGTCGGCGATGGGCAGAACGAAGGACACAAGCGGCGTCTTCACCGAAATCGTCCCTGCGTCTGCTGAGGTCAGATAGAGATCGGCCCCGCCGAAATTGCCGGTCGTCAACGCCTTCCAGCTGATCTCCGTCGCACTGAGCGCATCGATCCTCTTGTCCGGGTTGAAGAAATTGACCGGCGTGAAGTCCGTGATGCTGTTTCCGGAGACCGACGCCTTGCCGTCCCAGATGACTTCCCGGAACCGGCCCCGGTATTCCGCCCCTTCCCAGTGCAGCCTCAGACGCGCGCCCAGGTCCTCCTGCGCGTAGGGTCGTATGGTCTCCACCAGGTCGAGACCGTTGAAGAGGTCGATCTTCAGGATCGGGGAATTGCTGTCGACGGAAACCTTCAGCTCCATCTCGCCGGCGGGCAGGTGAACGATATCGCCCATCATCGCCGTGCGCGCGGCAACCGGCGCGCTGTCGAACAGCTTCGGATCGTCGTGATACAGGGCGGCCTCCTCGCTGAAACAGGCCTCCAGGCTGATGGCCATGCGTCCGCCGTCGCCGCCGGTGGTGCCGTAATGGCGCCGCTTGCGCATGCAGTCGAGAAGCGCCTCCCGGCTCAGCTCCGCGGTGTTGAAGCAGGTGAGGCCGCCGATTGCGCCGAATTTGCCCGCCCCGGGGTAGCTGGCGCCGGGACGGCCCTTGTGCCCGTCCGAATTGCACACCACACCGACGCGGTAGCCGAATTTCAGCGCATCATGCAGCAGCCATTCGAAGGTTCCCCAGGAGGAATGGACCTCGACGGATCTTTCGAAACGCCCGTCGTGAGCAAGGCCGATATCCGCATAGCGTCCGCCACAGTGGGCGTAGCACACCACGTCGGTCTCACCGTTCTCGGCGAAGGCCTGAAACAGCTCGCCGGCGGTGAAACAGTCGGTATCGGCTGTGGTCGTGTCCTCGACCAGCGCGTGGGAGGAGCGCCGGATAATGCGGTCGTCGGTGGGAAAGAAGACGTTCCGGTCGCCGCCCAGGGCGGTGTTGCCGGACCATTCGTAGCCCGGCATGGCGACGAATGTGCCCGGGTCATCGAACTCGGCGGTGATCCGGTTCAGTTCGGCCCAGAACCTGTCGGTGATCTGGAAATCATTGCCCTGGTGGCCGCAGGCATCCACCCAGGCCCTGTCGCGGGCGAAGGCGAAATAACCATAGGCGCTGTTGGTGCCGATGGTCTCTTCCGACTGGCCATGCATGTCGCCCCAGAAGTGCACCAGCTCGCGGTCTTCGGCGATCACCGGGCTGGTCCGCGCGACGATGCTGCCGCTTTCATCCCTGATGATCACGGCCGCCTTGCCGGGCTCTTTCAGGGAAAGGCCGCCGATCGTGATGCCGAAGGTGCCGTCTGTCATGTCGACGCTGTCCGGAAGCCCGGCAAGCGGGCCGTCGGCTTCCAGATATAGTTTCCCGGACCAGCGGTCCGTCGGATTGCCCCATGTGTCCTCGCCCTTGATCTTCAGCGAAAACGTCTCGCCAGGCCGGCGCAGGGTCGGCATGACGGCGGCATATTTGACGGCCGGTCCCGGAACGATGGAGATCATCGGCTGGACCGGAAGGGTCTGGAAATTGAATGTGGCGATCGGGTCGACCAGCACCCTGAATTCGAACGTCTCCTCGCAGAAGGTCTGCAGCCGCATGCCCGGCCCGCCGTGATCCGTGACGCCGAAGCGGATGGTGATGCTGTCGCCCTCCTGCAGGAAGCCCTTCACCACCTTGATCCAGAGCGTGCGGTCCCAGGGGCGCACATTGCCCTTCGGATCCCAGCGGAGCTGCAGCACGGCTCCGTTGGAGGCTTCCACGGTGCAGTAGTTGGCGCCGGACGGATTGTCGAACTGGGGATTGCCCTGATCGGAGGCGAAGCGGAAGCACACCCTCAGACTGCCGGAATCGTCGACGCCGAAGGTCCCTGCCGTATAGACGAGGGTGAAGGACGCATAGGACCCCGCAACGAATTCGCCGGCCGGCGCGATGGTCGCATGTCCGAGAAGGGAAGGGCTGATCGGGTCGCGGATCACACCGCTGTTCATGGCCTCCCAGGGACGGTCCTGGAAATCGGTCGCTGATGGGCTGGCAGACATTTGACACCTTCTTTTTGTTGATCGGTTGGCCGAGGGGTGCGTCAGGTCACGCTCAGCCGAACAGCCAGACAGGAAACAGGGAAACGGACGGGTAGTAGGTGATGATCAGAAGATCGAGGAGCAGCACGCCGATATAGGGCCAGATCGTGGTCACGATCTTCTCGATGGGGACCTTGGTGATGGCCGAGGCAATGAAGAGGTCGACGCCGAGCGGCGGCGTGACGGTGCCGATGCTCAGGTTCACCGAGACGATGATGCCGAAAAGCACCGGATCGATGCCGAAGCTCATCGCCGCCGGATAGAGGATGGAGGTGAAGATGACGATGGCGGCGGCGGCATTCATGATGCAGCCCACGAACAGCAGGAAGACGTTCACCAGAAGCAGATAGACGATCGGCCCGCCTGCCACTTCGGCCAGATAGGCGGAAATGCTTTGCGGGATCTGGTTGATCGTGACCAGCCAGGCAAAGACACCTGCGGAATTCATGATGAACATCACCACGGCGGAGGACAGCACCGCCTTGTAGAACGCCCTGTAGAGATCGGTCAGCGTCAGTTCCCTGTAGAGGCAGCCGACGACCAGGCCGTAGAGCACGGCAACGATGGCCGCTTCGGTCGGGGTGAAGATGCCGCCGTAGATGCCGGACAGGATGATGACCGGCATCAGGAGCGGCAGGAAGGCGGCACGGAAACTGTCCCATATGCCCGGCAGTCCCTGAAACTCGGTCTTCTCGATGCCTTCCCGCCGGGTGATGAACCAGTTCAGGGCCAGCATGCTGGCGCAGATCACGATCCCCGGCACCATGCCCGCGAGGAACAGGTCGGCGATGGAGACCCCGGTGACGACACCGTACAGAATGAGCAGGATGCTCGGCGGAATGATCATGCCGGTGACGCCGGCCGCGGCGATGGTGGCGGCGGTGTACTGGGGGCGATAGCCCTTTTCCTCCATCGGCCCGTTCATCACGCCGCCAATCGCCGCGACCGTGGCCGCGTTCGATCCGGACAGGGCGGCAAAGAAGCTGGAGCCGAGAATGGCGACGGCGCCGAGACCGCCGGTCAGATGCCCCACAAGCGATCCGGCGAAGTTGACCAGCCGGCGGGACATGCCGCCGGTCGACATGATTTCGCCGGCAAGGATGAAAAAGGGAATCGCCAGCAGCGGGAAGGAATTGTTCGTCGACAGCATGCGCTGTGCGGCGATCTGCAGATCGATGCCGCTGAGCACCAGCCCCAGGACGCTCGACAGGCCCAGCGCCACCGCGATCGGCGTGCGGATGAGCATGAGCAGGATAAGGGATCCGAAAATCGCGGCTGTTACCATGGCTGTCTGACCGTCCCGGCTGAAATGGGCTTACTGGCTTTCCGCAAGCAGCTCGGCGGCGGGCGCCCTGAGCTGCTTCACGGCAAGTTCCAGCGAATAGAGAATGAGAAAGGCCATCCCGACCGGAATGGCGCCGTAAACCCAGGCCATGGAGATTTCCAGCGCGGGTGAAATCTGCGTCTGGACCCGCAGGGTCAGCCGGAGGCTGTTGACCAGGATCAGCGCGAAGAACACGATGCCGAGCAGCGTGGCGCTCACCACGGCCGCGCGGTGCAGCGCGAGGGGGAGACGCGAAACGACCACCCCGATCGCCGCGTGAAGTTTCCGCCGCAGCGCGACGGCCGACCCGAGGCTGATCATCCAGATGAAGAGATAGCGGATGAGCTCGTCGGGAAAGGCCAGCGAACTCTCGATGATGAAGCGGAAGACCACGGTCGCGATGCCGAGAACGAACATCGCGACGAAGCTCAGGACGCATACCACCGACAGGGTGGTTTCGGAGAGGTCGAGGATTTTCCTGATGACCTGCATGACGTGAATTTCCCTGCCGGTGGTTTCGCCGATTACTTCGTGTCGACTGCGGACTGGATCAGCTCCGCACCGATCTTCTCGCGGTATTCGTTCCAGACCGGCTCCATGGCGGCCTGAAAGGCGGCGGCCTGCTCCGGTGTCAGGCGGGTGACGGTCATCCCGTCGCCTTCCATTTCCTTCAGGTAGGAGGCTTCCACCGCATTCAGGGCCTCGCGCTCCCAGTCCTGGGTCTCGAGGGCGGTCTGCGAGAACAGCTCCTTCACGTTGTCCGGGGCGGACTGCCACAGCCTGTCGCTGGCGAGGAACATGATACCGGCCCACTGGTGGCGGGACAGGGTGATGTTGCCCTGTACCTTGTCGAAGCCGAAGGCCTTGACGTTGCCCACCGGGTTGTCCTGCCCGTCGACCGTGCCCTGCTGCAGCCCGGTGAAGACTTCCGAAAGCGCCATCGGCGTCGGGTTGGCACCAAGGGCCTTGAAGGTGGCCACGTTGAGCGGGTTGTTCACGACGCGAAACTTGATGCCCTTCATGTCGTCGGGCATTTCGACTTTTGTTTCGCGCGTCGTGATGGTCCGGAAACCGCTTTCGTACATGGCGAGCGTGTGGATGCCGGTTGCCTTCTGCAGGCCTTCATAGAGCGACTGGCCGACCGGTCCGTCGGAGACCGCATAGGCGTGCGCGCTGTCACGGAAGAGGAAGGGGAGATAGAAGATGTCCAGCGGCGAGTAGAAGCTGGCCACATTGGTGGTCGGCACAAGGGCGAAGTCGACCACACCGATCTGCGCCGCTTCCACGAGTTCGCGGGACGAACCGATCGTGCTGTTCGGATAGACTTGGATCTTGATCTTTCCGTCGGTCTTTTCGCCGATCTCGTCCGCGAACTTCTGCGCGCCCTGGGCGAGCGGATGATTTTCGTTATAGGGATGCCCGAATTTCAGGGTCATATCCGGATAATCGTCGGCGCCTGCCGCGCCCAGGGTGATCAGGCCGAGGCAAACAGCCGTGACGGCGGTTCGTGCGCTGCGAAACAGTTTGCCGGTCAAGCTGCCGGAAGAAGGGTATGTCAGGTTCATGGAAGGTGCTCCTGTCTGCGTTTGAAAAATCCGCATGATGGGCTTCAGTGCCCATTCTCGTTTTTCTCCCCGGCGCCCGGACGGGCGCCGTCATGTCAAAACACTTCCTGCAGCGGCGATTGTTCGGCCGCGTTCGTGGGGACGATCTCGATGACCCTGTCGCTCGGCGGCACGAAAATCCGCTGCCAGGTTATCGGGGTGTTGCGATAGCTCAGTCCGCCAATGGACCAGACGATGCCGTATTGGCCGTGCGGCACATTCAGCGCCCGTGTCACCCGTGGCGGCAGGGGCTGGCAGGCCATGGTCTGATGCGTGTTGATTGTCGGTGCGTTGAAACGTTCGGTCAGGAAGTCGCGGAAGGACACGCCGTTCAGGGTCGCTTCGCTCATGCCGGCGATTTCGGAAAAACGGCTGGCGGGCAGATAGATCTCGCTGAAGACATCGAACTCGTCATTCACGTTCACCAGGCGGTGGATGTGAATGTAGTTGTCCTCGCGCTTGCCGAAAAAACTGCTCCAGGGGCCGCTTTCCCGGACGGTCTCGATGCCGACGATCTTGAAATAGACCGGCAGAAGCTGCGTGCCGCCCTCGGCGGTGAAGCGGAAGTGCCGCAACTGGCCCTCCTGGGCGCGTGCTCCGGTCACGAAAGTGCCGCGGCCGTGATGGCGCTCGACCACACCCATCTGAACCAGGGAGCGCAGGGCCCGCTGCACGGTGCCCAGGCTGGCCTGCATTTCCACGGCCAGCTGGTCTTCCGCGGGCAGGCGGTCACCAGGCAGCCAGCGCCCGCTTTCGATGGCGCTCAGGATCTCTTCGGAGATCCTGCGGTGCTTGGCCTTTGCGCCGCCCGATTTGCTTGCGGGAACGACTTGCAGCGATTTTTGCATCATGAACAATGTCCTCTCTAGGACTTCCTTGAAAGAACTATAAATCAGAACAGAACCGTATCAAGTCCTATATAGGAATAGAGGTGATTTGAATATTTTATAATCATGAAGGTCAAAAATGATGCGGATTTTCGGCCGGAAGTGGCCAACTGCTATGCAGGAAGGAACGAAAAAGGTTGCTCCTCTATAGGATGTGGGGCGAATGTCTGCGACCCTGCGCTGCAGACGGGCGGTTTCCGGTGTGCCAAACGGTTCCAGCCGGTGCCGTCCGTCCGCAGCCGCCTTTCCGGAAACCGTGTCCGCAACTCTTATGCAAACGGAGTTGTATGCCGGCGCCCCTTGGGGCTGAATGAGCTCGGCAGACCGCTGCTCACAAGACGGGACTGCTTCGGATGAAACCTGTCCCGACAAAAGGAACGCATATGCAACAGGATGCAGGAAGCTTGAAACACAGACTGATTAGGCTGCCCGTCCAGTTGCTGGTGGCCTTGATCAATGCAATGGCGGTGTTGCTCATAGTCGCCTGCGTTCTGGTGATCGTCGTGCTGAACCGCGTGGATACCGCAAGTGAACGGATCACCGCGGAGGTGACCGGTGCAGCCCTGGCCCGACTGCAGATAACACCCGCCGCGTTCAAAAGCCGCCTGGACTCCCTGGAAGGGCAGATCGCGACCCTGTCCGCGCAGCTCGCCGACCCGGATCTGGGAAATCGCGGCGACCTGACCCGGCAACTGGTGGAGCTGAACGGCAACCTGTCCGGCATCCGGCAGGCCGCCAAGGGTCTGGGGGCCGCCGGACCGCAGATTACCGCGACCGCCTTCGAGCAGGCCGGCGATCTGCTGACCAGAGCCCTGTTCGCCCTGCGCGGCTGCGCGCCCGTGTCGGGGCCGGATACTCCCTCAAGCTGAAGAGGCGACGTGCCGACCGGCGGAGGTCCGGCACTTTACCGCGCTCTCACGACACATTGCCCGCAATGACGGCTGGAAAAATTCCGCGCGTTGGGCTAAGCGCTGGAGACGGAATTTGGCGGGTCGGGCTTGGGTGAACCGCCGTGAACAAGGATTTCAGCGTGGAAGATCTCAGTCTTTTCTCCCTTGGCCTGCTGGCCGCCGCCCTTCTGGCGACAGGTCTGGTGGCGGGGCTCATCGCGGGACTGCTCGGTGTGGGAGGCGGGATCGTCATCGTTCCGGTGCTCTTCTACATGTTCACCGCGCTGAAGATCGACTCCTCGGTGCTGATGCATGTGGCGGTCGGAACATCGCTCGCCACGATCCTGGCAACCGGCACCTCCTCCGCCCGTGCCCATTACAAGCGCGGCAGTGTGGATGTGGATCTGCTGAAACGCTGGTGGTGGGCCATCGCTCTGGGCGTTCTCGTCGGCGGCACCCTGGCGGGCAACATCTCCGGAGGTGCGCTGACCTTCGTTTTCGGTATCGTCGCCCTGGCCGTCTCCGCCAACATGATGTTCCGCAGGAACAGCGCCGCCCTGGCCGATAGCCTGCCGGGAAGTCCTCTGAAGGAAGTGCTCGGTTTCCTCATCGGCGGTATCTCGGTGATGATGGGCATCGGCGGCGGCACGCTGGGCGTTCCGACACTCACCCTTTTCAATTATCCGATCCACAAGGCGGTCGGGACCGCGGCTGCCATCGGCCTGATCATCGCCATACCCGGGACCTTGCTGTCGATCTATTTCGGCTGGGGCGTGGAAGGCCGTCCGCCATTGTCCCTCGGCTACGTCAACCTGATCGGTCTGCTGCTGATCATCCCCGTCTCGAGCCTGACGGCTCCGCTCGGCGCCAGAATCGCCCACGCGATCGATTCCTCCAAACTCAAGCTGGTCTTTGCCCTGTTCCTCGGCGTCACCGGTGTGCGGATGATCTACGGCGTTCTTTCCTGAGGGCACTGCCCGGGGACCCGGTATCGGACCTCTTGTCCCGACGTAAGCATCGGTGATGGGTGGATCAAAAGGTTTCATTGGTCCGGAGAGACGATTTGCGGAATAGTGAGTGTTCCTTCCGCGGCCAGTCCGCGGTCTTCTCAACTCATGGACAGCAATGCCTGAGCAAAATGTCACTGTCAGCCTGAAGGGCTGCCTGCGGGGCGCCATGATGTGCGTCCCGGTCTTCCCCGGCATCATCGCGCTTGCCGCCGTCTTCGGAACCGTCGCGGCGCAAAAGGGGCTGACCTTCCTGGAAACGGTGATGATGAATTCGCTGGTCTTTGCCGGCGCCAGCCAGTTCGTCGCCATGGAAGTCTACGGCGACCCGCTGACCCTCGGCACGCTTGTGGCCATGGTCGGGGTCACGGGGGCGGTCAACATGCGCATGCTTCTGATCGGGGCAAGCCTGCGGCCGTGGCTCGGCAAGGTTCCTGCGTATCAGACCTATCCGGCGCTGTATCTCCTGACCGATCTCAACTGGCTTCTGGCCCTGTCCGAATACGGCAAGGGAGAGCGGGACTGGGGCATCTACCTCGGCAGTGGCGTGATTGTCTGGACGGTGTGGTCGCTCGCCGTCATTCCGGGATATTTCGCCGGAAGCCTCATTTCCGATCCCAAAGCCTTCGGACTGGATGTGGTCCTGCCTGCCTTTTTCGCCGCGCTCCTGGTGCCCCTTTGGAAGGGCAAGCGCCAGACGGTGAGCTGGCTGGCGGCAGGCATTGTTGCTGCCGGGACCTGGTATCTTGTCGGCGGCTACTGGAGCATCTTCACCGGCGCTCTGGCCGGCGCGTTCGCGGGAGCCTATCTCGATGACTGATGCCGCGTTTTCCGCCGACCGGTTGTTTGTCCTGGCCGTGTTATGCATGTCCGTCGTCACCTATGCGCTGAGAGCGGGCGGCTACTGGGTCATGGGGCGCCTGCCGATCACGCCGAGAATGCGCCGGGGCCTGGAAGCCCTGCCGGGAGCGATCATCGTGTCGACGGTGTTGCCCATCGTTTTGCAGGGCGGTCTTGCCGTCGGCCTCTGCCTCATCGTGGCCGCAGCGGTCCAGGTGCGGCTGCGCAAGGAATATATTGCAGTCTTCTGCGCTGCCGCTGTGGCGGCCGGACTGAGGGCCACGGGTCTCTAGGGTATGTATCGGTCCAGGCAGGCGCGTGCCTTCTGCGTTGTCTCCTCCATGCTGCCGCCGGCGTCGATCTCCGTCCATGTCATCCGGCCCAGATCGTAGCCGAGCTGCTTGTCGACGACATCCGTGGTGGCATCCGAGGCATCGCCAGCGCGCGCGCCGACCCGTGCCTTGAGGGTTGCCGGCGGAGCCGTCAGCCACAGGCCCTTGAAGCCGGCCTCCGCATGGCGCGCGATCGTCTCGATCCGTGTCCGTTCGTCCTGGGCGGCGAACACGGCGTCGTAGATGGCGCAATGACCGGCCGCCAGCACGTCCCGGATCGTCTCGTCCAGAGCCTCGTAGACCCGGTGGCTTGCCTTCTTCGTATAGGCTTCCGCCGGTGCCTTTTCCGTCTCCGGGAGCCCCAGCAGCCGTTTGCGCATCACGTCCGTGCGCAGAACCCTTGCACCGGGTGCGCGGCCGATTCCCGGCGCGAGACTGTAGGCCAGGGTGGTCTTGCCGGTGCCCGAAAGGCCGCCGATGGCGACAAGATGTGGCGGGCAGGGATCCAGGAACCGGAGAGCATATCTGAAGTAGGTGCGCGCCTGGTCCCTCTGGGCCTCTCTCTGGTCCGGATCCTGCTGGTTGAGCGCTGCGCTTGCGGCGATCTTGGAGCGGATCGCCGCGCGCATCATCAGATAGAATGGCAGGGCCGCAAGTCCGTCCGGACGATCGTCCAGCCGGGTCTTGTCCAGATAGCGGTTGAAAATCCGGTTGGCGCAGCGATGCTGGCCGCGCTCCCAAAGGTCCATCAGCAGGAAGGCGAGATCGTACAGCACGTCGCCGGTGGCAATGGCATCGGAAAATTCGACCGCGTCGAACAGGACCGGGTTGCCGTCGATCAGGACGATATTGCGCAAATGTGCATCGCCGTGGCAGCGTCGCACCAGACCCCGCTCGCCCCGTTTCAGGATCAGTTCGCGCAGCGTGGACAGGACCGCCCGGGACATTTCGCTCAGGTGGCGCACCTCCTCGGAGGGAAACAGCTCCGGAAATTCGTGAAATGCCGCATCGTTCTGCTCGACATAGGAGGCGAGTTCGTCATGAAAACCGGCGCCGCCGCGCACGGGCGCCGCGTCATGGGCATCCGCCATCATTTGCGCGAGCCTGTCCGACAGATCGTCGGAAATCGGAGCCTTTTCCGCCAGAACGTCCAGCTCGTTGCTCCGGTCGAAGCGGTTCATTTCAACGGCCCATTCCACCGGTTCTCCTTCCCCGTCGAGCGCCAGCCGGCCATCGCTCTGGAGGGTTATCGGCAGGGCCCTGAGGTAGATCTGCGGCGCATTCTTCCTGTTGCAGCTGATTTCGGCCCGGCAGGCCTCCTCGCGCAGCTTCAGGGTGGAGTAATCGAGAAAGGGGAATTTCACCGCCCGCTTGACCTTGTAGGCCTTGCTGCCGGTCAGGAAGACGATGTTGGCATGGGTATCGATCCGCTTGACGCCGCCGGAGCCTTCCGGGGGCAGGGTTTCCAGGAATTTCAGGACCTCGTCCTGGGAGGGGGGCGGAACCATGATGTGTCCTTCTGCTGACATCGGCAAGACTGTGCCCTGCGGGCGCCGTCACCGGTTTGATCCTGCTCAATGTGACGTTCCGGCGATGTGGCACATATAAACCGGATTGTCAGCAAAGGAGGAAACCATGGGCGACTATCCGGCTTTGAAAAAGATCAGGCTGAACCTGGCCAGAACGAAAGAATTCCCGCAAGGCTCGGCGCGCCATGGCTACGAGTTTACCGCTCCGCTGGATGACACCGGCCACATCGACGCCACGCAGTGGAAGAAAGACCGCGATCACTGCCGCGTGCGCCGGTTCTGGGGCGGAGAGGAAGAGGAAATCGGCCATCTGATTCACCGCCCCGGCGGGTCCTGGGCCTTTCGCTATGACATTGACGGCGATGACGACGACGAGTCGGGCTACCGCTTCGGCGCGCATGCCTTCAATCCTGGCGAATATGTCTCCATCAAGGATGAGGACGGTGAATTGCACACATTCCAGGTGGTGACGGTTCAGCCAGTCTGACCGTCTTCGCGTGGAGTTCGATCAGCCTGCCTTCACATATGCCCCCTGGATGAAGGTGGAAGGGTTGATCGGTCGTGAAGTGCCCGAGGCACTTTGTCTGTAAACTGCGAGAAAATTGGAGGACGTTGAAATGAGTTCCTTGATTCCGACTCTGTGGAATGATCAGAACAGTCCGGTCTTCTCTCTCCAGAAAGAGATGGACAAACTTTTTGAGGATTTCGGCCGGAAACTTCCGGCGGGCAGTCCGTTCGGGAATTTTCCGTCGATCAATGTGGCGGAAACGGAAACAGGCCTGGAACTGACTGCCGAACTGCCGGGCGTGGCGGAAAAGGATATCGATGTTTCGGTCTCCGACCGCACCTTGACCCTCAAGGGCGAGAAGCACGAGGAAAAGACGGTCAATGAAAAGGACCGGCACGTGAGCGAACGCAGCTTCGGATCGTTCCGCCGGGTCATGACACTGCCTTTCGCTCCGAAGAAAGAGGGCATCGAGGCCCATATGGAAAACGGAGTGCTGACGGTCACGCTGCCGCGTCCGGAGGATGCCGGTCCGCAGCCCCACAAGATCGAAGTCAAGCGCAAGTCCTGATTGCGGGATGATCCTGACCGGATATCTGTCCGGTCGAAAGGCGCCGGGAGACCGGCGCCTGACTTCTATTGAACGTTCAGACCCCGGCATTTCCCGAAGCTTCTTCCATATCGGAATGAAGTCATTGCCAATTAATGTGGTTTTGTCCTCTGACGGGCAGGTCTTCCATACGCTATAGAATGATCCGTGGTTTATTCGAGCAGGAAACGGGACATGGACCAGAAGACCGGCGGCGAATTGTTGGTGGAGGCGCTTGAGCTTCACGGGGCGGAGCGGGTGTTCTGCGTGCCCGGCGAAAGCTATCTGGCGGTCCTGGATGCACTTTACGACGCATCCATCCCGGTCACCGTGTGCCGTCAGGAAGGCGGTGCGGCGATGATGGCCGATGCCCACGGCAAGCTGACGGGCAAGCCGGGAATCTGCATGGTCACGCGCGGGCCGGGGGCGACCAATGCTTCCGCGGGCGTTCATGTGGCCGCACAGGATTCCACGCCGATGATCCTTTTCATCGGACAGATCGATCGCAGCATGCGCGAGCGGGAAGCCTTTCAGGAGGTCGACTACCGGCAGATGTTCGGCGGCATTGCCAAATGGGTCGCCGAGATCGACCATGCCGCCCGTGTTCCCGAGTTCATTTCCCGCGCCTATCACGTTGCCACCTCCGGCCGTCCCGGACCGGTGGTCCTGGCCTTGCCGGAAGACATGCTGACGGAACTAGCGGCCGCGCCCCAGCCGCCGGCGTGGAGCCAGGTGGAAACCCATCCCGGCCTGACGCAGATGGCCGACCTGCAGAAGCGGCTCTGGGCGGCCGAGCGTCCCGTGGCGATCCTCGGCGGCAGCCGCTGGTCGCAAGAGGCAGTTGCCGCCTTCACGAGATTTGCTGAACGCTTCGACCTGCCCGTCGCCTGTTCCTTCCGCCGCCAGATGCTGTTCGACAACCTGCATGCCAATTATGCCGGCGATGTCGGCATCGGCATCAATCCGAAACTGCTGGCGCGCATAAAGGCGTCCGACCTGGTTCTGCTGGTCGGCGGGCGGATGTCCGAAATGCCGAGCCAGTCCTATTCGCTTTTCGACATTCCGGCGCCGGCGCAGCAGTTCGTGCATGTTCACGCAGATGCCGAGGAACTGGGCAGGGTCTACCGCCCCGCGCTGGCGATCCACGCCAGTCCGACAGCCTTCTGCAAGGCTGCGGAAGGTCTCCAGCCGCCGGGCGAGATCAAGGGTGCCGGCGAAGCCGCCGCAGCCCATCGGGAATATCTGGACTGGTCCGGCGCACGTCCGGTCACGCCCGGCAGCCTGCAGATGGCCGGTGTCATGGACTGGCTGGAACTCAATCTCGGCGAGGATGCCATCTGCACCAATGGCGCGGGCAACTACGCCACCTGGCTGCACCGCTTCCACCGCTTCCGCCGCTTCGGCACCCAGGCCGCGCCGACTTCCGGCTCGATGGGCTACGGCTTGCCCGCCGCGGTTTCGGCCAAACTGGCGTTTCCGGAACGGGAAGTCGTCTGTTTCGCCGGTGACGGCTGTCTGCAGATGACCCTGCAGGAATTCGGCACCGCCTGCCAGGAAGGCGCCAACATCATCGTGCTGGCCATCGACAACGGCATGTACGGCACCATCCGCATGCACCAGGAACGCCACTATCCCGGGCGGCCCTCCGCAACACGGCTGGTGAACCCGGACTTCGCCGCGCTCGCCCACAGCTATGGTGCTTACGGTGAAACGGTGGAGGCCACGGATGCCTTCGGTCCGGCGTTCGAGCGCGCCCGCGCCTCGGGGCGTCCGGCCATTCTTCACCTGAAGCTCGACCCGGAAGCGCTCACGCCATCCGCTTCCCTGTCCGATATCCGCGCCGCGGCAATGGAACGGGGCTGAGTCCAGTCACCGTCCAATCGGGGGCCCTGTGGGCTGGTCTGGCCCGAGCCGCGTTCCGGCCGGTCCTCCCGGTGCCGCAGGCCGGTGTCAGGCGTCTTCCGGCAGGTCCGCGACCGACAGGGTGACCAGCGCGATGCCCGGGTCGTCCGGCGAGGTGCCGACGGTGAAACCGAGGTCCCGGCACATGGAGATCATCTGGGTGTTGTCCTTCAGGACTTCCCCCTTGATCGTGGCGATGCCATCGGCCTTCGCATAGCGGATGATGAGTTTCATCAGCGCCCAGCCGAGCCCTATTCCCTTCAGGTCGGAACGGACCATGATCGCATATTCGCCGGTCTGGTGATCCGGGTCCGCATGAAGGCGCACGGCTCCCAGCAGGGCGCCGTCCTTCGGATCGAGAGCGGCGAAGGCGATGGACCTTGCATAATCGAGCTGGGTCAGCCGGGCGAGGAAGCGATGGTTGAAATCGCGTACCGGGGCAAAAAAGCGCAGACGCAGATCTTCCGGTGAAACCGCTTCGAAGAACGTCTTGAAAAGCTCCTCGTCTTCCGGCCGTACCGGACGGATGAAAATATCGCTGCCGTCCTTCAGGGTCTGTCTGAGTTCCCATTCCTGGGGATAGGGCGCAATGGCCAGACGGGAGCCGCCGGTGCGCCCGGGGCGCATCTTCGGTTTGCGCAGGGTCATGCGGGCATCGAGTGCGATCAGCCCGCTGGGAAGCGAGACCATCGGGTTGATGTCCAGTTCCAGAATTTCGGGAATGTCGATGGTGATCTGCGAGAGCTTGACCAGAGCCTGGGAGAGAGCCGCCTTGTCCAGCGCCGGACGGGCGGGGCCGCCGTCCAGAAGGCGCGCGATCCGCGTCCGGTCGATCTGCGCTTCCGCCAGATTGAGGTCGAGCGGCGGCAGTTCCAGGGAGATGTCCCGGCTTTCCTCTATGGACGTTCCGCCCTGGCCGAAAACCAGCACCGGCCCGAACTCCGGCGTTTCGGCCAGCCCCATGTAAAGTTCCAGCCCGTGCCGGTCCTCCAGCATGGGATGAATGGAAATCCCATCGATCCGGGCCTGGGGATAGTCCTTGAGCGTCTTGGCGATCAGTTCGGCGGCGGCGTCCCTGACCGCATCGGGGCTTTCCAGTCCGAGCCTGACACCATCGATGCGGGACTTGAAAGGCTTGTCCGGGGAGATCAGCTTGGCCACGCAATGTCTCGCGGTCTCGAAGAACGGCCTGGAGAGCTTTGCCGCCTCTTCCGGCGTGGCCGCCAGGGCCGTTGCCATGATCGGCAGCTCGTAGGCTTCAAGGACGGTACAGACTTCCGGCGGACTGAGCAGGCTGCGGCCTTCGGCAAGAGCTGCTTCCACGACGGCGCGGGCGCTGGCGACATCCGGAGTGAAGTCGGCCGGCAGGCTCGGCGGCGCCGCCATCAGGAACTTGCGGGCC
This sequence comes from Labrenzia sp. 011, assembly GCF_003075075.1. Lineage (GTDB taxonomy): Bacteria > Pseudomonadota > Alphaproteobacteria > Rhizobiales > Stappiaceae > Roseibium. The sequence goes on along the minus strand of NZ_QCYM01000002.1, from coordinate 400,614 downwards.
TTGGCGTCACGCGCCAGATGCATGAGGCTGCGGGCTGCTTCGGCGGGACTGCCGTAATTGGGGATCCGGGCTTCCAGCAGTTGCTCCCGGATGCTTTCGTTGGCGCCGACAAGCCCGGCAACCAGAGCCTTGCGCCGGCCGGTCCGTTTCCGCTCGATTGCAGCCGCCCTGGTGATGGCTCCGGCGATGGCGGGCAGGGACTGGAAGGCGCTGGCCGCCTGCAGCACCAGGACCCCGTCGACGGCGGGATCCTTCAGGACGGTCGTGACGGCGGTGGTGATATCTTCAGGGGAAACGGTCTCCCGCAGCACGACGGTTCCGCCCGCTGCCGGGGTCACCTCGAGATCGGCATAGTCGCGGCTCATGCCGGCAAGGGCTGCGCGTGTCTCGGCGCCGAGTTCCGCGAACTGCCCGCCAAGATCCATGAGCCGGTCGATGGCTAGGCTCGCCAGGCTCCGGCCGCTGGCGATCACCGCAAGCGTCTCGCAACGTGGTATGCGCACATTCGAAAGGGTCTCGAGCGCCTCGAACATTTCATCGAGGTCGTTCACCCGCAGCAGACCGGTTCTGCGAAAAACCGCTTCATAGACCAGGTCGGTCCCGGCCAGGTTGCCGGCATGGGTCAGGCCCGTCCCGCCCGTGTCGCGGCTCTTTCCTGACCGGATGACGATCACCGGCTTGCTGCGCGCCGCCGCGCGTGCCGCCGAAATGAAGCCGCGGGGAAAGGCGATGCCTTCCACATGCAGCATGATCGACCGGGTCCGGTAGTCCTGCGCGAAATAATCGATCAGGTCGCCGACATTCACATCCATGCGGGCACCGAGCGAGACGACGGCGGAAAAGCCGGCATTGTGGGATTTGGCCCACGAAAGGGTCGCGTTGAGCACGGCTCCGGAACGGGAAAAGAAGGCGATATCTCCCTTGTCCGGCCGTTCGGCGCTCAACAGCGCATTCAGTCCGCTTGCCGGCACCGCAAGGCCGAGACTGCCGGGCCCGATCATGCGGATCGTGAATTTCTTTGCAGCATCCCGGCAGGCCTGCATCAGCTCTGCCGGCCAGACTTCATAACCTGGTGAGGGAATGAGGATCGAGCGGGTCCCGCCCGCGCCGAGCTTTTCGATCATGTCCGGCAAGGCTTCGGCCGCGGCCAGATAGATGGCCAGGTCGGGCATGGTTTCCAGGTCTTCCAGCCTGGCGGCCTTCGTTCCCTTGAAGGGGACATCCTCGTCGATCCCCACCAGGGTCACGCCATGTCCGGTCTCGATGTCCTTGAGACAGTCGATCAGCTTGTCCGTCAGGACGCCCGGATGCCTGCACGGTCCGACGACGGCAATGGAGCGCGGTGCGAAAAATCCTTCGATATTGCGAATGGTCACGACGGCGGTCCTTTCGAAAAAGCCGGAGACAATGCCAAACGTAATGAAGTTTCAGGACAACTTGGAGACAAAAATACCCGCGGGTCCGAAACAGCTCCGGAGCCGCGGGTTTCTCGCATTCTGGATTTTGCTCAGTGGGCCATCAGAATGGGGACCGTCATGGCCTCCAGAATTTCCCGGGTGGCGCCGCCGAAGAGGAATTCCCGCATCCGGCTGTGCCCGTAGCCGCCCATGACAACGAGGTCGTTGCTGTTTTCGGACACGTGGTTCAGAACCGCGTCGGCAACACCCGTCTGCGGGTTGGTGAGCACGTCGACCGTGACATCCATGTTGTGACGGGCAAGATAATTGGCGACATCGGCACCCGGCTGGCCGTTTTCCGGTGTCGATTTCTTCTCGATCACCAGCACGGTGATCTTGTCGGCCTTTTCCAGGACGGGCAGGGCGGCGTGGATCGCGCGGGTTGCCGTGGAACTGCCGTCCCAGCCGACCAGCACGTTGCGCGGCTGATAGGCCTCGCTGCCGATGTAGGGCACGATCAGCACCGGTACGCCGCTTTCGAACAGGAGGGTCTCTATCAGAAGTTCGCGCATGGGCTCCGGCCGGTCCGGATTGGCCTGACCGATGACCACGAGGTCCGTCGGACGGCAATGGGCGAGAACGTTTTCCAGCGGGCCGCCCGTAAGGATTTCCGCCATGCGGCTTTCATTTCGTGTGCCCGCGATTCTCGCGAGCTCGTCGAACTGCGACTTGGCGCTCTTGGCGGCCGCAACGGCCTGCTCATGTGCAGCCTGCAGATAGTCCACAGGCATGGGCGCGGCCGCGAAGGCAGGCACCACGGGCTCGAACGACACTGCAAGGCCCGTGACGTGGGAATCATGGATGCGGCCGAATTCCAAGGCGTATTTGGCTGCCGGCTGATCGCCGGCAAGATCCAATACGGTCAAGATATCTTTGATAGGCATTTATCTCTCCTGCGGCTGGAAACACCGTTACCGACCAGCCTTGTCAAAATTCTAGAGGACACGCAAGCCATGTTCCTTGACGCGTATCAAATGGCACGAGAGTTCGGAAACGGTCCGGTTGCCTCCGGAAAGGGCAGGGTTCTGCCGAACAGACAGGCGGTAAGCAATTTGCGCGATTGCACTAAATAGTAAATGTTCAACGAACCTGTCGTCTAGTCGAACTGGCATGAGTCATGCTAAGGGATCAACAACTTGGTACGGGTCCGCTGCGCATTATGCGTCCGGGCTCAGGGACCAGGGAATCGAGTTCATGACCTAAACTGATCTGGGAGGATTTCATGCTCTGTTCACTCAAGACGGCAACCGCGGTTTCTGCGGCAGCGCTGTCTCTTGTTTTCGCGACGGAAACCTTTGCCGCCGACGTCACCTGGAACGTTTCGCTCTGGGGCAAGCGTCGCGCCTTCACCGAACATGTCGAGAAGCTGGCCGAGGAAGTGTCGGCGAAAACCGACGGGAAGTTCGAGCTGAAGCTGAACTACGGCGAAGCACTGTCGAAGTCGCGCGAAAATCTCGACGGCATTTCCTTCGGTGCCTTCGAAATGGCGCAGATCTGCGCCTCCTACCATCCGGACAAGAACCCCAGCCTGACCGTACTGGAACTGCCGTTCCTGGGCGTCAAGGATCTGGACCAGGAAATCAAGGTGTCGATGAAGCTCTATGAGATTCCGGCGGTGAAGGAAGACCTTGCCCGCTGGAACGCCATGGCGCTGATGCCCTCGCCGATGCCGCAGTATAATTTTGCCGGCAAGGGCGACGCACCCAAGACCGTTTCCGATTTCGAGGGCATGCGTGTGCGCGCACTCGGCGGGATCGGCCAGCTGATGAACGCCGTTGGCGCCGTGCCGACATCGGTCACTGCGTCGGAAACCTATCAGGCGATCGATTCCGGTACCGTTGCCGCGGCCAGCTTCGCACCGCACGCGCATCTGTCCTTCAAGGTGGTGGAAGTTGCAGACTGGTGGACCAAGAACCTCAATCCGGGAACGGTCCAGTGCCCGGTGATCGTCAATATCGACGCCTACAACGCCCTGCCGGACGACTTCAAGGCAGCGCTGGACAGCTCCGTCAGCCCGGCGCTGGCCCACTACCTGGAAACCTATGACAAGGTCTACGAAAAGTGGTGGCCGGAACTGGAAAGCCGTGGTGTGACCCAGATCGAATTCTCGGAAGAAGATCTGGCCGCCTTCAGCGAAAAGGCCGGTGCGATCCATGCCGCCTGGGTTGAGGAGCAGACCGCCAACGGACTTCCTGCCCAGGAGATCCTCGACGAGGTCAAGAAGACCCTCTCCGAATAAGCCCGGACCCTTAGGCTTTTGATCCATACGCTCCCCGACGCATCTTGCGCCGGGGAGTCCTTTCTTGGGGCTGACACTCATGACTATGACTGATCCCGGTGGACGGTCCGCTTCGGAACGACCGGTGACCTACATTCGCTTCGACGGCTGGCTCGGCCATGTCGAAAATTTTTTCAATATGATTGCGGCCTTTTCCATCCTGGCCCTGATGCTGCTGGCCGTGGCTCAGGTGATCGGGCGGCTGCTTTTCAACATACCGGTACCCGGTTTCATCGACATTACCGAGCAGGCCATGGCGATCTTCGCTTTCGCAGGCGTGGCCTATTGCCAGCGTGTGGGCGGACATATCCGCATGGAAATCGTGCTCGGCAAGCTGAGCGGACGCACGCTGTACTTCTGCGAGATGCTCGGGGTCCTGCTGGTCGCCCTGACAGTGGCGCTGCTGATCTGGGGATCCCTGTACCATTTCGAACGGTCCCTGATGATCGGCGACAGCACCATGGATATCCGGCTGGCGACCTGGCCCTCCAAGCTGGTGATCCCGGTCGCGCTGGCCCTGCTGCTGCTGCGCCTGCTGATGCAGGTCTACGGCTATGCCCGTCTGGTTGCCGACCCCACACGCGAACCCGTCGCCGTTCCGCTGATCGCGGACGTTGAGGAAACCGCCCGTCATGAAATCGAGGATGCCCTCGGCGAGGATGCCGTTAAAGGAGATGCCGGATGACGCCTTTTGAAGTTGGCCTCCTGATGACCGGCGTCCTGCTGGTCCTTGTCATCATCGGTGTGCGCGTGGCATTCGCCGCCGCCTTCACCGGGCTCGTCGGACTGATTGTCCTGTTCTCCATGAAAATGGGATTTGAGCGCGGCTTCTTCGTCGCCCTGAAAATGGCGGGCACCATCCCGCATTCCAAATCGGTCACCTACTCCCTGTCGGTCCTGCCGACCTTCATCCTGATCGGCTTTCTGGCCTTTTATGCCGGCTTCACCAAGCAGCTGTTCGAGGCGGCCAAGCGCTGGCTCGGCTGGCTGCCGGGCGGCATGGCCGTGGGCACGGTCTTTTCCACCGCCGGCTTTGCCGCCGTCTCCGGCGCTTCGGTGGCGACCGCAGCGGTCTTTGCCCGTGTCGCCATCCCCGAAATGCTTGAAGCGGGATATTCGAAGCGTCTGTCCGCGGCCGTTGTCGCCGCCGGCGGAACGCTGGCCTCCCTGATCCCGCCCTCGGCGATCCTGGTGATCTACGCCATCCTGGTGGAACAGTCGGTCGGCAAGCTGCTGATCGCCGGTTTCCTGCCGGGCGTCTTTTCCGCACTGATCTATGTCGGCATCATTGTCGCCGTGGCCTCCTGGCGCGGCGATGCCCCGCCGGTGAAGGGCTACACGTGGGGGGAACGCTTCGAGAGCGTTCCCGGCACGCTGCCGATCTTCGCGGTGGTGGCGATCATCTTCTGCTCGTTCTTCTTCGGACTGGCTACGCCCACCGAGGCCGGCTCGCTCGGCGCCTTCGTGGTGCTGGTGGTGGCCTTCATGAAGGGCATGAGGACGCGGCAGCTCGGTCAGGCGCTGCATGAAACGGCGAAACTCACCGTGATGATCTTCACGCTCATCTGGGGGGTGCTGCTCTATGTGCGCTTCCTCGGCTTCGCCGGGCTTCCCGATGCCTTCAAGGCCTTCATCGTCGGCCTGGAGTTCTCGCCCTGGATCGTGATGATCTGCATTCTCCTTGCCTATGCGGTGCTCGGCATGTTCATGGATGCGATCGGCATGCTGATCCTGACGCTGCCAGTGGTCTATCCGGCCGTGATGGCCCTCAATGGCGGCGAAGGCGTCTCGGCAGCCGACAGCGCCTTCGGCATGTCCGGCGAAGCCTGTGCCATCTGGTTCGGGATTCTGGTGGTCAAGATGGCGGAGCTCTGTCTGATCACGCCACCCATAGGACTGAACTGTTTCGTGGTCTCCGGCGTGCGGCCGGATATCCCGGTCCAGGAAGTCTTCCGGGGCTGTGTGCCGTTCTTCGTGGCGGACGTCCTGACGATCGGTGGCCTGCTGGCTTTCCCGTCGATCATCACCATCCTGCCGGAGCTGATGGGCTGACCTGACCGGGCGCGGGCAGACCGCGCGCCGGACCTGCAAAAGAAAACGCCGCCGGAGACCTTTCTCCGGCGGCGTTTTCTGTTTGTTGCGGGGACAACAATCTCCAGGATGTGTGTCACGTTCAAGCGGACGCCTGGGGTCGGGCGATTTGCTGCATTTCAATTCAACGCGGCATGCTCTCCAGCCTCTTCTCAGTCGAAGATCGGCGCCATGCCCTGTGCGGTGTCGAACCGGTTGCTTCCCGAGGTTCCCGGGAAAAAGCCGTTCATGATGAAGATATACACGGCGAAGAAAGCGCCGATAACCGGTATGAACATGATGAGCAGCAACAGGCCCGAGACATTCCTGTCGTGGCAGCGCCGGACTTCCAGCGACCAGTAATTGACGAGTCCGGCAATGAAGATCGCGGTGTAAATCAGGCCGGTCCCCGACATCAGAAGGGCGTTGAGGACACTGGCCTGGGTCATGTCCTCCATCCCGGGCTGTGTCGTGCTGACAAACGCGAAGAGCAGGACCGTCATCAGGACAAAGCGGGCAATTCCGATGGTCCAGTATTCCAGTCGTCCGATCCGGCCCTGAAAGCCGAAAAACAGCTTCAGGGTGTGCGTGAACGCCGTCCAGAGAGAAAAGCCGTCGTCATCAAGGGAAAGGGCATTGCCACCCGGTGAGGCATAGCCGGTTGCGACGCCACGGGCGGGCGAAAACGGCGCCTGCCGCTGCCCCCGCTGCGGTGCGGTGTTCTGGGAAAGGCCGCGCCTTCCGAATTCCTTGCGCTGGGTCGACATTCTACCTCCGTAACGGGTGCCGGTTGACCGAATGGAGGTAACGTTACGGTATGTCGCTTGAATATCGCGTAAGGGAGTTCGTTAAAACTGAAGGTAATTGGCAAATTGTGCCCGGAAACCACTAGAAAAGCGTGCCCTGGTCTGTCCGAACCGGTTTGCCCGTCCCGCTTTTCCTGGTCTTCGCCGGTTTCGGGGCGGCGCTTTCACTCATGGCCACCGCGTCGATGCTGCCGTCTGCAAACTCGATCGACAGGGCCGTCCCGGAGGCGACCGTGGCTGCGGAGCGCACCGGTTGGCCGCCTGCGTCGCGCACCACCGCATAGCCGCGCGCCAGAACGTCCTTGTAGGAAAGGGACTTCAGCAGTTTCTGCAGGCCATCCAGCCGCGCTTTCTCCTGACCGAGGCGCGCGAGATAGGCCCGCTCCAGCCTGTCCGTCAGGCCGTTGAGGCGTTCCTTGCCGAGCGCGCTCTGCTGCGCGAGACGGGCCGGTGTCAGGCGGACCGCCAGGGCGGCGAAGGCCTGGCGCTTCTGGGTGACCGCGACATGCAGCGCCCGCTGCTGGCGTTCGCTGTGGGCGGCAAGATCCTGCCTGGCTTTCGACGTCAGCCGGGACAGCAGGACGGGCGACAGGCGGCTCGCCAGGTTCTGGTGGTGGGTGCGGTGGGTCCTCGTGCTGACGATCAACGCCCGCCCGAGGCCGTTCGCCAGATTGTCGAATCTCTGGCGCGGCAGGGCCAGAAGGTCCTGCGGGGCGGGCAGGGCCGCGCTGGCCGCACGCAACTCGGTCCGCCGGCTGGTCACGAAACGCACGAGACCGGAATTCAGCCGCCGGGACCGGTCGTCGACAAGGGCCATCAGCTCGGCCTTGACCGGTACGGCGATTTCCGCCGCGCCCGTCGGGGTCGGCGCGCGCACATCGGCGGCCAGATCGATCAGCGTCCAGTCGGTCTCGTGGCCGACGGCGGATATCAGCGGGATTTGGCTTTCTGCGGCGGCGCGCACCACTGCTTCCTCGTTGAAGCCCCAGAGATCCTCGATGCTGCCGCCGCCACGCGCGACGATCAGCAGGTCCGGTCGCGGGATCGGTCCGCCGGGGGGCAGCGCATTGAAGCCGCGAATGCCGTTGGCGACTTCCGCGCCGCTGGTTTCGCCCTGGACCCGTACGGGCCACACCAGCACATGCAGGGGAAACCGGTCGTCGATCCGGTGCAGGATGTCACGGATGACGGCGCCTGTCGGGGAGGTCACCACGCCGATGACCCGGGGAAGCGGCGGCAGGGACCGCTTGCGTTCTTCGGCGAACAGACCTTCCGCGGCGAGCTTCTTCTTGCGCTCTTCCAGCAGCGCCATCAGCGCTCCGGCCCCGGCCGGTTCCAGCGCGTCGATCACCATCTGGTATTTTGACTGGCCGGGGAAGGTGGTGATCTTGCCCGTGGCTATGACCTCCAGGCCCTGTTCCGGCTGGATCTTCAGCTTGGAGGCGACACCGCGCCAGATCACGCCGGAGAGCACCGAGCGGTCGTCCTTGAGGTCCAGATAGATATGACCGGACCCGGGCCGCGAGATCCGCCCCAGTTCGCCGCGCACCCGCACGTAGCCGAACGCGTCTTCCATCGTGCGCTTGATGGAAAAGGAGATTTCGGAAACGGTGAATTCGGCGGCGTTGGACTTGGTTTCGCTCACGCAGGTGATTCCTTCTGACCGGAGAAAACTGGCCATAAAGCGGAAGGGGGTCAAGAGGCGGCAGGCCCTGAGCCCTGTCTTGCACGGGCGCGCGCGTGATCCGCGCAAATGCGTGGTCCGGTTTCGGGACCGTGCAACGCCCGCCAAAGGCCGGGGCGGAGCCTGTCGCGATGACGCTGGGGCAAAAATTCAACACGGGTGGGGACAGGGAAGGGAATCGAATAGTGTGAACAGCGCCGCGTGCGCCACGATGCGCCTTGAAACCCACACATTCCAGCGACTACCTGAAAGCCATGGCAAAATACGAGTTCAAAATGCAGCGGTTGTTCTTACGGCATATTCTTGCGGACGGAGCGCGGATCGAGGCCGATCGCGGTCAGGCCAACTATCTCCTGAACGTCCTGCGCCTGAAAGACGGCGACTTCGTTCTGGTGTTCAACGGCAGTGACGGCGAATGGCTTGCCAGGATCGTCAGCAACGGACGCAGGGACTGCGCCCTGCAGCTCATGGAGCGCATGCGTGACCAGACCGAACCCAACGATCTTATGTATATGTTCGCGCCGCTCAAGCACGCCCGTCTCGACTATATGGTGCAAAAGGCGGTGGAAATGGGCGCCGGCAGCCTGAAGCCGGTCATCACCCGGCATACGCAGTCGACCCGGGTGAATCTGGAGCGCATGGAAGCCAATGTGATCGAGGCTGCCGAACAATGCGGTGTGCTCTGCGTGCCCGAGGTGCTGGCGCCGCAGCCCCTGAGCGATGTTCTGGCGGTCTGGCCGGAAGCCCAGCCGGGCCGCAGGCTTCTGTTTTGCGATGAGGCGGAAGGCACCCAAAATCCGCTTCTGGCCCTGGCCCAGATGAAGGAGAAAGGCACGCCGCCGCTCGCCGTCCTGATCGGTCCCGAAGGCGGGTTTTCCGAAGAGGAGCGCGCCGAATTGCGTGCCCTGGATTTCGTCACGCCGATACCGCTCGGTCCGCGCATTCTCAGGGCCGATACCGCCGCGGTCGCCGCGCTGACGATCATTCAGGCCACGTTGGGCGACTGGAGATAATCGCGGGAAGCGGGATATTCCTGTCGCCCGACGAACCCACCGGCATCGAACACGCAGGCGACACACCCGATTTCCCGTGTTCAGAATAACTTGAACGCCGGCAGCAGGTGTATTTCCCGGCTTGCATTCTGTGGTCAACAAACCTAAATCACCCAAGCTCGAAAGCGTTTTCGGACGCGCCGGATACATGCGGTTCGCGGGGTGTTGCAAGACTCCGGCTGACGCGCCGCGCAGCAACTAGGACGGCTTCATGGCCCGCGATACGGTCGATACGACACCGATTGAAACTGTTGCGGATCTGGCCGCGACGCTCGACGAGGGCTCGAAGCCGGAAGACCGGTTCCGGATCGGCACGGAGCACGAGAAGTTCGGCTTCTGCCTGAAGGAACTCACCCCCATTCCCTATGAAGGTCCGAACGGCGTCGAAGCCGTATTGACCGGCATGGAAAAACTGACCGGCTGGGAGCGGATCGAGGACGCAGGCCGGATCATCGGCCTTTCGGACGATCAGGGCGGCGGTGCCATTTCCATCGAGCCCGGCGGCCAGTTCGAACTGTCCGGCGCGCCGCTGGAGACCCTCCACGAGACCTGCCGCGAAGCCAACCAGCACCTGGCACAGGTGCGCCAGGTGGCCGAACCGATGGGTATCGGCTTTCTGGGCATCGGCATGGCGCCCACCTGGGCACGTTCCGACATGCCGCGCATGCCGAAGTCCCGCTATGACATCATGACCAACTACATGCCGAAAGTCGGCGGGCTGGGTCTCGACATGATGTACCGGACCTCCACGATCCAGGTGAATCTCGACTTTTCCAGCGAAGCGGACATGGTGACGAAGATGCGTGTCGGCCTTGCGCTGCAGCCGATCGCCACCGCCATCTTCGCCAATTCGCCTTTCACCGACGGCAAGCCCAACGGGTTCAAGTCCTTCCGCGCCCATATCTGGACCGACACCGATGCGGACCGGACCGGCGACATGCCTTTCGTCTTCGAGGAAGGTTTCGGATTCGAGCGCTACGTGGAATGGGCGATGGATGTGCCCATGTATTTCGTCAAGCGTGGCGAGACCTATTACGATGTCACCGACACCACATTCCGCCAGTTCATGAACGGCGCCCTCAAGGGCAGGGTGCCGGATGCCACGCCCACTCTTGGTGACTGGAACAACCATCTGTCGACCCTGTTCCCGGATGTCCGGCTGAAGAAATACATCGAGATGCGCGGCGCCGACGGCGGCCCCTGGCGGCGGATCTGTGCGCTGCCGGCGCTCTGGGTGGGGCTGCTTTACGACAAGGGGATCCTCGATCAGGCCTATGAGCTGGTCAGGGACTGGACCCGCGAGGAGCGCGCCGCACTGCGGAGCGACGTTCCCGGAACGGCGCTGCAGACCCCGTTCCGCAACGGAACGGTTCTCGATGTCGCGCGGGAGGTGCTGGCGCTCTCCCAGGAGGGCCTCAAGCGCCGCAACCGGATGAGCGACGGCGATCTGGACGAGCGGGTACATCTCGCGCCCATCGAGGAAGGGCTCGCCTCCGGCATGTGTCCGGCCGATGTCTTGCTGCAGCGATATAACGGTTCCTGGAACGGCGACGTCACCAGGGTGTTCGCCGACTACGCCTATTGAGGTCGAAACCGGCACGTCAGCCCCCTCGCCGTCACGCTTCCCGCGGGCGGGGGAGATACCCTCTTTCATGCGAGAATTGACCTCGCGCTCGCAAAGGGCCACTCTGCTCAATGTTGGTCTTGTTTCTCAAGGCCTTGCGACACCCCGAGCGGAGCAGTGCGATGACTGGCAGCGAAACGGCAGCTCCCCCTTTTGATATCTTCTCGTTGTCGGAAGATGTGCGCGAGCGGTTCGGCTGGTCGAATCAGGATCTCAACCGGGTCATGGAACAGCTCATGCCGGCCGCGCTCAACGGCTTTCGGTATTTCGGCGGCACGATTCCCGGCTTTGGTGATTTCCTCGGCCAGTCGCCGGCCTCGGCGCCGGGAGCGCATAATCCCTTCGCCGGTTACGGCGGCCTGTTCCAGGGACCTTCGCAGGCGGCGCTAACGCCGTTTTTCGGCCCGGAGGCCGTCCAGAAGGCGCTTGCCGGACAGATCGCCGGCCTGACCGGCCTGCAGGGTGACGCCATTCAGGAAATGATGCCCGTGGCCGCGACTCTCGCCATGGGGCAGGTGGCCCGGCCCTTCGTCCACGGCGAGGCGCGCAACCTTCTCGACGCCTATCTGCGCGGCTTCGCCCGCGGGCGGCCCAAGCCGCAGCCGACACCGGCCGACTATCTGCAGGGCTACGCCGAGGCCATGCAGGCCTTCTGGGGCGTCTTTCTGCAGCCCGCCAGGGTCGTCGAGTCCCCGGATGAGTCCGAGGAAGAGGCGGAGCCGGAGGAAGAGGACCTTCCGCAGGAGAGCGATGCTGCTGAAGGCGATTCGGACGAACCTTCGGAATTCGACGGAATGGTCTCCGACTGGATGGCCGCCGGACGTGACTTCCAGTCCAGTCAGTTCAACGCCTTCGACAGTTTCTTCAAGAAGGCGGCCAGGGATTTCGGGGAAACCTGATCCGGCCGCCACTCGCGCGCAAAAAAAGACCCGCCGGAAGGCGGGTCAGTTGCGTCAGCAAGGCTAATTGCCGACAGGGGCTGCATATCAGGTGTTCCGGACGGGATCAGGCGGCCAGCTGGCCGTTGTCCCTGGGGGCGTCGGTCTCCACGAGGGTGAGATCCGCCCGGGCCCGGGGCGCATTCGCCGGCTGCAACTGCCGCCTGCGCAGAGGCGCCGGGGACGCGTTCAAAAGGGAGGAAGTCGGGTCGCGATAGAAAGGCTCGGCCATGGCTCGGCGAACGTCGCTCCGGGTCAGGCCGACGTCCTCCAACTGCTCGTCCGACCAGTCCTTGAGTTCCGCAAACTGGCGCCGGTTGTTGAAAACACGCCATGCACGGGCAACCATCTGCCCGAAGAGCGCGAAGGACGGAGTGCTTGTGGTCTGTGTCATGGCATAGATCTCCTGTGAGCGGCCGGAGGAATTTCCGGCAGCCTGTTCCCGGCCAGCGATTGGCGGTCCTGTGTGTGGAACACCCTGTAGATGGCGGCTTTTCAAATATTATTCCAACGAATGTTTTTGATGCGATTGATCGAAAACCGTGATGTTATGAGGCGGAGCGTTTCGCCACTCCCGCACCGGCTGTCGGCGAAACGAAGCATTTCGCATTTGAATAGGTTTCGTGGTAAACATCAGTATGGCTTATATTTGAGGCGCTTATGCTCGATCTAGATCAGCTCCGGACATTTGTGGCGATTGCGGAAGGTGGCAGCTTCACCCGTGCCGCGGATAATGTGCACAAGACCCAGTCGGCGGTCTCCATGCAGATGCGCCGTCTGGAGGAACGTGTCGGAAAGCCGCTTTTTGTCCGGGTCGGCCGCCAGTCCCGCCTGACGGAACACGGCGAGCGGCTGTTGCATTACGCGCGCCGGCTGGTTCAGCTCAATGACGAAACCCTTGCCGCCTTCGACGACACGGAACTCGCCGGTCTGGTGCGGCTCGGCACGCCGGACGATTATGCCGACCGGTTCCTGCCGGAGATCCTGGCGCGGTTTTCGAGATCCAATCCCAAGGCGGAGGTGAGCGTGGTCTGCGCACCGACGCCCAATCTTGCCGACATGATCTCCGAAGGCGAGCTGGATGTGGCCATCATCACTCATGTCCAGAGGAAGGGCCGCAAGAATGTCGATCTGGTTCGCCGCGAGCCGCTGTTGTGGGTCGCCTCGGCCCGTCACGCGGTCGAGAACGAATCCCCGCTTCCTCTTGCGCTCGGCCGGGCGACCTGTGACTGGCGCAAGGCGGCGATCAACGCCCTGAGCGACCAGATGCGCGACCACCGGCTCCTGTATTCAAGCTGGAATTCGACTGCGGTCGGCGCGGCGGTACTTGCCGGCCTGGCGATTTCGGTGCTGCCGGAATCCGCCTTGAGGTCGGGCATGCGGGTTCTGACGGAAGCCGAAGGGTTTCCGCGCCTTCCCGATTGCGAGATCGGCATCATGCGGTCCTGGCACAACAGCTCCAGGGTCACCGACGCGCTGGTCGAGCATATCGTGTCCTCGCTCGATAACCTCTCGGTCCCCCTGGCGGCTGAATAGTTTACGTTCCGACTGGCTATAGTCTTGTATTTCAGAGGCTTACCGAAGCCGGTCGCTTTCGGGAGCGCGTAGATTGGCATTGAACTGTAAATGTTTGTGATGTATCGTCACAAGATCAATTCCAATCTCAAATCATCCGGACGGGCCGTGCGCCATCCCCAGGGTCCTAAATGAGTCACGCACTAGACATAGACCAGCTGCGCACGTTTCTGGCGATTGCCGAGCTGGGCAGCTTCACCAAGGCGGGTGAAGCCGTGCACAAGACCCAGTCGGCGGTCTCCATGCAGATGCGTCGTCTCGAGGAACGTGTGGGACAACCGATCTTCATCAAGGACGGCCGCCAGTCCAGGCTGACGGAGGACGGTCTCCGGCTGGTCGAATTTGCCCGGCGGATGATTCTTCTGAACGACGAGACCCTGTCGGCCTTCAATGGCGACAAGGAAGTCGGCCATGTGAAGCTTGGCGTGCCGGACGATTATGCGGACAGGCTGCTGCCGCAGGTCCTGGCAGCCTTCAACCGGCTCAATCCTTCCATCGAGGTTCAGGTGGAATGTTCGAGCAGTGCCAAGCTCACCGAAGCGATCCGGGAAGGACAGCTGGACGTGGCGATCACCACCTCCGGAGACACCCTCAACGTACGCGGGGAGATCATCCGTCGCGAACCGCTCTACTGGGTCACCTCGACCGAGCATTGCGCACACACCCAGGAAGTGGTTCGCCTGGCGCTGGGGCCCGCGTCCTGCAGTTGGCGCCGCCTTTCCATGGATGCGCTCGACCGTGCCGGTCGGCGCTATCGGGTGTCCTACACCAGCGCGAGTGCCGCCGGTCTCGTGGGCGCGGTCCAGACCGGTCTGGCCGTCACGGTCTTTCCGGAAAGCGCCATTCGGGACGGCATGCGCATCCTGGACGAACGGGACGGGTTTCCCTCCCTGCCGTTCTGCGACATTGCGTTGCTGCGCTCCGACGATGCCCGCGAGGTCATGCACGACACGCTCTGCAATCACCTGATTGCGGCCATCGGCAATGTCGGCAATGGGGTGGCCCAGATGGCGGCGGAATAGGTTCCGGCTCTTCGTCCGCGGGAATGTCCTGTGATCCGGCAAACTGCCCTCAGCGGGCGCGCAGCATGATCAGGTTTCCACCCAGAACGCAGAGCACTCCGGCGATCGCCAGCGGCGTCCAGTGATAGCCCTCGAAAATCGTCGACAGGGTCAGGGCGACGACCGGGAAGAGCACGGTCGCATAGCCGGCCCGCGCCGAGCCGATCCGCCCCAGCAGCCTCAGATAGGAGGCGAAGGCGATCACCGAGGCGATGATGGCCAGATAGACAAGACCGCCGAGATAGGTGGCCGACCACTCGATGGCGAAGCTCTGTCCCCTGAGAAGCGACACGATCCCCAGGAACACCATGCCGTAGACCATGCCCCAAGCGGTGGCCGGCGTGACGCCGATGCCGCGTTTCTGTGTGTCGGCGGAAAGCATGTTGCCGAAGCAGAAGGACAGCGTGCCGCCGACGCAAAAGGCCAGCCCGATCGCTGCCTGTGAATTGAATTCGGCGCCTGCGAGCTGCGGCCAGAACATCAGGCCGATGCCGATGAACCCCGCAAGGCCGGCGGTCAGTGCCAGCGGATTTGGCCGCTGACCGAAAAGAAGCAGACCCAGGAACAGGTTGAAGATGGACGTGGTGGAAAAGATCACCGCGAGCAGGCCGGAGGGCAGGTAGGAAGCCCCGTAGTAGAAGAGCGTGAAATTGGTCGAAAACAGGAACGCTCCGAGACCGGCGAAACGCAGATGGTCCCGGAACGGGAAGGACATCCGGTGTCCGCGGGCGGTGGCCCAGACCATCATCACCGCGGCCGCCAGAACGAACCGCCAGAAGACCGAGACTTCCGGCGAAACGTTGATCACCTGGCCTTTCATGGCGATCCAGCTGAATCCCCAGGCGAGCACCGTGGTGGCGTAAAGACCGTAATCGGCCGGTGTAAAGCCGGCGGTTTCCCTGCGCAGGGCAGGTGTTGCAACGCTCATGTGATACCGTCCAGACTGCGATACCGGCAATCTGGTCGCCGCTCGGCTTCAGAACAAGTGATTGTTTTTGATGTTCTCATCAGCAAATGCAATGTGTCATAAGCGACGGCAGCCGGAATGAACTCGAGATCCTCATGACCTTCCTTGTCATCGAAAACTACCCGGAAACCGGGCTCGGTCTTTTCGGAAGAACCGCGGCTGAGGCCGGAAAGGACTGGACATCGGTTCAGGCCCATCTCGGCGAACCGCTGCCGCGCGATGTCGACGGGTTCACCGGGCTCGTGGTGCTTGGCGGGGCACAGGATGCCCTGGCGGACGACGCCTGGCCGCATCTGCCGCTGGTCTGCGACCTGATCCGGACCTTTCACGCTCAGGACAAGCCCGTCCTGGGCATCTGCCTCGGATCCCAACTCATCGCACGCGCCTTCGGCGGCGGCAACATCCTGGGACGTCCCGTCGAGTTCGGTTGGCGTGAGGTCGTTCCGACCGAACAGGGCCGGGAAGATCGGGTGCTCAAGGCCCTGGGCGACGGCGGCCCGCAGTTTCACTGGCACAGCGACACGGTCACCCTGCCGGACGGAGCGGTGCACCTGGCGAAAAGCGCCATGACGCCCCTTCAGGCGTTCCGCATGGGCAGGGCGACCTATGCCATCCAGTTCCATCTGGAAATCGGGCTGGAGGACGCCCGCGCCTGGACGCGCGTCTTTGCCAAGGATATCCGCCGGCACACGCCCGACTGGGACAGGCGGTTCGAAACGCAGGCCCGTCTCCATGCTGCGCGGGCCGACAGCATCGGCACCGCGCTCTCCTCAGCCTGGCTTGCGTTGCTTTAGCGGATCTCCTTAGAGAACCAGATTGTGCCGGCCGACCTTGGTGATGTCGGTCTCGCCGCAAAGGCCCATGGTAATGTCGAGTTCCTTGTGCATGATCTCCAGAACCCTGGTGACACCTTCCTTGCCCATGGCTCCGAGACCGTAGATGAAGGCGCGGCCGATATAGGTGCTGTGGGCGCCCATGGCCACGGCCTTGAAGACGTCCTGACCGGAGCGGATGCCGCCGTCGAAATGAACCTCGATCCTGTCGCCGACCGCATCGACGATATCGCGCAACACGTCGTAGGACGCCAGCGCGCCGTCGAGCTGGCGGCCGCCGTGGTTCGACACCACGATGGCGTCCGCACCGATGTCGGCGGCGATCCTGGCGTCCTCGACATCATTGATGCCCTTGAGGATCAGCTTGCGATCCCAGTGCTTCTTGACCCACTCGACAGAGGACCAGTCAAGGGACGGATCGAACTGGCTCGCCGTCCATTCGGAGAGCGACGACATGTCGTCCACCCCCTTCACATGCCCGTGGATGTTGCCGAACTGGCGGCGGTTGGTCTTCAGCATGTTCCAGCACCAGCGGGGTTTCAATGCCAGATCGGCCAGAACCAGAGGCTTCGGCTTGGGGGGGGCGCTCAGGCCGTTCTTAATGTCCCGGTGACGCTGGCCGAGAACCTGCAGGTCGAGTGTCAGCACCAGGGCGGAACAGCCGGCTGACGTCGCGCGCTGCATCAGGCTTTCGGAAAAGCTCCGGTCGCGCATCACATAGAGCTGGAACCAGAAGGGCGCGCTGGTGTGCTCGGCGATGTCCTCGATGGAACAGATGCTCATGGTGGACAGCGTGAAGGGAACGCCGAACGCCTCTGCGGCCTGGGCCGCGAGGATTTCGCCGTCGGCATGTTGCATGCCGGTCAGGCCGACCGGGGCAAGCGCGACAGGCATTGCCACATCCTGACCGATCATTGTCGTCTTGACGGAGCGGTTGTCGATGTTGCGGGCCACGCGCTGGCGCAGCTTCTGGCGCTGGAGGGCGGCTTCATTTTCCCGGTAGGTGCTCTGGGTCCAGGAGCCGGTGTCGGCATAATCGTAAAACATCTTCGGCACCCGGCGTCTCGCCAGGGCTTGCAGATCCGCGACATCGGTCACAACTGTCATGGGAATTCCTCCAGAGCGTTCGGTTGGCTCAAAATGGATCAGTCTTGGGGCTTCCTGCCGGTTTCGACCGGAGGCCTGCTGATCTTGCGGGTTTCGATAGTCTCAGGCCGGCGAGCTGTTCCCGCCGGTCGGATGCTTCCGTGTCGGCCAGCGCGCCGCGCACATAGTCGATATGCGCTTCCGATGCCCGGCACGCGCTTTCCGGATCCTGGCCGGCAATGGCCGCCACGATGGCCTTGTGCTGTTGCAGCAGTTCGGCCCGGGCGGTCGGAAAGCGGTAGAGGCGGCCGCGATTGTAAAAGACGCCGTTCTCCAGCAGCCGGTAACAGGATCTCAGGGTGTGCAGCATCACCACGTTGTGGGCGGCTTCGCCCACGGCATGATGAAACTCCACATCCAGCCGCGCCTCGGCGGTCAGATCCTCGGTGTCATGGGCGGTCTGCATCCGGGAGACGATATCCTCGAGACGCGCCAGGTCGGAGGGGGCGGCCCGCAGGGATGCCAGCTCCGCAGCCTGGCTTTCGATGCTGCGGCGGAATTCGAAATAGTCGCTGACGGCGGATGGGTGTCGTGAAATCAGCTGGACGATCGCTTCGGAAAAGATCGGGCCGATCAGGTCGCAGACAAAGGTGCCGCCGCCCCGGCGCGATTCGATCAGGTCCCGTTCCTCGAGGCGTCTCAGGGCGTCCCGCAGAACGGGCCTCGACACCTTCAACTGGTCGGCAAGCTCCCTTTCCGGGGGCAGACGGTCACCGGATTGCAGCACACCCTTGAGGATCAGGTCCTCGATCTGATCCACCACCGCATCGGCGGTCTTCTGATGTTCGACGGGCTGAAACACGCAGCACCCCTTTCCTTCACGGGGAAAATAGTCCCGAAACCACAATTGGTCAATTTTCTTATCCAATTTTTCGCTGCGCAAATGTCGCGCCTGTGGCCCATCGCGGCGGGTACCGCAATCGGATAAGCTTTCTGCCGTTTCCGACAGGTGAAGCTGAAGGAGACCGGCTATCGGGATGAATGGGGGGGACCATTTGAAACAGCGCTCAGAAAACGGATCGTCCTTTCCCGCGTTCCGCACGTCTCCATTGCGGGAAAAGGTTCTGGGAGAGGTGCATGCCCGCCCGTTCCGGCCGCTTGCCGGTCCGCGAACCGTCCTTCATTACGCCTTTCTGACCAATGCCGAGCAGGCGGCGGAGGATCACGCCTGGCTCATCGAATTCTGCATTTCCAGGGGAGGTCACGGGCCGGCTGCCGGTGCGCGCCATCACCGGCTGTCTTTCGGTGGCGGCACGCTCAGCTGGGAACAGCATGCGGAATTCACCACCTATACCTGGGACGGTGCGGCCGGACCCGAAACACTTTTCGGCGCAATTCCGGCGTCTCACCCTTTCGGGGCGGCCTTCCGGGCGCCCGGCGATCTGCTGGTTGCGGTCCGACTGGAAGTGCGCGAGGACACCGAGGGTCCGGACTGGCGGGAAGGCTTTGACGCGACCAGTCTGACCGTCTCCGATGTGGAGGACCGGGCCGCCATGGTGGCGACCGACTTCCGCCAGGACGGCGATGGCCTCACCCGTTTCCTTGTGTTCAACCGCGCACTCAGCGACGTGCGCCTCGGGGCGGTTGTCCAGCGTCTTCTCGAGCTCGAGACCTATCGCACTCTGGCCATGCTGGGCCTGTTCGAAGCCACGGACCTGCAGCCGGAAATCCGGCGGTTCGAGATCGAACTGGCGGAATTGACGGGGCGGATAAGGGAAACTTCCGGACTGGGGGCGAACCAGGAGCTGCTCGGCAGGCTCAGCGAAATGGCCGCTGCCCTGGAGGCCGGGGCAACCGCAAGCGCCTTCCGCTTCGGTGCCAGCCGCGCCTATGACGGGATCGTCAAGGCAAGACTCACTGCGCTGAAGGAGGAGGCGGCGCCCGGAGACCTGTCGATGGCTTCGTTTCTGACCCGCCGCCTGACGCCTGCCATGCGCACGTGCCAGGCGATCGAGGACCGGCAGGCGATGCTGTCGCGCAAGCTCGCAAGAGCCACAACCCTGTTGCGTACCCGGGTGAACGTCGAACTGGAGGATCAGAACCGCAGGCTGCTTCAGTCAATGAACCGCCGGGCACAGCTGCAGTTGCGCCTGCAGCATACCGTCGAGGGCCTGTCGGTCGCGGCCGTGAGCTATTATGTGGTCGGGTTGATCTCGTATCTGGCCAAGGCTGCCAAGCAGAGCGGACTGCCGCTGCCCGATGCCAATGTCACCACCGGACTTGCCGTTCCCGTCGTCGTGCTGCTGATCTGGTGGTTCGTGCGGGGCATTCACAAGAAACACGGCGATCACTAGGCTCATGGAACCACGGGACACGGATCGCCGAGTGGGCAGGAACGCAATTGGAAGCGGACCGGCAGACCTGGGCGCATCCAGTGGAAGGGGTCTGCCGGTCCGGTCGTCGTAAAACGGGAGTGAACCTTATTTGGTCGTGCCGTCCGCGTTGAACTGCGCCAGATAGGCAATCACGTTCTCGCGGTCCTTTTCCTTCTTCAGGCCGGCGAAGGCCATCTTGCCCTTGGGGATGAGCTTCTTCGGCTTGGTCAGGTAGAAATCCAGCGTCTCCACATCCCAGACCTTGCCGTCCCCCACTTCAAGGAGAGACTTGGAGTACTTGTAGTTCTCGATTGAGCCGAAGGGACGGTCGACGATGCCGTTGAGCTCCGGTCCGACCTTGTTCTTGGCGCCTTCACCGACTGCATGGCAGGCTGCGCATTTCTTGAAAACCTTCTCGCCCTTGGCGGGGTCTCCGTCGGCACTTGCCTGAACGGTCAGTGCCAGAAGCGCCGTTCCGGCGATCATCAGCAAACGCTGCATGGTATTCTCCCTCAGTATTGTAAACTCGGCCCAACAGAACAGGATGTCGGGATGCGATGCAAGCGACGCACGGTCGCAGGCAGTTGTATCGCGGTCAGCTTGCCTGTGCGTTGTTCGGCAGCTGAAGCCAGTCTTCCAGCCCCGCATCCCAGTACGGGGACGAGCCGTAGAGGCGGGCGAGAAAGTCGATGAAAACCCGGACTTTCGCCGGCAGGAACTGGCGGCTCGGATAGACCGCGTAGAGACCGACATCCTTCGAGGCCCTGTAGTGCGGCAGCAGGATCTGCAGCTGGCCCGCCCGCAGTTCCGGCCCCACATCCCAGGTGGAGCGGAGCGCGATGCCGACGCCGGCCAGAAGACATTCCCGAACCACCTCGTTGGAGTTGGTCTTGATGGGGGCGCGGGTGCGGACGGTCACGATGCCGTCGGGACCGGCCAGCCGCCAGGGGTCCTGATTGGTTGCGGCCAGGGTGACGTGGTCGGCGGTCAGGTCATCGATGCTTTGGGGGAAGCCGTGTTTTTCCAGATAGGCCGGGCTGGCGCACAGGATCCGGTGCACGGGGGCAAGACGGCGGGCGACGAGACTGGAATCGGACAGTTCGGCGATACGGATCGCCAGATCATAGCCATCTCCGACAATATCAACGAAATCGTCGGAAAGATCGAGATTGACCGAAAGATCCGGGTTTTCGGTCAGGAATTTTCCCATGTGCGGGGCAATATGCAGGCGACCGAAGGAGGTCGGAACGGCGACCTTGAGAATGCCGCGGGCCCGGGCGGACCCGCGCGACACGAAGGATTCGGCTTCCTCCACCGAGGCCAGGATCGCAATGACACGCTCGTAAAATCCCTGTCCGGCTTCGGTCATGGCGATCTGGCGGGTCGTGCGCTGCAGCAGCCGCGTTCCCAGTTTTTCCTCAAGTCGGCGGATGCGCTTTGAGACGACCGCTGGCGACAGGTTCATTTCGCGCCCGGCCGCGGACATGCTGCCGGCGCTCACCACCCGGGCGAAAATTTCCATGTCGGTCAGATTGCTCATTTTCAATCTCTCAGAAAGACATCTATTATTTCCCGGACGTTTCCCTTCGCCGTGATACTTGCCAGACTTGGGGAAAGGCGTTGACCTACCACTTCTTGCTGCGTCAGGGCAATTTTCGTGGATCGGCAAACGTAGAATTGAAAGGAGTCCACTCTGTGACCGCGATCGCCATGCCTGCCCCGGACCGGGACGTTATTGCCCGGCGCCGGGAAATCCTGAGCGCGCTTCAGGCGATTGTTCCCGGAGAGGGCGTGATCCACGACGAACGCGAGATGCGCGCCTATGAGACGGACGCCCTCACGGCCTATCGCCAGCTTCCCCTGATCGTGGTTCTTCCCGAAACGGTCGAGCAGGTTTCCAGGGTTCTCAGGTACTGTCACGACAACGATGTCAAGGTGGTGCCGCGCGGGGCAGGGACCTCGTTGTCCGGCGGCGCCCTGCCGCTGGAGGATGGCGTGCTGCTGTCGATGATGAAGTTCAACCGGGTCCTGGACATCGATTTCGCCAACCGGGCGGTGGTCGTGCAGCCGGGGGTGACCAATCTCGGCATCACCCGGGCGGTGGAACAGGAGGGCTTCTACTATGCGCCGGATCCGTCCTCCCAGATCGCCTGTTCCATCGGCGGCAACATCGCGGAAAATTCCGGCGGGGTGCACTGCCTGAAATACGGTCTGACCACCAACAATGTGCTTGGCCTGGAAATGGTGCTGATCACCGGCGAGGTGATCCGCCTCGGCGGCAAGCACCTGGACAGTGAAGGCTATGACTTTCTGGCGCTGATGACCGGGTCCGAAGGCCTGCTGGGCGTGGTGACCGAGGTGACCGTCCGCATCCTGCAGAAGCCGGAAACCGCACGGGCCCTGCTGATCGGCTTTCCGGCCAGCGAGGCAGGCGGCCGCTGTGTTGCGGAAATCATCGCCGCAGGCATCATTCCCGGCGGCATGGAAATGATGGATCGACCCGCCATTCATGCCGCGGAGGATTTCGTCCATGCCGGCTATCCGCTCGATGTCGAGGCCCTGCTGATCGTCGAGCTTGACGGGCCGGAGGGCGAGGTCGACTACCTGATCGGCCGGGTCGAGGAAATCGCCCGGGCCAATGAGGCCAGCCATGTGAGGATTTCGCAGAGCGAAGAGGAACGCATGACCTTCTGGGCGGGCCGCAAGGCGGCATTTCCGGCGGTCGGGCGTATTTCGCCGGACTATCTGTGCATGGACGGTACCATCCCGCGCCGCGAACTGCCGAAGGTTCTCGCGCGGATGCGCGAACTGGGCGAAAAGCACGGGCTTCGCGTCGCCAACGTCTTTCACGCCGGTGACGGCAATCTGCATCCGCTGATCCTGTACGATGCCAACAAGCCGGGAGAACTGGAGGCCGCCGAAGCCTTCGGCGCCGACATCCTGCGCCTGTGCGTCGAGGTCGGCGGCGTTCTGACCGGCGAACATGGTGTGGGCATCGAGAAGCGTGACCTGATGCCGGCGATGTTCTCCGAGGACGATCTCAAGCAGCAGCAGCGGGTCAAATGCGCCTTCGATGAAAAGCATCTGCTCAATCCGGGCAAGGTGTTTCCCCTGCTACATCGCTGCGCTGAACTCGGCAAAATGCACGTGCACAAGGGCCAGCTGCCTTTCCCCGACATCCCGCGCTTCTGAGGAATTCCCCAAATGGATGCAACGTTCAAACCGCGCGACACGCGGCAGGTCGAAGACGCGGTGAAATGGGCGGCCGGCGAGGAGCGGCCGCTGGAAGTCGTCGGGCAGGGATCCAAAAGGAAACTCGGACGTCCGGTCCAGGCGGCCCATGTTCTGGACCTGTCGGATCTCACCGGCATCGAGACCTACGAACCGGCGGAGCTTGTTCTGACCGTGAAGGCCGGCACACCGGTCGCCGAGGTCGAAAAGCTGGTCGCCGACAACGGCCAGGAGCTTTCCTTCGAGCCGATGGATTACGGTCCTCTGCTGGGCGGAGATCCGGGCAGGGGAACCATCGGTGGCGTTCTTGCCGCCAACCTCTCCGGCCCGCGCCGTATCAAGTCAGGCGCCGCGCGGGATCACGTGCTTGGCATGGAAGCGGTCTCCGGGCGCGGGGAAATCTTCAATTCCGGCGGCAAGGTGGTCAAGAACGTGACCGGATACGACCTTCCCAGAGCGCTTTGCGGGGCCTTCGGCACCCTGGCCGTCGCAACCACGGTCACCCTCAAGGTCAATCCGAAACCGGAAACCGCGGCGACCTTTGTGCTCGGCGGTCTGAATGAGGCGGATGCCATCGACGCCCTGTGCCGGGCGATGGGCTCCTCGGCGGAGGTTTCCGGCGCCGCCCATCTGCCGCAGGATGTCGACGGCGAGGCCGGCAAGACGCTCCTTCGGCTGGAAGGCTTCGAGGCTTCGGTCGACTACAGGTTCAGGACGCTGGAAAAGCTGCTCGCGGACTTCGGCACGCCCGTCCGCCTCGCTCAACCGGAGACCGAGACCCTGTGGCGGAGCATCCGCGATGTCCTGCCGTTTGCGCAGGCCGAAACACCTGTCTGGCGGCTGTCCGTGGCACCGGCATCCGGTCCCCGGCTCGTGGAGCTCGTGAAGGAGAAGGTCGACGCAACGGCGTTCTATGACTGGAGCGGCGGTCTCGTCTGGCTGTCGTGCAACGATGGCGCAATTCATCACACGGAAATCCGTGCGGCGCTCGAGGAAGCGGGCGGGGGGCACGCGACACTCGTGCGGGCCGATCCCTCGGTCCGTTCGACCGTGCCGGTGTTCCAGCCTCAGGCTGCTCCCCTGGCGGCGCTCACCCGGCGTCTGAAGGAACAGTTCGATCCCAAGGGCATTCTAAACGCTGGACGAATGGTGGCGGGTGTGTAGTCTGACCGGTGCCTTTTTACGCGAAAATTTTCAGCGGAGACTGTTATGAATGAAAAATCGGATGTTGCAGGTTACCTGGAACCCGGCGGAAAGAATGTCAGCCTCGTTTACATCCTTTATCTCGTCAGTATTCTGATCGGCTTCACGTCACTGATCGGCATTATCTTCGCCTATCTGAACAGGGGAAAGGCCGGGGGCTGGGTCGACAGCCACTATACCTTCCAGATCCGCACCTTCTGGATCGGTATCCTCTTCGCGCTGATCGGTATCGTCCTGACCTTTGTCTTCATCGGCATCTTCCTGCTGATCGCGGTGCTGATCTGGATGATCATTCGCTGCATCAAGGGTCTCCAGCTCGCCGCGCGCGGTGAACCGGTACCGAATCCGCAGACCTGGATGTTCTGAACAGCCCGAGAGCGTTGAGAATGTTGTTGCGAGGTCCGTCCGCAGTCCAGCGGGCGGGCCTTGTGCGTGTGTGCGACAATTCATTCCGCTCCGATGTTGCTCTTGTTCCCGAAAGGCGCCTTGTGCGCGGATGGTCCACCCCCTACGATCCGCGTCATTCGGAAGGAGAGACCCACGGGAAAAGCGGGTAGTTGAGGGGCGTAGGACACCATGCAGACCAATTTCACCGCAGAGCAGCTGAAGGACACTCATGTCGCGGAATCCGAAAAGATCCTGCGCAAATGCGTTCATTGCGGTTTCTGCACGGCGACCTGTCCGACCTTCACGCTTCTGGGGGATGAGCTCGACAGCCCGCGCGGCCGGATCTACCTGATCAAGGACATGCTGGAAAACGACCGGCCTGCCGACGAGAAGATCGTCAAGCATGTCGACCGGTGCCTGTCCTGCCTTGCCTGCATGACCACCTGTCCGTCCGGGGTGCATTACATGCATCTCGTTGACCATGCCCGTGCCCATATCGAAAAGACCTACAGGCGACCGGTTGCCGACAGGCTGCTGCGGTCCGTCCTTGCCCTCATCCTGCCCTATCCGAAACGGTTCCGCCTTGCCCTGGTCGGCGCCTTTTTCGCCCGTCCGCTCGCCGGAGCCTTCAAGGCGCTGGGCGGTCCCTTGGCAAAGATCGGCGCGATGCTGGAACTGGCGCCTGCAAGAGCGCCCGGCCGGGGGCAGCATGAAGGACCCGGCGTGTTCAGCACCGAAACGGCTGTCCGCAAGGGCCGTGTGGCCCTGCTGGGCGGCTGCGCTCAGCCCGTGCTGGATCCGGGAATCAATGACGCCACCATCCGGCTGCTCGGCCGGGCCGGCTATGAGGTCGTCCTGCCGGAAGGCGAAGTCTGCTGCGGTGCGCTCGTCCATCACATGGGCCGGGAGGACTCTGCCCTGGAAAACGCCCGCCGCAATGTGGACGTCTGGACGCGTGAATTGGAATCGGGGGGACTGGACGCCATCCTGATCACGGCGTCCGGCTGCGGCACGACGATCAAGGATTATGGCTACATGCTCAGAGAGGACCCGGCCTATGCACAGAAGGCCGAAAGGGTTTCCGCGCTGGCGAAGGATGTGACCGAATTTCTGGCGGACATCGAGCTTGGCGTGCCCGCTCTCAGGCCGGATCTGACCGTTGCCTATCATTCCGCCTGTTCCATGCAGCACGGCCAGAAGATCACCCGTCAGCCGAAGGAGCTCCTGACCGCCGCCGGCTTCAGGGTCCGGGATGTCCCAGAAGGGCATCTGTGCTGCGGATCGGCCGGCACATACAATATTCTTCAGCCGGAGATCGCCCGCCGCCTGCGCGACAGGAAGGTGGCCAACATCGCGACAACACGGCCGGACGTGATCGCCACCGGCAATATCGGCTGCATGACCCAGATCGGGCTGGGGACCGACATCCCGATCCTGCACACGGTCGAACTGCTGGACTGGGTCTATGGCGGACCGCAGCCGGAGAGCGTATCGGCTGGCGCATCTGTCGAGGCCCCTTCGCAGGAAGCCTGACCGGCCTGCCGGGTCAGCCTTCGCGTGTTCCCAGTTGCACCGGTGTGGACTCGGGGGTGGTGTCCGGCGACGCGCCCGAAAGCCGGAGCGTGCGTTCCAGGAGCTGTTCGTAGATCGGCCGCCCGCCCAGATGATGGGCGGTGAGGGATGCGGTGGTGCAGGTAACGAGAACCGGCATGATCAGCGCATAGGCACCGGTCAGTTCCATCACCAGCACGACCCCGACAAGCGGTGCGCGCACCGATGCGGCGAAAAAACCGCCCATGGCGGCGATCGCGCAGGCGACCCGGAAGTCATCGTCCACCGAAGGCAGGATCTCTCCCGTTGCGGTGCCGAAGGCAAGGCCGGCGCAGGTCGCGATGGACAGCATGGGCGCGAAGATCCCGCCCGGGACGCCCGAGGCATAGGAAAACAGAACGCCGCTGAAACGCAGCAGCGTGAGCAGCACCAAGGCCAGCACGCCATAGTGGGAGGTGACGAGTTTGTGCACCAGGTCCTCGCCGCCGGTGGTCGCGGCCGGAAAGGCAATCAGAAGGGCGCCGGTGACCCCGCCGACAGCAAGTGCCGGCAGCCAGCGGAACCTGGATGGAATCTTCTGGAAAAGGTCCATGACCGCGATCAGCACCCAGTTGAAAAACACGCCGAGCGCGCCAAGAAGAATGCCCAGGCCGGCGAGCAGGGCGAAGCTCCAGACCGGAACATAGGTCACCTTGACCAGCAGCGGCGGACCGATATGAGTGAGCTGCACCGTGACTGCCGCGCTCACGATCGAGGCGATGATGACTGCCATGTAGGTGCGGTAGCCGAAGGGGAACTGCCGTCTTGTTTCCTCTACGATGAACAGGATGGCGGCCAGCGGCGCATTGAAGGCGGCGGCAAGACCGGCGGCAGCGCCAGCAGCCAGAAGGCCCTTGTGATCGGACGGCGAAAGCCCCTGCGATCTGGAGAACGCTTCGGCCGTCATGGCGCCCATGTGGATGGTCGGACCTTCCCTGCCGAGCACCAGGCCCGATCCGAGGGCGAGCAGCCCGCCGAAGAACTTGACGATCAGGACCCGTGACCAGTGGAGAGGCCGCTTGTCCTCCATTGCGCCCTCGATCTCCTGGATACCGCTGCCCGCCGCTTCCGGCGCGACGCGCTGGACCAGAACAAATGCCGCGGCGACCCCTGCGCCGGATATGGCGATCGACACCGCATAGGGCAGAAAGCCTGTCCCGAGCGATGTTCTGAGCGACGCATATTGCGCGAAGAGGAACTCAACGCCGGAGTGGAAGACGGTCGCGAGCCCCCCGACGAGCAGCCCGACGAGGGCCGCCTTCAGGAAATAGCCCGCATCTGGTCCCAGGGAAAAGAGTTTCATGCGTTCTGTCATGCCTCGGACCGGCTTTTTTCAGGGGAAGGGGAAAAACTGGGAAGATGGCCGCAGCAGATAGCAAAGAAACCGGACGCCGTGCAAGAGACGCCCTCCGTCATTGGCGGCCCCTGTTCGAGCCGCCCGGTTTCCGGAAAGCTGTTACAGCGGTAACGGCCGGCTCACATCACGATGACCTTGGTGCCGACGCCGACCCGTTCGTAGAGGTCCGTCACGTCTTCGTTGCGCATGCGGATGCAGCCGGAGGAAACGGCGTGACCGATGGTCCAGGGCTGGTTGGAGCCATGGATGCGGTACAGCGTCGAACCGAGGTAGAGGGCGCGGGCCCCGAGCGGGTTCTGCGGACCGCCCGCCATGAACGTCGGCAGATCCGGCCGGCGCTTGCGCATTTCCGCGGGCGGACGCCAGTCCGGCCATTCCGCCTTGCGGGTGACCTTGTGCGTCCCGGCCCATTCGAAACCGGGTTTGCCGACGCCGACGCCGTAGCGCCGGGCGGTGCCGTCATTCTGGACGAGGTAAAGATACTTGGCGTTGGTGTCGATCACGATCGTGCCGGGTTTCTGCTTGCCGTCGTAATCGACGATCGTCGGCAGGAACTGGGGGGCTATCTGACGGCTCTTGGGGGCGCTTGCCTGCGGCTGCGGCCGCTGGCGCACCGGCTGCTGGCGGGGAGACCACCAGTTGGCACGACGGACCTGCGGCTGCACCACCTGACGCCGCTGAACCGGGGCGGCCGTGCGCCGGGTGCCCCGGGGCTGCAATTGCAGAACCCATGGTTCCGTCAGATTGGGACTGAGGACGAGCGGCGGCGGAGACACCTGCCCGGCAACCGCCAGGGAACCGGCAAGACCGGTATTGAGGACCAGGGCTCCGGCCAGAACCAGCACCCTGGAAGAGGCAATGCGTAATTGGAACATGGTTGTACTCTTGAAACTTGTCATCGGCCAGGTTCAGCGGATTTTGAGTCCGCCAGTTAACGGATTGGAAATGATGATAAGCGTGCCGGCTCTTTCAAAAGTGAATCTGGATCATAGTATTCCGGCAATCGTTTCTTATGGTTAGCTTATGGTTGAGAAACAGCCTTAATGAAATACTTTCCGCAGGGGCAAGGCGCAGGCCGCCGCCATCGGCTGCATTGAAATCCCTGGTCTTTCGGGCGAGCCTTGGTTAACGCACGCGCTGGCGGGCGTCGCGCACCACCAGCGGCAGGACGGCCCGCGCCTGCTGCAGCGACATGCCCGGCCGGATGCGCGGATCGTAAAGCATGTTCAAAATGAGCTGGTCGAAGACCGTAAACCGGCTGTGACGCGAGGAATCGTTAAACACCGAGTGGGTGAGCGCCTCGTCGTCATTCATCGGCCCCAGCCCCTGCAGGATTTCCTCCACCAGACAGCGCTTGAAGAGGAATTCCCCTTCATCGGAAACGATCACCGCGGCGGAACGTTTGATACCCTTTCGGCCGGAGACGACCCGCACAAGGCAGCGCCCGGGGACCTTCGCGCGCTCGCTCTTGTAGATATTCTGTTTGACGACCCGCTCATACTGGGCGCGGTCGACCACATAGACCTCGAAATTCGCTTCGGCGGGATCGCGCGCGATCCCCGTCGTCAGTCCGGCGACCCGCTTCCCGATCTCCTGAACGAAACGGTGGACCGTCCGTGTCCGGTCGATGGCGGAAAGATTGTGAATCCGGAACAGGACCGGCCGGGTGAATTTCTTGACCAGATACGGCCGCCAGCTCCAGCTGCGATACTCCAGACCGAATACGGTCTTCTCGAACCCCTGCAGAAGCTCCTCGGTGGAGAAAGTGTTGTTTCCTGCGGCCGCGGGATGGACGGCCAGAAACCCCGCAAGGAGGAATGTTGAAAGAAGACGCATGGCTCTCATTCAGGTCGATGCGCCGTCTGCGGCGAATGCAGGATATGTCAGCTCGGTGATTTGGCAGGTGGTGACTGGCTTTGGCATGCGGCGAGCTGTTCCGTTGATTTGGCCGGAGGATAGCCAATGGCCCCGAAAGAGGGAAGCCAAGAAACGGTTACCAAAGGTCAAAAGGCAGCTACCGCTTGGGCAAGCATTGGAAAAACAATTCTTTAAGCTTCCCGGGCTATAAACGTCGCACCATATGAATTGAATACGCCAGCACTGGCGCGGGACGGGAGTAGGCATGGCCGCGGTAAAGAGATCCTTTCGGGCGGAGAGCTTGATACGCATGAATTCCGGGGCCACCGAGAACCCCGCTTTTGCTGAAGAACGCCGCCATCAGGAGCTCCTGACAGAATTGGCCAGCGTAAAATCCCTGATCCAGAATGGAGACGGAGAGCAGCAGACGAAGGCTTCGCTGGACCCGGAGGCCATGAGCGCCAAGCTGATGGCGGAGTTCCGCAAGGAAATGTCCGAAGCGGCCAAGCTCAAGGTTGAGCTCGACGCCATCTATGAAGCCATCGCGCAGACCAAGAAGGAAATCGCGACACTTCATCAGACCACCGGCTCCGAAAGCCAGGAAATGGCGCGCGTCACCAACGAGCTGGATGCGGTCGTTGACGGGACGGAGGGGGCAACGGATTCAATCCTCTCCGCGGCCGAATTCATCGACGAGACTGCCAACACCCTGTCTGCCAGGGTCGACGGTCCGGATTCGGAACTCGCCGTGGACATCCGGGACAAGGTCGTCGAGATTTTCGAGGCCTGCAATTTTCAGGATCTGACCGGACAGCGCATCTCCAAGGTGGTCGGAACCCTGCGCTTCGTGGAGGACCGCATCACGCAGATGATGGATATCTGGGGCGGCATCGAGAGCTTCAAGGACATTGAAGTGGAACAACGCGACCAGAAGGAAGGCGACGCCGCGCTGCTCAACGGCCCGTCGCTGGACAACGATGTGGACGTTGCCTCCCAGGACGATATCGACGCCCTGTTTGCCTGACGCCTTCAGGACATGTTTCGAAAGACCCGGCCCTGTGCCGGGTTTTTTGTTTCCCGCAGGGAAGCCGCCATGGCAATTCTCCTTGCGCCCGGGTCATTTCGGCCTTACCAGAAAGAGAACAAAAAGGGAATAAAGGCAGGATTATGGTGGAGCAGGACAGCGGCAGCACGAGGAAGGCGGAGCGCGATCCGGTCACCGGATTGCTCGTGGGAAGCGACGGCCAGGCGCGGTGCTGGTGGCACGGCAATCTGGAGGACTACCAGCGTTATCACGATACCGAGTGGGGCTGGCCGGTCGACGAGGACCGTCGCCTGTTCGAGAAAGTCTGTCTGGAAGGCTTTCAGTCGGGCCTGTCCTGGCTGACCATCCTGCGCAAACGCGACGCCTTCCGCGCGGCCTTCGCCAATTTCGAGTTCGAGACCGTTGCCGGCTTCACCGAAGCGGATGTCGAGCGTTGCCTGGGCGATGCCGGTATCGTGCGCCATCGCAGGAAGATCGAATCCACCATCAACAACGCCAGACGCGCTCTGGAACTGAAGGCCGAATTCGGCACCCTGGCGGCCTATTTCTGGTCTTTCGAGCCACGCCCGGAGAACCGCCCGGAAAAACTCGATTTCGCCACGGCAAGAACGCTCGGCAAGACGGAAGAGAGCACGGCGCTGTCGAAGGATCTGAAAAAACGCGGCTGGAGTTTCGTCGGCCCCACCACCATCTACGCCTTCATGCAATCCATGGGAATGGTCAACGATCACCTTGAAGGCTGCTGCTGCCGGGAGCAGATCGAACAGGCGCGGGCGGATTTCAAAAGACCGCGGTGAGGCGGAGTGCGTCGCTTCCCACAATCTGACCCGCAATCTCCGGACGGCATGCCTCAGCACTGAATTGATCGAATTGTCCGTACGCTCGCCGCGAATGCCTCACCGGACGCAGCGAAGCGGAGATCCGGGGGCCACTGGCAGTGCGGCTTTCCGAAGCAAGGGTCATCTGCGCAGCAGGTTCAGCCCCCGCTTTGCAAGTGTCCGCGATACCGCATGTCCGGGCCTGCATTGAGCGGAGCGATCCCTCCCGACGCTCTGGAAACGAGTAGGCCCCGGCTCGGCGCTGCGCTTGGCCGGGGAGGCAGGGAGAAGCAGCCGCCGGCGCGCCAGAATTGCGAAAGGCCTTAGCCGCGCACCTTGTCCTTCAGCGGGGTGAAGAGGTGGTTGTCTCGTGAAAAGACATAGTCGAGCGTTTCGACGGTGACCGTTTCCGCGCCTTCCTGAATGAGGCGCTGGGCGCAGTCGGCGACGGCGTCTTTCGGGCACAGCACGCTGACATGATGGCTGTCGGCCACGTCGGAGAATCTCTGCAGGGCACCGATCTGGCTGACGGATCTGAGTGCCTGCATGCGGTCGTCGACAACGGCCTTGACCAGCTTGACGTCGCGCGCGGCTTCCTCGGCCGCGACCCGGTCCAGAATGGCCCGTGCCGCCGCAAGGGCGGTCTGCGACCAGTCGGCGCCGAGCGAGGCGACCAGATTGGCCTGGCTCTTCAGGATCACGCCATCGGGCAGGATCTTGAGGTTGTTGGCCTGCAGCGTTGCTCCGGTCGTGGTGATGTCGACGATCAGTTCCGCCGACCCGGCGGCGGGGGCGCCTTCCGTTGCGCCGGCGCTTTCCACGATCCGATAGTCGGCAATGCCGTGCCGGGCGAAAAAGGCCCGCGTGAGCGTGACATATTTGGTCGCGACCCTGAGGCGGCGGCCATGGCGGTTGCGGAAATCCGAGGCGACATCGGACAGGTCCGCCATGGTTTCCACATCGATCCAGGCCTTCGGCACGGCAACGACCACATCCGCGGAGCCGAAGCCCAGCGGCGTGACGATGTGCACCGAAGTCTCCGGAGCGGTGATGTTCTCATGCACCAGATCGAGCCCGGTGATGCCGAAATGGACGGAGCCGTCGGCAAGGGAACGGGCGATCTCCGAGGCCGACAGGAAGGCGATCTCCACATCGGCGAGGCCCTTGATGGCGCCCCGGTAATTGCGCGCGCCCCCCGGTTGCAGCACCTTCAGGCCCGCCCGGCCGAAGAACGCGTGGGTGTTTTCCTGAAGGCGGCCCTTGGAGGGAATGGCAATGATCAGTTTGCTCATGGGTCAGCCCTTCGCGCTCTTGGCAATGCGGTCAAGCCACATGGAAAAGCCGATGGCCGGAACATCCTGTTCGGCGCCCAGCAATGTCACCAGCTTGTCGTAGCGGCCGCCGCCGACAAGCGGTCCCTCGACCGTGCCGGACGTTGCGTGAATCTCGAAAACGAAGCCGGAATAATAATCGAGGCGCCGGCCGAACTCGGCGGCGAAGCTCAACCGTGCCGGATCGATTCCGCCGGCATCGAGCGCCGCGAGACGTTGCTCGAAGGCGGCCAGGGGCGTGTCGAGCCCGAGGCCGAAGTCGCGGCTGAAGTCGCGCAGCACCTTCGGGGCCATGGCGCCATCCGCCTTCAGGGCGAGATAGGCCCTCAGGGTTTCGGCCGCCTTGTCGTGGCCGCGCGCGCCACTGGCCAGGGCCGCCTGTTCCAGGAACCGGTCGGCGATCTCGCCCGGCGTGCGGCCGCCGACGGCGGAGATGCCGGCGATGGACAAAAGGTCCTCGACAACCGCATGGGCCGCTTCCGGATCGGCGCCTTCCAGCGCCGACAGGAAGCCGAGACGCACGTCGCGGCTGTCGTCATCGGAGGATGCGCCTCCGGCCATGCGGCCGATGGCGTCGGCCAGCCGGTCGGTCTCGCCGAAGAGATCGCGCAGGCGGCGGCGCCAGACGGACGGCAGGTCGAGGCCTTCCAGGATGGCGGCGAAGAGGGTCTCGTCACCGATCCGGATGGAACAGCCGTCGAGGCCGAAGATTTCCAGAGCGCGGACGGAAAGCGCCAGCAGGTCCGCGTCCGCCTGTGCGGTATCTGTCCGTCCGAGGCTTTCCGCGCCCAGTTGCGGAATTTCGCCCAGACCGTCCGGGCGCTGGCGGAACACCGGGCCGTTGTAACAATAGGCGGCGGGCAGTTTCGCGTGATCGCGGGCCAGGTGATGGCGGCAGACCGGAATGGTGAAGTCGGGCCGCAGGCACAGGTCGATGCCGTCCGTGCCGCTGGTCAGGAACAGACGGCGGCGGATGTCCTCGCCGGTCAGGTCCAGAAAGACATCGGCCGGCTGCAGGATCGGCGGGCTGACAAGGTCATGGCCCTGTGTCCCGAACAGCTCCAGAACCGCCTCGATCTGTGCCGGGTCCATGCCGGCCGTCTGTGCCGTCGTCATCGATCAGCCCTCGCTCGCCCGTTTGCGGTCGTCCGCCTGACCGTCCAGAATGCCGCGGACCGTTTCCAGCAGGTCCGCTTCCTTGACGGTGACCTGTGCCGGGCGGCTTTCGCGCCAGGTGACGTTGTCGGCGATTTCCTCGGACAGGCGCTTGCCCTCGATCAGGTCCTTGATCTGGACCTCACCGGCTTCCCGCTCGTCCGATCCCTGGATGATGGCGATCGGGCAGCCGCGCCGGTCGGCGTATTTGAGCTGGTTGCCGAACTTCTTCCAGTTGCCCTGATACATCTCGGCGCGGATGCCTGCATTTCGCAGGTCCTGGGCCATCTTCTGGTAGCGTCCGAGCGCTTCCACGTCGCCGTCCATGACGGTGACCAGCACCGGGGCGGTCACGTCGGACGTGTTCAGCTTGCCGAGGTTCTTCAGCGCCGTCATCAGGCGGGAAACGCCGATGGAAAAGCCGGTGGCCGGAACGTCGCGGCCGGTAAAGCGCTTGACCAGCCCGTCATAGCGCCCGCCGCCACCGACGGAGCCGAACTGGACCACTTCGCCTTTTTCATTTGTCACGTCGAACAGGAGTTCAGCCTCGAATACCGTTCCCGTATAGTACTCTAGTCCACGGACGCAAGAAGGGTCAGCAATAATGCGGTCAATCCCGTATCCACAAGATTGCACCAAATTAATCAGATTCCCGATTTCAGCGCCTGCGTCTAAAATATCTTGGTGGTCATCAAAGATATAATTCAAGTGTTCGTTGAAACTCTTGCGGTCTTGAAGCTCACCTTTCACATCGACCAAATTTGCGATCATATCGATTTGGTTTGTGTCGAGCCCTGCCCCCTTGGTGAAGTCGCCGCTGTCGTCCTTGCGGCCCTCGCCCAGGAGAAGCTTCACACCTTCAACGCCGAACTTGTCCAGCTTGTCGATCGCCCGCAGCACGGTTAGCCGCCGTTCCGCCTGATCTTCGCCGCCGAGGCCGATCGCTTCCAGAACCCCGTCCAGAACCTTGCGGTTGTTGACCCGGATCACATATTGCCCGCGCGGAATCCCGAGGGCTTCCATGGTGTCGGCCATCATCATGCACATTTCGGCATCCGCCTGGACGCCCGGCGCGCCGACCGTGTCGGCGTCGAACTGCATGAACTGGCGGAAGCGGCCCGGGCCCGGCTTCTCGTTGCGGAACACCCAACCGGCCCGGTAGGTACGGTAGGGAAGCTGGATCTCGTTGATGTTCTCCGACACATGACGGGCAAGCGGCGCCGTCAGGTCGTAGCGCAGGCTCATCCACTGTTCGTCGTCGTCCTGCACGGAAAACACGCCCGCATTCGGGCGGTCCGTGTCCGGCAGGAACTTGCCGAGGCAGTCGGTATATTCGAAGGCGGGCGTTTCTACCGGGTCGAAGCCGTAGCGCTCGTAGACGGCGCGGATCCTTGCCAGCATCTCGTCCGTGGCGCGGATGTCCTGTGCGGAGCGGTCAACGAAGCCGCGCGGCAGGCGGGCCTTCAGTTTGTTCGGTTTCTTGGCCATGAAGTCTTACAGGTCCTGGCAGGTTCCATGCCGGGCGTGCGCGCGTCGAGGCGTCGGGCAACCGGCATTGTGCATTGTGCGGTTTTCCTAGACGAAACAGGGGCTGAGAGCAAGGCGGTCAAGCGCGTGCGGCCGGGCGCCCTGTTGCTGCCGGTGCCGATTGCATTCGGCGCTGGTTCCCGATGGCAGCAAAAGCGGTCGTCGTGCCTTGTTTGCGGCACAGTTGACCGTGAAAAGGCTGCGCGGTGTGAAGAATTTCCGCTTCCGTCTTTTCTTGAATTTAATCTCTGGCGGGCTATGGTCCGCGCGAATTGCGGTCCTGATGGACCGGCCCGGCATCACGCCGCCGGGAGAGGCCGGCGGAACGAAGGTGGAACAAGGGTTGACGATGGACGGAGCGGTGCGCATGGCGGAGACGGATGCCGGAGAAGACGGAATGCCGACCGGTCCGGGAACGGCGACAAGGGCCGCCGAACTCAGCGTGATCCTGCCGAGCTTCAATGAAGCCGCCAATATCCCGATCCTCGTCCAGCTGCTCGACACTGCTCTTGCCGGCATCGCATGGGAGGCGATCGTCGTCGACGACAATTCTCCGGACGGCACCACCGAGGTGGCGCGCGCCATCGCCCTGAATGACCCCCGGGTCCGGGTGATCCGGCGCATCGGCCGCCGGGGACTTTCCGGTGCCTGCGTGGAAGGCATCCTGGCCTCTTCGGCGCCCTATGTCGCGGTGATGGACGCGGACCTGCAGCATGACGAAACCATGCTGCCGAAGATGCTGGCCGAACTGAAGGCCGGGGACACCGATCTGGTGGTCGCCAGCCGCAAGGTCGAGGGCGGCACCTCCGGCGAAGGCCTTTCCTCGGTTCGCGCCTGGGGGTCCGATGTGGCCAACGGTCTGGCGCAGAAGCTGCTCAACGTCACCTTGAAGGACCCGATGAGCGGTTTCTTCATGATCCGCCGGGAAAAGG
This sequence comes from Labrenzia sp. 011, assembly GCF_003075075.1. Classification (GTDB taxonomy): domain Bacteria; phylum Pseudomonadota; class Alphaproteobacteria; order Rhizobiales; family Stappiaceae; genus Roseibium. Next base: position 364,375 of record NZ_QCYM01000002.1, on the reverse strand, counting down.
CGGAGGCCCTTGCGCCGAAACTGTCACCACAGGGCTTCAAGATCCTGCTGGATCTGGTTTCCAGCGCCGGCGGTACGCTCAGGATCAAGGAACTGCCGTTCACTTTCCGCGAACGCCAGCATGGCGAAAGCAAGCTGGACAGCCTGGTCACCCTGGATTATTTCGGCCTGCTGCTGGCCAAATATTTCGGCGATGTCGTCTCCGTCCGTTTTCTGATGTTCGGCCTTGTCGGCGCTAGCGGCCTGATCGTGCATCTCGTGGCCCTGCGCATATTTCTGCTTTCGGGCATGGAATTCAATATCGGCCAGACAGTGGCCTCCTTTGTCGCCATGACCTCGAACTTCTTCCTCAACAACCAGCTCACCTATCGTGATCGGCGCCTGCGCGGGATGCGGGTGCTGATCGGCCTTCTTACCTTCTATGCCGTCTGCTCGGTCGGGGTTCTGGCGAATGTCGGCGTCGCCAATCTGGTCTATGCGGACCCGGCCTACTGGTGGTTCGCCGGCTCCGCCGGTGCCATCATGGGAGCGGTATGGAACTATGCGGCCAGCTCCGCCCTGACCTGGCGCAAGACGTAGAAGAAGCATCATGAGGACTGTGACAAAGATACAAGACCTGCCGCCGCTGCTGCGGCCGGGCGGACTGATCCTGATCGTCGGTCTGCTGACCGCCCTGAAGCTTTATGCGGCCGGCCATGCCCATTTTGTCGAGGATGAAGCCTATTACCGGATCTGGGGGCTTTATCCGGCGGTGAGCTATTACGATCATCCGCCGATGATCGGCTGGTGGATTGCGGCCGGACAGGCCGTTTTCGGCGATACGCTGTTTGCGGTCCGGGCGCTGGTGATCGCCTCGGGTGTGATCGGTTCCCTGGCCCTGTGGCGCACCGCCTCGATCCTGTTCGATGCGCGGGTGGCCGGCTGGGCGGTCCTCTTCCTCAACGCCAGTCTTCTGGTCGGCATCGGCGGCATTCTGGCGACACCGGATGCGCCGTCCGTCTTCTTCTGGGGGCTGAGCCTCTGGGCACTTGCCGAACTTTCCGTTTCCAGAAACGCCAACTGGTGGCTGGTGGTCGGTCTCATGGCGGGCTGCGGCCTGCTGGCCAAATATTCCGTCCTGTTCCTCGGCGCGGGGATCGTGCTGTGGCTGTTCTGGGTGCCGGAAGCGCGGCGCTGGTGGCGCGCCTGGCAGCTCTGGGCCGGCGGCCTGATCGCGCTTGTGTGCTTTTCACCGGTTCTCTACTGGAACCATGCCCATGAATGGGCGAGCTTTTACAAGCAGTTCGGCCGGGCGGGCGGCGGCGGCTACACGGCGAAATACATCTTCGAGTTCCTGGGCGCGTTGATCGGCCTGCTCAATCCGTTGATCGCCCTTCCGGCGATATTCGCGGCGCCATCGCTGTTCGCATCCCTGCGCAGAAGGGAGAACGCCGCCTCCCTTCTCCTGCTCACCGTGCTGCCCTTCCTTGTCTACCTGCTTTACCACGCGCTGCACGCCCGCGTTCAGGCCAACTGGCCCGCCCCCCTCTTTCCGGCGTTCGCGATGATGGCCGCCGTCTTCGTGGCCGGACGTGCGCCGGGCAGCCGTGTGTGGCGCGGCATCGCCACCGGCGGCGTGGTCCTGGGCCTGATGGTGGCCTTTGTGGTGCAGGTCCATGCGGTTCATCCGCTTACCGGCCAGTTCGCCCGCAAGGACCCGACCTTCCAGCTGCGCGGCTGGCCGGAAATCGGCGCCCGGATCAGGGACCTTGCGGCAGGGGAAGAGGCCGCTTTTGTCGTCACGACCAGCTACGGACTGAACGGTCAGCTCGATTTTCTCCTGAGCGATGCGGTGCCCGTGGTGCAGATCACCGAGCGCATCCGCTATCTGATGCAGCCGGACCCGGAAGAGACCCTGTTCGACAGGCCGGGGCTTTATGTGACCGAGAAGCGTCGCGACAAGGCGGGGCAGGTGGAGAAATCATTCCGCACCGTCGAGAAGATCGCCGAGCTGGAACGGACCGTCAAAGGTGTCCGTCTGGAAGACCTTGTGGTTTACAGGGTCGAGGGCCGGACAGGGCCGGTTTTTGAGCCGATCCGCTACAGATAAGCTGGCGAAGACGTGGCGTCTTCCTGAGAAGAGACTTGCAATGCCCGAATGAATGCCGCAGGGAAGGTATCGTATTTTCGGATCTCTCGGACTCGCCTGCGGAATTTCATGAAGCGAATTACACTTGGAGCCCTGGACTACGGCCTTGCTTTCGGGGTGGATCGCGCCGTGCGCGAGCTGGTCGAGATGGGGCGCCTGAGTGCCGTCGGAGCGATTGTCGCCGGCGAGCTCTGGCCGCGGGAATTCCGGCCGCTTCAGGAAACGGCGGACAAGGTCGGCAAGAGAGTGCTGTTCGGCGTGACGCTGGCCTTCAGCGGCGACAGGGTGTTTCCCGTCAGCGCCCGCATGCAGGAGGCCTACGGCGAGCGCATGTTCTCCCGCGCAAAGCTTCAGAGGCGCGCGCTTCTGCGGCTTTTGCCGGACGAGGTCCTCTTCGAGGAAGCCCATGCCCAACTGGTGCGCTACAGCATCCTGATGGCCCGCCCGCCCGACTTCGTCGCCGTGCGCGAGGGGCTGCTGGCCAGAAGCTCGCTGGCGCGCATCGTCTTCAGGGCCATCGATCACGCGGATTTCGAAGTGCCGCCGCTGGTGGTGTCTCCGGTGCGCTCCGGCCTCAAGGCCATGCGTCTGGCCCGTCTGGCCAGGGCGCATAGTCTCCAGATGCTGCCAAAGGCGGATCCCCTGCCGGAAACCGCCGATCGGGAAGAATTGCATCGGCTGTTGCACAATCATTTCGACGGCATGAGCGACGGCAGTTTTGTCGCCGCGATTCCCGGACGCTCCGATGACCGGCTCAGACGGGACGAACCGCGCAGGAAAATCGCCATACGCGAATGCCAGTACGAGGTCCTGTCCAGCGAGCGCTTCTTTCACACGCTCGACAAGAAGGACGTCTTTTTGCATTGAGGCCTGGCGGCAGCCTGGGGCAAGGTCCGGGATTTATCGGGTAGAAACGAAAAAACGGCTCTGCGGGGAACAGAGCCGTTTTTCGTGGAGGTCTGAAAGGGGGAGGGGCAACCCCGCTTCCATGACTAACTATATAGGCATATTTTGCTTGATTGCACGTGATGGACATCACAGGATTGCGCTACGTGCATTTGACGACGGATCTGGATCATTCGGCCCCGGCCGGTCTGCTGTTGGCCGGCGCCGCGGGGCTCCTGCCGCATATGGTTCCCGCAGGCAGGAAAACGAGGTCAGGTGACTGGTATCGGTCGTCATTGTGGTAATCTCCGAAGGTTCGGAACGGCAGCGCTCGCTGGCAGGGGGAATGCGTGACGGAAATCAAGGATTTTTTGAAAAACAGCTTTTCGCTGGAAGGACTTGATCCGGAACTGGCGGTGGGCCTGTCGCGTCTCGCCAGAGCGATGAAAATGCCCGCGGGCACGATCCTGTTCGAAAATGGCGACCCGGGAAACGGCTGTTACGCGGTGCTCGAAGGCTCGCTGAAGGTCTCCCTGCTGTCCGTTGACGGCGACGAGCAGCTTCTGGCCGTCCTCGGTCCGGGCGATCTGGTCGGCGAACTGGCGCTGCTCGACGGGCGCCCGCGCTCGGCCACGGTCATTGCCTTGAAAGAGGCCCATGTCGCCTTCATCGACAAGGCGGCCTTCCAGAGGTTCTCCGACGAGAACCCGGCGGTCTACCGTCACATGCTGTCGATCGTCGGCAAGCGGCTGCGCCACGCCAACGACGTCCTTGCAGCGCGCTCCTTCCTGCCTTTGCCGGGCCGTGTCGCCCAAGCGCTGCTGCAGCTTTCCGAAACCTTCGGCAAGCCTCTCGACAACGGCCGGGTGCTGATCCACTATAAGCTCTCTCAGGCCGATATCGCCAATATGGCCGGGGCGGCACGTGAAAATGTCAGCCGCGTGCTGAACGACTGGAAACGCTCCGGCACGATCAGCCGGATTTCAGGCTATTACTGCCTGGAGCAGGTGGACTTTCTGCAGCAGGCGTCAACGCTTTAGGAGTTGATGTGCAAGGAGTAATCCCTTCCGTCTTCAAGACCGCGCCGTGGCGTTGCTGCCGGAAATCTGTATGCAAACTGGGAATACTCCTTTCTCTGATACTCCTGCCTGGTCTGTTCTCACCTGTGCTTGCCCAGCCGGCCGCCTGTAACGAAAATGAAGATGCGCAGACATACCAGGCAATTTTGGATTCCGACGGGACAGTTGGAGAGACGAAAAAGAAGCTTGGCAATCTGCAACCGTTCGGCCAGGCGGTCGCCAACTACATTGACTTTCTTTCCGAGCTTGATAGCGCCTTGGGCGAGGAAGAAGAGCCAAGCGAATTCCTTCGGGATTTCAGGCCTGAGGGTGTCGTAAATCTGAACAGGCTTGAACTCGCTCTTATATTGGCGAAAAGAAAAGCTCCCGCAGACGTGCAACTTTTTCTGAGTCGTTACGTAACGCTTCGCAACCTTCGAAGGCTGTTTTGCACTGCGGACGATCCTGATATCCAATTCCTTTCTTTAACCCTGACGTTCCAGGAATTGCAGCAATCGCGCTGGGAAACTCCGTCCAGTGAGCATGTACGTGCGGCAAGAGAGCTTGCGTGGGCTGGCGCGCTTTCGAAGGGACTTGAACCTTATGCGAGTCTGCTGACGGAGACAGCTCCGACTGTTCGCGAGGATGAGTTTGAATGGATGTATAACATTACCGGGAACGAAGCGTGCCGGGACCAGCAGCATTCCGATTGTCTGAAAGCGCTTGAAGACACGATTTCAGTGGAACAAAGCAAATCGACCGAAGCGCTTCTGGAAATCGGTCTTTGTGTCTTGAAACTGGTTAAGGATGGAAAGACCTTGTCGGTGAATATCTGCGAACTGCAGCTTTCGCGATAGTCTCAGCTTTACTGTCCCACTTCCGGCATTGACGCCAACTGCGTCCCCTCCAGAATAGTTTCCAGCGTCTGCGTATTGAGACTGTCGACAAACGCCTCGGCGGCCCGCGCCATGGCGCCCTTCAGCGCGCAGCGGGGCAGGAAGGCGCAGGTTGCCGGCTCCGGCCTCAGGCAGGCCACCACACCCAGATCCGGTTCCATCAGGCGGACGACTTCGCCGATCCTGATCTCGGACGGATCCCTGGCAAGCCTTATGCCGCCGCCACGACCACGGGTGGTCTCCAGGTAGCCGCCCCTGGCCAGATTGGCGACGATCTTCATGACATGCGATTGGGCCAGCCCCAGCCGTTCGGTCAACCCGCCGACCGTTTGCGGGTCATCGGACTGGCAGGTCGCCATCAGGATTCTCAGGGCGAAGTCGCTGGCCTGACTGAGGCGCATGGCTGGATCCGTTAAATATTCATCTGATATATTGATTTTAGCGCCGCAATGTGGGATTTAAAAGATGCAAAATAGATGAATGTTTGGAGTCGGCCATGAAAACCCGAAATTCCGATCCTGAATCCGGCCGGTATGGGCACCTGACGGGGATGGCCGGTGGAGACCGGCTTCTGCGCTATGAAAGCGTGAGCGAAGACTCCATCCGGGTCATGGTGCAGACCTTCTACGGCTGTATCCGGGAACATCCCCGGCTGGGGGAAATCTTCTCGCGGCGGCTGGAAGGCAGGTGGGACGAACACCTGCTGAAAATGGAAAGTTTCTGGCAATCCGTTCTCCTGAAGAACGGCGCCTACAAGGGAAAACCCGTGCCGGCCCATCTGAAGCAGAAGGAGCTGCTGGGGTCCGACTACGGGCAGTGGCTGGGCGTGTTCCGTCCTGTCGTGCGGGAGCTTTTTGTACCGGATCTGGCCGACGAAATCATCGTACTGGCCGAACGCATCGCCCAGAGCCTCTGGCTGGCCACCTTCGGTCACGCCGGATCGGCACCGCCACCGGAACTGTCGGCAACGACCGCGCAATGCGGCGGGGCGGCGTGGTGACCCACGTGCTCTTCACCGAAGTTGACGGATCGGCGGCGCCATAGGCGATAATCGGGGTCACGCACCCGGACGACCGTTTCCGGGGCGGGCGGACCCATCGACCCGTGACGTGTCTCTCTCCCGCTGTGGATCATGGCCGTTCTGCGGCCAATGAGGTCCCGGGACGTCTTGTGATCTTGCGGTCTGACGTTAGTCTTCCCTGATTGATCGAATAAGAGGGATTTCAGACGTGAGCGATGACCAGCCGAGTGGCGAATTGACACTGCGCACCATGGCAATGCCATCCGACACCAACGCATCCGGGGATATCTTCGGAGGCTGGGTGCTGTCGCAGATGGACCTGGCCGGCGGCATCGCCTCCGGACAAAGAGCCCAGGGCCGGGTGGTGACCATCTCTGTCGACAAGATGAAATTCATCCGCCCCGTCCATGTCGGCGATGTTCTATGCGTCTACGCGGAAGTCATCCGTGTCGGAAATACCTCCATGGAAATCAAGCTGGAATGCTGGGCCTTGCGCCACCGCTACGGCCATCGGGAAAAGGTCACCCAGGCGGTTTTCACCATGGTTGCCGTCGACGACAGCGGCAAGCCGCGGCCTGTTCCCAAGCTGACCTGAGCGGGATCAGCGCTTGCGCCGGTTGACGATATCGGCAACGAGGTCCTCGTCCACCGTGCAGGTGCAACCGTTGGCCCACAGCCGCAGCAGGCACTTCAGGCGCTCGATCCGTTCTTGCGGCCCGAGCGGGGTCTTGTGACGGGGAAGCCCCCCGATGAGGCGCATGGACCGGAGGCGTGACAGGACACAATCTTCGGCGGCCCTTTCCCAGTCTTCGGAATCGGCGTGTTCGAGCGGTGGATGTCCGGTGACAAGATCCGCCGCACGTCCGGCAAAAGGCTGTTGAGACAAAAAATCCTCCTTCGGTTGCCCGAGGAGGACTGGCGCATGAAAGTAAACCGCTTCGTTGCCGGTCAGCCTCTCGTGAGGGTCAGTCCGGCCGCATCCCTGTTGCGGAACCACCTTGCCCGGTCTGGCAGGTTGGCGAGGGCGCCAGCCCTTCTCTTGATGAGGGTGCGCTTATGTCATGACTTCCCTTGCGTGACAAGAGGCTCTTGGCAAGTGCGGCAAGGCATGGCACTTCTTGCGAAGGGACATGCCGCAGCCGGATGGCCGGTCCGCAAGCCGCTGTGAGATGAAGGCAAGGATACGCGTGTCGGACAAGTCAGCCTCATATGCCAGCCACTCGCTCGTGCCGGTCCTGCTCGCCTTTTGCGCCTGCTTTGTCGATGTGGTCTGCATTATCGGCCTCTTCCACACCTTCACGGCCTTCATATCCGGCACGCTGGTGGTGCTCTGCGTGGAGGTATTCCATCAGAGCGAGAATGCGCTGCTCAAGGTCTTCGTGCTGGCGATGTTCCTTGCTGCCACCCTGTTCTGGTATGTCGTCGTCACACAGCTGGTCCGCCGGGAAAAGGTCGCCATCAGGCATCTGTTCGCACTCGAAGCCTGCATCGTGGCGGCGTTCATGCTGGTCGCCGGACTGGGCGATCCGTCCGGGGCCGGGCCGCTCGCACCGGTCACCCTGGTCGCTGTCGGTCTGTCCACAATCGCAATGTCGCTTCAGAATGTGATCATGCTGACCATTTTGAACCATCACGTGCCGACCACCATGATGACGGGAAATTCGCTGAAGCTCGTCCTGGGGCTGGCCGACTATTTCGCCCATCCGGAAAGCCGTACAGGCAGCCGGATGATTGTCATCTACCAGATGCTGGTCATTTCCGCCTTTGCGGTGGGCGGACTGCTGGCCAGTTTTCTGTTCAGCTATCTGGGCTTCTGGATCCTGGGCGTGCCGGTGGCAGTGCTTCTTCTGCTTGCAGTCCTGCCGGCCGCTTTCGAAGGCCTCGACTATGAACAGGCGATGAGAAACAACGATACCCCCGCTGCCACGGGATAGCAGCGACCGGGTTCGATTGCGGTCCATTGGCGGAAACTTGTGATCTCACGCCTGCTGACGGTCCCAGTCGATCTGTCCGTCGACCAGGTGGATCCGCCGCTCCATGCGGGCTGCGAGGTCCATGTCATGAGTGACCGCCACCACCGTGGTCTTCTGCGTCTCGACAATTTTCCGCAGGCTGTCGAAGACCTGTTCCGTTGCTGCGGAATCCAGGCTGCCTGTCGGCTCGTCCGCCAGTATGAGATCCGGTGAATTGGCCAGTGCCCGGGCAACGGCCACCCGTTGGCGCTGTCCGCCGGAAAGCTGCGCCGGCCGCCGGTGCAGGAAGTCCTCCAGCCCCAGATCCGCCAGCAGCGCCGTTGCTTGGGCCAGCTGATCGCTTGCGGACAGCTTGCCGAGCTTGCGCATGGGGATCATCACGTTTTCCAGCGTGGTGAATTCGGGCAGCAGGAAATGAAACTGGAAGACGAAGCCGAGTTTCTTCAGGCGAATATGGGCCATCTCCGCCGGGGAGAGGGCATCCGTCGGTTCCCCGCCGATAAGCACCTGGCCGGAGGTCGGCCGGTCGAGAAGTCCGAGCAGATAGAGAAGCGAGGACTTGCCGGACCCGGAAGGGCCGGTGATCGCCACGAATTCCGACTTGCCGATCCGGAAGCTGACATCCTTCACGAGGGTGACCGGCACCACCGCCGGCAGGATGCGCGTCAGCGCCCTGGCTTCCAGAAGCGGCGGCTCCGGGGGCGTGTCCGTGCGGGCGGGGGAAGTCATGTCGCGCCCCTGATGATGTCTACCGGGTTGAGCCGCGCCGCCTTGCGCGCCGGGATATAGCCGGCGATGGCGGAGGAGAAAAGCGCGAGCAGGCAGGCGATGAGGTAATGGGCCAGGGAGAAATAGATCGGCAGATGAGTCACTTCCACGTCCTGGGAGAACTCGAAGCGGATCGTCGCCAGATAGCTGGACAGGGCGAAGCCGAGCGCGGATCCGGCCAGGGCGCCCAGAATGCCGATGACAAGCCCTTCCAGGACGAAGATCTGCTGGATATCGGATTCGGGAAATCCGAGCGACTTGAGGATGGCGATGTCGCGGGCCTTTTCGTGAACGATGGTCGACACGATGTTGAAGATGCCGAAACCGGCCACGACCAGAATGGCGCCGACCACGGTGTACATGATGACGTTGCGCACGAAAAAGGCCTCCATCAGGCCTTCATTGGCTTCCTCCCACGAAACGGCCTTGTAGCCGAGCTGCCGTTCCGCCCGGGCGGCGACCTCGTTGGCCCGGCTGATGTCGTCAAGCCGTATGGCGATGCTGTTGATGATGTCCGGTTTTTCCAGAAGGATCTGCACCGCCTTGAGCGGCGCATAGGCCAGCCCTTCGTCGCTTGTCGTGATACCGGTATGAAACAGCCCAACGATCTTGAACCGCTTCGCCACACCGCTCGCCGACGTCAGGGTCACCGTATCGCCCACGTCTGCCCCCAGCCGTTCGGCGGCCTTGTCGCCGATGGCGATGCCGTTCGACGTGGTTGCCAGGTCCTCGAAGGACCCTGCGCGCATGTCTTCGCGGATCTTCGACACGCTGAGTTCGCGCTTCGGGTCGACGCCTGTCAGTGTCATGCCGATGTCCTGGCCGCTGTAGCGCAGCACCGCCTGTCCGCTCAGCCTCTGGGCCAGTTTGCCCTGCACCCAGTCCCGCAGCGCCGCCAGCGCCTCCGTCGGGTTGCGGATGCCGCGCAGATCCTCCTTCGGACGCAGCCCGTGGTAGGCCACGGCGTCGTAGACCGCGCTGGCCGGCTGCTCGGCGGGGGCGCGCTGCTCGTCGATGATTTCAACATGTGGTATGGCGTCGATCAGCGACGCCGTGAAATCGCGCTGCGAGCCCTCCATCAGGCCCGCCATGGCGACCGAAAACCCGACCCCCAGCGCCACACCGAGAACCGAGACCACCGTCTGCCGCATCCGGTTCCTGATATGGGTCGCCGCGATCCGCAACAGAAGCATCATCGCGCTCCTTCTGCCGCCGGCACCACCTTCTGCCCCCCGGTCAGCTCAGCATCGAAAGGGAAGACCACGCGGCTGTCCGGCGTCAGGCCCTCAAGCACCTCGATGGCCCGCGTTCCCCGGATGCCGGTCTTGACCTCGCGGGAGGCCACCCGGTTGTCCGCGTCCACCACCTGCACCCGTGAGCCGTTGAATGCGGCGGGCGGCAGCAGGAGGCTGCCGTCGTTCTCGGCCGTGACAATGTTGATTTCCGCGGTCATGCCGATGCGCAGGGGCGTGTCCTGCGGGAGATCCAGATAGACCCGGTAGTTCTTGAGGACCGGGTCGCCCTTGGGCGTGATCCGCCCGACCGTCGCGCTCAGTTCCCTGTCCGGAAAGGCATCGGCCAGGATCAGGGCCTGCTGGCCTTCCCGCACCTTGGGAATGTCTTCCTCGTTGACTTCGGCGACCAGTTGCAGCGGCCTCGGCTGGCCGATCCAGAACAGGATCTCTCCCGGTTCGGCCACTTCCCCGACCGACCCGTCCTGCCTGAGGACCATGCCGTCCATCGGCGCGACGATGCTGTAGTCCCGAAGCCGTTCCTTCTGGGCGGCGATGATGGCGTTGATGCGGATCAGCTCGCTCTGCGCCCGGTCATAGACCTGCTGGCTGGCCACCCGCCGCTCCAGAAGCTGCAGGGCCCGGTCGCGCTCGGAGCGGGCCAGGTCCTGCCGCGCTTCCAGTTCGGCAAGCGTCGCCCGCGCGTCGCCGCTGTCGAGCTCGGCCAGTCTGTCACCCTGCTTCACCTGCATCCCCTCGCAACCGCACAGGGAAACGATCCTCTCCCGGACGATGCTGGTGACCTTCGCCCATCGGACCGGCTCGACGACCGCCGTCGCATAGACGACCTCGGCGGCCCGGCCCCTGTAGGGCTGGACCACATTGACCATCGGCGGACGGATCGCCCACCAGTACCCGCCGCCAATGATTGCGGCGAGGGCACACAGCAGAAGCAGATAACGCAAAAATCGCATGATGCACCTGTTCAAGAACCGGCATCAGACTACCGGTTCCCCGCCACTATGCCATGCCCTGTGTCAAAACACGCGGGGAGGGGGCCGGAAGCGGTTGCGGGAGGCGCCGTTTGTCGCCGGCTGAACTCGAGCTGATCGTTCACGTGATGGGAGGCAGGGCAGAGCGCTCCCATGGTACAGTTGCCGGGCAGGGCCCGCTCCTGGCCCGGACAGGACATCGCATTGGTGATGTCGCGGGCACTTGCGGCAACCTCCCGGCCGGAAAACCTTTGCCCGTCAGCTGCCCCGGCCCCTGGCGGGCCGCCGGCGATCAGTAATGCGGCGGTTTTTCGATCTGGTGGCCGGGCAGGACGTTTTCCATGAGTTCTTCCACCTGATCGTTCATGGTGTCGAAGAGCCGCGTCAGCCTGTCGATCTTCTTGCCCTGGTCGACGATGACGGTGTTGAGTTCATCGATCGTGTGCGTCGCGTGGGCGAGCATGATCTCGAGCTTTTCCAGCCTCTGTTCATGGTCATTCGCCATGAGCACCTCCTGATGGTTGGGTCGCGGAACACGATGGAAACGATCGGCTTTTCCGCATCCGTTCGAAAGCGGTCCGATCCGGGACGGCAAATCCCCGGCGACCTTATATGGTGTCTGCAGCGACACGACAATTTCAATCACCGGATTTTGCCGAGAGTTTGAAAATGTCACCTGCCTTGCCCGGAATACCGGAACCGTTCCCCCGTGCCGCAAAGCGGCACAAAACGAAGTGATGGGCGGCGGGCATGCAAAAAGGGCGGCCCGAGGACCGCCCTTTCCGTAAGACTTGTGAGCCTGGGGCTTCTTAGAAGCCCATACCGCCCATGCCGCCCATGTCGCCGCCACCCGGCATTGCCGGAGCGTCTTTCTTCGGAAGCTCGGCAACCATGGCTTCGGTGGTGATCAGCAGACCGGCGACGGAAGCTGCGTCCTGCAGGGCAGTACGGACAACTTTGGTCGGGTCGATGATACCGGCTTCGATCATGTTGACGAATTCTTCGGTCTGGGCATTGAAGCCAAACGTCGGATCTTCGTTTTCCTGGATCTTGCCAACAACGATGGAGCCTTCGACACCGGCGTTTTCAGCAATCTGGCGGATCGGAGATTCCAGAGCGCGCAGAACGATCTTGATGCCGGCGGCAATGTCAGGGTTGGTGGAAGACAGACCGGAGACAGCCTTCTTGGCACGCAGCAGGGCCACGCCGCCGCCCGGGACGATGCCTTCTTCGACAGCAGCGCGGGTTGCGTTCAGAGCGTCGTCGACGCGGTCTTTCTTTTCTTTCACTTCGATTTCCGTTGCACCGCCAACGCGGATGACTGCAACACCGCCAGCGAGCTTGGCAAGACGTTCCTGCAGCTTCTCACGGTCGTAATCGGAAGTGGTGTCCTCGATCTGGGCCTTGATCTGGGAAACGCGGCCCTGGATGTCGTCCTTGGAACCGGCGCCATCGACGATGGTGGTGGTTTCCTTGGTGATGGACACCTTCTCGGCGGTGCCGAGCATGTCGAGGGTGACGTTTTCGAGCTTGATGCCGAGATCTTCGGAGATCACGGTACCGCCGGTCAGGATGGCGATGTCTTCAAGCATTGCCTTGCGGCGATCGCCGAAGCCCGGAGCCTTGACGGCAGCGATTTTCAGGCCGCCACGCAGCTTGTTGACGACGAGGGTCGCCAGGGCTTCGCCTTCGACGTCTTCGGCGATGATGAGCAGCGGACGGGAAGACTGAACAACAGCTTCCAGGATCGGCAGCATGGCCTGCAGGTTGGAGAGTTTCTTCTCGTGCAGCAGGATGTACGGCTTTTCCAGATCGGCCAGCATCTTGTCGGCATTGGTGACGAAGTAGGGAGACAGGTAGCCGCGGTCGAACTGCATGCCTTCGACGACTTCCAGCTCCGTTTCCAGAGACTTGGCTTCCTCGACGGTGATCACGCCTTCGTTGCCGACTTTCTGCATGGCTTCGGCAATGTCCTTGCCGACCTGCTCGTCGCCGTTCGCGGAAATGGTGCCGACCTGGGCAACTTCAGCGGAGGTGGTGATGGTCTTGGAAGCGGATTCCAGAGCCTTGACGGCTTCTGCAGCGGCCATGTCGACGCCGCGCTTCAGGTCCATCGGGTTCATGCCGGCGGCAACAGCCTTGGCGCCTTCCTTGACGATGGACTGGGCCAGAACGGTTGCGGTGGTGGTGCCGTCGCCAGCGATGTCGTTGGTCTTGGAAGCCACTTCGCGCACCATCTGGGCGCCCATGTTTTCGAACTTGTCTTCCAGTTCGATTTCCTTGGCAACGGAAACGCCGTCCTTCGTGATGCGCGGTGCGCCGAAGGACTTGTCGAGGACAACGTTACGGCCTTTCGGGCCGAGGGTCACCTTGACGGCATTGGCAAGGGTGTCCACGCCGCGCAGCATGCGCTCACGGGCGTCGGAACCGAATTTTACTTCTTTAGCAGACATGGAGTCGTCTCACTTTTTTATGGAACTGGTTGAGATCAGAAGCGGTTCGCTGGAACTTAAGCGATCACGCCCATGATGTCGGATTCCTTCATGATCAGGAGGTCTTCACCATCGATCTTGACTTCGGTGCCGGACCACTTGCCGAACAGGACGCGATCACCTGCCTTGACGTCAAGCGGGATCAGTTCACCGCTGTCCTTGCGGGCGCCGGTACCGACGGCGATGATTTCACCTTCCTGCGGCTTTTCTTTTGCGGTGTCCGGAATGATGATTCCGCCTGCGGTCTTCGCTTCGGAGTCTACGCGGCGAACAACGACACGGTCGTGCAGTGGACGAAATGCCATAAGACTGTTTCCTCTCATGAGCGCGCCCCACGCATTAGGCAGCGCGCGAGACATGATAATTAGGTTGAATTGCACGGGAGGCTGCTTGCCTCCCGTCACGCATTAGCACTCCCACACGGCGAGTGCCAACGGCGCCTTGGATTTATGCATCCGCGTGCCTGTTGTCAATGCTTCGTGAGGAGAATTCATGCGCCGCTGGTCGCGGCAGCCGGTGAAACACCCGCTGGGATATCAATAAGCCCAGACTGCCTTCAAAAGATGGCAGTAATATGCATGGGCTGGCAGTGCCGGATCAGTTTGCCGCCGTCACGGTAAAGGGCAGGGTAAAGCCGGCCTGCTTGCCACCGACCGTGTCGGTGAAATTGGCTTCCAGCCTGTATTCGCCCGCAGGCAGGCCGCTGAACTGGAAATTGAGCGAAGCCGACAGTTCCCGCTTTTTCGAGCGACCGCTGCCGGCAAAGGTCGCGAAGTTGCCCTGTTCGGCCAGAACCTGGCCGGAAGGGGTCAGCAGCCGGTAGCTGGCCGTCAGCTCGTAGGCATATTCGTCGCCGTTCTGCCGGAAGCCGTAGCCGACCGGTTCCGCATAGACGGAGAGGGTCTCGCCATCCGCAAAGGACGCATTGGCGCGCGGTGTGTAGTGCCCGTAGCCCTGGCTGGCACCATCGGTGAGGGTGACCGTGTCGAAGGCGAGTTCGGAGCTTTCCCACGCCTGGTCGAAGGCGGCGCGGGCCTGCAGGAATGGTTGTGAAGGGGCAGGGGCGGTTCCCGACTGGGCCTGCACGGACAGTATACCTGCCAGTGTTGCAGCCGCAATGAGAGCGGTGGATAGGATCCACCGGGAGGCAAGTCTTCCAGCCAGCAATGTCATAGGTCCCCGCACGCCCTTAAGTCTTGTCTTTTCTTAGCGATTTTGCCGATATAGACAGAATTCTCGCTCATGACAAGAAAATGCGTGCGATGCGGTAAACGCCAGGGCGTCCGGTACGGGAATATTTACCCGCGAAACCATTGTCGCGGTCGATACGGCGGTTCCGAAGGGCAAATCATGACTGGAGCGGCATGAGGCTGCGTTCCATCCAGGACTGCCGCTTGCGGTAGATTGTCGACGGGCTGATTTCCAGCGCGGCCGCCGCCATGGCGATATTGCCGTCGAACGCATCCAGGGCGTCCTCGATGATCCGCCGTTCCTGAGCCCAGAGCGGCTCGATCGAGCCGAAGGGGCGGCTCGGGGCGGCGGTGCGGGAGCGCTCGCGGGACAGGTCGATGATGGCGTTCGGACGGCTGCTCTGGTCGCGAATGACCATCGGCAGCATGTCGAATGTCACGGCGGCCCCGTCGTTCATCACCACCATCTGCCGGATGGTGTTTTCAAGCTGCCGCACGTTTCCCGGCCAGGAATAGGAGACGATCCGCGCTTCCGCATCTGCGTCAAAGCCCTTGAAGCCGCGCCGTTCCTCCCGGGAATAGCGGTCCAGAAACGCTTCCGCCAGCGGCAGGATGTCCTCGCGGCGTTCCCGCAGCGGGGGAAGGTGGAGCGGCAGCACGTGAAGCCGGTAGTAGAGATCTTCCCGGAACCGGCCCGCGGAGATTTCCGTGACCGGATTGCGGTTGGTCGCGCAGATGATGCGCGCGTCCACCTTGCGCGATTGCGTGTCGCCAAGACGCTGGAACGTGCCGGTCTGGAGGAAGCGCAGCAGCTTGCTCTGCAGCAGAAGATCCATTTCGCCGATTTCATCCAGAAACAGCGTGCCGCCGTCGGCCTGTTCCGCGGCACCGGCCCGGTTGTCGACCGCCCCGGTGAAGGCGCCCCGGACATAGCCGAAGATTTCGCTTTCGATGAGATCGCGGGGAATGGCGGCGCAATTGAGTGTCACGAAGCGGCTCGGGCGACGCTCCGACAGATCGTGAACGGCCTTTGCGCACAGTTCCTTGCCGGTGCCGGATTCGCCGGTGATGAAGACCGGAGCCTGCGAGGGCGCCATGCGCCTGATCTGGTCGTGAATATCGCGCATTTGCGGCGAGTGACCGATTAGATGGTTCATTCCGCCCTGGGCCTCGTCGTCAGGACGGTTCGCCGGACGCGGCTCGGGAGTTGCGGCGGCCTGCCGAAATTCCTGAGGCGCGCTGCGAGCGGGGGCGGCGGGGGCCGGAACGGGGCGGCGCTGTTCGAGCTGGAAGGTTATCTTCGTGGCAAGCGCGTCCAGCGAAAACGGCTTGGTGAGGAAATCATGTGCCCCGGAGCGCATGGCGCTGACGGCGCGTGACACCGATCCTCTTGCGGAGACCGCGATGATAACCGCCTTGGGACATCTGACGGCATAGGCTTCCAGTGCCTCGTCGCCGCCGATGGTTTCCAGATCGATGACCAGGATGTCGGTCGATTTGTCGGCCAGATCCTGCAGGCAGGACGCCGAGTCCGTATAGAGGATGGGGTCCGTGGAGGGATGAGACAGTTTCGCACAAACCGCGGACGTGCGGGCGGCCTCAGAAGCCGATGCGTCCAATACGCGTACAATCACAGGCAAGGCATTGCCTTCTTTACTCCCCATTGCTGGGTAACTCCCATCGCTCGACCGGTCATTCGGAAATCGAAAGATTCGTCAATCTGATAATTCTCCGAACAGGGTAAACAAAGCGTTGTCAGTTCGCGCATTTTGCATTTTCCCCCGGGACAAAGTGCGAAACCGGTGAAAATTACAGGGCCCGGGCCAGATAGCCGGCCAGCAAACAAGCGGCGGCGATGGCCAGCACCCCGGGCAGGGGAACGCGCAAGGCCATGGCGGACGCCAGCCGGCCTTCCGCCTTCCGGCCGGGGGCGGCAAGGTCAGGCGGGCCTGGGCGCGGCGGGTCAGGATCTGGCGGGGCCCGGTCCGCTGCGTCCGGGGATACGGCCTGCCCACGGCTCTGCAAGGAGCGGAATTCGGGGGCATAGCTCCCCTTGGGGATAACGATGCGGACGGGGTCCCGCGATCCGGAGCCGGCATAGTATTTTTCCAGCCGTCTGCGCAGCCGTGCGGCTTCCACGCGCACGATCGGATCGGTGATCGGGTTGAATTCTTCCGGACGGCCCAGGGCTTCCACGGCAATCGTGTAGCCTTTCAGCGTGTTCCTGTCATTTTTGAGCGTGGCCGTGCCGACAAACCTGAGAAAGGCACGAAGTTGGGGCGCGGACTGAAATTCCGGGCTTTTCAGCGTCCTGGCAAGAGCCCTGCGGATCTGCTGGTCGGAAAGGCCGTCGCCGCCGGATTCCGCCGTCTGTGGCATGTAACGCGGGTCATCCATGGGCCTGCATCAGCGGTTCTCCCACCGGGAGGTCCCGCGCCTTTGCATTGCCTCTACCGCGTTTCCATGCAAATGAAGCGATGTCTTTTGGCCGGCCTTTTCCATACCGGTCTCCCCTGAACGACGTGCTGCTTTCGATGCAATCTTACCTAGCGGAAGTTTAGCGAGGGGCGATGTCGAATGCAAAGCTCAAAAGAGGGTGCTTCGAGGGGGCTGGAGCTTTATACGTGCGGGACTGGAGACGATGTGAGCGTCCGCAGCGGCAATTGAAATGGGGGAAATGTCCACTTGGCCGACCATAGTAGGGGACAAGTCACGGATTCTACACTGCAAAGCAGATTGCGGATTCGGAGGCCGCCGTTTCTTAAGGCATGATTAACGGGTAACTTTTGATTCGAGTTGGAACAGTCACGCTCCATGGGCCGCACAGGGACCATTTTCGTAGCAATCTGCATGGCCGTAATCGCGCTGTCATCGGCAACGGTTCTGGTATTCCAGTTTGGCCGTCCTTTTGGCGAGGCCGTCTCGCTCTCGCTCGCCCTCATGTGCACCATGATCCTGATGCATCTCCTGATCGGCCGGGCGCGCGACCGCAGCGCGGTCAGCGAGGCGGTTGACCGTCTGGAAGACCGGATGGCCGATCTGGATGAGGATGTGGGCAATCTTGAGGGCCGGCTGACCGGTATGGAACATGCGGTTCCCCGCCGTACCCGTGCTGAAATCGATCCCCTGTTTGCCGAAGTGGAGGTTCTGGGCACCCTGGTGAAACAGATGGCCGAAGCCATGGCCGACCTGGAAACCAAGGTGGAGGACCAGCAGGCACTGGTGCCGCCGCCCGCGATGCAGAGCCTGCCGCGCTATCCGCAGGGGCCCCAGCCGGTACAGGGCGGTTTCGCGCAAGGAGCCCAACCCGCACACCAGCCGGGATATCCTGCCACTTCCTATGGGGCGCCGGACCACACGGCCGAGCCGCAGCAGGGATACGGACAGTTTCCCTCCGCCCGTGACGGAAATGGCGCGACCGCACCAGCCTATCCCGGCGGTCCCGAGACCGGGCACCGCGACATGGCCGAACTGGACCGTCGCTATGGTGTCCATGCGCCCAGGGATCGGGAAGATGCTCCCCGCGCACCGGAAGTTTACGCCAACGGTGTTCGCGATCCGGAGCCGCTGTCCACGGACCGGCCGGTGGCGCGGCCGAACCGGACAGGTCCGGACATGGCTATGCGCGAGCTGGTCGCCTCGGCCCTGAATGCAAATCGCGTCGAACTGCACCTGCAGCCGATCGTCTCCCTGCCGCAGCGCCAGGTCAAATACTACGAGGCTTACACGCGCCTGCGGGACACCTCCGGCAATCTTGTCGAGGCCGCCCGGTTTCTGCCGGAAGCCGTTCAGTCCGGCCAGGTCGCCCGTATCGACAACCTGTTGCTGTTCCGCTCGATCCAGGTTATCCGCCGACTGACCTCGCGCAACCGCAATGCGGTCCTGTTCTGCAATATCTCCTCGCAGTCGCTGGTCGACGAGACCTTCTTCCCGGGCTTCCTGGAATTCGTCAAGGCCAACCGGAATTTCGCCGATGCGCTTGTTTTCGAGTTCTCCCAGTCCGATGTCGCCGACATGGGACCGCTGGAGCTGGAAAGCCTGAGTTCGCTTTACGACGTCGGCTTCCGGTTCTCCATCGACCGGATTTCCGACATGAAGATGGACTTCAATTCACTCGCGGGACGCGGCTTCAAATACGGCAAGCTGCACGCGGACTATCTCATCGGCCGCCGGGAAGCCAAGCACGGCCATATTCACCCTTCCGATTTCGGCGATCTCCTGCACCGCTACGGCATGGAGCTGATCACGGACCATGTGGAAACCGAGTCCCAGGTTCTCGAGCTGCTCGACTATGACGTGAGGCTGGCTCAGGGCAACCTGTTCTCGCCGCCCCGGCCGGTCAAGGCGGAGGTCCTGCAGGGCACGCCTGCACCAGGCCCCAGAAAGTCCGCCGCAGGCTGACATCGGCGGGGACACACGTCCGCTGGAAGGTTTCCGATCATTGCAATGGCCTGATGTCGGGGAAGCCGATGGCCCGGTGCCGCGGGCGGACGCCATCTGCGCGACGGCGGTCAGGAACCGCTTGTATCGGCTCGCCGGGACCCGGCGAAACGTGAACGGCCAACCGGGCCGCCCACTGCTTCCGGCAATCCAGCGGATCCCGAGACTGCCCGCAAACTCAGCCTTCCTGCTTGGGGCCGACCATTACGATGGTCGGTTTCTTGTCCGCGAGCAGGCGCTTTGCCACACGCTTGACATCTTCCAGCGTCACCGCCTCGATTTCACTGTTGCGCCGGTCGAAATAGTCGATGCCGAGACCGGCATTCTGCAGGGCCACCAGCTGACGGGCGATCTTGCCCGAGCTGTCGAAGCGCAAGGGATAGGATCCGGTGATGAACTGTTTCGCGGAGATGAGCTCTTCTTCGCTGGGGCCTTCTGCCGCCATGCGCCGGAACTGGTCCAGCATGACCGTGACGGTCTCCCCGGCGCGCTCGGCCTTGGTGGCTGCCGAGCCGATCAGGAGGCCCGCGTGGCGGTAGGGCGAGAGCGACGTGCTGGCACCATAGGAGAGGCCGCGTTTTTCCCGCACTTCCTGGTACATCCAGGAGGTGAAGGTACCGGCACCCAGAATGTGGTTCATCACATAGGCCGCCTGATAGTCGGGATCGTCGCGGGTCACGCCGGGCAGTCCCAGCAGGATCGTCGTCTGGGGAACCGGGAGGTTCTTGAACACGTCCTTGCCATGCTCCGGCTCCAGATCGGCGATCTCGACCAGTGTGCCCGTTTCGGGAAGCGGTGCGAAGACATCGTCGAGAAGGGATTTGAGCGTCTGCGCATCGATCGCGCCGACGACGCCGATGGTGAGACCGTTTCTGGCCACGATCCTGTCGTGTTGCGCGGCGAGGTCTTCGGGGCTCAGGGCCGCGATCGTCTCGGCCGTTCCAAGAGTGGGGCGGGCATAGGGATGGTCTGCGAACATGGCTTCGGCAAGCGCGCGGCCGGCGATCGCATCCGGGTCGCTTTCGTTCCGCCGGGCCTGGGCCGACAGCTGGGTCTTCATCCGCTCGACCGCGACGTCATCGAAGCGCGGCTCGTTGAGCGCCAGCGCCAGCAATTGCGCAGCTTCCGGCAGGGTCGGGGTGAGGGTTCGCAGGCTGCCGTAGAACCGGTCCTTTCCGGTGCTGAAGCTGATGCTGACCGCCAGTTCCTCCATCCGTGCCTGGAAGGCCTCGGACTCCAGGTCGCCGGCGCCTTCATCCAGGGTCGCCGAGAGCAGCCGGGTGAGGCCTTCCTTGCCTTCGGGATCCTGTGCTGACCCGCCTTCGAAGGAAAAGTTCAGCGCTATGATGGGCACCGTGTGGTCTTCCACCAGCCAGGCTTCAATGCCCCTGGAACTGGTGACCTTCTGGATCTCCACGGCCGCTGCGAGCCGGGTCAGCCCCAGCATGACGGCCAGCGCCAGGACCAGGGTGGAAAGGGAATGCCGGAAAACGGTTGTCATGGTCATGGATCAGGACTTGTCCTTGAGGGGCGTTGTTTCGCTGAGGGCGGCGGCCGGTTCGTCCGGTGCGGTACGCAATTCCCCGACGACCGGCGGCGCGGTCAGATAGGCGCGGGCAGCCTCCAGCACATCCTCCGCTGTCACGGCCTTCACCTGCGACGGCCAGCTCTGGATGTCCTCGATGGTCTGGCCGGTGGCCAGGGCGCCGCCGAAAAGGCGGGCCAGTCCGGACTGGCTGTCCTGGGCGTAGATCGCGCTGGCAATCATGCTGTTCTTGGCGCGTTCGACTTCCTCTTCGCTCACGCCCGTTTCCAGAAGCAGCTGAATTTCCCGGGAGATGAGCTGTTCCATGTCCTCCAGCGTGTGGCCCGGGCGGGGAGTGGCATAGACCCCGAACCGGCCGTCATCCAGCGCGGTGCTTTGGTAGAAGGCTCCGGCACTGATGGCCGCTTTCTGATCCAGGACCAGGGATTTGTGCAGGCGGCTGGAGGGACCTTCGCCAAGGATATAGGAAAGCACATCGAGAGCTTCCGGCGTATGACCGGCGCCGGTGTTGCGGCTTGGCACGACCCAGGTTTCCGAGACGGACTCCTGCCGCACCCTGGCATCGGAAACCGCGATGCGCCGTTCGCCGGCAAGTGGCGGCTCCACCGGCCGGACGCGCGCGCCCGGTTCCGCCCGTCGGGCAACCTTGCCGTAGGTATCGGCGGCCAGCCTGCGCACTTCGTCGATATCGACATCCCCGGCAATGATCACCACGGCGTTGTTGGGGGTATAGAACCGGTCGTAGAACGCGATCGCCGAGTCCTTGTTCAACGCTTCGATCTCGCTTTGCCAGCCGATGACCGGAGAGCCGTAAGGATGGTTGACGAAGGTGATGGCGTTCATTGCCTCGCGCAGTTGCGAGCCGGGATTGCTGTCGACCCTCATGCGCCGCTCTTCGAGAACCACGTCACGTTCCGGGTCAACGACCGCATCGCTCAATACCAGATTCTCCATCCGGTCGGCTTCCAGTTCCATCATCAGCGGCAGGTGCTGTTTCGCGACCCGCTGGAAATAGGCCGTGTAGTCCGTGCTGGTGAAGGCATTCTCCTGACCGCCGCGTTCGGAGATGATTTTCGAAAATTCGCCGTTGGGATGTTTCTTCGTGCCCTTGAACATCAGGTGTTCGAGAAAATGGGCGACGCCGGACTGGCCTTCCGGCTCGTCTGCCGACCCGGCCTTGTACCAGATCATGTGGGTGACGACGGGAGCCCGCCGGTCGGGGATGACCACGACCTGCAGCCCGTTGTCCAGGGTGAAGCTTTCCAGGTTGGGAGCGATGATCAGCGGGCCATCCGCAGCGATCTCTGCGCGCGCCGTATCGGCCGGAAACAGGGGAACGGCTCCCAGCAGCATGGCCGGGAGCAGCAGCAGGGCTGCGGATCGTTTCAGCCGGGTGCGAAGGGAGGGGCGACACATCTTGTTGGGCAGGGTCACGTGCAGCTTCCGTTTCTTGTCTTTGTGCCCGCTGCTGTCCGGAACAGATGCGGCAGCAGCAGGTCTGGGGTCTTCGAATTCGGCGGCGTCGGCGGATCCGATTTTCCTGTTTGCAGCCGGTGGCCGGTCTTCAGCAGATCAAATGCAAAAAAGACCTCCGGGCTCCCCCTTCCATATAGGAAGGCGAGCCCGAAGGTCTCATTACAATTTCGTCATGAAAGGCCGGCGGGTCAGTTGCAGTATTCGGTATCGCCTTCCAGACACCGCGGATCCAGCGGTTTGGAATCGTAAATGTCGCGATTGCCCGCACGTTTGCTTTTCTTCACCACTTCCGGCATCGGCGCATCCGGCGAGGGCGTGCTGTAGTCGGTGGGCGGTTCCGTCAGGAATTTGCGTGTGGCAAGGCCATTCTGGTCAAGACCGGCCTGTTGCGCCTTCAGTTTCTGAAGACGCTCCCATTCCTCTTGCTGTTCGGCACGGGTGAGCTTGCTGCCCTCGGAGATATATGCGTCACGGCGCTCCGCTTCCACGTCCCGAGGCTGACCGGTGACGCCGGTGATCTTGAAACCGCGCATCTGCTCGGGCGACAGGGGCTCGCTGTTCATGCTGCCCACCTTGCCCGAACTGGCATAGAGCTCCTGAATTTCGGTGAGCTGCTGGTTTTCGCGCTGCTTCGGCCAGTCGGCGGAATTGACGCCGGCGACATTCGTCTCCGGTTCCGGAAGCTTCGTGGGCTCGGACGGCATCGCCAGAGGCGCGCGGGGTTTGTAGTCGATCGGCTTTTCATTCGGATCGACGGCACCCAGGCCCTTCATCACCGAATTGACAATGGCCACGTCGGGGGCTTGGCTTGTTCCGTCCGCAGCCTGACAGGCGGCCAGTCCGGCAAGAATTGCCAGCACCGCAGATTTCTTCACCAAAGCAACATTCGCCCGCAGCACGGCAGACTCCCCGAATTCTCGTTCACATACCGGCAGAGCTCTGCCGACAAACCGTCAATCCTGCCATAAACCGCTATTTTGCGGCTGAATTAGGACCACTTCGGACACTGTCATACAGGAGACCGGCCACACCCGCAACGATCCACACATCTGCCAGGTTGAAGACATACCAGGAAAAGCTGCCGAGGTGGAAATGCACGAAGTCGACGACGGCGCCGAATGCCAGCCGGTCGATGCCGTTGCCGAGGGCTCCGCCGATGACCAGTGCCAGGGAAAGAGCCACCAGCCTGCTGTGACAACGGCTGGACCAGACCCACAGTCCCACGGTAACGACCACCGTCAGTCCGGCGAGCAGCCAGCGCCCCAGATCGCTGTGCTGCTGGAACAGCCCGTAGGAGATGCCGCGGTTCCATACCAGAACGATATCGACGGCCGGCAGGAGCTGAACCGGACCGTTTTCCGCCAGTCCGAAACCATGCACGAGCCACAGTTTCGTTGCCTGGTCGAGAACGAGACCGGCCAGCGCGACCAGCAGCACAAGGTAACTGAAGCGGCCCCACAAGAGGGGCTGCTTCGGCTGTTGTTCAGGTGTTCCGTGCGGTTCACTCATCCCGGGGCGCCGGTCTGACGCCTCATGCGGCGCCATGGGCCGCGTCCCATTCCCGCAGGGCCTCGGCGTCGCGCAGGGTCACGTCCGGATAGTCCGGATCCGATCCGACTTCCGGCAGGATCTTCCAGGAACGGGCGCATTTGCGTCCTTCCGCCAGACCCGGAACGACGGCAACGCCCTTGGTGTCGTCCAGCGTGAAGGCACCTTCCGGAGCGGGGTCGGCCGACAGTGTCAGCTGGCTGGTGATGGCGATATCCGCCATGTCCCTGCCTTCGAGTGCCGCCATCAGGTCCGGATCGGTGACATGCACGACCGGATGGGCCTCGAGGGACGAGCCGATCCGCTTTTCCCGGCGTTCGATTTCCAGCGCGCCGGTGATCACCCGGCGCACGGTCTTGATCTTCGCCCATTTGGCCGCCAGCGCGTCGTCCTTCCACTGTGCCGGAACGACAGGGAACTGCTCCAGATGGACGCAGCTGTCGTCCCCGTAGCGCGAGGTCCATGTCTCGTCCATCGTGAAGGGCAGCATCGGCGCGAGCCAGGTAACGAGGCAGTCGAATATCTTGCCGATCACGAAAAGCGAGGCCTGACGGCGTACCGAGGAGGCCGCGTCGCAATAGAGCGCATCCTTGCGGATATCGAAATAGAAGGCCGACAGTTCCACCGTCATGAAGGTGAAGAGCTGATGGAAGATCTTCTTGTAGTCGAACTCCCGATAGGCGTCGCGGACCATGGCGTCGAGTTCCACCAGCCGGTGCAGCATCAGCCGTTCCAGCTCGGGCATGTCGGCATGGGCGACCTCTTCGCCGGTTGCATGAGCCAGGGAGCCGAGCATCCAGCGCAGCGTGTTGCGCAGCTTCCGGTAGCTGTCCACATTGGTCTTGATGATTTCCTGACCGAGGCGCTGGTCTTCCCAGTAGTCGGTCGATGCCACCCACAGGCGCAGGATATCCGCGCCGTATTGCTTGATGATGTCCTGCGGAAACACCTGGTTGCCGAGCGACTTGGACATCTTGCGTCCGTCTTCGGCCATGGTGAAGCCGTGGGTCAGCACCGCATCGTAGGGGGCGTGACCCCGGGTGCCGCAGCTTTCCAGCAGCGAGGAATGGAACCAGCCGCGGTGCTGGTCGGAGCCCTCCAGGTAGAGCACGTAGTCATTGCCGCCCGCGGGCTTGCGTTTCGGGTTCAGGTCTTCACGCTGTTCCAGAACGAAGGCATGGGTTGAGCCGGAATCGAACCACACATCGAGAATATCGGTGACCATGTCCCAGTCGGCTCCGGAATAGTCCTTGCCGAGGAAGCGCTCCTTCGCGCCCTCCGCGAACCAGGCATCCGCGCCTTCGCTGGCGATCGCATCCTGAATGCGGGCGTTGACCGCCTCGTCCTTCAGGATCTCACCGCTCTCCTTGTGGATGAAGACCGTGATCGGCACGCCCCAGGCCCGCTGGCGCGACAGCACCCAGTCCGGGCGGTTCTCGATCATCGACCGCAGGCGGTTCTGGCCGCTTCCGGGAACGAACCGTGTCTCGTCGATGGCTTTCAGCGCGCGGGTCCGCAATGTGTCGCCTTCGCCGCTCAGCGCCTTGTCCATATGGACGAACCATTGCGGCGTGTTGCGGAAGATCACCGGTTTCTTCGACCGCCAGGAGTGCGGATAGGAGTGGTTGAGGCGGCCGAGGCCGATCAGGTTGCCGCTTTCCTTCAGCTTCTCGATCACAGCCTTGTTGGCCTTGCCCTTCTCCCCCTTGTGGGTGATGACTTCGCAGCCCTCGAACCCCGGCGCGTCCTTTGTATAGAACCCGTCATCGGCGACCGTGAAGGGGATGGCCGTGTCGATTCCGCGCGCTTCCAGTGCGGCGCGGTTGTCCATCCAGATCTCGAAATCGTCCGTACCGTGGCCCGGCGCGGTGTGCACGAAGCCTGTGCCGGCATCGTCCGTGACGTGATCGCCGTCGAGCAGGGGAATGTCGAATTCATAGCCGCCAAGGTCCATGCCCGCCAGAGGATGGGCACAGGTCAGCGTTGCCAGTTCGTCGGCGGTGACGGCGCGCACACGGGCAAAGTCGGTGATCCGGGCATTCTTGAAGACATCGCCGGCAAGTGCGTCGGACAGGATCAGCTTGTCGCCCTGCTGAACCCAGTTGTCGTCCGGAAGGCCTTCCTGCGTCACTTCGTAGAGACTGTAGGCGATGCGCGAGGAATAGCTGATCGCCCGGTTGCCGGGGATGGTCCAGGGCGTCGTCGTCCAGATGACGACGGCGGCGTCCAGAAGCTCTTCGACGGCCGCGTCATCGCTGCCCCCCGCCGTGACCACCGGAAACTTCACCCAGATCGTGTCGGACTTGTAGTCCTGGTACTCGATTTCCGCTTCGGCGAGGGCGGTCTTTTCCACCACCGACCACATCACCGGCTTGGACCCCCGGTAAAGCTGGCCGGACATGGCGAACTTCATCAGCTCCTGCGCGATGATCGCCTCGCTCTCGAAACGCATGGTCAGATAAGGATTGTCCCAGTCGCCCTCGATACCGAGCCGCTTGAATTCCTTGCGCTGGACATCGACCCAGTGCTCGGCGAATTCACGGCATTCCTTGCGGAATTCGTTGATCGGCACCTCGTCCTTGTTCTTGCCCTTGGCGCGATACTGTTCTTCGATCTTCCATTCGATCGGCAGGCCGTGGCAGTCCCAGCCGGGAACATAGTTGCTCTCGTAGCCCATCATCTGCATGGACCGGGTCACGATGTCCTTCAGCGTCTTGTTGAGGGCGTGGCCGATATGGATGTTGCCGTTCGCATAGGGAGGGCCGTCGTGCAGGATGAACTTGTCCCGGCCCTTTCCCTGTTCGCGCAGCTTTTTGTAGATGCCCTGCTTTTCCCAGCGCGCCAGGATCTCCGGCTCTTTCTTGGGAAGACCGGCCCGCATGGGAAATTCGGTCTGCGGCAGGTTGAGGGTTTTTGAATAGTCGCGTTTGTCTGTCTCGGTCATCGTCAATTCGATCCGGTCGTCCGGGCATGGGGCCCGTGAGCTGTCTGCGGATGGGTGCCGGCCCGACGTCAGGCGGCATCGTGAAACTGGAGGAACCCGGTCCCTGGCGCCGCGCAGGCCGCGTCAGCCGAAGGCCGGGCAGGTAATTCGCGAAATTGCGGTCACCGTTGGTCCGGTGGCTATGAGAGCTTTGTTCTGCATGGCATGGGACATAGCAGCACTTCGCCGATGAATAAAGATGTTCCGGAACATCGGCGGCGGATTGTCCTGCCCGGGTGCGAAGGTGGACGCGCAGCCGGGCGCACGGGTAACCGAATGTGAATGTCTGTCGGGCAGGGTCGCGGCGAGGCGAACGGTATGACGGACGAAAACTGGCAGCTCATGGCATCTTCCCCCAAAGACACCCCGGACACCGCTGTGGCGGTGATGCGCACCGGCATCTGGCACCGGGTCGTGCGGTCCGGAGACCTGTTCACGTGGGACCGGATCGGCTTTGCCTGCCTGTGTTCGGCGATCGGTCTTGCCGCCGGCCTCGTGTGGATGCTGGCCATGCCCAACACCTTTGGCGCGCCGAACGGCACACTGCTGATGGATTATCTGAGTTTCTGGCTGGCTGGCGGACAGGCTCTGAAAGGCACGCCTGAACTGGCCTACATCCCGTCACGGTTCGCGGCCATCCAGCAGGCGTTTACCGGTTCCGACACGGTGTTCGGCTTCTTCTACCCGCCGACCTTTCAGCTTCTTCAGAGCGTTTTTGCCCTGTTGCCCTACAAGGCCGCCTTCGCCGCCTTCGTCGGCCTGACCTCCGCACTGCTGTGTCTGGCCTGCCGGATGATCGCCGGCCGCTGGCTTCTGGCCGCCTGTCTCATTCTCATTCCGGCTTGCGTCAACAATGCCTTTCACGGTCAGAACGCAGCCCTGATCGCAGCTCTTTATGCCTTTTTCCTGACAGGCGTGGAGCGGCAGAAAATGATCCTGGCCGGCATGGCGCTCGGCCTTCTGACCATCAAGCCGCAACTGGGCATTCTTGCGCCGGTTGCCCTGATCGCAAGCGGGAACTGGCGGACCTTCGTGAGCGCGTCGCTGACCACGCTGGTCTTCGCCGGCGCCAGCGCGGCGGTCCTGGGTGTCGGTGTCTGGCAGGCGTTCTGGCAACAGGCGCCGGTGGCGGCCGAGATGATGGAGCTGGGAGGTGTGGAATGGGGCAAGATGATTTCCGTTTACGGCGCCTTGCGCGTGCTCGGGTTTGCTCATGTCCCGGCGATGGTGGTGCAGGCGGTTGCGGGGCTCGCTGCGCTGGTGTGCGTCTGGCTCAGCTGGCGCCGGTCGCAGGCCATGGCCGTGCGTGCACCGGTCCTGGTCGGCGGCACCCTGCTGGTGACGCCCTTTGCCCTGTCCTATGACCTCACGCTCCTGGTGGTGCCCTGCGCCTTTGTGATCCGGGACGGTCTGAAATCCGGTTTCCTGCCGTATGACAAGGCCGTGCTCGCGCTGGTCATCGTGCTGTCCGCTTCCACCAGCCCATTGGCGATCTGGTTGGGGCTGCCCCTGGCGCCGCTGCTGCCGTTGATGGTGCTCTGGCTCGGAATACGCCGGCTGGACCCGCAAGCGCGCGCCCTCCGCGGTCAGGGCCGCTCTTCTCACACGTCCGCGACCGCGGGCTGAACCCTGGAATTCCGCTTGCGTTCCCGATGGGCGATATAGAGCCCGCTGCCGATGATCAGGGCGATGCCGATCCAGGTGGGGCCGTCCGGAAAATCCGAAAACACCAGATAGCCGAACAGGGTCGCGCTGACGATCTCGATATATTGCAGAGGGGCCAGCAGACTGGCGCTGCCGCGCTGAAAGGCGGCCACGACCAATCCATGCGCGCCGAAGGAGATGAGCCCGATCAGCACCAGAAGGCCGCTCTGACCACCGGAAGGCATCAGGAATTCCATGCCTTCGATCCCGGCCAGATTCGCGGCCAGGAGCGCGGTGCCGAGCAGCAGCGAACCGGACAGTCCGGCGCTGAACTGAATGGTCAGCAGACCGTCGGTCACGGGATAGAGCCGGTTGATGAGCAGATAGAAGGAAAACAGGAACGCCGTGACCACGGGCAGCAGGCTGACGAGGCCGATCTCGGCGAGATTGGGCCGCAGGATGATCACGGCGCCTACAAGGCCGACCAGAATGGCGGAAATCCGGCGGATGCCGACCTGCTCCTTCAGGATCAGGGCGGCGAGGATGGTCAGCACCATCGGTTCGATGAAGAAGATCGAGATTGCCGTGGCAACGGACATGAATTTCACGGCGGTGAAAAAACACAGGGATGCCGCGGCGAGAAAGATGCCGCGCAGGTAGTTGATCACCGGCTGCTGTCCGCGCAGATGTGCCAGTCGCCCGGTCACGACGGCCAGAACAAGGCTGATCAGGAACTGGAAGAAGAACCGGCCGAAGGTCACTTCAAGCGGCGGCAGGTCCTGCGACAGATATTTGGCGGTAATGTCCATGACCGGAAGGATCAGCATGGCGGAACTCATCAGCGCGATGGCCAGAAGCGGGTTCTGGTCGACGGGCAGGGAGGCTGCGGGCCGCGTCACGCAGTATCCCCCAGCAGCCGGGTATCGATTTCGGACAGAGGGCGAAGCGAGGCGAGGGCCGCCCGGGCTTCTGCGCTGTCCTGATCCATCTGGACGATCAGCGCCTCGGCACTGTCGAACTTTTCCTCGCCGCGCAGGTAGGACACCAGGTGAACCCGGAGCGTCTGTCCGTAAAGATCGCCGGAAAAGTCGAACAGGTGCACTTCGAACAGCGGCGCGCCGTTGTCGAATGTCGGACGGCGACCGTAGCTTGCCACGCCGTCATGCCAGTGTCCGCCGGCCCTGACCCTGACGGCGTAGATGCCGTGTTTGAGCGGGCAATCGTCTGCGAGCGCGAGATTGGCGGTCGGATAGCCCAGGTCCCGGCCGCGCTTGTCACCCTGCCGGACCTCCGTCTCGAAAAACCAGCGATACCCCAGAAGACCGTTCGCCTGCGCGACGTCGCCATGTGCCAGACAGTCGCGGATGCGGGTCGAGGAAAT
This sequence comes from Labrenzia sp. 011, assembly GCF_003075075.1. Lineage (GTDB taxonomy): Bacteria > Pseudomonadota > Alphaproteobacteria > Rhizobiales > Stappiaceae > Roseibium. The sequence goes on along the minus strand of NZ_QCYM01000002.1, from coordinate 334,723 downwards.
GATATCGGCGCCTTCATCCTCCTCGCGCTGGACGATGGTGACGCCGAAACCCCGGGTCGCGCCGGCTGTGCGCAGATAGTCCGGAGTTCCCTGGCGGGCCCGGCCGAAGTGAAAGTCGTATCCGGTGACCGCATGCGAAATGCCGAGGGTGTCGATCAGGATATCCTGGACAAAGGCATTCGCCTCGATCCCGGCGAATTCCTTTGTGAAAGGCAGTATCAGGACGCCGTCCAGACCGCACACGCGCAGCAATTCGATCTTTATGTCGCGCGGTGTCAGGCGGAACACGGGCTTCGACGGGTTGAAGACAGTCCGCGGATGCGGCTCGAAACTCATGGCGTAGACCGGATGGTGCGTGCCGTGACCGAGCCCCTGGGCCGCATCCAGCACGGCCCGGTGTCCCCGGTGGACACCATCGAAATTTCCGATGGCGACAATGCCGCCCTTCAGCTCAACGGGAAAACTGTCCAGCTTGTCGACAACCAGGAATTCGGAGGAACTGGACGGACTCATGCAGCAAACCTTCGCGCAAGTTGCCGGGCAGGAAGGCCGGGCGGGATCAGCAGGGCAAACGCGTCCGAGCGGTCACGCGCTCACGCTGGCGTGGAACCTGCCGTCAAGAAGAGAAAAGGTCAAGTTCAGCCATGCCGTGCAGGCCCGGGGAATCTGATCCGGTCCACGAGGCCTTCCCCTGAGGCAAGATGTCCATGACCTATCGCTGGTAGGACGGATCCGAGTCGCGGCTGGGGACCTTGACCAGCGCTTCCCCTTCCAGCACCACCGTCTCGCCCACGCTGCAAACGCAGGAAAGCCGGGCACGGTTTCCGCGCTCCATCAGTTCCTCCACCGTGACAACGACCTTCACGTCGTCGCCGATCTTGACCGGCGCCTTGAAATTCAGGGTCTGGGACATATAAATGGCGCCCGGCCCGGGGAGCCGCGTGCCCAGTACCGCCGATATCAGGCTGGCGGTATAAAGACCGTGCGCGATCCGCGTTTTGAACGGAGTTCTGGCCGCGAAATGTTCCGAAAGGTGAACCGGATTGCGATCGCCGGATACTTCCGCGAAGCCGACAACATCAGAAGAACTCACATGTTTGACCAGTTCTTCACTCATTCCCGTTTTCAGATCTTCAAAACAGAGTTTCTGTAGTTCCAGCATCGCGAATTCCGCCCTGACCTGTCATTTCCAAGCTCCGCGAACGCTAGGCATCACAAGGTTTTCTGGCAATTGTGCTTTGGGTGAAGAAAAAAGTGCTTGTTATTAACGGTCTTTTCAGGGGCTGCCGTTAGATTGCGTTGAGTGTGGGGAGGTGAGGACACAAATGGATGTGTCACTCTCCTTCAAAAGTCATAACGCGTTTCCACCGGCCCACGGCCAGGGGCCGCGCCAGTTGACAGTATGGAGTAGACAATGGCCCTTGATCTTCAGATGCCGGTCCTCGTGGTCGATGACTACAAAACGATGATTCGCATCATTCGGAACCTTCTGAAACAGCTCGGTTTCGAGGATATCGACGATGCTGCGGACGGCACCGAAGCTTTGGAAAAAATGAAACAGCGCCGTTACGGCCTGGTGATTTCCGACTGGAACATGGAACCGATGACCGGTTACGAACTGCTCAAGCAGGTTCGTTCCGACAGCGGCCTGAGCAAAACGCCATTCATCATGGTGACTGCCGAATCCAAAACGGAAAATGTTATCGCCGCCAAAAAGGCCGGCGTGAACAACTACATCGTGAAACCCTTCAATGCGCAGACGCTGAAGGGCAAGATCGAAGCCGTCTTCTCCGATTAACTTCTTGCGCCGGGCGGAGACTGGCCTTCGGGACACTCTCCGCCGGCGTCAGACGATTGTTCTGGATGGGCACGATCCTGTCGGGTCGGTCTTGGTGTTTCCGCAAGCTTTTAGCGGGCTTGACGATCGGTTCCGCAAGTCGGAGGACGCATTCAAAATGGAAAGGCTGGACCTCATGGCCAAGATGAAGCAGGAAAACGTCGCCAGGATAATCGACTTCCTGCAGGAAAACAAGAATCGGCAAGGCGAGGTTTCCCTGACCGACGTGATGCATCTCGCCGAGGTGATGTCGGGCTCGATGTTCGATTTCCTGTCGACCGTGCAGCCTGCTGTCACGGAAGAGCTGACGGCGATTGCCAGACAGATCACGCGCATGAAGGAGGAAATCTCCCAACTGCGCGCGAACGACATGACCACCAGCAAGATCCCCGATGCGGGCCGCGAGCTGGATGCCATCGTCGAGGCGACGGAAAACGCCACGAACACGATCATGGAAACGGCCGAGGAAATCATGGGGGCCGACACCAGCGATCCGGTCGCCTATCAGGAGCTGGTCAGCAACAAGATGATCAACATCTTCGAGGCCTGCACGTTCCAGGACATCACCGGTCAGCGGATCTCGAAGGTCGTGGAAACGCTTCGCTTCATTGACGAGCGGGTGTCGTCCTTCATCTCGCAGTTGCGGATCCCGGAAGATCTGGAAGCCGCGATGGAAGAAAGTGCCGATGAACGCCGCAAGCGCGAACTCATCCTGCACGGACCGCAACACACTGGGGAAGGCGTTTCCCAGGACGATATCGACGCCCTGCTCGGAGACGCGCAGTCGGACATCGACAAGCTGTTCGACTGATCGCACGTCGGTTGCATCAGGGGCAGACAGCCCCGGACATCAAGAATTCGAAACGGCTGCCGAACGGCAGCCGTTTTTATTTGCCGGCCGGTATCACCACACCAGTCGGGGCAGGGCGGCGCGCGCCCGCAGACCTTCTTCCGTCAGCCGGCTGCGGATCAGATGCTCTTCCGGCGCATCGCTCGGGCCGAAGTCCGAGGCGTGGATGCCCGCGGTGATGAAAAGGACATCGATATCCTGGGACACGGCCCCGCGGATATCCGTCGGCAGGCCGTCGCCGATTGCCAGCACGTCTTCCTTGCCGATCCCGTCGCCCCCGAGGGTCTCCAGGCGCTTCATCGCGGCCTGATAGATCGGCGCGTGCGGCTTGCCCAGAATGGTGACCTCACCGCCCAGATCCTCGTAAAGCCGCGCCAGGGCGCCTGCACACCAGACCAGCCGGTCGCCACGCTCGACGACAATGTCCGGATTGGCGCAGATCATCGGCAGTTTGCGGTCGGCCAGTTTCTGCAGGCGTTCGCGATAGTCGTCGGGTGTTTCCGTCTCGTCGTCGGCCAGGCCTGTGCAGCTGATCGCTTCGGCCTCGTCGTCATTGGCGGTGAAGGTCGCTTCCAGACCCCGGTAGAGCGGCTGGTCCCGGTTGGGGCCGATATGCAGCAGCGTCTTGCGGCCCTGTTCTATCAGAACATCCCTGGTAACATCTCCCGAGGTGACAATGCTGTCATAGGTCTGCGCCGGAACCCCCATGGAGGCGAGCATCTCGCCCACCTCCTTGGCCGGCCGTGGTGCATTGGTGATCAGGACGACCTTGCCTCCGGCTTCCTCGCGGTAGGCCCTCAGCGCCTTGTGTGCATCCTCGAAGGCCGTCACACCATTGTGCAGAACGCCCCAGACATCGCACAGGATGCCCTTGTAGGAGGGGGCGAGAGCACGGAGCCCGTCAGTCAGAAGTGGTGCAGAAGCGGTCATGGAGGGTCACCCGGATCACGAAAGGTCTGATAAGCTTTGCAAAGAATCGCAGCAAACTCGGCGCGGACCATATAGGAACATGTCGCAGTGCGAAACCGAGTAGAGAGAGTTTCATGCAGGTCAGGCAGCTTGGCGAACAGGTGATCAACCAGATTGCCGCCGGCGAGGTGATCGAACGTCCCGCCAGCGTGATCAAGGAACTGGTCGAGAACGCGGTGGATGCCGGGGCGTCGAACATCGAAATCGTGACGGCGGCCGGGGGCAAGACCCTGATGCGGGTGGCGGACGATGGCGAAGGCATGCGCCGGGACGACCTGATACTGGCGATCCGCCGCCACTGCACCTCGAAAATCTCCGACGACGACCTGTTCGACATCCGCACACTCGGTTTTCGCGGCGAGGCCCTGCCTTCCATCGGGTCGGTCGCGCGCCTTGCCATCCAGACCCGTCACCGGGACGAAGACCACGCTTGGGCAATTGCGGTCGAGGGGGGCAGGGAACAGCAGGCCATTCCGGCGGCACGCACCAGGGGCACCCAGGTCGAGGTGCGGGACCTGTTCTTTGCAACGCCCGCCAGATTGAAATTCCTCAAGTCCGACCGGGCGGAAGCTGCCGCGATCACCGAAATCGTCAAGCGCATCGCCCTTGCCTACCCGCGGATCGGATTCTCGCTCTCGGGCGCCGACCGTCAGCCGCAAAGCTGGCCGGCAGCCCGGGGCGACGAGCCGCATCTGGCGCGGATCGCGCAAATCCTCGGCCAGGATTTCGTCGACAACGCCATGGACATCGATGCCGAACGCGAAGGGGTTCGTCTGACCGGATTCGCGGGGCTGCCTACCCATCATCGCGGCAATGCGCAGAACCAGTTCTTCTATGTCAACGGTCGTCCGGTGAAGGACAAGCTGCTGCTGTCGGGCCTGCGCGGGGCCTATGCCGATGTGCTGGCGCGGGACCGCCACCCGGTTGTCGTCCTGTTTCTCGATCTCGATCCGGTGCAGGTGGATGTGAACGTCCATCCGGCCAAGGCGGATGTGCGCTTCCGCGATTCCCAGCTGGTGCGTGGGCTTCTCGTGGGGTCCATCAAACATGCCCTGGTCCGGGCCGGCCACCGCTCGTCCACCTCGAACGCTGCCGTCGCGCTCGATGCGCTGCGGGCGCAGCCGCCGGGCTATCGCGGGCCGGCTTCTGCGGGAAACCCTGTCTACGGGGCAGGAAACACCGCCGGACCGGCTTACGGCCAGACCGCCGGCGCCGCGCACTGGGATCCGCAGGCCTTCCGCCCGCTGGACGCAGCGGCTGCACCGGGCGCGGGAATGGCCGAACAGCCTCAGGCACCCTTTGCCGGGTCGGCCGGTTTCGACGCCTTCGGCGCGCCGTCGGCCGATGCCCGCGCCCATGAGGTGCCGGTGGAGATCGAAAAAACCCGGTTGCCGCTCGGTGCCGCGCGCGCCCAGGTGCACGAGACATACATCATTGCCCAGACCGGGGATGGGGTTGTCATCGTGGATCAGCACGCTGCGCATGAACGTCTCGTCTACGAACGTCTGAAGGAAGCGCTGGCGAAGAAGGAGGTCGCCCGGCAGATCCTCCTGATCCCTGAAATCGTCGAACTGCCGGAAGAAGACGCCGCCCGCCTGGCCGAGCGGTCGGAAGATCTTGAGAAGGTCGGGCTCTGCCTGGAGGCTTTCGGTCCCGGCGCAGTCGCGGTCCGGGAAACACCGGCGATGCTGGGCGACATGGACATTCAGGGCATGGTCAGGAATCTGGCCGACGAACTTGCCGAATGGGACACTGCCGAAGGTCTGAAGGAAAAGCTCGATCACGTGGCCGCCACCATGGCCTGCCACGGGTCGGTCCGCGCCGGCCGCCGCATGCGCCCGGAGGAAATGGATGCGCTGCTGCGCGACATGGAGGCGACGCCGCTCTCCGGCCAGTGCAATCACGGGCGCCCCACCTGGGTCGAGCTGAAACTGACGGACATCGAGAAGCTGTTCGGCCGAAAATAGACCGTTGGGAAGGCCGGCCACAGGGTTCCGACCGCACCATCAGCAGGAGACCGGATTTTGGCAAGCCGATCCGACAAACGGACAGCAGGGAGGTGGAAGTCCCTTGCCGGTCTGGCTGCCGTCCTGGCCATCGCCTACGCCATGGCTGCCGGATACATGTATCTCAACCAGCGCAGCTTCGTTTTTGTGCCTTCGGGAACTCTCGCCGATCCGGCCGAAAAGGGACTGGAAGAGGTCACGGTCGAAACCGTCGCCATGGCGGACGGGACGCCCGTGACCGTCTGGCGCGCGGAACCGGCGCGCGACGGCGCACCCACAGTGCTGTATTTTCACGGAAATTCCGGCAATGTCTCAACCCGGTGGGCCCGTTTCAGGCAGATCCTGGACAGCGGCTTCGGGCTCTACGCGCCTGCCTACCGGGGGTATGCCGGCAGCGGCGGAAGCCCGTCGGAAGCCGCGTTCATATCCGATGGACTGGAGCACTTCGACCGGTTGTCGGCGTCGCGAACGCCCATCGTCCTGCATGGCGAGAGCCTGGGAACCGGTGTCGCGACAGCGGTCGCCGCCCAACGCCCGCAGGCTGAACTTGTGGTTCTGGAAGCGCCCTATACGGCCCTCGTCGATCTGGCGTTGGAGAGCTATCCCTGGCTGCCGGTGAACCTGCTGATGAAGGACCCCATGCCCAGCCGCGAGCGCATCGGCGCCGTTGCCGCACCGGTGCTGATCGTTCACGGCACGGCGGATGGGCTCATTTCCGTCGAGCACGGCAGGGAGCTGTTCGAGCGGGCCACGGACCCCAGGCAGATCGTCATCCTGGAAGGGGCCGGACACGGAAACCTGTGGGACAACGGCCTGTGGTCCGCCGTCCTGAAAGCCCTGGGCCGGAAGGGATGACGGCGTTCCGCCAAAAGGCTTGAGCGCGGGCTCGGCCGACGAAAAAGCCCCGGACCGGCCGGTCCGGGGCTTTTGCACCCATCTTTCGGGAAGACTCAGAACGTGCGCTGTACGCGGAACGTCCCGTAAAGTTCATAGGTGTCGTCGAGACCGGAGGACTGGCTGAAGTCCAGATCGCGGTACTGCAGTTCCGGGCCCATGATGAAGCCGGACACCGGTTCCCAGACCACGTTCGCGGTTGCGTCCCACTGTGTGAAATCATAGGCGCCGGTACCGCCTTCCACGCTGTGGTAGCCGCCCTCGATATTGGCTTCGATGGTGTTGGTCAGCCCCAGATTGACACCGCCGAAGACGTTCCATGTCTTGGTGGTGTCTGTTCCGGTGCCGGTGTAGACCGCGTCGGTGATCCGGCTGTTCCAGCCGGTCGAGCCGTAGCCGCTGGCTCCGTCCGTATAGACACCCTGCAAGGCAATGCTGCCGCCGTTGGCCAGACCGCCGAAATTGACCTGGACACCGCCGCCGACGGCCCATCCGAGTTCATCTTCGCTGCCCACGGTGACACCGTTATAGGTCGCATTCGGGTAGACCTGATGCAAGGCGCCCATGACCTGGGCCTTGCCCCAACCCTGCTTGAGCCCGAATGCGGCGACAAAGTCCGGCATGCGGGTGCCGCCGTAGTCCTCGGTGCCGCCGTTCAGCCCGATGCTGGTGTCGCGGGAGGATCGGTCTTCGATTGCGAGCGTTGCATTGAAGCCGTTGCCGAAGGCGAAGGTATAGGCTGCCTGGTTGATCTTCCGGTCAGAGTAACTTTCGATCTGGGCGTTGAAGGCGTAGCCGGTGAAGAAGTCGAAGTTCGACTGGGCGCGGCCGGCCAGCAGTCCGCCCCACTGGATATAGGCCTTGTCGAGCGTGAAGGAGGAAGCGTTGTCGTTGGTGGCGGTTCCGTACATCTCGATAAAGGTGCGCAGCGTGCCGAATTCGGTCGCGGTGCGGGCATCGAGATAGAGATAACCGCGCGAACGCAGCTCGAGAGCATTGGTGTCGCGGTCACCCCAGGCGTTTTCGGATTTTCCGAAGTTCCTGAAACGGGTGTCGAAGCGGACGCGTCCGCCGACGCGCAGGCAGGTTTCGGTGCCCGGGATATAGTAGAACCGCGCTCCATAGGCATCGCAGATACGGACATAATCGACAGGTTCCGGAGCTACTGGCAGATCAGCAGCCTGAGCCGGGTTGGCCGCCGCCACGAAACCGGCGAATGCCCCAAGAACAGCAAGACGAGTCATTTGATACTCCGAAAAGAATGCGGATGTTTTCTCTGCCGAAAGATATGGCAGGTCAAATGAGCAATTGAATAACGCAGCGGACAAAAATGACGCTGGGGTACGGGTTTGGCGAAAGGTGTGGCTTTTGCGCCACGCGGCAACCCCCGGTTGCTTTGGCTGTTATCGTTTTGTCCGGAAGAAAGTCTTCAGCAAAGCAGCGGACCGTGTCTCGCCGAAACCGGAATAGACCTCCGGAGCGTGATGGCAGGTCGGCTGGCTGAAAAACCGGCTGCCATGGTCGACGGCGCCTCCCTTTTCGTCGGCAGCCCCATAGTAGAGGCGCCGTATGCGCGCGAAGGAAATCGCGCCCGCGCACATTGCGCAAGGCTCGAGCGTCACATGGAGATCGCAGTCCGCAAGGCGCTGCGAGCCGAGTTTGGCGCAGGCTTCGCGCAGGACAAGGACTTCCGCATGGGCGGTCGGATCATTCAGCTCAAGTGTCCGGTTGCCGTTCCGGGCAAGGACCCGGTCTCCCAGCACGACAACCGCGCCGACGGGAACTTCTCCACGGGCCGCGGCCATTTCCGCTTCTTCCAGGGCCAGATCCATGAAGGATGCCTGGTGTCCGTCGGTTTCCGGGCCGCTCATGGGATCTCGGATCTGAATGGTTCGATCAGCTTCATGGGGAATTGTTTAATTGGAAACAGGCGTCTCGTCAGCCCCGACGGCATAATTTCGCCCGGGAGAAGGGGGAGGTTCCTGGCCAGGAAACGGTTTTCTGCCATGATTGCTGAAAACAAGCGATTCCCGAAAGGCCCAAGCTCTGCTATGACGCGCGCATGACGACAAGAAAAACACCCCCCCGGCGCCCGGCCTCCGCAAAAGACCAGGGGCGCGACAAACGCACAGCCGAAAAACGCCGCGCGGCACCCAAGGAAGCGCCGAAGACCGCCGTGCCGGTTGTCGCACCCCGTGGCTCAGGCGACGCCGCCGACCGCGGCGAGCGGATCGCCAAGGTCATGGCGCGCGCCGGCCTGTGTTCCCGCCGCGAGGCGGAAACCTGGATCGAAAACGGCCGGGTCGAGCTCAACGGCAAGAAGCTGACCACCCCTGCGATCACGGTCACGCCCAACGACAAGGTGGTCGTGGACGGAAAGCTGTTGCCGACGCGCGAGCGCACGCGCCTCTGGCTCTATCACAAGCCGCGCGGCCTGGTGACGACCAACAAGGACCCGGAGGGCCGGCCGACTGTTTTCGAACGGCTGCCGGCGGAACTGCCGCGGGTGCTGACCGTCGGTCGTCTCGACATCAACACGGAAGGCCTTCTGCTCCTGACCAACGACGGCGGGCTGGCGCGCGTGCTGGAGCTGCCGGCAACCGGCTGGCTGCGGCGCTACCGGGTTCGCGCCTTCGGCAAGGTGACACAGGCTGATCTGGACGGATTGAAGGACGGCATCGCGATCGAGGGCGTTCTCTATGGCGCCATCGAAGCGACCCTGGACAAGGAACAGGGCGGCAACAGCTGGATGACCCTGGGGCTGCGCGAGGGCAAGAACCGGGAAGTCAAACGGGTGCTCGAACATCTGGGCCTGACCGTGAACCGCCTGATACGTCTGTCCTACGGACCGTTCCAGCTGATGGATCTGCCGGAAGGCGATGTCCGCGAGATCCGCGGGCGCGTCCTGCGCGATCAGCTTGGCGACACCCTGGCCGAAGAAGCGGGCGCCGATTTCGATGCGCCCCTGTTCCATGCGCCCAAACCGGAAGCGGAGAAGAAGGCCTCCGGCACGCGGCAGAAGCCCGGCCGTTCCGGCGAAGGACAGTCCGGCGAACGCCGTGAATCCGGCGGCCAGGGCAAATGGATGACCGCCCGTGAGGGCAAGACCGTGACCGACCGGCACAAGGCGGCGAAGTCCCGGCGCGCGGACACGGCGCATCCTGACGGGGAAAAGGACCGCAAGTCCGGCAAGCGCAAGCCGTCCGGACCGAAAAAGGAAAAGGTCTCGCCGCGCTCCCGTTTTCGCATGACCACCGACGCCAAGCCGCGCAAGGACTTCGGCGAGCAGCGCTTCAGTGCACCACCTCGCAAGATCTGGGGTGACGATGGCCTGGTGGAAGACAAGCACCAGGAAAGCCGCAGCGAAGCCGAGAAACGCGCCCGCAGCGGTCCGCCGAAAGGCGGCAAGGGACCGCGGGGTGGGGGCCGTTCGTGAGAATTGTTGCCGGACGTTTCAAGGGCGCGGCGCTTGCCGCGCCGAAATCGCAGGCGACCCGGCCGACAAGCGACCGGTTGCGGGAAACGATCTTCAACATCCTCGCCCACGGTCTTGACGTCGATCTTGACGGCATCCGGGTTCTTGACCTGTTCGCCGGTACCGGCGCGCTCGGGTTTGAAGCGATAAGCCGGGGCGCGCGCCATTGCACCTTTATCGAGGAAGGCACGCAGGCCCGTGGCGTGATCCGCCGGAATATGGAAGATCTCGGGCTGAACGGCGCCGCGAAGATCTTCCGCCGCGATGCGCTCCGCCTCGGCAGCGCCGGCAACATCGAACCTTTCGACCTGTTGTTCGCCGACCCGCCATATGACAAGGGACTGGGCGAGAAGGCGCTTGCCTCGGCTGCGGCCGGCGGCTGGCTGAAATCAGGCGCCATATGCGTTCTGGAAGAACGGGCCTCGGCCGCTATCGACATTCCCGAAGGCTTCCGGGAACGTGACCGGAGGCAGACGGGTGACAGCCAGGTGGTCTTTCTGGAATACGGCCCGGACGCGTAATACCAAAGACAGTTGATCGGGACTCATTTGACCGGCTTTGGAGGGTCTTCGGCAAGGCGCGTGTCGAAGCGCGATGCGGCCCATCGGGCGAGACGCGCAACGCCGCCCGGCGCGCCTGACCGGCAAGCGGAAAGAGATCTTCAAATGGGTTCCGATCAATTGTCTTTGGTATAATCGGATAGGGGTCAGCCGCCACCGGGCATCATGACATAGACCGTCTTGCGCATGGGCAGGCTCGCGCGGGTGACCAGCAGCGCCGGACCGTCCGCCCGGACGATCTCGTATCCGGCTTGCGTTGCCCTGCCCACGAAGCTCTGCAGGGCGCCCGCGAAATGGAAATGCATCGGGATCACCATGGCCGGGCCAATGCTGTCCAGTACGTTGATCAGGCTCTCGAGCCGCAGGGTCGTGGAATTGTCGATGGCCGCAAAGACGATGTCGATCTGCCCGAGCCGGGTCAGATCTTCCTGGGTCAGCTGTTGGTGCAGATGTCCCAGATGGGCAATACACAGATCCGCCACTTCGAAAATGAAGATGGAATTGCCCAGACGCCGGCTCTCCCCGTCCCAGCCGCGAATGTTGGTCTGGATATTGCGGATACGAACATCCTGGACGGTGAGGTCATGGTCGATCGGACCGCCCTTGGGATTCCAGCCGTAGAGGAGATGCTCTATCTCCGGGGCGGGATTGATCGAGAAATGGGTGCTGTGGGCGCCGTTCATGGTTGCCACCGTCGGCGGCAGTGACGGCTTTATGCTGTCATTGTAATCCGTCGCGATCCGGACGCCCGCCGGCGTTTCCAGTTCGAAGGTGGAGTGGCCGATATACCGGATCTGTAATTCGCCCGGCCCCAGTGCGGCCTGCCAAACTCGGGCTTCTCCGGGCATCGGACTCTTGTAGGGAGCCTCCGCAATCAGCTGACACACCGCATAGGCCGGGCCCGGCACCATCAACGCGACTGCGAACAGGGACGCTGTCAGCCGCGCAATGTGCCGCAAACTCGGGAAAGCGCCAGTACGTTCAGAAACGGTTGAAGCCATGATCCACCATCCGCAGTTCGATGCATCTGCTTTAAGTGTAGAGGGCGGTTCGGCGAGGGCAAGTCACTTTGATGACGGAACAGCACAAGTTTGAGGCAGCGGAGCCCGGAGACGCGCGAAAAGGGCCTCGACAGAGCCCGGCAAAGAAAAAGGCAACCGGCTTGCACAGAGTGGCTGTGAAGGCGGTTGCCTGAGTTGGGGGCAGGTGGGAGGAAGAACCAGCCCCTTTATCGGGTCTTTCTATACGCTGCGGAGACTGACCGGAGCCTTGCCTCTGCGTGAAACGTCGCTGATGCGGCTGTCGGTCTCCGTATCGGCGGCTGCGGCCTGCGAATGGATGAGTTCTCCGGCGTGTCCGGCTTCCATCGCCAGGGATTGCCGGCTGCACAGCTTGGCAAGCGATAGTCCCAGCCTGCGAAAATGTGCGCGCCGGTAGCAATAGACGACCAATGCCGCGCGCTGGCCTTCCGGAAGCTGGTTGCCGACGTCCGTTACCGCATTCAGGGTGGCGTCCAGTAACCGCTTGAGCAAGTCGTCCGATATTGGACAGTTATCCAAATCCATTGATCCCGTTGGCCGCATAGCCTTCTCCTAATAGAACAGGATAAGTATTTACTGGTTGTGTTAATGCTTTGTTAAACGTGACATCAAGTCTAATAAAAAGGATTTATCTCGTCGTTTATACGAGTGTTGCCTCTAAGTAACGGGTGTCCGTTCTTTTAGCAGTGTTTCGAGTTGTTCCTTCATCGCTTCTTTCAGGGGCTCAGCAGCATTTATAATGCGCTCCGCTTTCATGAAATCGAGAACGCGGGTCATGTCGGGCGCCGGCCGGATCAGGATATCCGGTTGATCCACCTTGAGTTTTTGGATCGTGATGGCCTGCATCAGGATTTGTGAGGCGCCGAACAGGGAATCCAGCATGCTGATTTCCTCCCTGTTCGGGCGCGGAACCGGGGCGCCGACCACATCGACCGCAATGACGATGTCGCAATTGCTGCGCAAGCCGTCAAAGGGCAGTGGATTAACGACGCCGCCATCGATCAGAATCTGGCCGTTCAGCTTCACCGGCCGGAAAATGGCGGGAATAGCGATGGAGGCGGCAATGGCCGGCAGGAGCGGACCCGATTCGAAATCGACTTCCTGACAGCCGTAGAAGTCGGTCGCATGTAGGCGAAGCGGGATCTTGAGATCCTCGAAGCGCTCCGGAAGATACTCCGCTATGAAGACTTCCAGCACGCGCTGCGGATCGAACTGAACGGGGCCGGGGCGGAACATGTCGGCGAACCGTCTGGGCCTGAGCTGCCACAGCCGGGACAGCACACTGTTGCGGTCAGCGAAGATTTCCATTGTCATCTTGCGTATGTCGCTGCCGCTGAGGCCGCTGGCATAGGCCGCGCCCATGATGGCGCCGATGGAGGTTCCGGCGATCTGGGCGGGTCTGAGACCAAGCTCGTCCAGTGCCTCAAGCACGGGAATATGTGCAAGGCCCCGGGCGCCGCCGCCGCCGAGTGCGAGGCCGATGCGGGGGGAAGGGGGAAGAACGGGCATGGTGTCAGCTTCCGGCTGCTGTTGGTCAGAGCATGTGGATCGGAGCCGACGGATTTCGATTGTCTGGGGTCACGGGCCCGGATCCGGTTCCTTATCGCCGGTTGAAGCACCGGGCGTCAAATGGAACGCGCTGAAGGGCAGGGTGGATCAGATGACGTAGTAAAGGTCGTCCGCGGATTCGGTCATCCAGTCCGTCATGCGGTCGAAGGTCATCGGTTTGGCGATCAGATAGCCCTGGATGGAAAAGTCGCCCATCATCCGCAGGCGGTCGTATTGCGCTTCCGTTTCCACCCCTTCGCACACGATCCCGATATTCAGGGAGCGCGCGAGATGGATGAGCTGGTTGACGACGGCTTCCTTTTTCGGGTCCTGAAGCATCTGGTTGGTGAAGGACTTGTCGATCTTCAATCCGTTTATCGGCAGGTCGGCAACATGGGTCAATGACGCGTAGCCGGTCCCGAAGTCGTCCAGTTCGATATGAACGCCGAGATTGTAAAGCTCCTCGAGCGCTGCCAGGTGACCGGACCGGTTGTCGCTCAGGAAAACGGATTCCAGAACCTCCGCGGTGATCCGGTCGGGATCTATATTGTATTTCACCATTGCTTCCTTGAAGTGCTCCGTGAGCAGTCCGGAAGACAGGTGGGCGGGGGAAATATTGATGGACACCCGTCCGAAGTCGAGCCCCGCATCCAGCCAGTGCCGCGCCGCGGCCAGGGCCGTATCGATGACGATCCTGCCCAGAACGGGAGCCAGATTGGTCTTTTCGACAATCGGCAGAAACTCGGCCGGGGACAGCAGTCCGCGGTCAGGATGCTCCCAGCGGACCAGCGCCTCGACACCGGTGATCGTCTGGGACCTGAGGTTGACCTGCGGCTGGAAGACCAGAATGAACTGGTCGTTCTTGACCGCCTCGTGAAGTTCCAGCTCGATCTTCGCCTCGATCTCGCTGTCGGTTTTCATGTCCGCCTTGAAGAAGGTGTAGCGGTCCTTGCCCTTTTCCTTCGACTGGTAGAGCGCCAGGTCCGCATTCACCAGCAAGGTGTCGAAATCATCGCCGTCCTCCGGACACAGGGCGATGCCCATACTGACCGTCGGCCAGAACTTCGTGCCGCTGAATTCCATCGGTGCGCGCATCAGCCGGCGCGCCCGTTCGCACAGTTCATTGGGATCGGACATGTCGCTGTTGGCCAGGATGACGAATTCATCCCCGCCCCAGCGGTAGGCCGTGCCCAGTCCGCGGCAGACCTGCCGCAGCCTGCGGCCGGTTTCCTCCAGGCAGTGGTCGCCGGCAAGATGGCCGAGTGTATCGTTGACCCGCTTGAAACCGTCCATATCCACATGAGCCAGAAACGCAGGCCGGTCGGAACGGGAGAAACGGGCTTTCGCGTCGCGCTGACATCCGGCGCGGTTCGACAGTTTGGTCAGCGGATCGAAATAGGCCAGGCGTTCCGCGCGGATCTTGGCTTCGCGGGTTTCGTTTTCCCTCTGCACCCGTTCGGAAACATCGTTCGCGATGGCGATGAACAGATCCCGCTCGTCGTCCTTGAGCAACTGGACCCGCAGGTCGACGGGATATTCCGAGCCGTCCTTGCGCCTGTGAAGGCTTTCCACGGAAAGGCTTTCCCGGGAGCCGTTCAGGAGCGGTGCCACATCCCGGCGGATGGACTCGGCATCATAGACCGGATTGATGTCCCATATATGCCGGGATTTGAGATCCGCGAGCTCGTATCCGAGATTACTGAGGGCGCATTTATTGGCATATTCGACAAGGAAGGTCTGCGTGTTCAGGATGAAGATCTCGTTCAGCGAGGACTCCAGGATATTCGCCAGCAGATTGTTGCGTCTTTCCGCCAGACGGCGGTCTGTATTGTCGTGGACCGTGCCGATGACCTTTGCCGCCTTGCCGTCCGGACCGGCCAGAACGTAACCGCGCATGTGCACATAGCGGGCTTCGCCGTTCTTCAGGACAAGCGTGTGCTCCAGATCGAACTCGCCGCAAACGGCAATCGCCCTGCTGATCACCGCCTCTTTGGTGATAGCTTCCTTTTCCGGAATCTGCGCGTGAATGTGGTCTTTAATCTCCGCGGCTGGCAGATCCTTGGGAATGGCCATGATCCGGTAGAACTCTTCCGACCCCAGAATGTCGTTTGTCGCGAGGTCCCGCTCCCAGCTGCCGATGCCGGCAATCCGCTGGGCTTCGGTGAGCTGAAAGGCGCTGTGCTCCAGCTTGCGCGTGTTGTCGCGCACTTCGGCTTCAAGACGTGACGTCGTCTCCTGAACGGCAGACTGCAACCTGGACAGCAGGCGGTGGATGATGGCCCAGGACAGGAGGGCCAGTCCGATACCCGCCATCAGTGAGAAGAGGGTCTGCCGGGCGAAGGCCCAGACATTGCGGGTCACATCCTTGACCAGAACAAGCCGGACGAAATGGTCCGCCCCGGTGACGGGTATGGGCAGGTCGCGGAGCACGAAGATCTTGCCGTCGTGCAGCGCGAAACGATTGCCGGCGTCAATTTCGCCCGAGCTGGTAATGGAGCCGATGTCCAGGCCGCCCGGCGCCAGGCCGCCGATATGCGCATACTGGAACCTGCTGCCGCCGAGATCGTGGTTCCCCCCGGTCTCCGTCACCTTGACGATCTGCGCATCGACCGCGGAACTGATAAAGGCAAGCGGGTTCTCGATGTCGATCGCGAGCTTGAGGTAGCCGAGCAGCTTGGCGCCGGAAATCAGGGGGCGGAAGATGCTGACGACAATCTCTCCGTTCGGCCCGAGCTCGATGCCGTTGGTGCGCCGGGACAGGTTTGTGCTCAGGTCGCTCTGGAAGGAGACGGGACCGGAGGCATATCTGCTGTCGACGGAGTGTCCTATGGAGTTCGGGTCGAGCGCGCGGTAGATGAGATTATGGTCCGCGCCGTAGATCGTGAACTCGGCAATCTCCAGCCCGTCCGGGGGGCGGGCGAAAACCCGATCGGCGATGGTTCTCGTTTCACTGGCATTCTTGTCCCGGATGGCCGCCTGCAGCGCCGTGTCGGCGCCGATTGTGCTGATGGCCCGGTCGAGTGTTTCGGTCCCGAGCGCTTTCTGCCGGGTAAGCAGTCTTTCGACGGTCCGTACCAGCCGTTCCTGCGGTTCGTTCATGCTCCGGTACGCGGACATGATATTCTGAAGGGTCAGGACGGCGACGGTCAGCGCGAAGACGGTGAGAAAAACGGTTCTGAGCGGCTTTTCAAACTGGACGTCTTCACCGCAGCACCAGCGTGCAAGGATCCGGTCGAGACGCGTGCGTCCCCCCCGAAGGCGATGCCGTCTTTCGGGAAGGTCCTGTCTGTCGCCTGTTTCCTGCTTTCCCACTCGAATTACCCGTGCCCCTGAGCAGCGTGCGTCCTGTACCGTTCGGCCAGATTGTCCGTTGCGTCGTACCCCACCGGATCGCGACGGACTGGCGCAAACCGCCAATGCCATTTTTCTCAATAGCGGCGAATGGTTAAATTGTTTTGAACATGTTTCTTAAAAAAGGTTAATTGATTGACTGAATTTATTACAAATAATCAGGACGGTGTTCAAATCAGGTCAAATTTCCAAGTTAACTATATGTATAAAATTTAATTACTTTAAGTTAGAAATGATCCTGCGGTGAAAAATCTTTGCAATGCCTCGCTCGTGCTCTCCGGCGCTTCTTCAGGAAGGAAATGTCCGCACGGCAGGATCTTTCCGATGGCTTTCGGGCACCAGATCCGCCACGCCGCCAACGGGTCATCCACACTGGTCGCAATGCCCTTGTCACCCCACAGGGCGAGCAGGGGCAGGTCGATCCTGTTGCCCGCTTCCAGGTCCGCCCTGTCATGGTCGTAATCGATCGTCGCGCCGGCCCGGTAGTCCTCGCAGGTTGCGGAAATCCGGTCCGGATCGCAGAACCAGTCACGATTGTGGGCAAGCGCTTCCGCGGAAAAGCAGGACAGCGTCTTGTCGCCGGTCCAGCTTGCCAGGGTGTGTTCCAGAAAGCGGACCGGAGACGCGGCGATGAGTTTTTCAGGGAAGGGGGCGGGCTGCGCCAGGAACATCCAGTGATAGATCTTCAGCCCGAAGGTCCGGTCCATCCTGTCCCAGTAATCGGAGGTCGGCAGGATGTCGAGAACCGCCAGCCGTTCGATTGCTTCCGGATGATCCAGTGCCAGCCGGTAGGCGACCCGTCCGCCGCGGTCGTGACCGGCCAGAAAGAAGCGCCGGTGGCCGAGCACGTTCATCAACTCGGTGAAGGCGCCCGCCATGGCGCGTTTGGAATAGGCCGCATGATCATCGCTCAGCGGCGGCACGGAGGATCTGCCGTAGCCGGGCAGGTCGGGCAGGATCAGGGTGAAGTGTTCTGCAAGACGGGGCGCAATCGTGTGCCAGATGACATGGGATTGCGGATAGCCGTGCAGCAGGAGAAGCGGCGGGCCGGAACCGCCGACCCGGCAAAACAGCCGCGCCGTGGCCGTTTCGACAGTGATGCTCTCGAAGCCGGGAAACAGGTCCGGCAAATCGGTTCTCAAACGCTCGGACCCCCTTGGCTGCGTCCCGGCACTTTCTGCATGAATTAAAGCATCACGAGGGCCTTGCGTCAGCCGGTCTTTTCACGCGCCACGGCCCGCCAGCCGATATCGGTCCGGCAAAAGCCCTCCGGCCAGTCGATTGCATCAATGGCATCATAGGCCGTCTTCCGGGCCTCCTGGACGTTCGATCCGAGTGCGGTCACATTCAGAACCCGGCCGCCGTTGGCCAGCAGGCGTGCGCCATCCATCTTCGTTCCGGCATGAAAGACTTCGAGACGGTCCGAGGCGAGCGGTTCCAGGCCGCGGATTTCCGTACCCTTGGCATAGGTTCCCGGATAGCCTCTGGCCGCCATCACAACGGAGATCGCGGCCTCGTCGCGCCAGCGTGCCGAAGCGGTCGCGAGCGTGCCCTCGACGCTGGCCAGGAGAAGATCCAGCAGGTCGCTTTTCAGCCGCATCATCAGCACCTGGCATTCCGGGTCGCCGAAGCGGGTATTGTATTCGATGAGCTTCGGTCCCTCCGCCGTGATCATCAGGCCCGCATAGAGCACGCCCTTGAAGGGGGTGCCGCGTTTGGCGAGGGTGGCGATCGTCGGCTCGATGATCGTCTTCATGACCTCTGCGATCAGCGGGTCGGTCAGTACCGGCGCGGGGGAATAGGCGCCCATGCCGCCGGTGTTGGGGCCCTCGTCACCGTCGAAGGCGCGCTTGTGGTCCTGCGCGGTCGCCAGGGCCAGGGCGTGCGTTCCGTCCGAAAGCACGAAGAAACTGGCTTCCTCGCCCTGCAGGAAATCCTCGATGACGACTTCCGCTCCGGCGGCGCCGAAGGTGCCTTCAAAGCAGGCGGTGACCGCCTCCTCGGCTTCCGCCAGGCTCATGGCGACGACAACACCCTTTCCGGCGGCAAGTCCGTCGGCCTTGACGACGATGGGTGCACCCTTTTCGCGAACATAGGCCAGGGCGGCATCGCGGCTGTCGAAACGACCGTAACCGGCGGTGGGAATGCCGGCCTCGTCACACACACCCTTGGTGAAGGCCTTCGAGCCTTCGAGCTGCGCGGCGGCTTTGCTTGGCCCGAACGCCTTCAGCCCGGCCGCTTCCAGATCGTCCACCAGACCGGCAACCAGGGGCGCTTCCGGCCCGACCACCACCAGATCGATGCCTTTGTCCTTGCAGAAGCCGATGACGGCCTGATGGTCGGCAACATCCAGATCGCAGAGCTCTGCCACCTGGGCGATGCCGGCATTTCCCGGAGCGGCGTAAAGCGCGGTCAGTCGCGGAGATTTCGCCAGCGCCCAGGCCAGGGCATGTTCGCGGCCACCGGATCCGATGAGGAGAAGTTTCATGAATGTCCAGTCTCAAAAGCAGGTTGACGCCGCGCGGCGGTTTCTTGCCGGCAGCGGCAGGTCGGATTTGATGCCGCGCGGTCTATCACGCCGGCCGGTATGCCGCAAATGTTGCATGGGGAAGGGTGGCGCTGGAAACATCCGGAATGCGTTCGCTCGCCCACGACCGCTCGGCGGGGCGGAGTGAATTGTCAGGCAGCGCCAGCCGGGGGCGTGGCGTTTTCCTTGAAATCGCGGAATTCGAAAGCGATCGTCAGCGGACAATCGGCGTTGAACGCGAATCGCCCGGCATCGAAGGAGTGTTCCGTGCGGATGGAGACGCTGTCTTCCGCAAGCGGCATGCCGTTGATATGGAGCTTGGACCAGTTGTCCACCCACACCTCGCCGAGGATACTGCGGGTGCCTGACGACCCGATCGTGCTCTCGTGAAGAGCCTGTCCGCCGCTCCCGTCCGGTGGCGGCTTCCGGGCAAAGGCCGCGGCGGGAACCGCTGCCAGCCCAAGTTCGATCGCGACAACGAATTTGATGGTAAGAATTGCGGAAAATTTCACAACGTGCTCCATCTGTTGCTCTCGGCTGGGGCACCGTGACGTCTTGCAAGGCGAAATTCACCTTTGCTCGCGGTACGAAGTGCCGAAATATACCGGCGGCGGCTGCAAGGGCCGCCAGATCTGCAGAACTCGGATGGGCAGGAAAATGTTTTTTTCAACCAAGGACACAGGCCCGGTCGCCGATGCGGTCAGGCAGCATTGGGTCGACACGCGGCTTCCGGCGGCCTTGCGCCCCTATGCGCGTCTGGCCCGCTGGGAGCGTCCCATCGGCTGGTGGTTGCTGTTGTGGCCATGCTGGTGGTCCGCCGCCCTTGCCGCGATTGCCGCAGGTCACGGCTGGCCGAATCCCTGGCATCTGGTGCTTTTTCTGGTAGGGGCCGTGGCCATGCGCGGAGCAGGCTGCACCTATAATGATCTCGTCGATGTGGATATCGACGCACAGGTCGCGCGCACCCGCTCCCGGCCCATTCCGGCCGGACAGGTGACGAAGAACCAGGCACGGATTTTTCTGCTGCTGCAAGCCGTCGTCGGACTGGCTGTCCTGCTGCAGTTCAACAGCTTCTCGATCGGTCTCGGTGTCGCCTCGCTGATCCCCGTCGCCATCTACCCTTTCATGAAGCGGATCACCAACTGGCCCCAGCTTTTTCTGGGCTTCGCCTTTTCCTGGGGCGCGCTGATGGGCTGGGCGGCGGTGTTCGGATCGCTGGGCTGGGCACCCGTCCTGCTTTATCTCGGCGGCATCTGCTGGACCATCGGCTATGACACCATCTATGCCCATCAGGACAAGGAAGACGACGCGCTGGTCGGCGTCAAATCGACGGCGCGCCTGTTCGGCGAGCGCACCAAACCGGCCCTCATCGCGCTCTATAGCCTGGCGACGCTTCTCTTCATGACCGCGGCCATGCTGGCGGACGCCGGACCGCTGGCTTTTGCAGGCATCCTCGCCGGTGTCCTGCATCTGGGCTGGCAGATCGTCGTTCTGGATATCGACGACGGCGACCAGTGCCTCAGACTGTTCCGCTCCAACGGCACCTATGGCTGGATCCTGTTTGCCGGATTTTGCGCCGATGCGCTGGTGGCGTGGTTGTGATCAGTCTCCGGAAATTGCAAAAAAGCCCCGCGATGCGGAGCCTTCGGACAATCGGATCAGCCGGGTTTTCCGACCGGCGCGTCAGGTTCGCGCGATGATCTCGCGTTCATTCCTGAACACGGCCGTGTCCTGAGCCGGGCGGCCCGGCATGCGGCGGTTGAGGAAGCGCGGACGGCGGCCTGTCAGGAGGCGCAGCTTGCGGCGCGGGGCCGGAGTTGCCGAAGGCCTGGCGCTGTAGGCATCAATCGGTTTCACCTTGCCGCCCAGATCGCAGACCAGCATCGGCAGGTTCAGGGTCTGTGCCCAGCGGCTCCACAATGCGGCCAGTTCGTCCGAGGTTTCGGTTTCGGCGAGCGTGATCGACAGGGCGCTGTCCGGATGTTTCAGGATCAGCGCCGCCACGATGTCGCCGGGCGCCGCACCCGGAACGATCCTGACCATGACGCCGTCAAACCCTTGAGCGGGAACGACGACAGTGACCGGAACGCCGCCGACCCGCCGCTTGATGATCGCCCTGTCGCGATCGAGAACGATGTCTGCGGGAAGTGCAGGGGTACCCGGTCTCGTTTCCAGTCGTTGCTGGAAATGGGCTGGCAGGCAACCGGGATGCGGCATCGTTTGTGCGCCACTCCCGGTTGCTCCAGTTTCCTGTATTTCTGTTTGACGTCTCAAATGACTCTCCACCGGACCTTTTGGTCTCTCGATGGGGTCAAGTTACGGGACAAAGGTCGTGAAGCACTTAAGAGACACGGTTAAAAAAGTCTGATTTTAAAGAGGGTTACCGGAATGTAAGTGAGGCGGTAACACCTGATTCACCTGTGTGGCAGACGGCGATGTCTGCAATTCATGCGCGAATGTCCCGCCGAGGGGTGCCAATGGCAGCCCTGCGCGGATCCGGTCCTCCCCTTCGGACGGTTCGACCCTGGCGCGTACTTCGAACCGGAAGGGGCGGGGGGCAATGTCTTGCCGGAAGGACCGGCGGAATTGTCCTTCCCGGGCCGGACCGGATGGGCACAGATTGTTGGGAACCCGATCCGGCGGTTGCAGGCCGCCGGTGCGAAGCGTAAACAACTGCCGAAGCAAAAGGCGGAACCTATGTCGGAACTGATTGATCAAAGCGAATTGCAGTCTCGGGCTGCACGTCTTGTGGAAGCGGCCCGCAAGGCCGGGGCCGATGCCTGCGACGCGGTGGCGGTCACCGGTGTCTCGCTGGGCGTGGAGGTTCGGGAAGGCAAGCTGGAGGAAACCGAGCGCGCGGAAGGCGACGATGTCACGCTGCACGTCTTCGTCGGCAAACGCACGGCGGCGGTCTCGGCCAACCGTCTGGACGATCCCGCCGGTCTGGCCGAACGCGCCGTGGCCATGGCGAAGGTCGCTCCGGAAGATCCCTATGCCGGCCTTGCCGATCCGGAGCTGCTGGTGAAGGATTTCCCGAAACTGGATCTTCTCGACACGAAGGAAATGACGGCGGAGGACCTTGGCCGGATAGCGCTGGAGGCCGAAGCTGCCGGCCTTGCCGTCCCCGGGGTCAGCAAATCCGGGGGCGCGGGCGCCTCCTGGCGTCTTGGCGGTGTCGTCCTGGCCACCAGCCACGGGTTCCAGGGGTCCTACATCTCGTCGCGATACGGCATGTCCATGACGGCGGTTGCCGGCGAGGGCACCGGCATGGAGCGCGACTATGATTTCGACAGCCGGACCTATTTCGAGGACCTGGAATCGCCCGCAGAGATCGGCCGCCGGGCCGGAGAACGTGCCGTGCGCCGCCTCAATCCGCAGAAGCTCTCCACCCGGACAACCAACGTCATCTATGAATCGCGCGCCGCGCGCAGCATTCTTGGTCATCTGGCGGGGGCGATCAACGGCGCTTCGATCGCGCGCAAGACCAGTTTCCTCAAGGACCGGATGGGCGAACAGATTTTCGCGCCCGGTATCCGGGTCACCGACGATCCCTTCAAGCGCCGGGGTGCCGCGACCCGCCCATTCGACGGCGAAGGAACGCGCGCCGAGGTTCTCGACGTGATCGCCGACGGCGTCCTGCAGCACTGGTTCCTCGACGGCGCGACGGCCCGCGAGCTCGGGCTGCAGCCCAACGGCCGCGCCCATCGCAGCGGCAGCGGAACGTCTCCGGGCGCCACCAACATCACGCTGATGCCGGGTGAAAAAAGCCTGGAGGAACTGATGGCGGAAGCCGGCGAGGGCCTGCTGGTGACCGATCTCATCGGGCACGGCGTCAACGGCCTGACCGGGGACTACTCCCGCGGGGCAGCCGGCTTCTGGTTTGAAAAGGGGGAAATCGTCGAGCCCGTCAGCGAAATCACCATCGCCGGCAATCTCAACGACATGTTCAGGCGGCTGGTGCCGGGCAGCGATCTGGACAACCGCTATTCCACCGCGACACCGTCGATCATGATTGAGGGAATGGCTCTTGCCGGAAACTGATAAAGGCAATCCCGGCCCCGAGACGGACATGCGCCTTCTGGAAACGGCGGCGCGGCAGGCCGGGGAGCTGGCCCTGGGCTATTTCGGCCAGGACCCGGAAACCTGGTTCAAGGGCAACAAGTCCCCCGTGTCGGAGGCGGATCTTGCGGTCGACAGGTTTCTGGCGGAGGAACTGCTAGGGGCGCGTCCCGATTACGGCTGGCTGTCCGAGGAAACCGTCGATGATCCGCAGCGTCTCCAGTGCGACCGTGTGTTTATCGTCGATCCGATCGACGGAACCCGTGCCTTTCTGGCCGGCGGTGACGAATGGACCGTGTCCATTGCCGTGGTCGAGAACGGCCGGCCGGTCGCCGGAGCCGTGTTCTGTCCGATCCGCGAGGAAATGTTCCTGGCAAGCACAGGCGGCGGGGCCTGGCTCAACGGCCGGCGGATGGCGGTTTCAGACCGTGACAGCATCGAAGGGGCCAGTCTGAGCGGGCCGCATTCGATTGTCGCCAATCAGGACGTGATCGCGGCAGGATTTGTCCGCGCGGAAATCCTGCGTTCGCTCGCCTACCGCCTGGCAACCGTGGCGGCCGGACGGGTGGATGTGGGCGCGGCCCGCGGCGGACCGAGCGACTGGGACCTTGCGGCGGCCGATCTTTTGGTGCAGGAAGCAGGCGGACATCTGACCGACCTGTCCGGACAGCACCTGACCTACAACCGTGCGAAGACCGGGCATCCGGCCCTGGTCGCAGCTCCTCAAGCGCTGATCGGGCCTGTGTGCGATGCACTCCGGGTCCTGGTCAAATGAACAGCCGAGTGACGAACAGCGAGAATCTTCATGAGTGAAAACGACAGCCCGAAACAGCTTTTGCATCTCGTGTTTGGCGGTGAGCTGGAATCGCCGGATGGCGTGACCTTCCGCGATCTGGACGAGCTGGATATCGTCGGCATCTACCCGAACTATGCCGAGGCCTACAAGGCCTGGAAGTCGAAGGCACAGTCGACGGTCGACAATGCGCACATGCGTTATTTCATTGTTCACATGCACCGCCTGCTCGATCCGGATTCGGAAGACTGAGCAGTCGCGTTTTCGGGCGACAGGAAAAATGATCAAACGCCTCGGCCGTCAGCCCTGGGTTCTGTCGGGTGTGGGCACCCTGCTCGCGACCTATCTGAAGCTGGTCTACCGCACCAACCGCTTTGTCGTGGACCCGGAAGGGATCTATGACAGGATGGAACCGCATCTGCCGGTCATTGTCGCCATGTGGCACGGGCAGCATTTCATGGTGCCATTCGCCAAGCCTTCCCAATGGCCGGCAAAGGTCATGATCTCGCGCTCCGCGGATGGCGAGGTGAATGCCATCGCAGCCCGCAAGCTCGGGCTCGGCCTGATCCGGGCTTCGGGCGGCAGGAATGCCCGCCAGATCCGGAAACGGGGCGGCATGCGCGGCTTCATCGAAGCGCTGAGAGCCCTCAAGGACGGCTATACCATCGCCATGACCGCCGATATTCCCAAGGGGCCGGCGCGCAAGTCGGGCGTGGGCATCGTGCAGCTGGCGAAACATTCCGGCCGGCCGATCCTGCCCGTGGCGGTGGCGACCAGCCGCAGCATCGAGCTCAACAGCTGGGACAGGGCGAGCGTCAATCTTCCCTTCGGGCGCGGCAGCATCGCCGTGGGCGAATTGATCCAGGTTCCGGCCGAGGCCGGAGACGAGGAGCTGGAAAGCTACCGCGCACAGGTGGAGGACGGTCTCAATGCGGTCACCCGGCGTGCCTATGAACTGGTCGGAAGGGCGGATGGCTAGATCCGCTTGCTGTAGCTTTAGATAGGGAATGGGAGACATGCAGGCCAGGCGGCGCCCCGTGCTCATCAGCGCCTATCGGACCCTTGCCCGGGCCCTCGGACCCCTGTTCCATCTTCTTTTCTGGTGGCGCAGCCGCTCCGGCAAGGAAGTCGCCTCCAGGAAGGGCGAGCGCTTCGGCCGGTCGGCACAGGCGCGTCCCCCCGGACATCTCATATGGATCCATGCGGCAAGCGTCGGCGAGACCATGTCGGTCCTGCCCTTGATCGAGGACCTGTGCGCTGCGGGCAACCGGGTGCTGCTGACGACGGTGACCGTGACGGCGGCCGATCTTGCCGCAACGCGCCTGCCGGACGGCGCGCTGCATCAGTTTGTCCCCTACGACGCGCCGGGACCCCTGACGCGGTTTCTCGATCATTGGTCCCCCGATCTGGCAATGGTCGTTGAATCGGAGATCTGGCCGTGCCTGTTCGATGAACTGCGCAGCCGGAAGCGGCCATTCATCCTGCTGAACGGCCGGCTTTCGGACAGTTCTCACAGGAACTGGTCGCGGTTTCCGGCCGTCGCCGGGTATATTTTCGGCTGCCTGGACCTGGTACTGGCCCAAAGCGACGCCGACGCCGGACGGTTCCGGAGCCTCGGTTGCGAAAGGGTGGAGACGCCGGGAAACCTGAAGTTCGACGCCGGAGTGCCGGAGGCGGAGGACGCGGAAATACTGGGGCTTCGCACGCAGATAGGCGATCGTCCTGTCTGGCTTGCGGCGCTGACCCATCCGGGCGAAGATGAAATCGCGCTTCGGGCCGCTGTCAGGCTTTCGGAGGAATTTCCGGACCTGCTGCTCGTCCTGGTCCCGCGTCACCCGGCCCGTGCCGATGACATTTCCAGGCTGATCGGCGAATATGGCCTGACCTCGGCCCGCCGGAGCGCGGGGGAGACAATCGCACCGTCCACCCGTGTCTATCTCGGAGATACACTTGGTGAAATGGGACTTTTCTACAGGCTGGCACCGGTGACCTTTCTCGGCGGCTCCTTCACGGACGTGGGCGGACACAATCCTGTGGAGGCCGCTCTCGCCGGATCCGCGCTGGTGACCGGGCCGCAGGTTGCCAATGCGCGCGCCGTCTACAAGGAGTTCTGGGCGGGCAGGGCAGCATTGCGGGCTTCGCACCCGGAAGATCTGGCGGACATGGTCGCGGGACTGCTGCACCGGCCCGAAGATGCCCGCCATCAGGCGGAGCGGGCCAGGGCACTTGTCGAAGCCGGTCGGGGCGCGCAGGAGAAAATCCTGCAGTTTCTGCAGCCCTATCTGAAGGGTCCTGCCGGAGACCGGAAACCGGAGGCGGAGCGTGAGCAAGGCGCCTGACTTCTGGTGGAAACCCGGGTTTTCCCTGTCGGCGCTGCTGCTGGCACCCGCCGGCTGGATCTACGGTCTGCTCTCCGGACGCCGCATGCTGACACGAGCGAAGGCGAAAAGCAGGCTGCCCGTCATCTGTATCGGCAATTTCGTGGTCGGTGGTGTCGGCAAGACGCCTTTCGCGATCGAACTGGCGTACCGGCTGCGGGAGGAAGGCTACAGGCCGGGGTTTCTTCTGCGCGGCTACGGCGGCCGGGAAAAGGGGCCGCTGCTCGTGGCCGGTGAGGTCCACGGTGCCGGCGATGTCGGAGATGAAGCGTTGCTGCTGGCGCGCTACGGGCCGACGGTGATTTCCCGCAACCGGCCGGCGGGAGCGGCGCTGGCGGAACAGCAGCCGATCGATGTGCTGCTGATGGATGACGGCTTTCAGAACCCCGCCCTTGCCAAGGATCTCAGTCTGGTGCTGGTTGATTGCGCAACCGGCTTCGGCAACGGACATTGTCTGCCTGCCGGTCCCTTGCGTGCCCCGGCGCACAAGCAGATCCTCAAGACCGACTGTCTTGTTCTGGTGGGCGAGGGCGTTGCGGCCGAACAGGCCGTTCATCTTGCCGGACGCAGGGCGCTGCCGATCCTGCATGCCCATTTGCGACCGCAGCCGAACGGGGAGCTCGACGGGCGCAAGCTCTTCGCTTTCGCAGGGATCGGCCGGCCAGAGAAATTTTTCGCCTCGCTCAAGGCGCTGGGCTACCAGGTGAAACAGACCCGCGCCTTTGCCGATCACCACTCCTATTCGGAGGCCGATGTCCGCGCCCTTCTGACGGAGGCGGAAGAGGCGAACCTGCAACTGGTCACGACCGCCAAGGATATGGTCCGGCTGGAGACATCGGACGGAGAACTCTTCCACTGGATCGCGTCAACGGCCCAGGTCCTCGACCTGCGGATGGACATCGATGACGAGGACAGGCTGATCGGGTTGATCAGGGAAACGCTGCGTAAACGCAGTTTTCAGCAGTAGGAAACGGGGAAAGGGTCAGGCCGACTTGCGCAAGTTGGCGATGATCCGGGCCATCGTCTGGAGGAAGCGGTCTCGCTCGGCCTGCGAAAGGCCTGCAAGGGCGGCGCCGTTGACCGAGGCGGCGGCGCTCTTTGCCGGTTTCTCGAGTGCCCGTGCCCTCGGTGTCAGCCAGACGGACTGCGACCGGCGATCCTCCGGGTGCGGCTTGCGGGTGATCAGACCGTCCCGCTCCATGCGAGCCAGCGTATTGGCCATCGTCGCCTGTTCCACATCCAGCCTCAGTACCAGATCGCGCTGTGTAAGGCCTTCTTCCGTCCACAGTTCGAGAAGGGTCATGAACTGTGCGGGGGCGAGACCGAGCGGCGCGATTGTTTTGTGAAGCGCAATCGCAAACAGCCGTGCCATGTGATTGGCGAGATATCCCGCCGAACGATCTTTTTCGAAGTCCATTGCCGCAACTTATGTGTTGATAGCAGGCTATTCAATTGCTATTTACATAGCATGCTATTTAATAAGATAGCTTGCTATGTAAAATGACAGGGCTCTGGAGAAACACATGTTGAAACGCTTGCATGCCATTGCCGGAGGGGTGGCCCTCCTGTTGATCATCCTCTTCTGGATGTCGTCATTCGCGGTCGAAGTGTTCGGAAATTCCGCGTCGATCATCGTTGTGAAAGCCGCAATTCTGTGGGGGATGCTCGCATTGGTGCCGGCGCTTGCCATAGCGGGTGCCTCCGGGATGATCCTGGGGCAGGGATGGAAGTCCCGTCTGGTGGCGCGCAAGCAGCGGCGCATGCGGATCGTCGCCGCGAACGGTCTGACGATCCTTCTGCCGTCGGCCTTTTTCCTTGCGTTGCGGGCAGGTGATCCCGACGGCTGGTTCTACGCAGTGCAGGTGCTGGAATCTGCCGCCGGCGCGGTGAATGTCACGCTGCTCGGCTTGAACATGCGGGACGGCCTGGCGCTCGGGCGTCCTGCCTTCAGGTGACCGGAAGAAGGCGTCCGGTTGTTTCAGGACCGGTCGGGTTCGGGACGTACACCGATCTCGGCCGGTCACATCCACGATCGACTGGGCGAAATCAGGCGGATTTGACTTCCAGATAGCGCTTCATCGAAGCCTTGGCATCGACATAGGCTTCCTGATGCTCGACAGACCAGTATTTCAGCTCGTCGAGCGGGATCGCAGCGCCTGTCACGGCGCAGCGCACGTAGGTGCCCGGTGCTTCCACCTGATAGTCGCCGTCCAGATAGCGGACGCGCGCTTCGCTCGGGATACGCGGATTTTCGTAACGGTTCATCATCTGATCGGTTCCAGGCGGTCTAACGACAGCACCTTCTAAGCCGAAACAACGTTTCAGGGCAAGCCGCGCGGCTGCCGGCAATCCTGTCAGCGTGGTCCGGCGTTATTTCCGGCGGGCCGCCGTCCGGCTTGTCATCGCCGCGCCGAATTGCGGCCGGACGATATTCTCATCGCTCTGCATGGACGGCAGGGGTGGCCCGGAGACCGAACCGGACCGGGCAAGTACCTCCGCGAGGCGCGGATGAAGTCCGTCGCCACGCGCGGCCGCAAGCGCGTGAAAGGACAGGAGCGGGGGCCGGTCGTCTGATGGGGGCATGATCTTGCACCTTTTGCGCCTCATTCGGGCAGGGAACCTGTCGGTCCCGGTTTGCGGCTGGCCCGGGATCTCGGCGAGTGGAACGCATCAATCTGTTTTGCAATGCGGTATAATATGATTATTTAACTCAGGTTTAAATTTTCGCAAGTGGAATTCCGAGTTTTACGGATGATTTATGCGACAGAAACCCTATGTTGAGGGGAAACCAGCGATAACAACTCCGGTCAGGGCAGCTGACAACTCCGGGCGACGGCGATTGCAAGCCGGTCACGAACAGGCCCGGGCCGGCCGGAGGCAGACAGGACGCACGCATGACGATTTCCACCACCGATCTTATCGAATCTTCCGGCCTCGGGCTGGAGACGGCCAAAAGGATCACCGCGGAAGCGCTATCCGGCGCCGATGATGGCGAACTCTTCGTTGAATACCGCCAGAGTGAGGGGCTGGTGTTCGACAACGGCCGCCTGAAAGGGGCCAACTACGATACGGCCCAGGGGTTCGGCCTGCGGGCGGTTGCCGGCGAAGCTGCCGGATACGCCCATGCGGGTGATATCTCCGAAGGCGCTCTTAAGCGGGCGGCAGAGGCGGTCAGTGCGGTCAGGAAGGGATATTCGGGTACCTATGCGGCGCCCCCGGCCCGGACCAACCAGTCGCTTTATACGGACGTAAATCCGCTCGGCGGGCCGAGCTTCGAGGAAAAGGTCAGACTGCTGCAGGAGATCGACGCCTATGCACGGGCGAAGGATCCGCGTGTGCGTCAGGTCTCCGCCACTCTGGCCGCGTCCTGGCAGGTGGTCGAGATCCTGCGCGCCGACGGTCATCTGGTGCGCGATGTCCGGCCGATGGTGCGCCTCAACATCTCTGTCGTGGCAGGCAATGACGCGCGTCAGGAAAGCGGCTCCTTCGGCTGCGGCGGCCGCGAAGGCTTCGAACGTTTCATCACCACGGAAAACTGGCAGGGCGGCGTCGACGAGGCGCTGCGCCAGGCCCTGGTCAATCTGGACGCGGTTCCGGCTCCCGCCGGCACCCTTGACGTGGTTCTCGGCCCGGGCTGGCCGGGCATCCTCCTGCACGAAGCAGTGGGGCACGGTCTGGAAGGCGATTTCAACCGCAAGAAGACCTCCGCTTTCGCCGGTCTGATGGGCCAGCGTGTCGCTGCGCCCGGTGTCACCATCGTCGATGATGGCACCATTCCGGATCGGCGCGGATCCCTGACCGTGGATGACGAGGGAACGCCGGCCGGCCGGACAATGCTGATCGAGGACGGCATCCTCAAGGGTTACATGCAGGACCGCCAGAACGCCCGCCTGATGGGCATGGAGCCGACCGGCAACGGCCGCCGCCAGTCCTATGCGCATATTCCGATGCCACGCATGACCAATACCGTGATGATGGCCGGCGACAAGGATCCGGAGGAAATTCTCGCCTCCGTCAAGGACGGTCTTTATGCGGTCGCCTTCGGCGGCGGACAGGTCGACATCACCTCGGGCAAATTCGTGTTCTCCTGCACCGAGGCCTACAGGGTCGAAAACGGCAAGGTCGGCGCACCGGTCAAGGGAGCGATGCTGATCGGCAACGGGCCGGACGCCCTGACGCGGGTCTCGATGATCGGCAACGACATGGAGCTGGACCCGGGCATGGGCACCTGCGGCAAGCAGGGGCAGGGCGTGCCCGTCGGCGTCGGCCAGCCGTCCATGCGCATCAACGAACTGACGGTCGGCGGCACGGCGGTCTGACACTGCCTGCGACGGCCTGGCGGAGGATGCGCTGCTGGACGCCGCGCTGGATTTCTTAACGGCAAAGCGCGTATCCTTTGCAAAGCAATGATGCGCCGGGGCCGCTCGCGGTGGAACCCGGCGGCAGTGCTCCGGAACGTCAAGGTCGATCACTGTCCTGCCCCAAGGCGACCCCACCCTGGGGCAGGCTGATCTGAGGAGAGAGAATGGCCGCAGAAAGTGCGCCCCCGTTTTTTGCCGAATCGATAGTGTTTCTGGCGGCGACAGTTGTGGCTGTTCCGATCGCCAAAAGGCTGGGCCTCGGGTCGGTGGTGGGCTATCTGGCGGCGGGCGCGATGATCGGGCCGCACGGCCTCCGGCTCCTCGGTTCGGGCGAGGACGTGCTGCATGTTGCCGAACTCGGCGTTGTCCTGCTTCTCTTCGTGATCGGGCTGGAGCTGGATCCGCAAAAGCTCTGGCGAATGAAAAGGGACATTTTCGGTCTGGGGACGGCACAGGTGCTGCTTACCGGGATCACGCTCTATGCCGTCGGCCGCTTTGCCGGCTATGCGAATACGACCGCACTCGTCGCCGGATTCGGCCTTGCCCTGTCTTCCACCGCATTTGCCTTGCAGATCCTGCAGGAACGCGGGCAGCTGTCTTCTGCCTACGGCCAGAGGGCGTTCGGGATCCTGCTGCTTCAGGACATCGCGATCGTCCCGCTTCTGGCCATGGTTGCCGTCCTGGGGGCGGGGGACGGGCCGGCGACGGCTTCCGATATCGGCCGGGAGGTCCTGGTCGTCGTGGCCGCCGTTGCCGTGGTGATCCTCACGGGCCGCTATCTGGTTTCACCGATCTTCCATTTGCTGGCGGCAAGCCGTGCCCGGGAGGTCATGCTCTCGGCTGCGCTTCTCGTGGCGCTCGGCAGTGCGGGCATTGTTCATGCCGTAGGGCTTTCCATGGCGCTGGGCGCGTTTCTGGCTGGCGTCCTGCTCGCCGAATCCAGCTTCCGCCACACGCTTGAAGCCGATATCGAGCCTTTCCGCTCCCTGCTCATGGGGCTTTTCTTCGTCGCGGTCGGCATGTCGCTGGATGTCTCTCTCGTGGCGGAGACCTGGTCGGTCGTTGCCGCAGGCGTGGCCATTGTCATGCTGGTCAAGGGAGGCTTTCTGTGGGGGCTCGCCCGCGTCACCGGCTCGTCGAATTCCGACGCGCTGCGGGTCGCGGTGACCCTGCCGCAGGGAGGCGAGTTCGCTTTCGTGCTGTTTACCGCCGCCGTCGGCAACCGGCTTCTGGACTACCAGACCTCCAATCTGCTGACCGCGATTGTCATTCTCTCGATGCTGCTGACACCGCTTGCCTGCCTAGGCCTCGACAGCCTTGCGGCCAGGGTGAAGGCACGCGGCGTTGAAAACCCCTCGATCGAGACATTCGAGGAAGCAATGCCGACAGTTCTGGTCGTCGGATTCGGTCGTTTCGGCATGGTGGTCGCGCAGATCCTGACGTCGGAGGGGCTTGAAATCACGGCCATCGACAATCGTCCCGACCGCATCGCCTACGCCCGCAAGCAGGGGTACAAGGTCTATTACGGCGACGCGACCCGTGCCGATGTGCTGGCTGCGGCAGGCGCGGGCAAGGCGGCGCTCGTTGCCATGTGCATCGAGAACGACAAGGTGATGGCCAAGGCCATCGATCTTGTCCGGGAAGGCTTTCCCGAGGCGTTGATCTTCTGCCGGGCGACGGACCGGGCGCATGTGCTGGATCTCACGCGGCGCGGGGTCGATTTCCAGATTCGCGAAACCTTCGAGTCGAGCGTCGTGTTCGGCCGGGCAGCGCTGGAGGCACTCGGCACGCCGCTCGACCGCATCGACCAGATCGAGGAAGACGTCCGCTATCGGGACGAGGAACGTCTGGCGATGCAGCTTGCCGACGGCATCTATGCGGGCGCCGACCGTCTTCACCGGGTGACGCCGCGAAAGCCTGCCGAGGACAAGCAGGACATTCCCGCGGAATGAAAAAGGCGCCGCAACCGGCGCCTTTTTCATGTGGATGGAACGATCCTGAAACTCAGGGCAGGGCGTCGAAACCTGCGGAAAATCCGTTCAGAGAAATCGGAATGCCGATGCCTTCTTCCGGTGTCTGGAAGATGATGAAGGTCGCCTGTGCCCCGGTCTGCAGTTTCGTGAGCAGATCGTCTTCGAGGATCACTTCCGCGATACAGCCGTTCGGCAGGCAGCGGACGAAACCGGCGCGCCCGATATCCGCATTGTCGACACGCAGCCCGAGACCCGAAGGCAGCAGGACGCCGAGCGGCGCAAGCACCCTCAGGATGCGGGCCTGCTTGTCGGCGGTCTTGAGAACGATCACCGACAGGCCGACATTCTCACGGTCCGCGGCGGTCACATTCTGGATGAGTGCGCATTGTTCGCTGGCGGCACCCGGAGGTGTGTCGCAGCGCATCTGCCAGTCTCCATGCGCGGAGCGCACCTCGCCCTGCGCCAGGACGGGAAGCGTGCCTTGCGTCAGGGAGGCGAGAAGGAGTCCCGCGGCGGCGGCGATTCTGAACAGAACCGGCCTGGAGCGCCCGGCCGGGCGGGCGGAGATGGGCTTCGGCAAATGGGCTGACAAGAAATCCTCCAGTCAATCGGTGTCCGATCCGTTCAGAGCCGTCCGGCGGCAAAAGGCGCCCGGTTCCGCGAATCATGGTGTTATCCCGGCCAGACATTGCCGCATGACGGCGCGTGTTTCCAGTCTCACCGGGGCAGGAAGCTCATGCGTAGGCGGTTTTTTTGTCGAAAATCTGCCTGTCCTTGACGCCAGTCAAACAAGGCGGAGCATTTGGCGGCTGTGAAAAGTGGGAAATTCCGTTGCAGCCCGGCGTATCTTGTGGTTTTTGTGCGGCATGCAGGTGTCGGCGGGGTGATGCGGCACATCGCCGCTCTGGCCGATTGTAGCCATCGCCCTTGATACCAGTTTGTGGTTATAGTTCCGGCAATCTGATAATCCTGTCCGAAGTGAGGACGCGGCAAAATGGGCTTGCGAAGCTGTGCCAAGCCCGTTACTGCCGCACTTGATTGGACCGGATCACTGGACCGGGACTTAATGTATGCGCCGCATCTCATGCGGCTGAGGGAAGGGAGCGCGGACGTGAAGGCAGTCTTCAAGCGTCTCATGACTATAGCCGGATTGGCGGCGACCATTGCTGGAGTGTCAACTGCGGCCTTGGCAGCTGAATCCGGTATGAAAGAGTGGCAGCTCGGATTTCAGGACTCGGTGACGGACGTGATGGACGACATCACGTGGTTCAACAATTTCACCCTGGTCATCATCACGGTCATCACGCTGCTGGTGCTGGCGCTGCTTCTCATCTGCGTTTTCCGCTTCGGTTCGAAATCGAACCCGGTACCGTCCCGGACATCGCACAACACGATGATCGAAGTGGTCTGGACGATCGCCCCCATCCTGATCCTCGTCGTGATCGCGATCCCGTCGTTCCGCCTGCTCTACAAGCAGCTGGACATTCCGGAATACGACATGACCATCAAGGCCACCGGTTACCAGTGGTACTGGGGATATGAATATACCGACGAGGGCATGGGCGAACTGTCCTTCGACTCCCTCATGGTTCCGGACGACGAACGCCAGGCTGTCGCCGAAGCGCGCGGCGTGACCCTGAAGGAAGTGCCGCGTCTGCTGGCCGTCGATTACGATCTTGTCATTCCTGTGGATACCACCGTGAGAATGCAGGTGACCTCGGAAGACGTGATCCATTCCTTCGCGATGCCGTCGTTCGGCGTCAAGGTCGATGCCATCCCGGGCCGATTGAACGAGACCTGGTTCCACGCCCGCCAGGAAGGCGTCTTCTACGGCCAGTGTTCGGAACTGTGCGGCAAGGATCACGCCTTCATGCCGATCGCCGTGCGTGTTGTCTCTCCGGAGCAGTTCCAGACCTGGGCAGCTGCCGCCCAGGACGATCTGGACACCGCCAACGAACAGCTGATGGCGTCGATCGCGGCGGACAGGAAGCTCGCCGTGACGGGCCGTCTGGAAGAAATCTCCGTCGCCGCGAAATAACGCGGCGGCAAGCCTATTGGGCGATGCGCGCGATGACACGCAGCGCCGCTGAGAACGACTAGAGAGGGAGCCGAAAATGGCTGCGACCGAAGCACATGCTGCACATGACCATCCGACAGGATGGCGCCGGTGGGTCTATTCGACCAACCACAAAGACATCGGCATCATGTATCTCATCTTCGCGATCATTGCAGGGATCATCGGCGGCGCGCTCAGCGTCGGCATACGCATGGAACTGCAGGAACCGGGCATGCAGATCTTCGCCAATGCGCATATCTTCAACGTCTTCACGACCGCGCATGGTCTGATCATGATCTTCTTCATGGTCATGCCGGCCATGATCGGGGGCTACGCCAACTACTTCGTGCCTATCATGATCGGCGCGCCGGACATGGCGTTTCCGCGGATGAACAACATCTCCTTCTGGCTGCTTCCGCCGGCCTTCCTGCTTCTGCTCCTGTCGCTGTTCGTCGAAGGCCCTCCGGGCGGTAACGGCACCGGCGGCGGCTGGACCATCTATCCGCCGCTTTCCACTTCCGGTCAGCCCGGCCCGGCCATGGACATGGCGATCCTGGCGCTGCATATCGCCGGGGCGTCGTCGATCCTTGGTGCGATCAACTTCATCACGACAATCTTCAACATGCGTGCTCCGGGCATGACCATGCACA
This sequence comes from Labrenzia sp. 011, assembly GCF_003075075.1. Lineage (GTDB taxonomy): Bacteria > Pseudomonadota > Alphaproteobacteria > Rhizobiales > Stappiaceae > Roseibium. The sequence goes on along the minus strand of NZ_QCYM01000002.1, from coordinate 299,396 downwards.
AGATGCCGCTGTTTGCCTGGTCGGTCCTGATCACCGCGTTCCTGCTGCTTCTGTCCCTGCCGGTTCTGGCGGGCGCCATCACCATGCTGCTGACGGACCGTAACTTCGGAACCACCTTCTTCAATCCGGCCGGCGGCGGCGATCCGATCCTGTTCCAGCACCTGTTCTGGTTCTTCGGCCATCCGGAAGTGTACATCCTGATCCTGCCGGGCTTCGGCATCATCAGCCACATCATCTCCACCTTCGCCCGCAAGCCGATCTTCGGGTATCTGGGCATGGCCTATGCCATGGTCGCCATCGGTGTCGTCGGCTTCATCGTGTGGGCACACCACATGTATACCGTCGGCATGTCCGCCGACACCCAGGCCTATTTCGTGGCGGCCACGATGGTCATCGCGGTTCCGACCGGGGTGAAGATCTTCTCCTGGATTGCCACCATGTGGGGCGGGTCCATCGAGTTCAAGACGCCGATGGTCTGGGCCATAGGCTTCATCTTCCTGTTCACCGTCGGTGGTGTGACGGGCGTTCAGCTCGCCAATGCGGGTCTCGACCGGTCCTTCCACGACACCTATTACGTCGTGGCCCACTTCCACTACGTCCTGTCTCTCGGTGCCGTGTTCGCGATCTTCGCGGCCTGGTACTACTGGTTCCCGAAAATGTTCGGCTACATGTATAACGAGACGATCGGCAAGCTCCATTTCTGGATCACCTTCGTGGGCGTGAACCTGGTGTTCTTCCCGCAGCACTTCCTGGGACTCAACGGCATGCCGCGCCGTTATGTCGACTATCCGGATGCGCTGGCCGGCTGGAACTTCGTTTCCTCCATCGGCTCCTACATTTCCGCCTTCGCGGTCCTGGTGTTCCTCTTCGGTGTCGTCGAGGCTTTCGCCAAGAAGCGTGCCGTCGGAAACAATCCGTGGGGCGAGGGCGCGACGACGCTGGAGTGGACACTGTCGTCTCCTCCGCCGTTCCACCAGTTCGAGACCCTGCCGCGCATCAAGTGATCCGTGGCTGGAGGATCCGTCCTCCGGATCGACATCAGCACCGCGCCGGACTCCGGCGCGGTGCCTACTGTAATCGACTGCCCGGGCGCTGTGCTGCCCCTTGCGCCGCGTGAAAACGCGCGAACCGCAAAAACAAAAGAAGTCAAAGGACACGCCCATGTCGCTCGTTGAGCGCCAGGATACGATCAGCCAGGACAGCGCCGTCTGGGACGGCGGTATGGGATCGGTGAGCGACTATGTGGCGCTCCTGAAGCCGCGTGTCATGTCGCTGGTGATCTTCACCGCCTTCGTCGGCCTGATGCTGGCACCCGGTTCCGTGCATCCGGTACTGGGCGCGGTGGCGATCCTGTGCATTGCCATCGGGGCAGGGGCGTCCGGCGCACTGAACATGTGGTATGACGCCGACATCGACCGGATCATGTCGCGCACCCGCGGCCGTCCGATTCCGACCGGTAAAGTCACCGGTGACGAAGCCCTGGCTTTCGGGATCACCCTGTCCATCGGTTCCGTGGTCACCCTCGGCCTGCTGGTCAACTGGTTCGCGGGCGCCTTTCTTGCCTTCACGATCTTCTTCTACGTGGTCGTCTACACCATGTGGCTGAAGCGTTCGACACCGCAGAACATTGTCATCGGCGGCGCTGCCGGGGCGTTTCCGCCCATGGTCGGCTGGGCATCGGTCACCGGGTCCGTCAGCCTGGAAAGCTTCGTGCTTTTCCTGATCATCTTCATGTGGACGCCGCCGCACTTCTGGGCGCTTGCCCTCTTCAAGAGTGTCGATTACCGCGCCGCCGGCGTGCCGATGCTGCCGGTGGTCGCCGGAGAAACCAGCACCCGGCACCACATTCTGGTCTATTCCGTCCTGCTCGCGCCGGTTGGCGTCGCGCCCTATCTTCTCGGTTTCGCGGGACCTGTCTACGGCGCCGCCTCGGCACTGCTCGGACTGGCTTTCCTGGTGCTTGCAGCCGATGTGTGGCGCAAGCGCGACGGCGACCGGGCCCGTCAGGCCTGTGTGCGCCTCTTCAAGTATTCCATCTTCTATCTGTTCATGCTCTTCGCCCTGCTTCTTGGCGAAAGCCTTGTGGCGGGAGTGTGAACCGATGGCGGGAGAAGAACCGGGCATCACGCTGACGGATGAGCAGAAAAGGAAACGCCGCGCCAGATCGATCGCGATCGCCGTGGTTCTGGGCGCACTTGTCGTCCTTTTCTATGTGGTTACCATCGTCAAGCTGGGACCGGGCGTCATAGACCGGCCGCTTTGAGGAAGACACAGTGAGCAGACAGCAGAGCACTCCCAACCTCTCCCGCAGCAACCGCACGGTCGCGATTGCCTGTGGCGGTGTGTTCGCCATGATGGTCGGTGCCGCCTATGCGGCCGTGCCGCTCTACAATCTGTTCTGCAGCGTGACGGGCTTCGGAGGAACGACGCAGGTCGCCGACGCGGAAAGCGACATGGTCATCGACCGGACGATCACCGTGCGCTTCGACGGCAATGTCAATCATGCGCTGCCCTGGAAATTCCGGCCCGTGCACCGCTCCGTCACGCTGAAGATGGGCGAGACCGCCCAGCTCCTCTATGAGGCGACCAGCACGGGAACGGAGCCGACCGTCGGCACGTCGACGTTCAACGTGTCGCCGCCGACTGCGGGGATCTACTTCAACAAGCTGCAATGCTTCTGCTTTACCGAGCAGCGGCTCGAAGCCGGCGAAACCGTCGAGATGCCGGTCGTCTTTTTTGTCGACCCGGATATGGACAACGATCCGGAACTGAAATCGGTGAAGGAAATCACTTTGTCCTACACCTTCTTCCCGGTAGAACAACCGGAACGTCCTGTTGCGGCAAGGGTCGATAAGCCCGCTGCTGAAACGAACCTTTAAGTAATTGCGCGAGACCGCGCTTGAGATGACTGCGTTTGGGGAGCTTGCCGATGGCTGAGGCACATACCAAAAACCACGATTACCACCTGGTGGAACCTAGTCCGTGGCCGTTCATTGCGTCCATTGGCGCCTTCATCATGGCGCTCGGCGCCATCGGCTTCATGAAGTACGGCCAGGACACGGAATTCGTGCTTCTCGGCATCGACCTGACGGGCTGGGGCCTGTTCGCTGTCGGCATGCTGATCATTCTTTACGTGATGTTCGGCTGGTGGCGCGATACCATCCGCGAAGGCCGCGAGGGCCATCACACCCGTGTGGTGACCCTGCATCTTCGCTATGGCATGCTGCTCTTCATCGCATCGGAAGTGATGTTCTTCGTTGCCTGGTTCTGGGCCTATTTCGATGCGTCGCTGTTCACCGGCGAGGCCATCCAGTATGCCCGCGTCGAAGCGACGGGCGGTCACTGGCCGCCGGAAGGCATCGAGACCTTCGATCCCTGGCACCTGCCGCTGCTCAATACGCTGATCCTGCTGTGCTCCGGCACCACGGTCACCTGGGCACACCACGCGCTGCTGCATGATGATCGCGAAGGCCTGAAATGGGGGCTGACCCTGACGGTGATCCTCGGTGTGATCTTCACCATCTGCCAGGCCTACGAATATGCCCATGCCGCCTTCACCTTCGACGGCAACATCTATGGCGCGACCTTCTTCATGGCGACCGGGTTCCATGGTTTCCACGTCATAGTCGGAACCATTTTCCTGCTTGTGTGCCTGATCCGCGCGACCATGGGCCAGTTCACATCGCAACACCATTTCGGCTTCGAGGCTGCCGCCTGGTACTGGCATTTCGTCGACGTCGTCTGGCTGTTCCTGTTCGTCTCCATCTACATCTGGGGCGCAGGTACTCCGGCCGCTCACTAGAGCGTCCTGCGTTCGCTTGAACGCGGGCAGGACGCTCCGGATCCTGCCGCGTTCACATGAGCGGGCGGACAAGACGGGGCGGTCTCACCAGGGTCCTGAAAGCGCCCGATCCGGCAACCGGATCGGGCGCTTTCGTTTCCGGAACAAGTTATGAGGCAGGATATGGAAGACAAGGCACATTTTCCTCCGGTCAATCCGGTTACCGCAGGTCTTTCCGGCAAATGTCCGCGTTGCGGCCAGGGAAAGCTCTTTGACGGTTTCCTGTCCGTGAAAAAGTCCTGCGCGGCCTGTGGTCTGGATTTTTCCTTCGCAGACAGCGGCGACGGCCCGGCGGTCTTCGTCATCATGATTGTCGGCTTCATTGTCGTCGGTCTGGTCCTGTTCGTCGAACTGAGCTTTCAGCCGCCGATCTGGGTGCATCTTGTCCTGTGGCTGCCGCTGACCGTCATTCTGGCGGGCGGCGTCCTGCGGCCCCTGAAGGGATTGATGATTGCCCTGCAGTTCCGTCACAAGGCCGAGGAAGGCCGTCTCGATGATGGCGAGAATTCCTAGAAACGCAGGGCGAAAACTGCGCGCATAACGCACGAAGGCAGATCCCGTCATGGGGCCAGTTCGAAAACTGCTCATTCCTTTCATAGCCGCCGCGCTTGCGCTGCTGGTACTGCTCAAGCTGGGCTTCTGGCAGCTCGACCGGCTGGCCTGGAAGGAAAATCTCATCGTCCAGGTGGAAGAAGGCGTGTCGCATGCGCCCGTAGAAGCGCCGGGTCCGTCCGAGTGGCGCGACCTCGCGGAAGCTGACGACTATCGCCATGTCGCGGTGACCGGTGCGTTTCTGCCGGGATCGGTTTTCTACTACACCGCCTTGGGCAATCCGGCCGGACCCGTTGGTGGCCCTGGCGTGATGACCTACGCGCCGTTCCGAACGACCGAAGGCTGGGTCGTGCTGGTCAATCGCGGGTTCCTGCCCCAGGGGCTGGATGGCGAGCACCAAAGGCTGGCGCTGCAGCCTCCGGAAGGCACGATGGAACTGACCGGTCTGTTGCGCTTGAGCGAAAAGCCGAACTGGACGACGCCGGAGACGGACCCCGCCGACAACATCTGGTTCGCCCGCGATACCTGGGCCATGGGAGAGGTTCTGGGTGTGGACCCGGCTGAGCTTGCCCCCTACAGCATAGATCTAGACGCGGAATTCACCCCGGCCGGTGGCCTGCCGCAGGCGGGCGAAACCATCGTCCGCTTCAAGAACGACCACCTCGGCTATGCGCTCACCTGGTTCGGACTTGCCGCGACCCTTGTCGGCGTTTTTCTGACTTATGCAATTGGCGTCATCTGGCCTCGCAGCGGCAAGGAAAGGGCTGATCTCTGATTTCGATCATGCCCTTCTTGTGCGTCGGATATGAACCCGATTGGCCTTGAATTGGCCGGGCACTTTGTTTGCGTACAACCGAACGCGTCGTGTTACTTGCGCTCAGCCAAGCGCTTCGAGGATGGCTGCTGCGCCGGTTTTTGTGGCATCGCCCGGGCTATCCTCGATGGCAAGGAAGGTCACGACACCGTCCTTCGCGATCAGCGCGAAGCGCTGCGAGCGGACGTGACCGAAGATCGGCGCCGGCCCGAGGCCGAGGCCGGCCGCTTCGACGAATTCGGCAGCCGTATCGGACAGGAAGGTGATGTTTCCACCGGTGTTGGAGGCCTTCTGCCAGGCATCCATGACGAAGACGTCGTTGACCGAGACGACAGCGATCGTGTCGATCCCCTTGTTCTTCAGCGTTTCCGCATGTTCCACGAAACCGGGCAGGTGGTTCATGTGACAGGTGGGGGTGAAAGCGCCGGGCACGCCGAAGAGAACGACGGTCTTGCCGGAAGTCAGATCGCTCACCGACATCTCGCCGGGCCCGTCGGCGGTCATGGTCTTGAACGTGGCGTCCGGAAGGCGGTCCCCAACCTTGAGTGTCATGGCAATCATTCCTTGTGTGTGTCGCCTGAATAAAGCGGTGCATTCCCGTGAACAGATAGAGTGTTCCGGTGCATCCGTCGAGGGACGCACCGGCAAAATGCAGCCTCTGCTCGGTTCCGGACTTGCCGCCGTGTCAGATGAGGTGGGGGCTGCAGGGCTATTTCACCCAGCCGGGGTCCACCGGCTGAAGGTGTTCAATGGCCTTGCCCCCGGCTGACAGGACGAGCCTGAGCGTGTTGTCTTCGTCGCTGACCGCAAGGCCCCGGGTCGGCAGTTCCCAATAGGCCTCGCCTTCCGTGTGAGCGGTCAGTTCCGGCAGGCCGATGAAGGACCCTTCCGGCCCGGCGGCGAACAGCTCCGGCGTCTCGTCTCCCGCCACCTTGGCCCTGATGACAAGCCTGTCGCCCTCCGAGGTCGGGACGACCGAAGTGATGTCGAGGTCGTCGTTTCCGCCGGTCACGGGAACGGCGGCGAGATTCCGGGCAATGAGCTTTGCCGCGATCATGTCGGCCCGGGTTTCCGGGGTCAGATCAAGCGAGAGTGAGGCGTCGCCCGGCACGCAGATCTCGTTGCAGATGCCGAAAAAGACGTCGATGGAGAGCCGGACGGGTTTCTGCGCGGCTTCGGGGAACACCTGCATCGGCAGCACGATGCCGCCGTGATAGACGATCGACCGGGAAAACCCGTCGTCATGATGTTCGGGAACCGGATAGAGGATCTCCAGATCCCCGATGTTGTCGGCATCCGAAAGGGTGATCCGGGGCGGGATGCCGGCCTCGCCCGGAGAGCGCCAGTAGGTGTGCCAGCCGGGGTCCAGAAGAAATTCCAGTCCGGCCTGGTACTGGCCGTTTTCCAGCGGCCCGGAGGCGATCAGCCGCACGGCCCCGCCCTGGACCTCGGTCCAGTCCGTCATGGCGGCCTGGGTGGGGGAGGCGGGCGTCAGCAGGAAGAGAAAGAGTATCAGGGCAATCCGTTTCATGCGTTCAGTGCTACACGAGTTTCGCGCAAGCGTCATGGGCAAGAGTGTCCCATCCGGGTCATATCCTCGTGACGGCATCGTGAGACGTTTCGCAGATCTCCCGGTCGGAGGAAAGCAAGCCTGGCAGCCCGCCCGGATCGGCAAACAGACGTTAACAAACCCTGTCAAAGAGGCTATGCTTGCAAGAAGGCAGAGGGCGTCAACAAAAAAAGAGGTGCGCATGGCCGGAACCGAAGCAGCAGACACGCTGGAAGGCCAGTTTCTGATTGCAATGCCGAGCATGGCAGACAGCCGGTTCGAACATTCTGTCATCTTCCTGTGCTCTCATTCCGAGCAGGGAGCCATGGGGCTGGTGGTCAACCAGGTTGCCCGTCATCTTTCCCTTGAAGAGTTGCTGATTCAGCTGGATATCGTCAATGACGACAGCGCCATCCGGTTGCCGGCCCGGGTGCGCGACATGAACGTTCACAAGGGCGGTCCGGTCGAGGTGGAGCGCGGTTTCGTGCTTCACAGCGATGATTTCACCCTGAACCAGTCCACGCTCACCATCGAAAACGGCATCTGCCTGACTGCCACGCTTGAGATTCTCAGGGCCATGGCCACCGGCACCGGCCCCTCCCAGGCCATGCTGGCGCTCGGTTATGCGGGCTGGGCGCCCGGACAGCTGGAGAACGAGATCCAGTCCAACGGCTGGCTGACAGCCCCCGCCGATCCCGACATCCTCTTTGACCCGGATTTCGAATCCAAGTGGCATCGCGCGCTCGCAAGCCTGGGAATTGACCCGGCCATGCTCTTTTCCGAAGCGGGCCACGCCTGAGCTCAGGCCTGCGGGGAACGGGCGCCGGCCATGTCCGGCACGGTCATCCTTTTAGCCAAAAGCGACTTGCGCTTGAATGTTATGGCGCGTAAGTCGCAAGGGTGGCATGGTTTGTTTCAAATCCGGCGGGTTTCAAGTAGGCTGTGGGTCTGGCCGTCCGGTCATGCGGGTCGAGGCCCAGCGAAAAAGGTCGATACAAAAGGGAAGTGACGCGGTGAAATATAGCAGTACGCGCGGTGAGGCACCTGTCCTGGAATTTTCCGATGTCCTGCTCCAGGGGCTCGCTCGCGACGGTGGCCTTTATCTTCCAGATACATGGCCGCAATTCGACGCCGACACTATCGCCTCCTTCGCCGGAAAATCCTACCAGGACGTCGCTCTTGCCGTCATCAGCCCGTTCATCGGCGATGATATTCCGCAAGATGATCTCAAGGCCATGATCGATGACGCCTATGCCGGCTTCCGGCATCCGGCGATCACGCCGCTGGTGCAGAGCGGGCCGAACACCTTCATTCTCGAACTCTTTCACGGACCGACGCTCGCCTTCAAGGACGTGGCGATGCAGCTTCTCGGCCGGATGATGGATTATGTGCTGACCCGCCGCGGGCTGCGCGCGACCATCGTGGGCGCCACGTCGGGCGACACCGGCGGCGCGGCGATCGAGGCTTTCCGCGGCCGTGAGAGGACGGACATCTTCGTCCTGTTCCCGGACGGACGCGTGTCGAATGTCCAGCGCCGCCAGATGACGACGGCGACCGAGGACAACGTCCATGCGCTGGCGCTTGCCGGAAATTTCGACGACTGTCAGGCGATCGTCAAGGGCATGTTCAACCATTTCGCCTTCCGCGACCGGGTGGCGCTTTCCGGGGTCAACTCGATCAACTGGGCCCGTATTCTCGCGCAGATCGTCTATTATTTCGTAGCCGCCGCCGCGCTCGGCGCACCGCACAGAAAAGTGTCCTTCACGGTGCCGACGGGCAATTTCGGGGATATCTTCGCCGGCTATGCGGCGAAGAAAATGGGGCTTCCGGTCGAAAAGCTGGTCGTGGCGACCAATGTGAACGACATTCTGGCGCGGACGCTCGAAACCGGCCGTTATGAAAAACGCGGCGTGACTGCGACGATTTCACCGTCCATGGACATCCAGGTGTCCTCGAATTTCGAACGCCTTCTGGCAGAAGTCTGCGGCCGGGACGGCGCGGCGGTCCGGCGGATGATGGAACAGCTGTCCCAGTCCGGCAGCTTCGGCATCGACAACGCTCCGCTGGAGGCCATGCGGTCCGTCTTCGGAGCGGGCCGCTGCAACGAGCAGGAGACGGCCGCCACCATAGCGCAGACCTGGAAGGAAACAGGTTATCTCCTCGATCCGCATACCGCCATCGGTGTGCATGTTGCGAAAGATCACGATGACGGCTCGGTTCCGATGGTGGTTCTGGGCACGGCGCATCCGGCAAAGTTCCCGGATGCTGTCGAAAAGGCCTCCGGCATCCGGCCGGAATTGCCTGAAAATCTCAAAGACATGATGATTGCGGAGGAGCGCCAGCAGGTATTGGCAGCAGACCAGGGCGTGGTGGAACGATTCATCGAAGATCACGCCCGGGCCGTCACCGCCGGGGTGTAGCTATATGAATGTAAAAACAACTGTTCTCGACAACGGACTGACGGTCGTCACCGACCAGATGCCGCATCTGAAGACCGCGGCACTGGGGGTATGGGTCCGCACGGGATCCCGGGTGGAATCGGTGGATCAGAACGGCATCACCCATCTGCTGGAACATATGGCTTTCAAGGGGACGAAGTCGAGAACGGCGCGCGGAATCGCCGAGGAAATCGAGGCGGTAGGCGGCGAGCTGAACGCCTCGACCAGTATCGAACACACCAACTACTATGCCCGTATCCTGGCCGAAGACATGCCGCTTGCGGTCGATATTCTGGCCGATATCCTGCAGAATTCCACCTTCGACGCGCAGGAACTGGCGCGCGAGCAGCATGTGATCCTTCAGGAAATCGGCGCGGCGAACGACTCCCCCGACGACCAGGCCTTCGACCTGTTCCAGGAAACCGCCTGGCCGGACCAGGCGATCGGACGTCCGATCCTGGGAACGCCGGAAACGGTGAAAGGCTTCAACCGCGATGCGCTGAACGCCTATCTTGCCGACCGCTACCGGGCGCCCGACATGGTTCTGGCCGCCGCCGGCGCGGTCGATCATGAGGCGTTCGTGGCACTGGCGAGGGAAAAATTCGGCGGCTTCAACAGCGAGCCCGCTTCCCGGGAATCCCAGGCCCGTTATCGTGGCGGCGAAACCCTGCGCGTCAAGGACCTGATGGAAGCACAGGTTCTGATCGGTTTCGAAGGCCGTCCCTACAAGTCGAAGGACTATTACGCGATCCAGATCCTGGCGTCCGTTCTGGGCGGCGGTATGTCGTCGCGCCTGTTCCAGGAAATTCGCGAGAAACACGGCCTTTGCTATGCCATCTACAGTTTCCACTGGGCGTTTTCGGACACCGGCCTGTTCGGTCTGCATGCGGCGACCAGTCATGACGATCTCGGCGCCCTGATGCCGATGATCGCCGACGAACTCGTTGCCGCCACCCGGACCATCTCCGAGGAGGAAGTGGCCCGGTCCCGTGCCCAGATTCGTGCGGGACTGATGATGGCTCTGGAAAGCCCGGCGGCGCGGGCGGGGCAGATCGCACGGCAGATCCTGGTCCATGGCCGCGTGCTCCTTCCCGAGGAGATCTCCAGCAAGATCGAAGCCGTCACCGCGGCCGATATCCGCCGGGTCGCGCACGAAACCTTCGTCGGGGCAACGCCCACCCTGACCGCCATCGGCCCGGTGGACGGTGTCATGACTGCGGCCGAACTGGCGGAAAGGTTGCAGCAGGACCCGGTTCTGCGGGCAGCTTCAATGTAGGACGCGGAGAGCGGGGCATGTCGCTGCTACGGCCGGGATCTTCAACGGACGCTGAACTGCTGATCGAGGCAGGCGGCTACTACCTGCGCCCGCCGATCATGTCCGATTTCAGGAACTGGGTTGAATTGCGTGCGGAAAGCCGCGCCTTCCTGAAACCCTGGGAGCCGCTCTGGCCGTCCGACGACCTTACCAAGACAGGCTTCCGCCGTCGGCTGCGCCGCTATTCCAGGGATCGCAAGGAAGGCCGCAGCCTGTCTTTTCTGCTCTTCCGTGCCCGCAGCGATGACATCCTGGGAGGGCTGACCCTGAGCAACATCCGGCGCGGCGTCAGCCAGACGACAACGCTCGGCTACTGGATGGGCCAGAGACATGCGGGAAAAGGGCACATGTCGGCGGCCGTCGCCATGATCTTGCCTTTTTGTTTCGACGTTTTGGGCCTGCACCGAATAGAGGCAGCTTGCCTGCCGTCCAACATGCCGTCCATCCGGCTGCTTGAAAATGCCGGGTTCCATCGTGAAGGTTACGCGCGCAACTATCTGCTGATCAACGGTAGCTGGCAGGATCATCTGCTGTTTGCCTGTCTTGCGGAAGATCATGCGGCGCGTCCCGGAAAAGTGGCTCCCAGTGTTGAAGGTATCTTGAAAGAATTCTTGTGACATGCGCCACAACCCGGTAGTTCTTCGCCCCATGTCGATTTCGTCACCGGGTCCATTCAGCAACGTGTTCAAAAGCCTTGTCGTTGCGGCGTTTTGCCTGATCGCCGCAGCCTTCGCGGCGCAGCCTGTGCAGGCGCTCGAGCCGATCCCCGTACCGATCGATATCGAGGCGCTGGACATCACCAATTCCGTCGAACTTCACCGGGAGGCGGGCTCCCGCCTGCAGGTGTCGACCGCACCGGGCGCGGACGGCATCGTCCGCCGCATCGAGGTGCCCTCGCGCGACGGCTCCAACACGAACTGGGCCGTATTCGCGCTGGCCAACACCAGCGACGAACAGATCGACCGGCTGATCGTTGCGCCGAACTACAAGCTTGTGGGATCCAACCTTTTCTGGCCGGACCTGGGCTCCTCGCGCATCGCGGCCATCACGCCGAGTCAGGGCATCGCCCCGGAGCGGCAGAAAAGCCTGGAGGCGGATGTCTTCCTCGTCACGCTCGATCCGGGCTCTATTGTCACCTTCGTTGCGGAGATGACGACCCCGAACCTGCCGGAAATCCGGATCTGGGAACCGGACGTCTATGAGGAAACCGTCAACGCCTATACGCTCTATCGCGGTATTATCCTCGGCATTTCCGGCCTTCTGGCGCTGTTCCTGACGATCCTTTTCGTGGTCAAGGGCACGGTCATGTTCCCGGCCACGGCAGCGCTTGCCTGGTCGGTCCTGGCCTATCTGTGCATCGACTTCGGTTTCTGGGGCATGGTGTTCAACCTCAGTGGCGGCGGCAGTCAGCTCGCCCGTGCCTGTGCGGAGGTGATGCTCGCCGCCAGCCTGATCATTTTCCTCTACGCCTATCTCAATCTGAACCGCTGGAATATCCACTATTCCCATCTGGCGCTCACGACGCTGATCCTGATTCTGGGTTTGCTCGGCGTGGCGGTCTGGGACCCCTCGATTGCCGCCGGCATCGCGCGCCTTGCCCTCGGCGTGATCGGCATCCTGGGATTCGTGACCATCGCCATCCTGGCCTTCCAGCACTATGACCGTGCGATCCTGCTGATCCCGACCTGGTGCCTCCTGATGGCCTGGCTGGTCGGCGCCGCCATGACCATCACCGGTTACCTGTCAAACGACATTGTCCAGCCGGCCCTCGGTGGCGGTCTCGTGCTGATCGTCCTGCTGATCGGCTTCACGGTCATGCAGCACGCCTTTGCGGGCGGTGCGATTGCCCAGGGCCTGATTTCCGACGTGGAGCGCAAGGCACTGGCGCTCACCGGCGCCGGCGACATCATCTGGGACTGGGATATCGACCGGGACCGCATCTACACCGGCAATGAGGTCGAGGATCTCCTCAATCTCAGGCACGGCACCCTCGAGGGGCCGGCACGCGACTGGCTGGAAGTCCTCCACCCGCAGGACCGCGACCGGTTCCGCGCAACGCTCGATGCCGTGATCGATCAGCGGCGCGGCAAGGTTACCCAGACATTCCGCCTGAGATCCGAAGACGGCCATTTCCGCTGGTTCCGCCTGCGTGCCCGCCCGATCATCGGTGCGGACGGCGAAGTGATCCGTTGTGTCGGAACGCTGCTGGACGTCACCGAGGAGCGCACCGCCGAGGAGCGTCTCCTGCATGACGCGGTGCATGACAATCTGACAGGTCTGCCGAACCGCGAACTGTTTGTCGACAGGCTGCGCACCAGCGTGGTGCGCTCCAATGCCGAGGAAACCTCCAAACCGACGATCATGGTTCTCAATCTTGACCGGTTCAAGCAGGTCAATGACAGCATCGGCCTGTCGGCGGGCGACAGCATCCTGCTGACCGTGGCCCGCCGTCTCGGACGCCTGATCGGCCAGCAGGATACGCTCGGTCGCCTGTCAGGAGATCAGTACGGACTGGTGCTGCTGTCGGAACAGGAGCCGGACCGGATCGTTGCGCTGGCGGATTCGCTGCGCAAGGCCGTCCGGGCACCGATCACCTTCGGAGACCGGGAGATCTTCCTGACATGCTCGGTCGGTATCTCCTTTTTCGAAGGCGGCAAGCAGGGCGTCGAGGACATGCTCACCAACGCGGAAATCGCTCTCAACCACGCCAAGCGTCTGGGCGGCGACCGTCAGGAAGTGTTCCGCCCGATCCTGCGGCCGCTCGACAAGAATATCGTCGACCTGGAAGGCGATCTCAGGGAAGCGATCAAGAAGGAAACGCTTGGTGTCTTCTTCCAGCCGATCATCCGTCTCGAAGACCAGTCCATAGCGGGTTTCGAAGTACTCGCGCGCTGGAACCACCCCAAGCGCGGCAAGATCTCGCCCTCCGAGTTCATTCCCGTGGCTGAACAGTCCGGCCTCATCAACGAACTCGGCATGTATATGCTCGACAAGGGCGCGCAGCAGCTTGCCTTCTGGCAGCGCGAATTCCGCACGCACCAGCCCCTCTTCGCCTCCGTGAACCTGTCGTCGCGTCAGCTGCTCAAGCACGATCTGATCAACGACGTGAAGGCGGTCCTGTCACGCACGTCGCTGGAGCCGGGGACGCTGAAGCTGGAACTGACCGAATCCCTCGTCATGTCCAATCCGGAATATTCCGCCAAGGTTCTGGAGCGCCTGCGCGGTCTGGGCGCGGGTCTCTCGCTGGACGATTTCGGCACGGGCCACTCGTCGCTGTCCTATCTTCACCGCTTCCCCTTCGACACGATCAAGATCGACCAGTCCTTCGTGAAGCCGAACGGCTCCTCGGCTAGACCGGTTCTTCTGCGCACGATCGTCGCCATGGGCCATGATCTGGGCATGTCTGTCGTCGCCGAGGGGGCGGAAAGCGAAAACGATGCGCTGGAGCTCTATCAGCTCGGCTGCGAATACGCCCAGGGCTATTTCTTCGGCGAAGCCGTATCGGCGAACGAGGCGACCAAGATCCTGCGCAAGATGCCCGCGCAAGCCGAGTCGGCATAAGAGGCCTTCGGGTTTCCCCTGCCTGCGTTCGGTGCTGCCCGGCGTTTCGAGCGGGATGACGAAGCGTCTGCGATCAGGGAACCAGAATGGGAATTGTCCTGTCCGTTGTCCGGATTTCCAGCGGCGTGGCCCCGAAGGGGTCGCCGTCGATCTGGGCGGCGACCGGAGCATCTGCGGTGATGGTGGCGACGGAAAACGGTCTGACGAGCGCACCGCGGACCTTGTGAATACGGCCGAGCATCAGTGCAATGCCGTAGCGGAGGGACGACCAGGGGTCATCCCTTTCCAGCACCAGCATATACAGTCCCGGATCGGTCGCCCCGCCCGGACAGATGACGAAGGGGCCGCCGTAGTGCCTTGCATTGCTGGCAACGGCCAGCTTTCCCGTGATCGTCTCCCCGTCCAGGGTGATCCTCAGCAGCGTGCCCTTGCGGCCGAAACCGGTTCTGATCGCGGTGATCACATAGGCCAGTTTGCCGAGCCGCCGTTTCAGGGTGAGGGGAACCGCATGGACCACTTCCGCATCGAAACCGGCAGACGCCATCAGGACGAAGGGATGTCCGTTCGCCAGGCCGTAATGCAGCTGCCGGGTCTTCTGGTGCCGGATGATGTCGGCGATGGCCTGCGCGTTGTGCGGCAGGGCCAGTTCCAGCGCCAGAACATTCGCCGTGCCGAAGGGGATCACCGCCAGTTGCGGCGGATCGGGATGGGTCTGAAAACCGGTCAGCGCCTCGTTGATCGAGCCGTCGCCGCCGGCCACAACCAGCGTCCGCACGCGCAGCTCCGGATCGGCGCAGACCTCGCCGATCTCACCGGCATGACGGGTCAGCCTGATTTCGGCCATGAAGCCGTGCTGCTCCAGGCGCGCGCGAACCTTTTCCAGAAATCCGGCATCGTAGCCACCGGAGGTCGGATTGGCCATGATCAGCACGGATCCGGCTGTATCCGCGTGAGGCGCAGACGGCGAAGCGGGGGCGGACCGCGGAGAAGCTCTCACTGGAAATCCTTTGCGAGTCTCACGGGTATCGCGGTTATGCGCCGCCCTTATAGGGGGCCATGCCGCTGCGCGCCAGCTCATCCGCGCGCTCATTGTCCGGATGGCCGGCGTGCCCCTTGACCCAGTGCCAGGTCACGTCGTGACGTTCCCTTGCGGCATCAAGAGCTTGCCAGAGGTCGGCGTTCTTCACCGGTTTGTTCGTCGAGGTGCGCCAGTTTTTTCTTTTCCAGCCGTCCATCCATTCGCTGATGCCGCTGCGCACATAGGTGCTGTCCGTATAAAGGTCGACGGCGCAGGGACGGCTGAGGGCCTTCAGGGCTTCTATGGCAGCCGTCAGCTCCATGCGGTTGTTGGTCGTGTCCGCTTCGCCGCCGCTCAGTTCCTTCTCGTGCTCGCCGAAACGCAGGATGGCGCCCCAGCCTCCCGGGCCGGGATTGCCCGAACAGGCGCCGTCGGTATAGATCGTCACGCGATTTGCACTGCTCATCGTTCCAGCCCGTAAGCCTCCGCGGTTTCAATGGTCTGGTGGAACCTGAGTTTCTTCAGGTATTCCAGCGGGTCCTTCGGTGTCACCAGCGCGCCTTCGGGAACGCTCAGCCAGTCGTAGAGACGTGTGAGCAGAAAGCGGAGCGCGGCTCCCCGGCAGAGCGTCGGCAGCGCGTCATATTCCGCGGATGTCAGCGGCCGGACGGATGTATATCCCTTCAGCAATGCGCGGGCCTTGGTGACATTGAACGCCCCGTCCGCTTCGAAGCACCAGGCATTCAGGCAGATGGCGATGTCATAGGCGAAGGCATCGTTGCAGGCGAAATAGAAATCGATCAGGCCGGAAAGCCTGTCGCCCAGGAAGAAGACGTTGTCCGGAAACAGGTCGGCATGGATCACGCCGGACGGCAGGTCGGACGGCCAGGCGGCTTCCAGATGAGCGAGTTCGCGGGAAATCTCCGCGCCGAGACCGGCATGGACGCTGTCGGCGCGCGCGCTGCACTGGTCGAACAACGGTCGCCAGCCACTGACATCGAGGGCGTTCCGGCGGAAGCCTTCATAGTCCATGCCGTCGAGATGCAGTTCGGCCATGACCTTGCCGAGCTCTCCGCAATGATCCGTACGTGGCCGCTTGACCCACATGCCGTCCAGAAAGGTCACCAGCGCGGCAGGACGTCCGGCCAGCGTGCCGAGCAGCTTGCCGTCCTTCGAGGGCACCGGTGTCGGACAGGAAAGCCCCTTGCCCGCCAGATGCTCCAGCAGGTTGAGGAAATAGGGCAGGTCGTCCGGGTTCACCCGCTTTTCGTAAAGTGTCAGGATGTAGGAGGCCTTGTCGGTGTGGAGCAGGAAATTGCTGTTCTCGACACCTTCGGCGATGCCCTTGAAGGACAGGAGACGGCCAACATCATAGCCGCCGATGAAGTTGTTGAGCTCTTCATCGGTTACTTCGGTATAGACAGCCATTGTTTCATCCGCTGGCCGCTTGAGCGGGCGGGACCGGATCCCTGAGCTCGCGCGGCAGGTTGAAGGAAATCGTTTCTTCGGCGGTGCGTACCGTTTCGACGCGGACATCGAACCGTCCGGCGAAGGCAGCGATGATTTCCTCTACCAGAGTTTCGGGCGCCGATGCACCTGCTGTCAGGCCCAGAGAGCCGATCCCTTCGAAATCCTGCCACTCGATGTCGCCGGCGCGCTGGATAAGCACGGAGGTCTTGCAGCCCGCGCGCTCCGCCACTTCCCGCAGGCGCTGCGAATTGGACGAGTTCGGTGCCCCCACGACGATCATCGCATCGACTTCCGGAGCCACATGCTTGACCGCTTCCTGGCGGTTGGTCGTGGCATAGCAGATGTCTTCCTTGTGCGGCGCGACGATATCGGGAAAGCGCTCCTGCAGAACGGCGACGATTCCGGCCGTGTCGTCCACGGAAAGGGTGGTCTGGGTGATATAGGCGAGCGGCCGGTCCGAGCGCGGCGCATAGCGGCGCGCGTCGTCCTCGGTCTCGATCAGGCTGACGATCCCCTCCGGCAGTTGCCCCATTGTGCCGATCACTTCCGGGTGTCCCTGGTGGCCGATCAGCAGGATCTCCCGGCCGCGGCGGAAATGGATTTCCGCTTCCTTGTGAACCTTGGAAACCAGCGGGCAGGTGGCATCCAGATAGAACATGTTGCGGATCTGTGCGTCTTCCGGTACCGCCTTGGGCACCCCGTGAGCCGAAAAGATCACCGGCCGGCCTGCGTCCGCCGCCGGTATTTCCTCCAGCTCCTCGACAAACACGGCTCCCTTGGCCTTCAGTCCGTCCACCACGAATTTGTTGTGAACGATCTCGTGGCGCACATAGACGGGGCGGCCGTATTTTTCCAGCGCCAGCTCCACGATCTGGATGGCCCTGTCCACACCGGCGCAAAACCCGCGTGGCGCGCAGAGCCGGATGGAAAGAGGTGGTTTTTGCTGCTGGGATTCAGTCATGATGCACTTTCGGCAAACCTTTATGGCCGCAATAAGGGCCTGCAGGTCCCCCCTGTCAAGGGAGGCCGCCCGCCTGCGCGGCAATTCATCCGGTTCGGCCATTGCCGCCGGCAGCCTCTCGCCAACCAAATGCGTAACTGCTATGAAGCTCCGCCAGTTACTTTGCATTCGAGTGGACAGAAGATGATCAGTGCGTTTCAAGCCGTCACCACGACGAAACTCAAGATGGTACTCGCTGCGGGAATATGCGCGGCAGTGCTGGGCGGATGCGGTGGCGCGGACAGCGTTGCGGGAAAGATCATCGCGGGCGGTCAGGAGCCGATTGAAATCTCGCCCGAGACCTTTGCCCCGCCCGTTCCCTGTCCGCCCATGCAGCTCAAGCTGAACACCTATCTGATCATGAAATACGTCCGCGGCAAGGAAAACGACCCCGAGGGACTTCTGTATCAGGCGACGCTGGAGGAATGGGCCAATACCTGCACCCAGGAAGCCGACGGCAAGAGGCGGATGAAGCTCGGGTTTTCCGGTGATGTGACCTCCGGTCCGGCCTGGAAGGGCGGCGAAGTGATCCTGCCGCTGCGGGTTGCGATCATGCCCGGCGGCAGCGATGCGAAGCCCCTGGTGTCCGAGGTCCTGAAGATACCCGTGACCGTCGGGGCCGGATCGCCGAGCGAAACCTGGACCCTGATCGAAAACAAGTTCACCGTCGCGCCGGACCAGGGCGTCAAGGTGGTCTTCGGATTTGACGACGGCGGACGCCGCTGACCACGCGGCGGGCGCTATTGTGCACGGCAAAATCGCGGACGCGCGATGTCGCATATTGACAAGAGTTTGTCCGCCTCGCACAATCGCGCCCTAAATCAGGGTCGTTCCCTGATTGGCGTGGCAGCACGCTGAAGCATGTGCGGGAGAGGCCGGGTTGAAAGATCCCGGCGCCGAAGGAGCAACCGCCCCGGAAACTCTCAGGCAAAAGGACCGCACAGGCCAAAACGCTCTGGAAAGCAGTGCTCCGCAATCGAGTTCGCGGACTGCTCACCGAAGGAGTAACTGCTGGGCGCCGGTTGCGTTCGCGGGAAATCTCTCAGGTACTCGGACAGAGGGGGTGCAGACAGGCGGTCCGGGACAGGACGGTCTGGGACTGCGCAACCCCGATACGAGGACCGTTCATGGCGGACGCCGTTGCAGAGACCGATCTGAAACAAACGCCTCTTCATGACCTTCATGTGGAACTGGGTGCCCGAATGGTACCATTCGCCGGCTATTCCATGCCGGTGCAGTACAAGGCCGGCATCATGGCCGAGCATCTGCACACCCGCGCCAAAGCCGGGCTGTTCGATGTCTCCCATATGGGGCAGGCCTTCCTGGTCGGGCCGGATCACGAAACCACGGCCCGTGCGCTTGAGGCGCTGACCCCGTCCAATTTTGTCGAGCTCGGCCACGGCCGGCAGCGTTACAGCGTGCTCCTCAACGAAGAGGGGGGCATCATCGACGACCTGATGGTGTCACGATCCCCTTCGCCGGAAGATGACGGCAAGCTGATGCTGGTGGTCAATGCGGCGCGCAAGGATGTCGACTACGCCCATTTTCGCGCGCATCTCCCGGACAATGTCACGCTTCAGGTGGTCGAGGACCGGGCGCTGATCGCCGTGCAGGGACCGGAGGCCGTTGCCGCCGTTGCCGCGCATGCGCCGGGTGTCAGCGACCTTGCCTTCATGTCCACAGCCAGCATGGAATTCGATGGCATCGAGTGCCACGTCGCCCGGGCCGGTTACACCGGTGAGGACGGCGTCGAAATGTCCGTTCCGGCAGGCGCCGCTGAGGCCATTGCCCGCGCGCTGCTCGCCGACGAACGGGTGGAACCGATCGGCCTCGGCGCCCGCGACAGCCTGCGCCTTGAGGCCGGGCTCTGCCTCTATGGCCACGACATCGACGAAACCACGACCCCCGTTGAAGGCGCGATCACCTTCTGCATGCAGAAGCGCCGCCGCGAGGAAGGCGGTTTTCCGGGCGCGGAGCGCATTCAGTCGGAACTGAA
Source organism: Labrenzia sp. 011 (assembly GCF_003075075.1). GTDB lineage: Bacteria > Pseudomonadota > Alphaproteobacteria > Rhizobiales > Stappiaceae > Roseibium. Next base: position 279,842 of record NZ_QCYM01000002.1, on the reverse strand, counting down.
GGACGGCCCCGGCCGGGTTCGCGTGGGCCTGCGCCTCGAGGGCAGGGCCCCCGCCCGCGAAGGTGCCGAGATCGCCTTGCCGGACGGCCCCGTGATCGGAACGGTGACCTCCGGAGGCTTCGCTCCGACCGTGGGCGCGCCCATCGCCATGGGCTATGTGCCGGTTGAACATGCCGGCGTCGGAACGCCTCTTGAACTTGTCGTGCGCAACCGCCGGCTGCCTGCAACCGTCGCGGACATGCCCTTTGTGCCGAACCGCTATTACCGCAAACCCAAATCCTGATTTTTTGAAATGGACGCACAGCAATGACCACCTACTACTCCAAAGATCATGAGTGGATTTCCGTCGAGGGCGACATCGCCACGGTCGGCATCACCGCCTACGCCCAGGAACAGCTCGGCGATGTCGTCTATGTCGAATTGCCGGAAGCGGGCAGGGAACTGACCCAGGGCGATGAAGCCGCCGTTGTCGAATCGGTCAAGGCCGCCAGTGAGGTCTACGCGCCGATCGACGGGGAAGTGGTCGAGGCCAACGGCGTGCTGGCCGACGAGCCGGCCAAGGTCAACGAGGACCCGGAAGGCGGCGCCTGGTTCCTGAAGATGAAGGTCGGGAATGCCGGCCAGCTGTCGGACCTCATGGATCAGGCTGCCTACAAGGCCTACGTGGAGACACTCTGAACCCATGGCAGGGCATTACTATACGGCTCAGGTAGAATGGGCATGCGAGGGTGACTACGCCGCAAACGCCTATTCCCGCGGACATATCTGGCGCTTCGACGGCGGTCTCGAGATCCCCGCGAGCGCATCGCCGACGGTCGTGCCCCTGCCTCATTCCGTCGAAGCGGCCGTCGATCCGGAAGAGGCTTTCGTTGCCGCCATCTCTTCCTGCCACATGATGACATTCCTGGATCTGGCGCGCCGGGCGAATTTCAATGTCGCCAGCTACCGGGACAATGCGCAAGGCCAGATGAGCCGCGTGGCCAGGGGCCGGATGGCGATCACCAGGGTGGTCCTGCGCCCGCTTGTGACGCTGGTTGCCGATACGGACCCGGATCCGACATGGCTGAGCGATCTTCACGAGAAGGCCCATGACATCTGCTTCATCGCCAATTCCGTGAAGTGCGAGATCGCAGTGGAACCGGAACCGCTGAAGCTGGTCGCGCCGTAGCTGACGGAGCCCTGACAGGCGCCGTGAATTCGGTGCCCGTTCGCATATCAATCTGCCGCGGCGGCGTGTTTTCAAACGGGGATGCGCCACGCGGCCTGTACCGACCAAACCGCTCTGCAAACGGGTGGATCCGGGCCCGGCGAAGCGCCTGGCCGGGATGACGCCCGGCGTTTCCGCCGTTCGTTTTTCAGAGCAAGATCAACCCTTGGGAGCTGCCTGATGCGCTACCTGCCTTTGAACGATACTGACCGAAACGACATGCTTGCGCGGATCGGGGTCGGTTCGATTGACGATCTCTTTGCGGATATTCCGGAAAATGTCCGGCTGAACGGACTGCTGGATCTTCCAAAACGGGCCAGCGAGATGGAGGTGGAGCGCAGGCTGTCCACCATGGCCGCGAAGAACACCTCCGCCGGGACCGTGCCGTTTTTCGTCGGCGCCGGAGCCTACAAGCACCACGTGCCGGCAACTGTCGATCACCTGATCCAGCGTTCGGAGTTCCTGACCTCCTACACGCCCTATCAGCCGGAAATCACGCAGGGCACGCTGCAGTATCTGTTCGAGTTCCAGACCCAGGTCGCCCGCCTGACCGCCATGGATGTCGCCAATGCCTCCATGTATGACGGCTCGACCGGCACCGGAGAGGCGGTGCTGATGGCTCACCGGGTGACCCGGCGCAAGAAGGCCGTGCTCTCCGGCGGCCTGCACCCGCAATATCGCGCCGTTGTCGAAGGCCTGTCGAACATGGCCGGCGACGAGGTCGTCAGCCTGCCGGCCGACCCGAGCGGCACGGAGGACATTCTCTCCCGGATCGACGACGAGACCTCCTGCGTGGTGGTCCAGTCGCCGTCCTTCTACGGTCAGCTGATCGATCTGAAGCCGATCGCCGAAAAGGCCCATGCGCACAAGGCGCTGCTGATCGCGGTCTTTACCGAAGTGGTCTCGCTCGGCCTGATCGAGCCGCCGGGAACGCAAGGGGCGGATATCGTCGTCGGCGAAGGCCAGTCCATCGGCAACGGTCTCAATTTCGGTGGTCCCTATGTGGGCCTCTTCGCCACCCGCCAGAAATATATTCGCCAGATGCCGGGGCGTCTGTGCGGGGAGACGGTGGACGCGGAAGGCAAGCGGGGATTCGTGCTGACCCTGTCCACCCGTGAGCAGCATATCCGCCGCGACAAGGCGACATCGAACATCTGCACCAACTCCGGCCTCTGTTGCCTGGCCTTCACCATTCACATGTCGCTGCTGGGGCAAGCCGGCCTGACGAAACTGGCGCGCATCAATCACGCCAATGCGGTGAAGCTGAAGACGCTTCTTGCCGGCATCCCGGGCGTCGAGGTTCTGAACGCGGCCTATTTCAACGAATTCACCATCTCCCTGCCGAAACCGGCGGATGATGTGGTCGAGCGGCTCGCCGAACGCGGCATTCTCGCGGGGCTGCCCGTCTCCCGGCTGGAGCCGGACAACAGGGATATCGCCAATCTGCTGGTGGTCGCCTCGACCGAAGTCAATACCGATGAAGACCGCGCGGCCTTCGCAGATGCACTGAAGGAGGTGCTGGCATGAGCATGAACACGCAAGGGCGCCCGACCGCAGCGGGCGAAGCGGACGACAGCTTCCGTCCCAAGACCTTCACCGGCAACCGCGGCCTCGACATGGAAGAGCCGCTGATCTTCGAATTCGGCTCTCTGGAAACCACCGGCGTCGATCTGGATGAGGACGACGGCGTGGTCTTCGAACTCGGCGGCCACGAACGGAAAGAGGAAATCGGTCTGCCCGGCCTCGCCGAGCCGGAAGCCATGCGCCACTATGTGCGTCTGTCGCGCAACAACTACGCCATCGACAGCGGGCTGTACCCGCTCGGCTCGTGCACCATGAAGCACAATCCGCGCCTGAACGAGAAGATGGCCCGCCTGCCGGGCTTTGCCGACATCCATCCCCTGCAGCCTGTCTCCTCCGTTCCCGGCGCGCTGGAACTGATCGACGAACTGGCGCACTGGCTGATGGTCTCCACCAACATGTCCGCCGTGGCCATGAGCCCGAAGGCCGGTGCCCATGGCGAATTGTGCGGCATGATGGCGATCAAGGCGGCCCATACCGCCGCCGGGCGCGACCCGAAGATCGTGCTGGTTCCCGAAAGTGCTCATGGCACCAACCCGGCAACGGCCGCGCTGCTCGGCTACAAGGTCGTTTCCATCGGCGCCAAGGACGACGGCACGGTGGATCTCGACGCCCTGAAGGCGACTGCCGCGGAGCACAGCGGCAACATCGCCGGCATCATGCTGACCAACCCCAATACCTGCGGCCTGTTCGAACGCGACATCAAGCTGATCGCCGATCTGATTCATGCGGCCGACGCCTATTTCTATTGCGACGGCGCCAATTTCAACGCCATTGTCGGCAAGGCGCGGCCCGGGGACCTCGGTGTTGATGCCATGCACATCAACCTGCACAAGACCTTTTCGACGCCCCACGGCGGCGGCGGTCCGGGCTCCGGTCCCGTGGTCCTGTCCGAACGGCTGGCGCCCTTCGCGCCGTTGCCCTTCATCCGCAAGACGGACGGCGGGCTGGAGCTGGTCGAGACCGCATCCGCGACAACAGGCGGCGAGCAGCCCTTCGGCCGCATGACCGCCTTCCATGGCCAGATGGGCATGTATGTGCGGGCACTGGCCTACATGATGAGCCACGGTTCCGATGGCCTGAGGCAGGCTTCCGAGGATGCGGTTCTGAACGCGAACTATATCCGCGTCGGCCTGCAGGACCTGATGAGCCTTCCCTTCGGCGAGCGTCCCTGCATGCATGAGGTGCTGTTCGACGACAGCTTCCTGAAGGACACCGGCGTGACGACCCTTGACTTCGCCAAGGCGATGATCGACGAGGGCTATCACCCGATGACCATGTATTTCCCGCTGGTTGTCCACGGTGCGATGCTGATCGAGCCGACCGAATCGGAAAGCCGGGCGGCGCTCGACCTGTTCATCGCCACCATGCGCGATCTGGTCATGAGTGCCGGACGGGGTGAAACCGACCGCTTCTCCGGCGCGCCCTATCTTGCCCCGCGCCGCCGCCTGGATGAGACCGCCGCCGCCCGCAAGCCGGTCCTGAAATGGACAGAACCCGACCCGGCGGAAGTCACTCCGGCCGCCGCGCAATAGGCGGCGGACAGTCGACGGATACGACAGAAAACCCCGGCTTCGGCCGGGGTTTTCTATTGCAGGGACGGGGATTGCGAAAAGCGCATCGGCCGTCCGGTCCGGCTCGACGCACTCATATGCTCACCACAGGCTTGACTTCCGGACGGCGGTAGCTCATTTAACATCGCATGAACAGGATGAGCGCCACCTTTGTGTACTTTTATTACGTCACCGACATACCGGCGGCTGCGTAGGATCTTGTTCACCTCTTGAAACCTCAAAAGCCGCCGCGTCAGGCGGCTTTTTGGTTTTCAGAACCCGGGCTTCCTGGCGGGACACCCAGGACCGTGAAAATGACCAGCCACATGATCGAAGCCGGCAAGCCGGCGACCAGACTGAAATCGGAAGCGCTTGCCGTGCTTCTGGAACGCGGGCTCGTGCACCAGTGCACCGACCTCGAAACCCTCGACCGCACCCTTTCCGAAGGACCGGTGACCGCCTACGCCGGTTTCGACGCGACAGCGGCCAGCCTGCATGTGGGCCATCTGATGCCGCTGATGACCATGCGCTGGCTGCAGAAGCTGGGCCACCGGCCGATCGTTGTGCTCGGTGGCGGCACCAGCCTGATCGGCGATCCGAGCTTTCGCAAGGACGCGCGGCCGATGCTCGAGGAGCAGCAGATCGCCGCGAATATCGCCACGATCCGCCGGTCCGTCGAACGCCTTGTCGACATGGAGGGGCCCGACGGGGCGATGCTGGTTGACAATGCGGAGTGGCTGAACGAGTTCCGCTTCCTGGAATTCCTGCGCGACTACGGCTCCCGGTTTACCGTCAACCGCATGATGACCTTCGATAGCGTCAAGTCCCGCCTCGACGCGCAGATGCCGCTGACCGTGCTGGAATTCTGCTACATGATGCTGCAGGCCGTCGATTTCCTGGAACTCGCCAGGCGCCATGACTGCGTGCTGCAGGTGGGCGGGTCGGACCAGTGGGGCAATATCGTCAACGGCGTCGAACTCGGCCGCCGGGACGGGCACAAGCTGCACGGCCTTACCGTGCCGCTCCTGACCACCGCAAGCGGGGCCAAGATGGGCAAGACGGCTGCCGGCGCCGTCTGGCTGCATCCCGAGCACCTGTCGCCCTTCGGCTTCTGGCAGTTCTGGCGCAACACGGCCGATGCCGATGTCGGCAGGTTTCTGCGGGTCTTCACCGAGCTGCCGATGAGCGAGATCGACCGTCTTGCCGCATTGGAAGGCTCGGAGCTGAACGAGGCCAAGAAGATCCTTGCGACCCAGGTGACATCGATCGTGCACGGGCCTGAAGAAGCGCGCGCCGCGCTTCAGCAGGGGGACGCGCTGTTCTCCGGCGAAGGCGAGATTCTCGAGCCGACCCACCGCATGCCGCTGAGCGCGCTGGCGGAAGGCCTGGGGCTGCTGGAAGTCGTCGTGGCCGTCGGCTTTGCCGCCTCCAACGGCGAAGCCCGCCGGCTGGTCGAAGGCGGCGGCGTGCGCCTCAACAACCGCATCATCGACGATCCCCGCCGCCGCATCGCGATCGGCGACCTTCAGGCCAACGACCGGCTGTCGGTCTCCGTCGGCAAGCGGCGCAAGGCGCTGGTGGGGTTCGAGTGAAGGCGCAAGGCGTGTGAGCCCCATGGTTCGGAACCGCCCTTCCGGCGCCGTCCCGGACCTCCTGCCGGACCTTGGGGTCACGACATGGGTGCGTGAAAAAAGCCGGCGAAGCAAATGGCATCGGAAACCCGCCCCACAAGAAAAACCCCGCCTCCCTTCTGGGAGACGGGGCCTAGTTAATCGCGGGGAACGCGAAGGTCGTTTCTGCTTGTAAGCCTGCTTATGCCTGCAGGCGGGATCTGACTTCCTTGCGGAGTTCGTCGATAGGCGATTTTCTCGGACCGTCCTGGGTGTGCCAGAAGGTCCAGCCGTTGCAGGCTTCCTGACCCTGGACAAGTGCGCCGACCTTGTGGATCGAGCCGGTGTGGTCGCCCGACTTGAGCGAGCCGTCCGCCCGCACGATGGCCATATGCTTGCCCTTGGAACAGGTCAGTTCCGTTCCCGGCGCCAGCAGGCCGCTTTCCAGCAGCGTACCGAAGGGAATGCGCTTCAGGGCGCGTTTTCCCTGCTGCATTTCCAGCGCTTCCGCCTTGCCGGGCTCTATGGCCGCGATGCGGGCCGTGGCGGCGTCGATATAATCCTGCTCGCGCTCCACGCCGACATAGTTGCGGCCGAGTTTCTTGGCGACCGCACCCGTCGTGCCGGTGCCGAAGAACGGATCGAGCACCACATCGCCCGGTCTGGAGGACGCGGTCAGGACCCGGTAGAGCAGGGCTTCGGGCTTCTGGGTCGGATGCACCTTCTGCCCCTGTCTGTCCTTCAGCCGTTCCGCACCGGTGCACAGCGGCAGGTGCCAGTCGGACCGCATCTGCAGATCCTCGTTGAAGGTCTTGAGCGCGTCGTAATTGAAGGTCGGCTTGGCGTCCTTCGATTTCACCGCCCAGATCATCGTCTCATGGGCATTGGTGAACCGCTTGCCGCGAAAGTTCGGCATCGGGTTGGACTTCAGCCAGACGATATCGTTCATGATCCAGAATCCGAGATCCTGGAGCATCGCTCCGACCCGGAAGATGTTGTGATAGGAGCCGATCACATAGAGCGAGCCGTCCGGCTTCATCACCCGGCGCACGGCAAGCAGCCAGGCCCGGGTGAAGGCGTCATAGGCCTGAAAGCTGTCGAACTGATCCCAGTGATCGTCGCAGGCATCAACCTTCGACTGGTCGGGCCTGTGCAGGTCGCCGCCCAGCTGAAGATTGTAGGGCGGATCCGCAAAGACCAGGTCGACCGACCGGGACGGCAGCTTTTCAAGGGCGGACACGCAGTCGCCCTTGAGGATCGTATTGAGCCAGGAAGCGTTAGCCTCCGGCTTGTCGGATTGATGGGGTGCCGCCAGGGACACCCCGCTACGCAGTACACTCATTGCGACGCATTACCTCACGCAATTTAGAGTGTCATGGTTACCGGTTTTGGTAAATCAGATGTTAAGCGCCTGGAATAAAAAATCTCGTTGAATCAATGGTTTGTTTACAATAGTAAAAGCTGAATGAGAGGTTAATGCGCCTGTCCGGCCGAAATCGCCGGAATTCCGCTGATTTCATTGCGGCCACGACCGGAAGTTGCTCTCCAATCGTTAAAGATTGACTGAATCGCCCTCCGGTTTTTTTTCGACATGGCTGCATTCTCAATGACATTTTCGCGGATAACGGCGTTAACCGTATGGCCGTGAGGGAGGAAATTCTGCCGCGCGGCGGCCCGAGGGGTGATTTGCCCGGTGGTTCCATCCGGCCGGCTGCCGGCTGGTCTTCGGCTGCGGGCGACGAGTGACGGCTCGCCCGACTTGTCCGGCAGGCTAATTCTCCCGGTTCTCCTCCAGATAGATCCGTTTGTATTTGTCCAGAAGGTCATCGACCATGGCCAGATAGCCGGGTTCGGCGAGTATGCGGTCGATGTCTTCCAGATGATCCAGATAGGGCGATCTGTTCGAAAGGGAGATATGAAGCGGGCCGTGCACGATCGGCTCGGGCAGGGTGGTGATCCTGTCCCTGTAGCCATGCAAATCGCGTTGCAGCAATCCGATCTCCTTGCCGGTGACAAGGAAGTCCGCCCGTCCGGCGTCGAGGAACCGGAATGCCTGCAGTCTGGTGTCCAGCCGCTGCAGGGTGGTGTTGGTCTCCAGAAAGGCGTCGGTGTCCTGCCCGACGCTGACCCCGTTGAGCATGATGGCGCGTTTGCCGACCAGATCTTCCAGCGTGTCGAATTCGAATTCCGCGCCCCTGGGAACGAACACCGCGATTTCGTTGATACCCATCGGGTTTCGGGTGAAGGTCGCGTATTCCTGCCGCGCGTCGTTCACGAAGGCGCAGATGTTGACGTCGATCTTGCCGCTTTCGACATATTTCTGGCAACGGTTCCAGGGGCCGATATAGTCATTGGTGGCCTTCAGCCCCAGCCGGGCGAAGACGATCTCGGCGACTTCGGCGCAGACCCCGACGGTCTTGCCGTCCTTGTGCCAGTTCCATGGCGGGTAGTCGTCATGACCGCAGGTCGTCACGGTGTCGGTCGCAAGCACCGGTCCGCAGGCCAGACATGCGATGATCCATCCTGCGATAATCGCGCGCATGTCGCGTCTCCTGCTGCAATCATGAAGTGGTCCGGCATCAGCTTACGTTACAAGCCGTTGCCCGGCAAGCCGCCCGGGACTTTATGAGGTCTCGCCCTAGCGTTCTCCGACATCCCTCGTCCGCTCGAACCTGCGCAGCGCAAGCGACAGGGTGATGGTCATCATCAGGTAGATGAGCGCGACCACATTGTAGGTTTCGAAATAGCGGAAGGATCCGGCCGCATAGACCTTGCCCAGCTGGGTGATGTCGGCGACGCCCAGAACGGAGACGAGAGAACTGTCCTTGATCATGGCGACGAAATCGTTGCCGAGGGGCGGCAGGATGGTTTTCAGGGCCTGCGGGAAGACGATCAGCCGGAACCGCTGCCAGGCGGTCATGCCGAGCGCCTTGGCGGCTTCGACCTGTCCCGCATCGACCGCCTGGATTCCGGCCCGGAAAACCTCCGCGATGAAGGCGGAATAACCGATGGTCAGGGCGGCGACGGCCCGCCACAGCAGGGGGAAGTCGCGGGTGCGGATCGCATCGAGGCCCAGCGGCTCCAGGAGCGCATTGACGCCGGCGATGATCAGCGGCGTGGCGACGAACGCGATGTAGAGCAGAAGTACGAGGATCGGAAGGCCGCGCACCATCTCGACATAGAACCTTGCCGTCTGCCTCAGGACAATCGAACCGGAGAGGGAGGCGAGCGCCAGCAGCAGTCCCAGAACCGAGGCCAGGAAAAATCCGGTCAGGGTCACGAAGACCGTCAGGCCGATCCCGCGCGAAACCGTCGCCATCACCTGCGAATAGACTTCGTCCGTGCCGATCTGGAAAAGCAGGAAGACGGCAAGTCCGCCGGCGGCCAGAAGCCAGTAGGGAAACTCCTGCTTCGGAGCAGTGGACTGGGGTTTCTTGCCGAACATGGTCCTGCCCTGGGTTCGAGGGATAGGGGAATGAAGAAGATGTCTGCAGTGCTGACAGCGGGTGCCCAAGGGGGGACGGGCTTCCCTCCGCAAGGCCACAGGGCCAGATCTCAATCAGACAGGCGGCGAAAAAGACGGCCGCAAGACGGGAAAGGCCTCCGGGCGGAAGGACACAGGCTGCATCTTCCGCTCGGTCAGGCGATTATTCGGCGGCCTTGTAGTCGAAGAACCATTTCTGATTGAGCGTATCCAGCGTACCGTCGGCGCGCATGCTGGCGATCGCCGCGTTGAACGGTGCGATCAGGTCGGAGCCCTTGGGGAAGATGAAGCCGAAATCCTCCGCTCCCATCGGCTCGCCGATCAGCTTGAAGGTGTCCGGATTGGTGGCGACATATCCCTCGCCGCCGGTGCTGTCTGTCAGCACAAGATCCACGTCTCCGGACTTGAGCGCCTGCACGGCGGCTCCGAAGGTTTCGAACAGTTTGATACGCGGATTGGCTTCGTCGCCATCCAGAACCTCATAGACGGTGACATAAAAGGGCGTCGTTCCCGGCTGGGCACCGGCCAGGAAATCGGGGTTCGCCGCAAACTCCTGCGCACCGGTGAAGCGGTCCTCGTCCGCACGCACCAGCATGAACATTTCCGAACGCATGTAAGGCTCCGAGAAGGCCACCTGTTCCGCCCGGTCCGGGCGGATGGTGATGCCGTTCATGGCGACATCGTATTCGCCCGCCGAGATCCCCGGGATCATCGCGTCCCAGCTGGTGTTTTCGAAGGTTGCCTTGAGGTTCAGCCGCGTGGCGATTTCCGCGATCGCATCGTATTCCCAGCCGATGGCCGCGCCGGTCGCGGGGTCGACGAACTGCAGCGGCGGATAGGTGTTCTCCGACGCGATGACGATTTCCCGCCCGCCAAGGTCGGGAAGCGTGTCGGCAGGGGCCGCCTGGCCGGCGCCGATCAGCGCAGCGGCGGCAACCGCGAGTTTCACAATGGTTCGATGCATGAGATGCTCCTTGACGATAGTGTGAAGAACATTACCGGTATCCGGGGGCGTGGAAAAGAGCGTTGCGGCCGCTTCGGGAGGCGGGGATGAAAACTTTTTCTCCTGACGAAAAAAATTCCGAATTCTGCGACCCGGTCTATTGACCCGGATGAGACTTGGCGGGACTGTAATCAAAAACAACAATAAGGAGACGGTACATGTCCGAGACCACCAGCAGGAAACAGCAGCCGGGGATCCGCAGGATCCGCTTTGCTCCCGCCCATCCGCTTGAAGTCTTCACCGACGCGGACAAGGCGGTGGAGCGGCTGATGGACATCTTCGAGGCGAACACCGACTTTCTCCGATCCCACTTCCACGATCTTCTCGACGGCAGGGACATCGAGGGCCGGGTGCGCGCCTTCTACCCGCAGGTACAGATCGTGACGGACAGCCACAGTCGTCTCGACAGCCGGCTATCCTACGGCTTTGTCTCCAGGCCGGGCCGGCATGCCTCCACGATCACGCGGCCGGACCTGTTCAGGCATTATCTGCGGACGCAGTTGTCGCTGCTGATGAAGAACCACAAGGTTCCGGTGCTCATCGGCGACAGCGAAATGCCGATCCCGCTGCATTTCGCATTCTATGACGGCACCCATGTGGAAGGCGGGGCGGCCGCGGCCAATCTGACCAGACCGCTGGCCGATATCTTCGATCTGCCGGACCTCACCGTCATGGATGATTCCATCGCCAACGGAACCTACGAGCCGAGCGACGGCGTCATGCCCCTGGCGTCCTTCACCGCGCCGCGGGTCGACTATTCCCTGCACCGGCTGCAGCACTATACGGCGACCCGCGCGGAGCATTTCCAGAACTATGTTCTGTTCACCAACTACCAGTTCTACATCGACGAATTCTGCCGCCTGTCGAAGGAAATGCTCGCCGATCCGGACAGCGGCTACGAATCCTTCGTGGCGCCGGGAAATCTCGTCACCCTGGCCGGAGCCAGCGAACCGGACAGCGGTGTGGAACTTCCCAAGCTGCCGCAGATGCCGGCCTATCACCTGAAACGGGCGGACGGCAGCGGCATCACCATGGTCAATATCGGCGTCGGCCCGTCCAACGCCAAGACGATCACCGATCACATCGCGGTTCTGCGTCCCCACGTCTGGCTGATGCTCGGTCACTGTGCCGGGCTCAGGAACAGCCAGACACTGGGCGACTATGTGCTGGCACACGGTTATGTGCGCGACGACAATGTGCTCAATCAGGACCTGCCCATCTGGGTGCCGATCCCGCCGCTGGCCGAGGTTCAGGTGGCCCTGGAAGATGCGGTGGGCGAGGTGACCGGTATCGACGGCTATGAACTCAAACGCGTGATGCGGACGGGCACGGTGGTCTCGCTCGACAACCGCAACTGGGAACTCTGGGACCAGCCGGAACTCGTGAAGCGGTTTTCCCAGTCCCGGGCCATCGCCCTCGACATGGAATCGGCCACGATTGCCGCCAACGGCTTCCGTTTCCGGGTGCCTTATGGAACGTTGCTGTGTGTGTCGGACAAGCCGCTCCACGGTGAGCTGAAGCTTCCGGGCATGGCCACCGACTTCTACAAGCGCCAGGTTGCCCAGCACCTGGAGATCGGCATCCGCGCGATGGAAAAAATGCGCGCCATGACGGCGGAGCGGCTGCATTCGCGCAAACTCAGAAGCTTCGCGGAAACGGCGTTTCAGTAAGCCGGAAACGGTTCCTGAAGCGGGCGTGGCGGAGCGGAACGAAAAACCGCAGGCGCGCTGGGCGCCTGCGGCAAATGTGGTGTGGATGGGGCGTTGTTTGTGTTGTTATTCGGCTTCGTCGGCGGGAGCTGCGTTCAGCAGCCCGTAACGCTCGACACCGATTTTTTCCAACAGCTCAAGCTGGGTTTCCAGGAAGTCGATATGGCCTTCCTCGTCCGTGAGCAGTTCCTCGAAAAGCTGCATGGAGACATAGTCGCCTTCCTTGTGGCAGATTTCGCGGGATTTGGAATAGGCCGTGCGGGCGTCATATTCGCCGGCAAGGTCCGATTCCAGAACTTCCTTGATGTTCTGGCCGATGCGAAGCGGTGCGAGCTTCTGCATGTTCGGATGGCCTTCGAGGAAGATGATGCGGTCGGTCAGCTTGTCCGCATGCTGCATTTCCTCGATGGATTCCTCACGCTCCTTCTTGGCAAGGCGCGCAAAGCCCCAGTCGTTCAGGAGGCGGTAATGAAGCCAGTACTGGTTGATCGCACCCAGTTCGAGAAACAGGGCCTCGTTCAGACATTCGATAACTTTTTCGCTGCCCTTCATGGCTAGCCCTCCATCTGATGAAACCGGGACAACTTTAGAAACGTTCTAAATTATTGTCCAGTGGTGATTTGGACCTTGATCGGAATTTTTATCAGGTCTCCGCATACCTTGTCCGTTTGGCAGGTTTCGGACGCCTTGATGCAGGTCATTGTCTCATCCGGAACCGGGGCGTTCCGGTTCCAGTGCCGCCGCAAGCGCCTTTCGCATCACCGTCGGCAGGGCTTCGCCCTCGATCCTGTCCGGCGCCGACCACCAGGCGTCCTCCAGCCCCGGCGTGCCGGTTGCCTCCAGATCGGCCCGAAAGATGGTCAGTCTCAGGTGGAAGTGGGTGAATGTGTGTTTGACCTCACCTGTCTTCTGCGTCCATGGCGCCGGGAAAGGCGCGTCTTGCGCCGCCGCGCTCCGGTCGAAATCCTCTGACCAGTGCGTGCCGGGCACTTCCGTCATGCCCCCGAGAAGACCGCTGGGCGGGCGACGCCGCAGCAGTACCGCGCCCGTGTTCCTGTCGACCGCGACAAACGCCGCGCCGTACCGGGTCGGCTTTTCCTTCTTCGGTGCCTTGCGGGGCAGACTTTCCGCCAGGGCGGATCCCTGCACGGCGCAGGCGCTCATCCACGGACACAGGACACAGGCGGGCCGCCTGGGTGTGCAGACCGTGGCTCCCAGATCCATCACCGCCTGTGCGAAATCGCCGGGCCGGGCCTGCGGGGTCAGGTCACCCATCTTTGCCCGGATCTCCGGTTTCGCGTCGGGAAGCGGCGTTTCGATGCGGAAGAGCCGCGACAGGACCCGCTCCACATTGCCGTCCACCACGGCGGCATGCCGGTCGAAAGCGATGGTGGCGATGGCGGCTGCCGTATAGGGACCGATACCCGGAAGCTTCAGAAGCTCTTCCTCCGTATCGGGAAAGCGTCCCCCGTACTTCCCGGCGACCGTATCGGCGCATTTTTTCAGGTTGCGCGCCCGCGAATAATAGCCGAGCCCGGCCCAGGCCTTCATCACGTCTTCTTCCGCAGCTGCGGCGAGAGTCTCCACGGTCGGCCATGCCCGGGTGAATTTCTCGAAATAGGCCTTCACCGCTGCCACGGTCGTCTGCTGCAGCATGACCTCCGACAGCCAGATCCGGTAGGGATCGGGGACTTCGCCCTGTTGACGGTTGCGCGGACTGACGCGCCAGGGCAGCGGCCTTGCGTGGCGGTCGTACCAGCTCAGAAGCGTTTCGGCGGCGGAAGCAGGGGGCATGAGATCAGCTGAACTAGTGTGGATGAATGATACGGCAAAACACTGGATAGCCTGGGGAAAACTCTGGTCTGAGGGTCTTGCTGTTCGGCTCGGTTAAAGTATTCGTCGTCATTTCGTCTTAATTTATTGAGACACATCATCCCGATTCCTGAACCGGGCCGGTGAAAAGGCGGATCCTGCCGGTCATGTCCCGGGTAGGATGAGGAGGTAGGTCATAAGCGCGGCAAAGGCAAACCCTGTGCGCAGGCCGAAAGAGGCCAAACTGCTTGCCGAGCTCGTCGGCAAGGCGATGACGCCTGCCTGCAGGAAGCGCGGCTTTGCCTCCGTCGACATCGTCGCCTCCTGGGCGGATATCGTCGGCGAGCGGTATGGCACGAAGGTTCAGCCGGACCGGCTGATCTGGCCCCGGCGTCCGGATCGCAGCGATCCGGAAAATCCGCCTCAGCCCGCCACCCTTGTCGTCCACACCGATGGTGCGACGGCACTGCTCCTGTCCCACGACAGCGGGCAGGTGATCGAACGCGTCAACACGTTTTTCGGCTGGGCCGCGATCGGCCGCATCAAGATCCTGCAAAAGCCTGTCACGGTGAAGTCCCCCGAACCCCGCCGGGAACTGCGGTCCCTGACCGGTACCGAGCAGCAGCGTCTCGAGAAGCGGCTGGAAGGGGTGGAGAACGACCGGTTGCGTCAGGCCCTGAAGAAGCTCGGTACCCAGGTGATCGCACGCAAGCCGTGACCTGAGCCATTCTGGCTGCATGAAATTCCGGTGTGAAAACCGCCTGCCGATAACAACTGCGTGAAGCGGTGCCCTCCTGCCGTCCTCTGTGCTGCCACATTTGAAAAGCTCTGTTGACGCACAGTGCCTGAACAGGCACATGAGAAAACACGATCCGCACCGTCAGGTGCCGCACCAGAATGCTTACGAACTTCAAGGTCGATCAGCTTTCCTGCTTTCGGATGAAAACGGACCGGAACGCAGGTTGATCCAAGGAACAGGACGAACCCGTGACCCAGACCCGCAGACAGTTTCTCAAAACCACAGCCCTGGCCGCAGCCACGCTTGCCCTGGCCGGAACCTTTCCGGCACTGGCGCAATCGGTTGACCTGGACGAGCTGCTGAAGCCGGGTCCGCTCGGCGACAAGGTTCTGGGCGAGGAAGACGCGCCGGTGACCATCGTCGAATACGCGTCCATGACCTGCGGTCATTGCGCGAATTTCCACAAGCAGACCTACGCCGACCTGAAGAAGGACTACATCGACACCGGCAAGGTCCGCTTCATTTTCCGGGAATTCCCGCTGGATCCGGTTGCCGCTGCCGCCTTCATGCTGGCGCGCTGCGCCCCGGCCGACAAATATTTTGAAATCGTGGACATCATGTTCGAGCAGCAGCGCAGCTGGGCCTTTTCGGACAATCCCTACCAATCCCTGCTCGACTTTTCCAAGCAGATCGGATTTACACAGGAGTCCTTTGAGGAATGCTTGACAAACCAGGGCCTGCTGGACGCAGTAAATGCGGTGAAGGATCGCGGCGCCGGTGAGTTCGGCGTGAACTCAACGCCGACATTCTTCATCAACGGGGAAAAACACTCCGGGGCGCTGTCGATTGACGAAATGGGCAAGATCATCGAGGAGAACCTGTAAGCCGGCGTCATATCCGCTGGCTGCCGGGGCTTGCCCTGATCCCGACGCCTGTCCTTCGGCGCCCGGCTTCGCAAGAGGTGGGCGCCGGTGAAGTTTTCCAAGCTCCGTATCGTGGGTTTCAAATCCTTTGTCGAGCCGATGGAGTTCATCATCGGCAACGGCCTGACCGGCGTGGTCGGGCCGAATGGCTGCGGCAAGTCCAACCTGGTCGAAGCCATGCGCTGGGTGATGGGCGAGAACTCCTACAAGAACATGCGCGCCTCCGGAATGGACGATGTGATCTTCTCCGGAAGCCTCAATCGCCCGGCCCGCAATACCGCGGAAGTGACCCTTTATCTCGAGAACTTCGACCGCACGGCACCGTCCGCCTTCAACGATGCGGACCTGCTGGAAGTCAGTCGCCGGATCGAGCGCGAGCAGGGGTCCAGCTACAAGATAAATGCCCGCGACGTGCGCGCCCGCGACGTGCAACTGCTCTTCGCCGACGCATCCACCGGCGCCCGCTCGCCCGCCATGGTGCGTCAGGGGCAGATCGGTGAACTGATTGCGGCCAAGCCGACCTCCCGGCGCAAGATCCTCGAAGAGGCCGCAGGTATCTCCGGGCTGCACTCCAGACGCCACGAGGCGGAGATCCGCCTGCGGGCCGCGGAGCAGAACCTGGAACGCCTGGAGGATGTGCTCGTCCAGATCGACAGCCAGCTCGACAATCTGCGCCGGCAGTCCCGACAGGCCTCGCGCTACCGCAACCTGTCCTCCGAAATCCGCGCGGCGGAAGCCGCCATTCTCTATATCCGCTGGACGGAAGCCCGCGACGCGCTCTCGGCTGCCGAGACCCAGTTTGCGGATGCGCAGAAAGACGTCAATGAAGCAACCGCCCTGCAGGCGGAAAGTGCCCGTATCCAGGCGATTGCCGCCCACAAGCTGCCCGAACTGAGGGAGGAGGCCGCCGGTGCCGGTGCCGCCCTGCAGCGCCTGGTGATTGCCCGCAACGAGCTGGATGCGGAAGAGCGGCGCGTCAAGGAGCGGCTGCAGGATCTGGACCGGCGGCTGGTTCAGCTCGTCGAGGACATCCGCCGCGAACAGGGCATGGTTTCCGAAAACGACGAGGTTCTGGAACGGCTGACGGAAGAGCGTGCAGAACTTCTGGAAGAAAACGAGATGGTGCAGGAACGCACCGAAAGCGCACGCGAAAAGGCCACGGAAGCCGAAGATGCCGTGCGAGGCCTGGAAACGCAGCTTTCCGAGCTGACCGCTGCGGAGGCGCGGGCGAATGCCGAACGCCACCAGCTGGAGCGCGCGGTTGCCGACAGCCGTCAGCGCGCCGACAGGCTGGTTGCCCAGGCGCAGGAGGCCCAGCAGGCACTGGCGGAAATCGATGCGCGCATGGCCGAACATGACGGCATTACCGACAACCGCGAGGCACTGGAGCTTGCCGAGGAAGCGCTTGCGGAAGCCGAGGCAGCCGTGGAGGAAGCCGAAACGCTGACGCGAGAGGCGCGGGAGCAGGAGCAGGCCGCGCGCGGCCCGCTGGGCGATGCCCGGCAGGTTCTGCAGGGTCTTGAAACAGAGGCTCGCACCCTGGAACAGGTGCTCAACCTTCACTCCGAACAGGATCACACGCCGGTCGTGGAGCAGATCCGTGTGGAGCAGGGCTATGAAACTGCCCTCGGCGCCGCCCTGGGGGAAGATCTGGATGCCTCGCTGGATGCGGCGGCTGCCGTCAGATGGGGCAGCACGCTGACCGCGGACGCGGACCCGCAGCTGCCTGACGGAGTGCGCGCGCTGGCGGATTTCGTCGAAGCGCCGGAAGAACTCGCCAGGCGCCTGCGTCAGATCGGTATCGTCGATCAGGAACGGGGGCAGGGTCTTCGTGCAGCACTGAAGCCGGGGCAGCGGCTGGTCTCGCGGGAAGGGGACCTGTGGCGCTGGGACGGATTCGTGGTCGCTGCCAATGCACCGACGCCGGCGGCGCAGCGCCTGTCCCAGAAGAACCGTCTGGCGGAACTTGCCGATGAAATCGAAGTGGCGCGCGGGACGGTGGAGGACCGGAAAGAGGCCATGGAAGCCGCTGCCGCGCGCGTTCGCCAGACCGTCGAGTTCGAGCAGGCTGCTCGCGGCAAGGTCCGTGACGGTCAGCGGCAGGCCGCCGCCGCCCGCGAGGCGCTGGCCGCTGCCGAACGCGCGGTCTCCCAGCTTGCCGCCCGCAAGGAAGCCGCGCAGGACCGGGCCGAGCGCCTTGCCGAGGACGCCGCTCTGGCACGCGAACAGGTCATTGAAGCCGAAGAACGCCTCGAGGCGGCGCCTGACGGCACAAGCTACCGGAGCGGGATCGAGGATCTCCAGGCACGGGTCGAAACCGCGCGCGGCGCTCTCGCCGAAGCCCGGGCCGTGTCGGAAGGACTCGCGCGCGAACAGCAGATGCGCGACCGGCGCCTGGAGGCGATTGCCCGCGAATATGACGGCTGGAAAACACGTGCGGCCAATGCTGCCCAGCAGATCGCCGTTCTGCAGGAACGCCGCGAGGAGGCGGAAGAGGAACGGGCGGAGTTGATCGAGGCCCCCGAGGACATCGAGATCAAGCGCCGGGAACTTTTCTCCGCCATTGCCAGAGCGGAAGAGGAGAAAAAGGCGCGTGACGACCGGCTTCAGCAGGCCGAGCTCGATCTGGCAGAGGTCGACCGTGCTGCCAGGGCGGCGCTGGAGGCCATGACCGGGGCCCGCGAGACGAAGATTCGGGCGGAGGAACGCCTTGAGGCGGCTCGTGAGCGCAAGAGCAATCTGGAGCGGCGCATCGACGAGGATCTCGAGGTGTCCGTTGCCGCTCTGCCCGAAATTGCCGGACTGAAGGAAGGCGCGCCGCTGCCCGATCCGGAAGCGACCGAACGCAAGCTGGAGCGCCTGAAGGCGGAGCGCGAACGCCTCGGTGGCGTGAATCTGAGGGCCGAGGAAGAACTGCGCGAGATCGACGAACAGAAAACCACCCTGACGTCCGAGCGCGACGACCTGATCGAGGCGATTCGCCGTCTGCGCACGGGCATATCCAACCTCAACCGCGAAGCGCGCGAACGTCTTCTGGCCTCCTTCGAAGTGGTGAACGGCCATTTTCAGCGGTTGTTCACCCATCTTTTCGGCGGCGGCACGGCGGAACTGCAGCTGGTCGATTCCGACGATCCGCTGGACGCGGGGCTGGAAATCATCGCCCGGCCGCCGGGCAAGAAGCCGCAGACCATGACGCTGCTTTCGGGCGGAGAACAGGCCCTCACGGCCATGTCGCTGATCTTTGCGGTCTTCCTGACGAATCCGGCTCCGATCTGCGTTCTCGACGAGGTCGACGCGCCCCTCGACGACGCCAATGTGGAGCGTTACTGCGACCTTCTGGATGAAATGGCGTCCAGCACGGAAACCCGCTTCGTGGTCATCACCCACAATCCGATTACCATGGCCCGCATGAACCGCCTGTTCGGAGTAACCATGGCCGAACGCGGGGTTTCCCAGCTCGTTTCGGTGGATCTGGAGACGGCGGAACGATTCCGGGAAGCCGGCTGAGATCGCATCTGCCGCGGCAGGGCCGCAAAACCTTATGCAACTTAGGTCTCGGCATATCCCTCGAGTTGCCGAAAAACTCTTTAATTTCAATTGGATATAGTTTGTTTAAGGCTCCTTGACACGACATGAGGCGCCGACTATGGTGCGCGCGGCTTAAGGGGCTCCCCTGTTGTTTGGATCTGACAAGTCGGCACGGGCTGAGGACTTACGAACATGTCTTCGCACAATGGCGATAAGGAAGGTCGGGCGGCGGGAAACCCGGAAGCTGGTCTGTCTGAACGACGGGCCCGATTGAACCGGAAACTTGACGACCTGAAGGCGGTGGAAGAAAAGACCGCGCGAAAGTCGCAAGGCAGCTCATCGGGATACGGGCAGGCAATGAAACTCTCTTCCGAGTTCATTGCGGGCGTACTGGTGGGGGTCGGGATCGGTTGGGTTGTTGACCAGTGGCTTGGAACATCGCCTTTCGGGCTGATCGTTTTCCTGCTGCTGGGGTTCGCGGCCGGTGTCTTGAACGTTCTGCGCTCGGCGGGTGTTGCCGAGCAGCCGGGCGTGAAGATCCAGCGCGAGGGCGACGCTCAGGACGACAGATCGGACTAGGTTTTTGTCGCGCTTTCGGGCGCAGTGATTATGAACGAGCGAAGAAGGCTGGCCGGTGGCGAACGATCCGATCCATCAGTTCGAAATCCAGAAGATCTTTCCGATTGAAGTTGGGGAGATGGATTTCTCTTTCACCAATTCTTCGCTGTTCATGGTTTTGACCGTGGCAGCGACGTGTGCGTTCCTGATTCTTTCGACCAGCGGTCGCGGCCTTGTGCCCTCCCGCCTGCAGTCGGTTTCGGAAATGGCCTATGAATTCGTCGCGGGCATATTGCGAAGTTCTGCGGGAACCGAAGGGATGCGGTTCTTCCCCCTGGTGTTCTCGCTCTTCATGTTCGTGCTCGTGGCAAACCTCTTCGGGATGTTCCCGTATTTCTTCACTGTCACCAGCCACATCATCGTCACCTTCGCTCTGGCGATGCTCGTGATCCTCACGGTGATCATCTATGGCCTGTTGCGCCACGGTCTCAAATTCTTCCACCTGTTTGCTCCGGCTGGCGTGCCGCCGGTGCTGCTGCTGATCGTTGCGCCGATCGAGGTGGTTTCCTTCCTGTCCCGTCCGATCAGCCTGTCGGTTCGTCTGTTCGCGAACATGCTGGCCGGCCACATCACCCTCAAGGTTTTCGCCGGCTTCATCGTGAGCATGAGCGCCGCGGGTGTTGCCGGTGTCGCCGGGGCAATTCTTCCGCTTGGTATGACGGTCGCGCTCACCGCGCTCGAATTCCTCGTCGCGTTCCTGCAGGCCTATGTCTTTACGGTTCTGACCTGCATGTATCTGAACGACGCCCTTCATCCGTCGCACTGAGCCAAACGGTCTTGCGATGGCCACAGGCCGTCGCTTGGTGAATCTGAAATCTGCAAACACTACTTAGGAGCACGTGTCATGGAAGCAGAAGCAGCAAAATACATCGGCGCTGGTATCGCATGCCTCGGTATGGGTGGTGCGGCGATCGCACTCGGCACCATCTTCGGCAACTACCTCAACGGCGCCCTGCGCAACCCGACTGCTGCTGATGGCCAGTTCGGCCGTCTGGTGTTCGGCTTCGCCGTTACCGAAGCTCTGGGCATCTTCTCCCTGCTGATCGCTCTTCTCCTGCTCTTCGCCGTTTAAGTCTCCGGCTCGTTCGAGTAGGAAGACGCGACTCCGGGGGCGGTGTCCGCACCGCCCGACCGGAATTTGGAGATAGGAAATGGCAGGCAACGCCGAACAAACGAATACGGAACTTCATATTCCGGAAGCCGAACACGGCGCTGGGTTCCCGCCCTTCGATGCCACCACCTATGCGTCTCAGATCCTGTGGCTGGCCATCACCTTCGGCCTGTTCTACTGGATCATGAAGAATGTCGCGGTGCCCCGGATCGCGGGTATCCTCGAAGATCGCAGGGACCGTATCGCCGGAGATCTCGCCGAGGCAAACCGCCTCAAGGAAGAGACCGACGCGGCGATTGCAGCCTATGAGCAGGCGCTGGCTGAAGCCCGCAACAAGGCTCATGGCATCGCGCATGAGACGCGGGCAAAGCTCAAGACGGATCAGGAAACCCGTCGTGAAAAGGCTGAAGCCGAACTCGGCGAGAAGCTCAAGGCCGCTGAAGCCCATATCGCAGGTATCAAGACCGAGGCCCTGTCCCAGATCGGGGATATCGCCGGAGAGACCACGTCAGCGCTCGTCGAGCAGCTGATCGGGAAAGCTCCGACGAAGACCGATCTGAACAAGGCGCTGAAGTCGGCGATGAACTGAGGAGACCGTCATGGATGCTACTTTTTGGGCCATGATCGGTCTGATTCTCTTTCTGGCGCTGATCGTCTACATCAAGGTTCCGGGCAAGATCGGGTCATCGCTCGATGACCGCGCCGAGACCATCCGCAAGGAACTGGAAGAAGCGCGCAAGATGCGTGAAGAAGCCCAGGCTCTCCTGTCGGAATATCAGCGCAAGCGCCACGAAGCCGAAGGCGAGGCGGAAGCCATCATCGCGGAAGCCAATTCCGAAGCCGAGCGTCTGACGGTGGAAACCAATCAGGCCCTGGAAGAGATGATCACCCGCCGGACCAAGGCTGCGGAAGACAAGATTGCTCAGGCCGAATCCCAGGCAATCGCCGAAGTCCGTGCCAGGGCGGCCGATATCGCCGTGGCCGCTGCCGAGGAAATCCTCACGGCCAAGGTCAAGGACAAGGTTGCCGACGATATTCTTTCCAAGAGCATCGCTCAGGTGAAAGATCGGTTGAACTAGGCCTTTTCCTGCATCACAGAGAATTCCGGAAAGCGGCCCTTGTGGCCGCTTTTTTGGTTTTCGGTCTGCCTTCCGTACGGCATTCTAGCTCTGCTCCCCTGCCGCCAGTCGCACCGGCCTGAACGACATCCGGTGATGCGGGCAGGGGCCGAGCCTGTTCAGGGCCGCTTGATGCTGCGGGACGCCATATCCCTTGTGGCGGGCGAAGCCGTATCCGGGCAGCTGTTCGTCGAGCCGAACCATCATCCGGTCCCGTGTGACCTTGGCAACGATGGAGGCGGCCGCAACGCACAGGCAGCGGCCGTCTCCCTTGATCAGGGCCTGGCCCGGCTGGCGGAGACCGGCCGGGACGTCCCGGCCGTCGACAAGCACATAGGCCGGCGGCTTCGCCAGCCCCTTCACGGCGCGGACCATCGCCGAAAGGGTCGCGGCCCGGATATTGTCCCTGTCGATGGACGCAGGAGAGGCGCTGGCGACCGCAACATGGGCGCTCGAAACGATCTGCTCGAAGAGCCTCTCCCGGGTGGCCTCGGTGAGCTTCTTGGAATCGTTCAGTCCCTCAGGAACCCGGTCGTAGTCCAGAATGACGGCGGCGGTCACAACCGGGCCTGCCCAGGGACCGCGCCCGGCTTCGTCGACACCGCAGATCAGACCGCCGAAGGACGCCGCGTGTTTGCGTTCCAGCGTGAGGTCCGGCGCGTCGGAAAAGGCAAGGTCGAAGAGCGATTGGCTGTCGGTCATGGGCTTGAATCTGCCGTGGGCGGCAGTGCGGTGCAAGCGGGTTTCCTGGGTGTGAACGCATAAATGAAGACGAAATGGCATGGGAAATGGCGAAACCCAATTTCTTGTGCTTTCGCGCCGTGATGAAGACCGGTCCGCTTCAAAGCAGTTCATCTGGATTCATGAGTTCGCGTCCTAAAACAGATCCAGTTGCACACCGCCTTTCTGCGGCTGGACAAAGGCGTCCGAATTCAGCTTCTTGCGGCGAAGGTTCAACCCCAGGCGCTTGGCGGCAAGGGAGAAGCGCTTGGAAATCTGATCCGCGTAGGGACCGCCGCCGCGCATGCGCTCGCCCCACTTTGCATCATAGTCCTTTCCGCCGCGCATGGAGCGGATGAGGCTCATGACGCGCTGATAGCGGTCCGGCCGCTCGCGAAGAAGCCAGTCGCGGAACAACTCGGATACCTCCAGCGGCAGGCGCAGCAGCACATAGCCTGCCTCCACCGCACCGTGCCCGGCGGCTTCCTCCAGCAGGTTCTCGATTTCGCTGTCCGTCAGCGCGGGGATGATCGGAGCCATCATGATGGACGTGGGAATGCCGGCCGCCGACAGGGCCTTTATGGCGCCGAGCCGCTTGTGCGGCGCGCTGGCACGTGGCTCCATGGCCCGGCAGAGCTTGCGGTCGAGAGAGGTCACCGACAGGGCGACCTTGACCAGGTTGCGCTCGGCCATGCGGGCGAGGATGTCGATGTCGCGGGTTACCAGTGCGGATTTGGTGACGATCGCGACCGGATGGCCGCAGTTTTCCAGCACCTCCAGGATGTCGCGCATCAATCCGTACCCGCGCTCCAGGGGCTGATAGGGGTCGGTGTTGGTGCCAATGGCGATGACGCGCGGCGTGTAACCGGGTCTGGAGAGTTCGCGCTCCAGAAGCTGGGCGGCATTCGGTTTGGCGAAGAGCCGTGTTTCGAAATCCAGCCCCGGCGAAAGCCCCAGAAAGGCGTGGCTCGGGCGGGCGAAACAGTAGATGCAGCCGTGTTCGCATCCCCGGTAGGGATTGATCGAACGGTCGAAGGACAGGTCGGGCGACTCGTTGCGGGTGATGATCGTCCGCGCGCGCTCTTCCTGCACACGCGTCTGCAGCGGCGGCAGATCCTCAAGGCTGTCCCATCCGTCATCGAAGCTTTCCCGGGACAGGGGCTCGTAGCGGCCACTCTTGTTCAGGGCGGCGCCGCGGCCGCGCCTGCGCTCCTCCGGCACACGGGCAGAGTCCGGATTTTCCGTCAATGCGGGAGCTACTGCAGATTGAATAACGGTTACCATGAACGTCTGCCGCGAGATAAAAAGAACATAACAGGAACATTAATCAGATTCAGCGCTGCAACAAGCCCTTACTCTCGCGCTGCCAAAAAAATCATGTAAAACTTGCCAACATGATCAGCGTCATTATTCCGACAAAAAATTCCGAAACCGAACTGGTGCACGCCCTGTCGGCTCTGGTTCCGGCAGCAGCTGAAGGTGTGATCCGCGAAGTTATCGTCGTTGACGGGGGCTCTTCGGACAATACGGAACGGGTCGCGGATGCGGCCGGCTGCGAGTGGGTCTGTCTGCATGCGGCACGCAGCGAACGCCTTTCCTTCGGGGCCACCCGGGCGAGACGCGGTGAGTGGCTGCTGTTCCTGCATCCCGAAACGATACTGGAAAACGGCTGGCATCACGAAGCCCAGGCATTCGTCGATCGTGCCTCCAGAGCCTCCAATGGCGACCGTACAGCGGCCAGTTTCCGGCTTCGCTACGAGTCCTTCGGTCTCGGCGCGCGGGTCAGCGAATCCATCGCGGCCCTGCGCTCTCAGCTTCTCGGCATGCCCTACGGCAACCAGGGTCTTCTGATTTCCCGGCAGTTCTACGAGAAGATCGGTGGGCACAGGCCTTTGCCTCAACTGGAAGACCTCGACATCGCCAGACGCATCGGCCGCAGCCGGATTATCTTCCTGCGGGCGGCCGCTGTCGCCTCCGGTCAGGCTCAAGGCGAAGAGGGGCGGGTTTCAAGGCTCCGTCAGGCCCTGGCGCGCTTTTGCGTCGGAACCCTGCGCCTCCCGGCCAGCGTGGCGGTCAAGCTGCACGGCTGAGACCGATACGACCGGGCGCAAGTCCCGTCGTCCGGTCGTTTGAAACGCCGGCCTAGACCTCCTGCAGCTTGCCGCGTTTCAGGTGTTCGTCGAGCCTCGGCATGATTTCCACGAAGTTGCAGGGCATGTGCCGGTAGTCGAGCTGCCATTTCAGGATGCCGTCCCAGGCATCCTTGCAGGCACCGGGGGAGCCGGGCAGCACGAAGATATAGGTGGCGCCCGCGACACCGCCGGTCGCCCGGGACTGGATCGTCGACGTGCCGATCTTGTCGTAGGAAATCCGGTGAAACACCTCGGAAAACCCGTCCATCCGCTTTTCGAACAGGGGCTCCATGGCTTCGGGGGTGACATCGCGGCCGGTAAAGCCCGTGCCGCCCGTTGAGATGATCACGTCGATGCCCCTGTCGGCCATCCAGGCCTTCGCGATGGCCTGGATGGCCGGCACATCGTCGGTGACGATCCTTCGGTCCGCCAGCTTGTGGCCGGCCTTTTCGATCCGTTCCGCAAGCGTGTTCCCCGACCGGTCTTCCGCCGGTGTCCGCGTGTCTGAAACCGTCAGGACGGCGATATTCAGCGGGATGAAGGGGCGTGAATCATCAAGACGCGACATGGAGATCTCCTTTGTCATCAACACATAGGCGATTGTCGGTTGTCCTTCCAGTGGCGAACGGACAACCGCAGCCCGGATGGGTCTATTGAAATAAAATTACAAAAAATAACAAGATTGAGACACTTGCAAAATATTTAGGTCAGCATTATTGACTTAAACAACACATCAACGCCAAAGAGCAGATCATGACCACCTGGGACAGCCTTTATGCCGGGCGCGCCAGCCGAATGCGCGCCTCCGAAATCCGTGAACTTCTCAAGCTGCTGGACCAGCCGGACGTGATTTCCTTTGCCGGAGGCATCCCGGATCCGGCGCTGTTTCCCTCCGGGGCGTTCAGGCAGGCTTATGACGACATTCTGGGCGGACCGGAGGCCGGAAAGGCCCTGCAGTACGGCTTGAGCGAAGGCAGCCTGCGTCTCCGCCGATGGATCGCCGGTCACATGCGCGACCTTGGCGTTGACTGCAGCCCGGAGAATATCCTGATCACTTCCGGCTCCCAGCAGGCGCTTGACTATATCGGCAAGCTGTTTCTGACCGCAGGCGATACGGCGCTGGTTCAATGGCCGACCTATCTCGGCGCCCTGCAGGCCTTCAACGCCTATGAACCGCGTTTCGACCGCCTGGTTCCGGGAGCGAACCGGCCGGCTGCCGATTATGGATCGAAGGCGGGCGAAAGCGGCGGTCGTGTCAAATTCGCCTATCTGTCGCCGGACTTCGCCAATCCGACCGGCCAGACCCTCGATCTTGAAGAGCGGCGGCAGATCCTGTCGCTTGCCGGAGAGCTGGACTGCGCCGTGATCGAGGATGCTCCCTATCAGTGCCTGCGCTATGACGGCGACCCCGTCCGGCCGTTGCTGGCGCTCGACTGCGAGACCGCCGGAGGCATCGAAAACACACGCACGCTCTACTGCGGCAGCTTCTCCAAATCCCTGTCTCCGGGCCTGCGTCTGGGTTGGGTCTGCGCTGCTTCCGAGGTGATTTCCAGGCTGGTGCTGATCAAGCAGGCAAGCGACCTGAACACGCCGGTGCTCAATCAGGAAGCGATGGCACGGGTGGCCGAAGCGCATTTCGACGACCATACGGCCAGAACAAGAGCTGTCTACAAGACACGTCGCGATGCCATGCTGGCAGCTCTGGAAAAGCACATGCCGGCGGGAACGCGCTGGACCAGACCGGAAGGGGGCATGTTCATCTGGGTGGAACTTGCCGACGGGATCGACAGCGCCGAACTGCTGGCGCGCTCGATCGCCTCCGCCAGGGTTGCCTTCGTTCCGGGCAAGGCCTTTCATCCGGACGGCAGCGGGGCCAACACCTTGCGCCTGAGTTTTTCCTGCGCGGATGAGGACAGGATCGAGACCGGCATTGCCCGGCTTGGAAATGTCATTGCACAGACTGTCAAATCCGGGGTGTAATCAGATGTACTGACTGCGGCGGACGGATGAGGGAAGCGCGGCCGAATGGCGCTGAGCGATCAGGTGGACAATTACTGCGAACGGATCGGACCGGAATTCTGGTCGGAGCCGCTCAACGCGCTCACCAACGCCGCCTTCCTGGTCGCCGCCCTTGCGGCCTGGATGATCTGGCGCGGAAAAACACCGGACGATCTGCCCGCGCTCGCGCTCATCGGAATTGTCTTCGCCACGGGTCTCGGGTCCTTCCTGTTCCACACTTTCGCGACCCGCTGGGCAAGCCTGACGGACGTCATTCCGATCGCGCTCTTCATCCATATCTATCTGCTTTTCGCGCTGAGGCGTTTCCTGGTGCTGCCCTGGTGGGGGGCGATCGCGCTGGTCGCCGTCTTCGTCGCCCTCTCGCCCCTTGTCATCGCGGGAGCGGCTCCCGTCGTCGGGTCCACGGCGGGATATCTTCCGGCCCTGCTGGCGATTTTTGCGGTCGGCGGACTCTTCCGCATGAGGGACCGGAGACTTGGCGGCCAGATTCTGCTGACGGGCGTGATCTTCACCGCATCGCTCGGGTGCCGGATGCTGGACGGGCCGGTCTGCGCGCAAATGGCCATTGGAACTCATTTCCTGTGGCATATTCTGAACAGCATCGTGCTCTTCGCATTATTACGGGTTCTCATTTTGCAGCGTGCCGGGTAAACCTCAGTGACAATTCACGATTTCGCAACGGTTCGCGCAGACGGTAACGACTGGAGTTTCAGACGGGAAAACCGGCTTTCATGCGTGGTCGCGCAAGCGCGGTGAGATCGATCGAACTTTGAAAGATCGCGCATCCCTTTCCCGAGTGACAGCGGGATGCGACGGAAGACTGATCCAGAGGAAGAGGGCAGGGACGTCATGAGCGAAGGCAAGAATACGGAAAGCGATCTGACCGATGCGGCCCTGTTCTATCACGAGCATCCGCGTCCCGGGAAACTGGAGATCCAGGCGACCAAGCCGCTCGGGAACCAGCGCGATCTGGCTCTTGCCTATTCTCCGGGGGTTGCCGCGCCATGTCTTGCGATTGCCGATGACCCTTCCAAGGCGGCGATCTACACGTCGCGCGCCAATCTTGTCGCTGTGATTTCCAACGGCACCGCCGTGCTCGGACTTGGCAATATCGGCCCGCTGGCCTCCAAGCCGGTGATGGAAGGCAAGGCGGTTCTCTTCAAGAAATTCGCCGGGATCGACGTCTTCGACATCGAAGTTGCCGAAACCGACGTCGACAGATTCGTCGACGCGGTGTCTGTTCTCGAACCGACCTTCGGCGGCATCAATCTGGAAGACATCAAGGCGCCGGAATGCTTCATGATCGAGGGCCGGCTCCGGGAAAAGATGAACATCCCGGTCTTCCATGACGATCAGCACGGCACCGCGATCATCGTCGGCGCCGCCGTCCGCAACGGTCTCGAACTGGCGGGCAAGAAGATCGAGGATGCCAGGATCGTCGCGTCCGGTGCCGGGGCTGCCGCGCTGGCCTGCCTGAACATGCTCATTTCGCTTGGTGCCCGGCGGGAAAACATATGGGTCACCGATATCGAAGGTGTCGTCTACGAGGGCCGCGAAGCCCTCATGGATGAATGGAAGTCCGCTTTCGCCCAGAAAACCGACAAGCGCACCCTGGACGACGTGATCGGCGGTGCCGACGTGTTCCTCGGCCTGTCGGCCGGAGGCGTGCTGAAACCCGAGATGGTCGCGAAGATGGGCAAGGGTCCGCTGATCCTGGCGCTGGCCAATCCGAACCCGGAAATCATGCCCGAAGCGGCCCAGGCCGTGCGCGACGATGTCGTCATGTGCACCGGCCGGTCCGACTACCCGAACCAGGTCAACAACGTCCTGTGCTTCCCTTACATCTTCCGCGGTGCGCTGGATGTGGGCGCGACGACGATCAACGAGGAAATGAAACGCGCGGCGGTGGAAGCCATCGCCGGTCTCGCACGGGAAGAGCCCTCCGATGTGGCCGCCCGCGCCTATGGGGGCAAGACCGAAACCTTCGGTCCGAATTACCTGATCCCGTCACCTTTCGACCAGCGCCTTATCCTGCGCATTGCACCGGCCGTGGCGAAGGCGGCCATGGACTCCGGTGTCGCCACCCGGCCGATCGAGGATTTCGACGCCTATATGGATGTGCTGAACCGCTTCGTGTTCCGCTCCGGCCTGATCATGAAGCCGATCATCCAGAACGCCTCCAAGGATCCGCAGCGGATCATCTATGCCGAAGGGGAAGACGAACGCGTATTGCGTGCGGCGCAGGTCCTGATCGAGGACAGGATTGCCACACCGGTTCTCGTCGGTCGGCCCGATGTCCTCAAGACCCGTTGCGAACGCTTCGGCCTCAAGATCCGCCCGGGCACCGACTTCGAGTTCATCAACCCGCAGGACGATCCGCGCTATCGCGACTATGTGGACGAATATCTCGAATGCGTCGGCCGCCACGGCATGCCGCCCGATGCGGCGCGGACCGTCGTGCGCACCAATTCCACTGTCATCTCCGCGCTTGCCGTCAGACGCGGCGAGGCCGATGCGGTCATCTGCGGACTGGAAGGCCGCTTCAACCGCCATCTGCGCGACATCAAGCAAATCATCGGCGTCTGCAAGACCGCGCGCGACCTGTCGGCCATGTCCCTTCTCATCAACAGCCGCGGCGCGCTCTTCCTGTCCGATACATTCGTCTCCGAGGATCCGACCGCGGACGAGATTTCCGAAATGGCCATGCTGGCGGCACAGGAAATCCGCCGCTTCGGTATCGAACCGAAGATCGCACTGCTGTCACTGTCGAATTTCGGCTCCCGGGAAACCGCTTCCTCGCGCAAGATGCGTGCGGCGACCGAGCTGATCTGGAAGCGCTATCCGGATCTTGAAGTCGATGGCGAAATGCACGGCGATTCAGCTCTGAGCGAAGCGCTGAGGCAACGGGTGATGCCCAACAGCAAGCTGACCGGTGAAGCCAATCTTCTGCTGTTCCCCAATCTCGATGCGGCCAACATCGCCCATAACCTGCTCAAGGTCTCGACCCAGGCCCTGCATGTCGGTCCGATCATGCTGGGCACGGCAAAGCCGGCCCATATCCTGACGCCGTCTGTGACGTCGCGCGGGGTGGTCAACATGTCGGCACTGGCAAGCGTCGAGGCGCAGACCCGGTCCGAACGCTAAGCGGCAGGAAAGACGTGCTGCCGAGCTGAAGCCCGAAAAGCGGGTGACGAAAATTGCCCTTCTTGCCCTGACGGCGGGTCTTGTCGGAGCCTTGCATGGTGGACATCCGGCGAGGCTCCCGCTTGACGGGAACGCGGTCGTGGCGCGGGAAAAACGTCTGATGGATCCCGGCGAGCGCATTCGTGACGTGCGTCGGGGACGCGACGGTTTCATCAACGTTCTGACCGGCAGCGACAACGGCCAACGGATCCGTCTGGGGCCGTGAGCGGGGCAAGGGGACGCCCTGGCGTTTCGGGCAATTGATCATCTCCGCTTGACATTTCAGGCATCTAAGCCGATATAGCACCATGTAGCCGCTGCCGCGTGAGCAGACAGCGCGCCCTGTTGTATTAAAACCATAGTGTTTCCAGGGCAGCCGCTTATCGGTTGCAGACAAGGGCCCAATGAGGGGTCCAACCAGTTCCCATGTCACGCGAGGGTCTGGCGGCGAAGAGCCCGTTTTCCGAAACGATTCGGCTGCCGCACTCCAAAAACGAACCGCAAGGATGCGTTCCTGCGGTTATCCGGGTGTGTTTGTCACGCCCGAACCAAGGAATTTATATTGACCGACTTTCAAAGCCTGGGACTGTCCGACGGCCTGCTGAGCGCTGTTGCTGATAACGGCTACGACGAACCGACACCGATCCAGCAAAAAGCGATCCCTCTGATCCTGGACGGCCGAGACCTCATGGGTCTGGCCCAGACAGGCACAGGTAAGACGGCTGCCTTCGGACTGCCCCTGATCGACTGCCTTCTGGCGGACAATCTCAGAGCCCGGCCGAAAGGCACCCGCGCGCTTATTCTGGCGCCGACCCGCGAACTGGTGAACCAGATCGCCAAGAACCTGATTTCCTTCCTGAGGAACACCCCGTTGCGCGTCACCGCCGTCGTTGGCGGCGTGTCGATCAACGGCCAGATCAAGCGCCTGTCAAAGGGCACGGACATCCTGGTCGCGACACCGGGGCGCCTTCTGGACCTGGTCGACCGTCAGGCGGTGGATCTTGCGTCCGCCTCCTATCTCGTCCTCGACGAGGCCGACCAGATGCTGGACCTCGGCTTTGTCCATGCGCTGCGCCGCATCGCCGGGCTGGTCGCGAAAGACCGGCAGACGATGCTCTTCTCCGCGACCATGCCGAAACAGATCAATGAACTGGCCCAGTCCTACCTGCGCAATCCCGAGCGGGTGGAAGTTTCTCCGGTCGGCAAGACCGCGGACAAGGTTACCCAGTCCGTTCACTTCATGGACCAGAATTCCAAGGGTGATTTCCTGGTTCAGCAGCTGCAGTCGAAACCCGACGGTATGTCGCTGGTCTTCTGCCGCACCAAGCACGGTGCGGAACGGCTGATGCGCAAACTGACGCAAAGCGGTATTGCTGCCGGCTCGATTCATGGCAACAAGAGCCAGAATCAGCGCGAGCGGGCGATCCGTGAATTGCGTG
This sequence comes from Labrenzia sp. 011, assembly GCF_003075075.1. GTDB lineage: Bacteria > Pseudomonadota > Alphaproteobacteria > Rhizobiales > Stappiaceae > Roseibium. The sequence continues at coordinate 248,353 of NZ_QCYM01000002.1, read as the reverse complement.
AGGGCAAGATCAACGTGCTGGTGGCAACGGACGTTGCCGCACGCGGCATCGATATTCCCGGCGTCAGCCACGTTTACAATTTCGAACTGCCGGAAGTCGCCGAAGCCTATGTCCACAGGATCGGCCGTACCGCGCGTGCGGGAGCCGAAGGCGAGGCGGTCGCCCTGTGTGCACCGGAAGAAATCGGCCTGTTCCGTCAGATCGAAAGGCTGATCGGCATCGACATCGAGGTCGCCAGCGGCGAAGTTCCCCCGTTGTCGGCGGCTGTCAAGCTGAAGCGCGGTGGCGGTGGAAACCGTGGCGGCGGCAAGCCGGGCGGGAAAAAGCCCTTCGCCAAGCGCAGCTCTCCCAGCGACAACGACAATCGCTCGCAGGCTCGCCGTCCGAATCGCCGGCGCACGAATGGCCGCAAGAGCGCTGCCTGATGCAACTCGCGGTCCGTTGAACGCGGACCGCTCTTCCGCCCGAGAGGTGATCTGCCGGTTTTCATATGGACTCATGTGAAGCCGGACTTCTGATCGGGCCCGAAATGCAAAACCTCCCGCACTCGGAAGAGAGCGGGAGGTTTTTTATGGCACTGTCCGGCTTGCTCCCTGGCAGGAGCCAGCGGAAGTCAAAAAAAACACCGGGAAGTGGCCTTCCCGGTGCCGAGCCTTGTGGTCGATGGGGCCCAGACCGGCTGTAACCAATCTGTATGTTTTCGAAAGCTTTTCAAAGCCATCCCCGAACCCGCCGCGGTTCGAACATGGACCTGTATACTTTCCGCCCACAAGGCATCTGACCGCATGTTTACAGTCAGGTCTTATATTGTCTCAGGACTTCCGTTCGAAACATCCAGGAATTTCTTGGTATTCCAGCGTGTCGCCCCGTTGAAGGTAAATCTAAATTAACAAACATGAATAGGCAATCATAGCCTTTTGGCCTAGCTGGCGCGTGTGGATAATGGATTAGTCTATATGGAACAGCGGCTTATTGAAGTAGCCGGCAAACGGACCTGTGTAGGGGCGATAATCGTCGAATTGGTTGCGCGTGCGGTCCTCCGAGAAATGCTTTGGTTTCAAAGAATTGGAAGGTTTATTTTCTTAATTTATTGCGGCATAGAAAAAATCTATAACAGGCATAATGGCGGCTGAAAGCCCTAAAACGCAGAAAAACATCAGAAAAATGCGGCCGCGCCATATGGCAGGCATGGGGCCGAGCCTTCGTTTTACTGAGCTTGTATCATTTTCTCAGGCACTGCTCTTTGCCAGCTATCCGGGTACATCGGAAATTTGATCGTCGGCATAGAGGGCGGTTCTGGAGCCATAGTTTAATTTTATCACGTTTATTATTAGGGTTGACCTTACCGTAACGTCACGCTATTCCACCTCCATCGAGGGTTTGGTTAATGTGATTTAAAAAATACGAACCCCAAAAAAATCCAGAATCAATTCTGGGACAAAAGTGCACGTCGGCTCTGAATAGATCCTGACCCCATATAATTGCCTGGCGTTCAATTCAGGCAAACTCCTTGTGGCGCGGACTTCGCGCACTGGAAGGCGGATGCGCGGCGCATCCACTTTCCTGGTCATGCGCGGATGATAACCGCAACAGGCTGGTCCCCCATTAAAGCCAGCCTGAAACGACCCATCGGCCACAAGACTTCGGCACCGGGAAGGTTTCCTTCCCGGTGCCGCTTGTTTTTCAGCCTGCAATAATTGAACCGGCGCGAAATTCCGCGGGGTTCCCGTTGGAAAACGCCTACATGTTCGGGTAGTTTGGTCCGCCGGAGCCTTCGGGGACGGTCCATGTGATGTTGCCGTTCGGATCCTTGATATCGCACGTCTTGCAGTGGACGCAGTTCTGGGCGTTGATCTGGAACCTGGGGGCGTCAGAGCCTTCTTCCACCCATTCGTAGACGCCGGCGGGGCAATAGCGGTTGGAGGGCCCGGCATAGACATCGTGCTCGGATGTCTTCTGCAGCTCAGGATCCTTGACCTTCAGATGGATCGGCTGGTTTTCCTCGTGATTGGTATTGGACAGGAAGACGGAAGACAGCTTGTCGAAGGACACCACGCCGTCCGGTTTCGGATAGTCGATCTTCTTGCAGTCCCTGGCGGGCTTCAGGGTGTCGCAATCCCTTTTCCCGTGCTTCAGCGTTCCGAAGAAGGAAAAGCCGAACAGTTCGTTGGTCCACATGTCGAGACCGCCGAGCCCAATGCCGAGCACGGTTCCGAATCTGGACCAGAGCGGTTTGGTATTGCGAACCGTCTTCAGATCCGCGCCGATCGGGCTTTCGCGCCACGCCTTGTCGAAATTGCTCAGCTCCGTATGAGCTTCCCCGCGTCCGATGGCCGCCATCACCTCTTCGGCCGCGAGCATGCCGGACAGCATTGCGTTGTGGGACCCCTTGATGCGCGGCACATTCACGAAGCCGGCCGAGCACCCCATGAGAAGACCGCCGGGAAACGACAGCTTCGGCACGGACTGATAGCCGCCTTCGGTGATCGCGCGCGCGCCATAGGAAATGCGCTTGCCGCCCTCCAGAGTGTCGCGGATCGCCGGATGGGTCTTGAAGCGCTGGAACTCGTCGAAAGGGGAGAGCCAGGGATTTTCGTAATTGAGATGGACGACGAATCCGACAGCCACCTGATTGTCTTCCAGGTGATAGAGAAAGGAGCCGCCGCCTGTCTTGCCGTCAAGCGGCCAGCCGAAGGAATGCTGCACGAGGCCGGGCTTGTGTTTTTCCGGATCGACCTGCCAGAGTTCCTTGATCCCGATGCCGAATTTCGGCACGTCGCTGTCCTTGTCGAGCTCGAATTTCTCGATGAGCTCCTTTGCCAGAGAGCCGCGGGCGCCTTCGCCGATCAGGGTGTATTTCCCGCGCAGTTCCATGCCTCTTGTGAAGCTGGCGGTCGGCTTGCCGTCCCGGCCGATCCCCATGTCGCCTGTGGCAACGCCGGTCACACGGCCCTCGTCGTCATAAAGCAGTTCGGCGGCGGCGAAACCGGGATAGATTTCAACGCCAAGGGCTTCGGCTTTCTCGGCAAGCCAGCGACAGACATTGCCGAGCGAGACGATGTAATTGCCGTGATTGTTCATCAGTTTCGGCATGAACATGTTGGGAAGGCGCAGCGACCCGGCCGGGCCCAGGATCAGGAAATGATCCTCCGTAACCGGCGTCTTGATCGGCGTCTCTTCCTCGCGCCATTCCGGAAGCAGCTGGTCGAGGGCAATCGGATCGATGACGGCACCGGACAGGATATGCGCACCGACTTCGGAGCCCTTTTCCAGAACCACGATACTGAGCTCTTCGTCTTTTTCGTCTGCTATCTGCTTCAGCCTGATGGCGGCGGCAAGGCCCGCCGGGCCAGCGCCCACGATCACGACGTCCACGTCCATGCTTTCGCGTTCGCCAAGCGCTTCCTGTTCGCTCATTTTTGTCTCCCTCTGCCCGAAGGGGCCAAGCTTCTATGGTCCTGTTTGCCTTATTTTGCGGTGCGAAACACGACATTTTTCACCGCTGAATGCGAATTCGGGCAACATTTCCCATCATGAATGAATCTCAGATAGACCAAAGCGGGCCACCCCCGTCAAGAGCAAGGGTAACGCTTACGTAAGAGTAAGCCGCAAGGTTCGCGCAATGACATGTGAACAGAAGCGGGAAAACCGGCCTGCCGGGCATTGATGCTTCTGAGGGTGCTTGTACCCGGCTGGCACCCGGCTAGGGTGTGAAGGCGTGTTGTCACGGCCAATCCGGCACGCGAAGATCCGCCGCGCCATGCCGGGGGCAGGGCAAAGGCTTTGACGGAGCTTTTCAAAGTCGTATTGATGGATGTCGGATCGCACCGAAATCATGATTGGATCAACCCCGAACTCCGCCACCGGAGAAAGCGCTCATGCAGCAAACCCCGCAGGACCTGCGCCAGATCGAAGCTCTGCTGGATTTTTACACCGCTTCCGGCGTGGATTGCTTTCTGGGGGACGAGCCGGTCGACTGGTTTGGCCTGACCAGCGAACAGGCTGCGCAGCGTCTGCAGAACATGGGGGCGGTGGCACAGGCGCCGCAGACCGGACAACCCGCCCTTGGCGGCGACATCCGGCATGTCCCCGCCGCTCCTCGGCAACAGGGGGGCGGGCCCGCCTCTCTGTCCTCGCCGGCAGCTGCTGCCCCATCGGGAGCGTCCGCGACCGGTGCGCCGGTCGGACAGGTGCCTGTAACAGGCCAGTCTGCCGTGCTTCCGGACAAGGCGATCATTGCAGCCGCGCGCGAGCTGGCCGCCTCGGCGGCCTCACTGGACGACCTGCGGCAGTGTCTTGAGTCGTTTGACGGCTGCAATCTGAAACTGACCGCGAAAAAGCTCGTATTTGCCGACGGCAATCCACAGGCCAGGCTGATGTTTGTCGGCGAAGCGCCCGGCCGGGACGAGGATCAGCAGGGCAAACCGTTTGTCGGCCGCTCGGGACAGCTTCTTGACCGGATGCTGGCGGCGATCGGACTCGATCGGACGGCCGTCTATATCGCCAATGTGGTTCCCTGGCGTCCGCCCGGAAACAGGACCCCGACACCGCAGGAAACCGAGATCTGCAAACCCTTCATCAAAAGGCAGATCGAGCTGGTCGATCCGGATGTCCTGGTGTTTCTGGGCGCGGCTTCGGCAAAAACCCTTTTGGGAGTGCAGGACGGTATCCGCAAGATGCGTGGCCACTGGATGACCTATCCCGGTTTGACGCGGGAAATTGCCGCGATCGCGACCTATCATCCCGCTTATCTGCTCCGCAGCCCGCTGGAAAAGCGGCTGTCCTGGCGGGACTTCCTTTCTATCCGGCAGGCTCTGCAAGACAATCAGAAAGAGAAATCCTGATAAATACAACCCGGATATTCAAGTTTTCGTTTTATTCTATGAATTAGAACAAGAGTGCTTAAACCGTTCATTACAATGCGCAAACGGACTGTATTTCGCTCGGCTGGGCCCTGATGTCCGTGATTTATATACGCAGATTTAGTTATTGTTAAAAGTAACATGTATTTTTAGTGGCATATGCTTCCCAGTTCCTGTCTGTGGAGCGGATCAGCCTGACCAAGTGATTTGAAGAGGGTAATTTGACAGGACCGGACATCAACATTCCAGAACGCGCAGTTCTGCATATCCTGGTCCTGGACTTCGACACCCTGGCGTGTGAGGAGACATCGGCCTCCGGCTTCAGCAGCCGGGGATGTCGTGTTCGCACCAGCGCTCACAAGGAAGTCGGAAAAACCATCGGATTGCGCCTTGCCGGGTTCGATCAGATGATCAAGGGCAGGGTCCGGGAGATCCTTGAGTCCGAAATTCTGGTGTCCTTCGAATTCACAAACAGCACCATTGTCGAAAAACGCCGGGAGCGCAGGCGCAAGGTTTCCATACCCGCCCTGGTCAGCGGCCGTGCCTCGCAGGACGGCATCAGGTGTGAAATTGTCGATGCAAGCCTCTCCGGCTGCCGTCTGGCCAGCCGGAGACTGGAAAACCTCCCCAGGGACATACAGCTCCAGATTCCGGGCCTGGATCTGCCGGTCGCGGGGGAGATCGTCTGGCGTTCTCCTGAACTTGCAGGCGTAAAGCTTGTCTGGCAGTTCTCGAACGGGCAGGAATTCAACCGGAAGGGTCTTCGCTCGCCGGAGGCCGCGGACAAGCCGGCCTCAAGGCCGGTGCGGGACACATCCGGTTTCGGGGTCCGGCGCAAGAATCCGTCGAATTAGGTCATTCTCCCGGCGCGGCCATTTCTACTTTTGCTGGTGAGGAATAAGCTCTGCCAGTCGATGGTGACTTCCTGCGACGCGTCTTGAATTGCGGCGCGGTTCGAAAGTAATTTCGTTGTTCCGGATGCCGAACGCTGCGTGGCATTGTTGTTCCACGATCCGGGGCAGGTCGGAGGGAATGAACTTTCCCGGCCGTGAAGCCTTTGCAAGTCGCCGCCCGATACATATATCGGAAGGAACGTGCATTCCCGGGGCTGCCCAGACCGATGCAAACCGGATGCACCAGAAATTCGAAATCGATCTGCCGTTCGCCGTTGCGGTGCTCCGCCGGCAGGCAGATCCAGCGAGGTTGTTTCCGGGTGTTTTCAAACATACGCCGTTTCCTTCCCAAGCCCTTGCGTGACGACAGTACGGTCATTCCCGTCGTCCGCCTGCAGGGCACCATCACCACTGCCGGCCCCCTGCGCCCCGGCCTTTGCCTCTCGGCGGTGGCCCAGCCCCTGGAGAAAGCGTTTTCGGAGAAAAAGGCGCCGGCCGTTGCGCTGATCGTCAATTCTCCGGGCGGCTCCCCCGTGCAGTCGCGGCTGATCTTCAAGCGCATTCGCGATCTGGCGAAGGAGAAGGAAAAGGATGTCCTTGTCTTCGTGGAGGATGTTGCGGCCAGCGGCGGCTATATGATTTCCCTGGCCGGGGACGAGATTTTCGTCGACCCGTCATCGATTGTCGGCTCGATCGGTGTGGTTTCGGCCGGGTTCGGTTTCACGGAGCTGATCGGCAAGATCGGCGTCGAGCGCCGCGTCTACACCGCGGGCGAGAAGAAGGTCATTCTCGATCCGTTTCAGCCGGAGGTTCCCGAGGATGTCGAATATCTGAAGGGCCTGCAGCAGGAAATTCACGAGACCTTCGTCGACCTGGTCAAGTCGCGTCGCGGCGATGTTCTCGCTGACGATCCGGATCTGTTCAGCGGCAAGTTCTGGACAGGACGCTCGGCCATTCAGCTTGGTCTGGCCGATGCTGTCGGAGATGTCAGAAGCGTTTTGAAGGAACGCTACGGCGAAAAGGCCGAACCGAAGCTGTTTTCGGCACCGCGCGGCCTGTTCGGCCGCCGGGCCGGCCTTGGTCTCGGTCCGGTGCATTCCGGCCGAAGTCTGACCGAGGGCCTTGGCGAGGATCTTATCTCGGCAGTGGAAAACAGGGCGCTGTGGATGCGCTATGGTCTTTAGCGTGAGGTCGTAAAGGGGAACGATTGTGACCGAATTGATAGGTGTGGCGGCGCTGGCCGTCGGCGGCTACTGGATCATGCAGCGGATCAAGCGCAAGATGGCCGCGGTGGAAAGCCAGATATCCAGGGCCGCCGCCAAGGCCGATCCCAATGGGCGTGGAACCGAGCTGGTTCGGGACCCGGTCAGCGGCAGATACAAGCCCAAGGCATAGGCCAGGTCGTAAAGCGTTGGCGGACCGAAACTCTCGGCCCGCCTGTGCCTCAGCCGTCAGAGGCCATGGTCTGTTCCGCCCTGGCGGCGCGGAACAGTCCCCAGCGTGCCGGACCTCTGCGCGCCCTGACGGACAGCACCGACAGGGTCAGCAGGGCGAGAAGGGCCTCGCCCAGGGGACTGGCAAGCCAGATTCCGGGCTCGCCCACAAGGAGCGGCAGCATGAGGACAAGCGGCAGAAAGAACAGATAGGGCTTGGCAAGGCTCAGGAGTGCCGCGCGCAGGGCGTCCCCCACGGCCTGAAAATACATCGCGACCACAAACAGCGGACCGGCCGCGAAATAGAGCGCGGTCATCGTCGGCAGGATGCGCGCAACCTCTCCGGCGACACCCCGGTCATCAACGAACAGAAATCCGATCGGGCCGGCAAGGAGCGACAGGACCGTCTGCACGCTCGCGCAGTAGAGGAATGCGGCGGCAAGACCGAGACGTAGCGTATCGTCCGAGCGCTGCCAGAGCCCGGCGCCGTAGTTGTTGCCGATCATCGCCTGAAGCGCCTGGGTTAGACCCATGAACGGCAGATACGCGAAGGTCATGATGCGCGTTATGATGCCGAAGGCGGCCACGGTGGTCTCATAACCCGGGGCTCCGATGTGCTGCAGCATCGCGAAGGTCGCGGCAGAACCGAGCGCGATGCCGATGAAACTCAGGCTTTGCGGCGCGCCCAGAGCCAGAATGGCAGCCCAGTGCGAGGCGGGCGGAAACCTGACCAGAGCGCCGGGCCGCAGAACCGTTCTGCCACGCAGCCGGAACCCCAGCAGCAGGACGAAGGCAAGCAATTGCGCCATGCCCGTTCCGTAGGCGGTGCCGGCAACACCGAAGTCCAGGAGGCCGACCAGCACGAAGTTGAGGCCGATATTTGCAAGGCTCACCAGCAGGCTCAAACCCGCCATCAGTATGACCCGGCCTTCGCTGCGCAAGGCGTCGGCGTTGATGGAGAGTATGAAAAGCAGCGGCGAGAACCAGACCGTGATCGACAGATATGTGTCGGCCATTCCGGCAATCGGGACGGATCCTTCAGCCGCGGCAAGGGTCATCTGGTGTCCCAGGGACAGATAAAGCGCAATCACCAGCCCGCTGACGCATAGCGCCAGCCAGTGGGCGCCGGCAAAGACGGCCTGCGCCGTCTGTGTTCGCCCGCCGCCCAGATGCCGCGCGAGTTCGCTCGACATGCCGCTGGACACAAGTGTCGAGAGCGCGGCGAGAAGCATGTAGGCGGGAAACATCAGGGTGACGGCGCTCAGCGCCTGGGGGCCGACGAAGATGCCGAGAAAAACGGCGTCAGCTACGGTCATCAGGCCGTTCATGCCCATCACGAGGATGATCGGCAGCGCGGTCCTTGCAAGGGTGCCCGCCAGCGGCCCCTGCGTATAGGTGTTCATGCGGGAAGTGTCCGACGACATTCCTGTCTCCAGTTCGTGACATTTCGCAAGGAAGGAGGGGCCCGCATTGCCACCAGCACGAAATGCATGGAGCAGAAAAAAGTCGACAGGTCAGATCTTCACCAGGACGGCAACGTCCGCGGGCGGCAGGTGTCTGAAACCGGACCCGCTTGATACGAGCCGGTCGGGGCGCCGTCAATCCTGTTTCGTGGAAAGCAGGGCTGGTCGCACAGGACCGGCCGGATGCGGGAGCGGCGGCAATGAGCCGGTCTGGCGCCGCCCGTCTTGACCTTCTCCGCGCATCGTGGCACCTCTCGCGCCGAAACGGCGGATCTCATCTCACCGGCACAGCACATTTGCGGAAGTCATTCATGTCGAGCGAAACCCTCCCGGCGCACATGCGGCCGGAAAATTCCTTCCAGGGTCTGATCCTGACCCTGCAGCGCTACTGGGCAGACCAGGGCTGCGTCGTTCTGCAGCCCTATGACATGGAAGTCGGCGCCGGCACGTTTCACCCGGCCACCACCTTGCGCTCTCTCGGTCCGCGCCCGTGGAAAGCCGCCTATGTGCAGCCGTCCCGCCGCCCGACCGACGGCCGCTATGGGGAGAACCCCAACCGGCTGCAGCATTATTACCAGTTCCAGGTGATCCTCAAGCCGTCTCCGCCGGACCTGCAGGACCTCTATCTGAACTCGCTCTATGCCATCGGCCTGGACCCGAAGGTGCACGACATCCGCTTCGTCGAGGACGACTGGGAAAGCCCGACCCTGGGTGCCTGGGGACTTGGATGGGAATGCTGGTGCGACGGCATGGAAGTGTCCCAGTTCACCTATTTCCAGCAGGTGGCAGGCTTTGAATGCGCGCCGGTCTCGGGCGAGCTGACCTACGGCCTGGAACGTCTGGCCATGTATATCCAGGGCGTCGATAACGTCTATGAGCTCAACTACAACGGCAGGCAGGGCGACGAAAAGGTCACCTATGGCGATGTCTTCCTGCAGGCCGAACAGGAATATTCCCGGCACAATTTCGAACATGCCGATACCGAAATGCTGTTCCGGCATTTCAAGGACGCGGAATCGGAGTGCAAGGCGCTTCTGGACGCGGGCGCCAAGGCGCGCGAGGCGGCAGGGGCGAACGTGCACCAGGTGGTGCTGCCCGCCTATGATCAATGCATCAAGGCCAGCCACGCGTTCAACCTGCTCGATGCGCGCGGCGTGATCTCCGTCACCGAGCGCCAGAGCTACATCCTGCGTGTGCGCGAACTGGCCAAGGCCTGTGGGGCCGCCTTCCTGGAAACGGAGGCCGGCGGTGTCGGCTACGAGAACCGGGCCGCAGGATAACGTCCCGGTCCGGCCGGCTGCAGGTGGCCTCCTGAACCGCCAACCTGTGTTGCAGATTACAGTTTGTCGTTTGAGCCGGGGCAGGGCGCCGGAAGAGGATGACAAGCCCGGAAACAGTGAGTAGCCTTCGCGTAAATTTTTCGGAGGGTTACATGATTGCCTGGTTCATTCTTGCGTTTATGATCGCGCTTTCGGTCGTCGCAATCGTTCTCTACAACAGTCTCGTGCGCAAACGGCAGATGGTGCAGGAAGGCTGGAGCGGCATTGATGTCCAGCTCAAGCGCCGGGCCAATCTGGTTCCCAATCTGGTGGAAACCGTCAAGGGATATGCCAGCCACGAAACGGAGACCCTGGACAAGGTCACGGAGCTGCGGTCGCGGGTGAATTCCCTGCCGCGCAACGACGTGGCGGGCCGCGCCGAGGCGGAAGGCCAGCTTTCCCTCGCCCTGGGCAGGCTCTTTGCCGTGGCCGAGGCTTATCCCGATCTGAAGGCCAGCAACAATTTTTCCGAGCTGCACCAGTCTCTGGACGAGATCGAAAACGCCATCCAGATGGCCCGTCGCTATTACAACGGTGCCGTTCGTGGACTGAATGTGGCGGTGGAGAGTTTCCCCTCCAACCTGATTGCCAGCAGGTTCAAATTCGAAAAAGCCGACTATTTCGAGATTGAGGACGAGGCCGAAAGGGCCGTTCCCAGAATTTCATTTTAAGATTTTTCAGGTTCCGGGAGACCTTCCCATGATTTTATGCCGTCCTGTTGCATGTATGCTCGCTGTGCTGTTTTTCACGGTCGCCGGTACGTCGGCCTCGCACGCAGAAGAATTGATAAAACGCTTCGTCTCGAATGTGGAGGTTGCCGCGAACGGGACCCTGACTGTCACCGAGACGATCACGGTCCGCGCGGAAGGCGACCAGATCGAGCGGGGAATCTTCCGCGATTTTCCGCTTACGGCGGAAGGGGCGAACGGCCGGCTCTACGAGGTCGGCTTCAAGCTGCTGTCCGTATTGCAGGACGGTGAGCCGGCGCCGCATTTCACCAAACGCAACAGCCAGGGGATCCGGATCTACATCGGTGAGGAACACGTGCTGCTGCAGCCGGGCGACTACACCTACACGATCGAATATGAAACCGACCGGCAGATCCGTTTTTTCGAGGATCATGACGAGATCTACTGGAACGCCACCGGTAACGAGTGGGCCTTTCCCATAGAACAGGCGACCGCCCGGGTTGTTCTGCCGAAGGGTGTCAAGGCCACCGGCTGGACCGGCTTTACCGGAAAATACGGCGAATCCGGCAGTGACTTCACGGCCCATGCCGCCGAAGACGGACGAGAGGTGATTTTCGCCACAACAAAACCCCTGTGGGACTATTCGGGCCTGACCGTTGTCGTCAACTTGCCCAAAGGCTCAATCACGCCGCCATCTGAAATCGAACAGTTGCGCTATTTCCTGAGCGATTACCGCTCAGAGCTGATCGGCGGTGCCGGCATCGCCCTGTGCCTTGTCTATTATCTCATTGCCTGGATGTTCGTCGGCCGGGATCCGCAAAAAGGGGTTGTGTTCCCGAGGTTCAAGCCACCTGCCGGAATTTCGCCGGCCCTTGGCGCCTATATCGCCGACCGCGGCTTTTCGGGGGGCGGCTGGGTGGCCCTGTCGGCTGCCTGCCTCAATCTTGCAGTCAAGAAGCGCCTGCGGCTGGAGGAGACGGACGGGGACATGACCCTGGTGCTGGAGACCGATGAGCCCCAAGACCGTCGCGCCGGTTCGGGGCTGTCGAAGGGGGAGGCCGCCCTTGAGAGCTATCTGAGCGCGCGCGGCACTCCCCTGACGCTCGACAAGGGAAACGGCAAGTCGATCCAGGCGCTCGGTGCGAAATTCCGCACAGCCATCGAGCGGGAAAATCGCAATGTCTTTTTCAAGTCCAACAAGCTCTACCTGATCCCGGGGGTGCTTCTGAGTATCGGGACGATCGTCCTCCTGCTCGCCTATGGAAAGCTGCAGCGCGACCAGTCCGAGTTCGTCATCTTTTTCCTGATGTTCTCCATTTTTGCTTCGCTCACCTCGGTGACGGTCGGCAAGGCCGTTTTCCGTCTATCCGGCATCAAGCTGCGCATGGCGATGATCTTCGGCATTTTCGGCGTGGCCATGGCCGCTGCAGGCACGGGAGCATTTCATTTTACCGGTGGATTCCAAAGCATTCCGGTGTTTCCGTTCATTGCGGTGGCTCTGGCAGCCCTGAATATCCTGTTCTTTTTTCTGATGGGGGCGCCAACTGTGCTCGGCCGTCAGGCGCTCGACAAGATCGAGGGCCTCAAGCTCTATCTGACCGTCGCCGAGAAGGAACGGCTCAACATGGCCGAGGCGCCGGACATGAGCACCGGCCATTTCGAGGAACTCCTGCCGTATGCGGTCGCGCTGGGCGTTGAAAAACCCTGGGCGAAGGCCTTCGAAAGCTGGCTGGCGACGGCCGCTGGTGCCGCAGCTGCGGCCAGCTACCATCCCAACTGGTATTCGGGAAGAACCTTCGATGCGCGGCATGTCTCGGACAGCATCGGGTCTACCGCAAGCTCCATGGCCGGATCCTTCCGTTCGTCCCTGCCTGCGCCCAAATCCTCCAGTTCCGGGTCCTCGGGCGGATTTTCCGGCGGCGGTGGCGGCGGCGGCGGCGGGGGCGGCTGGTAATCCGCTTGCCTATTCAACCGGCAGACGGTTGAATTGATCCGGCGCGGGCCGGTTGCCGCAAACCGCGCCGGATACAGGTGGGAAGATGACGGAAGATGCACTGCCGCTCAGTGAATTCGTAAGCTTCAACCTGGCAATACTGGTCTATTTCCTCGGCGTCCGGCTGAACAGGCAGATTCCTCTTCTGCGCCACTACAACATTCCAGAACCGGTTTCCGGCGGATTGCTGGTGGCGGTGGGGGCCTTCGTCGTCTTCCTGGCTCTGGATACGGAAGTCAGCTTTTCGCTGCAGTCGCGGGACTATCTGCTCTATTGCTTCTTTACCGCGATCGGGCTCAACGCCCGCTTCGGGGATCTGGTCAGGGGCGGCAAGCCTCTGCTGATCCTGCTGTGCCTGACCGTCGGCTACATGCTGGTGCAAAACGTAGTCGGCACATCAATTGCCGCCATACTCGGACTGCCCGTCGGCTTCGGTCTTCTGGGCGGAACCGTGTCCCTTGTCGGCGGACACGGGACGGCAATCGCCTGGGGGCCGAAACTGGCGGCCGACTACGGTGTTGCCGGTGCGGTGGAAATCGGTGCGGCCACCGCAACCCTCGGTCTTGTCGCCGCAAGTCTGCTGGGCGGCCCCATAGGCAATTACCTGATCGAAAGACGCGGGGCGAAGCCGGACCCCGGACGTCCCGAGGAGGCGCCCATCATCGGCATCGAGACCGACCGCGAGGCGGACCTCCGGGTTACCCATACGGGCCTGATGCGCTCCCTGCTGGTGCTCAACATCGCGATCGCTCTCGGTGTCGGTCTTCAGGAGGCGCTGGACGCGGGAGTGGGCCTGGATCTGCCCGTCTTTGTCACCTGCCTGTTCTGCGGCATCGTGTTGTCCAATTCCGTGCCGCTTATCTTTCGCCGGATGACCTGGCCGGCCGGGTCGCCGTCACTCGCGGTGATCTCGGACCTGGCGCTGGGGATCTTTCTGACAATGTCTCTGATGAGCCTGCAACTGTGGACCCTTGCCGGACTGGCCGGCCCGATGCTGCTGATCCTGTTCATGCAGATCGTCATCGCGGCGCTGTTCATCATCCTGGCGGTCTTTCCCCTCATGGGCCGGGATTATAACGCGGCGGTTCTGGGGGCGGGATTCGCCGGCTTCGCTCTGGGAGCAACCCCGACCGCCATCGCGAACATGACGGCTGTCACCAAGCGCTACGGCCCGGCCACACAGGCGTTCCTCATCCTGCCGCTGGTCTCCGCGTTTTTTGTCGATCTGGCAAACGCGATGATCATTCTGCTGTTTCTGGGGGGCTGATGGCCGCCGGCGTCGATTGGTCGAGCCGGTGAGGAGATCATCCCGGATGCGCGACGCGTGTCGCCCGGCCTGTCAGTCCGTGCCGGGGCTTTCGGAAAACAGGGGGTGTCCCTGTGCCTGCATGCCGAGAAGTCCGGCAACATCTTCCGCACTCACCGCAGCCGCATAGAGAAAACCCTGACTGTAGTGGCAGCCGCCCGCCGAGAGAGCTTCATGAGTGGCGCTTTCTTCCACCCCTTCGGCGATCGCATCGATCTCCAGCCCTCTGGAAAGGACAAGAATGGCCTCAATGATGGCTGCGCACTGCTTGTCCGTCAGCATGCGCTCGGTAAAGGACCGGTCGATCTTGACCTTGCAGATCGGCAGATCGCGCAGGTAACTCAGGCTGGAGTGACCGGCTCCGAAATCGTCCAGGGCAACGGAGACGCCCGCCTCGGTCAGTTCCGTCAATATGCGCCTTGCGGTATCGGGGTTCTTGACCAGGGAGGTCTCGGTAATCTCCAGCACCAGGCGTCTGGAGGGAAAGTCGCATGTCTCCAGAATGGAGATGATCTGATTGGACAGGGCCGGATCCTGAAGCTGCACCGGTGAAAGGTTGAAGGACAGGTAGATCTCGTCCGGCCAGTCCTTCGCGGCGCTGCAGGCCTGCGCCAGCAGGTGCCGGGTCAGCTCGAAGATGATGCCGCAATCCTCCGCGATGGGGATGAATTCCAGCGGCGGAACCTCACCGAAATCGCTGTCGGTCCAGCGCGCAAGCGCCTCGAATCCGGCGATCTTCCCCGAAGCCATATCGATGATCGGCTGGAAATGGACGTTGACCAGGTTTTCCGAGATCGCCAGGCGCAGCCGTTGTTCCAGAAGGGTTCTGTGCAGGATGGAGGCATCCATATCCACTTCGAAGAACCGGTAGGCGGAGCGCCCGGAGGACTTGGCCCGGTAAAGGGCTATGTCGGCCCGGCGCAGGAGTTCGGTGATCGCGTGCCCGTCCTGGGGGTAGAGGGCGATGCCGATGCAGGCGCCGATCGATATCTGCCGGTCTTCGAAGTCGAACCGGTCACCGATGCGCTTGAGAATGCGCCGCGCAAATCCGGCCGCTTCCGATTTTTCGCGGAAAACCGGCGACACGATGGCGAATTCGTCACCCCCGAGGCGCGCGACGATCCCCTCTGCGCCGACGGTCTGGGCGAGCCGGTCGGCGAAGCTGCTCAGCAGGTTGTCCCCGAAGGCATGGCCGTAGACATCGTTGATGGGTTTGAAGCCGTCGAGATCGAGCATCATGACCGACCGGAAACTGTCTGGCTCCAGATTTCTGCCCAGGTCGTCGAAGGCTTCCACCAGACGGCGCCGGTTGGGAAGACCGGTCAGCGCGTCATGCTGCGCCAGCGCCAGCGCCTCCGAATGGGCGAAAGAGCGGGCTTTCAGTTCCTTGCGCAGACGCCACATGGACCTGGAGCCGTAGAGGAGGCCGATAACGGACGCGCTGATCAGCGCCGCGATGATGAGTTCAAGTGAGGGGTGGTCGTGATCGGTATGGGTCGAGGTTAGAAAGTGAAAGAAGATAAATACACTGATATAAATGGCAATTGTTATGAGTGATAAAACAACTATAGATCGAATTATGTAAATACCGGGCGAAATATCTCGTTTCATCACGTAGGTGATCCTGAGGAAATATATGGATAGACTGTATTTTAACTTCGCATGCATTTGTTGATGAAGGATGAAGCCGAATTTTCAAGTTGAATTGCGAGGAAGCTTGTCATGCCGGTGTCCGGCCGGGAGGGAAAGGGGGTGACAAGAGGTCAATGACTTGGTAACGGACGCGCAACCCAGTTTCCGTGGCGCCCCGCCAAGACCGAAGGCTCTAATCTTCATGCCCGATCTTCTGCTTGAGCTGTTCAGCGAAGAAATTCCGGCCCGCATGCAACGCAAGGCGGCCGAAGATCTGAAATCCCTTGTGACCAATGCCCTCGTGGAGGCCGGCCTGCCCTATGAGGGCGCCAAGGCCTTTGCCACCCCGCGGCGTCTCGCGTTGCATGTGGCAGGCGTTCCTGTCGGCTCCGCCGCCACCCGCGAAGAGCGCAAGGGGCCGCGCGTCGGCTCTCCCGAAAAGGCCGTCGAGGGATTTCTGCGCGGCGCGGGTCTGTCCTCCGTCGACGAGGCGACAATTCAGAACGACCCGAAAAAGGGCGATTTCTATGTGGCAGTGATCGAGAAGCCGGGCCGGCCGGCCATCGATATCATCGCCGGTTTCATGCCGGAGATTCTGCGCAATTTTCCCTGGCCGAAGTCCATGCGCTGGGGATCGACGTCGACCCGCTGGGTCCGTCCGCTGCATTCCATCGTCGCCACCTTCGGTCCGGAAACGGAAGACCCCGATGTCGTCCCGTTCGAATTCGACGGCATCCAGTCGGGCAGGATCACCCGAGGCCACCGCTTCCTGGCCAACGAGGCATTCTCCGTGCGCCGCTTCGACGACTATGCGACCAAGCTTGAAAAGCACAAGGTGGTGCTCGATGCGGATCGCCGCAAGGAGATCATCCAGAACGACGCAAAGGATCGCGCCCTGGCGCTGGGGCTCGACCTTGTCGAGGATCCGGGGCTTCTGGAAGAAGTCGCCGGCCTTGTGGAATGGCCCGTCGTGCTCACCGGCAGTTTCGACGAGGACTTCCTGACGATCCCGGACGAATGCGTTCAGCTCACCATCCGGGTCAACCAGAAGTGCTTTGTCCTCAGGAACCCGGATACCGGGCGCCTGGCCAACAGGTTCGCGCTCGTCTCCAACCTTGTCGCCGAGGATGGTGGCAAAATGATTGTCGCCGGCAATCAGAAGGTCATCCGCGCGCGGCTGTCCGATGCGCGGTTCTTCTGGGATACGGATCTCAAATCCAGGCTCTCCGACAACCTGCCCAAGCTCGATGACGTGAAGTTCCACGAAAAGCTCGGCAGTGTCGGTGAACGGGTAACGCGCCTGATCGCCCTTTCCGCCGGCCTGGCGCCCCTTGTCGGCGCCGACGAGACCAAGGCCAGACGCGCTGCCGAACTCGCCAAGGCCGACCTCGTTTCGCATATGGTTTATGAGTTTCCCGAGCTGCAGGGACTGATGGGTCGCTACTACGCTGCTGCCCAGGGTGAGGATGCGTCCGTCGCCACCGCGATCGAGGAGCATTACAAGCCGCAGGGTCCGAGCGACAGCGTTCCCACGGATCCTGTGGCCATCGCGGTCGCTCTTGCCGAGAAGCTGGATCTGCTGGCCGGGTTCTGGGCAATAGACGAAAAGCCCACCGGTTCCAAGGATCCCTACGCGTTGCGCCGCGCGGCGCTGGGGATCATCCGGATCGTGCTGGAGAACGGCCTGAGGATCAACCTGGGCGAAGCCGTCCTCTCGGCCTCCGGGCTGCATCAGGTCAAGCTCGACGATCCGTCGGCGCTCGTTGCCGACCTGCTTGCCTTCTTCGCCGACCGCCTGAAGGTCCATCTGAAGGACGAGGGCGCCCGTCACGACCTGATCGACGCGGTCTTCGCCCTCGAGGGGCAGGACGATCTGCTGATGGTTGTCCGCCGCGTCGAGGCGCTCGGAAAATTCGTGTCCTCCGACGACGGTGTGAACCTGCTGGCCGGCTACAAGCGCGCGGTCAATATTCTCAGGGCCGAGGAAAAGAAGGATGGCGCCCCGGTCACGGGCAGGCCGCACGCCGACCATTTCCAGGAACAGGCCGAGATCGACCTGGCGGCAGCCATCGACACCGCCCGGGCAAAAGCGGCCGATGCGGTCAAGGCAGAGGACTTCGAAGGGGCGATGGAAGCCCTATCCATGCTGCGGGCACCGGTCGACCGGTTCTTCGACGACATTCTGGTGAATGCGGATGATCCGGTCCTGCGCATGAACCGGCTCCGGCTCCTTGCGGAGATCCGTGATGCCACCCACGTGGTGGCAGATTTCTCCAAGGTGGCCGGGTGATCGGCTGACACCGAAGCGTATTTCGCACATCGGATACGTCCGGAAGCCTCTGGCGAGGCTCCGGTTGGCGGCCGCTGTTATTCGGCCGCCTGCTGCATCAGTCTTGCCACCGGTTTTTCCTCGATCGGCCAGTGAACGATCGCCGCGAAGATACCGAGGGCGATGCCCAGCCACCAGATGCCGTCATAGGACCCGGTTTCGTCATAGAGCTTGCCGCCCAGCCAGACCCCCAGGAAGGCGCCGATCTGGTGGGAGAGGAAGACGAACCCGAAGAGCGTTGCCATGTAGCGCGGCCCGAACATGACGGCGACCAGGCCGGATGTCGGCGGCACGGTGGACAGCCACAACACCCCCATGACGCCTGCAAAGACCAGCACGGAGAAGGGGGAAACAGGCAGCATGATGAAGGCGAAAATCGCGACGGACCGGCTGAGATAGATCGCCGACAGGAGCAGCGGTTTGGAATAGCGGCCGCCGATATAGCCCGCAATCAGCGAGCCGGCGACATTGCACAGACCAATAAGCGCAATGGCCGTCGCGCCCCATGCCGGATCGAGGCCCAGGTCGGCGATATAGGGCGGCAGGTGGACGGTGATGAAGGCGACGTGAAAGCCGCAGACGAAGAAACCGAAGGTCAGCAGAATGAAGCCGCGGGTGCCGAAGGCCTCTGCCATGGCTGACATCAGTTTCTGATTGTTCGCCGGATTGCTGTCCGAGGGCGGTTCCGACTTGCCTTTGAGCGCGACGGCGAGAAACGGGATCACGGCCACGAGTCCGGTGAACACGATCAGCGTGTCCTGCCAGCCGATATTGGCAATCAGTGCGCCACCCAGCGGGGCGAACAGGAACTGGCCGAGAGAGCCCGACGCGGTTCCGATACCGAAGGCAAGCGACCTCTGCGCCGGCGTTACGGCCCGCCCGAAAGCCGCCAGGACCAGAGAAAACGACGAAAAGGCGATGCCGAGTCCGATGAGCACGCCCGCCGACACATTCAGCGCCACGGCGCTTTCGGCGTCGATCATCAGTATGAGGCCGGCAGCATAGAGAGCGGCGCCGACGGTCATCGTTTTCCAGGTGCCGAAGCGGTCGGACATCATGCCGGCGATCGGCTGGCCGATGCCCCAAAGCAGGTTCTGGACGGCAAGCGCGAAGGCGAACAGCTCGCGGCTCCAGTCCCGGGCCTCGGTCATGGGCTGGAAAAACAGGCCCATCGCGGAACGTGGACCAAAGGATATCAGCGCGATCAGACAGCCGCAGGCGATGATGAGCGGGATGTTCGGACCCGCGCGTGCGGGTGTTTCTGCAGCAGTCATCAAGAGAGTCCCATCGTCAATTTACGATAGGATACGCGGACAGCGACGCTTCGCCAAACGCCTAATTTTGATCGATGGATCAATGAATGGAATGATTGTTTTTGCTGTTTCCATCACGGTCGCAGTCGATTAGCCGCCTAGGAAACATGCGATGACCCCTAAATTAAGTTACTGTAAATAAAGGGAGAAATAAGTATCGACTCGATTTGTCAGGAAAGTGATGGATTTTTAGCCGTGCGCCCATTATATAAGCTCTGAAAGAGCAAAAGGGTGTGGGCCTGTGAGCCCGTTTTCTTTTGCATCTAATATGCTCAAACTGAGTATAATAGCGGCGCGGGCGAGCGAACCCCGGTTCCTGCCTGCAAACATGAGGGAGGTCGTCATGACCATTGCCCAGACATCCGTACCCGATGGCGCACCGATCGCAAATGGGCTGACCGCCCTGGACCGGTTCGGCAGACTGAACCGTCCGGACCTGCGCTATACGCCCGAAGTTGCGGAAGCAACCGCGCCGATCTACGAAAAAGTCAAACATATCATCCCGGCGATCGAATGGCCGGCCCTGGCGCCGACCATTCACGCGATCAATACGCTCAAGAAGGAACGCAATGCGGTCATTCTGGCGCATAACTACATGACGCCGGACATCTATCACGGTGTGGCCGACATCGTCGGCGACAGCCTGCAGCTTGCCATCGAGGCGACGCGGACGGACGCCGATGTGATCGTCCAGTGCGGCGTGCACTTCATGGCGGAAACCTCCAAGATCCTCAGTCCGGAAAAAACGGTGCTCATTCCGGACATGCGGGCGGGCTGCTCGCTGGCGGAATCCATCACCGGGGCCGACGTGCGCGCCCTGCGTGAGCGCAATCCCGGCGTCCCGATCATCACCTATGTCAACACCTCCGCCGAGGTAAAGGCGGAATGCGACATCTGCTGCACCTCGTCCAATGCCTTGCAGGTCGTGGAAAGCTTCGGGGTCGACAGGGTCTTCCTGGTTCCGGACAAATATCTGGCCGCCAATGTGGGCAACAAGACCGATGTGGAAGTGCTGGTCTGGGACGGCGCCTGCGAGGTGCATGAGCGCTTCACGGCGCAGGAACTGCGCGATTACCGCAAGATTGAACCGGACGTGAAGATCATCGCACATCCCGAGTGCCCGCCCGAGGTGGTCGCGGAAGCCGACTTTGCCGGTTCCACCGCACATATGATCGACTGGGTGAAGACCCGGAGGCCGGAAAAGGTGATGATGGTCACCGAATGCTCCATGGCCGACAACGTCGCCAGCGAGACGCCGGGTGTCGACTACATCCGTCCCTGCAATCTGTGCCCGCACATGAAGCGGATCACCCTGGACAAGATTCTCGATGCGCTGGTAGAGATGAAAGAGGAAGTTTTCGTCGATCCGGCCATTGCGGTAAGGGCCCGCACCGCCGTCGAGCGGATGATCAACTTGAAAATCTGATCCCGGTTGGCCTAAACAGCAAGAGTGATCTCTTCCGGGCCGGGCGACAGCCTGGCCCGGAAGTCTTTCGGGCAAAGCCCATTCTGTTTCCAGGAAGTACCCATGGCCATGTCGCTAGAGGATTTTGCACCTGCCCACCTGGGCAAGGATGTGGATGATGTCGTCATTCTTGGAGGCGGCCTCGCGGGCCTGTTCTGCGCGCTGAAGCTCAGTCCGCGCCCGGTGACCGTCATCACCAACGCATCGATCGGCGAGGGCGCGTCTTCAGCCTGGGCACAGGGCGGGATCGCCGCCGCCATTTCCGAACAGGATTCGGTCGAAAAGCATCGCGACGATACGCTGGCGGCCGGTTGCGGCATCTGCGAGGATAAGATCGTCGAGCAGATGACCCGCGAAGGCAGCGCCCGCGTCCACGACCTGCTTTCCTACGGGGTGCCTTTCGATCAGGACCTCGAGGGGCGGCTGAAATTCTCCCGCGAGGCGGCCCATTCCCGCAGCCGCGTGGTGCGCGTGCGTGGCGACATGGCCGGCAGGGCGATCATGGATGCGCTCATCACTGCCGTTCGCAAGACCCCGTCCATCCGTATTCTGGAAGGCTATATCGGCGAGAGCTTTCTCGGCGAAGGCCGCTTCGTCACCGGCGTGCTGGCACGCAAGCGCGGCGGCATCGAACGCCTTGTCTTTCCGGCCAAGGCCGTCGTTCTCGCCTCCGGCGGCATCGGTCATCTCTTCGGGCTGACGACCAATCCGCATGAAGCCAATGGCCACGGCCTCGCCATGGCGGCGCGCGCCGGAGCGGTGATCGCCGATGCCGAATTCGTCCAGTTCCACCCGACAGCTCTGGATGTCGGCAAGGATCCGGCCCCGCTTGCCACGGAGGCCTTGCGCGGAGAAGGTGCGACGCTGGTCAACAAGGCCGGCGACCGCTTCATGCAAGGCGTGCATCCGGATCTGGAGCTGGCCCCGCGCGACATCGTCGCCCGCGCCATCCACAAGGAAATCGCCGAAGGCCGCGGTGCGTTCCTGGATTGCCGCCAGGCCATCGGGGCGAAGTTCAAGGACGATTTCCCGACCGTTTTTGCCGCGGCGATGGCCGCCGGCATCGATCCGGCCAGGGATCTGCTTCCGGTCGCGCCCGCCGAGCACTATCACATGGGCGGCGTTCTGACGGATGCGAACGGCCGCACCTCCCTCGACGGTCTGTGGGCGGCCGGGGAAGTGGCCTCCACCGGTGCGCATGGGGCGAACCGTCTGGCCTCCAACTCCCTTCTGGAAGCGGTTGTCTTCGCGGCGCGCATCGCCGAGGATATCCAGGGGCTCATGCCGACACCGCGCAGCGCCTACTGGAACGAGATGGATGACGAGCCGGGTCTTCCCAGCCAGCGCAACATGGAAGAACGCGAGGCCATCACGGTCCTGCGCACCACATTGTCCAGAAATGTCGGGGTCCTGCGGGACGAGGACGGCCTGAAATCTGCCCTGGAAGAGATTTCGAACATGGAAAAGATCTGCGTGCGCCAGTCCATCAGGAACATGATGGTGACGGGCAAGATCATCGCGGCCGCGGCCCTCAAGCGCCGGGAAAGCCGGGGCGGACATTATCGCAACGACTACCCTGCGGAAGATCCCTCTCTGGCCAGACGGTCCTACACCACTTTGCAGGAGGTCGAGGCGATCACCGCCGAGGCTCTGGAAACGGCTTGAGCAAAGAGGCGTCATGACCTGGAAAAACCTGCCGCAATTGCCGCAACTGATGATCGACGATGCGGTCAAGGCTGCCCTGTTCGAGGACTGGGGCCGGGCCGGAGACGTGACCAGCCAGGCGACGCTGCCGCCCGGCGCCCGGGCGACGGCGGTGATTGCCGCCCGCAAGCCCGGCGTTCTGGCCGGGCTCGGATTCGCGCAAAGCGCTTTCCGGCAGACGGATGCCGCGCTGCGTTTCGAGCCGGTCAGGGAGGATGGCGACCGGCTTGCGGCGAAGGATGTGGTCGCCCGCATCGAAGGCCCTGCACGGGCGCTGCTGTCGGCCGAACGCGTGGCACTGAACTACCTCGGCCATCTGTCCGGCATCGCGACGGCGACATCCCGCTTTGCCGATCTGATCGCACATACGAAAGCCGATATCGTGTGCACCCGCAAGACGACCCCCGGACTGCGGGCGTTCGAGAAATATGCGGTCAGATGCGGGGGCGGCGCGAACCACCGCTTCGGTCTGGATGACGCGATCCTGATCAAGGACAACCACATCGCCGTGGCCGGGGGAGTCGCCAGGGCCGTCGAGGCGGCGAAGGCATTCGCCGGGCATCTTGTGAAGATCGAGGTGGAGGTCGACACGCTGGAGCAGCTTCACGAAGCGCTGGCGGCCGGGCCGGATGTGGTCATGCTCGACAACATGCCGCCCGAGATCCTCAGGAAAGCCGTGGACATCACGGGCGGCAAGGTGCTTCTGGAAGCATCCGGTGGGATCGAGCTCGACACGGTCAAGGCTGTCGCCGAAGCCGGAGTAGACCTGATTTCCTCAGGCTGGATCACTCATTCGGCTCCGGTTCTCGATCTCGGGCTGGATATCGAAATTTCCTGATCAGGCTGCGGTCAGATACAGCCCGCCCAGGGCCGTCAGCGCGCCGATGCCGCGGATGATGCGTGTGGCCGCGGCCGGATCGTTGCGGGTGGCGATATTGGCCCCGTAGCCGATCAGCAGGCCGGCGGCATGGAGCAGGACCGTGGCGAGAACGAAGCCGGCGGCATAGCCGAGCACACCTGCCGCACCCATCTCACCGCCATGGGCGTAGCCATGGCAGAGGCCGAACGTCGCGACCAGGGCAGCCGATGCTCCGAGCGGCAGCTGCACGGCCAGAGCGACCGCCACGCCGAGCACGATCACGGACGTCAGAATGACCGGCTCCACGGAGGGCAGCGGCAGACCGGCGAGCGACAGCGCGAATCCGGCGATCATGGCGCCGACAAAAGCGCTTGGCAGCGTCCAGATCGCGCGGCCACCCAGCAGGGCCGCCCACAGACCGACGGCGATCATTGCCAGAACATGGTCCGTGCCGAAAACCGGGTGGGTGAAACCGGCGGCAAAGGACCCGTGTTCGGACGGGTCCAGGTGTGCGAGGGCAGGAGACGCGGCGAAAAGGCCGATGGCGGCCGCCAGAATTATGCGGAATATCATGAAACGATCCTTCGGTTGGTCACTCCGGCGCCCCGGTATGGGTCACGCCGTTCATGCGTTTCTCTGAAACACGTCCGCACCATGCCCGATTCCGGACAGCATGTGAATTATGTCGATGGTCAAGTCCGGAGGGATCGGGGAAGACGCGTCGGGATCCGAAACGTGTCGCGTTTAAACGGATTCATGGCTGCTGAAAGACGCCGAGGGCAGCGTTTGCATCGCAAATGCGTCCGGGGGTTTCCTGAATTCAAATCAACGCGAGATGCACTAGTTCCAGCCGCCCGCAAGGGTCTTGTAGAAGATGTGCTGGCCGACCTGGCCTCGCTTGGCCATGGACTTCGCCCAGCGCGGCTTCACATAGGTGGCATGATAGTGGGTCGAGGCGTCGACCATCTTCAGATACTGCTTGCCGTCCAGAACTTCCCTTGCCAGCCGCTGCGCGGTTTTCCACGCCACAGGGCTGGAAATCCGGTCCTTGATGCCGTCGCAGGCGAAGGAGAACTGGCAGCGGTTGCGCTTGTGGCGGTTCTGGTAGACGACGCCGCAGATGGACCCGGGATAGGCCGGGTTCTTCACCCGGTTCAGCACCACCTGGGCAACGGCAACCTGACCTTCTTCGCTTTCGCCGCGGGCTTCGAAGTAGATGGCTTCCGCGAGGCAGCGCTGCTCCTTCTTCTCGCTGACCGAGAGGGGCAGGGGCTTTTGCGCCCACCAGTGCGGGTTTTCAGGGTCCTCCGGCGGCGGCAACTCCTGTTCGTATTTCGCCGAGCCGAACAGCGCATTGAACGGCTCTTTCGTTTCCCGAACGCTTTCAGGCGCATAGGCGGAGACGAGCGAGAAACTGGCGGCGGCGGCGTTGCGCGCCATCATCACCTTTTGCAGGTCGAGCGGACCGTCCTCAAGCAGGCCGTCCTTCTTGGCCTTGGCAAGGAGGGAATCCGTCTCCCTGGAATTCAGCGGCTGGGCCTTGACGAAGGAAACGCGGGGAAGATCCTCGTGCTTCTTCTCGGTCGAGATCATGCTCGCCATGGCGTAGATATTGCCGGAAGCCATGTCGACGGTCTCCCAGTCCGGTGCCACCGTGATCAGACGGTCGCCCTTGCTGGTCTTGTTGGTGGTGATCTTGTCCGGCAATTCTGTCGGCCGCACGCTTTCGGCCACATCCTCAAGGCCATAGAGCGGCCTGGTCTCGAATCCCTTGTCGGCGGACGTCAGGGTCAGCATCGGTGTGCTGGCCAGGCTTGGCGGTGGCGTGGTCCCCAGCGCCAGTTGCGGAGTGATCTTTGAAGTGAAATTCGCCGGTTCAAGCGCCATCATCCAGCGCGGCGTCTCAGTCTCGCGCGCATTGACAAGAGCAAAAATGTCCTGCTGGCCGACACTGCCGCCCAGGGCCACATAGACCAGGGGACAGGCAACAAGCACGCGTTTGAGCCGGCGCATACGCGCTCGGACCGGGCCGTATTCTTGTGTCACTTTATGAGAAAACCGCTCTTTGTTGCGGGACCTAGGGCCAGACATACGCAGCCAACTCCAACTCGATACACATCATCCCGAAACGCCGGATGACCGGTGCTGGCACCGGGTTAACGGCAGCACTGAAATTGAAGATGTCCGCTTAACCTTGAAAGAGCGTTAATGAGCGAAGAATTCGCGGAAATTGGTGGAAGTTTTCGCTTCGCTGAAGGAAATATGGTTAATAGCCTTAAGTAGTTATGACCATGACAAGGAAAAATCGGTCCGAAATGGGACTCCTAGCGGCCGCCGACTCGCAAGCCGGGGGCGGGGCGCTCGCTCATCAGCTGGTGGCGGAAACGGAACAGGGCCGCCGGCCGCCCTCCGGTCGCCGTGGAGGTTGCGCCGGTCGGCTCCACCAGATCCGCATTCTCCACCAGACGGCGGAAATTCTGCTTGTGCAGATGCCGCCCGGAAATGGCTTCGACGGAATTCTGCAGCTCCGTCAGGGTAAAGGTTTCCGGCATAAGTTCGAAGATAACCGGCCTGTATTTCAGCTTGCCGCGCAGCCGGGAAATGGCGGTGGCCAGCACCCGGCGGTGATCGAAGCGCATTGCGGCCCCCAGAAACGGCAGCGTTTCGCGCGCAAGTGCTGCGGGCCGTCCGTCCTGCCGGGCCTCCAGCAGAAGCCCGGCCTCATAAAGAAGCTCGTAGCGTTCCAGCGCGCGCTCCTCGTCCCAGCTCGTGCTGCCGGTCCCGAAGGCAAGGCGGATGCGCTCGCTGCGGCTGAGGGGCTTGGGCGCTTCCCCGGCGCTGGGCGGATTGCGTGCCCAGGTGTCGAGCGCAGGCAGGATTTCGCCGTCCAGGAGAGCGGGACGGCCGGCGCGCCAGTCTTCCCAGGGAAAATAGTCATACCAGGAACGCCAGGCGGAATTGTGCCGGGCAAGCATGCTTTCCGAGCCCTGGGTTTGCCGTGTCAGCGCCAGATAGCCGACCGACACCACATGCGGCCCCTCGTCACCGGACAGTCTGTGGCGGCCGCGATCGCCGAAGGTGTAAAGCTGTTCCACATAGCCCAGGCGCAGCGCGGTCTGGTTTTCCACCCAGGAACGCAGGCCGATCTCGAAGGTTCTGTGGTGGATGGGATCGAAGGGGCCGAAAGGCAGGCTGTCGAGAGAATTGTCCTGCGCATCGTTGACGTGAACGATCTGCGGCATGCCGTCGGCGACGGAAACGATGACAGCGTTCAGTCCGATCTCGATGCTGGCTTGCCTGTGCGGCATGGTTTCTCCCGGTGTCCTGGTCAATCAATAATAATACAGGCTGTCCGATCAAACGGACTGATCATCTAGCGGCATCATGAATGGTGTGCCTTCGAAGGCGTTGGCGCCGCGGCCGATGCCGCGGATTGCATCGATCATGCGGCCTTCCCGCCCCAGCAGCCTGTCACCCATCGCGACGATGCGCGCATTGGGAGTCGCGGAAGGGGAGCGCTCGCGCAGCAGGGCGGCCAGACGGTGTTCGCTGGCCTCCGGTCTGAGCGCGCAGGCCGCGACATAGGCGCCCGCCGTCGACCGGCTGATGCCGGCCCAGCAGTGAATGACGAGAGGAGCGCGCCTGTCCCACGCCCGGATGAAGGCAACGAATTCGCTGATATGCTGTTCGCTGGCCGGAACCAGTCCGTCCACCGGGGTGACAATATCGTTGAAGGTCAGGAAGAGGTGCCGCTCCGGCGCAATACCTGCCGGCGTGGGCACATCCATTTCGGCATTGATCAGGGTGACAAGAGACCTTGCACCGGTCGCCGCGATGGTTTCGGGAAGTTTCGAAAGAGAGCACACATGCAGCATGGCAGAACCGGATTGATCGTTGTCACGGATAAACTAGGGCCATTCGCTGCCAAGGTCACCTGCTGGCAGACCGGCTTTCCCGTTTGTTCCCAGCTTCGCGCAGGGCCTCTATCTCGTCGAAACGCTTCATGAACATCTCCTGCGCCCTGGCAACCGGTAGAGGCTGCAGCCCGTAGTGCAGCCGACCGTCGCTGTTCAGCGGGAACCCGCGCGGTTTGCCGAAGATCTTGGCCGCTTCCCTTTCATCGAAACCGGCAAGCTCCACCGCCTCGAAATAGGCGCAGATGATGTCGGCCCGTTTCGCCAGTTTCTTCACGGCCTGGGGAATTTCCGCAGGCAGGCCGAACCGCAGGTGGATGGCTGCCTGCAGGCGCGCCTCGACGCCCTTGTAGGCTTCGCCGATGACGGCCTTGAACGGTGAGATCATGTCACCGATCACATATTCCGGCGCATCGTGCAGCAGCACGGCCTGGCGCCAGTGCGGCGGCAGGTCCGGCTTCAGCATCACCGCGATGTCTTCCACGATCAGCGAATGTTCGGCGACGGAAAAGGCATGGTCACCGTAGGTCTGGCCGTTCCAGCGTGCCACCCGCGCCAGGCCGTGGGCGATGTCGGAAATTTCCACATCCAGCGGCGAGGGGTCCAGCAGGTTGAGGCGCCTGCCGGACAACATGCGCTGCCATGCGCGGGGCGGCTGATCGGTCGGGGCGGAGGGCATCGGTCCTCGTATGTCACGCGGTTCAGTCCGCGGTGGTGGGCTCCGGCCAGTCGAATGTCGCCCAGTCGGGGAGACTTGCCTGAAGGACCGCATCACCGCATTGAAGAGGGATGTCGTTCTCCTTGGCTTGGGCAACCTTGTCAAGACGCAGCAAGGCCAGGGCAATGGTCTTTCCCTCGACCTTCGCACTGGAGCCGAGGGTGCCAACACTCTTGCCGCCGGCGGTGACACTTGCGCCCATGGGGGGCAGGGCGCCGTCGCTCTCCACCGGCAGGAACCGCTTTCGGGCGGTGCCGCGGTGCTGTACGCGCGAAACAACTTCCTGTCCGACAAAACATCCCTTCCTGAAGGAGACACCGTTCAGCTGGTCGAGATCCGCATCGTGGGGAAAGATGTCCGAATAGGCGTAGTCTTTCAGCCCTTCCGGCACTCCGAGGCTTATGCGGTGAGCGTCGTAGGCAGCCAGGCCTTCCTGCGCCGCCGGCAGGTCCGCAGAAGCGGCGGCAACCGACCGCCGTCCGAGAGCGGGCAGGCGCGGGTCGGTGACGGTCAGCAGCGCGTCGGGCATTTCGCTACCGCCTTCACCCAGGGCGAAGACTCCCGTTTCCGCCGACAGCGGCTCCAGCTCAACCTTCGCACGCAGCCGGTAGAAGGTGAGGCGCTTCAGGAGGTCGGCCGCAGCCGCGGCGGGCACGTCGAGCAGATAGGCGTCTGCGGCCTTGTAGATCAGGAAATCGAACTGGATCTTCCCCTGGGGCGTGAGAAGCGCCGCCGAACCAGCCCCCGTGCGGTCGACGGCTTCCATGTCCGCCGTCACCAGGTTTTGCAGGAAATGATGCGTGTCGGAGCCGGAAAGCCGGATCAGGGCGCGGTCGGTCAGAAGCGTGAAGGCAGGAGATGACACAGGCATTCCTTGGAACATGAGTGCGGGATTCTGAAAGTGCAGATAGGCACTTTGCCCTCATAGGACAAGAATTGGAATTGTCATGCGCTCTCTGGTTCTTTTCACGGGGGCCGCGTATAAGCCCGGTGAACCCGAGACGACTGAGCCGAGATACATGCCGGAGGGCCCCATGAGCGCGACCTATGACCTGATCCTGAAGGGTGGAACCGTTGTCAATCAGGATGGCGAAGGCTGTCGCGATGTGGCGGTCAGGAACGGGCGTATTGCCGGGATCGGATCCTTCGACGCGGCATCAGCCGGCGAAGTGATCGATTGCACGGGGCTGCATGTCCTGCCCGGCGTCATGGACACCCAGGTTCATTTTCGTGAACCGGGTCTCGATCACAAGGAAGATCTGGAATCCGGCTCCCGGTCCGCGGTCATGGGCGGTGTGACCGCCGTTTTCGAAATGCCGAATACCAATCCGCTGACGGTCACCGAGGCGGCGCTGGCCGACAAGGTCCGGCGCGGGCATCACCGCATGCATTGCGACTTTGCCTTCTGGGTCGGCGGCACGCGGGAGAATGTTGCCGACATTCCCGAACTCGAGCGCCTTCCGGGCGCGGCCGGCATCAAGGTGTTCATGGGATCGTCCACGGGCGACCTGCTGGTGGAAGACGATCAGGGCGTGCGGGATATCCTGTCCGTCACGCGCCGCCGGGCCGCCTTTCACTCGGAGGACGAGTTCCGTCTTCGCGAGCGCATGGGCGAGCGGGTCGAGAACGATCCGGCGTCCCACCCCGTGTGGCGTGACGAGATCGCCGCGCTGAAATGCACGCAGCGGCTGGTTACCATTGCCCGGGAGACTGGCGCCAAAATCCATATCCTGCATCTGTCGACAGCCGAGGAAGTTGATTTCCTGATCGACTACAAGGATGTTGCCTCCATCGAGGTCACGCCGCATCACCTGACCCTGACCGACGAGGCCTACCACCGTCTCGGGACGCTGGTGCAGATGAACCCGCCGGTGCGTGCCCCGCGTCACGCGGAACGCCTCTGGTGGGGGCTGCAGCAGGGCCTGCTGGATATATTCGGGTCCGATCACGCCCCGCACCTGCTGGAGGAAAAACGCAAGCCCTATCCGGCGTCGCCCTCGGGCATGACCGGCGTGCAGACGCTTGTTCCCATCATGCTGGACCACGTCAATGCCGGACGCCTCACGCTTGCGCGCTTTGTCGACATGACCAGCGCCGGCCCGGCCCGTCTGTTCCAGACCGCCCGCAAGGGCCGCATCGCCCTCGGTTACGATGCGGATTTCACCGTTGTCGATCTCAAGCGCAAGGAAACCATTCGCAACGAATGGATTGCATCCAAATGCGGCTGGACTCCCTACGACGGCAAGCAGGTCACCGGTTGGCCGGTCGGCACGGTCGTTCGCGGCCGGCGCGTCATGTGGGAAGGGGAGTTGACGGATCCCGCGAAAGGGGAGGCCGTTGTCTTTCTGGACGGCATGAAGGGATAATTTCGGGTCGCATCGGGCAACCTTACATTTTGTGACGTGAATAACAGCGCAAAGCCGGATAATATGGAACTTTGTAGATAACGGTACGGAAACCAATGGGTAACCTTGTTTCCTAACCTGATTTACACACGTCACGATTAGAGTTTGAATCGAGCTTTATGAGTATTTCGTTGGGGAGCTCTGGAATGTTGTTGCATAAGTTTTATACTCGGAAACGGCGGGCGAGCACCCTTGTGGGCCTTGCTGGCGCCGCGCTTCTGTCGGTCACGGCCTTGTCGGGAGCCTTGGCGCGCGATGCCGCGTCGGCAACGGATGAAATCCAGAATTCGCAGCCGCCACTTCACATGCTGGTTTCGCTGGATGATCAGCAGATCAAGGTCTATCGCGGCCTCGATCTGATCGAGACCTCGCCGATTTCGTCGGGAAAGCGCGGGCACAGTACGCCGACCGGTGTCTTTTCCATTCTGGAAAAGCGCCGCAAGCATTTTTCAAATCTCTATGACAATGCGCCGATGCCGCTCATGCAGCGCCTGACGTGGTCCGGTGTGGCGATGCATGTCGGCCGGCTGCCCGGATATCCGGCCTCGCACGGCTGTATCCGTTTGCCGAAGCCTTTTGCCCAGTCGCTTTACAAGATGACCGATCGCGGCATGCATGTCGTCGTGACTCGCGAACCCGCCGATCCCGTGCGCGTGTCTCACGCGGTTCTGCCGCAGCCCTATGCACCCGCTACGGAAGTGGCGAGCCTGTCGAGTACCAACCTGGCATCCGACCCCGCCTTGCGTGGTGCGATCCGGGATACGGAGCTGAACGCCTCCCTGACGGTGGGCCTGCCGGAGAATCCGGATTTCGACCAGCCCCTGCGCATGATCATTACGCCGCAGAAGCAGCCGGGACGGATCCAGGTGCTGCAGGAGCTACTCAACCAGATGGGGTTCAACGCCGGTCCCGTTGACGGTGTCATGGGCCGCAAGACCCGCGCCGCCATCAGCTTGTACCAGGAAGGGGCGGATCTGCCGGTCACTGGACGGATCACTGCCGCTCTGGAAGCCCGCATCCACGCGGATGCCGGCTACGAGGAACCGCAGAACGCCGTGCTGCGGGTCCGCCGCAAGTTCCGCGACATCTACTCGGCTCCGGTCAGCGTGAAGGATATCGACCGGGACATCGGCACCCATGTCTTCACCGCACTCGATTTCCGGCAGGGGGATTCCTCGGTGGAATGGATCGCCGTATCCGCCGAGGGCGAACGTGGCGGGGCGCCTGCCGATGTGCTCGACCGGATCGAAATGTCCCCTAAGGTTGCCCAGGATCTCGCGAAGATGCTGACACCGGGGACCTCGCTGACGGTCACCGACCGCAGCTTTGCCCGCAATACAGGCCTCGGCACAGATTTCGTCGTGGTCACCCGCTGAAGCGGACATCTGTTCAACCGCAAGAATATCAGCCCCCGCTTCGGCGGGGGTTTTTATTATCCGGATAAACGGCCGTTTCTCCCGGAACGTCACCAAACTGTCGTCTCTCTGACGTATCGGAAGGCAGTTCATCGCGCGGCTGACACGGGAGAATTTCATGGCGCACGGCACGCTGACGGCTTCGAAAAAACGGCTCAGGAATGCGGTGCACCGCTCTGACGCCACGTCCCGCGACGGAATTCTGGAACGGCTTTTCACCTTCGCCTTCAAGGGGCTGGTCTATCCGCAGATCTGGGAAGATCCGGATGTCGACATGAAGGCCCTGCGGCTCACCCCTGAAAGCCGCATGATCGCGATTGCATCCGGTGGCTGCAATGTCATGTCCTATCTCACCGCCAATCCGGCCGAAATCACGGCGGTTGACCTGAACAGGGCGCATGTGGCGCTCGGACGGCTGAAACTGGCCGCGGCGAAATATTTTCCCAACTACGAAACCTTCTACCGGTTTTTCGGCGAAGCCGACGAGAAGGCCAACGTGGGCGCCTATAACCGTTTCCTGAAGGACAATCTGGATGCGGATACGGTCGCTTACTGGGAAGGCCGCGATGTGGCCAACTGGGGGCGCAAGCGCATCACGCTGTTCTCCCGCGATCTCTACCATCACGGTCTGCTCGGCTATTGCATCGGCGTCGGACATCTGGTCGCCCGCCTTTACGGTATTGATCCGAAATACATGGTCAAGACCAGATCGCTTGAAGAGCAGCGCAGCTATTTCGACTCGGCACTGGCACCACTTTTCGACAAGCGCCTCGTGCGCTGGGCGACATCGAAGAAAATGTCGCTCTATGGGCTCGGCATTCCGCCCGCGCAATATGACGCCCTGGTCTCGGCCAACGCGGACGGCAATATGTCCGCCGTGCTTCGGGAGCGCCTGGAAAAGCTGGCCTGCGATTTCTCCATGCAGGACAATTATTTCGCGTGGCAGGCCTTCGGCCGGGGTTATGCGCCGCAGGCCGGTGAATCCAGCGGGCCATCCGGTCCGCTGCCGCCCTACCTGAAACGCGATCACTTCGAGGCGATCCGCCAGCGTGCCGACCGCGTCCGGGTTCTGAACCGGAATTTCACCGAGCATCTTCAAGGCGTGGATGACGATACGCTCGATGCCTATGTACTGCTCGACGCGCAGGACTGGATGACCGATCATCAGCTCAACGCCCTGTGGACCGAGATCACCCGCACCGCGCGTCCGGGTGCCCGGGTCATCTTCCGCACGGCGGCCGAACCGACCCTGCTGCCCGGCCGGGTTGCCGACCCGATCCTGGACCGCTGGACCTATGAGGAAGCCGAAAGCCTGGAGCTCGGGCGTCAGGACCGCTCGTCAATCTATGGCGGCTTCCATCTTTACGTGTTCAATGGCTGACGGAAGTCGCGGATAGAAGAATGACCGAAACCGTTGAAACCGCGAGGCTGATGGATGCCGTCTATCGCCGTCAGCGTCACTTTTACGACCTGACTCGCAAATACTATCTGCTCGGCCGGGACCATCTGATCGATCGTCTTGCGCCGCCCTCCGGCGGAGCGGTCCTGGAACTGGGCTGCGGCACCGGCCGCAATCTGATTGCGGCCGCGAAGCGCTATCCGGATGCCCGTTTCTACGGCCTCGATATCTCCCGGCAGATGCTGGACACGGCGGAGAGGAATATCGCCCGTGCCGGCCTGAGCGACCGCATCACGCTGATCCAGGGAGATGCCGCCAACCCGGCGGCGACCGGTCCTCTCGGTGTCGCCGCCTTCGACAGGGTATTCTATTCCTATACGCTCTCGATGATCCCCGTCTGGCGCGAAGCCCTGGCCGCCGGTGCCGCACGCCTTGGGGACGACGGGCGTATCCATGTGGTCGATTTCGGCCAGCAGGGAAGATTGCCGCGCTGGTTCAAGGCACTCCTGTTCGCCTGGCTGAAGTCCTTCCACGTGAGCCCGCGCGAGGATCTGGAGGCCGAGCTCGTACGTCTTTCGCAAGGAATGGAGGCGGACCTGACGTTCCGCCATCTTTACCGTGGCTATGCGGAGTACGCGGAGTTGATACCAAAGCCGGTCGGATGAGCCGCGATTCATCGCGGCTGATTTTGGCGATTGCGTCTGGCGTCAGTCCCCTGCCACGAAATAGTGCAGCGTCCCCTCCGGTCCTATGCCGACGCGGTAAAAGGTCCAGGCGCCGAAATCCTGCATTTCGGCGAAATCTCCGGCCGTGACGATACGGAAGAGTTCGACCTTCTGGTCCGGGGTCAGATTGAAGAGCGGATAGCGGGCGAAATACGGCCAGATATACATTTCGTGGGGCGTCCCCGCATCCACATGCAGGAAACCGGCATCAAGGACGTCCGCAAGGATGGCCAGGATCTCGAAGCCTTCGCCGTCGCCGGAGCTGGATTTGAGAAACTCGATCGGATCGCCGATCTCGCCGAAGGACAGGGTAGGGGGAAGTTCGTTGCTCTCAAGGACCATGCGCAGCCGGTCCAGGCTGCCGGCGAGGGCGGCCTGCCGCAGTTGCGCATGCATGCGCGCCACCGGCCTGGGCAGCATGTCGGTGTTGTAGAGCACTTGCGGTTCGTCCGAACCGTCCGCAGGGACGGCTCCGGTGTCCCGCAGGGTACCGGCACCGCCTTCCGATAACGGTACGTCCTGCGGCATTTCAGCGGCCGGACGGATCGTCTCGGTCTGAACGGTCTTTGCCAGGGCCGCACCCTGAAAAAGACAGGCAGTCAGTATCGCAGCCGCGAATAATCGCGCCATTTGGCCTTCTCCCGGTTTCAGTCTCTCAGACATAGCCCGGATCGACCCGGTTTCCCATGCTTCCTTTCGAAAGCGGCCGATCCGGCGTCATTCCTTAAACAATTCGTGCATATGTGGAAACGGGGTGATTGGAATTTTCCATTCTTGTCATGAGACCGCCGGGCCGGTATCGAGGGGCGAAATTGCGTTTCACGACAGATTTGGGGTTCACCGAAGAGGACAGTTTGTGACATTCGTGGAATATGTTCTGATCGGATATTTCGTCGGGGTTCTCATCACGGCGCCGGTCGGCCCGGTCAATGTCATGGCCATTCAGCATGCGGTGCATGGCGGGTTCCGGCAGGGGGTCTTTGTCGGGTTGGGGGCTGTTCTGGCCGACACGATCTTCGCATCCGCCGCAATCTTCGGCATTTCCGCGATCACCAATTTCATCGAAGGCCAGATCAATCTCATCGAAATCGTCGGCGGTGCCCTGCTGATCGTCTTCGGTATCAAGATCTGGAACACCCATCCTCACCTGGACAGGGACGGCAACGGCTGGCACCGGGGATTTCTGGGGGACGCCACGGCCGCGTTTTTCATGGCGATCACCAATCCGGGCGCAGTCATTGCCTTCGTTGCGATATTCGGCGGTCTGGGCGAATTCCGTCCGGCCCCAGGCGACCATATCGGCGCGTTGCTCATGGTTGCGGGCGTGGCCAGCGGTGCGACCTCCTGGTGGGTCGTCGTCTCTGCGGCGGTGTCACATTACAGGGCCCGGATCGACGACCGCTGGCTTGACCGGGCAAATCACATCGCCGGTTTCGTTCTGGTGGCCTTCGGCGCGCTGATCTATCTGAAACTTGCCCTGAGCCTGACGCTTCTGAAATAGAGCCGTTTCAGGAAGGAGCCTCACCCGCGTTGCAATCCGCACAGGTCTGGAATCACAAAGGCCGGACGTGCCGGCCTTTGTCGGGAAAGCGTTTCGCGACCGTTTACTGAAGGACGCGGTTGACCGTGTAATCGCCCTGCAGGATGCGGTCGGGCAAACCTTCGGCCAGTTTGGCGACAGCGTCTTCGCCATAGGCAGCCACAAGGTCTGCAAGGGCCGTGAACATCGCCGCGTGAGCAACCGCGTCTGCATCGACGCCGTTTGCAATGGCTTCTGCCCAAGCGTCGGAGATGAAGCCGAGCGCCGCACGCCTGATGTCTTCATCTTCCGCAAACTCGGCTTCCATCGCCGCTTCGGCATAATCGTCGTTTATCATTCGCTTCCTTACCGGTCCTTCCCCAACGCTTTGGAGTCAACTCCAACGTGTTGCTGCCCGAATCTGATGACTTGATCCTAGCACGGTGGACCGCGCTGATAAGCAACCGTGAACGTAAACTTAACGGCCACCCACAAATTTGATTCAAAAGGTTAACCGACCCGTAACAAATTGAACATTTTCCGCAGGGTTATCGGCCGTAGCGGCTGGTGACGTCGCTGATAATGGTCTCGCCCTCGGTCAGATATTGTGCCATTGCGATACGCGCGGCCTCCGTGCAGTCCCGGTAAGCGACTGAAAAACCGCGATAACCCTGATTGAAACGTTCGATGAACCGGCGCCGCCGCTTCTCGTCCAGCGTTTCGGCGTCCAGGAAATCCTCCATCTGGTCGCGCCAGCTTGGCGTATCGTCCTTGCCGCAGAGCGGACGGAGAAAATGCAGGGCGCCGAAGATTTCGGACAGGCGCATGAGCTGCTGCTCATAGGGAGGCTCGCCGGTTGAAGCCTCCTGTGCGGATACAACCTGACCTGCGCCCGTCAGGCAAACGACCGCAAGGACGGCAAGGCAGGCGGAACGTATGCACAGTTTCATCATGGGCGGATCATGCTCAACGGCAGGGCGCGCTGCAAGCTCTATGAATGATGATCCCAAGAATTGGCCGGAACTGTGCCAGGCGGCCCCGGAACGAGAACCATCGGCATTGTGCAGGGAGGATATTGGGGGAGGGCCTTCGCAGCGGGCGTCGTGTTCCGCCGCGTTGATACAGGTGGGACTCAAGAGCCCTGATCACACCCGTTCAGCAGGCGGCGGACACGCTCCGGTGTGCCCGGTGTGGTCAGCCTGTCGTCCAGACGGTCCGGCGCGACCCACTCCAGGGCGGCGGCATCGTCACCGGCCACGGCAGTCCCGGACAGATAGGCGCCGCAGAAGACGGCGAGAATGAAATGGGCGCAAACGGTGCCGTCAGCGTCGCGCTGGATGGAATCGAAGGTTTCGGCTGGATCTTCCAGGTGCGCCTTCACACCTGTTTCTTCAAGAAGCTCCCGTTCGGCGGCCTCACGCAGGGTTTCGCCCAGTTCCACGAGCCCGCCGGGCAGGCTCCAGTGGTCCTTGTAGGGCGCCTTGCCACGCTTGATCAGCAGCACCTGTCCGTTCCTGTGACACAGGACGCTGACACCGACACGCGGGGCATCTGGATAAAGCCTGGACATGGAGTGCCTTGAGATCGCCTCAGGCGAACAGCGCGTCGATTTCCGCCTGGGCGCCTTCGCCTTCGTGCTGGGTTGCTTCCAGGTCAACATGACCATGGATGACCGCGCCGGCAATGGAAATCAGCGGTTTGATTTCATTGGTGGCCATGTCGGCGATTTCCGCGGCAACGTCCGAAGCGCCCGGTGACTGGCGGAGCCGGTCCTGGATCTGGCAGACCCGCGCGTTGATTTCCGCGACCTGTATTTCCAGATGACTGCGCAAACTGGCGGGGGCGGCCTGATAGGCCAGGATGGCGAGTTTCTTGTCCTTGAAGGTGGAGTTCTCGAAATGCCCGACGTAATCCAGCGGTTTCCAGTCAAGCACATCCCCGGCGCAGTCCGGCATGGCGGGGAGCATTTCCAGAAGCATCATTACTTCGTTGAAGTGATTGAGATAATCCGTGGCAAGACCGGTTTGTGGGTTGATGTTCGCCAGTTCCAGCCTCTCGGCTGCCAGATCTCCGGCGCCCAAAACTGGATGCAAACATTCCATACCCGTCCCCCGATTTTCGACTTTACGCCGTAGGCTACTTCCTTTTTATTTCCAATTACCTAACTTGTCAGGGCCCAATGGAGGGATGTCTGGCAACGGAGAAACACAAGATGTGCGGCCGCCTCGCGCTTACCACACCGCCCGATGCCGTGCGGGCATTTTTCGGCTATGACGACCGGCCGAATTTTCCGCCGCGCTACAATATCGCGCCGACCCAGCCCCTGGCGGTCGTCCGTCAGAACCTCGGCGGCAAGCGGCAGTTCCACCTTGTCCGCTGGGGGCTGATCCCCGCCTGGGTCAAGGATCCGGCAAGTTTCACCCTGCTCATCAATGCAAGGGCGGAGACCGCATCGCAAAAGCCGTCCTTCCGCTCGGCCATGCGCCATCACCGCTGTCTGGTTCCCGCCTCCGGGTTCTACGAGTGGCGGCGGACACCTCAGGGCAAGCAGCCCTTCTGGATCAGGCCGGCGAACGGCGATGTCATGGCCTTCGCGGGGCTGTGGGACACCTGGTCGGATCCCGATGGTGGCGATATCGATACCGGCGCCATCCTGACCATTGGCGCCAACCGGATGATGTCCGCGATCCATGACCGCATGCCGGTGATCCTCAAGCCTGACGCTTTCGATACTTGGCTGGACATTGCCCATGTGGACCGGCGCGAGGCCGAAAAGCTGCTTCGGCCGGTGGAGGACGATTTTCTGGTGGCCACGCCGGTGTCCAGCCGCGTCAACACGGTGGCCAACGACGATGCGGATCTGCTCAAGCCGATGGACATCGACGAATCGCAGGCCGGCACCGGGAAGGACGCCGGAGCGAAGCGGCCGGCCCGGCTGGACCTGGACGACAGTCAACTTGACCTGTTCTGATCCGCTACCGGTGCCGACTGCAGGGCAGATTTGCCGTGCAATCGGGTCGGGACCGCTGTAGGGGAAGGCTCTCCCGGTAAGGATGACGACATGAGCGACAACGACAACTTCGCCCCCTTTGAGCAAGATGCGACGGAAAACGAAGCCCTCGCGGAAGCCTACAATCGCGGCCTCGAGCTTCAGAAGGCAGGCGATCTGAAGGGGGCGGAACAGGCGTTCCGTCACGCATTGACCCTTGACCCGTCGGATCCCGGTGGTGTCAGCATTCGCCTGGCGGCCATCGGCGCGCAGGAGGCCCCGGGAAAGATGCCCGATGCCTATGTCGCGACGCTGTTCGATCAGCACGCGGATGTGTTCGACGACATCCTGGTGGACGCGCTGGGCTACTGCGTTCCCCTGCTCGTGCAGGATCTGATCCGCCGCCTGGAGATCGGGCCGTTCACCCGCCTGCTGGATCTGGGATGCGGCACCGGCCTGACCGGCATGGCTCTGACCGATTGCACTGTCCACCGGACGGGGGTCGACCTGTCCGAGCGTATCGTCGAACTGGCCTACGACCGGCAGGTCTATGACGATCTCTATGTGGGCGAGGCGGTGGAATTCCTGCAGGATTTCGAGGACGAAGACGGCTCGTTTCCGCTTTGGGACCTGATCACCGCCACCGACGTGTTTCCCTATCTCGGCGCCGTCGAACCGTTTCTTGCGGGCGCCGCCGGCCGGCTTGGCCCGGGGGGCTGCCTGGCATTCTCCACCGAAACGCTTCCCGAGGAAGTTCTCGGAGGGCGGGCTTATATGGTTGGCGCGAAAAACCGCTTCGCTCAGGGCGAGACCTATATCCGGACGGCGCTCGACACGGCCGGATTCGACATCCTTGCGATGGAGCCCATCACCGTACGTCTGGAGGAAAACGATCCCGTCCCCGGCCATCTCGTCATGGCGCGCCGCCGCTGACGGCGGTGCATGGGGGGGCGATGGCTGCGACAGTCGTCGTGGTGCGCGGTTCCATGAATT
This sequence comes from Labrenzia sp. 011, assembly GCF_003075075.1. Lineage (GTDB taxonomy): Bacteria > Pseudomonadota > Alphaproteobacteria > Rhizobiales > Stappiaceae > Roseibium. Next base: position 209,016 of record NZ_QCYM01000002.1, on the reverse strand, counting down.
CAGGAAGAGGCCCGAACGCCTTTGCTGTGCAAAGGCGTTCGGGCGATCTCCTGAATTCAGTTTAACGCCACCGGCTTCAGACGATACGTTTCATCTTCAGGTGGGGTTCGCCATCCGACGTTTTCTGCACGGCGACTCCGTCCTGACGAACGACACAGGTCACCCGGCTGCGATGGGCGGAAAAACTGTCGAAAGTCACCACGTCGACCGGTTCGTCGAACTGCAGGGTCACACGAAGATGTCCTGACTGCCCGATACGGGACAGCCCTCTGATGCCTCCGGTAAAGGCCTGCTGCATGTAGAGACCGGTGACCCGGTCGCCAACCGAGAAGGGCAGGTCGGGGCCGGTTGCGGATGCCGCGGCGCAGGCCGTGTTCCAGTCCTTGTAACCGTATTGGGCGGAAAGCAGCTCCAGTGCCTGGCTGTGCGAGAGCACCTGCCCCTTGGCGGTGAGAGCTGCGCGCAGGCGCCTGGCCTGGGTCTTGAGCGCGTCAACGCTGGGAAGCGTCATGGGAAATACCTTTCAGGAATGTCAGGCAATCACAATGGGGCCCGCATTGCCATCAGCCTGCACTTCCTGGTGAAAGGTCGCTCAGCACAGCGAAACGGAGCTTCGCCGGAGGGATTCACCATGGCGGTCTGCCTGCGGGCGGCCGGTTCCCTCGAACCGGCGTCAGGCATAGGCACACAGGCTGGTGCTGTCAACGCGCAAAAAAAGCCGCAGGCGCGGCTTTGGCGGACGTTCCGCGGAGTATCGCGGACGCCGGTCTGCGGAAGCGGGTGTCCCCGCTGCCGCAGATGGTCTCCGGGGCAAGACTGCTCCCGTGGGGGATCAGGCCTGAATGAGCCGCTTCAGGAGCTCGATTTCCTGGGAAAGAACCGGATCCTTGCTCACCATGTCGCCGATCTTGCGCACGGCGTGCAGAACCGTGGTGTGATCGCGATTGCCGAAGCGGCGACCGATTTCCGGCAGCGAGCGCCCGGTCACCACCTTGGCGATATACATGGCGATCTGACGCGGACGGACCAGGACCCTTGCCCGGCACGAGGAAAGAAGGTCCGCCTTGGTAACGCTGAAATGCTTGCAGACGACCTGCTGGATTTCCTCGACCTTGATCAATCTCGGTTCGCCGATCCGCACCAGGTCGTGCAGGGTCTTTTCGGCTAAGTCGAGGGTGACCGGTTGCCGGGACAGCTGGTTATGGGCAAAGAGCCGGTTCAGCGCGCCCTCCAGATCCCTGGCCGAAGCGATCACATAGCGGGCGATATAGTCCGAAACCTCGTCCGGTACGGAAAACCCGGGATGGGTCTTGCGGGCCGAGGCGATGCGCTTGTTCAGGACGTCCAGACGCAGGGCATAATCCGTTGCCTGGATACCGATGACTTCGCCCTTCTGGATGACCTGGCACAGGCCGTCGCCGAGCGTATCGAGATGCTCCGGCGGACGGTCCGCCGCCATGATGACCTGCGAGGGGAATTCCATCAGCAGTTCGAGCGTCTTGCTGAACTCTTCCTGTGCCTGCTTGCCGTGCAGAAACTGAAGGTCGTCGATCAGCAGAAGGTCGATGGATTTCATGGCCTGGCGCAGCACCGGGAAGGCGGGGGTGCGCAGGGCGGGAACCAGATGGTACATGAAGAATTCCGCCGACAGATAGGCGACATGCCGGCCGGTTTTGCGCGCCTGGCTGGCGGCCGCCTGCAGCAGATGGGTCTTTCCGATGCCGGTGGAGGAATGAATATAAAGCAGATTCAGCGTGCCCTCATGGCCGCCGGCCATCTGGCGCACGGCGGCGCAGGCCAGACTGTTGGAGGCGCCTTCCGAGAACGTGTCGAATGTCAGTTTCGGGTTCAGCGCCGCGCCGCTCAGGAATTCGGCTGCGGATTCCTCACCGGTGTCCGCAAGACACGGGATCGAGGCCGTCCCCGATGCGGCACTGAATTGCGGTGTGCCGTTGAAAGGGGCAGGGCGACCGCTGATCCGGCGGGCCGTAATGGCCTTCGGCTCCGGGGAACCTCCGATCTGCCGGGGGCGCAATGCCCCGCGAACGGTTAGCTCGATACGGTTGATGGCGTCCTTTTCCCGTTTCCACAGACCGACAAGCTGCTGCTCGTAATTGCTCTGGATCCAGTTCTTCAGGAAGCGGGTCGGCACGGAAAGACGGACCGCATCGCCCGTGGTTTCCTCGTGGTTGACCCGGCCAAACCAGTTGGAGAAAATATCATCTCCCAGTTCGTTCCTAAGTTCTTTCTTTACGCGATCCCAGGGATCTGACTCCGCTATAACCTGAAGCTGCATGATGGCCTCCTTCATGGGGAGGGCGTGTAACGCCCCTCTGTGCACTGTGTTTGGGCTGCGATTTCCGCTTCGCTGCCCGTTTGTTGTTTTCGGACTTTGGACCATCTGAAGATCTTTTGACCGGTACGGCTTTTTGCCGCCTATGAAATGACATTAACCTTTGATTTACCATCTTTACAAATAGCTTATTCTTATAAGGTCATAGATCGTTCACATAGTAATTTTTGTAGATGTTTTTGGGCTGATATGTAGAATTTACATAACGAATCTTGAACTCCATTAACGTCAAAATGAAGCCAAGTTTTAACGAGGGTGTTTTCCTCTGATTGATTCTCAGATGACTTTCGGTCAGGAGAAAAATTTAGCAAAAATTTAACTTTCAGAAGAATTTTCTCAGAGTTTTCAAAAGACAGATACAAAAATAGTGAGTTTCAACAGGTCTGTTGTCATCGAAATGCTGAATGACAGGTCATTTTTGACAGAGGCCTCGCGGACGCCGATGCCTTGCCGATGAGGCTTTCAACCGGGAATCGGTGCAAACAGGTTCATCCCGCTCGCCGCGCTCTGCGAAGGTGGGGAAAACTTTTGGGCAAAATCAGGGGGATTTGACTGAACGGCCGGAAAAAGGGACGGGCAGGACAGCGGAAAAAGACATTCCGAAACAGGCGTCTGTCCTGAGCGCTGAAGGCGGGCCTTGTCCTGATCCCTTTCCCCCCTCGTGTGGACCTTATCCACACGAGGGGGGAAAGTGTGGCAACAGGGTAAGGCTACCAATTGATCTGTCGCGTCGGACCTGCCGTCACCGGCGACCGGGGCGGCGGCAGAAGAAGATGCGGGAAGCGCAAAGAAAACGCCAGGTGAGGAGACCGGTCCGGCAAGCAAAACCCCGTTCGACCGTGACTGGCAACTCCTCTGAAGCCTCGCGCCGGACAGTCTTCAATCGCGGTCGAACGCGATCCGCTTAATTACTGCCGCTCTCACACGACGCGGCCGGGGCTGAGAAGGTTCTTCGGATCCAGCGCGGATTTGATCCGGCGCATCAGGTCAAGCTCGATCTCCGGCTTCACCTCCGCGAGGAGATTGCGCTTCAGGCGTCCGATGCCGTGTTCGGCGGAAATGCTGCCACCGAAGTCGAGCACGATACCGTGCACGACCGCATTCATGGCATCCCAGCCGGCGATGTAGTCGTCCTTGTCGGCGCCGACCGGCTGGCTGACGTTGAAATGGATATTGCCGTCGCCCATGTGCCCGAAAGGCACCGGCCTGCAGCCGGGAACCAGCTCCTCGACCGCGGCCATGGCCTTGTCGAGAAAGTCCGGGATGACGGCAACGGGAACGGAGACATCATGCTTGATGGAGCCGCCTTCCGGTTTCTGTACCTCGGACATGCCGTGGCGAATGTGCCAGAAGTCCTGAACCTGGGACAGGTTCTGCGCGAAGGCCGCATCCTCCACCAGGCCTGCCTCGAAGGCTTCGCCCAGAATGCTCTCCATCAGGTCGCGCACCGGAAACGCGTCGGACGCGCTGGAAAGTTCCATGAGGATATACCAGGGATGCGTGCCTTCCAGCGGATCGCGGCTCCCCTCCAGATGGCGCAGGCAGAATTCGATGCCGATGCGCGGCATGATTTCGAATCCGGTCAGTACCGGTCCGGCCTGGCCCTTTGCGAGCGAGAACAGCTTGAGAGCGGCCTGGGGATTCGGCAATCCGATAAAGGCGGCTTCCAGCTTCTTCGGTTTGGGAAAGAGTTTCAGCGCAGCGGCAGTAATGATCCCCAGGGTGCCCTCTCCGCCGATAAATAATTGTTTCAAATCATAACCGGTATTGTCCTTGCGAAGGGTCCTCAGGCCGTTCCAGATCTCCCCGGTGGGCAGGACGACTTCCAGGCCCAGGACGAGGTCGCGGGTGTTGCCGTAGGACAGCACGGCGGTGCCGCCGGCGTTGGTGGAAATGTTCCCGCCGATCTGGCAGGAGCCCTGCGAGCCAAGCGAAAGGGGGAACAGCCGGTCGACCTTTTCGGCTTCGTTTTGCAGTGTTTCCAGCACCACTCCGGCTTCCACCGTGATGGTGAAACCGGCCGGATCGACGGACCGGATCTTGTTGAGGCGCGAGAGGGACAAGACGATTTCATCCCCGGTTTCCTGCGGGATTTGTCCGCCCACCAGTCCCGTGTTGCCCCCCTGGGGAACAATCTTCAGCCCCTGTTCGTGGGCATATGTCATGACCGCGCTGACCTCCTGTGCACTGCCCGGGCGCAGCACCATGGGCGTGACGCCCTGATATAGATCCCGCCACTCCGTGAGGAACGGAGCCTGGTCGTCCGGGTTGGTCAGTACATGTGCCGCGCCGATCATTTCGGCGAAGCGGTCGGCATGGGAAGAGCGCTCCATGAGCGGGGTCCTTGTGACGATTGACGGTAAAATTCGGGCGCCAACATAGTGGCTGAAGGCGCTGCCGTCGACGCTTCATTCAGGCAGCTGCTCACTTGAAGGACGAAACCCCTTGTGCCATAGGATGCCAGCCCTCGGGGGCGGTACAGGATCTTTTTCGGAGATGACGATGGCGGAAACGCGCGGACTGATGAACGGCAAACGTGGCCTGATCATGGGCGTGGCAAACAACAAGTCGATTGCCTGGGGCATTGCCAAAGCAGTGGCCGACGCGGGCGCCGAACTGGCGCTGACCTATCAGGGCGATGCGCTGAAAAAGCGTGTCGAACCGCTTGCCGAGCAGCTTGGCGCCTTTGTTGCCGGTCACTGCGATGTCACCGACGCTGCGTCGATCGACGCGGTGTTCAGTGCCCTGGAAGAAAGATGGGGCAAGATCGATTTCGTTGTTCACGCCGTTGCCTTCTCCGACAAGGCCGAACTGACCGGCCGCTTCGTCGATACCTCCTCCGACAATTTCGCCCGGACGATGGACATCTCCTGTTACTCGCTGACGTCCATCACCCAGCGCGCCGAAAAGCTGATGAGCGGCGGCGGCTCGATTCTGACACTGACCTACTACGGTGCCGAGAAGGTGATGCCGCATTACAATGTGATGGGTGTTGCCAAGGCCGCTCTGGAGACCAGTGTCAAATATCTGGCCATGGATCTCGGTCCGCAGAACATTCGCGTCAACGCGATCTCCGCCGGGCCGGTCAAGACCCTGGCTGCCTCCGGCATCGGTGACTTCCGCTATATCCTGAAATGGAACGAATACAATTCGCCGCTCCGCCGTACAGTGACCATCGAGGAAGTCGGCGACAGTGCGCTGTTCCTCTTGTCGGACCTGGCCCGTGGCGTTACCGGTGAAATCCAGCACGTCGATTGCGGCTACAATATTGTCGGCATGAAGGCCGCCGATGCTCCCGACATCTCCGTGGTCAAGGACTGATCGTTTCGGGGCCGTACGCATTCGGCCCCGCTTTCGTCAGACAGGTTCGCATTGCCTGTGGTCGGCGCCCGTCGGTCGGTTTCCCTTGTCTGTTTCAGCTCCGTCCGGAGCTGGTGCTCCCGAATTGCCGGTATGAGAATATGACGATCCTGAGCTCCGCCCCCGACCTGCTTCCGAAGCTTCACAATCCGGAGCTCCTGATCTTCGTCCGTCACGGTCAGACGGACTGGAATGCGGAGGGGCGCATGCAGGGGCAGCGCGACATTCCTCTCAACGCCACCGGGCGGCTCCAGGCCGCCGGCAACGGCGAGCGGTTGAAGGCCTTCCTGGAGGCACAGACCATTCCTTCGGAAGGCCTCGATTTCGTTTCCTCTCCCCTGGGGCGGACCCGCGAGACGATGGAGCTGCTGCGCAGCGCGATGGGGGAGGCGCCCTCTGCCTACAGGCTGGACGACCGCCTCAAGGAAATCACCTTTGGTGACTGGGAAGGTTTTACCCTGGAAGAACTGGCGGACAGGGAGCAGGATCGGGTTCTCCAGCGGCGCGCGGACAAATGGGGCTTCGTGCCCCCGGGTGGTGAAAGCTATGAAATGCTCGTCGGTCGCATCGGGCCCTGGTTGCAGACGGTCGACCGGCCCACGGTGGTCGTCTCCCACGGCGGTGTTTTCCGGGCTGTGCGCGGATTGCTGGAGGGACTGGAGAAATCCGCGGTCCCGCGGCAGGATGTGCCCCAGGACAAGGTTTTTGTCTGGCGCGACAGCCGCTTCGAGGTCATCTGAGACCTAGGCGTCCTCCCTGAAGGAAGACGAAACGGTTTTAGGCGGTTTCGCCAGCGGGTCTTGCCGTATACAGGGCAAGTTCTGCGCCCCGGGGAATGGCGGCGTATGGAAATTATGCCCCGATGTGATCGGATACGGCCGTAACGGCGTAATCTGTATGCCCTCGACGACCATGCTGCAGGATCCCCTGAGACGGTCGGCGTCAGGCCGGGAGAAGACGTCGTGTCCGCGGATGATTTTTACAGTGCCCTGCCGAGTTTTTCGGATTTCAGTTCGGTTGGCGAACTGGACGGCTACCGTCCCGTGCCGGACGACTGGTATGTGCTTGCTGCCGACATCGTGCGCTCGGGAGATGCGGTTGCCGCGGGCCGCTACAAGGAAGTCAACATGGTGGGGGCGGCAGTGATTGCCGCCGTCGTGAACCGCCTGGGGCACGACCGGGTCCCCTTCGTCTTCGGCGGAGACGGGGCCATGCTTGTGGTGCCCGAACAGGATGTGGCGGCGGGCCGCGAAGCGCTGGCCGGAGTTGTCGGCCTTGCCCGCAAGGTCATGGAACTGGAGCTGCGAGCGGCGGCCATCCCGGTGGCGCATCTGAGAGTTCTGGGTGGTGACATAAGGCTGCGCAAGTACCGGCTCAGCCCGGGCAACCATCTGGCAATGATCCTGGGCGACGGCCTTGGTATCGCCGATCGCATCCTGAAGGACCCGCAAGCCTGTCTGCCTTTCGCGATAAGGCAGCAGGATGCCGCACTTCCGCCGCTGGACGGTCTGTCCTGCCGTTGGGAGCCGTTGCCGGCGGTGAACGGTCAGATCGTTTCCCTGATCATCAAGCCTTCCGGCACCAGATCCCTGCCTGAAGTCATGGACGCCGTGGCGGAGAAACTCGGTTTCAACCCGCTGACCGACGACAGCCGGACAAGGCTGGCAGAGAAAAGGCGGTTGCGGTTCAGCTTTCCGCCCGCCAGTCTCCGGCTGGAAGCCCGGATGTCTTCGGCCGGCAGCACGCTGCGCGGCTGGGCGACAGGGCTTTTCGAATGCCTGGCCTTCGTCCTGAGTACTTCCACCGGCTGGCGCATCGGCCCCCTGGAGCCCCAAAGATACATGCGCGAGCTGAGCCTCAACACCGACCACAGAAAGGTCGGCGACAGTCTGCAGCTTGTGCTCGATCTCACCTCCGACCAGCTTGCGGCGGTTGAAAGCTGCCTGGAGACGGCCTTCGGGGCCGGTTTCCTCGTTTATGGACTGCATGTCTCCGACTCGGCGCTGATGACCTGCTTCGTGGAAGATCTCGGCAACAGCCGTCACATCCATTTCGTCGATGGGGCCGACGGGGGGCTTTCGCTTGCGGCCGAAGAGTTCAAGACCCGACAGGTAGCGCAGGCAGCGGCACCGGTTCCCGCCCGCGACACATGACGGTGCATGAAATGACGTGAAGCGGGAGCCGCCTCATCCGCGGATCAGTGATCCAGGCCCAGAACCGCCTTGCGCGGGGCCGGTGCGCTCAGGGGCATGAGGAAATTGTGCTTCAGGATGAGGGCCAGAAGCTCGTCTTCCGGGACGGCTTTTGAAATCAGGAATCCCTGAATATCGTCACAACCGTTCTGCTTCAGCCACTCCAGTTCGCCCGGTGTCTCCACGCCTTCGGCAAGCACGCGGATATCGAGGCTCTTGGCGAGATTGATCAGCGCGCTGGTAAACTTCTGCAGGTCCGGGTCCCTGTCCACGCGCGAGATGAAACTGCGGTCGATCTTGACCCTGTCTACCTTCAGGTCCCGCAGGCTGGAAATGCTCGAGTGGCCGGTGCCGAAATCGTCCAGTTCGATGAAAAAGCCGAGATCCGACAGGCGGGCGATGTTTTCCTTGATCGGCGTGACCGTACGCTCGTCGATCATCACGGCTTCGAGGATTTCCAGGCTTATATGGGCGGGGAGCAGGCCCATGGAGCGGACCTGACGGTCCAGTGCATCTGCGGCCTCGGAGCTTTTCAGGAGATCGGCGGACACGTTCAGACCGAAGTGGATCTGGTGCAGGGTCTTGCCGCTGACATGGGCCGCAAGCCGGATGGCATGCGCGCGGACGGTTTTCTCGATCAGGTTCATGTAACCGGCGTCGATGGCAGCCGGAAGGAAGGAGCCGGGCGTGCGGATGCTGTCGCCGTCGATCCAGCGCACCAGGGCCTCGGCACCGATCAGCGTTCCTGTATGGATGTCGACCTGGGGCTGATACCAGGGGAGGATGTTGCCCTCCTGCAGCGCCTTGAGAAGTTGCTTGGCGGTTTCGCCGTCCTCTTCGAAGGCGTCGCGCATGTCGGAGGTGAAGAAGCCGAGTTTTCCGGGACCGAGTTTCTTGGCCGAACGCAGGGCGAGACCCGCATCCACGAGGGTCTGGTCGCTTACGCCGGTGCCGGGCGGACTGACGAACAGTCCGGCGTTGCTTTCGACCGTCACCTTGTGGGACCCCAGATGCCGTTCCCTGGCCGTTTCGTGAACAAGCCCGGCCGCGAGGTCTTCAAAGGACTGCAGGTTCTTCAGCTGTCGGCGCAGAAGCATGAATTCGGTGCCGCCGGTCCGGCTGATGAAATCGTCCGGCCCGGCAACCTTGGTCAGCTGGTCGGCCACTTGCCTGAGAATGGAATCGCCGCATTGATCTCCGAACAGGTCGTTGATCTTCTTGAAATGACGCAGGTCGAAGACCAGGAGACCGGTGCTCGTGTTCTCGTCTCCAACCGGTAGATTTTGAATGGTCTTCAGGAGCGCGCGGCGATTGGGCAGGCCGGTGAGCGGATCGTGAAATCCGAGACTTTCGATTTCCTGCTGCGTGCGGTCGGCAAGAACATGGCTCAGAGCGACGGCAATGGCGAAAGCGGCAAGGATGACGATACTGCCTGCCAGCCCGGCAAGCGTCACGGCAAACAGGGTTTCCGTCCGCTGTTCCTGCAGATCGCGTTTGAGCACCTCCAGGGCGGCCTGCCACAGCAGGAAGGAAGCGCGAACCAGTTTGGGCTGTTCCGCGATCAGGGGGGCGGCGCTGATGTCCGCCCCTGTGTCGGCCTTGAGGATGGACGTCAGCAGTTTGGCCCCTGCTGCCTGAAAGGCCAGGCTGCTCTTGCGGTAGAGCTGCGCCTGATTCCGAAGCAGCTCCGCGCCGGGTCCGTCCATTTCGGTGAAAAAGGCGGCGGTATCATCTGCGGCTTTGTCCGCGGCTGCCTTGAACTGGCCGGCTTGCACCGGGACAAGCATTTTGTCCCATACATTGATTTTGTCGCGGCTTGCCATGCGGCTGGCATCTTCAACCATATTGGCGGATTCAATGACGACGGACAGAAGCGTGTCCTGTACCAGCCGGGGAAGCCGTGTCATTTCGGGGGAGGTGGATGAATCGATTTTCGCCAGTTGCGAGATGGAGGACGTCAGATTGCGGAGTCGCCGCAGGGCGAGAGGGGTCCCGGGTTCGGAGGTGAAGCCTCCCAGGTCCTCGAGCAGAATCCTGGAATCGGCTTCTCCGCCGAACGCCGCGAGCTGTGTGCGAAAATAGCCGGAAAGATCCGGCACCTGGCCAGTCAGGGCCTTTTTCTGCATTGGCGGACCGAGGGCCTCGATCAGATGCAGCCCGTCCAGGCTGTGATCGATGGCACGCACGTTTTCGATCTTGCTGTAAAACCAGAGCGACGCGAACAACAGGCTGGGGGCCAGCATGAACACGATCAGTCCCGTCAACCACCCCCTGATCCGCACCTGCACGCCCCACGACTAAGTATCATTTGCAATGTACAGTAATGGTGGAGGTTTAAGAATTTGCAAATCTATGGTGGTGGACATGCCTGTTTTATTCAGGGAACCTGCTGGTTTTTCTGAATATTTTCCCGTTCTTGAAGTTGAAACTGTTCTTCAGTCAACATTTCCGGGTTCTGCGGGTGACGGTAATATTCACGGCGCAAACCGCGGGCCGGGGCGTCTCCCGGGGGCGGTGGAAGGACTTGAGCTTCCCTGCAGTATGGCGTATCGCTCGGCGCCTGACATTTTTCACGTGAGATCGGTAGCCGTTCATGTCGCACAACAGTTTTGGGCATTTGTTCCGGGTCACAACCTGGGGGGAGAGTCATGGTCCCGCAATCGGTTGTGTCGTCGATGGCTGCCCGCCTCTGATCCCGCTCACGGAATCCGATATCCAGGGCTTCATGGACCTGCGCAAACCCGGCCAGTCCCGCTTCACGACACAGCGGCGGGAAGCCGATGAAGTGAAGATCCTGTCTGGCGTCATGGTGGATGAGGACGGCATCCAGAAGACGACGGGCACGCCGATATCGTTGATGGTGGAAAACACCGACCAGCGCTCCAAGGACTATTCGAAGATCAAGGACCGCTACCGTCCGGGCCATGCCGATTTCACCTATGATGCCAAATACGGTATCCGCGACTACCGGGGCGGCGGGCGCTCGTCCGCGCGCGAGACCGCCATGCGGGTCGCTGCCGGTGCCGTCGCCCGCAAGGTGGTTCAGGGCGTGAGTATCCGCGGCGCACTTGTCCAGGTCGGTCCGCACAGGATCGATCGCGGCAACTGGGACTGGGACGAGATCGGCCGGAACCCGTTTTTCTCGCCCGATCCCCAGGCGGCTGCCCTGTGGGCCGACTATCTGGACGGCGTCCGCAAGGCGGGATCGTCTGTCGGTGCGGTCATTGAGGTCGTCGCCGAAGGGGTTCCAGCAGGTTGGGGCGCGCCGGTCTACGGCAAGCTCGACACCGATCTCGCCGCGGCGATGATGTCGATCAATGCCGTGAAAGGTGTCGAGATCGGCAACGGGTTTGAGGCGGCAAGCCTGACCGGGGAGGACAATGCCGACGAGATCCGCCTGGACAATGCCGGACGGCCCCGGTTCCTGTCCAACAATGCGGGCGGAGTCCTGGGCGGAATCTCGAGTGGCGATCCGGTGGTCGTGCGCTTCGCGGTCAAGCCGACCTCCTCGATCCTGACCGAACGCAAGTCCATCACCCGTCAGGGCGAGGAAGTCGACGTGAAAACCACCGGGCGGCACGATCCATGCGTCGGAATCCGGGCGGTTCCGGTCGGCGAGGCCATGATGGCCTGCGTGCTGGCCGATCACTTTCTGCGCCACCGGGGGCAGGTCGGCTCCTGAGCCGAGGTGTGCCGGTTACATATTGTTACAATTCTGCAGAGCCGCGTGCTGGACCTCCGTCGGTATTCTCCTAAGTTACTCAGGCATGCAGAGGCTCGAGTAGTTAGGAGTGACGACATGAATGAAATGACACCCGTCCGCCGTATGACGGCGAAGGATTTTCCGCAGGAACTTCTGGACCTTTATGATTTCTATGCGCACGGCAGGATAACCAAGCGCGAGTTTCTCAGTGGGGCCGCGAAATTCGCCGTTGCCGGTGTGACCGCCGCGATGCTGCTTGACCAGCTGTCCCCCGACTACGCCCTTGCCCAGCAGGTGGCTCCCGACGATGCGGATATCGTCACCGAGCGCATCACCTATCCTTCTCCCAACGGTCACGGCGAGGTCAACGGGTATCTGGTGAAGCCGGCCGGGGCCACCGGCAAGCTTCCCGCCGTCCTGGTGGTGCATGAGAACCGCGGTCTGAACCCCTATATCGAGGACGTCGCCCGCCGCCTCGGCAAGGCCGGCTTCATGGCGCTGGCGCCGGACGGACTGACGTCGGTCGGTGGATATCCGGGAACGGATGACAAGGGCCGCGAGCTGCAGCGCACGGTTGACGGCACGAAGCTGATGAACGACTTCTTCGCCGGATTTGAATATCTGCTCCACCGCGACGACAGCACCGGCAAGGTGGGAGCGGTCGGATTCTGCTACGGCGGCGGTGTGGTCAATGCGATCGCGGTGGCCTATCCGGAGATGGCCGCGGCCGTGCCGTTCTACGGACGCCAGCCCGACCCGGCGGACGTGGCGAAAATCCAGGCCCCGCTGATGCTGCAATATGCGGAACTGGACGAGCGTATCAATGCCGGCTGGCCGGCATATGAAGAAGCGCTCAAGGCTGCGGGCAAGGATTATGTCGCCTATGTCTACCCGGGCGTGAACCACGGTTTCCACAATGACACCACGCCGCGCTACGACGAGGAAACGGCAAAGCTTGCGGAAGAAAGAACGATCGAGTTCTTCAAGACCAACCTGATGTAGGGGAGAGTGGCGGCAGCTCGTTCGCGCTGCCGCCGCCTGCCTCCGGCCTGCGTTCGGGCGAGCCGCAACGCCGCCTGATCGAATTCAGACAAACTTGAAGGCGCGGATGCGATCCAGGATTTCGTCGGGGTCGGCGGCAAGGGTATGCAGGTCTATGGCAATCAGCTCCCGGCCATGTTCGCGCCGCGACCGCTTCCAGTTCCGTTTCATGTATTTTTTCCAGAACGGAGCCGACTGGGCCCGGGTGACCGCGTTGTCGAGGGGACGGGTCAGCAGCACGTCCAGCCGGACCTGTTCGACATTTCTGACGGTTTTGCGTTTGACGTCTGTCATCCGGATGGCTGACCAGTCAATGAAACCGATCCGTTCGACGTAAAGACCCTCCTCGTTGGCGCCGAGCTGCGGTTTGCCCCTTTCGATCATCGGATAATGCCAATAGGCAATCACGATGGGAGCCGCTGCGGCCATCGCCAGCAGGTAAATCCCCGTAAAGGCGCTGATTGCGGCGAAAACAACGCCAAGCACGAGGCATCCGTAAAATATGACTTCGCTCTGACTTCGGTTGAAGCTGACCGTGAATGGCATCGCCGCTTCGTGTTCACTGTCTTCCGGTTTTTGCGCCTCTTTCCCAGTCGCCATGAATGACTACCTCTCGAGAGACCTCAGGTATCGAGGATCTCCGTCTCATCAATTTTGATGTCGAACCCCTCCAGCCCCACGTAATGCCGTTCACGCGTGGCCAGGAGGCGAATTGAGCTGACACCCAGATCCTTGAGGATCTGTGCACCCAGTCCAACCTCTCGCCATTGTTCCTGTCTAGCTTGCGCGGAGCTGTGGTCCTCGTTTCCGTCGCCATCGTAATCGGATCGGGTGCGCCTGGACTGCTGGGCGACACCGACCGATCCCTCGCGCAGATAGACGATCACACCCCTGCCGCGATCCGCGAAATGTTTCATGATCTGGTCGAGCGGCCTGTTGCCGCCGAAGACGTCATCGAGAACGGATTCCAGCTGCAGGCGTACCGGCACACTGCGGCCGTCGAGAATGTCGCCGTAGACGATGGCAAGGTGGTGCATCGGATCGTAGGGCGTGGAATAGGTCATTGCATAGGCGGTGCCGGCGGCGGTTTCGACCGGTTGTTCGTTGATCCGCTCCACCAGCCGTTCCGTGCGCTGGCGCCAGGCGATCAGGTCGGAGACGGAAACCATCTTCAGATCGTGTTCGGCCGCGAATTCGGCAACCTGCTGGCCGCGCTTGACGGTGCCGTCGTCATTGACAAGTTCGCTGATGACGCCGACCTGTTCCAGACCGGCGAGGCGGCACAGGTCGACGGCGGCTTCCGTGTGGCCCGAGCGGATCATTACCCCGCCTTCCTTCGCGACCAGCGGGAAAATATGCCCCGGCCGCACGAAGTCGTCGGCCCCGACATTGGAATTGGCGAGCGCCCTGACCGTGGAGCAGCGTTCTTCGGCGGAAATGCCCGTCGACAGTCCGTGCCGGTAATCGACGGAAATGGTAAAGGCGGTCGATAGCGGCGCATCGTTTTCCGCGACCATCGGGTCGAGCCGCAGGCGACGCGCCTGGGCCACCGTCATCGGGGCACAGATGATCCCGGATGTGTGCCGCACCATGAAGGCCATTTGCTCTGGCCTGATCTTGGAAGCGGCAACGATCAGGTCCCCTTCGTTCTCACGGTCGTCATCATCGGTCACGACCACCATTTCACCACGTTCAAATGCACGGATTGCTTCTGCGACACGGGCCTGGGACACGGGATGCTCCTTGGTTGTAGACAGTCCGAGAAAGTCGTTTGGAGTGACCTCGCCGTTCGTGGCGATGGCTATTTTGCGGGCCATGTCCCGCGAGACCCACACATTGGGGTCATTGCATAAAGCCGTTACGGAGGCGGGGGACAGGTTGGCGCGGCGCGCGAAGGCGCTGCGGCTTTCTCCGGTCTGCAAGAGCCATTGATCGAGTCTCATGCGACAGGATATAGCCCTGTTCGACTTCAGTCTCAAGAGAAGTCAGGTTAAAAATTCAGTGTCACTGAACGGAGTGACCGCTTTTCCGGAATTCCGCCACACGCGATACGAAGGCAGGCACCATCCAGCTCTCTTGCAGGTCGTTGTCCGCACATAGTCCCGTCAGGTCTTCACGGAGATAGGATGTAAAATAGGGTTCGTGAAAAAGCTGCGGAAAGACCGACAGAAGTCCGTCATAGGCCGGCACGTCTCCGGTCTGCAGGCTGTCGACAAAGAGGAATGATCCCCCCGGCTTCAATACCTGCGCCACCTCGGCGATCACCTGCCTGCGGATTCTTGGCGGCAGTTCGTGAAACAGGAATACGCAGGAGACGACATCGAGGGAGTTGTCCGCGAACGGCAGGTCCTCGGCCATGGCGGTCACGTAGCTGGCGCGCCTGGATGGGGTCCGTTCCCGCGCGACCTTCAGATAAGGTTCCGACAGATCCAGTCCGGTTCCCCTCAGACGCGGGAAGGCGGCAAGGGCAGGGTGCAGCAGCCCGCCTGTGCCGCAGGCAAGATCCGCATAGGCAACCTTGCGCTGGTCCTTCTTGCGCAGGATCTCCGCAAACGGCACAAGCGCGCGGCGGCGCATGGCGGCCGTTGCGCCGGAAAACAGCACGTCGACCTGGAAATCGTAGAGCCTGGCGCTGTCTTCGGAGAGCCAGCCATCGGTCTGGAAATGAAAATTCTGGCGATAGTAACGCGGCAGGGCGTCCGCAAGGCCCTCTGTGCGACCATTTACTTCCTGATGCGCGCCCGTTGCCCGCCGGCGCGCGACATCCGGCACGTCCCTGAAAAAGGCCCGGCTGGTGGCGATGAGCTCGCGCGGCGACATGGTGCCGTCCGTGGGCATCGGATAAAGACCGTCCTCGACGGCCCGCAGATCCTCGGCAAACAGTCTGACGATATCCGCCAGCATGCGCCGCTGCCCGGGCAGGGGCCCGTCGGGTACGACTTCGGGCGTATCGGGAAGGTCTTTCTGCAGCCGACGGTTCATGCGGCGCATGACTTCGGAGTGCAGCGTGTACAGGGCAACCCGGCTGCCTTGCTGCAGCGTGTAGCGTGAAAGACGGGCAAGAGACAGGAGAGGCGGACGTCCGCGGGAGCCCCGGGAAGGCCTGGAATCATCGTCCGCCGCACGCATGGCTCACTCCCTGTTCAAGACTGCCACCACCTCAATATGGGGCGAAAACCTGAACTGGTCCACCGGTGTGACGCTTTGCAGCGCATAGCCGCCGTCGATCAGGACCTTCAGGTCGCGGGCGCATGTTGCCGGATTGCAGGAAACGGCGACGATGGTCCTGACCTTGGACAGGGCCAGTTGTTCCACCTGGGCCTGCGCACCGGCCCGCGGTGGATCGAAGACAACCGCCTCGAAGGAGTCCAGTTCATCGCGCACGAGCGGGCGGCGCGACAGGTCGCGCCGCTCGAAGGTCACCTTCTTCAGGCCCTGCGGCTTGCGCAGCGCCTTGTCGAAGGCTGCCATGGCCGCCGCATCGCCCTCGACCGCATGGACATTGGCGCGTCTTGCCAGGCGCAGCGCGAATGTGCCGGCGCCCGAATACAGGTCGGCCACCGTCTTGGCCTTGCCGACGCCTGCCAGCACCAGCCGGGACAGGGCCTCTTCCGCAGCAAGCGTCGCCTGGGTGAAGCCGCCGGGCGCGGCCACCAGGCCGACCCCGCCCATGTCGAGCATCGGCGGGCGGATCTCGAGGATCACTTCTCCGTTCACGGACAGGCGGGCGAGATCGAGTTCGACCGATTTTTGCGAAAGGGCGGGAATCTTGCGGTCATAGCCCTTGTCGGCCTTGTCGACGGCAACGTCCAGACCGGCGGTCGTGTTCAGAACGGTCAGGCGCAGTTCGCCCTTTTTCGGCAGGACTTCCGCCGCGAGGGACTTCAGTCCGGGAAGGGCCCTGACGATGGCGGGATCCAGAACCGGGCATTCGCTGATATCGACCAGCCGGTGGCTGGCCTTCTGGTGATAGCCGAGCAGCGTTTGGCCTCCGGCGCGGCTTGCGGTGAGCACGGCCCGTCGGCGTCCGCCTTCGGTCGCGGCAACCGTGTCCGCCACCGGAAACTCGATGCCCCGGTCGCGCAGCGCGTTCACCACAAGACCGCGTTTCCACTCCAGATAGGGCTTGTCCGCCAGATGCTGCATCGTGCAGCCGCCGCAGGCTTCGTAATGCCTGCACACAGGCGCGATCCGCTCCGGAGAGGGACTTTCGACAACCGCGTCCAGGGCGCGGCCGTTTTCGACCCTTGCCCGCACGATTTCCCCCGGCAGCGCGCCCTCGACATAAACCGGGCCGTTTTCGGTCCGCGCGACGCCGTCGCCGCGGTGACCGAGTTCCGTAATTGTCAGCTCTCTCTCACTCATGGCAGAGCGATAGCGTCAAGCGGATGAATGAGCAAGCCGTTTGAGGGCAAGGCGGAAGAGGGGGGGCGGCGGCCCTGAGTCGGGCCTTGGTATATTTAACCTGAGAGAACAGGTGTTTTTCAGGTTGCGAATTGCGCGAAATGCAAACGGGCGTTGATGTGCTCGGGATAAGCACCTAGCATCGATTGCGTCAGGAAAGGACAACAGAGATCTATCGCCCTGACATCTGGGAGGAAAGCATGAAGACAACCTTGACGACACTGGCTGCAATGTCGCTGTTCGCCGGAACGGCGCTTGCGCAAACCGCGGGCTTGCCGGACAATCTGGCGAAACTGGGCGCTTTCAAGACAACGGGGGTCATGGATTTCACCGTTGTCGAACAGACCGGCCCATTTGCCGACGGTATCAGGAAAAATCTCGAGCGGATCACGTTGCCCGACGGGTTCAAGATCGAACTCTATGCGGTCGTACCGGATGCGCGTCACATGGCGGTCGGTCCCCAGGGGATCGTGACCTTCGTCGGTACCCGTAAGACCGAAGTCTGGGCGGTTACCGATCGCAACAAGGACCGGGTGGCGGATGAGGTGAAGAACTTCGCTCCGTCCCTGACCAAGGCGATCCCGAACGGGCCCTGTTTCACCAAGGACGGCTTCCTGATCATCGCCGAACAGAACCGCGTGTTGCTCTATCCCGCAGCCGAGTTCTTTTATGAGAGCCCCGACGTGGTGGCCGTGCCGATCGTTCCGGGTGGCGAGTTAGTTCCGCCGGATGAGGAGAGCTACAACCACACCGCCAGGGTCTGCAAGATCGGCCCGGACGGTAAGCTCTATATCTCGCTTGGCCAGCCTTTCAACGTCTTCGCGCCCGAGAAGATGGACACTTATGCCGAATACGGCATGGGCGGCATCATCCGGATGAACACGGATGGATCCGATCGCGAGGTCTACACCCGGGGAATACGCAACTCGGTCGGGCATGACTTCCATCCGGTGACCGGCGACCTGTGGTTCACCGACAATCAGGTTGACGGAATGGGGGACGACATTCCTCCGGGCGAGCTCAATCATCAGACGGAAGCCGGACAGCATTTCGGCTTTCCCTGGTATGGCGGCGGGAATGTCCGCACCAATGAGTACAAGGATTCCGAGCCGCCGGCAGATGTCGTGTTTCCCGCCGTGGAAATGACGGCCCACGCCGCCGATCTCGGCATGACCTTCTACTCTGGCAAGATGTTCCCGGAGAAGTACAAGAACGCGATCTTTTCGGCCCAGCACGGTTCGTGGAACCGGACGACGCCGGTTGGTGCGCGCGTCATGGTTACCTTCATGGATGACGAGGGCAACGCGACCAGTGAACCCTTCGCCGAAGGCTGGATCGACGAGAACGACGAATATCTCGGCCGGCCGGTGGACGTCGCGCAACTGCGGGACGGATCGCTTCTGGTCTCCGACGATCTGGCCGGTGCGATCTACCGCATCAGCTACGGCGAATGATGCGTATCGTGATCCTGAGCCTCGGCGTGGTCGTCCTCGCCGGGGCCCTTCAGGCCGCTGACTTTCCGAACGGCGATCCGCAAGCCGGCAGAAAGCTGGCGGGGGCGTGCCGGACCTGTCACGGGATTGACGGTTTCGCAAAAATTCCAATCGCTCCGCATATCGGCGGTGAACCGGCCGCCTATATAGATCGTCAGCTCAAGGCCTTTCGCGAGGGGACGCGCGTCCATGAAATGATGAGTGTCGTGGCCAAAAACCTCGATGACGGGAAAATCGCCGATCTTGCGGCCTGGTATGCCGGACATGAGGTCACCGCAACGCTGACCCTGGACGAAAGCGGCGCCCCTCAGGATTGTGTTTCCTGCCATGGCGTTGATGGTATTGCGGTCATCGAGGATGCGCCCAATCTGGCCGGAGAAAGCAGTATCTATGTCGACACCCAGCTGAAAGCCTTTCGAACAGGCAAGCGCACCCACGACATCATGAGCGAGGTCGCCGCAGGCATGAGCGATGCGGATATCCGCGCCGCTGCCGACTGGTACGGATCGGTGAAGATCGAGATTACGCCCCTTGGGCGATAGGGGGCGGGAGATGAGTTGGGGGGCGGCGACCGCGCGTTCAAAGCGGAGTTCGTGATATTTTCAAAGCATATTTGTTGTATGGCGAATAGGGGTTGCCTGGGGAGACGTCTCAGGACTTCTTTCCGTAAAGCAGCCACTCGTTGTTGCCGTCTCCGCCTTTGACGGGCGACGGCAGGAGGTCGCCCGCCTGCCAGCCGGAAATCGTCCCGAGCCAGGTCTGCAGGTCTCTGGCCGTTTCTTCCGCGATTCCCGGTTCGACCAGTCCGCCCTTGCCGATGTTGCCCTTGCCGGCCTCGAATTGCGGCTTGACGAGGAACATGCCTTCCGCGCCGGGAGCGGCAAGGTCGAGCGCGGGCGGAAGGGCAAGTTTCAGGGAAATGAAACTGACATCGGAAACGAGCAGGGTCGGGGTATCGCCGTCAAGATGTGCGCGGGTGAGGTCGCGTGCGTTGAGCCCGTCCCGTGCAACCACCCGGGGATGGCCGAGCAGTTTTTCGTGAAGCTGGTCGTGGCCGACATCGATCGCATGCACCTTCAAGGCGCCGCGTTCCAGCAGAACCTGGGTGAACCCGCCGGTGGAAGCGCCGATATCGAGGCAGATCCTGTCCGCCGGGTCGATGCCGAAGCGGGAAAGCCCCTCGATCAGCTTCAGCGCGGCACGGGAGACATATTCCGCCGCCGGATCGTCCACCTGAAGCGCCGCATCCGCGCCGACCTTGCGCGCGGGCTTGGTGCAGACACTGCCGTCCACCTGCACCGTGCCGCGCAGGATCGCGTCCCGTGCGCGGGCGCGGCTGGCGAACAGGCCGGTATCGACAAGATGCTGGTCAAGGCGTTGTTTGGACATGCGCAGCGGGCTTCAGAAGCAGCCGGCGATGGCGGAGATCAGCCGGTCCGCGAACACCCGTTCGCCGGAATACAGCCACAGAAGAACCGAAAGCGCGACGAGGCTCGTCGCGCCGACGGTCAGTCCGATGTAGAGCGGCATGCGCATCGATCCGGTTTGCTCCGCGGCAGGATCAGCTGGAAGCCGGCGCCTTGCCGATCAGGCGGCGAAGCTTCTTCAGCGCGTTTTCCTCATCTTCACCGTAGGCAATGGTGCCGACGAACCGGTTGTCCGCGTCCATCAGGTAAACGGCCGCCGAATGGTCCATCGTATAGTCACCGTCGTCAAGCGGCACTTTCTTCGCGTAGACCCGATAGGCCTTGATGATCGCATCGATCTGTTCCCGCGACCCGGTCAGCGGTGTGATGCGCTTGTCGAAGGCCCAGACATAATCGCGCATCACCTCAGGCGTATCCCGTTCCGGATCCACCGTCACGAAGGCATAGTTGAGCTTGGCCGCATCCTCGCCGAGAGCCTCCATCCAGCCCTGCAGTTCGGCCAGGGTGGTCGGGCACACGTCGGGGCAATAGGTGAAGCCGAAGAAGAACAGCGACGGTTTGCCGGCGAAGGTCTGGTCCGTGACCGTCTCGCCATCGCCATTGATCAGTTCGAACGGCCCGCCGATGGCGCTGAGCGGTTCGATCAGGGCACCGGAATTCTGGTTGCCCGCCGTTTGCTGATAGACCAGCACACCGGAAACGACGGCCAGGGCGGCAACTGCCGCCCAAGCCACGTACCGGAAGAGTTTCAGTCCAGACATGGGGTGTCCTCTTCCCGCAATGTTTATTTGTTGTCGTGGTCCATCTTGCTGTGGTCCATTTTGCCATGGCCCATCTTGCCGTGGTCTCCGTGACCGCCTTTCATGGATTTGGCGCCCATCTTGGCCACGTCAAGTTCAACAGCCACGTCACCGGCGGTCTCGAATGTAAGCACCACCGGCACGGTGGTGCCTTCCTTGAAGGGCTGATTCAGTCCCATGAACATGATGTGCAGGCCGCCCGGCTGCAAGGCCACGGTTTCCCCGGCCGGAATCTCGATGCCATTTTCCTTTTCACGCATGGTCATGACACCGTCGGTGACGGCCATTTCATGAAGTTCGACCTTGCCGGCCACGTCGGATGCCGCAGCAATGAGCCGGTCGTCTTCCGTGCCGTTGTTGGTGATCTCGATGAAACCGCCGCCGGCCTTGGCTTTGGGCGGCGTGGCGCGGGTCCAGGCGCTGGTGATGGTCAGGTCGCCGACCTTGTAATCCGCGGCCAGGGCGGAAAGGGAAAAGACCGTGAGAGCCGTCGCAGCGGCGATGGATGTCCAGAGTTTCATTTGCAATGTCCTTGATTTCTGAATTGGGGGTGTTTTCAGATCAAGGAAAGGGGAGGGCCCCGGATGGCGGCTGACCGGATCAGGGGCGGATGGACATCGTCCCGGCCTGCCACTGGCCGTTTGATGGTTGTGGCGGGCACAAGCAGCACAGGCAGCGCAGCGGCACCGGAAAGGCCGGACTGAAGGGCGCAGCCATGGGCGCAGACCGGTCCGCAATGGCAGGCGAGCGGATCGTGAAGGCCCGGCAGGGTCTGCTGCTGGCCGGAGGGCTGGCACAGGCTCGTCAGACCCGCGGCCGCTGCCGCGTCGGGCGAGAGGGCCGACACCAGCACGAGCAGGCAGAAACGCATGGCAAAGACAAGCGCGGTCAGCGCCACCATCGGGTGACGCTCCATACGGAACGCTTGCATGGGCGTGATACGCGCGGTCATGCTGCGGCTATAGGCTCAAACGCGCCGCATGTCGAGCGGCGAAAGGGCGCAGTCACGGGCACACTACCCGCTCTTTTGCGGTGTTCCGTCGGCATCGCCATCGGGATCTTGCCCGTTGCCCGCATCCGCCGGATCTCCATCCGCCTCCGCCTCCGCCTCCGCCTCCGCGTCGGTCTCGTCGTCTTCGCTGTCGTCCGCGGAAACGGTGTCGAAGTTGTAGATGTCGTCCTCATAGGCCGGGAAGTCCTCGGGCGCGATGACATATTCTTCCGACTCCGCATCCAGCGGTTCGGCGGAAATGACCGTACCGACCTGGGCTGTGGAAGCGTATTCGAAGTCCGTCTTTTCTTCCGCCGAAAGCGCGTCGCGAGTGAGGACGCGGGTCAGGATGAAGGCGACCATCACCACATTGACCACGACGATCATGATGTAGAGACCGGACGGCCCGGTCCTGCTCATGATCAGCGAGGCGATCAGCGGTCCGGCGATGGAGCCGATTCCGAAGGAAAGCAGCATGCCGGAGGAGGTCTCGACAAAATCCTCGTGGGCCGCGTGGTCGAAGGCATGGGCAACCGCAATCGCATAGAGCGGCTGGCAGAACATTCCCACAATCATGGCGCTCAGGATCGCGAACTGGAACTCCTTGGGCGCAAGGAGCACGATCGCCAGGGCGACGGTGGCCGTTCCGCTCCCCAGTCCGGCCAGGACAAGACGCCGGTCGAGCTTGTCCGAGAGCCGGCCGACAGGCCACTGGGCGATCAGGCCGCCGCCGATGATCGCGGCGGCGTAGAAGGCGGACTGATTGCTCGACAGGCCGATCTGCGATCCGTACAGCGGCGACAGGGTCAGCAGGGCGCCCTGCGAACAGCCGATGAACAGAACGCCGACAAATGCGGCGGGAGAGTTCCTGTAAAGCTGTGCCGGACGGAAGCGCACAAGCGTGATGGGTGCGGGCTGGTTGGAGGTGGTCAGTGCGACCGGCATCACCGCAAGGCTGACCATCACCGAGGCAACGGCGAAGGGCAGGAAGGTGGATATGTTCATCGTGGCGATGGAGACCTGTCCCATCATCAGGGCGCCGAACAGGATGAGAATATAGACGGACATCACCGTGCCGCGGTTTTCGTTCGTTGCGGTCTCGTTGAGCCAGCTTTCCACGATCATGTAGAACCCGGCGAGGCTGAAGCCGGCGATCATGCGGATGATCATCCAGGCATAGGGATCGATGAGCACCGGGTGCAGGATCGCCGCTGCGGACATCAGGGAGACAAGCGCGGCGAAGGCGCGGATGTGGCCGGCCCGCATGATCAGCAGCGGCGCGCCGAGGCAGCCGATCACCATGCCGAAGAAATAGGCGGAGGAGACCAGACCGATCTCGAAATCGGAGAAGTAGTACCTGTCGGCCGCCAGGGGCAGCAGGGTCGTCTGCAGGCCGTGGCCGAAAATCAGAAGGGCAACGGACAACAATAGAGCGGACACGGAAAGAAGCGTCTGAGCCACGGCTGCCTCCTGAAGATCTGGAATAAAACAAAGCGCCGGTTTGAACCGACGCGTTTTATTCTGTCATCCAGCCTTTTCAGGTAAGGGAGCCCGTGTCAATCAGCTTCTCTGCGCCCTCCCCACGCAAACCCGGGCAGGACGCTTTTGTCACTTGCCGTGCCGCTTTGACAGCCGGGAACCGGCTGTTCAGGCCCGCTGCGGCGCGCTCAGGGCCGACGTGCCAAGGGCGGTGAAGACGGTTTTCATGATGCCGTCGCAGTCAAGACCGGCCCTTGCGTACATGGCCTCCGGCTTGTCGTGATCGAGATAGGCATCCGGCAGGGCGAGGGTGCGCACCTTCAGGCCGTTATCCAGGAGACCTTCTTCGGCAAGTCTGGTCAGCACATGGCTGCCGAACCCGCCTGGGGCGCCTTCCTCGACGGTCACGAGGACTTCGTGCGAGCGCGCAAGGCGTCGGATAAGATCCATGTCCAGCGGCTTGGCGAAACGGGCGTCTGCGACGGTGGTCGAAAGACCGGCGGCGTCCAGTTCGTCGGCCGCCTTCAGGCACTCGCTCATCCGGCCGCCGAAACTGAGAAGCGCGACCTTCGTGCCTTCCCTGCGGATGACACCCTTGCCGATCTCGAGGACACTGCCGCGTTCCGGCATCTCCAGGCCGGTGCCTTCGCCACGCGGATAGCGGAAGGAAATGGGACCCTCGTCATAGGCGACAGCAGTTGCCACCATGTGCCGGAGCTCCACCTCGTCGGCCGCCGCCATGACGACGAACCCGGGCAGGCAGGAGAGGAAGGCGGTGTCGAAGGCTCCCGCATGGGTCGGGCCGTCGGCCCCCACCAGCCCGGCACGGTCGATGGGGAAGCGCACCGGCAGTCCCTGGATCGCCACGTCGTGGATCACCTGATCATAGGCGCGCTGCAGGAAGGTGGAATAGATGGTGGCGAAGGGTTTGAAGCCTTCGGTCGCCAGACCGGCGGCGAATGTCACCGCATGCTGCTCGGCAATGCCCACGTCGAAGGTGCGCTCCGGGAAGGCCTCGCCGAAGAGGTTCAGGCCTGTCCCGTCCGGCATGGCCGCGGTGATCGCGACAACCTTGTCGTCGGTCTCCGCTTCCTTGATCAGGGACGTGGCGAACACATTGGTGTAGCTCGGCGCGTTCGCCTTCGGTTTGGCCTGCTTGCCGGTCACCACGTCGAACCTGGCGACGCCGTGATACTTGTCCCTGGCCCCTTCCGCCGGGCCGTAGCCCTTGCCTTTCTGGGTGACCGCATGGATCAGCACGGGCCCCTGATGGGTGTCGCGGACATTCTTCAGGATCGGCAGAAGATGCTCCAGATTATGTCCGTCCACCGGGCCGACGTAATAAAAGCCCAGTTCCTCGAACAATGTGCCGCCGGTCCAGAACCCGCGGGCATATTCCTCCGCCCGGGCGGCCTTTTCGAACAGCGGCTTGGGCAGATTCTTGACGATGTTCTTCGCCGCGCCGCGCAGGGACTGGTAGGTGGGGCCCGAGACCAGTTTCGCCAGATATGCGGACATGGCTCCGACGGGGGGCGCGATGGACATGTCGTTGTCGTTCAGGATGACAATCAGCCGCGATCCGAGATGACCGGCATTGTTCATCGCCTCATAGGCCATGCCCGCGGACATGGCGCCGTCGCCGATCACCGCAATCACATTGTTGTCGCCGCCCTTGAGATCGCGGGCCGCGGCCATTCCCAGGCCTGCCGAAATCGAGGTGGAAGAATGTGCCGCGCCGAAGGGGTCGTAGATGCTTTCCGCGCGTTTGGTGAACCCGGACAGCCCGTCGCCCTGACGCAGGGTGCGGATGCGGTCACGGCGCTCCGTCAGGATCTTGTGCGGATAGCACTGATGGCCGACGTCCCAGATGATCCTGTCGTCGGGCGTGTCGAACACATAGTGAAGCGCGACGGTCAGCTCCACAACGCCGAGCCCGGCTCCCAGATGGCCGCCGGTAATCGACACGGCGTCAATTGTCTCAGTGCGCAATTCGTCGGCAAGCTGCTGAAGATCGGCTTCGTCCAGCCCGCGCAGATCCGCGGGTGAGGCAACCTTGTCGAGAAGGGGCGTATGGGGTTTTGAAGTCACGCTGCAGACGGCTCCGGGAGTTGAAACATGGCGGGCAGGCATACACCAACCGTATATAGGGCGCAAACGCGTGTGAAGGAATGTGCCACAATGCCCATGATTCCGGAGTGCCGCAGGCCGCGATCCTGTCCGTCACCCTTGCCGTCGGGAATCTGCCCGGAACGGAAATGGATTACGCTCTGACGCCAAACGGCGCCGGGTTCACCGCTGCGCCCCTGCATCCGCCAACGGGTCAAGGGAGGCCGTGTGCGGGAGGCCTCGAGCATGGTGACAGCAGCTGCATTTAGGGGTTGGATTGTGAAATTCATGCAACTTTCTTCGAAATTCCCTTTTGTCACCCTTTTGGGTGATGCATCTGTTCCGGATCTGTCTTAATGGATTTGCCGTGGTCGATGGGGCCACGTGCACAGTGATCAACTCGGGGTCGTATTTATGCGGCCCCGTTTTTTTGCGCAGACCGTCTCCAGGGAGCGCGAATCTGTCCGGATCCGGCGCGAAAATCACCCGAAACCGCGCTGGAAACCGTGCAGAACGCAGCCGTCTGGCTCTGCCGTTCTGTGCCGGTTCAGAACAGGCTTGCCAGCTTGTGAACCAGCCTTGCCAGCTGAAGTTGCGTATGCGCACCGGTTTTCTCGTAGATGCGGCGCAGATGCGTCTTGGCCGTGTTGCGCGTGATGCCGAGATGGTCCGCAGTGGCGTTCATCGAACCGGTCATGGTCAGATGTCTTGCCAGATGGGCTTCCGACAGGGACAGGTCGTAATGGTCGTGGAGGATGCTCTCGACATCCTCCGACAGCGGGGTGGTCTCGGCGATGCGGATCAGGAAAAACGGCCGCACGATTTCGCCTGACCCGTAAGCGGGCGGGGCGACGGTTTGAATGGACACCCGTTTGGGGCAGCCATTCCTGCCCGTGATATAGACCGACGGGGTTTTCCGTGGCGGGTTCTCGTGATCCGACACGAGCAACTGCAGCGCGGTTTCGATCTGCCTGTTGTTGACCTGCAGCTTGCGGCCCGCTCCGGTGGCCAGCCCCAGCTCCTCCAGCATTTTCAGCGCCGCCGGGGTCTGGACCAGTATCTCCCGTTCGAAATTGACAAGGATCGCGGGGGTGCCCAGGGCGGACAGCAGGGTGCGGTGAACCTGGATCAGCGACCGCTCCTGTTCCAGCCTCAGATAGCCGTGCAGGCCGGGCGTCAGCGCCTTGACCATCGTCTCGAATGTTTCGAACGCGACGGTGGTGTCGATTGTGTCCGGGGTATGAGCCGTGAACAGACACGCGAACAGGATCGTTGATTTTTCGGTGCGCCGGAGAGGGGCGACGAGACCGGGGGCACCGGACAGCAGCCTGTGCTGCTGCGCCGTCTCCTCCTGGCAGGCGGTGGGTGGTTCGACCCGGTCCGGATCGTGGACGATCCCCCCGTCCGGTGAGGAAGTACCGTCGGCGCATCCCTTGTCGATCGACGTTTTGCAGTAGGGGTGGAACAGGGACGCTTCGGCGAGCAGAAATTGCAGTGCGCTGCGCCCGTTCGACATCCGGATGTTCTGAAAGACCTCTCCCAGCTGCCGGGCTTGCCGGTGTCTGCCGAACGTCCGCGTCGGATTGCCCTGCTGATCGAATTCCGCGAGAAACGCTCTGCAGTTCAGCTGTTCCTCAATCAGTTCCAGAATAGAATGCCACCCATCAGGCTGTGGCGAGCACTCTAGGATGCGAAGAAGTAGTTTTGCTTCGCCTGATTTGCTGAGTTCGGGCATGATGCGCTTTGTCTACTAATAATTACATACGTTCCCGTGAACTCTCAAATATTTCTACCAATGAATGAATATGGGCGCAATGGAAATAATTACGGAAAACTGAAGTGCCGTGAAGAAATGCTCAGCACCCGTGTAAACTTAATCTGCCTTGTCTTGCTTGCCTTGTGCAAAAAGCAAGTGTCCGGCCAGCATTTCATTCAGGACAAGTGTATCGGACGACCAAAGCTGCGGCACAGTGACGCCGACGCTGCAAATCCGGCGCGCCGCCGGCGCATGTCAACTCGCATGAGCGGCAGAAAAACCGGTTTTACTGGGGATCCAGGGCGCCGGTTCCGGTTGCTTCGCCGTTCTGCCCAAGCTGGATTTTCTCGACTTTCGCTTCGGCGGATTTCAAAAGCGCGTCGCAGTGTTTGCGCAGGGCATCGCCGCGCTCGTACATGTCGATGCTCTTCTCGAGTGGCACATTGCCCTGTTCCAGCTCGCGCACAATGGTCTCCAGCTGCTTGAGCGCCTCCTCGAAGGAGAGGCCGGAAATGTCGTTGGCTGCATCGCTCATCGCTGCTGTCCCCGGTTTCGATTTCAGGATTTCGGTTGCACCTGAAGGGAAACTTGCGGTCCACGCAGCACAGGTCAAGGTTTGATTTCAAATTCCGGTCAATGATCCCCGTGCTTTTGCCGTCCGCCCGGGGAGGCTCAGCCGGTCATGAGCGTCAGCACATGGGCGGCAACGGAACGGGCGAGGCCCTCCAGATCGTATCCGCCTTCCAGGATCGAGACCACGTGGCCGTTGCTGTGCTTGTCGGCAACATCCATGATCGCGCGGGTCGCCCATGCGAAATCGGCCTCCACCAGATTGAGGCCGCCCAGGGGGTCGCGTTTGTGGGCGTCGAAGCCGGCCGAAATGATGATCAGTTCGGGCGCATAGCCTTCCAGGCGCGGCAGGATGATGGCTTCGAAGGCTTCCTTGAAACCCGCGCCGTCCTCTCCTGCGGCAAGAGGCACATTGACCATCGTGTTGGCCCCACCGCTTTCAGACGCCGCACCGGAGCCGGGATAAAGCGGCATCTGGTGGGTCGAGCAATACATCACGTCGGGATCATCCCAGAAGATATCCTGGGTTCCATTGCCGTGATGGACGTCGAAATCGACGATGGCGACCCGTCCGATACCGTGGATCGCCTGCGCATGGCGGGCGGCAACGGCGGCATTGTTGAAGAAGCAGAACCCCATCGCCCGTTCTTTTTCGGCGTGATGGCCCGGAGGCCTGGAGGCGGAAAAGGCATTGTTGACCTTTTTGGTCAGCACTTCGTCAACGGCCAGACAGGCAGCGCCCGTGCCGCGGATCACCGCTTCCCAGGTGCCGGGCGACATGGTCGTGTCGGCATCGACCCTGGAGGTGCCTTCCGACGGAGCCTGCCTGTGAAGGCGGTCGACATAGCTCATCGGGTGTGCCCGCGCGATGTCCTCCAGGGCACCGACAGGGGCAATGTCCCGCTCCAGCGACTGGAATTTTTCATGTTCCAGGATCCGGTCGATGGCGCGGATCCTGTCCGGTCGCTCCGGATGGCCGACCGGCGTCAGGTGATCGAGATACGAGGAATGGTGGAGAAAGAGCGTGGACACTGGGGCGTTTCCGGACGGCTTGTTATGGAGATGACCCTTTGAAATGGGCCTTTCGCCAACCCCTTTTGGCGGTTCCCTATGGACCGGGGCCAGCAGGACCTATCAGAGCGGTCGCCGGAGCGTCTGTCAATTGAAGATGGGAGGGGGCCGAAACGGTCAGGTTTCGGCAGCCGGACAAAAAAAGGGCCGGCAATTAAAGCCGGCCCGTTCAAAGGTGCGAGCACCGTAATGCCCGAGGGGAGGTCCGCTGCATCTCAAATCCAATTACAGACTACGTGATTCCGGTAAGCTTTGGCGAGTTTTTACTGTTAATCGTTTGGGTTGCATTGTTGAAAAGCCGAAAATTGAACTGAAATTATCAAGTAGCATTGACGGAATTGCTTAGTCATATTGACAATGCAAGCCGCTGTGCTTGACCTCTTCAAGGAGGGCGGCAAAACGGCGCACGGGATCGACTGGCCGCGCCCGGGGTTGCGTTCCGCAAGGATAGTTCATGCTGGAGTTGCTGATTTTTAAGGCTTTTTATACGGCTGGTGAATTTTCCGCCACATGCGGTTCTCCGGCGCTGCCGGGGGAAAGCCGGAGCGCGGACGGCTTCCGGTTCAGTCGCGCGGCGCCGCTGCCCGGCGCAGGCGGTCGTTGATCGCCTCGCCCAGCCCAAAGTTGGGGATAAGCTGGACCCGGATGGTGCCGGCGCCGCTCGCATCAAGGGTGCGCATCGCCTGAAACAGGGTGGCGGCGGCTTCCGTGAGATCGCCTGACGGGCTGAGATTGACCTCTGCCAGGGCTTCGGACGCCCCGGGGAGACTGTCCGGGCCGAACGAAAGCAGGCCTTCCTCGGGGTGCACGCGTGAGGCGTTCAGGATCACCTTTGCGTCAGGCGCATAATGCGAGGACAGCATGCCCGGTGCTGCCGGGGCGTCCGCACGCATGTCGCTCGATGCCCCCTGAAGCGGTTCTCCGAGAACCTTCTCGATGGCCTGGCGGGAAATGCCGCCCGGACGCAGCAGGCGCGGCGTGCCGTCACCCAGGCCGACAATCGTCGATTCTATCCCGACCTCGCAGGGGCCGGTGTCGATGACGAAGCTCAGGGACGGACCGAGATCCGCGATGACGTCTTGAGCGCTTGTCGGACTGATCCGGCCCGACCGGTTGGCGCTGGGCGCTGCCAGCGGTCGGCCGATCCTGTCGGACAGGTAGCGCATCACCGGGCCGGAGGGAACGCGCAGCGCAACGGTTTCAAGGCCCGCTGTCGCGAGATCGGAAATCGGACTGGTTCTGCTTTTGGGAACCACAAGGGTCAGCGGTCCGGGCCAGAACGCTTCTGCCAGCGCCAGGGCCTGGGCGTTGAAAATACCGTGATCCGTTGCCGCTTCCAGGGAGGCGACATGGGAAATCAGCGGATTGAATTGCGGTCGTCCCTTGGCTTCGAAGATCTTCGCGCAGGCCACTCCACTGGTGGCGTCCGCGGCCAGGCCATAGACCGTTTCGGTCGGCACGGCGACCAGGCCTCCACTCACCAGTGCAGCGCAAACGGCGGCCGCTTCGGGGGTGTCCTGCCAGTCCCGGGTCTTCAGATCGGGCGTCCAACGCTGCATGGCCGGTCTCTTCTTGACGGTTGCTCCGGTTTTCTCACAAAACGCGTGCACCTGCCGCTGCGATATGGGTTGACGTTTACGTCAACAGGGCTACTGTCCTGTCAAACCGCTGTCTCATGCGCCTTTTGCGGACAAGCATTGCCGCCGTCAAGCTTCGAGCAGGGAAAACAACCGGTTGCCAGCTGAGGAGGAGCGGGCCGGCCGGGGATCGACAGGCTTTCCTCGCACACGCGGAGATGCCATAAAATTGAATGATATGAGTATGTTGGAGCATTCCGCGGTCCTTCTGACGCCGGGGGATGCGCTATGGAGGACCTGAATGTATCGCGCCCCGGTCGATGAGATTGCCTTTACCCTGAAACATGTCTGCGGTCTTGAGGACCTGCAAAAAACTGCGCGCCATTCGGAGCTTGGCGACGATCTCGTCGAGGCCATTCTGACCGAAGCCGGCCGGTTCGCCGCCGAAGAAATCGCGCCTCTGAACAGTGTTGCCGATACCTGTGGGACGC
Organism: Labrenzia sp. 011; assembly: GCF_003075075.1. Taxonomy (GTDB): domain Bacteria; phylum Pseudomonadota; class Alphaproteobacteria; order Rhizobiales; family Stappiaceae; genus Roseibium. The sequence continues at coordinate 178,202 of NZ_QCYM01000002.1, read as the reverse complement.
CTCTGAAAGACGGCGAGGTCACGACGCCTCCGGGATGGAGGGACCTGTATCATGCCTGGATCGAAGGCGGCTGGAACGGTCTGTCGGCTTCCCCGGAAACGGGCGGGCAGGGCCTGCCCCAGATGCTCTCCGCCGCGGCCCTGGAAATGTGGAATTCCGGTTCGATGGCCTTTGCGATCGGTCCGACCCTGACCATGGGCGCGATCGAGGCCATGGAAAAACACGCCTCTGACGAACTGAAGGCCAGATATCTGGAAAAGCTGGTTTCCGGCCAGTGGATGGGAACGATGAATCTCACCGAACCCCAGGCCGGCTCCGACCTCAATGCGCTCAAGGCCAGGGCGGAACGCAATGGCGACGGGACCTACCGGATTTCCGGCCAGAAGATCTTCATCACCTATGGCGATCATGACCTGACCGACAACATCATCCATATGGTCCTGGCCCGCCTGCCCGATGCACCTGCGGGCACAAAGGGCATTTCGCTGTTTCTGGTGCCCAAGTATCTTGTCAATGACGACGGGTCGCTGGGGGCGCGCAACGATGTCCGGGTCGCCGGCGTGGAACACAAGATGGGCATTCACGGCTCGCCGACCTGCACCATGATCTACGGTGACGACGGCGGAGCGACCGGCTGGCTGATCGGTGAGGAGAACCGGGGCCTGGCCTGCATGTTCACGATGATGAACAACGCCCGTCTCGCCGTGGGCATCCAGGGGCTCGGCGTGGCGGAGCGTGCCTATCAGCATGCCCTGAAGTATGCGGTCGAGCGCAGACAGGGCAGGGCGCCGGGGGACAAGGGCGACGGCATGAGCCCCATCGCCCGCCATCCGGACATCAAGCGCATGCTGCTGGCGATGAAATCCAGAACCCAGGTCGCCCGGGCCATCTGCTACGCCTGTGCCCATGCCATCGACATGGCGAATGTGGCCGGGGATGACGATAACAGAACATTCTGGAGCGAACGGGCCGGTCTGCTGACACCGATCGCCAAGGCGCTTTCCACCGATTTCGGTGTCGAGGTCGCCTCGCTCGGGGTCCAGATCCACGGTGGCATGGGCTACATCGAGGAGACCGGCGCGGCCCAGCATCTGCGCGACGCGCGCATCGCCCCGATCTATGAAGGCACCAACGGCATCCAGTCGATAGACCTTGTCCTGCGCAAGCTGCCCTTGTCCGATGGGGAGCACATCAAGGGATTCATCGCCGAACTCAAGGCCGTTGCCGATGAGGTGGCCGCCAGCAACCGGGCGGAATTCGGCGCGACCGCCGAACGCCTGATGGCGGGCATCGCCGACCTGAGCGAGGCGACGGACTATATGCTGGCGGCCCGCTCCGAAGGCCGCATCGCCGACGCCCTGTGCGGAGCGACGCCTTATCTGCGCCTTGCCGGACTGGCGCTCGGCGGTGTGCTGCTGGCCAGGGGCGCCTTGCGCTCCACAGGCGAGGCGGCGTCACGGCTGGCCGAGCGGACCCTGCTGGCCCGCAATTTCTGCGAGACCACCCTCTGCGAAACCGCCGGTCTGAAGGCGGACATCCTGCTGTCGGCCGAAGCCATTCAGGCCTTCGATGCAGAAGCTCTGGCGTCCTGACGCGCCGTACAGGAGAACCGTATGATCCGGAAATCTAGTGAAGACGGCGTCCAGATCCTGCGTCTGGACCGGCCGGAAAAGAAGAACGCCCTCACGGGGGCCATGTACACGGATCTCGCCGAGGCGCTGGAAGCGGGAAATACGGACGACAATGTGCGCTGCCATCTGTTCTGCGGTCGGCCGGAGGTCTTCACGGCCGGCAATGACATCGGCGATTTTCTGCAATATGCGGGCCGGTCCGGCATGAGCGATGCGCCGGTGGTCCGCTTTCTGCGCGCCCTGGTGTGCAACGAAAAGCCGCTTGTCGCCGCGCTTGACGGCATTGCCATCGGGGTCGGGGCAACATTGCTGATGCATTGCGACATGGTGTTCGCCAGCCCGCGCACCGTCATCCATTCGCCTTTCGTGGACCTCGGCCTCGTGCCGGAAGCCGGGTCCAGCCTGCTCGGACCACGGCAGATCGGTCATGCGCGGGCGTTCGAACTGCTGTGTCTCGGCCGCCCCTTTTCGGCGCGAAAGGCGGAGATGGCCGGCCTCGTCAACGAGGTGGTGGAAGGCGACGTGGATGCCGCCGCCCTGGCCTGTGCCCGGGAGATCGCGGCCAAGCCGCCGGAAGCGATGGCGCTGTCCCGCAGGCTCCTGCGCGGCGACACCGGGCAGCTGTCCGAACGGGTGGAAGAGGAAATCCGGATTTTCGCAAGCCGGCTGAACTCGCCGGAAACCATCGCTGCCTTCCAGGCGTTCATGACGAAAAAGAAGGCATAGGACGGCAACCTGCCGGCCAATGGGGGCTTTGCGGGGTGTCATTCCCCCGCAAGCCGGGAACCGGCAAGCTCCGGGGGGACCTGAAGGGTCGCCGGGCGGCTGCCCCGCAACCGGCAGGCCGGAACGGCATTATTCAGGAGGAGAAACAATCATGTCCCTGAAGGGCAAAACCCTGTTCATCACCGGGGCCTCGCGCGGAATCGGCAAGGCGATTGCGCTGAAGGCGGCGCGGGACGGCGCCAATATCGCGGTTGCCGCCAAGACCGCCGAGCCGCATCCCAGGCTTGAGGGCACGATCTACACCGCCGCCGAGGAGATCGAGGCTGCAGGTGGCAAGGCGCTGCCGGTGGTGCTCGATGTGCGCGACGACGAGGCGGTCAAGGAGGCGATCGACCGGACGGCGGATCATTTCGGCGGTCTGGACATACTGGTCAACAATGCCAGTGCCATTCAGCTCACGCCGCTGGCGCAGACCGACATGAAGCGCTTCGACCTGATGCACCAGATCAACACGCGCGGCACGCTGGCCTGTTGCAAACACGCCATGGATCACCTGAAGAAGGCGGACAATCCGCATATTCTCATGCTGTCTCCGCCGCTCGACATGCAGGAAAAATGGTTCGCGCCATTCACGCCCTATTCCATCGCCAAATACGGCATGAGCCTGGTGGTGCTCGGACTTGCGGGCGAACTTCGTTCCAGCGGCATCGCGGTGAACGCGCTCTGGCCGCGCACGACGATCGCCACCGCCGCCATCAAGAATATTCTCGGCGGCGACAAGCTGATGCAGCAGAGTCGCACACCGGATATTCTCGCCGATGCCGCCCATGAAATCTTCACGTCGCCGTCGAGGGAACTCACCGGCCGGTTCCTGATCGACGACACGTTTCTTGCAAGCCGCGGCGTGACCGATTTCGACAGATACCGCGTCGATCCGGGCCTCGCCCTCGCGCCGGACTTCTTCGTGCCGGACGACAGTGAGGCGCCCTGTGATCTGGGGCCCGTGAAGGCATGACAAAACGTCCGGGCCGTTGCGCGACGGCCCGGTCAGCTCAGCTCAGCGCATTGTCTTCAGGGCGGTCGCCCATTTGGACAGTTCACCAAGCATCAGACTTGCGCCCTCGCCGGTCTTGTCGTTGGGGCTGAAGACCCCGTCATCACCGATATGTTCGGAGAAGAAGGGAACCGGCACGACCTGCGGCAGCGCGACGGCGCTCACATTCGCCAAAAGTTCCCGCAGGACCTGGGATGCCCTGAGACCGCCCGAGATCCCCCCATAACAGATGATGCCCGCCGGCTTGTAGTTCCATTCGCGGTAAAGCACCTGGATGGCATTCACCAGCGAGGCCGGCGGGAAATAGTCGTATTCGGGGGTTACGAAAACGAAGGCATCGGCATCCGCGATCACGCTGCTCCAGCGTTTGGTATGCTCATGGGTATATTGCTGCGCGGCCGGATGGGCGGGTTCGTCCAGGAGGGGCAGGCCGATCTCGGCGAGATCGATGCTGTCCACCTCGAATGAGCCATGTGCCCTTGCCGCTTCCGCGGCCCAGGCCGCGATGGTCGGCCCGACCCGCCCGGGGCGTGTCGATCCGGTGATGACTTTCAGTTTGAGCGTCATGATCCGTCCTTTGGAGAAATGTGTGTAATCTGGTCTCCGGGAGATACTACGGTATGAATTGGAAACCGTTCTGAAGGTAGTCAGGACGGGCCCGAGCGCAAGACGGCACTTTTATGAAACCGAGGTATCCTTGATGAAACCCCTCCCGCGTCATGACAACCCGAGATGTGTGCCCGTCCGCAGGCTGTTGCAGACTGTCGGCAGCAAATGGTCGGTGCTGGTCGTCTCTCATCTGGAATTCGAAGCCAAACGGTTTACCGAACTGAAACGCTCGATCGGTGATATCACGCAAAAGTCCCTGACCGCCACATTGCGGGAGCTGGAGAGGGATGGCCTCGTGGAGCGCATCGTCACACCCAGCATTCCGCCGCGCGTGGACTATGCCCTGACGCCTTTGGGAAGGACGCTGCTCGGGCCGTTGAAAGCCCTCTCGGAGTGGGCGATTGAAAATGAAGCGGCCGTGGCCGCCGCCCGCGAACGGTTCGAGAGGGAAAACGAAGTCGCATGATGCGGCGATTGATTTCCCCGCCCGCCGGTCCGATTTCACCGGCTGGGACGCCGTCTCCGTAAAACTGACAGGTTTGGACGTGGGGTCGGGCGAAAAGGTTGGGGACTTTGCCGGTGACCGCGGATTCCGCGCCAAATCCTGCATATGGTCAAGGCCGGTTTCCGAACGGAGGAATGCGATATGGAAGATGCCATGGACCAGGTCAGTGTTTACGCCCCGCTGCTGATCAACGCGCTCAAGGCCGTCATGGTCCTCGTGATCGGGTGGTTTCTGGCCGGTTTCCTGTCGGCGCTCGTCAAGAGGAGAATTGTCAGCCACCCGCGCATTGACGATACCATCGGCGGATTTGCCGCTTCGGTGGTACGCTGGCTGGTCCTTCTGGTCACACTGATTGCCGTCCTGCAACTCTTCGGCATCCAGGCAACCAGTCTCGTGGCCGTCCTCGGTGCCGGCACGCTGGCGATCGGTCTCGCCCTGCAGGGCACCTTGAGCGACATTGCAGCCGGGGTCATGCTGATCATCTTCCGGCCTTACAGGATCGGCCAATATGTCGATATCGGCGGGACCAGCGGGACGGTGAAGGACCTCAACATATTCGTGACCGAGCTGGTGACGCCGGACAACGTGCAGATCATCATGCCGAACGGACAGGCCTGGGGAACGGTGCTGACGAATTACTCCGCCCATCCCACCCGCCGCCTCGATCTGACTTTCGGAATCGACTATGGCGACGACGCCGACAAGGCCATCCAGATCATTCTGGACGTGGCGAATGCGGACGGGCGTGTCCACAAGGATCCGGAACCCTGGGTGCGCGTGACCAACCTCGGCGACAGCTCCGTGGATCTCGGCGTCCGCATCTGGTGCGAGGCAGCCGACTATTGGGAACTGAAGTTCCACATGCTCAAGTCGGTCAAGGAAGCCTTCGACGCCGGCGGGATTTCCATTCCCTATCCGCATGCGGTGGAGATCAGGAAAGACGCATAAGGGCGGAGCGACTCCGGGGAGAGCCCCGGCCTCAGGCGGGCTCGCTCTCCTTTTTCGGCACGGGGGCTGCCGCATCGTCCTCTGCCGGATCGGCAGCGCCTTCGCCGGCTTCGGACGCGGCATCCGTACTGTCTGTATCCATATTGTCTGTATCTGTCAGGCTGTCCCGTGCTGCGGCATCCGGATCTTCCGGCGGGGCGAGTGCCTCGGGCTGCCCGTTGTCGGGTGATCTGGCGAACATCGGCACGACCGGATCTTCAAACTCGTGATCTTCCGGGTCGGTGTTCATCATCTGCCGTCTCAGGGCGAGCCTGGAAACGTGATCGCGCAGGCCGGGGTGCTGCTCCATCAGGTTCTTGAAGTCCTGCGCCTTGAGGCTCAGCAGCTGGCAATAGCTGAGCGCGTAGACGTCGGCGCTGCGTCGGCCGCCCGTCATCAGGGCGATTTCGCCGAAGACGTCCCCCCGGCCCAGCCGGACGTTGTGTGTCGGCGCGCGCACCTCGACGGCACCGGACGCGATGAAATAGGCCGCATCTCCCCGGTCGCCCTTGCGGATCAGTTTCTCGCCGGGCGTGGCAAATTGTGGCCGCATCGTTTTCTGGATGGCTCTCTGCTGCTTGCGCGGCAGGTCGACGAACAGCGGATGGGCGCTGACCAGCTCGCGGGTCTTCAGCCCGAGGTCGAGTTTCGGGCGCGTGTGACAGGCGCGCCACATCTGCTCCACTTCCCGCAACAGGTTGCGGTGCAGCTCCGTGCCGATCAGCATCTGGCTCTTGGCGTCGTCGTAGGCTTTTTCCTCAAGGCGCACGCCGGCTTTGCGCAGGAACTGGTTTTCCAGCGCGTCCGCATAGTCCGGATACTGCAGACGCAGGGCCTCGATCGCCTGAACGGTTTCTTCCCGGCGGATGTTGAGCGTGTCCTTGAGAATGTCCGAGATCCGGTCCCCCAGCAACGGGCGGATCTGGCGGTCGTTGAACTCGATGAGTTCGTCGGCCAGGATCCGGTAGACGAGCAGAAACTCGAAACGGTCGGCAAGGCGGATGGCAAGCGGCCGGGATATCCGCAAATGCCTTTGTAGTATCTGCGCGACCCGGAAACCGAGCCCGAATTTCAGCGGCTGGCGGGCGGCCTTGTTGTAGCCGGACCGGCCGTCCGCCCGTGTGAGGTCGCCGGTGCGTCCGGTCAGGGCGAGAAAGCGGGAAACCGACCTGCCCGAAATCGTCTTGTCGTGAAAATGCTCCAGGACGAGCTGCTGTTCCCGGTCGGCCAGGGCGACCAGGCCGATGCGGACACGGTCCCAGTCCTTGAGCTCCTCCAGCTTGTTCGTCTCCGCGGCGGCGGCGGCGGATCTCTGGCTGTAGTCCTTGAGGACCTCGCCGGTCACACGCGGCTCTATATGGTATTTCCCGGCGGCGGATTCGATTTCGTGGCGCACGTTGGACAGGGCCAGGGCGAGAAACTGGGTCCGAACGGCTTCGTCACGGGGATTCAGGCGATCCAGGCCGAGGAGGCGGATCAGGGGTTTCAGGCTGGTGCCGTAGACCAGCAGCGTGAAGAGAACGAAGCCGGTTGCCAGTTTGGTGACGAAGTCGGACACCTCGTTGGACAGGCCGGAATGCTCGGAAACGCTGAGTGCCAGTGTGAGGGTGACCGCACCGCGCATGCCTCCCCACAGCATCACGGTCTTGAACCGGTTGTTGACGGACTGGCCGGCGCCCAGGGTGCTCAGCAGCGGCAGCAGCCCGAAAATCACCACGGCCCGCGCCGCCAGCGCGGCAATGATGACCACAAGCAGCAGCAGAATGTCGATGGGGCTGAAGCCCTCCACGAAGCGCGGAATCAGAATCGCCGACAGCAGGAAGATCAGCGATGCGGCCCAGAAGGAAATCTGTTCCCAGACAGAATGGAGGAACTGCCAGCTTGCCGGTTGAATGCGGGCGGGGCCGTAAAGATTGAAGACGGTTCCGGCACACACCACGGCGACCACGGCGGACACATCCGCGAACTGGTCGCTGAACACATAGGTGCCGTAGGGCAGGGCAAGACTCAAGGTAACCTGGGCGAGCGGCAGGTCGCGCATCAGCGGCAGCAGGGCCACGGCAATCCGTGCCAGGACCATCCCGACGACGACACCGCCAGCGAAAGAGCGCAGGAACGCGATGATGGTTTCATTCGCGCTCAGGGCTTGCTGGCCGGTGAGGATCTCGACGAGCAGGACGAAGATCACGATTGCCGCCGCATCGTTCAGGAGGCTTTCACCTTCAACGATGCGCCCGAGCCGTGCCGGCGCCCCGATATCCCGGAAAATGGCGACGACGGCGATCGGATCGGTGGTCGCCACGATCGAGCCCAGCAACAGGCATGCGACCACCGACATGCCGGACAGAGGATAGAGCGCGAAGCCGATGAAGAACGTGGCGACAAAGACGGCGACCACCGCCATGAGAAGGATCGGAGCCATATCCTCCAGAATCCGCCGGATATCGAGCGTGAGCGCGGTCTGGAACAGCAGGATCGGCAGGAAGATGTAAAGGATCATCTCCGAATCCAGCGGCGGATTGACGAAGACATTGGCTATCGTGTTGAAGGCGTCGGTTCGCGGCGTATAGAGCAGATAGGTCGCCAGAATGCCGATCAGGGTGCCCACCATCGCCAGAAGCACGCTGGGAGCGATCCCCAGACGGCGCGCCAGGGGTTGCAGCAGCGATATGGTTATGAGCAGCAGCGCGAAAGCGCCTGTGATCAGGGGTGTTTCCATGAACCTATCGTGCCTTGCGATTGCGGCAATTTCAAACCTGCCTCCACTCGAATTCGCCGGATTGGCCCGCCATCAGGTTGAGCTGCATGAAAGCGGGAAGGTGAACAAAATAAGCAGTCTAGCCTGCCCGGAGGTGTCGCCGGAAGGCTCGGCCGCCATCGACACGCGCGGCGGTTGCGCCAATGCGGGGCCTCATGACGGCTCTTCCTGCAAAACGATAGCAGCCTTTCTGCTTAAGAAGCGTAAAGGCGAGCGTTTTTGGGTGCGAAATTTTTGATGCTGGACGCGGTTGGCCACGCCCTGCGGGCCTGGTGGCTCCTGCGGCCCGGGGAGGGATTCGTGGTCTTGAAAAGCGCGTCCGGTTCCGGGGCTACCGGGCTCTGCCTGCAGCCGTCCCGCCTTGCCTGGCGGCTGCCTTGCGTTCCGAAAGCCAGATACCGCCCAGAACCAGGGTCAGGGCCAGGCCGTGATGCCACCTGAAGGGTTCTCCGAGGATCGAGACTGCAAGAATGGCTGCGAATATGGGAACGAGATTGATAAAGACACCGGCCCGCGCCGGACCGATCAGTTCCACGCCTCGCATGAAGAAGATCTGTGCCAGGCAGGACGGAAACAGCGAAATATAGAGGACAACCAGCCACCCCTGGAGGGTCGGCCATTGCGCCGTGCCGGATGTCAGTTCGAAGACAAGGCCGGGTATGGAGGTAAACGCCGAAATGACCGAGAGCACGGAAAAGAATACGAGTCCGGAGACCTGAGGCCTGTTCCTGAGCGCAAGAGTATACCCCGAATAAAGCACGCAGGCGATCAGCATGACGCCGTCGCCCGGGTTCACGGCGAGCACCAGAAGGGTGTCGAGATGCCCCTGTGAGGCAACCAGTGTCACACCGGCAAGCGTCAACAGGATGCCGAGGACCTGCAGCACCCGGACGCCGGTGCCGAATGCGATAACGGAACCGATCAGTACGAAAATCGGAATGGATCCCTGGATGATCCCGAGATTGACCGCCGTTGTCCGCGTGGCCGCAATGTAGAAAAGGGTGTTGAAGCCGACAAAACCGAAAACCGCCATCAGAACCATGCGCAGCAGATAAGGCCGCATGACGGGCCATTCCGCGCGGATACGTCTCCAGAGGAACGGCACGAGGACACCGACGACAATGACCCAGCGCAGGAAAACCACCACCATGGGGGAAACCTCGCCAACGGCCAGTCGTCCGGCAACGGTGTTGCCACCGAAGAACAGGGCGGTGAGGCCAAGCATCAGTATGGCGTTGCCGTATGTCAGCCCGCCAAGTCGTCTCGCAATCGCAACCATAGGAACCTTTCCGCGAAATGCGGTGTTGATACTGACATCGGTACTGGAAGTTTGAAGGGACCGAAAGGGCCTTCTGTTCAAAATCGAACCCGTCCCTGGGGCGATAATGGTGCGGATTGTTTCTGAAATGGAAAAAGTCATGGGCGAAGCCGGCCAATTGACGCCCGCCGTCTTTCACCCCACAACACAGGCAAAGTGAAAGATCGACTGACCTGCGCCGAAATCGGTTGCCGGTCCGCAAGTCGATCGGTTTTAAAATGGCGGAGCAGCCCGGGGCGTGACCCCGGACCATGCGGATTGCAGGGAGACAAACATGACCGGCCGGATCGATGTCCATGGATTGAAAGTCGCCGAGGTTCTCTTCGAGTTCATCAACACCAAAGCCCTGCCGGAGACCGGCGTCGATCAGGAGCATTTCTGGAAAAGCCTCTCCGCGCTGATCCACGACCTGGCTCCGGTCAACCGGGCTCTGCTGGAAAAACGCGACGCCCTGCAGGCAAGGATCGACGCCTGGCACAAGGCCAATCCGGGCGTTCCGGACATGGGGGCCTACAAATCCTTCCTCGAGGAAATCGGCTATCTGGTTCCGGAAGAGGGCGATTTCGAAGTCGGGACCGCCAATGTCGACCCGGAAATCGGCGAAGTGGCCGGTCCGCAGCTCGTCGTCCCGGTGATGAATGCGCGCTATGCCCTGAACGCGGCCAATTCCCGTTGGGGGTCGCTCTATGACGCGCTCTACGGGACGGACGCCATGGGCAGCCGGCCGCAGGGTGGCGGATATGACGAAGCGCGCGGTGCGGAGGTCATTGCCTTCGCCCGCAAGGCGCTGGACGAGGCGGCACCGCTCACCCATGGAAGCTGGTCGGGCGTCACCGGTCTGGCCGTGGACGGTGGAGCGCTGCAGATCACGACGGAAAGCGGTGCGGCGTCTCTGGCCAACGCGGAACAGTTCGTCGGGTTCTCCGGCGAGGCAAGTTCGCCTTACAAGGTTCTGCTGGTCAAGAACGGCCTGCATCTGGAAATCAATATCGATGCGCGCCATCCGATCGGCCGCACCGACAAGGCCCATATTTCCGATATCGTTCTGGAATCCGCCATGTCGACGATCATGGACTGCGAGGATTCCGTGGCCGCGGTCGATGCGCAGGACAAGGTGGTCGTCTACAGCAACTGGCTTGGCCTGATGAAGGGCGACCTGGAAGAGACCTTCGAAAAGGGCGGTGAAACCGTGACCCGGCGCATGCATGGGGACCGGCACTACACGGCCCCGGACGGCAGCGCCGTGACGCTTCACGGCCGCTCGTTGCTCCTGGTGCGCAACGTCGGTCATCTGATGACCATCGACGCGGTGCTCGACAGGGATGGCAACGAAGTGCCCGAAGGTCTTCTGGACACGATGATCACGTCGCTGATCGCGCTGCACGATATCGGCCCGAACGGGCGGGAAACCAACAGCCGCGCCGGTTCTGTCTATATCGTCAAGCCGAAGATGCACGGCCCGGAGGAAGTGGCCTTCGCCTCGCGGATTTTCGACCGGGTCGAGGATGCGCTCGGCATGGAGCGCAATACCCTCAAGATGGGCATCATGGACGAGGAACGCCGCACCACGGTGAACCTGAAGGAATGCATCCGCCAGGCGAAGGATCGGGTGTTCTTCATCAACACCGGCTTCCTGGACCGGACCGGCGACGAAATGCACACTTCCATGGAAGCCGGGCCGATGATCCGCAAGGGCGACATGAAGGCATCGACCTGGATCACCGCGTATGAAAACAACAATGTGGATGTGGGACTGGCCTGCGGCCTGCCCGGACATGCCCAGATCGGCAAGGGCATGTGGGCGATGCCGGATCTGATGCATGCGATGCTGGAACAGAAGATCGGCCATCCGCTGGCGGGGGCGAACACCGCATGGGTGCCGTCCCCCACGGCGGCCACTCTGCACGCCCTGCATTACCACAAGGTCTCCGTCGCGCAGCGGCAGGCCGAGCTGAAATCCCGTGAAAGCGCAAGGCTGGAGGACATCCTGTCCATTCCCATTGCCGCGCGGCCGAACTGGACGCCGGAGGATATCCAGGCCGAGCTCGACAACAACGCCCAGGGCATTCTGGGATATGTCGTGCGCTGGGTGGAGCAGGGCATCGGCTGTTCCAAGGTTCCCGACATCAACAATATCGGCCTCATGGAAGACCGGGCGACCTTGCGTATTTCCTCGCAGCACATCGCCAACTGGCTGCATCACGGTGTGGTGAGCAGGGACCAGGTCATGGAAACCATGAAACGCATGGCGGCCGTGGTCGACGGTCAGAATGCCGGCGATCCCGATTACCGTCCCATGGCAGCGGATTTCGACGGGTCCGTCGCCTTTCAGGCGGCCTGCGAGCTGGTGCTGGAAGGGACGAAACAGCCGAACGGCTATACCGAGCCGGTCCTCCACCGCCGCCGTAGTGAGTTCAAGGCCAAAACGGCGGTCTGATGCACGGGTGCCGGGCGCGTCTGACGCGCTCCGGTTGCGCCGGTCCGGGCGTTCTGGCCTGACCGGCTGACGATGGGCTGGCAGAGCGGTCTGCCCTTCGTCGGGGCGAATGGTAAATACCTAAAATTTGAGCCAATACGGTGCTGCGGGGAAATATGTTCCCGCACCTGGATAGCCTTTTGATTTCATGGGGTTGTGTTGCTTTACCTTTCGTTATTGATGTCGTCTTTCAGAGAGGGCTCTTTACAACTTCCGTAGGAGAAAAAGGTAGTCTGGATCTTCTGGAGTAAAAGATGCTGACTGTCCTTTCCTGCATTGCTTTCGAGCATGACCCGATTTTTGTTGTCCTGGCTGTATTAATACTGACAGTCGGCGCGGCTCTGTCCATCCATCTTTACACAAGAGTCCGCCGCACGCAGGGGGCGCTCAAATACATGTGGCTGCTGCTGTGCGGTCTGATCGCCGGAGGCGCGATCTGGAGCACCCATTTTGTCTCCATGATCGCCTACGAGAGCCCGTTCATTCTGGGCTACGATCCCGGGATGACCGCAGTCTCGCTTCTCGTTGCGGTGTCCGGCACGACTGCCGGACTCCTGATCAGCAGCCTCTCGCAAAGATCGGCGCTGATCGAGTTGGGCGGGCTGGTGTTCGGCGCGACCATCGCGGTCATGCACTTGATCGGCATCGAGGCAATGAAAGTCTCCGGGTTCCTCACGTTCTCCACACCGTTTCTGGTCACCTCCGTCATCCTGTCCTGTGTATTCGGAATGATCGCCACCAACCGTGTGGCGCGACCGACGACGCGTTTCTGTAAATACGGTGCGGTGCTCAGCTTCATGCTTGCCGTCGCCAGCATGCATTTTGTCGCCATGGCCGGAGTGGAGGTCGTTCCGCTGCGGCTGGACGGCGGCGTCAAGGACCTCGTGTCCAACCAGCTTGTCGGAATAGCCGTCGTGTTCACCATGGCAATCCTCATGCTGTCGGCATTGATCACCTATTCGATCGATTCCGCGAACGCTCAGGATGCCGACAACAAGCTGCATTACATGGCCCATCATGACCCGATGACCGGTTTGCCGAACCGCCGGGCTCTCGACAGGCATCTGGAGGGTCTGCTTTCCAGGACCGGCAATGACAATGCGCGCGTCGTCGTGATGAACTGCAATCTGACCAGATTCATGGAGATCAACGAGGTTCTCGGCTATTCCGGCGGCGACGCATTGCTGCGCCATGTTGCCAGATGCCTGTCCGGAAATCTGGATCCGGGCGAATTTGTTGCCAGGCTCGGCGGGGACGAGTTCGTCATAGTCGGAAAACCTGTCTACAACCGAGGTTATATACTCGAATTCTGCAAGCGGGTGCAGGCGCTCGTCTCCCGGCCGATGACGTGGCAGGACGAGGAAATCTGCATTGGCGGCAGTGCCGGTTATGCCATTTATCCGGATCATGCGTCGTCCGGGGGGCAGCTTCTGGAGGCGGCGGAACGGGCGATGCGCCGTGCCAAGAGGGACGGCGGCAACACCGCCGTCTGCTACGATGCGGATCAGGATCAGCAGACCCGCGACCGCAGCGCTCTGGCCATGGATCTGCGCAATGCGCTGAAAAACGGTGAATTCGAACTCCATTATCAGCTGCAGAACAACGTGGTGACACGGGACGTGACCGGCACGGAAGTACTGCTGCGCTGGAATCATCCGAGGCGTGGCAAGGTGCCGCCGTCAGAGTTCATTCCGATTGCGGAGGAAAACGGGCTCATCCCCGATATCGGCGCATGGGTTCTCCGCACGGCCTGCCTTGAGGCGGCTTCCTGGCAGACACCGCTCAAGATCGCCGTGAACATCGCTCAGATGCAACTTTCCGACGGCAAGTTCCCGAAATTCGTGGAACGCACTCTTAAACGCAGCGGGCTGGATCCGGCCCGTCTGGAACTGGAGATCACCGAAACCGGCATCATTGCCGACACGTCTCAGGCCCTTCAGATCATTCACCAGCTTAAACGCCTGGGGGTCGGTATCGTCATGGACGACTACGGCACCGGATACTCCTCGCTTGCCACCCTGCAGGCATTTCCCTTCGACAAGATCAAGATCGACCGGGACTTCGTCAAGGATCTGGGCCTCAACAAGCAGTCCGAAGCCATCGTGAAGGCGACGATCATCCTGGCTGAGAGCCTCGACATCCCGGTTCTCGCGGAAGGCGTGGAGACGGAGGAGCAGCTCTGTTTCCTGGCCGCGCAGGGGTGTGACGAAGTCCAGGGGTTCCTGTTCGGAAGGCCGATGCCGGTCGACAAGATCCGGCAACTGGTCGCGGGGCCCGAGGCGAACCGGTCCGTGGATGCCACCGCTGGCAAGACAGACAAAATCCGCTTCGTCAGCCAGGTCGCATGATCTCGCGGCCCTCCGCCGGTCCCCGGCGGGAAGACCGACTTCAGCCTTCCTCTGGGCACCGCCTCCGGCTGGCCGGCCTAAAGCGGCAGGGCAGGGCTTTCCTGAAGTCCGAGATGCAGCTCATCGCCCGTATAGGGATTGGCGCGCGCGACCTCTTCGTTGAGGTCGTGTCCGAGCCCCGGCTCGCCTGACGGAATGACGTAGCCGTCCTCCCAGCGGATCGGCGTTTTCAGAAGATCGGCATAGAAACCGTCGAAGGTGCGGATCGATTCCAGCACAAGGAAATTCGGGCTGCAGGTGGCCAGCTGGATATTGGCCAGGGCGACCAGCGGACCGCAGTAGAGATGCGGCGCGATCTGCGCGGAATGACATTCCGCCATGCCGGCGATCTTCTTGCCCTCCAGAAGCCCTCCGACCCGGCCGAGGTTCATCTGGAGAATGGCCGCAGCTCCCGTCTCCAGAACCCTGGAGAATTCGTATTTGGTGCAGAGCCGTTCGCCGGTTGCAACGGGGATGGATGTGTAGCGGGCAACTTCCGCCATGTCCTCGGGCCGTTCCGGCGGAATGGGTTCTTCGAACCACAGCGGATCGTAGGCTTCCAGCCGGCGCGCCATGCGCTTGGCGCCCGAGACGGTGAACTGGCCGTGGGTGCCGAACAGCAGGTCGGCCCTGGTTCCGACGGCGTCCCGGATCGCCCGGCAGAAGCCTTCCGACCGGTCTAGATCCTCCAGGCTCGGCTGATGGCCGTCATAGATCGTGTAGGCGCCGGCGGGATCGAACTTCACCGCCGTGAAGCCCTGGTCGACGGCCTTGAGCGCAACGGCTGCGGCCATGTCCGGATCGTTGTAGACATTCGGCAGGGCCGGGTCCGGATAGACATCGCCGTCGGCCGGGTAGAGATAGGTGTAGGTGCGCAGCCGCTCGTGCACCTTGCCACCCAAAAGTTCGTAGGCGGGCTTGCCGGCCGCCTTGCCGATGATGTCCCAGCAGGCCATTTCCAGCCCGGACAGCACGCCCATCACCGTCACATCCGGCCGCAGCGTGTAGCCGGCGCCATAGGTCTTGCGCCAGAGCTTTTCGATATGATGGGGATCCTCGCCCTCGAACTGGCGCCGGAAGACGTCTTTCGCCATTTCGGCCACGAGATGCGGGCCGAAGGTGGCGTTGTAGATTTCGCCGTAGCCGGTGATACCGCAGGCCGTCACCAGCTTGACGAAGATGAAATAGCGGCCCCCGTGGCGCGGCGGAGGGTTCTGGACGACAAAGGTCTCGATTTGGTCGAGTTTCATTTGGAACCGTTTAGCTTGCGTTGCTGATGGTGATCGATTTCACCTTGGTATATGCGTCCAGGCCTTCCCAGCCCTTTTCGCGTCCGTAGCCGGATTTCCCGTTGCCGCCGAAGGGCAGTTCCAGGCCGCCTGCCCAATAGTCATTGACGGAAACCTGCCCGCAGTCCAGGGCTGCGGCAACACGCATCGACCGGCCCACGTCACGGGTGTAGACACTGGCGACCAGACCGAAGTCCGTGCCGTTGGCGAGCATCACGGCTTCTTCTTCCGTCTCGAAAGTCTGCACGGCCAGAACCGGTCCGAAGATCTCTTCCTGGACGACCGGGTCACCGGGCTCCAGATCGGCAATGATCGTCGGCTCGAAGAACCAGCCCTTGCCGGTCTCCGCATCGGTTGTCATGTCGCCGCCGGTGAGGATATTGGCGCCGCGAGCCTTGGCGGCGTCAACATGAGCCTTGATGCGGGACAGATGCAGGTCGGAATTGATCGCCCCCATGTCCGGGGCGCTCAGGCCATGCCCGGTCCTGATCTTCCGTGCCCGTTCCGTGAGAATGGCAAGGACCTCGTCGCGGATCGAGCTGTGCACGACAAGGCGCGACCCGGCCGAGCAGATCTGGCCGGAGTTGGAGAAAATCGCCCAGTAGGCACCGTCGGCGACCTTTTCCGGATCCGCATCTTCGAAAGCGATCAACGGCGACTTGCCGCCGAGTTCCAGCGTCAGGCGGGTGATATTCGGGGCGGCCATGCGTGCCACATTGACACCGGTCGTGACGGAGCCGGTGAAGGTGAGCTGCTTGATGCGCGGATCCTGGGCCATCTGCGCGCCGACATCGGCGCCCAGTCCGGTCACCACATTCACCAGCCCGTCCGGCACACCGGCTTCCGACAGGAGCTGTGCCATCACCAGCGCCGTGAACGGTGTGGTTTCGGCGGGTTTCGCCACGACGGAACATCCGGCGGCCAGAGCGGGGGCAACACCGCGCGCGAAGGTCGAGGTGGGATAGTTCCAGGGAATGATATGCCCTGTAACTCCGACCGGTTCGCGCACGGTGAAGGCGGTATAGGGCGGGCCCAGATTGACGGACCGGCCATCCAGCTTGTCGGCGGCGCCGGCGTAATATTCGAACAGGCGTGCCGATGCCTGAACGTCGCCGGAGGCCTCCGCGAGGGTCTTGCCGCTGTCGACCACTTCCAGGACCGAAAGCCTGTCGGCATTTTCCCGCAGCACACGGGCGGCGGCGTTCAGGATGCGGCAGCGTTCGGCGGGCGCAACGGCGCGCCAGAGTTTCGCGGCCTTGTCGGCGGCGGCAATGGCCCTGTCCATGTCCGCCCCGGTGCCCAGTGAAAACTCGGCGAAGGCTTCCGCGCGCGCGGGATCGTAACTTGCCATCTTCCTGTCGGAGGCGGGCGTGACCCGGCCGTCGATGAAATGGCCGTCGGGCAGGGACGGCAGCTTTCCCGTTGTCAGATAGTCTTGGGCGATGTCCTGGACCGTCATTGTATGTCCCGTCCTTGGTCTTCGAGTATGAGATCTGCCCCCTTGAGGGCCAGCATCATGGTGGGGGCGTTGGTATTGCCGGAGGTGATGTTCGGAAAGGCGGAGGCATCGACAACACGCAGCCGGTCGATGCCATGGACCTTCAGGCGGCTGTCGACGACGGCCGTCTCGCGGTCCTCGCCCATGCGGCAGGTGGAAACCGGATGGAAGACGGTGCTCGCCCGGCTGCGGAAATCAGCCAGGATGCCGTCGTCGTCCAGGTCGGACAGATGCGGCGCAACGGAGCCTTCCACGAGTGCGCTCAGCGCCTTGCTGGACATCAGCTTCTGGCACAGTCTGCCGCCGTCGATGACTGTCTGCCGGTCCTCTTCCGTCGCAAGGGAATTCGGCCGGATGGCCGGCGCAACCGTGCTGTCGGCGCTCCTGATCTCGATACGTCCCCGGCTGGTTGGCCGCGCCGGCTGGGCGCAGATGATGAAGCCGTTGAAGGGATCGACGGTCAGCCGTGAGCCGCTCCGGGAGGGCACCATCCGGTAGCTGATCGGATTGAAATAGAGCTGCTGGTCCGGCCGGTCGAGGTCGTGGCGCGACCTCAGGAACCCGCCGCACTGGTTCACCGACAGTGAGAGCGGTCCCTTGCGGGTCGCCGCATACTGGAGGGCGGCGAGGGCCTTGCCGAGCAGCGGGCGCAGCACGGCATTGAGCGTCGCTTCCCGGGCACGGAAGGTGAAATTGGCAGCCAGATGGTCCTGAAGATTGCCACCGACATTCTCATTGTCATGCAGCACCGGAATGCCGAGCCCGTTCAGCAGCCTGCCCGGACCGATACCGGAAACCTGCAGCAGCTGCGGCGATCCGATGGCCCCCGCTGACAGGATCACCTCGCGCCGGGCGAAAAGCGTCTCGCCGGTGAGCAGCTCGATACCCTGCGCGGTTTTGCCTGAAAACAGGATGCGCCTGGCCTGGGCATTGGTGCGGACCGTGAGGTTGCGGCGGGCAAGGGCTGGCCGCAGGAAGGCGCGGGCCGACGAACAGCGCCGGCCGTCCCGGGTGTTGATATGATAGATGCCGCCGCCTTCGGGATCGTCACCGTTGAAATCGTCCGACCAGGGCAGGCCGATCTCCCTGACCGCCGCATGAAAGTGCCGGTTCACCTTGTGAATCTGGTTGGTGATGTTCTGGACATGGATGAGCCCCTTGCCCTGCTTTTCGCCGAGCGGGGTCACCTTGGTTTCAAGGCGCTCGAAGGCGGATTTCACGTCTTGCCAGGCCCAGCCGACGGCGCCGGAGCTTGCCCAGTCCTCGAAATCGCCGGGCAGGCCACGGCAATAGACCATGGCGTTGATGGATCCGGATCCGCCCACCAGACGGCCGCGCGGCCAGTAGATACTGCGTCCGCCCAGACCTTCGTCCGGCTCCGTCATGAAGCGCCAGGTCCGCTTCGGGTCGGTGGTGAGTTTGCCATAGCCGAGCGGCAGGGACACCCAGGGAGATGTGTCCGGCCCTCCTGCTTCCAGAAGCAGGACGCTGGTTTGCGGGTCGGTGCTTAACCGCTCCGCCAGAATGCATCCGGCAGACCCCGCTCCAACGATGATGTAATCGACCTTTTCCATGTGCCGGACTGCCATGATGACTGCTGTGGAAGCGAGTTTCCGGGAAGCGCGGCAAAACATGAAACGAAAAATTTTTTGATATAGCCTTGAAAAAATTTGAAAGAGAAAGCTGTTTATATGCGGATGATCCGATGAACGTGCACGAACCGGAGATGGAAAGAATGCGCACACCGGGATACCGGCATGGCCTATAATCTGCCCCCGCTTTCCTGGCTGCGCGCCTTCGAGGCGTCCGCCCGGCTCGGCAATTTCACCCGCGCGGCGGAAGAACTGCTGATCACGCCCGCGGCTGTCAGCTACCAGGTCCGCCAGTTGGAGCAGCAGCTCGGTTATCCGCTCTTCGACCGTGTACACAGGGAAGTGGTTCTGACACGGCTTGGCCAGACCTATCTTCCCAGCGTCGAAAAGGCCTTTTCCGATCTTTCCATCGCAACGGTCTCGGTGTTCGGGGAACGGCATCGCAAGCCGGTCCGGTTCCGCTGCCTGAACAGCTTCGGCCACCTGTGGATGATCCCGCGCCTGAAGGCGTTTCAGGACGCGCATCCGGGAATTGACCTTCAGATGATTTCCGCCTCCTGGGCGGAAGTTCTCAATCCGGACCTGTTCGACATCGACGTGCGCTTCGGGGATGGGGCCTGGACTGATGGAGCAGTGGAATTTCTGCACAACGACCCGGTGATTCCGGTCTGTCATCCCGATCTGGCGCTCGACGCGGGGCCAAGGGAAGTGGACGCTCTCGCCCGGGCAACCCGTCTCGACATCATGGGAGTGGTCGATACCTGGGAAAGCTTCTTCAGGAGTTTCGGTCACGCGGTGCCGTCGCGCAACGGCTTGCAGGTGGACCAGAGCCTGTCGGCTCTGGAGCTTGCCGCCCGGGGGCACGGCCATGCCCTCGTTCTGGAGACCCTGGCACAGCCCTATCTGGAGGACGGGCGCCTGGTCCGCTCGTCTTCCAGGCAGCTCAAGAGCCGGCACAGCTATTTTCTGGTCACCTCCGGACCGCTCCAGGCACTCAGTCCGGACGCGCAGCTGTTCTGCAACTGGATGATCCGCGAAATGAAGGGCTGAGGGGCGAGCAGTCCCCCGCCTGGATCTGGCTTCCGGGGCCGCGAGTGCTGCGGCAGGGGACGAGCGCTTGCGCGGAGTCAGGCGGCTGGAGGGCTCCCGGGCCGGACAGACAAACCGGCCTGCGGAGGCTCAGTCCTCGTCCTGTTCGGGGGCGGGCGGGGAATTTCGCGACGGATGGTCCGGCCCCTTGTAGTAGTAAAGGAACGACCAGCCCGCATAGACGGTGATTCCCAGCGTCAAATAGAACCAGGTGGTGCTGCCGAAATAGTATTCCACACCGGCCCAGGCGGCACAGACGGCCACGAGCAGATATCGTCTCCAGAGCGGATCGAACCAGGGATGTTCAACAGGACCGAACACGGCGTTGCCTTCCTTTCGGGTCTCGGCAGCGGTGCTGCGCTCAACCTGACGTTAGGGGAGGATCAAGAGCTTGCAAACGCACGCGAATACCTTCCCTCCGTAAACAGATTTCATCTTGAAACTGAAATCTGAACAAGGGAAGGTGATGCCTTGGACCGGGCAACATATCAACCTTATTATAACAGCGGTCCAAAGGAGTCGGTGATCGCACATGTTCACAGCGCTTGATCTCCTGACGGCGAATGATTCTCCCGGCCAGCATGCCCCATCCTATTATGCGGCAACCGCCAACTGGCAGACATCGCATCCGTCTCTTCATGGTTCGCAGTCCTGCGATGTCTGCGTGGTCGGCGGCGGCTACACGGGCCTGTCGGCGGCGCTGCATCTGGCAGAACGGGGACTGGATGTCTGCCTGCTGGAAGCCAACCGGATCGGCTGGGGCGCATCCGGCCGCAACGGGGGGCAGGTCGGTTCGGGGCAGCGGGTCGAGCAGACGGTTCTGGAAGAACGGCATGGCAAGCCCCATGCGAAACTGCTGTGGGACCTTGCCGAAGAGTCCAAGGCGCTGGTGAAGCAACTGATTGCCCGGCATGACATCGCCTGCGACTATACCCCGGGGGTTCTCCATGCTGATCACCGCAGGAGCTTCGTCGAGGACACACGGGACTATGTCGAGCATCTGCGTCTGGCCTACGGCTACGAGCACATCCGCTTCATTGACGGCGACGAGATCGGCGAGCTTGTCGGCAGTCCGCGCTATTTCGGCGGTGCGCTCGATACGGGCGCCGGTCATCTCCATCCGCTCAATTTCGCGCTCGGCCTTGGCCGGGCGGCGGAAAGCGCCGGCGCGAAGCTGTTCGAGGAAACCCGGGTCACCGGCATCGAGGGGGAGGGCCGGGGACAGGGGCGTGTCACGGTCAAGACCGACCGGGGGGAAGTGCGTGCCGATCATCTGATCCTGGCCTGCAACGGCTATCTTGGTCGGCTGGATCGGAAGACGGCTGCCCATGTGATGCCGATCAACAATTTCATCGTCGCGACGGAGCCTTTTTCGCCGGACGAAGCGGCAGGGATCATCCGCAACAATGTTGCCGTGGCGGACAGCAAGTTCGTCATCAACTATTTCCGGCTTTCCGCCGACCGCCGCCTGCTGTTCGGCGGCGGCGAAAACTACGGCTACCGTTTCCCCAAGGACATCAGGTCCTTCGTACGCGGACCGATGCTGGAGATCTTCCCGCAGCTCAAGGACGCGGCCCTCGACTATGGATGGGGCGGGACCCTGGCGATTACGCCCAAACGCATGCCGTATTTTGCCCGGCCCGCCGCCAATGTTTTCACGGCTTCGGGCTATTCCGGCCACGGGGTGGCCATGGCCACCCTGGGCGGGCAGATCCTGGCGGAAGCGGTCGCGGGAACGGCCGGCCGCTTCGAGGCTTTTGAAAAACTCGGCATACCGGCATTCCCGGGCGGCGATCGGCTCCGCTTTCCGCTGCTGGTTCTGGCGATGACCTGGTTTTCCCTGCGCGACAGGCTCGGGATCTAGGTTATGGGGCTTACAACGAAATCGGGACGGTTTAAAACGATTTACACTTTCAGTAGAAACCAAAGCTCAGGAAATATAGGTCATTTTGACAGGGGTTGTACGACGGAGAAAAAACGGGAAACCCCGATCAGGAGGGCATGGAAACCCATGTTTCCTCCGAGCGTCCAAGCTTCTCAGGACAGGGAGGCGTCCTGCTTCGCGGCAGGTTCTCCTCATGCAATCACCGTTATCCATGGAGCCATGACCTGATGCTGCAGACTCAATCGGAAACGCGCCGCACGGTTGGCAGTTACTGGGAAGCCAGCATCCCCCAGCCCCGGACCGACCGGCAACTGATCGGCAACGCATTGTTCGATGTTGCCGTGATCGGTGGTGGCTACGCCGGTTTGAGCGCAGCGCTGAAGCTGGCTCAGGCGGGTGTCTCGGTCTGCGTTCTGGAAGCAGAACATGTCGGTTACGGTGCGTCGGGCCGCAATGGCGGTTTCTGCTGCATGGGTGGCACCAAACTCGACTCGCATCAGTTGCTGCGCAGGTTCGGCCTTGAGGAAGCCCGGAAATTCGTGGCCTATCAGGTGGCCGGGGTGAATCTCGTCGCCCAGCGTCTCGACAGCTGGAGCGTCGATGCCGCGCGTCATTCGAAGGGAGAGATCTATCTCGCGCATCGCCCGAAAGACGCCGCCGGACTGCGTTCCGAACGTGATTTTCTCAAGGAGACCTTTGGTATCAAGGCCCGCTATCTGGCAAGGGAGGAACTGGAGGGCGAAGGATATGGCGGTCCCGGATTTCACGGCGGGCTGCATGTGCCCTACGGATTTGCGCTGAACCCGATGGTCTATGTCCAGGCGCTGGGCGAACAGGTGCGCAAGAGCGGTGGCAAGATATTCGGCAAGTCTCCGGTCACATCCCTGAGCCGCGACGGCGACCGCTGGCGACTGGAGACCGAACACGGATTTGTCCGCTCGCGGAAGGTGGTTCTGGCGGGCAATGGCTATGCGAGGGAGGATGTCCCCAAATGGCTGCACGGCCGCACGATGCCGGTGATGTCGTCGATCCAGGTGACACGTCCGTTGAGCGATGATGAACTGGCCGCCCAGGGATGGCGGTCGGAGACGATGGCGGCGGACACCCGCACGCTCCTGCATTATTTCCGGCTGCTGCCGGACCGGCGTTTCCTGTTCGGAACCCGGGGCGGCCTGTTCGAGAACGCCACGGCGCTGACGGCGATGAAAAAGCGGGCCCGCTCCGATTTCGAAACCATGTTCCCCGCCTGGGCGCATGTCGAGGCGGACTACAGCTGGCACGGACATGTCTGTCTTGCCCGCACGCTGATGCCCTTCGTCGGTGAGGTTCCGGGTGCGGCCGGCCTCTATGCCGCGATGGGCTGGCACGGCAGCGGCATCGCCATGGCCTCCATCTCCGGCGAGAAGGTCGCCGGCCTGATCATGGGCAAGCTGCGGCCGCAGGATTTGCCGTTGGCCTTGCAGAGACCGTTCAGGAGATTTCCGTTCCCGGCTTTCCGCAAGCTTTACCTGCAGGGCGCATATTGGTGGTACGGCCTGAAGGATCGATGACCGGACCCGCGCCGGCTTTCTTGAAGATCCGCCCCGCGTCGGATTGTCGATCCGGCCCCTGAGGCTTCACATCCCTCGGCAGTCCTGAAAGGGACGATAACAGCGGCGCTTGAGACAGCACGCTCATGATCTGTGACGAACCACCGCCACATTCACCTCCTTGAGAATTTCAAAGCCGAGTTTGCGGTAAAGGACGATCGCGCCGTGGTTGTCCGCATAGGCATGCAGGAAGGGCGTATCGCCCTGGGCCCTGATTGCCCCGGCGACATGGCGGGAAAGCTTGGAGGCCAGCCCTTGTCCACGGAAATCCGGATGGGTGCAGATCCCGCTGACCTCGGTGAAGCCGGCCACGCTCAAACGGGTCCCGGCCATGGCCGCCAGCCGCCCATCCTGCTTCACACCCCAGAACCGCCCGAGCTCGGGCGTCCCGGCGGTGAAGGGGCCGGGTTTTGTCAGCTCCGCGAGAGCAACCATCTCCGCGATGTCGTTGGCTGTCAGCGGAACAATGCCGGTGTCCGTCCCTGTCGACCCAGCGGGACGCTGCTCCGTCATCAGGACACCAAGCGCCGTGACCTCCGCTTCCAGCGCATCGGGCAGGACAATGTCCTCGGCCTGCAGCAGGTAGACATGATCCTCCCCCGGGGCAATCAGCTCCGCCAGGGCCTCCAGCGCCGAACGGGAATTGTCCCGGGAGGCCGCAAAGGGGGAAACGGCGGGATCGAACCTCTTGGCGAGGGGACCGCCGCGCGAAAAGGAGCTCTGTCGTGACGTCAGTGCCGACCAGACGGTGCGGCTGAACACCTGTGTCATCGGGCGACCTCCTTCGACGGGCCGAAACGGCTCCAATGGGGCAGCGGCGTGTCCGGCTGGCGCCCGGTGAGGGGGGTTTCCGAAAGCGCATCTTCCAGTTGGGCAAGCTGGTCCAGCAGTGGCCCTTCGAGCCCCGCGCAGGCATCCTGCACGGCTAGAAAAGCTGCGGGCCAGAGCGTCGACTTCAAATGTGCCACCAGGCGCGCGCCCGCGTCCGTCAGGGAAATTCGGCTCACGCGCCCGTCCTTTTCGTCGGGCAGCGCCACGACGAGCCCGTCCGCTTTCATCCTGTTGACCATCCGCGTCACACCCGGCTGGCTCTGCCCAAGTGCGCGGGCAAGATCGCCGATGCTCAGGGGACCGTGCCGGTCCAGGGCCGCCAGCACCGGGTTGTGCGGCGTCGGCAGATCCGTATCCCCCAGAACCTCCGCCAGCTCCTGCGTCTGCGCTTGCAATTTCTCCCCGATCCGCTTCAGCCGGCTGCCGAGAGTGGTATAACCGAGCGCGCGGACGACATCTTCAACCATCCGGACCTCCATCAATATAACATTGTATATAACAGGTTATCATTATAGGTAAACCCATCCGTTTTTTGGCGAATTGTATTGAGGTGGACGCAGGCGTGAATTGCCGTTGTCGTCCCGGTGCCGGCTCTG
This sequence comes from Labrenzia sp. 011, assembly GCF_003075075.1. Taxonomy (GTDB): domain Bacteria; phylum Pseudomonadota; class Alphaproteobacteria; order Rhizobiales; family Stappiaceae; genus Roseibium. Next base: position 153,382 of record NZ_QCYM01000002.1, on the reverse strand, counting down.
ATCTGCAGACCAAGCGTTCTGGTTTCAGCCCCACCGCGGCCCCGGCGCGAGGCCGGGGCTGCGGTGGGGTGGATAACGTCAGTCGAACTCGGGACCGCGGGCGCGATAGGGCGTGATTTCCTTCCAGGCCTTCATCAGGGTTTCCAGCTCGTCGTCGCTATGAGGCGGCATGACGATCTGGAGCTTGACGAGAAGGTCGCCGTGGCCGCCGGTCTTGGTCGGCAAGCCCTTGCCTTTCAGCCGCATGATCTTGCCGCTGGAGGAATTGGCCGGAACCGTCAGGTTGACCGCGCCCGTAAGGGTCGGCGTCCTGACCTTGGCGCCGAGCACGGCCTCGTAAAGGGTTAGCGGCAGGTCCAGGAGCAGGTCCGAGCCCTTCACTTCAAACAGCTTGTGCGGCCGGAAGCGGATTTCGACCATGGCGTCCCCGTTGGGGCCGCCGTTCTCGCCCGGATAGCCCTGGCCCTTGAGACGGATCTTCTCGCCTTCCTCGACTCCCTTGGGCAGGGTGACATTCACCGTCTTTCCGCTTGGCAGGGTGACCTGCGTCTTGCCGGAATTGACCAGGTCTTCCAGGGACACGCGCGCGACGATCTCCGCATTGCGGCCCTTGGTTTTCGGAGGGGCCTTGGTGCGCGCACCGGCAAAACCGGCGCCCGGTCCTGCCCCGGGGCCGGCGCCGGGCCGGGGGCCCGACCGCGCCCGGCCGCCACCGAAGCCGCCGAAGATGTCGTTGAGAATATCGTCGAAACTGCCGCCGGCCGAGGCCTTGAAGCCACGCGTCGCACCTGCGGGACCGGCATCATCGTAGCCCGAAAAGCCGTCGAACCCATGGGCCTGGAAGCGCTGCTTGCCTTCCGCGTCGATCTCGCCACGGTCGAACTGGGCGCGCTTTTCCTTGTCGCCGATGATTTCATAGGCCTGGTTGGCCTCGGCAAAGTTCTTCTGGGCCTCCGGATCGTCCTTGTTCTGATCCGGATGGAATTTTTTGGCCAGTTTTCTGAAGGCCTTCTTGATGTCGCTCTCGCTGGCGGATTTCGCCACCCCGAGAACGCTATAGGGATCACGCATTCGTCTCACCAGGTTTCCAAGATTTTCCTGCCAGCCACCTCACGCCGATACGCCGCGGATGGATGCCCGTTTCCGAAGCGTGTGCTTTTTCGAGGACCGACCTGACAGGACTTATCCTTTATATCGGGATGGAACCGGAAAAAATCCAGATCCTTGTCCCTGGAACAAGGGATAGCCGGTCTGAATCGACCGGTCATCCGGAAGTTGATCGTTTCAATTTACCGCAACATCCCGCATTCGGCTGAAGGCGGGCTGCTCTGGGCCACGGACCCATGCATGAAGATGGAATGGCAGGAAAGGGACCTGCATTTCCCTCATGGGCGCGCCGGATACGGCGCGGTCCGTCCCAATCATTCCATTTTCAACCATGAGTCTGCGACCCGGGACCGAAGATAGTATGTTTTTAGCTGGTTTTGTTGCCTGTTCAAGCGTCTGCGACAGAAAGCGTCGTTACGGCGAATTTCTTTACCACGTCGCGGCAGGCCGTACCGGAATAAAGCTTGATGCCGGCGATGGTATTCGCCGTGGTCTCGAAGGACACGCAGCCGGTTTCCCCAAGGGAGCTCGCATCGAGTTTCGACAGGGTTCCGGAATTGCCGCTGATCGCATTCAGCCAGGGCAGGGTAAGGTCTTCGATCGTGGTGCCCGCCGTCAGCTCCGGTGCGATGGCATCCAGGTTTTCCGCGATCACCTTGCGGTCCTCGTCGTCGATGTCCGCATAGGCGACATCCGAGGACGACTCGATGGAACCGGTCAGAAGTGTGGGGGTGTCGACATTGTTGCTGCCCATCGGCATGGAGACCGTGCTGCAGCCGGCAAGCGTGTTGCCTGCGGTCAGAAGCAGCGCCACAAAAAGTTGGATCTTGAGGTTCCCGGCAGTATATGAACGCATACGAAACATCTTCAGGCAGCTCCCGGGTCCGGCTGATCCTTGCCGTGCTTGAGGCCGCATGTCCCTCGGCAGGTTACAAATGACAGATCTCAAAGATCCTCGCGAAGAGTTAAAAAAAGGTGACTTTACGGAGGTCAAGAACCCGTTTGATCTTTTCGGTAAATGGCTTGAGGACGCAAAGGCGTCCGAGCCGAACGACCCGAATGCGGTGTCCCTGGCCACGGTCGACGAGACCGGACTGCCGAATGTGCGCATGGTGCTGCTGAAGGATTTCGATGAACGCGGCTTCGTGTTCTACACCAATTTCGAAAGCGCCAAGGGACGGGAGCTTCTTTCCGCCGGCAAGGCGGCCATGTGTTTTCACTGGAAGTCCCTGCGCCGTCAGATCCGCATCCGCGGTCCGGTGACGGAGGTCCCCGCGCAGGAGGCCGACGCATACTACCGCTCCCGGCCGCGCGGCAGCCGGATCGGCGCCTGGGCCTCGAAACAGTCCCGGCCTCTGGAGAGCCGCTTCGCGCTGGAAAAGGAAGTTGCCCGATATGCCGCGAAATTCGGCGTCGGCGACATCCCGAGACCGGAATACTGGTCCGGCATGCGCCTTGTGCCGACATCGATCGAATTCTGGCACGACAGGCCGTTCCGCCTGCATGACCGGGTGCTGTTCACCCGCACCGCACCCGATGAGCCCTGGTCAAAAGACCGGCTCTATCCGTGACGTCCGGCGTGTTGCGTGTGAGCGGGAGCCTGATTCCGGACAGAGCTCCGAAGGCGTGTGGGCATTGCGAACGCGTCCGGAGGATTGCCTGAATTCAATTCAGAGCAACCGTTTCCAGCGGAAAAACACGAAGGTTGCGACGACGGAGACGAACATCAGGCCGATCGAGAACAGGAACCCCTGTTCCCACCGCAGCTCCGGCATGTTCACGAAGTTCATCCCGTATATCGAGGCAATCAGTGTCGGGGGCATGAAGATCAGCCCCAGAACGGTGAATATCTTGGCAATCTGGTTCTGCTCGAGGGTCACCAGGCCAACGGTGGCATCAAGCAGGAAGTTCAGCTTGTTGTCCAATGCATCGCCATGCTCCTTGATGGAGTGGATGTCCTGGCCGAATATGCCGCAGTCGGCCGACTGTTCCTCGGACAGGCCGATGCGTTTCGCGTGGGTACTCAGGAAAAGCAGTGCCCGCGCCATGCTTGTGCACACATCGTGCAATTTCGCCACATGCAGTCCGATCCGCCCGATGCGCTTGATGGCAATCTGATAGCTGTCGGTCTTGCGGGTGTTGAGGCCGACGCCGAAGACCTCGACTGATAGCTCGTCGAACTCCCCGGAGGCGCTTTCCATTTCGTCGGCGCAGCGGGAGACGATGGTGTCCAGCATGGCAAACAGGATCGCCGGTCCCACATGCGGGATGCTCGGGTCGGACTGGACCCTGCCGGAAACGATCTGAATGGATTTCGGGTCGCCGTATCGGACCGTGACGAGCTTTTCGGCATTGAGGACGAAAGTGACCGATGAAACCGTCGGATCGATTGTCCGCGTTGCAATCGGCATGTGAACAGTCATCACCACCGCGCCCGGTTCCACGTAGAGCCGCTCGGAGGTTTCAATCGAGGCAATTTCGTCGCGCGTGGGTATTTCCGCGCCCATCAGCTTCTCGGCGGTCTTCTGTTCCTCATCCGTGGGAGAAACGAGATCGATCCACACGGATGTGGGCGGCAACGGCGCACCGGGAGCAAGCTCGATGCGCGCCAGACCATTGGCGGAAGGGCAATAGGCAAAAATCATTTGTGGCAAATCTCCGCAGCGACACATGCGGTGTCGCAATCAGCGGCAGTTTGCCCAACAGGCCCGGTTACGGCAACCGTCTATGCGGCAGCGGAGGCAACAGGCAGCCTATTTGGCCTTCTTGGCTGCCGGACTCTTGCAGCAAAGCGCTGCCGCAGTAAGCGCGGCGATGCCGACAGGCTTGTAGTAATTGATCAATTTGGCTCCATCCGGTGCTTTGGCGATCGGGCGGGCTGCTGCTTCAGACATTGTCTCGGGTCCATTTTTCTGTGCCCGCGGTCTCATGTTTCTGACTTTGGGGCTTGCGGGCACATGTGCATGTCGTATCCAAATAAGGCATTCCAAGGGCAGACTGAGATTCCCTGAATCCTGTTCTTACTTGGATGGCTAAGTATGCGCCTCTTGTTGATACCCGGCCAGTCAAAAAGAATAACAGGATGTAACGATATCGACAGGAAATTGAGAGGTCTGGGTAAGTATTTGTTTACCGGTTATCTTCGCTATCCGGATTCCTGTCAGGGTATCGGGGACACGGACGCCGCGTGAACGGTCGGGACTGTCGGCGTTTTTCCCGCAAGAGCTCCTCGCCATGCCGGACCAGAAAGCGGTCGCGGTGAAATTTTGGCTGGCAGGCAGGGAAAATGAGGTTCATTTTGACAATTCACATTTAAATTAAGACATAATCGTTACGACGGCCCGAGCGATGGATCGCGGGGCATTCAAGTGGGAAAGAGATGAAGCGCTACGCCGCATACAAGTCAGTTTCGGCCCCCGCCAGCCGGACAGCCGGCGCCGTCGGACTGGCCGTGGCCGTCACCGCCCTGCTGGCCCAGCGGTTCGGTGTGATCAATGCGGATGTTTTCGTCCTGTCCCTCATTGCCGCCGCCGCAGTGGCTCTCGTGTCACTCGGCCTGGCCATATCCGCCCTTTACCGCATCTGGTCCTACGGCGGATCCGGCATCCCGGCGGCGTTGCTGGGCGCGCTCTTCGGCGGGCTGGCGCTCGTTCCTTCCGCCATGGTCGTTGGGCTGCTGGTCATCCGGCCGGGCACGAGCGATCTGTCCACGGACCGCGTCGACCCGCCAGACCTGAAAGTGCAGGCGGTGTCCGAAGAGCAGCCTTTCCTCACCTGGATGAACGCGATGGCGCTGGAACACGTCTGGCCGATCCTGTCACCGACGGCCGGTGGCGGTTCCGCGGCAGGCTCCGGTGCCGAGCCGCTCTATCCGGATATCGTATCGCGCAGATACAGGATTGCTCCCGCCCAGTTGCACGCGGCCAGCGCAAAGGCTGTCGAGGCCTTGAACTGGACGGTGGTCGACGAACTGCCGCCCGATCTTCTCGATGCGCCCACCCGGCTTCAGGCGGAGGGCACTTCCGGACTTCTGGGGCTGAAGCATGACGTGACCTTGCGCATTCGTCCCGACCCGGTCGGAGCGCTGCTGGATGTCCGCGCCAGATCGCGAACCCCGCTGAGGGACCTTTCCGGAAATCCGGACCATATCCGGGCCGTTTTCGCAGGCATCGATCAGGTGCTCCTTGAGACCTACGGCGACCTTTCGCGATTGTCCGTCGAGGAAGACGGTCTGTCGCCCGAAGACCTTGAGCCCGTGCCGCTGGAAGAGCCTCGCGAGAGCGCGCCGCTTCCGGGCTTCAAACCCTATTTCGAAGAAGAGGACGCCCCGGTCGCCGATGATCTCGGCCTGACGGATCTGGAAGGGTGAAGGACCGGCTCTTCCCGCGTATCAGGAAGAGCGCAGACGGAAGGTGGCGTTCAGCGCCAGGGCGGGGGAGGCGGCAACCAGACCGCGCTCGGCAAGATCCTCCAGATGGGCGAAAACCGACAGGCCGGCTGCCCGATGCAGGGCAGGGTCCACATCCGCATAGAGGCTGGCGACGATCTGCGCAATTGTGAGCGGCGCCGCGGCCAGTTCCCGCAGGACCGCGGCTTCCCTGCCCAGCCGGTGCCGCTTCAGGTCCCGCACATGGGAAAGCGCGTCGTTGATGACGCCGCCATGGCCCGGCAGGTAGATCTGTTCCCGCCGGTCCAGGAGCTTGTCGATCGAGGCCATATAGTCCCGCATGCTGCCGTCCGGCGGCGCGACGATGGATGTCGACCAGCCCATGACATGGTCTGCGGACAGAAGGACATCTTCTCCGCCAAGGGCGAAGCACAGGTGATTGGCCGTATGACCCGGAGTCTCGACGGCGTGAAGGGAAATCCCGGCCGCGCTGAAGACGTCGCCCTCCCGCAGCTGCCGGTCGGGCGTGTACTCCTTGTCGCCGCTGGCGTCGAGCGGATTGATCTCGTTTTCCATCAGGGCGCGCGCGGCCCGGTGAACGCCGCAGCCGACGATCTGTGCCCCCGTTTTGTCCCTGAGCCGGCGGGCGGCGGGCGAATGGTCGACATGGGTATGGCTGACCACGATGGCCTCGATGGGCGCGCCCGAGGCCGCCTTCAGGATGTTCTCGACATGCGCCTCGTCGGCGGGGCCCGGATCGACGACGGCAAGCCGGCTGGTGCCGAGCAGGTAGGTGTTGGTTCCTAAAAATGTGAATGGCCCGGGATTCCTGGCCGTCAGCCGGCGCAGACCAGGCATCAGTTCAACGGCTGAACCGTAATTCGGGTCGAAATCTCGATCGTGTTTCATGTCTGTATGCGCCGCGCATTGAGGGAAGACAGGGACCGGTGGACCGTGAGCCCGTGTGATGCGCAAGGCAATGGTCACCTCGTCCGTGGTCCGGACACCCGCTCCGCCGCTTGCGGCCGGCATGGTCAGGCATGTCATGTATAGGACGCTCGAATCGGCTAGGGAAGCCCGGCTTTGCCAAGCCGGGCGTTTCTATGGGAAACTGTCTGGCACCTGATCCGATTCATCCTGGCGGAATGCTATGGCGCAAGAAACTGAATGCCGGTTCGAGAGTTTGCTGGACCTGCCGCGCGAACAGGCCTTTTCCCTGTTTGTCGACCGGGCGGATCTCTGGTGGACTTCCTCCTTCGACGGATCGACACCGGGCAAAAGCGAGACGGAAATCGAGCCTTTCGCCGGTGGCTGCTGCTACGATATGGACGCCCAGGGCCGTCGCCGGATCTGGGGAACGGTTCTGTCCATCGAAGCTCCGCTCTATGTGCGACTGGCCTGGCAGATCTCCCGCGACGGCAGTGAAGTTGCCGATCCCGCGGCGGCGAGCCGGGTGATGGTCAACTTCCGGGTGGCAGGGGACGTGACCCGGCTTGAGGTCGTGCACAACGAATTCCTGCGGCATGGAGAGAACGGCGCGGACTATATGGACCTCATGCGCGGGCCCGGAGGCTGGCCGCAAATCATCAAGAATCTGCAAGCTGCCGCGCGAACCTCGCAGCGGGGGTGAAGGCAGCGGGGATACCGGGCGCGCTGCCCGGAACGATCCTTGCGGCATCAAAGAGAACAAAGTGGCTGTGCTGTCGCCTGGATGACATGTTCCTCGTGTTAATTGCAGGATCCACCGACGCCCCGTTTCACCGATTTCGGTCTTGCGCATTTACTTAGGCGCCGAAATAGTGTCTTCCCTTCGGGGCGTGAATTTCTGGCAGGCGATCCTCTACGAATCCATGACCCTATCTCCGTCGTCTTTTGAGGAAAACTCCGAGGCAGACACCACTGCTTCACCGCTCACGCGCATCGGCGAAGCACGGTGGATACTCGTGACTGCCTTCTGCGCGGCTGCCATTGCCGTGATTGCCTATGATGTTCCAATTCTGCCCGCGGCCGCAGGGCTGGCCGTCCTGGCCCTTGTCGCCACCCTGGCGCCGCGGCGGTCCACCAGCCGCAGGTTCAAGGTCAACGCCCAGCGGGAGATCCGCAGGATGTGGCCGGGCACAGGAATGAAGGTGACCGTCGACGCGCTTCCCACCCCCTGCTTCGTGGCCGATGGCCGTGGAATAACCCGTTATGTCAATGCGCAGGCCCAGGCAATCTACAGCGGTGTGAAGCCGGGGGACCCACTGTCGTTTTCCCTGCGCGCGCCTTCCCTGCTGGAGGCCTTCGATCGCGTCTGCAGCATGGGGGGAACCGAGCGGATCAGCTGGATCGAGAAGGTGCCCACCGAGACTTGGTACGAGGCTCATATTGCCCCCATCTACATGCCCGGCACCGGACCCCAGGACCGCAGGCACGGTCTTCCGGATTTCATTCTGGTCGTCATCCAGGATCTGACGGAGAACCGGCGTCTGGAGCGCATGCGCACCGATTTTATCGCCAATGCCAGCCATGAGTTGCGGACGCCGCTGGCATCCCTGACCGGCTTCATCGAAACCATCCAGGGACCTGCCCGCAACGACCCGGAAGCCCAGGAGCGGTTTCTGGCGATCATGCTGGACCAGGCCGGCCGCATGCGGCGCCTGATCGACGATATCCTCTCCCTGTCCCGGATCGAGCTCAAGGCCCACGTCCGTCCGGCAAGCGTCGTGGACCTGTCCGAGATCGTCCGTCACACCAAGGACGCGCTGAGCCCGCTTGCGGCGGATCTGGACGTGGAAATCCGCATCCACGTTCCGGAGAGCCCTGTCAAGATAAAGGGCGAGCGCGACGAACTCATACAGGTGATCGAGAACCTGATCGAGAATGCGCTGAAATACGGCAGTGCCGGCAAATATGTGGATGTCAGCCTGGAACAGCAGTCCGATGCCGATAGTGCGCCCTTCTGGGTTCTGTCCGTGCGTGATTACGGCGAGGGCATTTCGCCGGAGCATCTGCCGCGCCTTACGGAGCGGTTCTATCGCATCGATGTGGAGTCCAGCCGTGCCCTGAAAGGCACCGGGCTCGGCCTTGCAATCGTCAAGCATATCCTGACCCGGCACAGGGGACGGCTGGAGATCGAAAGCGAGCCGGGCAAGGGCGCGACCTTCAAGGTGAAGCTGCCACTGCTCGAAAGCGGCGAAGGCGCTTCCGAAAAGACCGCTACCAAAGAGACGTGAACACGGCTGACCCGGCCGGACGAGATTGTGGCGGTCCAGAAGTTTGCCCGCATGGCGGTATGGCGTCGGCGGCAAGGACCACATGCAGACCGGCCTGCTGCGCCGGTTCCGAGGCAAGACATGCAGCCGCATTCCAAAGCGGAAGCGAGAATGGTTCGCTGTCGTATTTCTGAAACCGTGGGCTGATAACAGGGACTGGCCGGGCATGGCCTGTCCGTTTGCGGGTGGGAGCGTGGCTTTGACGGTCGGCCGCGCGCACGTGGCGGGAACCGGGAATTTTCAAGGAGTTCTCTCGTGGCAAGGAATTTCGCAGCCGGGTCTGTTGTCTGTTGCTCATTGTGTCTGGCCTCGCTTGCCGCAGAGGCGCGGGACCGTCTTCTGATCGTCGGGTCCTCCACGGTGTTTCCCTTTGCGACCGCAGTGGCGGAAAACGTCGGGCGGGAAGGGATGAAATATCCCGTCGTCGAGTCGACCGGATCCGGTGCCGGCTTCACGCTGTTCTGTCAGGGGGTCGGCCTGGATACACCCGATATCACCAACGCCTCACGACGCATGAAGCCGTCGGAGCTGGAAACCTGCGAGACAAACGGCGTGACGCCGGTGGAGGTCCGGATTGGCTATGACGGAATCGTTTTGGCCAATTCGATCCACGGTCCGAAATTCAGCCTGACGATCGACCAGATCTTTCAGGCCCTGGCTGAAAGACTGCCGCGTGACGGAGAGAACCGCGACAATCCCTTCACCAACTGGTCCGACATCGATCCCGCCCTGCCGGACGAGAAGATCGAGGTGCTCGGCCCGCCGCCGACCTCCGGTACCCGGGACGCCTTTGTCGAACTGGTGATGGAGAGGGGCTGCGAATCGGTGAGCGGACTGGAAGGGCACGCCTGCGCCCGGATCCGTCGCGATGGTAGTTTTGTCGAAGCGGGGGAAAACGATGACCTGATCGTGGCCGAGCTCGAAGCCAATCCTCTCAACGTGGGTATCTTCGGCTATTCGTTCCTCATCGGAAATCTGGACAAGATCCAGAGCGCCGCGGTGAACGGTGTCGAACCGGCCTTCGACAAGATCGCTTCCGGGCAATACCCGGTATCGCGGCCGCTTTTCTTCTACATCAAGAAGGAGCATGCCGGTCTCGTTCCCGGGCTGGAAGAATATGTCGCGGCCTTTACCAGCGAAGAGGCCTGGGGGGAGGACGGCTATCTCGCCGCCAAGGGGCTGATACCGCTGCCAGCGGATGCGCGCCGGATACAGGCGCAAGGGGCCGCTGAGCTCAAGGCGCTGCGATTCTAGCGCGGTCTGCTTTCTTCTTCTTCCTTGGCCGGGCAGCCTGTTCCCGGGACGGGCCTGTACTGGTGGAAACAAGTTGCAGGCCCGGGGACGCGTATTGTGTCGCCAATTTGACCGGATTTGCGACAGAAAAACGTCATTTATGAAATTTCACCTTTGTTTTCAATCGCTTGAATTGTCATAAAACTGAAAAGCAACTGTCATAGAACTCTCATCCGAGGGGCCTAGTGTCCCGGCATCGCTCTCGCATAGTCATGCGCAGTGATCCTCTAGAAACCTTGACATTCAAAGGGAGTGGTCAAGTGAAATTTACGACCCTCGTTAGTGCAACTGCCCTGGCCGTTGCTTCCACTGCATTCGTTGGTGCCGCCCAGGCTCGTGACCAGGTTCAGGTCGCCGGTTCCTCCACTGTTCTGCCGTACGCATCCATCGTTGCGGAAGCTTTCGGCGAAAACACCGATTTCCCGACACCGGTCGTTGAATCCGGTGGGTCCTCCGCCGGTCTGAAGCGCTTCTGCGAAGGTGTTGGCGAAAACACCATCGACATCGCAAACGCTTCCCGCAAGATCCGCGAGAAGGAAATCAAGGCGTGTGCCGAAGCCGGTGTGAAGGACATCATCGAAGTCCGTATCGGCTACGACGGGATCGTCTTCGCTTCCCAGAAAACCGGCCCGGCCTTTAACGCCTTCCAGCCGGCCGACATCTTCAACGCTCTTGGCGCCAAGGTGCTCAAGGACGGCGAACTCGTTGACAATCCGTACAACAACTGGGCTGAATTCAACGCCGACCTGCCGGACGTCGGCATCGCCGCCTTCATTCCGGGCACCAAGCACGGCACCCGTGAAGTGTTCGAAGAAAAGGTTCTGGCCGTCGGCTGCGAAGCCACCGGTACCCTGCAGGCCATGATCGACAGCGGCATGTCGGAAGACGACGCTGAAGACGCCTGCATCGACGTGCGTGCGGACGGCAAGTCCACCGACATCGACGGCGACTACACCGAAACCCTGGCTCGCATCGAGTCCAACCCGAACGGTATCGGCGTTTTCGGTCTGGCGTTCTACGAGAACAACACCGACAAGCTGAAAGTCGCGACCATGGGTGACGTGGCTCCGTCCACCGAAACCATCTCGTCCGGCGAATATCCGGTTTCCCGTCCGCTGTTCTTCTACGTCAAGAAGGCGCATATCGGCGTGATCCCGGGTCTGAAGGAATACGCCCAGTTCTTCATCGCCGACGAAATCGCCGGTCCGAGCAGCCCGCTGGCTCAGTACGGCCTTGTTGCCGATCCGGAACTGGCCGCCACACAGGCTGCCGTGGCAGCCGAAGAAACCATGAAGTAATCGAGCCTCGGCTCGATCCGGGGGCGGCGCCACCTGCCGCCCCCTTTCATTTCAGCAATTTCAAATCTTTCGGGGGACCACATGTCCTTGTTCTGGCTCGTCGTGATCGTGCTTGCCATCGCGTCGGTTGGCTACGTTGCCGGGCGCGCGCGCGCCCTGGCCAGCGTCGGGGGGGATATGCGGGATCTGCATTCTCTTCCCTCCTATTATGGGGCAAACGTGGCGATGAAAGCTGCGGTGCCGGCTTTTCTGATCCTCGTTGTCTGGTTGCTGGTGCAGCCTTTCGTCATACACGCCAGCATATCCGGCATGATCCCGGAAGATGCCGTTCAGGAGGGATCGTCCCTCGGGCTGGTGATGGCCGAAGTACGCCGCACTGCCGAAGGGCTCGAGAATGCCGTCGCAAGCGGTCAGATGAACGAAGATTTCGCGAGCAACGCCCGCGCGGATGTCAATGACATCACCGCCCGCCTCAAGGAGGCCGGGCAAATCGTGACGTCCCGGATCACGCAGCCTGTCATGCGGGCCGCGCAGTCCTACCGGGTCATGGTGTCGGCCGGCGATCTCTACATGACGATTGTCGTGCTTCTTGCCGCGATCGCGGGCGCGCTTTGGGGCATCCGCGAAACGACGCATGAATTCAGGGCGCGCAACACCGTTGAGCGCGGCATTCGCGTCATTCTGTTCAGCGCCGCGCTGATCGCCGTCCTGACGACGCTCGGCATCGTTCTGTCGCTGGTCTTCAACACGGTGGAATTCTTCCGGCTTTATCCGGCGATGGATTTCTTCTTCGGGCTCACCTGGTCGCCGAGCTTCTCCGGTCGCGGCGGATCGTCGGAACTTGGGATCCTGCCGCTCCTGTGGGGCACATTCTACATTTCCTTCGTGGCCCTTGCCGTGGCGGTGCCGGTCGGTCTGTTCGCCGCCGTGTATCTGTCCGAATATGCGGGATCGAAGTTTCGGGCGGTGGCCAAGCCGATGCTCGAAATCCTGGCGGGCATCCCGACCATCGTCTACGGCCTGTTTGCCCTTCTGACCGTGGGGCCGATGCTCCTGTCGGTCTTTGGCGACGACGGCCTGGGGATCATGAAGGCGGGCACTGCGGTCATGACCGCGGGCCTGGTCATGGGGATCATGCTGATCCCCTTCGTCAGTTCGCTGTCCGACGACATCATCAATGCCGTGCCGCAAGCCATGCGGGACGGCTCCTACGGACTGGGCGCGACAAAGTCCGAGACCGTGAAGCAGGTCGTCCTCCCGGCGGCGCTGCCGGGGATCGTCGGTGCCATTCTGCTGGCGGCCTCGCGTGCCATCGGTGAAACGATGATCGTGGTGCTCGGGGCCGGTGCGGCCGCGCGGCTCAGTCTCAATCCCTTCGAGGCCATGACCACCGTTACCGCGAAGATCGTCAGCCAGCTCACCGGGGACGCCGATTTCGCCTCTCCTGTCGCGCTGGTCGCCTTTGCCCTGGGGATGACGCTCTTCGTCGTGACCCTCGGTCTGAATATCGTCGCGCTCTACATCGTGCGCAAATACCGGGAGCAGTACGACTGATGACTGATGCAACTCAATCTCCCGAAACCGGCCCCGCACAGACAGGGGCGCCGGTGAAGTCGAAGTCGCTTTACGCGCTCGACAATCTGACCCGCAAGCGCAACGCCGCGGAGAAACGGTTCAAGTTCTACGGTCTCGGTGCGGTTCTTGTCGGCCTGTTTTTCCTCGTGGTTCTGGCCACGGCGATCATCTCCGAGGGAATTCCGGCGTTCACCCGCACGATTGTCGAGGTCGAGTTCACGCTGACGCAGGACCAATACGACACGGCGGAGAAGGAGCTCTTCAAGACCAAGGCCTACGAGCAGTTCTTTATCGGCGCGCTTCAGAAGCAGCTCGAGGAAAGCGGCATGAGTGTCCCGGTCGACGCCGCCGCCATCGAGCGTATCGTCGGCAAGACCGGCGGAACCATCCGGGAATATTTCAAGGCCAATCCGGGGGCTCTCGGCGCGCCGGCGGAATTCGAACTGGCGGCGTCCTCGCGGGTTGACGGTTACATGAACGGCCGTGTCACCCGGGTGGAGATGACCGACAGCCGGTTCCTGCAGGCATCCGATCTCGACATCGTCGACTCGCTGGTCGAGGCCGGTATCATCAAGACGGTGTTCAACTGGAACTTCATCACCGGCGCCGACTCCGGTGTCGACAATCCGGGCGGTGCGGGCATCGGGGCCTCCGTCGTCGGGTCGTTCTTCATGATGCTGGTGGTTCTGTTCCTGTCGCTGCCGATCGGCGTCGCCGCCTCGATCTACCTGGAGGAATTCGCACCGCAGAACAGGTTCACGGACCTGATCGAGGTGAACATTTCCAATCTGGCGGCGGTCCCCTCGATCGTCTTCGGTATCCTGGGTCTGGCGGTGTTCATCCAGTTCATGCATCTGCCGCAATCGGCGCCGCTGGTGGGCGGGCTTGTCCTGACGCTGATGACTCTGCCGACCATCATCATCTCGACGCGCGCGTCGCTGAAGGCCGTGCCGCCGAGCATTCGCGACGCGGCGCTCGGGGTCGGGGCGTCCAAGATGCAGTCGATCTTCCATCACGTGCTGCCTCTGGCCATGCCCGGCATTCTGACCGGCACCATCATCGGTCTGGCCCAGGCGCTCGGCGAGACGGCACCGCTGCTGCTCATCGGCATGGTCGGGTTTGTCGCCCGCGGCTATCCTGACGGAGTGATCGCCGGCTTCATCGATCCGAATTCGGCCATGCCCGCACAGATCTATACGTGGGCGGCCCGTGCGGACTACGCATTTTACGAAAAAGCCTGGGGTGGCATCATCGTTCTGCTGGTGTTCCTCCTCACCATGAACATTCTTGCGGTCATTCTGCGCCGCAGGTTCGAACGCCGCTGGTAAGGAACGATCCGATGAACGAGATGCCGAATTTGGAGCAGGCGAGCGCCATGACAACAAGCAAGATTTCTGCAAACAATGTGCAGGTCTATTATGGCGATACCCATGCCATCAGGGACGTGAACATTGAAATTCAACCGCAGTCGGTAACCGCCTTCATCGGCCCTTCGGGCTGTGGCAAGTCGACCTTCCTGCGGACCCTGAACCGGATGAACGACACGATCGACATCTGCCGGGTCGAGGGGACGATCACGATCGACGGAGAGGATATCTACAACGCCAAGGTCGATCCGGTGCAGCTTCGCGCCAAGGTCGGAATGGTGTTCCAGAAACCGAACCCCTTTCCCAAGTCGATCTACGACAACGTGGCCTACGGTCCCCGCATTCATGGCCTTGCCCGCAACAAGGCGGAGCTCGACGACATCGTCGCCTCCAGCCTTCAGAAGGCGGGTCTGTGGGAAGAAGCCAAGGACCGTCTCGACGAACCGGGTACCGGCATGTCGGGCGGCCAGCAGCAGCGCCTGTGCATTGCCCGCGCGATTGCCGTCAGCCCGGAAGTGATCCTGATGGACGAACCGTGTTCGGCTCTTGATCCGATCGCAACCGCCAAGGTGGAAGAACTCATCGACGAACTGCGCGAGAACTACACGATCGTCATCGTGACCCACTCCATGCAGCAGGCCGCCCGCGTCTCCCAGCGCACGGCGTTCTTCCACATGGGGGTTCTGGTTGAGGAAGGCCCGACGGAGGATATCTTCACCAATCCGAAGGACAAGCGCACGCAGGACTACATTACCGGCCGCTTCGGCTAGGCGAATTGCGAAATTCTGAAAGGGACACAGGATGTCTGAACATACAGTCTCGGCATACGATCAGGAACTGACGGAGCTGGCCGGCAAGGTCGCCGAAATGGGCGGTCTGGCGGAAAAGGCCTTTTCCGATGCCGTGTCGTCGCTGGTTTCCCAGGATCTGGAGCTGGCGAAGGTCACAATTCAAAAGGACGAGCGCCTCGACACCCTTCAGCAGGAAGTCGAGGTCAAGCTGATCGAGATCATCGCGCGCCGCCAGCCCATGGGCCAGGATCTGCGCGAAATCACCGCGGCGACCCGTATCGCCAACGACCTGGAGCGGATCGGCGACCTGGCGAAGAATGTGGCCAAGCGCGTGATTGCGATCGACAGCGACCTGCAGTCGAAGAAACTCGCGATCGGCGTCGAGCACATGACGGAACTCACCCTGTCCCAGCTCAAGCTGGTCCTGGATGCCTATACCCGCAGGGACGCCGAAGCGGCGCGCCGCGTGCAGGAAGCCGACGCCGAGGTCGATGCCATCTATACCTCGCTCTTCCGCGAACTGCTGACCTACATGATGGAAGATCCGCGGGTCATCACCCAGTGCGTCCATCTTCTGTTCTGTGCCAAGAACATCGAGCGTATCGGCGATCACGCCACCAACATTGCGGAGAACGTCTACTACATGGTCACCGGCGAACGTTTGCCGGAAGACCGGGTGAAAATGGACGAGACAACTTTTTCCGCCTAACCGCCTGACCTTTCGTGCGGAAAAACGATCCGGCCGGCGCCCTGGCGCCGGTTGAGGAAATTGGAGCGAAATTGCATGCCGAAGGTGCTCATCGTTGAAGACGAAGAACCGCTGAGCCTTCTCTTGAGGTACAATCTGGAAGCGGAAGGATACGCGGTTGAATCGTGTGTCCGGGGGGATGAAGCGGAGCTCCGCCTGCGGGAAAGTCTTCCCGATCTCCTGCTTCTGGACTGGATGCTGCCGGGCCTGTCGGGCATCGAGCTGTGCCGCCGTCTGCGCGCACGGGAAGATTCAGAGCGTCTGCCGGTCATCATGCTCACCGCACGCGGCGAGGAAGCCGAGCGCATTCGCGGCCTGTCGACGGGGGCCGACGACTATGTCGTCAAACCGTTCTCCGTGCCGGAACTTATGGCACGTGTGCGGGCAATCCTGCGCAGGGCCAGTCCCGAGGTGGTCTCCTCGATGCTGCGCTCCGGCGACATCGAACTGGACCGGGAAACCCATCGTGTTCGCAGGAACACGAAGGAGATCCATCTCGGACCGACCGAATTCCGCCTGCTGGAATTCCTGATGACGTCACCGGGCCGGGTGTTCTCCCGCGAGCAGTTGCTCGACGGGGTCTGGGGCCACGATGTCTATGTGGACGAACGCACGGTGGATGTCCACGTCGGCCGGTTGCGCAAGGCGCTCAACAAGGGCAAGGCGAAGGATCCCATCCGCACCGTCCGCGGTGCCGGCTATGCCTTCAACGACCAGTTCACCACGTTGGGCTGAGCGGACAGCAGGCGCATCGGACCTGGCACTTTCACGGAACACAAAAAGCCCGCCGGATCGGCGGGCTGAATAAACGGATGTTCGGGTGAGGCGTTCAGACACCGGATGGTGGCTTGAAGTCGAACCACCGGAAGTTCCCCGCGTCGTTCAGACGGGCCGGGGTGTGCGCGGACTGTTAGGCCCTGCGCACGGTGGCAGTGGCGTCAGCCTGCCTGCGCCACGACCTTGCGATTGCGACGGTCGGAGACCGGCTGGTAGGCGATCTTGCAGTGGTGGGTGCAATAGGGAACGGCCGGATCGGACTGGCGGCCGCAAAAATAGAAGTCGTCCGTCGCCGGGTCGCCGATCGGCCATTTGCAGGTGCGCTCGGTCAGGGTGAGGATCGTTGCGCGCTGTGAAATCGGCACCAGTTCGGCAATCGGTTCGACCTGCGGCCTGGCTTCGACCGCCGGGGCCGGCGCGAAATCGGCCTTCAGGGCGGTTGCCCCTACGGATTGCGGCTGCGAGGCCGGCCGTTTCGGTGCGGTCGCATTGCCGGTTGCCGGATTGGGGCGCGCACGGCGCGGCTTGGAAGCGGTTGACGTCGTCTTGGCGCGGCCCGACAGGCCCAGCCGGTGCACCTTGCCGATGACCGCGTTGCGGGTGACTCCGCCCAGCTCACCGGCGATCTGGCTTGCGCTCAAGCCGTCGCTCCAGAGTTTCTTGAGAAGCTCAACCCGTTCGTTTGTCCAACTCATTGCCGCACCCTTTTAGTTTGACCGCCTGACGGCCATTAACCTCGTGTTAGGCAGCCAAGCGCGTGCCTAATAGGGCATATCTAGTGCCTCTAGCTGATGTGCCTCACGAGATCTCGTGTCTGACTGCCCAGAGGTTACAATAGTGTTAATTTGTCAGGCAACCATCCGACCCAAACCAGTTGGGGATGAAGCAACTTTTCCCCAAATAAGGAGAGGTCATTGAGATTTTTCGCAAAATCCCGATTTCGGGCAAATGCGCCATTTCCATTGACAGGCATCGGTAGAGGCGTTGTATAAGAATAGCGTTGCGTGCCGCCTTTCCGGGCGGCACGTTGCGTTTTGGCCTTTCCGTACGGTTTTCAGGTGAAAAACCTCAACAGGTGGGAACACCCTGGGGCGGAAAAGGCATTCAAAGGAGACAATCGGGGTTATGTCCGAGAGTGCATTATTCGGAAATTACGCGAGATCGAACCTGACATTCGATCACGGTGAAGGCGTCTGGCTGATCGCGAGCGACGGCCGACGATTTCTCGACTGCGGATCCGGTATTGCCGTCAATGCGCTCGGGCATTGCCATCCGCATCTTGTCGAGGTGCTGCAGGACCAGGCAGCCAGGCTCTGGCACGTTTCGAACCTGCATCAGATTCCGGATGGGGAACGGTTGGCGCAGCGTCTGTGCGCGGCAACTTTCGCCGACAAGGTCCTGTTCGTGAATTCCGGCGCCGAGGCGATGGAGGCGGCGATCAAATGCGCGCGCCGTTACCATTATGACAACGGACAGCCGGACCGTTTCCATATCGTGACCTTCGAGGGGGCCTTCCACGGCCGGACGCTGGGCACCATCGCTGCCGGCGGCCAGGCGAAATATCTGGAAGGCTTCGGACCCAAGGCACCCGGTTTCGATCAGGTGCCGGTCGGTGACCTGGAGGCGCTCAAGGCCGTGATCGGACCGCATACCGCGGCGATCGCCATCGAGCCGATCCAGGGAGAGGGCGGTATCCGGGAAATCCAGACCGACTTCCTGCGCGCCTTGCGCAGGATCTGCGACGAGAACGGCATCCTGCTGATCTTCGACGAGATCCAGACCGGTGTCGGCCGTACGGGCAGGCTGTTCGCGCACCAGTGGTTCGGCGTCGAACCCGACCTGATGGCCATCGCCAAGGGGATCGGCGGCGGCTTTCCGATGGGCGCCTGCCTGGCCACGGCCGAAACGGCGCGGGCCCTGGCGCCCGGGACCCACGGCACGACCTTCGGCGGCAACCCGCTGGCCATGGCCGTCGGCAATGCGGTTCTGGATGTTGTGCTCGGGGACGGGTTCCTGGAGGACGTCAGGAGAAAAGGCCTTGCCTTGAAGCAGAAACTCGCCGGACTGGTGGACGGACATCCCAAGGTCCTCGACGAGGTTCGCGGCGTCGGGCTGATGCTCGGCCTGAAATGTGTCGTGCCCGCCGGCGACTATGTCGCGGCGGCCCGCGAGGCCGGCCTGCTGGCCGTTCCTGCGGGTGACAATGTGGTGCGCATCATGCCGCCGCTGACCATGAGTGAAGATGAAATAGACCTTGCTGTGGAGCGCCTGGACGAGGCTGCCCGTGCAATCGAGGCGAAATTGGTGGAAGGAGCGGCCGAATGACCGCCGGGCAAACCTACCGGAATTTTCTGGATCTGACGGAAATCGAAAGCGACGAGCTGCGCGCCATCCTGGAAACGGGAAAGAAGATCAAGGCGACGCGTGACGGCGTTCACCGCGGCCATGGGCCGCTCGCGGGCAAGGTGCTGGCGATGATCTTCGAGCAGCCGTCGACGCGTACGCGGATCTCCTTCGATGTCGGCATGCGCGAACTCGGCGGCGAGACCCTGATGCTGACCGGTGCGGAAATGCAGCTGGGACGGGGGGAGAGCATTGCCGACACCGCGCGCGTTCTCTCCCGTTTCGTCGATGCGATCATGATCCGCATACTCGATCACGGCGAACTCCGCGAACTGGCTGAAAACGCGACGGTGCCGGTGATCAACGGCCTGACCAAGGTCTCGCATCCCTGCCAGATCATGGCAGACCTGATGACCTTCGAGGAACATCGCGGACCGGTCCATGGCCGAAGCATCGCCTGGACCGGCGACAGCAACAATGTGCTGGCGTCCTGGATCCATGCCGCCCCCCGTTTCGATTTCGAATTGCGCATTGCAACGCCGAAGGAACTGGCGCCGCCGCAGGACCTGATCGATGCTGCCCGCAGCAAGGGTGGTTCCATTCTCGTGACCGCGGACCCATATGAGGCAGTCAAGGGGACCGATTGTGTCGTCACCGACTGCTGGGTGTCCATGGGAGACGATGACAGCGAAACGCGTCATAATCTTCTCAGCGCCTATCAGGTGAACAAGCGGTTGATGGCAGAGGCGAAACAGGATGCCCTGTTCATGCACTGCCTTCCGGCCCACCGGGGAGAGGAAGTCACCTCGGAGATCATGGACGGTCCCAATTCGGTTGTGTTCGATGAAGCCGAAAACCGGCTCCATGCCCAGAAGGGTATTCTGGCCTGGTGTTTCGGCGCAGTTTAAGGCAAGGCCAAAGTGGCACTGAATCTCGATGACCTGGGCATTACGCCTGCAGGGCTGGACGCTGTCCGGCCCTTTGCCGTGGAAGGGCTGGATGTGCGCGGTCGCGCCGTCGCGCTCGGCCCTGTCCTGGAAACCATTCTGGGGCGGCATGACTATCCGGAACCGGTCTCCCGCCTTCTGGCGGAAGCCATCGTTCTGACCAGCCTGCTCGGTACGTCGCTGAAATTCGACGGCCGCTTCACGCTTCAGACGCAGACTGACGGGCCGGTTTCCATGCTGGTGGTGGATTTCGCCTCGCCGGATGCGATCCGTGCCTGCGCGACCTTCAACGCCGAACGGGTATCGGCACTGACGATGGCCGGCGAGGCCACGCCCGAGGCATTGCTTGGCCGGGGTCATCTCGCCATGACCATCGACCAGGGCAAGCACATGCAGCGATACCAGGGGCTTGTGGAGCTGGACGGGGTGTCCCTCGAGGAAGTTGCGCGCCGTTACTTCGAACGCTCCGAGCAGATCCCCACGGAAGTGCGCCTCGGTGTCGGCGAACTCTTCACCCGCCGGGAAGGGGAAGGCCATGCCAGGTCCTGGACCGCGGGCGGTGTTCTGATCCAGTTCCTGCCTGAAGCGCCCGAGCGCATGAGACAGGCCGATATCCACCCCGGTGACGCTCCGGAGGGCACCGGCCAGCACGAAGTCGAGGAAGACGATGCCTGGGTCGAGGCCAAGGCGCTGGTCGATACGGTCAAGGATGTCGAACTGACGGATCCGGAAGTCAGCGTCGAAATGCTGCTTTTCAGATTGTTCCACGAGCGTGGCGTCCGGCTCTTCGAAGCGCAGCCACTTGCCGACCGATGCCGCTGCTCACGGGAGAAGATCGAAAACGTGCTCGCCGGGTTCTCGGCGGAGGAAATCGAAGCGGTAACGGTTGAAGGCAAGATTGTCGTGACCTGCGAGTTCTGCAGCACCAGATACACTTTCGACAGCTGATTATCGCATGCCGGCGGGTCTATTCAGGCCCGCCGGCAACATTTTGTTACACTTTTCCACGTGCCAATACGGATCGCCGACATTAAGTCCTGCTGATATGCTGCAGTGCGAAGCATGCCTGTTTTGCATGCAGACCCCCAATTCTTCACGTGTCTGGTGAGCGGAAAATGTTGCAGTCTTTACATTCAGAAGCCGGAAACCAGTCCGTGGCCGAAGTGCTGCCGCCTGCGGACGCACATGGGCGGAGACGATCCAGGCGCGTCATTCTGGCCCTGCGGGCACTGCTGCAGACCGTTGTCGCGCTCGTCATTCTGTTCGGTGCGGTCAAGGGAATGAACTATCTGGTGGGCACCAGGCCAGAGCTTCCCAAGCGCCCCGTGCAGGAAAAAAGCTATGCAGTCGAAACCGTGACGTTGGTGCGTGGCGATCATGCGCCGCAATTGAATGTCTACGGGGAAACGTCTGCCGGACGCGAGGTCGAACTGCGATCGCTTGTGGCCGGTGAAGTGATCGAGGTGCATCCGAACCTGAAAGCCGGTGGCGCCGTATCGAAGGGCGAGGTTCTGGTTGCGATCGACCGTTTCGACTTCGAGGGCGCCATTACCGAGGCGCAGGCCAATCTCGCCGAAGCCCGGGCGGCTCTCGTGGAAAGCGAGGGACGCGTCAAGCTTGAAACGGCCAACGAGCTGCGTGCGCAGGAACAACTGGAATTCGCCCGCAAGGACCTTGAGCGGGCCGAGGAGCTGCAGGGCAGGGGAACGGTCACGGAACGCACTCTGGACGACCGCAAGCTGCTCGTCTCCCAGCGTCAGCAGACATTGGAACAGACACAGAATTCGCTGGCGCTCGAAGAAGCCAGGGTTCTCCAGCAGCAGGCGGCGATCCGCCGTCTCGAGTGGCGGCTTGAAAATGCGCAGCGCCAGCTGGAAAACACCATCCTGCGCGCGCCGTTCGACGCCATCGTCCGCTCCGAATCCGTCGAAGTGGGCCGGCTCGTCGGTGTCAACGACGAGGTCGTCTCCCTGTACGGCAGCGATGCGTTCGATGTCCGGTTCACCCTGTCGGACAACCAGTACGGACGCCTTCTGGCGGAAAGCGGAACGGTCGTCGGGCGTCCGGTCGAGGTTACCTGGTTTCTCGGCAATGAGCCGGTGACCTACCCGGCCACGGTCACGCGCATCGGTGCGGATGTTGCCAGCACGCGCGGCGGGGTCGATCTGATCGCATCGATCGACAGTTCCGCCACCCAGGTCCCGCTTCGTCCCGGTGCCTTCGTCGAAGTGAGCCTGTCCGACCGGTCTTATACGGACAGTTTCCGCATTCCCGAAGCGGCCTTCTATGGCGAGGGAACGGTTTATGTCGTCAGGGACAGCCGCCTGGAGCCGCGCGAGGTGAACGCGCTGGCGATCGATGACGGCTACATTCTTGTCGAGGGGGCGCTGGAGGACGGCGAAACCCTTCTGGCCACACGCATTCCCGAGGCAGGCGCCGGTCTGCTGGTGAAGGATGTGAACGCCGATCCGGTCGAGCCGGACGACGTGGCCCCGCTTTCGGGAACCGGCAGCACCGGCCAGAGCGGCTGAGGGAGCGTATCATGGCGCCAGACGCAATAAACCGCAGCTTTCTCGAACAGATCGTTCGCCACTCGAATGCGGCCAATCTGATCATGGCCGTCATGGTCCTGTTCGGAGCCTATGGTTTTGCGAAGCTGAACACGCAGTTCTTTCCCACCGTTATGACCGACCGGATCACCGTCTCGATCACCTGGGCGGGCGCAAGCGCGGAAGATGTATCGGCGAACATCCTCGAGGTGATCGAGCCGGAGCTGCGCTTCATCGACGGGCTGGACGAGATCGTCTCCTATGGCCGGGAGGGCGGCGCCGCGGTGCAGATGGAATTCGTCGAAGGCACCAACATGCAGCAGGCGCTGTCCGACGTGGAACAGGCCGTTTCCGGGGTGACCACGCTACCGGTCGACAGTGAAACGCCGGTGGTCTCCGCATCCACGTTCACCGACAGTGTGGCGACCCTGGCCCTGCGCGGCCCCTTTTCGGAACAGGCGCTCAAGGTCTTTGCGCGCCAGATGCGCGATGACCTGCTCGCCCGCGGTATCGACAAGGTCGAACTCTACGGTTACCGGTCACCGGAATATCTGGTGGAGATCCCGGAGCGCGAACTGCACCGGCTGGATCTGACGGTCTCCGATGTCGCCGCGCAGATCGCGGGCAACACAACCGATCTGCCCGCCGGAAGTCTCGACGGCGCCGTCGAGCGGCAGATACGTGCCCTGTCGGAAGCACGCTCGCCCGAAGCCGTCGGCCGGGTCGAGGTCAAATCCTTTTCCTCTGGCGAAAAGACGCTCGTGAAGGATATCGGAACCGTCGTGCGGGATTTCGATTCCAGCGAGAACCAGGGGTTTTCCGGTGGTACGCGGGCGGTTGAAATGCAGATCCTGCGCGCGGAAAAAACCGACACGCTGAAGGCCGCGGCAATCGTCGATGAGTATCTCGCCGAAATCACCCCGCAACTGCCCGGCACCCTCGAAATCCTGAAATACGACGTGAGCGCCGATGCCGTCAGGGGACGTATTTCCCTGCTCATCGAGAACGGTCTTTCCGGTCTTGTTCTGGTCGTTGCCATCCTGTTTCTGTTTCTCAATGCACGGATCGCCCTCTGGGTTGCCGCCGGGATACCGGTCGCGATGATGGCAACGCTCGGCATCATGTGGCTGATGGGGGAGAGCATCAACATGATCTCCCTGTTCGCCCTGATCATGATGCTCGGGGTGATCGTCGATGACGCGATCGTGGTCGGTGAGCACACGGCGACGCGGCAAAGCCTCGGCGACACGCCCCAGGAAGCCGCGATCAACGGCGCGACCACCATGCTGGCGCCGATCCTGGCCGCAAGCCTGACGACAATTGCCGCCTTCCTGCCGATCCTGCTCGTGGGCGATGTTCTCGGACAGATCATGGGCACGCTCCCGGTGGTCGTCGTGGCGGTGGTGATTGCCTCGCTGATCGAGTGTTTCCTGGTTCTGCCCGGGCATCTCTCCCACGCGCTCGGCAACCGTCCGGGCTGGAGCTGGTGGCGCGTGGTTCTGATTGCCGGGGCCCCGGCTTTTTTCCTCACCGCACTTGTCGCGCAGCCGGACATGGCCGTGCCGCCCTATCTCGACCTGGTCGACGATCCACTGCGCAGCCTGAAGGAGGTGGTCGGGACCTTCGCCTTCGAACTCATCGTCGTCGTCGCATGCTTTCTGCTGGCGCTCGGACTGGAAACATTCCTCATGGCGTTGCGCCGCAACGGTCAGCCACGCGAAGACAATCCGCAGCCCGGCTGGTTCCGCCGGACCTTCGACAGGGGCTTTGACTGGCTGCGGGATTATCCCTTCCGGGCCATGGTCTCGGCGGCCGTGCAATGGCGCTATGTCACGCTGGCCATTGCCATTGCCGCCATGATCCTGGCTGTCGGCCTGGTGCGCGGCGGCCGGATCGGCTTCACCTTCTTTCCCTCACCGGAGGCGGAAAATCTCACCGCGTCGATCTTCTTCCATGCCGGTATCCCCGAGGACGAGGCGATTGCCGCGATCCTGCGCATCGAGGAGGCGCTGGAAGAAGCCGAGGCAGAGCTCACCGAAGGTACGGAGCAGAAACTGGTGCTGGCGACCTATGCAACGCTCGGAAAAGCCGGCAACAGCCAGGGCGACAATGTCGCCAACATCACCGTACAGCTGACCCTTTCGGAGGAACGCAGCGTCCGTACCCCGGAAATCGTTCGGGCCTGGCAGTCCTTCGTGCCGTCCATTCCCGGAACGTCCCGGATCGCCATTGCCGAACGCCGGGGCGGACCTCCGGGCCGCGACCTCGACATTCGGCTGACCGGCGCGCCGCTGAAGGAGCTCAAGGCCGCCGCGCAGGAGCTTCAGCAGGAACTGTCCGGCTATCCGGGCACGAGCGCCGTCGAGGATGACCTGCCCTACGGCAAGCCCGAGCTGGTGGTGGAACTGACCCCGCGCGGGCGGGCTCTCGGTTTCACGGTCGAGAGCGCGGCCCGTCAGATCCGCAATGCCTTCGAAGGCAACATCGCGCAGCGCTTTGCCGAAGGCGACGAGGAAGTCGCAGTCCGGGTGAAGCAGGTGTTCGATCAGGACGGGACCGCCGCCTTGCGCCAGCTTTCCCTGAAGACCCCCGCCGGGGATTTCGTTCCCATGACCGAAATCGTCAATCTGACGGATGCGCAGGGGTTTTCCGTCATCCTGCGGCGGGACGGAAGGACCGTGGTCACCGTTGTCGCGGATGTCGACAGCACGGTCACGTCCAACAACAGCATCATCTCCGAGCTCGACAGCGCCTTCCTGCCGGACCTCGCGGAGCGTTACGGCCTGGAGTATTCCTTCGCCGGCCGGGCGGAAGAACAGTCGAACGCCTTTTCGGAACTCCTGACCGGGGTGCTTCTGGCGGTGGCCGGAATCTATATCATCCTGGCGGCGATCTTCGCGAGCTACGCACGGCCCATCGTGGTGATGTCCATCATACCGTTCGGCATCGTCGGAGCGATCGTCGGCCACTATCTGATGGGCTACAACCTGACCATTCTCAGCCTGATCGGTCTGCTTGGTCTTGCCGGGATCCTGGTCAACAACTCCATCATTCTCGTTGCGCGGTTCGAGGAACGCAGGGCGACCGGAGAGGATCTGGACACGGCGGCCGTGAGTTCAAGCTGCGACCGGTTGCGGGCCGTTCTGCTCACCTCGCTGACCACCATCGGCGGCCTGCTGCCGCTGATGTTCGAAACCAGTCTCCAGGCGCAGTTCCTCCTGCCCATGGCCATCACCATCGTTTTCGGACTGGGCACGGCAACGGCCCTCGTTCTGGTGCTGGTGCCGGCCCTGATGAAGATCGGTGACGATATCGGCGGGCTCGTCCGTCTGCGGCCGAAGCGGGCAGGGACCGGGCTCGTCGGCAAGGGGCGCGCGCTCACGCCGGCGGAGTAGGCGGCCGGCCGTGCATGAGCGCCCGTGAAGGCGCGCCTGTCAGGAATTCACAGTGATCGAATGAAATCGGCGACGGCCCCGGCCGCCACCGCGAAATTTCCGTCAAGCGTCGCGGGAGATTTGCCGCGCGGACCGAAATCGTGGCTGCCGTCTTCCAGATAGGTCAAACGGACATGCGCGGGCAGGGACGCATCCTCCAGTTCGGCTCGGGAGCCGAAAGCGTCGCGGTCGCCCTGCAGGATGAGCACAGGTCGCCGGGCTTCTTCCAGCGGTGCCAGACGCCATTCCGCGTCCGGTTTGCCGGTCGGATGGAACGGATAGCCGAAACAGCAGATACCGGTCACGCGGCCGGGCAGGGACGCGCCGCCTCCCAGCATGGCCGCGACGCGCCCGCCCATGGATTTGCCACCGATCAGCAGCGGACTGTCCGTCTCCTGCATCACGGTCTGAAGTGCGGTCTGGAATTCCCCGATCAGCTTGTCCGCGCGCGGCGGCGGCTTTTTCGAACCGCCCGTGCGGCGTCCGGCCATATAGGCGAATTCGAACCGGGCCGTGGCGATGCCTTCCACCGCCAGCGCGGCGGCCAGCTTGTTCATGAAGGCGGAGTCCATCGGCGCGCCGGCGCCATGGGCGAGCAGCAGCGTTGCCGCGGGCGGCGTTTCGGGGCGGGTCCAGAGAAAGGAAGTCATGATGCTGTCATCCGTCGCAGCGGCAATGGAAGGGAAATATGCTAGAAAGCATATCGCCTATAGGGCCTTGGAACCATTGGCAAGCGGTTCCGCAGTGGACAGAGCAACCTTGAACCATGTTTGACCAGATAGACATCAATCAGATCCGCATGGCGTGTTTTGTCGGCATCTTCCTGCTGATGGCCCTGCTGGAAGCCGGCCTGCCGAGACGGCAGCGGACATCCGGCCGCCTGAAGCGCTGGCCGGCCAACTGGGGTCTGATCTTCCTGGATGCGCTCGTGGTGCGGCTGATCTTTCCCATCGGCGGCGCCGGGCTGGCACTCCTGGTCCTGAACAACGGCTGGGGGCTCTTCCCGCTGCTGGGCTGGTCGGGCGTGCTCGCCGGGGTGCTCACCTTTCTGGCGCTCGATCTTGCCGTGTGGTTCCAGCATCTCATGTCCCACAAGATCCCGCTGTTCTGGCGCATCCACCGGGTTCATCACGCCGACAGCGAGGTCGATGCAACCACGGCGCTGCGGTTCCACCCGCTCGAGATCCTGCTGTCCTTCGTCTGGAAGGGACTTGTGATCGCCGCCCTGGGCGGTCCGGTCGCGGCGGTGCTGATCTTCGAGATCGTGCTCAACGGGTCGGCTGTCTTCAGCCACGCCAACCTGCGTCTGCCGCTGTGGGCGGACCGGCTGCTGCGCTACGTGATCGTGACGCCGGACATGCACCGGGTGCATCACTCCGTCTACCGGCGCGAAACGGATTCCAACTACGGCTTCTACCTGTCCATCTGGGACCGTCTGTTCGGCACCTATGTCGACCAGCCGGAAAAGGGTCATGACGGCATGGAGATCGGGCTCGGTCCCGCCCTGACTCCGAAAGCCCATTCCTTCCTGTTCAGCCTTGCCATTCCGTTTCTCAGGCAGGGACGGGGGCCGGACGAAGACGATCGCTGAAGGCTTGCCGGTGCGGGTCAGTAAAAACTGAGCGGAAAATAGCGCAGATAGAGTTCCCGGTAGACGCCCTTCTGGTGCAGCTGGCGGAGGGCGTAGTTGAGCGCGGCGGCCCGTTCCGGGTCGTCCCGCCGGGTGACGATCGCCATGCCCTGGTCGAAATAGCCGGCTTCCAGCCAGGGACCGCCCGCAAAGGAACAGCATCCGTCGGCGGCCTCGCTCGGCAGCCAGAAGGAAAGGCTGAGGCCGTCGCCGAAATGCGCATCGGCCTCTCCGGTCCTGACTGCATCCCTTGCGGCATTTTCATCATCGAGGCTGAGGACGTTCGCCGCGGGCCAGAAACGGGTCACGAAGGCCTCGTAGCGCGAGCCGGCTTCCACGGCGATGGTCTTGCCGCTCAGATCCTGTTCGTTGAAACTCTCTGCCTGATCCACCGGGACCACGAAGCGTGCCGGCAGCTTCAGATAGTCGTCGGTGAAATTCAGGCGCCGCGTCGACGGCAGGCTGCGCGACAGGCCGGAAATGACGGCATCGCCTTCCTCTTCCTCCAGGGCGGGCAGAAGAACCTCGAAATCCTTGATTCTGAGAGAGCACGAACTGCCGAGCTCCTGGCACAGGGCGCGTGCCAGATCGACATTGAACCCGGTCAGCCGCCCCTGCGGGTCGCGGAAGACGAAGGGCGGATAGTCATCGGTCGCCAGAAACTGGATCTTGTCGGGAATGGACGCCGGCCGGTCGTGCACAGCCTTCGGATCCCAGAAATTCGGCACGCGCACCTGGGCGTCCTGGGCGGCTGCCGGTGCTGCCGGCAGGACGGCGCCGGAAACAGCCATCCACACACCCGCCAGAAAGCGCTTGAGGGCGGGGCCGGGAACCCGGGCGATGGACAGTCCAGTGATCACGCAGCATTCCTGAAACGGATTTGAGAACGGCTCGCCGCCATCGGGCAGCCGGGGAATCGCACCCGCAGAATATCGTGCCCCTGTCCTGTTTGTCAGCCAGGAATTACGCCGGATGGCGCGCGCAGGTTTGTGGGGGTGTTTTGCGGGATACTGCGAGGCCGTCCGGCGGTGGCAATCGGCCGGATCCGGTGTAAGCTTTTGCGCTGAATGGCGGGCGCAGGGATTTGCGGCTATTCATGGGAGCAGGGAGGCCGTCCGTCCGGTTCGGACACGCGGTGCACGACAAGGACGGAGCAGGTGGCGGGATCCGATGATCGAACCGTTGTCCGCACCGGAAAATTCAGGGAGCGGGACACAGGATGAGCCGGGCGAACGAACTGGAGGGAAGCTACGACTATGTCATCGTCGGAGCAGGAACGGCTGGCTGCGTTCTGGCCAACCGCCTGACGGAAGACCCGTCCGTGCGGGTTCTTCTCCTGGAAGCCGGTGGTTCGGACAATTACCACTGGGTGCATGTTCCGGTCGGTTATCTCTTCTGCATCGGCAATCCGCGCACAGACTGGATGATGAAGACCGCCGCCGAACCGGGGCTCAACGGACGCAGTCTGGTCTATCCGCGCGGCAAGGTTCTCGGCGGCTGCTCTTCCGTCAACGGCATGATCTACATGCGCGGCCAGTCCGCCGACTACGACCACTGGCGGCAACTCGGCAATGCGGGCTGGGCCTGGGACGACGTGCTGCCCTATTTCCTGAAATCGGAAGACCACCATGCCGGAGAAACCTCCATGCATGGCGGTGGCGGCGAATGGAAGGTGGCCAGGCAGCGGCTGAGCTGGGAAATCCTGCGCGCGGTTCAGGAGGGCGCCCGGGAGTTCGGTGTCGAACCGCGCGCGGACTTCAACGACGGCAACAATGAAGGCAGCGGCTTCTTCGAGGTCAACCAGAAGGGCGGCGTGCGCTGGAGCACCGCCAGGGGCTTTCTGCGCCCGGCCCTGAAGCGCCCGAATCTGAGGCTGATCACCCACGCGGAAACGAGATCCGTCCTGCTTGAGGGCCGGCGCGCCGTCGGTGTGGCGTTTTCCCACAAGGACAAGGACGTGACCGTCAGGGCGGAACGTGAGGTGCTGCTGGCGGCCGGGGCGATCAACTCGCCCAAGATCCTGGAGCTTTCCGGTATCGGCAACGGCGAAGTTCTGGCCGCTCACGGTATCGAGTTGCGCCATGAAAGCCCCGATGTCGGCGGCAATCTCCAGGACCATCTGCAGATCCGCACCGTCTACAAGGTACAGAACACGAAGACCCTGAACACCATGGCCAACAGCCTCTTCGGCAAGGCGGCGATCGCGCTGCAATACGGATTGACCCGCTCCGGTCCGATGGCCATGGCTCCGAGCCAGTTCGGCATGTTCACGAAATCCGACCCGTCGCTGGACATGCCGGATCTGGAGTATCACGTCCAGCCGCTCTCCACCGACAAGCTCGGCGACCCGCTGCACAGCTTCCCGGCCATCACCGTATCGGTCTGCAACCTGCGCCCGGAAAGCACCGGTTCCGTGCATATCCGCAGCCGGGAAACGTCAGACCAGCCCGATATCCGGCTGAATTACCTGTCTGCGGAAAAGGACCGCCAGATTGCGGTCACCTCCGTGCGCCAGGCCCGCCGTATCATGACCGCCCATGCTCTTGCGCCTTACCAGCCGGAAGAGATCCTGCCCGGTCCGGCGGTCGAGAGTGACGACGATCTGCTTGCCAGGGTCGGCGATATCGCCACGACCATCTTCCACCCGGTCGGCACCTGCCGCATGGGCGTGGACGACAGGGCCGTGGTCGATCCGGAGCTGCGGGTACGCGGCCTGGACGGCCTGCGCATCATCGACGCGTCGGTCATGCCGAAAATCGTCTCGGGCAACACGGCTTCGCCCGTGGTGATGATCGCCGAGAAGGCGGCGGACATGATCCGCGGTGCGGCGTGAAAGTCTGAAAATCTGGAGCGGGTGAAGGGAATCGAACCCTCGTCTTAAGCTTGGGAAGCTTCTGCTCTACCATTGAGCTACACCCGCCGAGATATTTGAGCTTTTTGCTCCCACTTGCCCGACCTGTCAAGCGGGCTTTTGACCCGTCGGCATCTTGCACTGCAGCGCCGGAAACGCCATCTTTCGCCCGGCGCATGAAGGCGCATCTCAGGTTGGGTCACAGTCCAGGGCAGGTAAATGCGAAATCGGATCAGGGCGCTGGTCGCCTCGCGCGATTGGGAATACGCGATCGTCGCCATCATCGTCGTGAACGCGGTGACGCTCGGGCTGGAAACCAGCCCCGCCGTCATGCGCGAGATGGGCGGCCTGCTGCTGTTTCTGGATCGCCTGATCCTCGGCATTTTCGTGATCGAGCTCGCCCTGAGGCTCTATGCCCACGGATTGAAATTCTTCAGGGATCCGTGGAGCGTCTTCGATTTCACCATCGTCGCCATCGCGCTGATGCCGGCCAGCGGGGCGTTTTCCGTCCTGCGGTCCCTGCGTATTCTCAGGGCGTTGCGCCTGATTTCCGTCGTGCCGTCCCTGCGCCGTGTCATCGGCGGCCTCGTCGCCGCGCTGCCCGGCATGGGCTCGATCATGGTTCTGATGGCGCTGGTGTTTTATGTCTTCTCCGTCATGGCCACCAAGCTCTATGGCGAGGCCTTTCCGGACTGGTTCGGCACCATCGGCCGCTCGCTCTACACGCTGTTCCAGGTCATGACGCTGGAAAGCTGGTCCATGGGCATCGTGCGGCCGGTGATGGAGGCCTTCCCCTTGGCCTGGCTGTTCTTCGTGCCCTTCATTCTGTGCACAGCCTTCACCGTGCTGAACCTGTTCATCGGCATCATCGTCTCGGCCATGCAGGAAGAGCATGATGCGGAGGCCGACGCCAACCGTCAGGCCATCCATGATGACACGGGGCTGATCCTTCAGGAGATGAAGGCGCTGAGAGGAGAAGTGAAGCAGCTGCGTGCGGAAATGGGACGGAAGGTCTCCTGATGACCCTGCCGGTCGCGAATCACGCCTCGAGCTGTCCGATGAGATCTTCCGGTCCTTCGACCGTCAGGGACACCCCGGTCTCGGTATAATCGCGCGACAGCACGGTCAGGCCGAGCGTCTCGATCTTCCGTTCCAGCTCCGAATTCGCCGCGAAATCCGCACTGACCTGCCGGGTAAGGATCTTCCGGAAGGGCACAAGCCTGGCGTTGTTGATCGCGTCCTGCGCAGCGCCTGAATAGGCGCGGGCGAGCCCGCCGCCGCCGAGTTTCGTTCCGCCGAAATAGCGCACGATCAGCACGGCGCAATTGATCAGCTCGGCACCCTGCAGCACCCGCAGGGTGGGCATACCGGAGGTGCCTGCCGGTTCGCCGTCGTCCTTGCCGCTTTCCTCGATCCGGTCGTCGTCCAGAAGGCGCCGGTGGGCCGTGACGATATGGGCCGCCTTCCGGTGCTCCTTGCGCAGCTCCTCAAGGCGCTGTTCGAAGCGGTCCATCGGAACCAGATGCGCAAGAAAGCGCGATTTCCGGTCTTCCAGAAAGCCTTCGAACTCGCGGGTGATCGTCTTGAAAGCCATGTGGTGTCAGGCGGACATCCTGAAATGCTTGGAGAGCTTCAGTGCCTGTCCCTGGTAGTTGGAGCCGATGCCCTCGCCGTAAAGCCGCTCCGGCCGTTCCGCCATATGCTCGTAGACAAGGCGGCCGATGGTCTGGCCATGCTCGACGATGAAGGGCACGTCGTGGGATCGGACTTCCAGCACCGCCCGCGATCCGATGCCGCCCGCGCCCGCATGGCCGAAGCCCGGGTCGAAGAAGCCCGCGTAATGGACGCGGAATTCGCCCACCAGCGGATCGAAGGGCACCATCTCGGCGGCATAGTCCGGCGGCACATGCACCGCTTCCTGGCTGACCAGGATATAGAACGCATCCGGATCGAGGATCAGTTCCGCCGTCCGGCGGCGATAGATCGGTTCCCAGAAATCGAGCGGGTCGTGCGCGCCGACCTTGTCCACGTCGATCAGGCCGGAATGCTGTTTGGCGCGGTAGCCGATCAGGCTGCCGGGACCGTCGCCCTCAAGGTCGATGGACAGCTGGACACCGTTGCCGATACGCTCGTTGCCACCGCTCATCAGGGTGTGCGCCTTGTGGACCTCTTCCAGCCGGGCATCCGGGATCAGCGAGTGCCCGCGCCGGAAACGGATCTGGCTGAGCCGCGAGCCGGTGCGCACGAGGATCGGGAAGGTGAGGGGAGAAATCTCCGCGTAGAGCGGCCCCGTGTAGCCGGGCGGCACCGTGTCGAAGGCAAGGCCGTTGTCGGTGATCACCCGGGTGAAGACATCGAGGCGGCCGGTGGAACTTTTCGGATTGGCGGTTGCCGAGATGTCGGGCGCCAGCGCCAGGCTTTCCTGAAGGGGGACGATATAGACGCAGCCGGTTTCCAGCACGGCGCCGACCGCCAGGTCCACCGTGTGCAGCTTGAGCTGCTCCAGCCGGTGGGCGACCCTGATCCGGGGGCCGGGCAGGAAGCTGGCGCGCACGCGATAGGCGACTGCGCCCAGGCGCAGGTCGAGACTGGCCGGCTGCACCTGACCACTCACCGGTGGCTCGGGTGCGGAAATCTCTCCGCCGGCGAACATGGCATGGATGACACGCTCGGGCAGTATGCCCTCGGCTGAAAGAGATGCGCTTCCGTTCAGGGGCTGAGCCGTTGTCACATTCATCTGGGTGTCCCGCATGATCTTCTTCCTACCGTCCTTAACGGATGCGGCGGCCCGCGCCAACAGGGTTTCTGGTTCTTTGTCCAAGGTGATTGACCCGCAAGCGGTTTTCGCTTACGACAATTGCGTGTTGTGGTGATTTGGGCCGGCCGGCTTGCAGCCACGTTAAATAAGTTGCTAAAAAGGCCGGAGGTGCAAACCCCGGTCCTTTGGCTGGGGTTTTTTGCATTTGGAGTGGACTGAAGATGACTGAGAACACCAAGACCGGAAGTAAAAACTGGCGCCCGTCAACCACGCTGGTTCACGGCGGGACCATGCGGTCACCCTTCGGTGAAACCTCCGAAACCCTGTATCTCACTCAGGGCTTCGTCTATGACGACGCGCAAGCCGCCGAAGCCCGTTTCAACGGCGAGGACCCCGGTTACGTCTATTCCCGCTACGCCAATCCGACCGTCACCATGTTCGAGGATCGCATCAAGGCGCTGGAAGGGGCGGAGGCCGCCAGAGGCACCGCCAGCGGCATGGCCGCCGTCACGCTGGCGCTGATGGCCTGCGTCAAGGCTGGTGACCATGTGGTCGCCGCCAAGGCGCTCTTCGGGTCCTGCCGCTATATCTGCGAAACCCTGCTGCCGCGCTTCGGTGTGGAAAGCACGCTCGTGGACGGCACCGATATCGAGCAATGGAAGGCCGCCGTTCGCCCCAACACCCGGGCGATGTTTCTGGAAAGCCCGACCAATCCGACCCTCGAAATCATCGATATCGCCGCGGTGGCGCAGATCGCCAGGGAGGCCGGGGCCCGCCTGGTCGTCGACAATGTCTTCGCCACGCCCCTGTTCCAGTCGCCCCTGAGCCTCGGCGCCGATGTGGTCGTCTATTCCGCGACCAAGCATATCGATGGCCAGGGCCGCTGTCTGGGCGGCGTCGTTCTTTCGGACGAGGAGTGGATCTCCGACGAGGTGATGCCGCTGATCCGGCACACGGGTCCGCACATGAGCCCCTTCAGCGCCTGGGTGCTGCTGAAGGGCCTGGAAACCCTGCCGATCCGCGTTGCCCGCCAGACGGAAACGGCCGGACAAATCGCCGATTTCCTCGCCGGACAAAACAAGGTGAAACGGCTGATCTATCCCGGCCGCGACGACCATCCGCAGGCGGAGGTCGCCCGCCGGCAGATGCGCGGCGGGTCCACCATGCTCGCCATTGAAATCGACGGTGGCAAGGAAGCCGCCTTCCGCTTTACCAATGCGCTGGAAATCGTCAGGATTTCCAACAATCTGGGCGACGCGAAAAGCCTCATCACCCATCCGGCGACCACGACCCACCAGTCGGTCGGCGAGGAGGCCCGCGCCGAACTCGGCATCACCGACGGCATGTTGCGCCTTTCGGTCGGCCTGGAAGACCCGCTGGATCTTCTGGAGGATGTGGAGAAGGCGCTGGCGGCGGTCTAGCTCCGCAACGCCTTGACTCCGATCATGACCCGGGCGCCTGCGGAGATGAAGCAAACGCAGGCAAACCCCCAGGCGAAAAACGGGAACCAGCCGGGCAGGAGCGCCATCAGCAGGAACAGCGCGATGGTCTCCGTGCCTTCGGCAAGGCCGCCGAGATAGTAGAGCGATTTCTGCCCCTGGGTGTCAGTCGTGAGCTTGTTCTTTTCCGCCATGATGGCGAAGGCGAGAAAGGCCGAGCCGTTGGCGTAGAAGCTTGCCAGCAGCGCGGCGGCGGCAAGTGCATTGGCGTGCGGGTTCTGGACAGCGAAGGCCAGCGGGATCGCGCCATAGAAGAAAAAATCCAGGGTGATATCCAGATAACCGCCCAGATCCGTCTTCCGGGTGGCCCGGGCAACCGCACCGTCCAGACCGTCGGCGAGCCGGTTGAGGGCGATCAGGATCAGGCCGGCCAGCCAGTAACCGCCGGCAATCGCGGCCGCCGAGCCCATGCCAAGGGCGAAACCGGTCAGGGTCACGGTGTTCGGACCGACACCGCCTGCCGCCAGCAAGCGTCCCATCTGGTTGAGCGGCGGATCGATCAGCGGGCGCAGGCGGGCGTCGAGCATCTGGCGGCGTGTCTTTCGTGAATTGTCTGCCGTCTACATGCAAAATCCAGCTGTAAATCACAAGCAAATCCGGCTCCGGATCAAACAACCCTCTTTCACGCTTGTGTCATTCGCCCTATAAGCCCCTCCTGAATGAAAGGCTCAGAGCCTGAACCCAGAAGGAACAATCGTGTCCGGCAGTTATTGCGCCACTACCGAAGGGATCGAAGTCTCGGTCGAACCGTTTTATCTGGACGATGAATCGAAGCCGGATGAAAGCGAGTTCATCTGGGCTTACATGGTGGAGATCCACAACGGCGGCACCGAGCCGGTGCAGCTCAAGACGCGCTATTGGCAGATCACCGACGCCATGGGCCGGCAGGCGGAAGTTCGTGGTGACGGGGTCATCGGCGAACAGCCGGTGATCGAGCCCGGCGAGACCTTCGAATATTCGTCCCACTGCCCGCTGACCACCGATTCCGGCATCATGGAAGGCTCCTATTCCATGGAACGGCCGGACGGCACCCTGTTCGAGGTCGTGATCCCGGCGTTCTCCCTGGATCTGCCCGACGCCATTCACAGCCTGAACTGATCCGGCGTCAGATACTCGCCAACCCGACCAGAAATCCGATCAGCAGCCACAGGATCCACTTCTGGCGGTCGAAGGCGGTCAGCAGGGTGATGGAAAGCGCGGCGAAAATCACATAGATCGCGTGGCCCGCGAAGCCGGTTCCCAGAACGACGGAAAAGAGTTCCGGGTCCCTGTCCTTGGCAATGTGAAAGTGGTCGTTGGCGAACATCACCAGCGAGTCCGCAAGAATGGCGCAGATCCAGCCGGCCAATGCGATCAGCAGGCGGGTGCCCCAGCGGGATTTCTCCCGGGCTGACTGCATGCGCACTCTTGTGCCCGCAGGATACGCGGGGCGAAGCATGCCGACCTGTTGCCGGTGTCGCCTCAACGGATAGCGCACATTCGCGTGGTTTCTGACAGATCGGATGGTCAATTCCCGGTCTCCGCACAGATCGGTGTCATTTTCAGCTGCGCCCGAAGGCAGGTCAGGCCTCGTGTAGATTCATAAAGTGCGGCCCGCTAGTAGCCCGTTAAGGAAACATGTCCAATTTGAGCTTTCTCACCGGTCCGGGTATCGAACATCGTCACAAGAGCAGAAATTGACCGGTCTGGCCTGCGCCACGGGATCCGTCGGGCACGGAAGCGTCATCTTGAGGAGAGCTGCATGAAGAATGAGCCTGTGGGACGCATATCCGGCGGTCATGTCCCGGTCTTTCGTATTGGGGGACGCACACGAGATCATGTCATGGAGACGGCGCGTGTCCGTGGCAGAGCGGGCGACGCCGGTCTCCGCAAGGAGAAGCGACATGGGTGAAAAGCACAGCGATCTGAAATCGCTCGCGGCAAGGATCGGCTCCGAGATCGGTCTCTCTGACTGGCAAGCGATCGATCAGCTCCGCATCGACGAATTCGCCCGGATTACCGGGGACAGACAGTATATCCATACCGACCCGGAAGCCGCCGCCCGTACGCCCTTCGGGGGAACCATCGCCCACGGCTATCTGGTGCTGTCGCTTCTGTCGTCGATGTTCTACGAGGCGGTCGGCGAGATCGAGGGGACCTCGATGTCGATGAACTACGGTTTCGACACCGTCCGTTTTCTCGCCCCGGTGCGCTCCGGCAAACGGGTTCGCGGCCGCTTCTCCCTCAAGGAATTGGCCGCACGTGCCCCGCAGCAGACCAGGCTGACCTTCGCCGTCACCGTGGAGATCGAGGGCGAAGACAAACCGGCGCTGGTCGCGGACTGGATCGTGCTGATCCAATAGGCGCGGTGAGGGCTCTAGACGGTCCGGTAGCGGGCGATCGCGCCGCGCTCGATGGCGGAAACGGTCAGCTTGTCGAGGCGGAACCGGTCACGAAGCAGCTGCAGAATCCGCAGTTCTTCCTGATGGATCTCCAGATCCGCGGCAGCCACTTCGACTGCAAGCGCATAGGCGGTGTCGTAGAGCTTCACCGGCAGAATGTCGCCGACGAGTTCCAGGACGAGGGACAGGCCGTTTTCTTCCTGAAGAATGTCACCGCAGCGCTGGGCCGCCGGAATGATGCTGTTGCCGTCATAGTCCTTGAACACCGGCAACATCTTGATCATGTCGCCAATGGTGGCCAGTTCCTTGTCGGTCATCGAATTGTCCGACGCCGAAACGATGACCATGACGTAGATGAGGGCTTCCTGAACGCTGATCGGCTCATTCTTAGACACTATGCATTCTCCAGTGACGCCGGTTCAAAGGCTGATCGAAGGCCCGGTGTATAGGCTTGTCGCCAAAGCTTCAAGTCACGGACTTGCGACATTTGACTGCGCGCCCGCCCTCGCATTCCGGCGCTGCCCGCAAGGGCGCACGCGCGGACGGGCGGACTCGGGCTTTCAGGCACATTCAACTTCCCTGCTTTCATGCGATTGCACATGAATGCAGGTTGATCTAGTGTCGCGCCGCAGCCGCCGGCCCAAGGGTTTCCGCGGATGCCGGACCTGCGCCCAACCCAACAAAACAGAAGAACGATATTCGAAAATGACCGACCAATCCCTGCCTTCGCTCGACCTTTCGCAAGAGTTTGTCGAAGCGGCCCGGAAATCGAAAGCCTGGCCGTTCGAGGAAGCACGGAAACTGGTCAAACGGATCGAGAAGCGGGAGTCGGACAAACCGGTTCTTTTCGAAACCGGCTACGGCCCTTCCGGTCTTCCGCACATCGGCACCTTCGGGGAGGTTCTGCGCACAACCATGGTGCGTACCGCCTTCCGCCTGCTGACGGAAGACAGGATCCCCACCCGCCTGCTGTGCTTTTCCGACGACATGGACGGCATGCGCAAGATCCCCGAAAGCGTGCCGGACCGCGCGGCGATGGAGCCCTATCTGCAGATGCCCCTGAGTGCCGTGCCGAACCCGTTCGGCGGCGACTTCGAAAGCTTTGCTGCCCATAACAACGCCATGCTGCGCCGCTTCCTGGACACCTTTGGCTTCGAGTACGAATTCGCGAGCGCCACCGAGTATTACAAGTCCGGAAAATTCGACGATGTGCTGATCCGGGCAACCGAAAGATACCGGAAGATCATGGATGTGATGCTGCCGACCCTGGGGGCGGAACGGCAGGCGACCTATTCCCCGTTCCTGCCGATTTCGCCGACGTCCGGCCGCGTGCTCTACGTGCCGATGAAGGATGTGAATGCGAAGGACGGCACGATCACCTTCGAGGACGAAACCGGCGAAGACGTCACGGTTCCTGTCACCGGCGGCCGCGTGAAGCTGCAGTGGAAGCCGGATTTCGGCATGCGCTGGGCAGCGCTCGATGTGGATTTCGAAATGTTCGGCAAGGACCACCAGACCAACGCGCCGATCTACGACAAGATCTGCAACATCCTGGGCGGCAAGGCACCGGAACACTACGTCTATGAATTGTTCCTGGACGAGAACGGCGAGAAGATCTCCAAGTCCAAGGGCAACGGTTTGACCATCGACGAATGGCTGACCTATGCCGCGCCGGAAAGCCTTGCGCTCTACAACTTCCAGAAGCCGAAGACGGCAAAGAAGCTTTATTTCGACGTCATCCCCAAGGCGGTCGATGAATATTACACCTTTGTCCAGAAGTACCAGCAGATGCCGGTTGAGCAGAAGCTGCAGAATCCTGTCTGGCACATTCACTCCGGCAATATTCCGAAGATCGACATGCCGGTGACCTTCGCCATGCTTCTGAATCTGGTGTCTGCCTCCAACGCGGAAAACAAGGACGTGCTGTGGGCATTCATCTCCCGCTACGCCCCCGGTGTGACGCCCGAGACCCATCCCGAACTGGACGACCTGGTCGGCTACGCCATCCGCTACTTCGACGATTTCGTCAAACCGTCGAAATCCTTCAAGACACCCGACGAAGTGGAACGCAAGGCGCTGGAAGAGCTGGACAGGACCCTTGCGGCCCTGCCGGCAGAGGCGGACGGCGCCGCCATTCAGGACGCGGTCCTCGATGTTGCCCGGTCCATCGAGCGCTATCAGGATCCGTCAAAGAAGGGCCCCGATGGCGGTCCGGGCGTTTCGATCGCCTGGTTCTCCGCGCTGTACCAGCTTCTGCTCGGCCAGGAAAAGGGCCCGCGTTTCGGTTCCTTCGTGGCGCTTTACGGTATTGCCGAGACACGCGAACTGATCCGCAAGGCGCTTGAAGGGCAGCTCGCGGCATAGGGTATCGCTGCATCCTCCATTCGAGGCTTTCAAAGGGCCCCTCAAGGCAGGGGCCCCGCAGCGATCCGTCGCTCAAGGACTTGGGAACGGCTATTGCGGGCGCTGATCCTCGGGCGTGTCAGCACTGAAGGGCGCCTGCTCCGGCTGCTCCGGATCCGCGCGCAGGCTCCACTCGACGATTTCCGGTTCCAGATCCTCCAGGCCGGGCAGGGCGGCGGTCGGGTCGTTTTCCCAGTCAGACTTCGGCAGTTCAGCGAGCCATTCCGACTGCCACTTGCCGACCTTGCGGTCCCGCGCCTTCTGGGCGAGTTCGGTGATGTGCGAGGGGGCGCCGGGTGCCGCGTCGGCCCAGCCATAGCGTACCAGCCGGGCGCTGAGATCGATATGGCCGCGTCGGCAACTCCCGAGAATCTGCCTGGGCCCCAGGTCCTCTATCTTCTCGCAGGTGATCTTGAATTGCCGGATCAGGCCCCGGAGAAACGTTCTGGCCCGCGCACCGCAGGGCCAGCTGCCGCCAAGCCGGGAAATGCAGGTTTCGTCGATTTTCAAAGGCCGGATGTGTGCGAGCGTGACCACAAGCCGGTCCGACTGGATGCGGCCGCCGTCCAGCACCTGGACGCGGGTCAGTTCGACCGGCCCGTCCGGGACCGGTTCCACGGGCGGGTTCTTGAGTTCCAGATAGCGTTTTGACGGTTCCACCCGCTTGAGGCTGCCGCTGACCTTCGGTGCCGAGACGCCGTGGGGGGAGACATTGCGGATATCGCCGGGAAGCGGCGCCGTCGAGGCGGACCGCTCCTGCGCCGGTTTCGCTGCATCCGGGGAGGGGGCCGCGACCGGCGCCGGACCGGAGAGCGCCTTCGCGGCGGTCGTCTCATTGCGGATTTCGGGTGGGTCGCTGAGCATCAGCCAGGCGAAAAGCCCGCCGGTGACGGTCAGAAGAAGTGCTGGCACCACAAGAGGCCGAAGCTTCATTCCAGGTTCTCTCGCTGTTGCCGGTGCGCCTGGACAGTCTCAGGCGCCCGTTCGGTGGCCGTGTGCTCCGCGCATTGGGTCCCGGCCTCTCCTGCCATATTACAGGACATCCTGCAAAGATCGGAAAGCCTTCTTGTCCGGCCGATCCCCTTTGAGTAGTGTCCCAGCCGGTTGAGGGCAGCGGGCCACGGCCGGTGTCGAATACGGATGGAACCGGACAAAAGCATGACATTGATATTCAAGATCGTCCCCAGGCTTCTCTGGCAGGAGGCGGTGAATGCCGGTGTGTTCGCCGGAGCCCCGGTCGATCTTGCCGACGGGTTCATTCATTTTTCCACCGCAGATCAGGTCCGGGAAACAGCCGGCAAACATTTCGCCGCACAGTCGGATCTGCTGCTGGCAGCCTTTGACGCCACCAGCTTCGGCGACCGCCTGAAGTGGGAACCGTCGCGGGGCGGGGCGCTGTTCCCGCATCTTTACGATCAGCTTGACCCTGCGTCAGTGGTCTGGGTGAAGGATCTTCCCCTGGCGGCGGACGGCGGCCATGTTTTTCCGGACCTCGAGCGATGATCCGGCCCTGGCTTGAAAAGGCGGCCCTCAAGGGGCTTCACTG
This sequence comes from Labrenzia sp. 011, assembly GCF_003075075.1. Classification (GTDB taxonomy): domain Bacteria; phylum Pseudomonadota; class Alphaproteobacteria; order Rhizobiales; family Stappiaceae; genus Roseibium. Next base: position 112,444 of record NZ_QCYM01000002.1, on the reverse strand, counting down.
CCTGGACGCGGAGACCGCCCATCGCCTGACCGTGCTTGCCTTGAAAACCGGCCTGATGCCGGGACAGGGGCCTGGCGCCGATCCGCGCCTTGCCGTGAGGCTCTGGGACCTGATGTTTCCGAATCCTCTCGGGATGGCAGCAGGGTTCGACAAGAACGGCGAAGTGCCGGACGCGCTTCTCAGGCTGGGGTTCGGCTATACGGAAGTCGGGTCCGTCACGCCCAGGCCCCAGCCCGGCAATCCGCGTCCGCGGGTTTTCCGCCTGCCGGCCGAACAGGCGGTCATCAACCGTTACGGCTTCAACAACGAAGGCCATGACGCGTTGCGCCGCCGTCTGGAGGCCCGGAAGGCTCCGGGGGGGATCGTCGGCATCAATGTGGGGGCAAACAAGGAGTCTGCCGACCGTGTCGCCGATTATGTCGCGGGCATTCTGGCCTTCGCGGATATCGCCTCCTATTTCACCGTCAATGTGTCCTCGCCGAATACGCCCGGCCTCAGGGATCTGCAGGCGCGCTCCGCGCTCGCCGAACTTCTCGCCGGGGTTATGTCCGCCCGGGACGAATGCACTGCACGACACGGCCGTCGCGTCCCCGTGCTTCTCAAGATTGCGCCGGATGTGGCCGATGAGGACCTGCAGGGCATTGTCGAAGAGGTTCTGGCCAGGAATGTCGACGGGCTGATCGTTTCCAATACGACCATCGGGCGCGAAGGTCTGAGCGGTTCCGCTCTGGCCGGGGAGGCCGGCGGCCTGTCCGGCAGGCTGCTGTTCCGCAAATCCACGATCGTTCTGGCGCGTGCCCGCAGGCTTGCCGGGCCGGATCTGCCGATTGTCGGCGTCGGAGGCATCGACAGTGCCGACACCGCCTGGACCAAGATAACCGCCGGGGCCGATCTTCTGCAGCTCTATTCGGCCCTGTCCTTTCAGGGGCCGGCCCTGATCGGCGAGATCCTGACAGGCCTCTCCGCCAGACTGGACAGGCACGGCCTGTCCTCCTTGCGCGAAGCAAGGGATGTCAATGCAGAGGCCTGGGCTGCGGAGACGGCCTGAACGTTGACCATGGGGCGTCCCGGCTGTGCTCAGCAGGCCGGGGAAAACGGGGGAAGGGTTCGTCCGTTGGTTCCCTCAGGCATCCGCGAAAGTCTGCGCTGCCCGCTTCCGGCAGGCTATAAGCAGGGTAATGCCGCGTATCCCCAGGAACAGCTCCAGGGCCAGCCAGAGGCCGTGATTGCCGAGAATCGGGAAGAGGATGTAATAGGCCGCGATATAGGCCACCAGCGAGATCAGCATCATGTTGCGCATGGTGTCCGACCAGGTGGCGCCAATGAAGACGCCATCCATCTGAAACGCCAGAACGCCCAGTAGCGGCGCCATGACGGCCCAGATCAGATAGGTGTCGCCGAGCTCCCGGACTTCCGGCACGGTGATCATGAAAGCGATCAGGACCGGTCCGAAAACATAGAAGATGACCGCGAGGCCACCGGCCAGGGCAAAGCTCCACAGAGCCGTGAGCTTCAGTGTCCTGTCGAACGCCGGCCGGTGCCGGGCGCCGACCGCACGGCCCGCCAGTTGTTCGGCGGCTGTGGCAAGACCGTCCAGAAAATATCCCGAAATGAGAATGAATTTTTCCAGAACCGCATTGGCGGCCAGCATCGCGTCGCCCTGATCGGCCGAGCGGGCCATGAAAAAGGCATAGGCATAGAGCAGGGCGAAGGACCGGATCATGATGTCCCGGTTCACCGCCATCATGCGCATCAGCAGCTGCCGGTCGAAGATCACTGCAAGGGACGGCCAGGAGCCCCGTTTGACGTTGTTGAGTACCACGACAAGGCCGAGCACCATTGCCGCGAATTCACTGAAAACGGTGGCCAGTGCCACCCCTTCGACACTCCAGTTCAGCCCGATGACGAACCAGACGCTGAGCGCGATATTGATGCTGTTGAGGAAAAGCTGCAGCACCAGGGCAGTTCCGGCCCGCCCGAGGCCGATCAGCCAGCCCAGAATGGCGTAATTGGCGAGCAGGAACGGGGCGCTGTAAATCCGCACGTCATAATAAAGTGTTGTCGCGGCCTGCACTTCGGAACTGCCGCCGAGAAACCACAGGCCCGCCTCGCGGACCGGGACCTGCAGGGCGATGATCGCCAGGCCGCCGATCACTGCGAGGATAAGGGCCCGCAGAAGCGTTGCCCTGATCTCAACGCTGTCCCGGGCGCCCAGAGCCTGTGCGGTCAGCCCGGTGGTTCCGGAGCGCAGGAAATTGAAGCTGGTGAAGGCCAGGTCGAAAATGACACCGCCCATGGCAATGCCGCCGAGCAGGGCCGCATCGCCGAGCCGTCCGATCACCGCCATGTCGACGAGACCGAGCAGGGGCGTTGACAGATAGCCGAGGGTCATGGGAACCGCGACGGCAAGCACCGAGCGGTGTGTTACCGTGAAGGCAAGTCTCGACGGATCATTGAGGGGCGTGGACTGGGTCATGAAAGCTCGTGTGGGCGGAAAGGCCTTCTTGTCCGGCTTTGTCCGTCTCGTCAATCGGTTTTCATGCCATAGCGCACCCTGACACAAAGAACGAGGCTATCTGGCCTTCAAAAGGATGCCAGAACGGAAATCCCGCCATATAGTGCCTGGGATGCCCCTGCCGATTGTCCACCATCCGGCCTATTGCGCCGACCTGCCTGCCAATCACCGCTTTCCGATGGACAAGTTCCGCGCGGTCGCCGAACGGATCCGCACGGAAGGCCTTCTGGACGGCGGCAGTTTCTATCGGCCCCGGCCCGCACCCTTTGAATGGGTCGCCCTGGCGCATGATCCCGCCTATGTGGACCAGGTCTTCAACGGCACCGTCCCGGACAGGATCGCCCGCGAGATCGGGTTTCCCATGCGCGAGGACATCGCGCTGCGGGCCCGCTGCGCGACGGGCGGCACTGTCCTGACCTGTTATCTGGCCCTGGAACACGGACTGGCCTGCAACACGGCCGGCGGCAGTCATCACGCCCGCAAGGCGCATGGAGCGGGCTTCTGCGTGTTCAACGATGTCGCCGTCGCGCTCCGGGTCATGCAGGCGGACGGAGCCATCGGCAAGGCGCTGATTGTCGATCTCGACGTGCATCAGGGTGACGGAACCGCAGATATCTTTCAGGGCGACCCGGACATCTTTACCTTCTCGATGCATTCGGAACGAAACTATCCGGTCCGCAAGGTCCCGTCGCATCTGGACATTGGTCTGCCCGACGCGACTGCCGATTCCGATTATCTGCAACGGCTCGCGGCGGTTCTGCCGGACCTTCTGAAACGGCAGGCCTGGGATATCGTGGTCTATAATGCCGGGGTCGATCCCTACGAACATGACCGGCTGGGTCGTCTGGCGCTCACGCGCGAGGGACTGCACATGCGGGACCGCTTCGTGATCAGCACGGTCGCGGCTGCCGGCATTCCTCTGGCCGGCGTGCTCGGGGGCGGGTATTCGGCCGATATCGAGGAACTCGCCGACCGGCACCTGACGTTGCATCGCAGCGCCAGGGCGATCCTGGACAGCACGGGCGCTCACGCCGAAATGTTCGGGTGACGGCGTTTGCGTTGCGCAGCACGCGCGCCCTGGCCTCCGATCAGAGGAGGCGAAGCAGACCTATGAGTTTCGGCAACCGGGGCTTACCGGTCCCTGCCCATGGACAGGATCCGGGTCAGCAGCCAGATCGGCACGACGACGATCGCACCGATCAAGAGATAACCGCCAAGGCGTCCGATGGCATGGAAGCCCATGTTCCACAGCCGTTCGACGAATTCGACGGTCATGTCGACAAGATCGAGCGGATCCAGGTTCAAGGCCGACAGCACGATGCCGACCACAAAGGAGAGGAACACCAGCCGCAACAGCACCTGCGCGGGCGAGCCTCCCAGAAAACGGCTCAAGCCGGTGTCGGACATAAGTTTCTCCTGAATGACGTCGGTGACGAACTTCTGAGCGAAAGTTAGGAACAATGGGCCCCGATTACAATGTGCAAGCGCGCCGCCACCTCATCGCGGCTGGTCGGCAGGCGCTTCGCGCACCTTCCTGGGGGAGACGCCGAACCAGGTCTTCACGGCTCTGGAAAAGGTGCTCAGTTCGGAGAATCCCAGCAGAAAGGCGATCTCTTTCATCGGCAGTTCCGTACTGCGCAGATATCTTTCCGCAGCGGAGCGCCGTATTTCCTCGCTGAGTTTGCGGTAGCTCGTACCTTCCTTTTCCAGCACGCGCTGCACGGCTCTCTGGGACATGCCCAGCTTGGCCGCGATCTGCGGCAGCGTGCAAGAGCCGTTCGACAGGCTCGAAGCGACCTCATTGGCTATCCTGGAAAGCGGCGATTCCAGCCTGTCGAAGGAGTTCAGCTCGCTGGTGGCGGCCTTCAGGATGATTTCGTACAGATGCGGGTCGTTGCGGCGCAGCTGCCGGGAAAGCAGCGTGCGCGGAAAGGAGATCCGGTTGTGCGGGGCGCAGAATTTCAGGCGCCCCTGATATTTCTTCTGAAAGGCCGAAGTGTTCTTCGGCGGGGACGTCGCCAGTTCGATCAGGATCGGCGGAACATGCATGTCCGTGGCGTGTTCCATCTGCTGGGCAGCCCAGCCGATACGGCCGAACATGTTCTGTTGCCATTTGCCGCGCCCTTCCAGGATGGGCCATTCGACATAGCCGCCTGTATCCGTTTCCTGGAAACTGAGCCGGTAGGCGTTCGAGCGGATCGGCATGAACTTCACCCAGGCCTGACAGGCGTCCCGGAAAGTGGGTGCGCAGGAAAACAGGTAGTCGAAGATCGAAAAACAGCCGATGTCGATGTTGTTGAAAAGGTCGAACATCACCGCGTCGTTGCCCAGGGTTTCGGCAACATGTTCGAAGACGCCAAACCATGCGGATATGGGCACGACACCACGTGGATCTTCGAGACTGGAAAGTTCGAAATTGTAAAGCCGCGCCATATGCGGCCAGTCCAAATTCTCGTTTGAACAGATATCGCGCAAGACCCGGAAAACGTCAGCGCGTGCCCACTCGCCTTCTAACGGCATCTATTTCTCCACCCCAACCGTGCACAACGGTAGACCTGAACTGTGCATGACGACATGAGATGGATCAAGTTTTGTCGTAATTCGCTAACACCTATTGCGTATGAAATAGGCAGAAATATCGATGCCACCCTGCGTGAAGGCAAGGGCGGCATCGTCATTGCCGTCAGGCGGCGTCCTTCTGTTTCTGCTCCGCTTTGGGCGGAAACCTGCCGTAGAAGGTTTCGTTTTCCCGGGCCATTTCCCGCAGCAGGCGGTTCGGTTTGAAACGCGGTCCCCATTTGCGGGTGAATTTCTTGCACAGCTCGAGAAAGGCGGGAGTCCCCATCGTGTCGATGTAACTCAGCGTTCCGCCCGAATAGGGAGCGAAACCGAAACCGAGGATCGAGCCGACATCGGCCTCGCGCACATCCGTCAGGCATTTTTCCTCGAATATGCGCGCGGTCTCCAGCGCCTGCATCACCAGAAGCCGTTGCTTGAGCTCCTCGATATTGAAGCTTTCCGCGGGCTTGGGCTGGCCGGTGACCTCCGAAAGGCCCGGCCACAGGCTTTTTTCCTTGCCCTTGTAGTCGTAAAAGCCCTTGCCGTTCTTCCGGCCGAACCGTTCCCTCTTGACCACCATCTCTTCCAGGATGTTGTCGAGCGGTCCCTCGAGATATTTCACCCCCAGGTCCTTGCGGGCAGCCGACACGATTTTCCAGGCTAGGTCGAGGGCGACCTCATCTCCCAGCGACAGCGGTCCGACCGGCATGCCGGCCATCCTGCCGGCGTTTTCGACCATCGCGGCCGGAACACCGTCCGCAAGCATCATCAGGCCTTCGCGGATATAGGTCATGACCACACGGGACGTGTAGAAACCGCGGCTGTCGTTGACCACGATCGGCGTCTTGCGGATCGCCTTGATGTAATCCAGCGCCATGGCCAGCGCCCGATCCGAGGTCCGTTTGCCGAGAATCACCTCGACGAGCATCATCTTGTCGACGGGAGAGAAGAAGTGGATGCCGATGAAGTTCTTCGGCCGCTTCGAGGCCTGTGCCAGCGAGGTGATCGGCAAGGTGGAAGTGTTCGAGGCGAAGATCGCCCGGGACTTCATCACCGCTTCGGCGTTTTCGGTCACCGTCTTCTTGATGTCGCGATCTTCGAAGACCGCCTCGATCACCAGGTCGCAGTCACCGAGCGCATTGTAGTCGGGGGTCGCGTTGATCCTGGAAAGCAGCTTTTCCTTCTGCCCTTCGCTCGCCCGGCCGCGCTTGATCGCCTTGCTCATCAGCTCGTCGCTATGGGCCTTGCCCTTGTCGGCGGCCTCCTGGTCACGGTCGATCAGAACCACATCGATCCCGGCCTGGGCCGTGACATAGGCGATGCCCGCTCCCATGAACCCGGCGCCGATAATGCCGACCTTCCTGATCCGGTTCGGACGCTGGTCCGCCGGCCGGCGGGCCAGCTTGTTCAGTTCCTGCATGGAAACGAACAGCGAGCGGATCATGTTGGCCGCTTCCGGCGTCTGCAGAACCTTGGCGAAATACCGGCTCTCGACCCGCAGGGCCAGATCCATCGGCAGCTGCAGGCCCTCGACCACCGAACGCAGCAGGTAGCGGGCGCCCGGATAATTGTCGTGGGTTTCCCTGCGGTAGATGGCATTCGCCGCCGGCCAGAACTGGAACCCTGCCGGGGAGTAGACCTTGCCGTTCGGCAGCTTGTAGCCCTTCTTGTCCCAGTCCTTGACCGGATCGAGGCCCGCTTTCAGCATCTTTTGCGCGGCAGCCACCAGCTTCCTGGTCGGGGTGACCTCGTCCACCAGCTTCATCTGCCTGGCTTGCGGCGCGCGCAGGGTGCGGCCCTGCAGCAGGAATTGCAGGCCCTGCTGGGCGTCTGTCATGCGCATGACGCGCTGGGTGCCGCCTGCGCCCGGGAAGAGACCGATCTTGACTTCCGGCAGGCCCATCTTCAGGCCTTCGTCGGCAACCCGCCCGTGACAGGCCAGCGCCAGCTCCGTCCCGCCCCCCATGCAGGTGCCCGATACGGCGGCAACAAACGGTTTGCCGCAGGTTTCCAGCTTGCGGTAGACCTGCGACAGTTTGCGGGAGCCCTCGAACAGCACTGTCGCTGCGGCCTCGGGATCGTTGCCACGCTTGATGTGAAAGTCCTTCAGCAGACCTTCCAGCATGGTCAGGTCGGCACCGCCGGAGAAGGCGGACTTGCCGGAGGTGATAATGGCGCCTTTGATACCCTCGTCGCCTGCAACCTGATCGACAATGGCGTCCAGTTCGTCCATGACGGTGAGATCGATGACATTCATCGACTTGTCCGGCATGTCCCAGGTGATCAGCGCGAAACCGTCTTCGTCGGTCTCAAGGGTGAAATTCCTGTAGCTCATTTGAAGGTCCTCCTCGCGTCCGCGGCGCCTGCCTGCGGATGGGCGCGGTGCCGCGCTGCCGTTCCGGTGCCTGCCGCAATTGCGTCGCCCATGTGTGTGGTCACTGCCGGTGCGAACAGCATTGCCCGGCAATTCCTGTCGATATCGCGTCCCATGATCAGACCCGTTCGATGATGGTCGCGGTTCCCATGCCGGCACCGATGCACAGGGTGACGAGGGCGATGTTGAGATCGCGCCGTTCCAGTTCGTCCAGGACCGTGCCGAGGATCATCGCCCCGGTTGCCCCGAGCGGGTGCCCCATGGCGATCGCACCGCCGTTGACGTTGACCGTGTCGGGGTCGCGATCGAAGGCCTGCTGATATCTCAGAACGACGGACGCGAAGGCCTCGTTGATTTCAATGAGGTCGATGTCCTTCATGTCCATCCGGGCGTTCTTCAGCAGCTTTTGCGTGACATCCACCGGGCCGGTCAGCATCAGGGCCGGCTCGGAGCCGATATTGGCAAAGGCCCTGATCCGCGCGCGCGGCTTCAGGCCGCAGGAGCGGCCGGCAGTGCTGGAGCCGATGAGCACTGCGGCCGCACCGTCCACAATGCCGGACGAATTGCCTGCATGGTGCACATGACGAATGGTCTCGATCTCCGGATGGGCCTGAATGCCCACCGCATCGAAACCACCCATGCTGCCCATGATCTCGAAAGAGGGGTTGAGAGACGCCAGCGACTGCATGTCGGTATCCGGTCGCATGTGTTCGTCGCGGTCCAGAATGGTGATGCCGTTGACGTCCTTCACCGGTATCACGGAACCGGAGAACCGGCCTTCGTCCCAGGACGTCTTGGCGCGCTTCTGGCTCTCGACCGCATAGGCATCGCAGGCGTCGCGGCTGAACCCGTATTTGGTCGCGATCAGGTCGGCGGAAACCCCCTGCGGCATGAAATAGGAAGGGATGGCGACCTGCGGCTCGATCGGCCAGGCGCCTCCGGAAGCGCCGAGGCCGACACGGCTCATGCTTTCCACGCCGCCCGCCACGACCAGCTTGTGCTGGCCGGACATGATCTGTGCGGAAGCCATGTTGACCGCGTCCAGGCCCGAAGCGCAGAAACGGTTGATCTGAATGCCGGGAACCGAAGTGTCGTAATCCGCCGCGAACACGGCCGCACGGGCGATATCGCCACCGGCCTCGCCGACCGGGTCGACACAGCCGAGCACCACATCGTCCACCTTGGCCGTATCCAGGCCGTTGCGGTCGCGGATCGCCTCAAGCGCGGTGGCCGCCAGGCGGACGGCGGGCACTTCGTGCAGGGCACCGTCCTTCTTGCCGCGTCCGCGCGGGGTCCGCACGTGATCGTAGATATAGGCTTCGGGCATCAGATCCTCCTGTGGACCAATCTGAAGTTGGTCGATTTGAAAGTGACCGGGCATCCGGCGGTCCTTCGAGCGCCGGATGCTCCGGATCAGATCCTCCTCATTTGGCGTCCGGCAAGGGATGGCCGGGCATGAGGTCGTAGGGATGTTTCCAGCCGGGCAGGGACTTGATCCGTGCCAGCCATTTCGTGACGTTCGGATAGGCGTCAAGGTCGAAACCCAGCTCGCCGTCATAGAAGAGATAGCTGCACAGGGAGAAGTCGGCGATGGTCGGCTTTGCACCGACGGCGAAGTCGTTGCCGTCGAAATGCTTGTCCATGATGGCAAGTGCCGATTTCGAGCGGCTGTCCAGAAACTTCGTCACGTCGGTTTCACCGGTCTTGGCAATCGTTCGCATGAACCGCAACGGGCCGATCAGTCCTGAAACCTTCTGGTTGTCGAAGATGGTCCAGCGCAGGATTTCCCGCCGTTCTTCGTCATTGTCCCAGCCGAACTTGCCGAATGTCCCGAACAGATAGTCCATGATGACGGCGGACTGGGTCAGGATCTTGCCCTTGTGGTCCAGCACCGGCACTTCGCCCATCTCGTTGAGGGTCTTGCGGAACTCTTCGGTGCGGGTTTCGCCGTTGAAGAAATCCACCCACCTCGGCTTCCAGTCGGCACCGCACAGCTCCAGCATCAGGGCCGCCTTGTAGGAATGCCCGGACTGCGCCATGCAATGAAGAAGGTATTCAGTCATAACTTCAAAATCTCCCTGTCAAATCCGATGGAAGCGTGACTATAGCCGCGCCGACCGGTTTGCGAAGGCCAATTTCGCTCCATTTCGTTCGGGCAGGGGCCGCATCAGTATGCCTCGGCGGACACGGACATGAGGGTGTCCGACCCGGAGGAGATGCGTGCCAGATGGGCAGCGGTTTCCGGCAGGGTCCGCTGCATGAAGACCGTGCCGAAGGCAAGCTTGTTCTCGAGCCAGGCGGCCCGCTCTCCCGCTCCGGCGGCCAGCTGCTCCTGTGCGGTCGCGGCGATCCGCGCCCACATGTAGCCCAGGGCGGCCAGGCCGAAGAGATGCATGTAGTCGTAGGAGCCTGCCCCCGCGTTGTCAGGGTTTTTCACGGCGTTGTTCATGAACCACATCGTTGCGGCCTGGAGATCGTCCATGGCCTTCTTCAACGGCGCAGTGAAGGCGGCAAGGTCTTCTCTGGTCTCGGTTTCCTTCAGGAAGGTGTTGACTTCGTTGAAGAAACCCATGACGGCACGGCCGCCGTTGGCCGGCAGCTTGCGGCCGACAAGGTCGAGCGCCTGAATGCCGTTCGCGCCCTCGTAGATCATGGCGACGCGGGCATCGCGCACGAACTGCTCCATGCCCCACTCGGCGATATAGCCGTGACCGCCGAACATCTGCTGGGCGTTGACCGCATTGGCAAAGCCCGTGTCGGTCAGGACGCCTTTGAGCACCGGCGTCATGAGGCCCATCATGTCGTCCGAGAACTGTCTGGTCTTTTCGTTGTCCGAACGATGCGAAACGTCGCCGTTGAGGGCGGTCCACAGGACCAGCGCCCGCGCCGCCTCATTGAAGGCACGGATGGACATCAGCGTGCGGCGGACGTCCGGGTGCACGATGATCGGGTCGGCCGCCTTGTCAGGGTTCTTCGGCCCGCTCAGGGCGCGGCCCTGCAGGCGGTCCTTCGCATAGGCGGCCGCATTCTGGTAGGCGACCTCGGACTGGGCCAGTCCCTGCACCGCAACGCCGAGGCGGGCCTCGTTCATCATGGTGAACATGGCGCGCAGGCCCTTGTTCTCCTCACCGACCAGCCAGCCCGTCGCATCGTCGTAGTTCATCACGCAGGTGGCGTTGCCGTGAATGCCCATCTTGTGCTCGATGGAGCCGCAGGAAACTCCGTTCGCATCGCCGACCGAGCCGTCCTCGCCGATTCGATTGCGCGGCACGACAAACAGCGAAATGCCCTTGGTACCTTCCGGGGCGCCCTCGATCCGCGCAAGCACCAGATGAATGATGTTTTCCGCCAGATCGTGTTCGCCGGCGGAAATGAAGATCTTGGTGCCGGTGATCCGGTATGAGCCGTCCGCCTGGGGGACGGCCTTTGTCCGGATGAGCCCGAGATCGGTGCCGCAATGGGGCTCCGTCAGGTTCATCGTGCCGGTCCAGGTGCCGGCGATCATCTTCGGCAGATACTGCTGTTTCAGCGCGTCCGTGCCGTGCAGGCTCAGTGCGGCGACCGCGCCGGCGGTCAGGCCGGGATACATGGCGAAGGCCATGTTGGCGGAAGAGGCGAATTCGTTGAAAATCGTCGCCAGCGTGTGCGGCAGGCCCTGGCCGCCATAGTCCGGATCGGCGGAAAGGGTGCCCCAGCCGTTCTCGCAAAAGGCCTTGTAGGCGTCGGCAAATCCCTCGGGTGTGGTCACCGTGCCGTCGTCATGCCGGGTGCAGCCCTGCTGGTCGCCGCTCTGGTTCAGCGGTTGCAGCACCTCTTCGGCGAATTTGCCGCCCTCGCGCAGAATCGCTTCCACCAGATCGAGCGGAGCGTCGGAAAAGCCCGGCAGGTCGGAAAACTGTTCGTAGCCGAAGACGTCCTTCAGGAGAAACAGCGTGTCATCGACGGGCGCGGAATAGCTCGGCATGGAAACCCTCCCAGATCTGCCAACTTCCTTTGACATTACGTTTCCGTAAACGTCAACCTGAGTCCTGTATACCTAGCTTGAATGGCTCGGGCAAGTGGTATCCCAAGGGAAGGGATGACAAAAAAATACGTCCAAAACAGGCCTGGGGGACTGAGTCCGGAACCCCTGGCGCACAAATTCGTGCGTTCCTAGGGCAAATTCCGGAATTTCGCGAACCAGGGTCGTGCCCAGCGGGTCCGTAGACCATGCGGCTGTGGGGCCCGGTCACGAAAAAACCGCCGGTCGGTCGACCGGCGGTTGATGGGCAGCGAACGCTGGGGAAGGGGCTGTGGCCACTGCTTCCGGCACGGCCGGATCGCCTAAGGAGCGGTTCAGCCTTCCTCGGCTTCCTTGTGCTTGAGCATCCCGGAAACAATCTCGACGGTGCGGGAGAGTTCCTCGATCGCCTGTTCGATGTCCTTGCGCTGGTCTTCCAGCACGGCGATCTGTTCGTTGAACTTCGACAGGGCAACCCGGAGCTGGGTGACCTGTCCGTCGCGCAGGTCGTACAGGTCGAGCATGTCCCGGATTTCGGAAAGGGAGAACCCGACGCGCTTGCCCATCAGAACCAGTTTGAGACGTGCCCGGTCCCGGCGATTGTAGATACGGTTCAGGCCGTCACGTTTCGGGTTCAGCAGGCCCCTGTCTTCGTAGAACCGCAGGGTTCTGAGGGTGCAGCCGAATTCCTTCGCCAGGTCTCCGATCGTGAACTGGGTCTTCTTTGTGCTGTCGTCCGCCGCGGATACGACGTCCACCAGATTGTCTTCATTGAGGATAGAAAGCGCTTCGCTCATATCAGTTGGTGCTCATTCTTCAGCCGTTGTCCGGCTCATTGTTGATATTGGTGCGGTTTTTGAAACCGACGCCGGGAGATCCGTTTCGGCAGTGTCGCTGGAGCCGCGGTCTGGTGGTGCAGTGGGCCGGTTTCTTGATAACCTTGTAGCTTACGTTTGCGTAAACGTCCAGTCGCGGCGGTTTCGCGGCAGGAAATGCGTTGACGCCGATACGGCGATTCGAAGCGTCTGCGACGCGTCGCCGGGATGTCCGCGGCGCGAAACGGCCGGTTTTCGCATTTGGCAAGCCCGATTAACGGCCTGTTTACCCTAAACCGACAAAGTCTGTTGAAACGCTGCGTCCGTTCCATCTTCGGGAAATGTCGATGCAGTCTGTTCCATCAGCGGTTGGAAAAAGCCGTAAGCCCAGGGTCAAGATATGCCGGCTTGGAAGAAACACGAGGCAGGAAGCCGCGGTCGCGATGCGTATGAAGGTGACGACTTTTACGGGTCCCCGCGCCGCGAACATGCTCGTGACCGTATCGAACGGCTGACTCGTACCGCAACGGCACTGGGCGGCGGCCGCGAGGCACGCGACGATGAACGGGATGGGGATCTCGACGCCGTGGCCGATGAACTTGACCGGTTGTTGTCCGAAAGCTCCGAGCCGCAGTCTCCCGCCAGGTCCGCCCGTCCAGCCCGTCGGGGGCCGCGCTCCCGTGCTCCGGAGCGCGAAAGCGCGCATGATACCAGGGTGGACGAGGTGCTGGGCGCTCTCGACCGACTGGATGAACAGGTCCAGGGCCTTGAAGGCGGCAGGGGATCTGAGAAGCCCCATGACGCGCACACAGGTTCGCGCTCGCGGCCCGGCCGCTACGCGATCGACAGCCTCCGGGACGAACGTTATCAGGCACCGGCGGATCCCTATTACGATGACGAGGCGGAAGAGGAGCTCCGGGGTGAGGAGGACTACGACCGTGCTCCGCCGCGCCGGGACCGCGCCGCCCGTGAACGGCACGACGCCTCCTTCCATGTCTACAAGGATCTCGGCCGGCGCATTGACGCCCTGAGGGCGCCGCAGGAAAAGGTCCTCGGCCAGGTCCGTGAGGAAATCGGCTCCCTGCGCGATGCCCTTGGCGGCATTTCACAAGGCACCAGTGAAACGGTCAACCGGCAGAACGCGGAGCTGCGGCGGCTCGCCGACATGGTGGAGCGTCTGCGGACCGACAAGAAGACAGACCATCTGGCGCGCGAGATCCGCAAGGAAGTCGCCGAACTCAAGTCCATGGTCGGCCGTACCAACGTGGAAGGCGCCCTTGAGACGCTTGAGCATGGATATGCCCATATCCTGCAACGCCTGGACGAGCTTTCGCGCGCCTCCGTCGACCCCCGGGTGCTGAGCAGCGTGACCGCCCGCCTCGACGAAATTGAAGATGCCTTCGCGGCCCTGCCGCGCTCCGAGCACATGGTGGTGCTTGAGGACCGGATCGTCACGATTGCCGAACGGGTGGAAGAACTGCTGCAGCGCAAGGATCATGCGCAGATTGAGCCCCTGCGGGCGGAACTGCGCGAAGTGCGCGGTTTTGTCGAGCAGATCGATATCAAGGGTCTCGTTGAAGGCATCGACGACCGGATGAAATTCGTTTCCGGACGGCTGGACGATCTGGAAGTCCTGGCGCGCGAGCAGCGTGGCCTCGACAATCGTCTGTCCGCGATGGAAGACCGCATGCCGGAGCCGGAAACCATTGCCCGGCTTCAGGGGCGGCTCGAGGACATCGTGGGCATGATGTCCGACGACCGCGCCGAACCGTCGAGTGACGAGCATCTTGCCCGGGTGGACCGGCGCCTCGATGAAATCGTCGACCGTCTCGAGCGCATGGAACATGCGGAGCCGCTGCCTTCGGCCAATGCCGGTGCATTCGAGGCCCTTGAAAAGCGGCTGGAGATGATTTCCGGCAAGATCGACGCCATCGAGAAGAAAACCGCCCGCCCGCGCCGGACGAATGCCAAGGCGGGGGCCGAACCAGACACCGAGTTTCTGTCCCAGATCCAGGACCGCCTGAGCGATCTGACAGCGCGGCTCGAGCAGCCGTCCGATACCGTGACGACGGCGGATCTCGACAAGCTGCGCGAGGAAATCGGCTCCATGCGCGCCAGCGTCGCCGCGCCCGCGTCGACAGAAGCGCTGGAGCAGCGGATCGCCGATCTGGCGAATGTCGTCTCCAGGGGGGGCGAGATTTCGGATGACGGCCGTTTCGAGCAGCTTGGCGAAAAGGTCGCGGCGCTTGCGGAACAGCTCGAAAGCTCCTCGGCCAGGGGCTTCGATGCCGATCAGTTCTCGCCGGTTCTGGAACGCATAGAACAGGGCCTTAAGCAGACCCGCGCCGATGTTGCCGAAATTGCCCGCGAAGCGGCCAGGGAAGCCGTCGCCAATCTGCCCGAAGTGAAAAACTCGCAATATGACGAGGCCATCCATGCCTTGCAGGGCGACCTTCGGCGCCTGCTGGATGCGGCCGAGGGTGGCGAAGAGCGCACCCGCAACACCTTTGACGGGGTCAAGTCCGTTCTTGGCTCCCTGACGGAGCGTCTGGACAATCTGGAACGCTCGGAACATATCGCGGCGTCTCCTGCCGCTGGCTTCTCACGGCTGAATGCCGGCGATCCGGCTCCTGTCTATACCAAGCCCGTTCTGGCGGGGAATGGGGAAGACGGCGGCAAGGACAACGCGGCCGGCGACAGCGCCCGGCCCGATACGCGCGTGCGGGATCGCAAGGCCGATTTCATTGCTGCGGCCCGCCGGGCGGCGCAGGCGGCCTCCGCGGAGGCTGCGCAGCTCGACAAGAAACCGAAAGACCGCGCCGGAGCGGAGCCCGCCGACGAGGAACGCGGCAAGGCTCGCGTCGGCTGGCTGCGCAACGTCCTGAAGCGGGAAAAACCGGCTGCATCTGCCGACACCGGAAAGGGCGCGAGCGAGGATCTGGAACTCGGCGTCGAGGATATTGCCGACCAGAACTTTCAGGCACAGGACTCGCCAGTGCTGCCGGGCGACCGTCCGGCGCCCGAGTTTGCGCCGTCCTCCGGCGGCCGCCGCCGTACCATTCTCTATGCCGCTGCCGCCGTTGTTCTTCTGATGGGCACCTTGCAGGTCTACCGGATTGCCACCAGCGGATCCGGGGACGGCGAGCAGATCGCTGCCGCAGCAGAGGAAACGGTAGAGACCGTTGAAGCGCTGCCCGGTGATGTCGAAACGGATCTGGCCGCCGCTGCGGCGGAGGCTGCCACCGCCGGGCGTGCCCTTGAGCCGCAGTCGGCATCCGGCACTCGCTCCGGGGCCGCTTCCGAAACGCAACCGGCGCTCGCATCTGCCGCGGCGCCGACGGCGCCTGCAACGGCCCGCGCCCTGTCGGCGCCCCACAGCGACGCCTCCACTGCGCCTGCAGCGACCGCATCCGTGTCCCCGGCGCCGTCCGTCCCGGCATCCGGCAAGGTTCAGGCAGCCTCTGCCACCGGTCCCCAGGCCGCCGACACGGAGCTGACCTTTGCACCGCCGGCCGGAGTGGCCAGCAGCTTCGGAACGGGAGCGCCGAAAAACCCGGCGACCTTCTCCCCGGCTGCAGGCGGCGTTGCCGGACCCGATGTCACCGAAACCGAAACGGTCGTTGCGGGGATAACCCCGAGCGGTCTGATTGCGAACCTGCCGCCCGAAGGGGTCGGCCCGATGGCCCTGCGCAGTGCCGCCGCCAGCGGCGATCCTGCGGCAGAGTTTCTCATCGGCGTGAAATACACCGAAGGCAGCGGCGTTCCCGCCGATCTGGAAACGGCTGCCGTCTGGTACCAGAAAGCCGCCGAAAAGGGGCTGGCGCCGGCCCAATACCGTCTGGCCAGCCTGTATGAAAAGGGACGCGGCGTCGAAAAGGACCTGGCCAAAGCCAAGGCCTGGTACATGAAGGCGGCGGAAGCCGGCAACGCCAAGGCCATGCACAATCTCGCCGTTCTGTTTGCCGAAGGCGGCGGCGGAGAGCCCGATTATGCTGCCGCGGCCAAATGGTTCGAGAACGCCGCCAATTTCGGCGTGAAGGACAGCCTGTTCAACCTGGGCATCCTCTACGCGGGCGGTATCGGCGTCGATAAGGATCTTGTGGCCAGCTACAAGTGGTTTGCCATCGCCGCCGACCAGGGTGACCCGGAAGCCGCCAAGCGCCGCGATGATGTCGCCAACATGATGAACCAGGAAACGCTGGCCGACGCCCGGCTTGCGGTGGAGAGTTTTGCGCTGAAGACGCCGGATGCGGCCGCGAACAAGGTCACCATGCAGTCGGAATGGGCGGACAGCGCATCGCTTCCAGCTTCCCAGGCGGCGGTCAAGACGCTCGACAATACATCGATGATCCGTGAGGCGCAGGACAAGCTGAACTATCTCGGCTTCGAGACAGGTACGCCGGACGGCCAGATGGGCCCCCGCACGCGCAGCGCCATCCGCGCCTTCCAGCGCAGTCTCGGCCTGCCGGAAACCGGTGAAGTCGACGCTCGCCTGCTCGAAGAGTTGAAAAGTCAGGCAATTTGATCCCAAAGCGCCTGAGATCGGCATAAAATCGCCGCACCGAACGGAAGTCTCCCGTTGGCTGGTTGACACGTCGGCACGCACGGGTCTTTAACCATTTTGATCTAAACATCATGCAGTCCTGTCTGCAGTCTGTTCCGGCGTGATCCAGTGCAATTATATCTGCCCATAGCCGAGATTCCGGTGAATATCTTCGTGATATTCGGCATGGGCGGTGCCGTGGGCTTCCTGTCGGGCCTGTTCGGCATCGGCGGCGGTTTCCTGCTGACGCCGCTTCTGATCTTTTCCGGAATTCCCCCGGCGGTCTCCGTTGCAACCGTCACCACCCAGGTCGTGGCCTCTTCCGCATCCGCCGTCGTCACCTACTGGCGCCGCAAGGCCATTGATCTCAAGCTCGCGACCATACTGTTGGCCGGCGGTGTTTTCGGATCCCTGATCGGCGTGGTCCTGTTCGAGGTCCTGCAATCCGTCGGACAGCTCGATCTCGTCATCTCCCTTTCCTATGTGACCTTTCTGGGCGCCATCGGCAGCCTGATGCTGTTTGAATCGGTTCGTGCGATCCGGCGGCGCAAGTCCGGCGTGGCGCCGAAGGCCCGCAGGCCCGGCCAGCACAACTGGATTCACGGCCTTCCCCTGAAGGTCCGGTTCCGCCGCTCCAAACTTTATGTGAGCGTCATCCCCGTTGTCGGTCTGGGCGCGATCATCGGCTTTCTGGGGACGGTTCTGGGCATCGGCGGCGGCTTCATGATGGTGCCGGCGCTGATCTATCTGCTGCGGGTCCCGACCAACATCGTGATCGGCACCTCGCTGTTCCAGATCCTCTTCACCATGGCCGCGGCAACCATCTTTCATGCCATGGGCACCAAGACGGTCGACATCGTTCTGGCCATGACGCTGATGATCGGCGGTGTGATCGGTGCGCAGTTCGGTGCTCGCATGGGACAGAACCTGCGCGGCGACCAGCTGCGGCTGCTGCTGGCGCTGCTGGTGATGGGTGTCGGGCTGCGTTTTGCCATCGACCTGCTGCTGGTGCCCGAGGACTTCTATTCCATCGCCATCCGCAAGGGGGCGGGCGCATGAACGGCCGCAGATTCCTACAGCCGCTGCTTGCCGCCGCCGTGCTGTTTGCGGCCTGCCATGCCTCCGGCGCACAGAACAACAACGACCTGGTCACCTCCCTGTCTTCGGACGTGATCTCCATCCAGTCGAACTTTACCGGCACGGAAATCGTGATCTTCGGGCAGGTCCAGAACATCGAGCGCCAGCCGAACGATCCGAGCAGCCTCGATCTGGCCATCGTGGTCGAAGGCCCGCCGCAGGATATCACCACACGCAGGAAGGGCCGCTTTCTCGGCGTATGGGTCAACCGGGAGGCGGAGCGCTTCCAGGAGGTTCCGTCCTTCTATGCGGTGGCCAGCAATACCAGGATCGGGGCCCTGGCCGACCGTGACATCCTCGACGATCTGGGCATCGGCCTCAATCACATCAATCTTGCCGTTTCCGGTGCCTCGAATGTGCCGCTGGCGGACCGCGACGATTTCCGCAAGGCCTTCATCCGCCTGCGTGAGGAGGCCGGTCTCTATTCCGAACAGGAAAGCTCCATCCGCTTTCTCACGAACACGATGTTCCGCACAAACATTCCCCTGCCGGCCAATATCCCGGTGGGCGAATACAAGGTGAAGAGCTTCCTGTTCGAGAAGGGTGACGTGATTTCCAGCACCGAGGAAACCATGGCGGTCGCCAAGATCGGTTTCGAACAGATCACCTTCAAGCTGGCCCAGCAATATCCGCTGGTCTACGGTTTTCTGGCAGTGGGCCTGGCCATTTTCACCGGCTGGCTGGCAGGCGTGATTTTCCGCAAGGATTGAAGACGGCGCACGAGCGGGCATTCCGCTTGGGTTCAATGCGCTTGGCGGCCGCACGTGGCACGGTGCCGTTCCTGCGGACGGACCTGCCGGTTCGGCTCAGTCCCCCACCAGCCGTGAAGCGGTGAAGGGAAACAGGCGGTCGTTGCCGAGCAGGAAGACGGAGAACTGGCGGCGGCGGAAGATCATGCTGTAGGCCGCGTCGGTCACGTTGAGACCGCCGGTGAGGGCACCGAAGGCGGGCAGGACCAGACGGGTGCCATCGGTCGCGAAACAGGACCGGCGGATGGACCGGCCGAAGCGACGCACGCGGGCGGCCGGATGCAGGTGGCCGCAGATTTCCCCTTCCGTTTCCTCCGAACCGATTTTCTCGATCGGCTCGTGACGGAAGGTGAGCGGCCCGAAGGATATCTCGTCGACGGTTTCGCCGCAGAGCCGCACTGGTGCGACCGGATCGTGATTGCCGGTGACCCAGATCCATTCGCGGCCGAGCTGCAGGGTGGTCAGCATGGCGCGGTAGGGAGCAGGCAGGCGGTCGGAGCCTTCTGCGTCGTGAAAGCTGTCGCCGAGGCAGATGACCCGCGCCGGATCGAAGGCGTCCATCACGCCGGCAAGTTTTTCCAGCGTGGCACCGGTATCATAAGGCGGCAGCATCACGCCGCGCCGGGCATAGCTGGACGCCTTTTCCAGGTGCAGGTCGGCAACGACAAGGGTATTTTCGTCCGGCCACCACAGCACGCCGCTGTCGTGCAGGCCGACAAGCTGGCCGTTGATCGGAATGTCATGACACACGGGCGCAGCCGTATAATTGCGCAAATGTGACGTGAGTGCACTCATTCCAAGGCCTCCAGAACCAGCTCTTCCGCCGCCTCCTCCAGAATCCTGTCCATGGCTTCCCCGTAGACAGGCTCTTTTCCTATCTCCAGGAGAATGGGCACGGCGAGGGGGGAGACGTGCGGGAGGCCAGTATGCGTGATTCGTCCCCGGATCCGGGCAAGAAGTTCTCCCAGACGGGAGATATCCAGAAGTCCTTCGGACGCGTCGTTCCAGGTGGCCCTGAGCAGGATGTGGTCCGGTTCATGGGCGCGCAACACATCATAGATCAGGTCGGATGACACGGTGACCTGACGGCCCGTCTTCTCCTGGCCCGGATGACGGCGCTCGATAAGCCCGGCAATCACGGCACAATTGCGGAAGGTGCGCTTCATCAGACTGGACTCCGCCAGCCAGGCGTCCAGATCGTCGCCGAGAATGTCCTGTTCGAACAGCTCTTCCAGCGAAATGCGACCGGAGGAAAACAGCGCGGACAGGTCGCGCAGGCCCCACACGGCAAGCGCATAGTCGTTGGCGACGAACCCCATGGGCTGTGCGCCC
Organism: Labrenzia sp. 011; assembly: GCF_003075075.1. Taxonomy (GTDB): domain Bacteria; phylum Pseudomonadota; class Alphaproteobacteria; order Rhizobiales; family Stappiaceae; genus Roseibium. The sequence goes on along the minus strand of NZ_QCYM01000002.1, from coordinate 92,420 downwards.
ATCCTTTCCAGCCGTCTGGTCACGAGCATCCCCAGGGTCTGGTGGGCGAGCCTGCCCTCGAAGGGATAGCAGACCATGTAGTGCTTGCTGGCGCGGGGAAAGGTCTCCACCAGCAGTCCATCCTGTTGCGGCAGCACCGATTTGTCTTTCTGGATTTCCAGCCAGTCGCGCACCTGAGCGGGAAGGTCTTTCCAGCTTTCGGGATCGGAGAGCATCGCCCGCACGCTTGCCGCCAGATAGGTGGAGAGCGGAAACTTTCCGCCCATGTAGGAGGGGATCATCGGATTGTCGGTTTTCGCCCGCGAGACATAGGCCTCGTTTTCCCGGATCGCCTCGAAGCGCAGAACTTCGCCGCCGAACAGGAATGTATCGCCCGGTGCCAGCTGTTCGATGAAATATTCCTCGATCTCCCCCAGCATCCGTCCGCCGCGGCCGACGGGAGCGCGTCGTCCGTCGGCCCTGGATTTCACCAGCCTTACCTTCAGCATGGGGGCTTCGACGATCGTGCCCACATTCAGCCGGTATTGCTGCGCGATCTTCGGATGGGCGATCCGCCACAGGCCGTCCTTGCCTTTCCGCAGCTTGGCGTATTGCTCGTAGGTCTTGAGCGCGTAGCCGCCGGTGGCGACGAAATCCAGCACCTTCTCGAAGGTCTCCCAGTCGAGATGGCGGTAGGTTTGCGAGGAGCGGATCTCTCCGAAGGTGGCCAGGGCGTCCAGCGGATCGGCGCAGGCAAGCCCCAGAAGATGCTGGGCCAGCACGTCGAGCGCACCCTTGCGCAGGGGCGGGGTGTCCTGCTCGCCGCGCCGGGACGCGGAAAGGGCCGCCTGGCACTCCAGCACCTCGAACCGGTTGGCCGGGACCAGGACGGCCCTGGACGGTTCGTCCATGCGGTGATTGGCGCGGCCGATCCGCTGTGCCAGACGGCTCGCCCCCTTCGGCGCACCGATGTTGATGACCAGGTCGATGTCGCCCCAGTCGATGCCCATGTCGAGGGAGGAGGTGGCGACCACGGCCCGCAAGCTTCCGGCGGCCATCGCCGCTTCCACCCGGCGCCGCTGGCCGACATCGAGGGAGCCGTGATGCAGCGCGATCGGCAGCGTATCGTCGTTGATGCGCCACAGTTCCTGAAACACCATCTCCGCCTGGCTGCGGGTGTTCACGAACAGCAGGGACACGTTGTGCTGCTTGATCAGGCCGTAGATGTCCCGGATTGCATAGCGCGAGGAATGACCGGACCAGGGGAGGCGCTCCTCGGAGTCCAGAATGGAGATGTCAGGCCGGGCGCCGCCCGTTACCTGGACCAGATGAGACAGCGCCCGTGCCTCCGTGTCGGGCTGCTCCACCAGATAGGCGCGCAGATCGTCCGGTTCGGCGACCGTCGCCGACAGGCCGACTGTCCGGAGGCCGGGGGCAAGACGCCGGAGCCGCGCCAGCCCCAGGGCCAGAAGGTCGCCGCGCTTGGAGGTGACCAGCGCATGCAGTTCGTCCAGAATGACGGTCTTCAGCGAGGCGAACAGCCGCGCGGACACCGGATCGGACAGAAGCAGGGCGATCTGCTCCGGCGTGGTCAGAAGAATGTCCGGCGGATTGAGTTTCTGCCGCTGGCGCTTGTGGGACGGCGTGTCGCCGGTGCGGGTTTCCAGGCGGACCGGCAGGTCCATGTCCGCGACCGGCGCTTCCAGATTGCGGGCGATGTCGACGGCGAGCGCCTTCAGCGGCGAGATATAGAGCGTGTGAATGCCGCCGCCTGCCGCGCCGGGCTTGCGTGTGCCGCGCCGTTCCAGTTCGACAAGGCTCGGCAGGAAGCCGGCAAGGGTCTTGCCCGCCCCGGTCGGAGCGATCAGCAGGGTGGAATGACCTTGCGAAAGATGGTCGATCAGTTGCAGCTGATGCGCTCTTGGGGTCCAGCCCCTGGAGGCGAACCAGCTTCGGAACCGATCGGGAAGGTGGGGTGCATCCATGCCCCCTTTCTAGGGCACGGTCTGCGAAAAGGCGAGAGGAGGGTGATCGGAATGTTCCCTTTGTGTTCCGGAGCTCCCTTCAGCTGATCTCCCGCCGGCCTGTTGGAGCCGCAGGTGAGGTCAAGGCATGGCAAATCGGAAAATCGGACCTATGTAGCGACCAATGGACGATCCTCTCACTCTCACGCCGGAAGGCCTCTATTGTCCGGACGCCGGCGCTCATATCGATCCCGTGCGGCCGGTCGACAAGGCGATCATCACCCACGGGCATGCGGATCATGCCCGCTCCGGCCACGGCGCCGTGCTGGCGACCCGGCAGACACTCGAGATCATGGCGACCCGGTATGGCGAGGATTTCTGCGGCCAGACGCAGGCCATCGGTTATGGGGAAACCCTGCGCGTCGGCAACGTCGCGGTCTCCCTCCACCCGGCCGGCCATGTACTCGGTTCTGCGCAGGTGCTGCTTGCCGCCTCCGGGCAGCGCACGGTCGTCTCGGGAGACTACAAGCGTCAGGCCGATCCGACCTGCGCGCCCTTCGAACCCGTTCCCTGCGACACCTTCGTCACCGAAGCCACATTCGCCCTGCCGGTGTTCCGTCATCCGCCGGCGCGCCAGGAGGTGGAGAAACTGTTGTCGTCATTGGATCTGTTTCCCGGACAGACCCATCTGGTCGGTGCCTACGCCCTTGGCAAGGCGCAGCGGGTGATCGCCGAACTGAGAGCGGCAGGCTACGGCAAGGTGATCTACCTCCACGGCGCTCTGGAGAAACTGACGGCCTACTACGAGAGCCAGGGGATCCGCCTCGGACCGGTGGAACCGGTCGGCACACGCGGCAGGGAGCTGCAGGGGGAGATTGTTCTGTGCCCGCCCGGCCAGCTGAACGACCGCTGGGCGCGGCGCTTCGGCGATCCGGTCACGGCCATGGCCTCCGGCTGGATGCGGGTGCGTGCCCGTGCCCGCCAACGCGGCGCCGAGCTTCCCCTGATCGTTTCCGATCACGCCGACTGGGACGATCTCTGCCGCACGATTCTGGAAACCGGGGCCGAACGGATCTGGGTCACCCACGGGGCGGAGGAAGCACTTGTGCACTGGTGCGAAATGAATGGACGAAACGCCCGCCCTCTCCATATGATCGGCTATGACGACGGCGAGGATGCCGACACGGTACGGGACGCCCAGAACGTAAGTGAATTCGAAAGAGAGTGAAAAACTTGCACCATATGAGCATGCCGGAACAGATTTTTCACAAGGGGGCTCGCACTGCCCGCGCGGGAGGCCGTCATGGCGGATGAAGGTATTTTTCCGGGCGCTGGCGAGGGAAATGGCGGCAACGGCTCGGGCCCGGGGGAGACCGGAGAGGCCGAGGAGGCGATTGCCCAGCTGTTCGATGATTATCTGGCGGGATTCAACGATTATGACGTCGACCGCATCAGCGACTGTTTCGCCCTGCCGGCAATCATCTGGCAATTCGAGAAGGGGCATGTTTTCAACGATGAGGAAGAGCTGGTCGAAAACATCGAAGCCCTTTTGAAGGCACTGGAAAAGGAAAAGGTGACCCAGTCCGATTTCCATGTCGTCTCCAGCCATGTCAGCGGCGCCGCTGCGCTGGTGACACTCGACTGGGTGCAGGAAACCGCCGACGGCGAAGCCGTCTTCGAGTTCACCTGTCACTACCAGCTCGTTCAGAACGGGACGGACTGGGTGATCGCCGGCATCGTCAATGACTGATACCCGGGTATGAGGTTCAGCTTCGGAAGGTCTTGATGCCGTCAGTCCTCGCACCGTGTATCTTTGCCCTCTGCGCAGTCCTGGCCGGGTCGGTTCAGGGAGCGCCGCTTGCTGGCGCACCGCCGCGCGGCGCCCTGACGCCGGCGCCTAAGGTGCTGAGGGAATGTTCTCTTCCGAAGATCGAGGCAGGAAGGAACCTGCTGCAGACGGACTGTCGATACACGGACGGCATCGTCATTGCCGCAAGCAACGTCACCCTCGACTGCCAGGGGGCCCTGATCACCGGCATGCACCGGCGCGCGATCATCATCCGGCCCGGCCTGAAGAACGTTACCATTCGTGATTGCCGTCTCGACGACACGGGCGGAATTCTGATCGAGGGTCAGACGCCGCAGGACGATCCGGCAGCCCGGGACCGGGCCCGGGCGACGTCGTCGGAAGATGTGGTACTGGAGCATCTCACCATTACCCGGTCCTATATGACTGGAATCTTTGTCGATCACTATGTGGTCGGGGCGACGATCCGCGATTCCATCGTTGCAGACGGCCATCATGTGGGCATCTACCTTGAGCACGGATCGCAGAGGAATACCGTTTCCGGCAATCTGATCCGAAACAATGGCCTGTTCACCAACAGGGGGATCCGGCGCATCGGCCCGACGCGCCGAGAAGGCCTGTCCATAGACGGGTCCGCCTATAACCTGGTCGAGAACAATATTTTCGAGGACAACGCCTTCGGCGGCATCTTCCACTACAGGAACTGCTGGGAATTTCATACCACCAATCCGGAAAGCCGCCCGCGCCTTCAGGGCTCGAACGGCAACATCATCCGCGGCAATGTCTTCCGCAACATGGATATTGGCATCTGGGTGGCGTCGCGTCAGGCGCGTGATCTGGTGATGTGGGATTGCGGCGACACGAGTCCCTATGACAATCCGGTATCTCTCGAGCTGATGATGAAGGACCGGCCCTGGGGACAATCCGACGAACTGCTCGGTTATCGTTTCAACCCCGAGCTGATCGCCGGCCTTGTCGACAAGCGCGCACCTGCGCCGCTCTGGCCGTTCCCGATGGCGCTTCACCTCTTCGAGGATTTCGCCAGGGACAATCTCTATGAAGGGAATTGCTTCGAAAATCTGAAAACCGGTATCCGCATCGAGGATGACGGCAATGCCGTGAAGGACAATCTGTTCCTCGGCGATTTCGAGTATCTGTATCTGGGCAGTCCGTTCCGGGCGGCTCTTCTGGATCACCCGGTCACGGGAACGCAAGTCATCGGCAACAGGAACCTGTCACCGGCCGGCAGAACCCTTCTGGAAAACAGCTTTCTCGCCGAAGGCGAGCACAGTCACACCGTGATGGACCAGCCTGCAAACACTGCGGAAAAAGTGCCCTCCGGTGCCCGCTGCCGGCCCGGCGGCGGTTGAGCACCCTGCGTTCAGGTGAACGCAGGGTATCCGGTCAGCTTTTCGCCTTGGTCGCCTTGCGCTCGGAGCGGGTCGGCTTGTTTTTCTTAGGAGCCTTCTTCTTGCCCGCGGCCGGCTTGGCAGATGCCTTGCTGCGCGGCTTGCGGCGCTCGCCATCACCGGTCTCCGGTGCACGGGGCTTGCGGGCCGCAGGCTTGTCGCCGCCGTCCAGATCCCGGGCGAGGGCGTTCATGTCGAGCGGTTCATAGGCGGGATGACTGGGGACCGCGTCCCCGTCGTCGGGCCGGCGGCGCGGCTTGCCGCGCGGGGCCTCGAAGTCACGCTTGGGCCCGCGTTTCGGCCGGCCGGACTTCAGCGTGTCTTCCTTGCCCATGGTTTCGTAATCCGGCGCGTCGGACTTGTACGGGCGCCGCTTGGGCGGTCCGCCGCGTCCGCGCCGGTCATCATCTTCCTTCGGCGGAGCCGGGATCTTGCCGCCACGGGCATCCAGAAGGGTGATGGTGACATTTTCCTCGCCGGAACCGTCACGCTTGATCACCTCGGAGAAACGCTCGCCGTGGCTGCCGGCGATCTCGAAATAAAGCTGGTTCTGGAAGATCTTGATCGCCCCGACTTCCTTCTTGGTGACGTGGCCCGCCCGGCAGATCAACGGCAGGATCCACCGCGGTTCCGCGCGCTGGCGGTGTCCGAGCGAGAGCGAGTACCAGACACCGTCCTCGAACTTGCCGGTAATCTCGGCGGTGCGGCCGCCACGTGATCCGGCATCCCGTCCCTTGAGGGAGGTCTCGTTGAGTTCGGCGACATCTTCCGGGGCCGGCAGGCGCGACTGGCGCAGCTTGACGAAGGCGGCGGCAAGCTGTTCCGGGCTGTGCAGTGCCAGAAGTTCCTGGGCGATCGCCCGGTCCTCATCCTCCAGCTCCACGCTGAGGGCAGGATCGGCCAGCAGCCGTTCCTTGTCTTTCGCGCGGATGTCGTCCGCGGTCGGCGCGCCCTTCCAGGTCGCCTTGATCCCGGCGAACTGCAGCACGCGTTCCGCCTGACGGCGGCGCGGGAAGGGAACCATGAGAACGCAGGTGCCCTTGCGCCCGGCGCGCCCAGTACGGCCGGACCGGTGCAGAAGGGCGGATTTGCCGGTGGGCAGATCCGCATGGATGACGAGATCGAGATTCGGCAGGTCGATGCCGCGGGCGGCCACATCGGTGGCCACGCAGACCCGGGCTCGGCCGTCCTTGATGGCGGCCAGGGCGCTGGAGCGCTGCTCCTGGCTGAGCTCGCCGGACAGCGAGACGATGGAAAAGCCCCGGTTGGCAAGACGCGATGTCAGCCGGCTGACGGCTTCACGTGTGGAGCAGAAGACGATCGCCTTTTCGGAATCATGCAGCCGCAACACGTTGATCAGCGCATTTTCGCGCTCGTTCGGAGAAACCGGATGGGCGATATAGTCGATATCACCATGCTGCTCGCGGGCGTTGATGGTCGACAGCCGCACCGCATCCTTCTGGAAGCGTTTGGCAAGTTCGGCAATCTGCTTGGGTACCGTCGCGGAGAACATCAGCGTCCGCCGTTCCCGGGGGGCGGCGTCGAGGATGAATTCCAGGTCCTCGCGGAAGCCCATGTCGAGCATTTCGTCGGCTTCGTCGAGAACGACGGCGCGGATCTCGGAAAGATCCAGGGCGCCGCGCTCGATGTGATCGCGCAGGCGGCCGGGAGTGCCGACGACAATATGGACGCCGCGATCGAGGAAGCGCCGCTCGGTCCGCGGATCCATGCCGCCGACGCAGGATGTGGTGACCGCATCGGCTTCGGCGTAAAGCCAGGCCAGTTCTTCCTTCACCTGCAGGGCAAGTTCACGGGTCGGCGCAATGGCCAGCGCGATGGGAGCGCCGGCCCGGCCGAGCTTTTCCTCGCCGCGCAGCAGGGTCGGGGCAAGGGCCAGACCGAAGGCAACGGTCTTGCCGGAGCCGGTCTGGGCGGAAACGAGGAGGTCGGCTTCGGGCGGAATGTCCTTCAGGACGCTTTCCTGCACGGGAGTGAGGCTTTCATAGCCTCGTTTCGCCAGCGCGGCCGACAGGGCCGGGGCGATAGACGTCAAATCAGTCATAGGAATCTTTCAACTGCTCCGGATCTTCTGCATGCCAGTCAGCAGTCTACCGGATCGGGCTAGAATTTCATCAGCCACGGGATGGGCGCGGCTTATACAGGCAAATACCCGTCCCGTCCATCCCGCAGACAAATTGATTTCCATCGCAACCATGCGCGGTCATTTTGCCGGACGGGCTTGAAATCGCAAGACCCGCCCGCAAGTTCTATCTGCATGCAGGCATTTTCCCGACTTCTGGACAGACTTTCCCTTGAACCGCGGCGGGTCGCCAAGGAGGCGCTTCTGGTGCGCTATTTCAGGGAGACCGCCGATCCGGACCGGGGATATGCCCTGGCGGCTCTGACCGGCAGCATCAGCTTCAAACACGCCAGGCCGGCCCTGTTGCGCACGTTGATCGGCGCGCGTGCGGATGCGCGGCTGTTTGCTCTGTCCTACGACTTTGTCGGCGACCTGTCCGAGACCATCGCGCTGATGTGGCCAGAAGGGGACGGCAACGGGGAGGAGGCGCGGGAGCAACCGGAACCGGTCCTTGCCCTGTCCGATGTGGTCCTTCGGCTGGAAGCCGCCGGCAAGACGGATGTTGCGGGATTGCTGGCCGCATGGCTGGACCGGCTGGATGAAACCGGGCGCTGGGCCCTGCTGAAGCTGGTCACCGGAGGTCTGCGCGTCGGGGTCTCGGCACGCCTCGCGAAAACCGCGGTCGCCCGCCTGGGGGATCTGGAAGTCTCCCAGGTGGAGGAGGTCTGGCACAGGCTGGCACCGCCCTACGAGGCACTGTTTGCTTGGGCCGAGGGCAAGGCAGGCGCTCCCGACAGCGACGATCCTGCTCCTTTCCGTCCCGTGATGCTGGCTCATCCTCTGGAGGAGGGCAAGGGCCGGGAGCTTCCGGGCGCCGGGGACTTCGCCGTCGAGTGGAAATGGGACGGCATCCGCATCCAGGCCTCCGCCGGCCGCGCCGGCGACGGTGACACCGTGCGGCGCCTGTACAGCCGGACCGGTGAGGATATTTCCCGGGCCTTTCCGGATGTCGTCGATGCGCTGACATTCGATGCCTGTCTTGACGGTGAGCTGCTGGTGATGTCAGAGGGCAGGGTCCACCCGTTTTCCGATCTTCAGAAGCGGCTCAACCGCAAGACGGCAGGGCCAAAGCTCCTCAGGGAGTATCCGGCCGGAATCCGGGCCTATGATCTGTTGTTCCTGAAGGGGGAGGATCTTCGCGATCTTCCTTTCGCGCAGCGCAGGCAGCGGCTGGAAGCGTTCCTTTCAGAGCTGGATGACCCGAGGATCGACCTGTCACCCATGGTTCCCGTGGTGGACTGGACGGCCATCGCTGCCGCGCGGGCTGAACCTGGGAAGCATCTCGATGCCGCCAATGCGGAAGCGGTGGAAGGCGTGATGCTCAAGCGCTGGGATTCGACCTATGTGACCGGACGCCCGAAAGGCCTGTGGTACAAATGGAAGCGTGACCCACTTCTGGTGGATGCGGTGCTGATGTACGCGCAACGCGGTCACGGCAAACGCTCCTCCTTTTACTCCGACTATACCTTCGGGGTCTGGAGGCAGCGCGAGGGGGAAGACGAACTGGTGCCGGTCGGCAAGGCCTATTTCGGGTTCACCGACGATGAGCTCCGCGAAATCGACCGCTTCGTGCGCAACAACACGGTCAACCGCTTCGGGCCGGTGCGGGAAGTCGCCCATGGAGCGGACCGGGGGCTGGTGCTGGAAGTCGCCTTCGAGGGGCTGAACCGCTCCACGCGGCACAAGTCCGGCGTTGCCATGCGGTTTCCGCGCATATCCAGGCTGCGATGGGACAAGCCGCCGTCGGAAGCGGACAGGCTCGAGACCCTGGAAGCTCTGCTGCCCGCAACCGGTGCGCGGTGATACCATCGGGCCGGAATCGGGATCGGTGCGGTGGCAATGTACCGGAGGGACGGCAAGATGCCGTGCGCAGGACGGCCCGATTGGCAAAAAACCACGTTCAGCCGTGCTTTGGCCATGGAATCGTGGCAAGCATCAGGCAAGGAACACTTGGCAAGCTTGCGTTGCCGGAAACTTTAAGAGGCGTTCATGACCTTCTGCAAAACCCTGTCGGCTTCCATTGCGGGAAGCGTGCCGGTGCTGGCTTTTCTGGCTGCGGCGGCCATCGCCCAGGATACTGTCGATCCGAAAACGTCCCAAGCCGTGACCGACGGGCAGCCCGGCCGCTATTCGCTTGTGGCCGTTGATGGTGAAATCCTGAGAATCGACCGGCAGAACGGCACGGTCTCCGTCTGTGTCGAGCAGAGCGACGCCTGGCGCTGCAATCCGGTTCCCCTGGCTGAGGAAGCCTATCTCGCCGAGATCAACGAACTTTCGGAAGAGGTCGATCGGCTGGCGGCCCGTATCGAAGAGCTGGAAGACGGTGATACGGACAAGCTACTGCCCCCTGGCTCGGCTCTCGACAGGCCGAAGTCCGGCGATGAGGGCAAGGATCTGCCCCTGAAGCTGCGGGAGGAGGACGAGGAAGAACTCGACAAGGTCCTGACTTTCACCGAAAGCGCCATGCGCCGCTTTTTCGGCATGGTCCGCGACCTTCAGAAGGATTTCGAGGGCGAGAGCGAAGACAGCGCCAACTGACGCGACACGCTTTAGGAGTTCACACCCTAGTCGATCAGCATCTTGTTGATGCTTTGATGTGCCTCTGGAGGCAACTCGACGGCGGTGCGTGTCGACAGGTCCATGGTCAGCGCCACGACGTCCAGGGTCGCCGCAAGGCGGCCTGTCCGGCTTTCGAACAGATGATGGCGCATCGTGAATATCTTCGCGCCGACCCCGGTGAAGCCCGTTGCAATCGCCACGGTGTCGCCGGTTTTCAGCGGTGTGACCCAGGTCAGTTTCATTTCCGCCGCGACCCGGCCATAACCCTTTTCGTTCAGATAGGCGTGGGTCATCGGAGTCCGTTGCCAGACATGGGCGACGCCATCCGTGCAGCAGGACAGGGCATATTGATCGTCCGCCTTGCCGTCGACGCCGATATCCCGAGGCAGAACGGTTCCCCGGTAGCAGATTGCCGCGCCCTTGGCGGTAAGGCCTGAAAGGGTCGCACGCAGTCCGGACGGACCGGTCTGAATACCCCTGGGAGTGGCCTCCGCGAGCATCGTGCACTGGAAATCCTTGAATCTCTGGCGCAGGGTCTTGGCGGAATTCGCGCTGGGCTCATAGCCGTCGAGCGCCGTGGCCGCAAGGATGCCGGTGCCGGCATTGCGCATTTCATGCACAACCGTCAGCATGTGAGGTCCATCGAATGCAACGCAGGAATGAACAGTTATAAGATCGCCGGTGCGAAGTTCCGCGTGGTAACGCACATGGCGGACCCGGCGTGCGCCGACGAGGGTCTCGCTCAGACCGGACGCCAGCCGGAACTGACGGTCGGCCTCTTCGAACCGGCTGAAATAGAACTGTACATTCAAGTGATCGTTTTCGTCGCATTCCCAGCGGTTTACGAATGAAAATAAAGTTGCCTGGAGTGTCATACTTAAATTTCGTGCGCTCAGCGATTTTGATTATGTCTACATTTTTGACAAATTCATTTGTTGCCGTCTTTGCGTTAATTATCAACTAGAAAAGCACTCTGTGGAAAAAATGTATGGTTGGGGCCGGTCTAAGCGTAGGGTCCTCAGGAGTTCTTCTGCGGAAGGTTTCGAATAAACCTTAAGTTGCCGTGACCGGAATTGCTCCGGGCCTGAGTTTATACTTAGCGGTAGGCGGGGCGGCCTCGGGGCCGGACATTATGTCATGATACGGCAAAATAAAGAATGTCGGCTAAAAGCATGGTTTGACTTGCGTGCATTCATTGTTGCAAACATACTTGAACAATGCCGCGACGCGGGGTGGAACCCGGCCGGTCAAGCGGCTTCGCAGCGCACAGGGAGGCTGGTGCGTTCGGCAATTCAGGGTAGTGAAGCGGCGAAAAGACCGTTGAGGGAGGAAAGTCAGCGTGTCGGTGACATCGTATCGGTTTATTATCGCGGATGACCATCCGCTGTTCCGGGGCGCTTTGCGTCAAACGCTCGAAACGCAGTTTCCCGAAGCGTTCATCGAGGAGGCCGGTGCGCTCGAGGATGTCACCGCCAGCCTGGAAAAGGACGGCGATGTCGATCTGATCCTTCTGGATCTGACCATGCCGGGAATGCGCGGCTTTTCAGGGCTGATGTATCTGCGCGCGCAGTATTCCGGCGTTCCGGTCGTTGTCGTTTCCGCGAACGAGGACCCGCAGGCCATCCGCAGGGCCGTTGAATTCGGAGCCTCCGGGTTCATTCCCAAGTCACATGGCATCGAGGTGATCCGCCAGGCCATATCCGAAGTCATGTCCGGAAACATGTGGACGCCGCCGGATGTCGATCTGACCGCAGATGACGGCAGCGGCGATCTGGTGCAGCGGCTTTCGACCCTGACGCCGCAGCAGGTGCGCGTCCTGATGATGTTGTCCGAAGGCCTTCTGAACAAGCAGATCGCCTACGAACTGTCGGTTTCCGAGGCCACCGTCAAGGCGCATGTTTCCGCCATCCTGCAGAAACTGGGCGTGGAAAGCCGGACCCAGGCCGTCATCGCCGCCTCGAAGATCGAAGCCGGACAATGGCAGATCGGCGGCGAGGCGCAGCAAACCGCGCAGGCCTGACGCGGCCCGTTTCTTTCCGCCCGAAAAATATTTCGAACTGCCCCTGAGATCGCCCGGAAACGCTTGTCCGGGATGGAAAAGGCGTGCGTCGTGAACGGGTTGGACGCTTTGCGATGCCGAAGGTGCACGCTGCGCAGAAGAGCAGAACATCAAGAATACCAGCAGATTCGCACCATCGTTTTTACCGGAATTTCAGGGAATGCCGCTATCCCGTGACGCGGGGGGCCCATACGGCATGAAATCAACGGGTAGCGATTGTGAGATGAAATGGGGCTGAGTGCCAATTGGAAACTGATCCTTTGGACAGTCTGCATGGCATTTCTGTCTCCGGGTTCCCAGGGCAGGAACCGCAACTGGCATCAGTTGATCGGACCGAATGGATCGTCAGGGGACGAGACCGGCCGTGCGCTGGTTCTGGCGTTCGGCTATCCGGTGGTCGAGGAGCTGCTGGCCCGGCGGGTTCGTGCAGCGCAGATTGCCGGCATCCTTCGTCTGACGCCTTTCATCGTTGCGGCCACCATCATCAACGCGGTTGTTGTGGCTCCGGTGTTCCTGCAGTTCCTGCCGACACCCTACATCGGCACCTGGATGGCAGCCATCGCCATCCTGCTTGGCGTCACCCTGTTCAAATGGATAATGATCAAGGGGACGCCGATTGAACTTGCCTCCAGCAGGGACCTGACCAGGACCGTTCGCTACGCGACGATCTTCGGTTTCCTCTGGGCGGTCGTGCCGATTGCAGCATTTGCCAACGGCAATACCGCCGGAATGTGGATCGCTTCCTGCGTGACGACGGCGATGATTTGCAGCGGCGGCTTTGCCCTGGCGACCGTTCCCCAGGCAGCCTTTCGCTGGGTGGCCATCCTCTTTCTTGCCTCGTCGATCACACTCGCCATCCATGGCCATGCCTACATGTGGCCGCTGTTCTTCCTTCTGTTGAGCTGCACGCTCGTGGTCATCGGCAGCGTCACCGCCTCCGGCTGGCTGTTCGCCTCGCATTTTCTTGCCGAGGCGGAGCTGAAACACAGGGGTGAGCTGATTGCCCTACTGCTCAACGAATTCGAGGAAAAAGCCAGCGACTGGATCTGGGAAACGGACGCGGCCGGCTGTCTGCGGAATGTGTCGGGCCGGTTCCTGCATGCCAGCGGGCGTTCCCGGCAGGCGCTTCACGCCCTTCGCATGGTTGATCTGGCCTCTTCGCTCGACGACGGCGATGCACGCGCGGCGGTGGCGGACCTGGAAAACGCCCTGGCTTCGCAGGAAGCGTTCCGGGATATCGTCATCGGTGTCGATGTCCAGGGCGAAGGCCGCTGGTGGTCGCTGACGGCCCACCCGGTCTTTGACGACACGGGCGCGTTTGCGGGCTATCGGGGCGTTGCCTCCGATATTACCGAGGCCCGCCGGGCCAGTGCCCTCGTCTCCCACCTTGCGGAACACGATTCCCTGACCGGAATCGGCAACAGGAGCTGGTTCCTGAAGCAGTCCGAATTGCTTCTGGAGGAACAGCGCCGGTCATCGACTGCCAATGTGACCCTGTTCCTCATCGACCTGGACAATTTCAAGGTGGTCAACGACACCAGCGGACATCCGGCCGGCGATGAATTGCTCAGGCAGGTTGCGAAGCGCTTTGCCCAGCTCGGCGAAGGCAGCACCATGCTGGCGCGCTTTGGCGGTGATGAATTCGCCGCGCTTGGCCGGTTTGTCAGCGACGAGGCAGCCAGGGCGTTCGCCGAGGACCTCGTCAATGTGACGCGCAAGCCCTTCCGGATCGGCCGGCGGGATTTCGCTGTCGGCGCGACGGTCGGCTTTGCCCGCCTGGGAGACGGCGGCGACACGATCGACGACCTGATGCGCAAGGCGGATATCGCCCTCTACAAGGCCAAGGAGGGAGGCCGGGGCAGGGCGCTTGAGTTCGAAAGCGAGATGGAAAGGGAGGTGCGCGAGCGCCGCGCGCTGGAATCCGATCTGCGCGAAGCCTTCGATCTGGGCAAGTTGAATGTGGATTTCCAGCCGATTGTCGATGCCCGGTCCGGCAAGGTGGTTTCCAGCGAGGTGCTGGTGCGCTGGCTGCATCCGACAAGGGGAGAGGTCCCCCCGGATACCTTCATTCCGATCGCCGAGCATGCCGGCCTCATCCTGCCGCTCGGAAGCTGGGTGCTGCGCAAGGCCTGTGCCGCTGCCGCGCAGTGCCCGGAGCTGGAAAGCGTCGCGGTCAATCTGTCTTCGGTACAGTTCATGGACCCCCATCTCGTCGAGCACATCATGTCCGTGCTGGCGGAAACAGGATTCCCGCCCGAGCGTCTCGTGCTGGAAATCACCGAATCCGTTTTCCTGCAGGACTACGGTTCCGCCTCCCGGAAGCTGGAGACATTGCGCGGTCACGGTATCCGGATTGCCCTGGATGACTTCGGCACGGGCTATTCCTCATTGTCCTATCTGCGGCAGTACAAGTTCGACAAGATCAAGATCGATAAGTCCTTCGTGGACGAGATCGGCGAACGCAGCGATGGTCTGGCCATCATTTCCGCCGTCATTGCTCTTGCGCATAATCTCGGACTTGAAGTCACGGCCGAAGGGGTCGAGCATCAGTTGCAGGTCGACGCCCTGCGCACGCTCGGCTGCGATACCATGCAGGGCTATTATTTCGGCAAGCCGCAAGCCAGCCCGGTGCAGATCGCAAGGATCAGAAAAGAGGACTGGCAGAATCGCACACCGAGCACGGCGCCCCGAAACCCTTCGGCACTCGGAACGGCCGATCCCCAACCGGACGCGATGGAAGGTCTGAAGGTCGACCGCTTCTGAACGGCTTCCCGGCTTGTCAGGCCGAGCGGACAGCCGAGACGCGCTGGTCCTGACCGGGTACGGGAAGCTGCCTATTCCGCCGCGTGCCCTGCCTGAAAACGGGCCAGATAGGCCCGCAGGGCGGCAGGCTTGACCGGCTTGTTGAAGAAGGTGATGTCCTTTTCGCCGGCTTCCGTGCGAACCGACCGGCTGCGATCCGCAGTAATCAGAAGCGCCGGGATCTGGGCGCCGAATTTCCACCGCAGTTTCAGGATCGCCTCGATGCCGGTGCCGTTGTCCAGGTGATAGTCGGCCAGGATAACATCCGGCGTCACTGAAGCCTGGCTCAAAAGCGCGGCTGCTTCGACATCGTCGGCGGCGGCGATGACATGGCATTTCCAGCTGGACAGCAAATGGCGCATGCCGCTCAGGATGTCCGGTTCGTTATCGATCGCTACCACGACGAGACCGTCCAGATGGCCGGAAATCGCCGGAGCCTGCTGGACGGGGGGCAGATCAGGCAGGGCGGTCGAACGCGGCAGCTCGACGGAAAAGCAGGAGCCGCGATTGGCTTCCGAGCGCAATTCCACCGGATGATCCAGCACATGACTGATCCGTTCGACGATGGACAGGCCGAGCCCGAGACCCTTTGCCATCCGCATTCCGTCGTCCAGCCGGTGGAATTCCTGGAAGATGGCTTTCTGCTTGTTCTTGGGGATGCCCATTCCCGTGTCGTGAACCTCCACAAGCACACGATTGCCCCGCCTGCGACAGCCGACCAGAATCTTGCCCTGCTGGGTGTATTTCAGCGCGTTGGACACAAGGTTCTGGAGGAGGCGGCGCAGAAGACGCCTGTCCGTCCGCACACTGAGGTCGGTCGGCACGATCCTGAGGTCCAGCCCCTTTTCCTCGGCGACTGGCCGGAAATCCAGAGCCAGGCCGCGAAAGAGTTCATCGAGACGGAACACGGTCGGCTCCGGTTTCAGGGCGCCTGTATCCAGGCGTGAGATGTCGAGCACGGCTCCCAGAATGTCCTCGACCGATTCCAGGGCCGATTCCACGTTGCTTGCGAGATTGCCGTCACCGCCGTCCTTGAGCTTGTCGACCAGCACGGAAGCGTAGAGGCGGGCGGCGTTCAGCGGTTGCAGGATGTCATGCCCGGCCGCAGCCAGAAAGCGCGTCTTGCCGATATTGGCTTCTTCCGCCGCCCTTGTGGCCTCGACAAGGCGCTCGTTCACGTGAGTGAGCTCCTCGGTTCGCTCCCGGACCCGCCGTTCGAGGGTTTCGTTGGCCCGCGCGAGCGCTTCTTCCGCCATGACCCGCTCCGTGATGTCGGTATAGGTCGTCACGATGCCGCCATCGGGCATCGGGCTGATCCGGACTTCGAAGACGGACCCGCTCGATGTCAGTTTTTCCTGGAACGTTTCCTGGATCATGACCAGTTTCTCGAGCCGGTCCGCGACAATCGCCTCCACAGGGCCCGGCCCGTGCTCGCCGCGTTCCGCGTTGTAGCGCAGGATTGCGTCGAGGGAGGTGCCGACCTGGCCGTATTCCGCGGGCAGGCCGAGCAGGTCCCGAAACTGGCGGTTCCAGCAGATCAGCCGCAGATCCTGATCGAAAACGCCGATGCCCTGACGCACCTGGTTGAGCGCGGTCTGAAGCAGGTCCCGGTTGTATTGAATGGCGATGGACGCATCGTCCAGCAGCTTGACGGCCCCCTTGGTCGAGGGATCGTGCCGTTTCAGCATCAGCGTCAGCACCAGGCGCGACGACGCCGCGCCGATCGCGCTGGCCAGAATCTGTTCCGAGAACCGCAGCAGATTGGCGTCGGCCAGCGTGTTGGGATCGAGCTGGATCCCCCTTTCGCTGGCGAACCGCTTGAACGAACGCTCGGTGCGTTCTTCGCCGAGATAACGGGCAACCGTCGCCTGCAGATCGCCGGCCTTAACCGATGTCCGCCAGTAGCGCAGATTGGGCGAGGGCGTCAGTTCCGCCGGAACGAAGACATTTGCCTGAAGGGTTTCAGCCGGAAGCGGCTTCCTGAGGAAGGAGGCACCCACGAACAGGATGATGTTGACGAACAGGCTCCAGAGCGTTCCGTGTATGAAGGGATCGATCTCGATCCCCAGTAGCGACTGGGGATTGAGCATGCTGATGCCGAAGGGGCCGGTCTGCAGAAAGCCGCCGGTGATCAGGCCGCTTTGTGCGAATGTCGGCAGCAGGAGCGTATAGGCCCACCACAGAAATCCGCCGCTGAGTCCGGCGAGAGCACCGAGGGATGTCGCCCGGCGCCAGAACAGCGCGCCGACAAAGGCCGGTGCGAATTGTGCGATTGCCGCGAAGGACAGCAGGCCGATGGAGACCAGGGCGGCGGTGTCGCCGGCTGCCTTGTAATAGGCATAGGCCAGCAGCAGGATTGCGAAAATGGCCAGGCGCCGGATCGTGAGAAGCTGGCTGCTCATGTCCTTGCCGCCGGAACGGATGATTTCCTCCTCCCCGTGCCGCCGCAGCAGCAGCGGAACGACGATGTCGTTGGAAATCATGATGGCCAGCGCGACGGTCGCCACGATCACCATGGCGGTTGCGGCCGAGAGGCCGCCGATGAAGGCGAACAGGGCCACCCAATGCTGGTTGGCGTCGATCGGCAGGGCCAGCACGAAGGTGTCCGGATTGACATCCTGGCCGAAGCGCAGCAGCCCGGCGGCCGCAATGGGAATGACGAACAGGTTGATCAGAACCAGATAGACCGGGAACATCCACACGGCGCGGCGCAACTCGGCGTCGGAATTGTTTTCCGTCACCGTGACGTGAAACTGGCGCGGCAGAAGGAGAACCGCAAAGGACGAGAGAACCGTCATCACCAGCCAGTTGCCGGTGTTGGGCGGCTTCTCGAACACGGCGGCCACCTCGGGGGCTTCTGCTATGGCCCGGACCAGATCAACGGGGCCGTCGAACAGGGCAAAGGTGACCCAGATTCCGACCGCCAAAAAGGCGATGAGCTTGACGACGGCTTCTGCGGCAATTGCCAGCATCAGCCCTTCCTGGTGCTCGGTCGCGTCGATATGGCGGGTGCCGAAGGCCCAGCTGAAGATCGCCATGCCGAGCGCGATCAGCAGCGTGATGTCGTCGAAGACCGGAGTAAAGATGTCGCCCGGAGACGTCAGTGGCCCGATCATGGTGGTGATCGACAGGGAGACTGCCTTGAGCTGAAGGGCGATATAGGGAATGATTCCGATCACCGCGATCAGGGTTGCCACAGCGGCCACCGACTGGCTCTTGCCGTAGCGCGACCCGATGAAATCCGCGATCGAGGTGATGCTCTCGGCCTTGGATATCTTGATGATCCGGCTGAGCAGCGCATATCCCAGCGCGAAGACGATCAGCGGCCCGATATAGATGGTCAGGAACTCGGCGCCATTCCGGCTGGCGTTGCCGACCGAGCCGAAAAAGGTCCAGGAGGTGCAGTAGACCGACAGCGACAAGGCATAGATGAACGGTCTGCCGCCGGTTCTCGACGAATAGCGGCGCGGTGTGCGGTCGCCATAGCTGGCGATGGCGAACAGCAGCAGGATGTAGGCCGTGGCGGCCAATATCACGATCCATCCGTGCATGCTGATACGGTGTCCCGTCCTCCCGATCGGGTTGATATCTTCCGCGCGCCTCTCGCGGGTGCGCTTGTCGCGTCCGGCGTCCGGCCGGGCTTTTCACAATCCGATCATAGCTTTTGCGTTCTGTCTATCCACCTTGCGACCAAGACAGGGCCTTGCACGGCCGTCGACGCTGCTGCGAAGCACCGGAATTGATCACCGCCGTTGATGTCTTCTTCACATCCTTTGATAATTCACCGAGCGGCAAACCGGCTATGGTTTGCCGCCGCGAATCAACGCGTTTCTCCGCGGATCGGGAGGCTGCGACCGGCAACCACTCGCCTTACTCCGGACCGCCTTTGCCCTGGCGGGCCCCGGAAAATGTCAGTTGTTACCATGAAAGGTTCCAGCCCGTTGACCAGCCTGATCGATCGCCTCAGCCCGGAAGCCAGGAATGCGCCGGAAAGCGGAATTGTCGAAGTTTTCAATGCGGGGCGGGGCAGGGACGATCTGATCCCCCTGTGGGCAGGCGAAGGGGATCTGCCCACGCCGGAGTTCATCTGCAGGGCGGCCAGCGATTCCCTTGAGCGGGGAGAAACCTTCTACACGTATCAGCGCGGCATTCCGCCGTTGCGTGAGGCGCTGGCAGCCTATCACCGGGACACCTATGGCAGAGAATTCGCGCCGGAGCGCTTCTTCGTCACCGGGTCCGGTATGCAGTCCATTCAGCTTGCCGTCCAGGCGGTGGCGGGCGCGGGCAGCGAA
Source organism: Labrenzia sp. 011 (assembly GCF_003075075.1). Lineage (GTDB taxonomy): Bacteria > Pseudomonadota > Alphaproteobacteria > Rhizobiales > Stappiaceae > Roseibium. Next base: position 73,409 of record NZ_QCYM01000002.1, on the reverse strand, counting down.
GTCATCGTGCCCACCCCTGCCTGGCCGAATATTTCCGCGGCGGTCGAACTGCGCGGTGCCCGAGTGGTCTCCGTGCCCATGCGCGAGGAAGAAAACGGCTGGCGCCTGCATATCGAGGATGTCGAGGCGGCAATCACGCCGCGCACGAAGGCGCTTTTCCTGAATTCGCCCTGCAATCCCACCGGCTGGGTCGCGGATGAAGCGGTGCTGAAGGCGTTCCTGGATCTTGCCCGCAGGCATGGATTGTGGATCATCGCCGACGAGATATACGCGTTCTTCTACTACGGCGAAGGCCGGCGGGCGCCGTCGTTTTACGATATCGCCGATGACGACGACGACCAGATCATCTTCGTCAATTCCATGTCCAAGAACTGGGCGATGACCGGCTGGCGGGTGGGCTGGATTTCCGCGCCCGCCGTTCTCGGCCAGGTGATCGAAAATCTCATCCAGTATTCCACCTCGGGTGTTCCGTCCTTTTCCCAGTGGGGCGCTGTGGCCGCGCTGACGGAGGGCCGGGACTTTCTGGGCGAGCAGGTGGCGCGTGCTGCAAGGGGGCGGGAATGCGTGCTCTCCGGTCTGAAGGGTCTGAACCGGGTGAAGGTTCTGCCGCCGCAGGGCGCCTTTTATCTATTCTTTTCAATCGATGGTGTCACCGACACGCGCCGCTTCGCCCTCGATCTGGTGCACCAGACCGGCGTCGGCCTGGCACCCGGTACGGCTTTCGGTCCGGGCGGGGAAAACTATCTGCGGCTCTGCTTTGCCCGGCGGGAAGATCATCTCCAGGAAGCGGTGCGGCGTATAAGTGCTTGGTTGCCAGAGTTTTAGACGTTTGATGGGTTGCTGGTATACGTAAAAGCCCGTAAACCTTGAAAGAACGTGAGTGCCACCAGGGTAACCCAGATGCCGCGCGACAGTGTTTTTGATCACGACGAAGAAACTGCGGGTGAATCGGAGGCACGACTTGCAAGTGTCTTCGATACGGCTGCCGACGGCATGGTGGTGATCAATGATCGCGGTCTGGTCCTCGCATTCAACAAGGCCTGCGAAAGACTGTTCGGCTTCGAAGCCGCGGAGTTGCTCGGGTGCAATGTCAGCAGGATCATGCCGGACGAATATGCGGCCGTGCACGACCACTATCTGAACAACTATCTCGAGACGGGCGTCAAGAAGATCATCGGTATCGGCCGGGAAGTGCAGGGCCGTCACAAGGACGGAACGGTGTTTCCGATAGAGCTGTCCGTCGGCGAGGCATCCACGCCGGTCGGCCGCCAGTTCATCGGCATCCTGCGGGATCTGCGGCCGCGCAAGCAGATTGAAGACAGGCTTTCCAAGACGCAGGCGCAACTGCTGCACGTGACGCGGATCAGCGCTCTCGACGAAATGGGCGCGGCCATTGCCCATGAGCTCAATCAGCCCCTGACAGCCGTGCTCCTCTATCTGCAGACGGTGTCGCGCAAGGCAAGAAGCGACGACACGCTCGACCCCTTCATTCTCGATGTGATCGGAAAGGCGGTTCGCGAAGCGGAGCGCGCGAGCGAAATCATCCAGCGCATGCGGCAACTGGTCGAGAAAAAGGCGCCGGAGCGCCAGATGGTCGATGTGGCGGAACTGGTCAGAAACTGTCTGGAGATGGCCGAACTGGGCAGCGGCGACGGCTCCTCCTTTCTCCATTCCGAACTGGAAGACGACCTGCCGCTGCTGCCTGCCGATCCCGTGCAGATCCGCCAGATCCTCATCAACCTTCTGCGCAATGCCCGCGAAGCGGTTGCGGACCTGCCGGTCAGGGAAGTGACCTTGTCGGTCGGCCGAAACGAAGACAAGCTCGAGTTTCGGGTGCAGGACAACGGTCCGGGCGTTCCGGACGAACTCGTTGAGGGCCTGTTCCGGGCCTTCACCGGCGTGAAGGAAAAGGGGGTCGGGCTGGGTTTGGCGATTTCCCGCTCCATTGCGCAAAATCACGGAGGCGATCTGAAGCTTGAGGAGGCGCCGAAAGGATGCGGGGCATCCTTCCTGCTGACGCTGCCGGTCGACCCGCCGAACGACGGCGCGCTGCAGTCGCGGACCGAACAGACCACTGATGACCACCTGGGTGAGGAATAGACACAAATGGAAGCTGACCCCGAAGCCATTTACATTGTTGACGATGACCCTGCGGTTCGCGACGCGCTTTCGGTCCTGTTCAACATGGAAGGATACGTGGTCGAGACATTTTCGGACGGCGATACCTTCGTAAATTCGGCAAGCAAGGCGGTGCCGGCGTGTGTGATGCTGGATGTCCACATGCCCGGCCGGTCCGGTATCGAAATTCTCAAGGCGCTGAACGCGGAGAACTACCCGGCTCCGATCTTCATCATCTCCGGGCAGGGCGATATTCCCATGGCGGTCGAAGCCATCCGCAATGGCGCCTTCGATTTTGTCGAGAAGCCTTTTTCCGCTGAAACCGTGCTCGAGCGGGTCAAGGAAAGCATCGCCGCGATGAAGCAGCGCCAGCCGCATGACAGCGCGCTTTCGTTTCACGGCGCCGAAATGTTGACGCGCCGCGAGCTGGAGGTCCTGAAGGAAATCACCAACGGCGCTTCCAACAAGGAAGCTGGCAGAACGCTTGGCATCAGCCCCAGGACGGTGGAGGTACACCGGGCGCGAATCATGGAAAAACTCGGCGCGCGCAATGCTGCGGACCTCGTGCGGATCGTATTGGCAGGCAGAACGGACGGTTGAGACGTCCGGCTGCGCTGTTCTATAGGTAATAATGCGAATACGAAGTTACACGTACAGCTGTTGACACCATACTCCCATAGTCTGATACCTCGGACCCGGTATGTCGCCGGGATACGGGGAATGTAGTCTGTTGGTCGTTCATATTATTGAAGATGATGTCGCCGTCGCCGATGCGCTTGCCCTGGCGCTCGAGGGGCTCGACCGGCCGTCCAGAGTCTATCCGGACGGAGAATCCTTCATATCGGGTGCTGAAATTTCCGCCGGGGACTGGGTCATTGTCGATCTCGGCCTTCCGGGAATGAGCGGAACGGAAATCGTCCGCATACTCGAACGCATGCCGCGCCCGCCGAAGGTCCTGGCGATCTCGGGAAAATCGCAGGCGAAACTGACGCAGCACCTGAAGGAAATACCGGAACTGAAGATCCTGAGAAAACCATTGTCGATTGAGGCAATTGCCGCGGCGATGGAGTAAAATCAAAGAGCGTTCAGGCCGCAATGGCGCCACGCCTGGACGGTCTCCTGAGCCGGGTCCGGATGCTGTCCGTCCGGCTGCGATGTCGTGTCCCTGCGTCATTGCAACCCATATGTAGTTCCGCTTACGCAGTCGCCCGAATTTCTCCAGAAAATTAAAGTAGTTAGATTCACGGTTGCAAGCTGCTGGTGTCGGACGGGGCGCCAGGCGGGAACAGACGGATTTCCTCACTTTTGGTGCGCAAGTTGCAGCACCGGCAGCCGACGCAACCGCTGTCATTGCAAATCTGAGACCGTGCAATTCTGCACGAAGGAGGGACACATGGCATATTTCGAGGTTGGTACCCGGGGGCAGGGCGCAGTTGCCACGAGCGGCGGAGCGCCTGTGTGCGCGACCGCCCGGACATCCTTTTCGGATTTCGGCGGCAAGGCGGTTCACTACGACCCCCATGCGGTCATCTACTACGAGGGTGATCCGGCCAGGCGACTTTACGAACTGCTTCGTGGCTCGGTAATGCTATACAAGCTGCTTCCCGACGGCCGTCGCCAGGTGGTCGAAGTGCTGCAGCCGGGCGACATCTTCGGTCTGGCGAATGGTGAGGAGAATGACTGCACGGCGGAGACGCTGACGGATGCCCTCGTTCAGGAAGTCGAACTGAGGCAGGTCGAGCAGTCGAATGAGCTACAGAGAACCCTGGCCCGATGCCTGTCCAACCAGATGCGCGGGCTGCATGAACATGCGGTTCTGCTGGGACGCAAATCCGCCGTGGAACGGGTTGCGAGCTTCCTCATGCATCTCGTGCCTGATCGCGGCGGTCTCGACTGTACCGGGCCGACGAACCCGGATGATGACAGCTGCGACCTGCGCCTGCACATGACCCGCCAGGAAATTGCCGACTATCTCGGCCTGACCATCGAGACCGTCAGCCGCGTCATTTCCGATCTGAAGCGCCGCGGCGTGATTCGCGTGGACAAGGCGGACAGGATCCACCTCAACAGGATCTGCAGCCTGTGCCAGATGACCGGCATGCACTGAAGGTCGTAGGAACTGTCTGAATTCGAAAGCCGCGGCAACACCGCGGCTTTTTGGTCTCCGGCACCGGCAGGGTCCCTTTTGCCCCCCCCCCGTCAAGGCGGTCAGACCGCCGCCGAATGGCGGGCCTTTCCGGATGCCTGACTGTCAGCCAGATAGGCATCGAAGGCGGCTGCCGCGAGCCGCACATAGGGGCGCCCGGCCTCGGTGACCTCTACCTTCGCATTGTCGTTCGCCCCGCGGTCAAGACGGACAAGGCCGTCGGCGGCGAGCTCTTCCAGGGCCCTGAGTGCGTCGGCGAGATCCTGCGGCGTATGGCCGAATTCCTGGCATACGGGCGTCAGGTCACAGGCATAGTTGGTCATCAGATCCTCGATGATCCGGGCGCGCATGCGATCATCCGCCGACAGGGCGAGCCCCTTGGAGACAGGCAGCTTTCCTGCCTCGATGCTGCGTTGCCAGTTGCCCACATCCGTCTGGTTCTGGATATATCCCGCCGAAAGCCTGCCGATGGACGAGACGCCGAAGCCGATGAGCTGTTCGCCCTGGTCCGTGGTGTAGCCCTGGAAATTGCGTTTCAGGGAGCCGTTCGCAAGTGCGATCGCCATGCTGTCATCGGGACGGGCGAAGTGATCCAGCCCGATGGCGATATAGCCGGCGTCCTGGAGTTCGCGGCGGGCAAGTTCCGCAAGCGACAGGCGCTCGGCGGGTCCGGGAAGCGCGGCTTCGTCGATCAGCCGCTGGTGCTTGCGCATCCAGGGAACATGCGCGTAACCGAACAGCGCGATACGACCGGGCGCAAGCGACAGGGTTTTTTCGACCGAGTCCAGAATCGTGTCCGGTGACTGGCCCGGAAGGCCGTACATCAGGTCGAAATTCAGATCGCCGATACCGGCGGCACGCAGGTCGGCGGTTGCTCTGGCAACAACGTCGAATGGCTGGATTCGTCCGATGGCCTTCTGTACTTCGGGATCGAAATCCTGAACGCCCAGACTGGCGCGGTTGACCCCCATCGTGGCGAGTGTCGCGGCCAGCTCCGGCGTGACCAGTCGCGGATCCAGTTCGATCGCGTGTTCCATGTCCGGCGCGAAATCGAGCAGAACCCGCATGAGACCGGTCAGTTCGATCAGGCTGTCCTTCGGCAGCAGGCTGGGTGTGCCACCGCCCCAGTGAATATGGCGGACAGGCCCCGATCCTCTCAGATGTTCGCCAACGAGCATGATTTCCCGCGCCAGCGTCGCGGCATAGGACTTGAGCGGGGCCTCGCGTCGTGTCGCCTTGGTATGGCAGCCACAATAGTGACAGAGTTCCCTGCAAAAGGGGACATGCAGGTAGAGCGACAGCGAGTCGTCGGGCGTCAGATCGGCGAGCCAGCCGGCATAGGTTTCGCCCGTCACGCCGGCATGAAAATGCGGTGCTGTCGGGTAGCTTGTGTAGCGTGGCACATTGCGCAGAGCGTGCGGAATCGGATCTTTCATCATGGATCGATTGTCCCGGCAATCCGCATTTGCCGCCTTGATTTTTCTCAAGCCGGTCTGGGATCAAACCCTAAGGCAAGGTGTCCGCAACGCTCGTCGGCGGCCCGGCCCGCGTTCACGTTTCTTCTTCATGTTGATTGGTGCAATCAACCATGCAAAAGATAGTCAATAATCCTATAGGGTTCACGATCCGAAACCCTGCATCTGTCAATGGTTCCCCATGTCCTTCTCCGCGCTCGATACTTCCGGCGGCCGCCTGGTGGTCACGCTCCTGTTCGCTGTCCTGGGCGGAGGTGCCTTCCATCTCATGGGTCTGCCGGCAGCCTGGCTTTCCGGTGCGATGGTCTTCGTCTCGGTCGCCACGCTGGGCGGAGTGCGCACCCACATTCCGGTGCGGCTCCGGGAGGTGATGTTCTTTCTGATCGGAATTTCGATGGGCGCGGGCGTCAACCCGGATGTGGTGGATCGGGCCGGTGAGTGGCCCGTGTCCATGGGCATGCTGGTGGTGGTCATGATCTGTGTGACCTATGCCGGATACGCGGTCCTGCATTTCGGTGCCAAATGGACGAAGGAAGCAGCCTATTTCGGCGCGTTGCCGGGAGCGCTTTCCTACGTCATGGGCCTCGCCACGGACCGCGGCGCGGACCTGCCGCGCATCGCCTCGAGCCAGTCCCTGCGTCTGTTCATTCTGGTTGCGGTCGTCCCGTTCGCGGTCGTTGCGTCCAATGGAGAGGTGGACGGGGCGGCGGGCGCCGGGGCCGTATCCGGCCCGATGGATTTCCTGCTTGGGCTGCCCCTGTGTCTGGCCGCAAGCTGGCTGGCCATCAAGCTGCGCATTCCGGGAGGCAGGATGACCGGTGCCTTCTTCATGAGCGCCGGGCTCAATGCCAGCGGCGTGCTGGTCCTGATACTGCCGGACTATGTCACGCTGCCCTGTTTCATGATGATGGGCGCCTTTATCGGCTGCCGGTTCGGCACCATGACCCTGCGCCAGTTTGTCAGCGTGCTCGGTGCGTCTCTGGCGGCCTTCACCGCCGCCTTCCTCACGTCGCTACTGGGTGCATGGATCGTGGCCGAACTGGTGCACATTCCCTTCGGTCAGGCCCTGCTTGCCTACGCACCGGGAGGTCTGGAGGTCATGACGATTCTCGCCTATATGCTCGATCTCGACCCGGCCTTCGTCGCAGCGCACCAGATCGCACGCTTCACCGGCATGGTTCTGGTGCTGCCTTTCCTTACGGCGTTGTTTCTGGGCAAGAAATGAACGCCGGCTTTCCGGTCTCCGGCGCGCGCCTCTATGCGCTGATATAATGCAGCGTGTCGAAACTCCTGCGCCATTCGGCCACCCGTCCGGCCATGGCTTCGGGATCGTTTGAGCGCAGCGCCTCGGCAATCAGCCTTGCCAGCGCCGGCATGTCCTTTTGCGTCATGCCCCAGCGGACCAGCTCGGGCGTGCCGAAACGCAGACCGTTCATGTCCCCGTCGACCGGCGCGACCGGCAGGCCGATGCCGCAGGCCAGGAATCCCGCCTTGCGCAGTTTCTTTGACGCTGTCTGCCCACCGCCGAAGGCTGCTGCCTCCAGCGCGAACTGGTGGGAGGCGGTTATGCCCTTCGAGGTGGAAAAGACGGGCAGGCCATCGGCTGCCAGGGCTTCGGCCAGCGCAGCGGCGGTGGCCGCCATTTCGGTCGCGTAAGCCTTGCCATGGTCGCGCCAGTCCAGCAGCGTGATGGCGAGCGCCGCCGCCTTGGCAACGTCGAAATTGGCGGTCAGGCCGGGAAAGGCGATCGCATCGAGCTTCTGCGAGAGATCCCGCTCGTTGGTGACGATCAGGCCACCCGCCGGACCGCCCAGGCTCTTGTAGGTGCTCATGGTCATCATGTGGGCCCCCTCGGCCAGCGGATCGGAAAAGACGCCGCCGGCGATCATGCCGCACTGATGGGCCGCGTCGAAGAGCACCTTTGCTCCGCTCTCGTCGGCAATGGCGCGGATGGCGGCCACCGGGTGCTGGTGGAGATTGAGGCTCATGCCGATGGTGATGAGTTTGGGACGCACCTTCAGGGCCAGCTCCCCCAGCCCGTCCAGATCGATCGTGTAGCCGTCCGGATCGACGGGCGCTTCGTGGATCTCGAGCCCGTAAAGGCCCGCGCAGCCCGGAGCGTGGTGGGTCACATGCCCGCCGACCGAGGCCGGCGGCGCGATGATCGCATCGCCCGGCCTGGTGGTCGCCATGAACCCGTAGAGATTGGCAAGGGCACCCGAGGCGACACGGATTTCCGCGTATGTCGCGTTGAAGATCTCCGCAGCAAGTTCCGCGGCGATCACCTCGATCTCCTCGATGGCCTCCAGGCCCATCTCGTATTTGTCGCCCGGATAGCCCAGGGAGGGGCGTGAGCCCAGGCCACTGGCGAGCAGGGCCTCCGCTTTCGGGTTCATCACGTTCGTCGCCGGATTGAGATTGAAGCAGTCCCGCTCGTGGATCTTGCGGTTCTCCTGCGCCAGCGCTTCGATGCGCAGGGCGATCTGCTCCGACGACAGGGCCTCCGTGCGGCCGGTGATGTCATCGATACGGGCAGCGGCCTCAGCAGGCAGCCAGGGGCGCAGGTCAAGAGCGGTCATGGTTCACCTCCGGTAAAATCATTGCTGCAGACTGGACAGGAGCTTGCAGGATCGCAAATCAGATTTTAGAAATTCAAGGGCTAGAAAAATTGGGTCTTGTCATGTCCGTGTCTCCGCCGTCTCCCCGGTTCCCCTCCCTCAATGCGCTGAAGGCGTTCGAAGCCGCCGCACGGCTGGGGGGCTTTGCCCCGGCTGCCGAGGAGCTTCATGTGACCTCCGGCGCGGTGGCGGCCCAGATCAAGTCCCTGGAGCAGGAAATCGGCGCGGCTCTCTTTGTGCGCCAGGCGCGGGGTGTCCGGTTGACGCCTCTGGGGCAAAGAGCCCTGCAGGGCTTCGTCGCGGCCTTTGACGTGCTGGGAGACGCCGTGCGTGATCTCAGGCGCGATGCGGCTCCGCAAAAGGTGCATGTCGCCGCGCTGCCGGCCCTGGCTCAGCTCTGGCTGGCGCCAAGGCTGCCCGCCGTTCGCGACCGTCTGGAGGGTGTCGATATCTCGGTGACCGCACTGGAGCGGCCACCGAACCTGAAACGCGTCCCGTTCGATCTCTGTCTCTTTTATGACTCGAAGCCGCTCCGGGACAGGGTGCGGCTTGCGGAAGATGAACTCCTGCCGGTCTGCACGCCGGAGATGGCCAGGACGCTTGCAAACCCGCAGGACCTGAAGGAAGCCGTGTGCCTGACGGACACGGCCTGGGCTGCAGACTGGACAGCCTGGGCGGAAGAGGCCATGCCGGGGGAAGGATTCGCGCCGCGCGGCCCGGTATTTTCCCTCTATGCGCTCGCCCTTCAGGAAGCCCTCAGCGGCGCCGGTGTGCTGATGTCCCGCAGGTCTCTGGTCGCCCCTCATCTGGCGTCCGGTGCGCTGGTGGCACCGTTTGCGAAAACGGTGCCCGCAGGGGAGGCCATCTCTCTCTGGCTGTTGCCATCCGCTCACCGTGGCAGTGCTGCTGAACAGGTCATGGAGGCATTGACGGCGATGGCGGGAGACCCGACCGCCTGAAGCGCCTGCCCTCGGAATGCGCTCCTGTCGGGGAGAACATGACGCAGCGGATTCTTTTTTGAACCTGTCGGGACTTGAAACGTTTGCCATGAAAGCAATACCGATGGAGAGATCATGCCGAGCCCCGGAAACACCGAAACCCGCAGATCATCCGCTCCGGTCAGCTTCGCCACCCTCGTGGCGCTGATCGCCCGTCTCGCGATGCCGCCACAGGTGGACGAACGGGAACAAGAACGCGGGGCCGATCCTGGGGCCGCCGATCCTGTGGACTGACGGACAGCGTTCCGGCCCGCACCGGCTGCTGGCCGGGATCCGGAAAGCTCCCCGGCGAACAGAACGCGGTTACGTCATAGCGCCTTCGGATCTTTCGGGCGGGCTGGTTCGGTGGCGCGGCCAGATCGGCTTGCTCAGTCAAATATCTTTGCAAGGATGCCGCGCGGAACGCGGCACCCATGATTCTGCAGGACGCCTCAGGACGAGCGTCAGGCCGCCGTGGCTGCGACGACGATGATCTCGACCGTATAGTCCGGGGTGGCCAGCCGGGATTCACCACAGGCGCGGGTCGGCGGATTTTCCGGGTCGACCCAGGCATCCCACACGGCGTTCATTTCGTTGAAATCATCCATCGAGGCAAGCCAGATCGTTGCCTGAAGAAGCCGGGACTTGTCGGTGCCAGCCTCGGCCAGCAGCTTTTCGATCTTGTCCAGGATCACCCTGGTCTGGTCCTCGACACTTTCGCCGGGGTTGCCGACCTGGCCGGCCAGCCAAACGAGGCCGCCGTGAATGACGGCCTGACTCATGCGCGGGCCGACATTCAGCCTCTTGATATCGGACATGTCTGATTTCCTTCCGTGTTGACAAGATCGCGACCGCTCAAAGGAGACGGCCCGGATTCAAGGCCTGGACGACATCGCTCCCCAATTCGGAGTTCCGGCCCAGACAGAGATCCGCCGTGAGCTGTGATAGGGCCGGAGCCGTCTGGACGCCATACCCTCCTTGTCCCGCCAGCCAGAAAAATCCGTCCGCATCGCCCGCGAAGCCCACGACCGGCGTCCGGTCCGGGACGAAACTGCGCAATCCCGCCCAGTTGCGTTCCACACGGGTCACCGGCATGGTCACGGCCTGTTCGAACCGGTAAAGGCCTTCGGCAAGCACCATGTCGTCCGCCCATGCGTCATGGGGTTCGACCGGATCCTCGTCTGCCGGAGAGACCATCAGCTTGCCGGCGTCCGGCTTGGCGTACCAGCTTTCAGACGCGCTCGCGACCAGTGGCCAGCCGGTGACATCCACACCCAGCGGCGCGGGCACGATGGCGGCGGAGCGGCGCATGGGGACAAGGCCAACCTTTCTGACACCCGCCAGGCCGGCAATCTCGTCTGCCCAGGCGCCGGCGGCGTTGATCAGGACAGGGGCCTCGAACGCCCCCTTCGGTGTTTCCACCCGCCATTTTCCCGCCGACCGGATGATACGCTGCGCCGGGGCCGACAGGACAAACCGCGCGCCGTGGGTCCTGGCAAGGCGCGCGGCGCCCTGCAGGAAGCGGTCGACATCGATGTCCTTTGCAGCGCGCTCGATGGCCGCGGCGGCGATCCTGTCCTTCCGCAGCAGAGGAAACAGCGACACCGCTTCGCCGGCGGTCAGCAATTCCATGCCCGCCGCGCCCTGCAGATAGGCATCGAACGCGTCCCGCTCGTCTTCCGTGGCAATCAGCAGCTCCCCGCGCGCAGACAGAAGGCTGTGGTCCGAAATCCCCTCCGGGGTTTCCAGCACCGGCTCAGAGGCAGCGTTGAGAGCTCTCAGGGTCGCATTGCCATAGTTGCGGATATAGATCGCCGCCGAGCGCCCGGTGGAATGGCGCCCGAGCGCATCCTCCATGTCCAGCACCGTGATGGAGGCCTCCGGAGCAAGGCGTGCCGCCGCACCCGTTCCGGCAATACCGCCGCCAATGATCAGATAGTCGGAAACTTCGATCATGCGTCCTGATAGCCTTTCAGGACCTGTGTCAGGTTCCCGCCGAGATCGTCGCTGAGATAGCCGCCTTCCTGCACGAAGAGCGTCGGAAGACCGAGGCGGGCGATGGCGCCGCCGATCCGGCCGAACCCCGGAGTGCTGATGGCAAGGCCCTTGAGCGGATCGTTCTCATGGGCGTCCAGACCGAGTGCGACGACCAGCACATCGGCGCCGAAGGCGCGGATATGGGCGAAGGCCGTTTCCAGCGTCTTCAGATAGGCGTCGTCTCCCGTGCCGCGGACCAGTGGCAGATTGAGATTGCAGCCCCGCCCGGCGCCTTCGCCGCGCTCATGGGCGTGTCCCCAGAAGAACGGATAGAACCGGATCGGGTCCGCATGGATGGAAACGGTCAGAACATCGCCGCGCTCATAGAAGATGCCCTGGGTGCCGTTGCCGTGATGAACGTCGATATCGAGAATGGCAGGCCGTTTCCCGGCCGTCAGCAGCCGTTCGGCGGCAATGCCGGAATTGTTCAGAAAACAGAACCCGCCGGCGAGATCCGCGAAGGCATGATGTCCGGGGGGGCGCGACAGCACATATGCGGCCGGTTCGCCACCGGCGATCAGGTCCGCGCCTGTCACGGCGCATTGGGCCGACCAGTAGGCCGCGTCCCATGTCCCGGCCGCAATCGGGCAACTCGTGTCGGCCTGGTGAAAGCCCGCCTGTCCGACCGCCGAGCGCGGGTAGCTGGCGGTGCGCCGGTCCGGATGAATGTTCGGGATCACCTCGTCCGCCGCACCGTCAATACGTCGCCAGCGCTCGTGAATCGTCTGCAGAAAGACCAGATATTCCGCCGAGTGCAGGGCCGCGATCGGTCCCATGCCATGATCCTCCGGCGCCTCGAAACGGCACCCGGCGGCTTCCGCGCCCGCCTTCAGAACGTCTATGCGCCGGGGTTGCTCCGGATTTGCCAGGCGCGTGCCATTGGCCATGAAGTGTTTGGGATCATGCGCTCTCTGGCGGTCGTCGAATACAGCTCTCATGAGCAAGTCCTCAAATTGGTCAGGGCCGGACCTTGCAGGTCGAGGACGGTCTCGCCCTCCCGGGGCTCGAAGCCCAGGCGCTGATAGAACCGGCGGGCATCCGCACTGTCGTGATAGACGGCGAGTTTCACGAAAGTGACGTTCCAGTGTCGTGGTGCATGATCGGCGACAGCCGCCAGGAGACGCTTCCCGAGACCGGCGCCGCGTACGGTCTTGGCCACCCAGAGATCCGAAACGTAAAGGCCCGCTCCGCCCCGTGTGGTCGAAAACAGGGGGGAGGCCAGCACCGCGCCCACGGTCTCCGCCTGCCGGGTGGCGATCAGGGCGAAAAAGGCCGGCGGATCGCGGAACCCGTGACGCAGCAGATCGTCCGGACCGGTGGCGTGTAGGTCTCCGAGCTCCTGCGAGAGGCGTTCGAGGGCAAAGTGAAGCCTTTCGACGTCGTCATGCCCGGCCTGTCTGATCTCTATCGCGCTCATGGTCAAAAGGCTGTCCTGTCCGCACCCTTCAGTGCGAGCATTTTCCGGGCGTCATCGGGAGAAGCGAGGCTGCGGCCGAGCGCCTCCGCAATATCCCGGATTCTGGCGACCTGTTCCGCATTCGATTGGGCGAGCCGGCCCTTGGCGATGTAAAGATTGTCCTCCAGCCCCACCCGCACATGACCGCCCATGCCGGCCGCCATGGCCGCGAAGGGGATCTGCTGACGCCCGGCCGCCAGCACCGAAAACAGGAAGTCCTCGCCAAACAGTTTGTCGGCCATGCGCTTCATGTGCTGCAGGTTCTCGGGATCCGCGCCGATACCGCCCAGAACGCCGAAGACGAACTGGATGAAGAACGGGGGCTTGACCAGGCCCCGGTCGGCAAAGTGGCGCAGCATGTAGAGATGGCTGACGTCATAGCATTCGAACTCGAAGCGTGCGCCGCGTTCTTCTCCCATGCGCACAAGCACCTGGCCGATATCCCGCGGCGTGTTCTTGAAGACGAGGTCGTCCGAATCGAGCAGAAAGGGTTTTTCCCACGCATGCTGCCAGGTGTCGAAACGGCTCGCCAGCGGATAAAGCGCGAAATTCATGGTGCCCATGTTGAGGGAACACATCTCCGGCTCCGCCTGCAGCGGGCCCTCGAGACGCTGCTCCAGACTCATCACCGCGCTGCCGCCTGTCGTCAGGTTCAGGACTGCATCGCAGCCGGTCTTGATCCGCGGCAGAAAGGCCATGTAGTCCCGGGCGCTGGCAGAAGGCTGGCCGGTATCCGGATTGCGGGCATGCAGATGCAGGATGGCCGCACCGGCTTCGGCCGCATCGATCGACTGCCGTGCGATTTCTTCCGCCGTCACCGGCAGGTGAGGGGACATGCTGGGTGTGTGAATCGAGCCGGTTATGGCACATGTGATGATGATTTTTTCTGACATTTCTTGTGACTAGCTGGCCTGGGCCCGTTGTTGAGACATCCTGTCCAGAAACTGGCGCAGAGACAGGTCGAGACCTTCAATGATCTCCGCCACATGGTCCGGCGTTGCGGTCATAGGCGGGGCGACCAGGAAATGATCGCCGTGATAGCCGCCGCGCGTCCGCCGGGAATAAATGATCAGTCCGTTGTCATAGGCGATGTCGACCAGCTGGTTGTAGGCGTTCACTTCCTGCGGCAGCGGCCGCATGCTCGCCCTGTCCTCGACCAGTTCGAAGGCCAGCAGCAGCCCCTTGCCGCGCACGTCGCCGATGAGCGGATAGCGGGCCATCAGTTTCTCCAGCTCGCCCTTCAGCAGCGCTCCGGTGACGGTTGCGTTGCGGCAAAGGTCTTCCCGTTCGATTTCCTCCAGCACAGCCAGGCCGGCCGCACAGGCCAGCGGGTTGCCGGCATAGGTGAATCCATGCAGAAAGCCTCCGGCGTCGAGCACGTTGGCAACGATATCCCTGTGCGCGATCATGGCCCCCAGCGGCACGTAACCGGCGGCAAATCCTTTCGAAATGACCAGAATGTCGGGGGTGGTGTCCCAGTGCTCGGCGGCGAAGAACTTTCCTGTCCGCCCGCCGCCGGACATGACTTCGTCATGGATCAGCAGCACGCCGTATCGGGTACAGATCTCCCGGATGCGCCGCATGTAGCCTCTGGGAGGAACGAGCGCGCCCGTGGAGGCACCGCCCACAGGCTCGACGATGAAGGCAAGGATGGTTTCCGGACCTTCGGCGAGAATCTTCTCCTCCAGCATGTCGGCATAGTGAAGGCCGGTCGCCTCGTCCTCCGGATCGAGGCCGTCGAGATAGGCGCGTGGAGCCGGAATTTTCGGCATGGGCCGCATCATCGGCTCGAAGGGGGCGGTCAGGGGTGCATAACCGGTCAGCGCCAGCGCGCCGAGGGTGCAGCCGTGGTAGCTCGGCTCCCGGGAAATGACCCGGGTCCGCTGTGCCTCGCCTGTCGCGATGGCATTCTGGCGCGCCAGCTTGATCGCGCTTTCCACCGCCTCCGATCCGCCGGATACGAAGAACACCTTGTCCAGCCCCTCCGGTGCGAGGGCTGCCGTTCTAGCGGCCAGTTTTTCCGCCGGTTCCGTTTCGAAATGCAGCCGGTAGCCGAAGGTCGATTTCTCCATCTGCCTGCGCATGGCTTCCAGGACGCGCGGGTTCGAATGACCGATGTTGCAGACCATGGCGCCGGAAGAGCCGTCCAGATAGCGCTTGCCGTCCACGTCCCACATGTAGACGCCCTTGGCCTGATCGAGCACCGGCCGCCTTTGCCGCGACTGATAGAAGAGGTGCGATTTTTCAGGTGAACTCATGCGGAAGCTCCCGGCAGCGCGGCACAGTCTCGTGGACGGAAACGGACGGAAACCGTTTCTCCTTCCTGAAAGGGACGCTCGTTGATCATGTTGATTGCCTGAAGTTGTCGGTCCCCGATGCGGACAAAATAGCGGGCTGCCTGCCCCTGGTAAACGACGGCTTCCACCACCCCGTCAAGGGCGAGGCGGCCCTCCATGGCTTGCGAGCTATCGGCCAGCAACAGCTTTTCGGCCCGGATGACCAGCTTCGCCGGCCCGGGTCCCTCCACATGTGGCGCCCTGTCTTTCGGCACGGTGATCCGGCCGAAAACGGGCAGCTCGAGGGACAGGCCGTCCGCGGTAAGCTCCGTGCAGGTCGCGTCGAGGATGTTGGAGATCCCGAGAAATCTGGAGACGAATTCACTGGCCGGTGTGTTGTAGACTTCTTCCGGCGTGCCGATCTGCTCGATCCGGCCATCGGACATGACGACCACCCGGTCGGACATGGCCAGAGCCTCCGACTGGTCGTGGGTCACGAAGACCGTGGTGATCCCGATCCGCTGCTGAATGCGTTTCAGCTCGACGCGCATGTCTTCGCGCAGATTGGCGTCCAGCGCGGAAAGCGGTTCGTCGAGCAGCAGCACATCCGGCTCGATGACAATGGCCCGGGCCAGCGCAATCCGCTGCTGCTGGCCTCCGGACAGTTGCTTCGGGTAGCGCTCGGCCACATGGGGAAGCTGCACGAGATCGAGAACGTCCCGTACCTTGCGGTCCATGTCGGCCTTCGTGAGGTTTCGGTATTTCAGTCCGAAGGCCACATTCTGCGCGATCGTCTTGTGCGGAAACAGGGCATAGTTCTGGAACACGAGACCGAGATTGCGCTTGTGGATCGGCACATCATTGACCTGCTGCCCCTTGATCGTGATCTCCCCTTCCGTTGGGTCGATCAGCCCGGCGATCATCCGCAGCGTCGTGGTCTTGCCGCAGCCGGACGGGCCGAGAAGGGTGACGAAACTGCCTTCCGGAATGTCCATGGACATGCGATGGACCGCGGTAAACGATCCGAAACGCTTGACGATATTGGTCAGGGAAACTGCGCCCACAACCGAACTCCGAAAATGTGAGGAAGGATCTCCCGCCCGGCGGCTCCGGACGGGAGAAAGGTTGGTGTCGGACGGTCAGTAGCCCTTCTGGATCCGGCCGAAGGTCTTGGACCAGGCCTGCTCGTGCGAATTCCAGTATTCCGGATTGGCGAAGGTCAGACCGTCGAGCTTGCCGGTGGGATCGAACGCGGGCAGGGTGGGGATCTTGTCGCCGAGATCGACCTTGGTCGGGTCGAGCGCCGGCGGATAGTTCTGCCCTTCGGCCACGGCGATGGATGTTTCCGGCGCCAGCATGAAGTTGAGCAACTCCTCGCAGGCCTCCATCGGCGACCCCTTGATCACGAAGAGACACTCCTGCCAGCCGAAGCCGTTGGGCGGGTCGATATAGCCGATGTCCTTACCCTGCTCCTGCAGCGCATAGATCCGGCCGGACCAGCCCTCGGTCACATAGATCTCTTCCTCGGCGAGCAGACTCATCAGTTCCGCGCCCGATTGCCAGTATTTCAGCAGCAGGTCCCGGTTGGTGCGCACCGCCTCCCAGACAGCGTCCATGTCGGTTGCGTCATTGGGATCCTGATCGGTCTGGAGCGAGGCGTACCAGACCCGTGTCCGCCAGTCGGACCATCCGCCGATCTTGCCCTTGTAGGCCGCGTCGATCAGGAGCTTCGCGCCTTTTTTCTTGGCTTCCTCGTCGGAGATATACTTGCGGTTATAGGCAATGCCGGTGGTGCCATAGTCATATGGCACGCAGGAAAGCGTGCCGTCGGTCACGTTGCGGAACACGTCCGTCAGCTTCGGGATGACATATTTGAGGTTCGGAATGTTCGCTTCGTTCAGCGTCGAATTCAGGCCGAGATTGGCGTAGCGCGCATAGTCGAAAACGCCCGACAGATGGGCGATATTGTATTCGCCCGCCTGGCTCGCCTTTACCCGCGAGAGATATTCGTCGCCGCCGCCGAAGGTGCCGTCGACAACCTTGATGCCCGTCTTCTTCGTGTAGGGATCGAAAGCGTACTTGCGGAAGGCTTCCGAGACGACGCCGCCCCAGCCGTCGAAGCGGACCTGCTCCGTGGCCGCGAGGGCCTGACGGGCAAAGGGCGTGTGCAAGCCATAGGCAAGACCGGCGGCGCCGATCAGTCCCAGGAACTTGCGCCGGTCGAGATCGCCGTTGAGATAGCGTTCGCGCATGCGCTCGTAGCGTTTCGTATTGTCCATTTTTCTGTCCACTCTGGTTCTGTTTATCAGGTCTTGTTGCTTTGATCGCGCGGTTCTAACCGCCGCGCTGCATGGCCATTCGCCGGGCGATTGCCAGTCCCAGGAGCGGCAATCCGACGGTAAGAAAGATCATCACGGTGCCAAGCGCGTTGATTTCCGGCGAAATGGAATTGCGCAGCATGGCGAAGATCTGGGTCGGCACGGTTTCCACCCCGCCCGGCTTCCAGAAGAGGGTTCCGGTGATGTCGTCGAAACTGATGGTGAAGGCGAAGAGCATGCCTGCGAAGACGGCGGGCGCCAGCAGAGGCAGGGTGATCTGGAAAAAGGTCTGCACCGGGCTTGCCCCCAGACTGAGGGCGGCTTCCTCGTAGTCCCGCCGTATGCCGACGAGGCGGGCCTGGACCACCAGGATGACGAAGGGCAGCGTGAAGATGACATGGCCCATCAGGAGCAGGAAGAAGCTCTTGTTGATGGACAGGAAATTCAGGAAAAGCAGCAGAGCGACGGCCAGCACCACTTCCGGCACCAGGATGGGGGCGATCAGCAGCGTCGAGATCAGGTTGCGGCCGGCCACATTGTAGCGCACCAGGGCCAGGCTCGCCAGAACGCCCAGTGTCGTGGAGATCAGTGCCGTCAGCGCTCCCAGGACGATGGACGTCCTGAAGGCTCTCAGGATCGCATCATTGTGGGCCAGTTCGACAAACCAGCGGAAAGACAGTCCGGTCATCGGAAAGCTGCCGAACTGGCTGGCGTTGAAGCTCAGCAGCACCACGACGGCCACCGGCAGGAACATGAAGAGATATACCAGCACCGTATAGACGCGGATCAGCGGCCAGCCCATCAGCCCAGCCCCTTCATCAGCTGTCCCATGCCGAGGTAGTGGTTGTAGATCAGCACCAGCGTTCCCAGGACGGCCAGCAGCATCAGCGACAGGGCCGAACCGAGCGGCCAGTTGAGCTGGGTGATGATCGCCTCGAAAACCAGATTGGCATACATGGCGTCCGTCGGCCCGCCGAGGATCAGCGGGGTGATATAGGTTCCCGCACTGAGGACGAAACAGAGCAGCCCCCCGGCGGCGAGGCCCGGCAGGGACAGGGGCAATGTCACTTCGCGGAACGCCTGCCAGCGGGTGGAACCGAGCGAACAGGCGGCATCTTCCAGGGAAACGTCGATCCCCTCCAGGGCGACATAGACGTTCAGCACCATGAAGGGCAGCAGGAAATGCACGAGCCCGAGGATGACCGTCGGTTCGTTGTAGAGCATCTGGACCGGTTCGGAAGTGAGGCCGAGAGTGAGCAGCACCCAGTTGACCGCGCCGGAGACGCCCAGGATGTTGATCCACGACATGGTGCGGATGATGTAGCTGATCCAGAAGGGCAGCATCAGCAGCAGAAGCAGCAGCGCCTTGTTGCCGTCCGAACGGGCAATGAAATAGGCGGCCGGATACCCCAGGACGGCGCAGGCAGCAGTCGTGATCGCCGCGATCCGCAAGGTGCTGAAGAGAATGTCCCGGTAGAACGGGTCGGTGAGCGCCTCGTTCCAGTTGTCGAGATAAAAGCCCACCTGATCGGCGCCCGATGCGGTGCGCAGCCAGAAGGAATAGACGACGATGAACGCAAGCGGGACAAACAGCAGCAGCCCGATCGCCGTCAGGGCCGGAGACAGGAGGATCCAGGGTTGTCGTCTTTCGCGTGCTTCAACGCTCATGCGGTGGTTCCGGCCAAAATCCATTGTCAGAAGTACTTGACTTCAGGGTCGCAGCCGCGTCTTCATAGATCAAATAGATAATCAGAATTTCAGGTATTGATAAGATCTATGACAAAGGGATTGCGGCCGATCCACGCCGAGCGACTGGCGCGTGAGCTGGACTGGAACCTGCTGAGAACCTTCATCGTGCTCGCCCAGTCCAGCAGTGTGACAGCCGCCGCGGAGAAGCTGCGGCTCAAGCAGCCGACCGTCTCGAGCGCCCTGAAACGGCTGGAAGACCGGCTCGGCCGCAAGCTGATCAACCGCAAGCCGGGCCTGTTCGAACTTACCGAGGCCGGACAGCTGTTGTTCAGGGAGGCGATCGAGATCCAGGGCTCGGTCCTGCGGCTCGGTACCCTGATGCGCGAAGTGACCGACGAGGTTCGCGGCCACGTCGAGATCGCCATGGCCAGCCATGTGGTCTGTCCGCTGTTCGATGACACGCTGCGCGAGTTCCACCACAAGCACCCGGCCGCGACGCTGTCCATCAATGTGTCCGCCAGCAAGGATGCATTGGACGCGGTCTCCTCGCGGCGCGCGTCGCTGGCCGTCTGTCTTGTCCGCGACCGCAATCCGAAACTGGAATATCTGCGCCTCTTCCGGGAATTCTTCGGCCTGTTCTGCGGCCCGCCGCATTCCCTCTTCGGGCGGGAGAACCTGACAAAGGCGGATCTGGCCGGCCAGTTCGCGGTGAGCTTTGTCACGGACCGCATGGAGGATGCGTTGCGGCCGGTGACGCTGATGCGCGCCGCTGCCGATCTCGAGGACCGTATCGTCGGGACTTCGGCCAATCTCGAAGAGGTCCGCCGCATGATCGTTGCCGGTCTGGGGATCGGCCCTCTTCCCGTTCACGTTGCGGCCCGCGACGTGAGGGACGGCCTCCTGTGGCAGCTCCCGCCCTACGACAAGCTGCCGGAGATCGACGTGCATGTGGTGTGGAATCCGAAGGCAAAACTCAATCGGGCGGAAAGGGCGCTGCTCGATCTGGTGCTCGGGAAAATCCGCGAAA
This sequence comes from Labrenzia sp. 011, assembly GCF_003075075.1. Taxonomy (GTDB): domain Bacteria; phylum Pseudomonadota; class Alphaproteobacteria; order Rhizobiales; family Stappiaceae; genus Roseibium. Next base: position 53,272 of record NZ_QCYM01000002.1, on the reverse strand, counting down.
CGCCGATCGGCGAGAGAACATACGGCGGAAGTGCGGGCGCGTGAAGTCGTTCCTTCCCGGACGCTCCGGAGACGTCCTGACCGGATCTGGAAAGCCGCGCCGGACCTGCCTCGGTCGTTGTCTGCACGGGAGTCTTGACCTGTGCCGACGTCACCCCTATGTGTCGCTTCGCGTGGGACGACCCGCGCCTGAGAACCATTCCGGGACGGCCCGGTCCTGGATTTAGGACTGGGTATGGCTTGGATTTATCTCGTTTCCGCAGGTTTCCTGGAAATCGTTTGGGCGTTCTTCATGAAGAAGTCCGCCGGGTTCACATTGCTTGTGCCCGGCGCGATTACCATCGTCACGATGATCGCCAGCTTCACTCTGCTTTCGCTGGCCATGCGGACGCTTCCCTTGGGCACTGCCTACACCGTATGGACCGGCATCGGAGCAGTCGGAGCATTCGCTGTGGGAATTGTTGTTCTGGGAGAAAGCGTGACCTTGATGCGCCTGCTGGCGGCGGCGCTGATCCTGGTCGGCATCATTCTCATGAAGTTTTCGGGTCCGAACGGCTGAAATCCTCGCTTTCCGTCGCCGCAGTCCCTTTGGTGGCTTTTCTCGATCCACTGCATTTTCACGGCTTTTCTGTCTGACCGGGACAGGGAAGGCGTGTGCGGGATTTCCGCATGTATGCGGTACTGGGCGACCGCTGTCCCTGCTCAAGACCGCCCCTGCTGGAGGCGGCAACGGAGTGAGTCGCGGCATGTCCGGACGCAGATGATCTGGCCCGCCGCGGAGGGGCATGCAAGGTGGAGATCTTCGGGATGGACGGATGTTTCAACCGGCGTGTTTGCACGGCGAGGTGGAGCGCCTTTCGAAGGCAACCTGTCTGCAGACCTGACGGCTTTTACAATTGGCGTTGTACATTCCCCGCAATATGGCGCATGATGGCGTCGTTGCCGGATCGTTCTGGGCGCATGGACCCTTTCCGATAATATCCCGGACCGCTGAGCCGGTGGCCTGCGTCCTCCCTATGATCCGTTTGATCAAACACATCCCCTGCATACGAACTCGCGCGGAGCATGAATCCAGCGCGAAGCGGTCGTTGTCGGGCGAATACAAGCTAGAAACTTAATCGATTTCTTCCTCTGCGCGCCCGGGTTTCCGGGTGCGGAGGCGGCCGTCGTCGCGTGCCTTTGCGGCCATGTGTCGGCGTTTACTCCCAAGGAGCCATTATGACCGTAATTCCTTTCGCGAATACAGTGAAAGCCAGACCTGTCCTGCATTTGTCATTTGCAAGGAAGGGGCTGGAGCCACCTGTCGCACCGGTTTCAAAACCGGCTGAAACCGCGATTGCGACGGCGCTGGTCTATTGCGAAGGCAATTTCGGCAAGATCGACGGCAAGACGGCCAACGGGCTCGTGCGCCACTCCGAAAAATATGAAATCACCTCGATCATCGACAGCACGCAAGCGGGCCGCGATGCCGGTGAGCTGCTGGACGGGAAGGCAAACGAAATTCCCGTCTTCGCCAGTCTCGACCAGGCGCTGGCCGGTTCGTCCCGCAAGCCCGACTATTTCATCTATGGCATGGCGCCGGCGACAGGAATGTTGTCGCCAAAGGAGCGCAAGATCGTTCTTGCCGCCCTGGGACACGGCATGAATGTGGTCAACGGCCTGCATGAATTTCTCGGGGACGACCCGGAGTTCGTGGCGGCCGGAGCTGCCGGCAACGCCATGATCATCGATGTCAGAAAACCGCGCCCCAAGAACGACCTGAGACTGTTCAGCGGCGCCATTCACGACGTCACCTGTCCGCGGATCGCTGTTCTGGGAACCGACTGCGCCATCGGCAAGCGCACGACCGCAAGCATCCTGACAAGGGCGCTGATCGCGCGCGGCGTGCGTGCGGTCATGGTGTCCACCGGCCAGACCGGTCTGATGCAGGGCGGGCGCTATGGCGTCGCGCTGGATGCCGTGCCTTCGCAGTTCTGTTGCGGCGAACTGGAAGCGACGATTGTCGATGCCTGGAAAGGCGACGATCCAGACGTGATCATTGTCGAAGGTCAGGGGGCGCTGAGCCATCCCGCCTTCTGTACGTCGGCCTTCATCCTGAGGGGCAGCGCTCCGCAGGGTGTCATTCTCCAGCACGCGCCCCATCGCGAGAACCGTTGCGACTTCGAGCACATGAAGATGCCCGAGCCGAAATCCGAAATCGACCTGATCGAGGCCTTCTCCGACACCAGGGTCATTGGCCTGACGATCAATCATGAGAACATGAACGACGCCGAGATCGGCGCGGCCATCTCCGCTTATGAGGCCGATCTGAAAATTCCCGTCACCGATGCGCTGGCGCGCCCGGACGACCGTCTGGTGGACATGGTCTTTTCGTCCTTTCCGGAACTTGAAAGGAAGCACACCGCTTCGATCCAATGAGTGCACCGCGCCTGGAAGTCGATCTGGAGAAGATCCGCCACAATGCCTCCGCCCTGGTCTCGCAGCTGCGCGGCCACGGTATTTCCGTCACCGGCGTCACCAAGGCCTGTCTCGGCGAACCGCGCTTCGCTAATGCGTTGCTTGGGGCGGGAGTGAGGGGCCTCGGCGACTCACGTATCGAAAATATCGAGGCAATGCGCCGGGCGGGCATCACGGCGCCCATGACCCTTATTCGCTCGCCCATGCCAAGCCAGGCCGGTCGCGTGGTTGCCCATGCAGACATCAGTTTCAACACGGAACTTGACGTCATCAGCGCCCTGTCGACAGCCGCCCAAAGGGCGGGCAGGCGTCATGGCGTGGTGCTGATGGTGGAGATGGGCGACCTGCGCGAGGGCATCATGCCCGGAGACCTCCAGGAAACCGTGCGGGCGGCGCTGCGGTTTCCGAATATCGACCTTAAGGGCATCGGCACCAATCTGGCGTGCCAGAGCGGCGTATCTCCGGATGCCGGGAACATGTCCGACCTGTCGCGCCTGGCAGATTTGCTGGATGAAGCCTTTGGCCTTGTCACGAGGCTTGTGTCGGGCGGCAATTCCAGCAATCTGAAGTGGGCGCTCTCTTCAGAAAAGGCCGGCCGCGTCAACAATCTCCGCCTGGGCGAGTCGATCCTCCTGGGACTGGACCCCCTCGATCGCCAGCCGATTGAAGGTCTCTATACCAACGCGATCTCCCTTGTTGCGGAGGTCATCGAGGCCAAGACCAAACCGTCCCGGCCCTGGGGAACCATCGGGCAGGCGGCCTTCGGCACCATGCCGGTCTCCGGGAAGGACGGCGGCAGCGACTTCCGTACGATACTGGCGCTGGGCCGGCAGGACATCGACCCTCTCGGCCTGACCGCCGCACCCGGCATCGAGGTTCTGGGGGCAAGCAGCGACCACCTGATGGTGGATACCGGAAGGTCCTATGTGACTGCAGGGTCCGAAATGACCTTCCAGCTCAATTACAGCGCGCTGTTACGCGCCATGACATCGCCGTTCGTCACCAAGACCTACAGCTTGCCCGCCGGGCAGGGGGCTTTCGAAACCCGAATGGTGCCCGGCCCGCGGTCATCGGAGGAACTGCATCAATGGCATTGAACTTTCCGAACCAGAGCAGAAGCTTCGACCCGGGGCGGCAATCCATACGGTTTACGGGATACGACGGTGTCTTCGAGATCTCGGTCTTCGTGCAGGTCGACCTCCTCAGGAGGGTGACCGACAAGCCGATGTCCGACGAAACGCTTTGTCTGGCTGCCTTTGATGGCATGCGCAAAAAGGTCGAGGGACATGTCAGCAAGGCCTATTCCCGGCGCCGCGGTGCCACGCTCATTCTGACGGCCGACGACATCAAATAGGCGCGCGGCACGCCAGGGAAAACCGGACAGTCGCAAGAGTGTCCATTGCATCCGTTTCGGAAAGGCAGGAGCCGGCCTGACCGCAGGACTTCGACAGATACGGCTCACACCACAGGAGACAACCATGGCGAAATCACAGAAACGCAGCAATCGCGAGATCAGGAAACCGAAGAAGGCAGCCAAAGCGGTCGAACCGGCGGCGTCGTCGTCGTCGTCATCATTCCTGAACAAGGGCATTTCCGCGTTTGCCGGCGGCAGCAAGAAGAAGTGACACCAGCGTAGCGGCGTCCCGTAAAAGCGCCGTTGCCTCCGAAAGGCATCCGAGACCGGGACCCCGGTCCCGCGAATGCCGGCGTTTCCTGCCTCGACCCCTAAGGCGGGCAGGGCATGCCGTTGGAAATTTGCAAATTCAGCCGGCGAATCGTGCCCGAACGCGCCACGGCGCGGGAACGAAGGCGCTGGTGTTCTACCCGCCAGTTGCCCATGATACTCAGGTCTTCGCAAAACCTCCGGCGCGGCTTTAGGACGATGGTCAGGCAATGGGCTTCGATCTTCCCCCTTGCCACCGGCCGGCACCCCCGCCAGGCCGCATTTCAGCTCCGCCTGCGACACAATGCACCGGCAATGCGGCAATCTGCACAAGCGCAATCCCGACCACGGCTTACTAAAGGGTCTTGATATGAATCAACGCGGCTCCGTACGAGTCGTGCGACAGGTCGTGCCATCGTTGGCACCTTGTAACGATATGAAAGACTGGGGCGCTAAAAATGGCACAAAACAAGGCCAAAATGGTCTCGCTCGAGGAAGGCGGATTCGCGATCTTCCTCGTGCTGCTTGCATTTGCCTGCCTTATTGTGGCGGGCAAAACCTTTGATCAGGTGATGGCATTTCATGCAGGTATCGGCGCGCTGGTCGCCGCTGTCGGCGTGTTTTGGATCTTCAAGACCTATTTCGACGATGGCGGGGAACCGATCCCGCAGGAAATCGACGGAAAACCGAACTACAATCTGGGCCCGGTGAAATTCGGCTCGGCGGCGGCGATGTTCTGGGGACTTGCCGGCTTCAGTGTCGGTCTTCTGATCGCCCTGCAGCTCGCATTTCCCGCGCTCAACTTCGACCTGCCGTGGACCAATTTCGGTCGTATGCGTCCTCTGCATACATCCGCCGTGATCTTCGCCTTCGGCGGCAACGTTCTGCTGGCGACATCCATGTATGTGGTTCAGCGCACCAGCCGGGCCCGCATGCCCGGCAAGATCCTGCCCTGGTTCGTGATTATCGGTTACAACGTCTTCATCGTGATCGCCGGTACCGGCTATCTGCTCGGCGCTACGCAGAGCAAGGAATATGCCGAGCCGGAATGGTACGCCGACCTTTGGCTGACCATCGTCTGGGTGTGCTACCTGCTCCTGTTCCTCGGCACCCTGTGGAAGCGCAAGGAGCCGCATATCTATGTGGCCAACTGGTTCTATCTGGCGTTCATCGTCACCATTGCCATGCTGCATATCACCAACAACCTGACGATCCCCGTGTCGATCTATTCGACCAAGTCCTACATCGTCTGGTCCGGTGTGCAGGATGCCATGGTCCAGTGGTGGTACGGCCACAACGCGGTGGGCTTCTTCCTGACCGCCGGCTTCCTGGCCATCATGTATTATTTCATCCCCAAGCGCGCCGAACGGCCGGTCTATTCCTACCGTCTGTCCATCGTGCACTTCTGGGCGCTGATCTTCATCTACATCTGGGCCGGTCCGCACCACCTGCATTACACCGCTCTGCCGCAATGGGCCTCGACGCTCGGCACGACCTTCTCGATCATCCTGTGGATGCCCTCATGGGGCGGCATGATCAACGGCCTGATGACGCTCTCGGGCGCCTGGGACAAGCTCAGGACCGATCCGGTGCTGCGCATGATGGTGGTTTCCGTCGCCTTCTACGGCATGTCGACCTTCGAGGGGCCGCTGATGAGCCTGCGCTCCGTCAACTCCCTGTCGCATTACACCGACTGGACCATCGGCCACGTGCATTCCGGTGCGCTCGGCTGGGTGGGCTACATCTCCTTCGGTGCGCTCTACTGCCTCATTCCGTGGCTGTGGAACAAGAAGAGCCTCTATTCGCTGAAACTGGTGAACTGGCACTTCTGGCTGTCGACCCTCGGGATCGTTCTCTACATCACCGCCATGTGGGTGTCCGGGATCATGCAGGGCCTGATGTGGCGCGCATACGATCAGCTCGGTTTCCTGGAATACTCCTTCGTGGAAACAGTCGAGGCGATGCATCCCTTCTACATAATCCGGGCCCTGGGTGGCGCGCTCTTCCTGCTGGGCGCAATAATCATGGCCTATAATCTCTGGATGACCGTCCGTCATGGCGAGGCTGAAGAAGCCGAAGCCACGCCGGTCGGCTCCCTGGCTCCGGCCGAATGAGGGAGGGACGATAATGTCAGCTTGGAAAAAACACGAAGTCTTTGAAAAGAACTCCTTCGTCCTCCTGATCGGCATCCTGATCGTGGTCGCCATCGGCGGCCTGGTCGAGATCGCACCGCTCTTCTATCTGAAGAGCACGATCGAGAAGGTCGAGGGCATGCGGCCCTATACGCCGCTGGAGCTTGCCGGGCGCAACATCTTCATCCGCGAGGGCTGCTACACCTGCCACTCGCAGATGATCCGGACGATGCGCGACGAACTGGAGCGTTACGGCCATTACTCCCTGGCGGCCGAAAGCATGTACGACCACCCCTTTCAGTGGGGGTCGAAACGCACCGGACCGGACCTTGCCCGCGTCGGCGGAAAATATTCCGACGACTGGCATGTGGAGCATCTGACCGATCCGCGGTCCCTGGTTCCGGCGTCCATCATGCCCGGCTATCCGTTCCTGGCGGAAAACCGGCTGAATATCCGCGACATCGAGGCGGATCTGTCCGTGAACGCGTTCCTGGGCACGCCCTATACGCAGGAGCAGATCGAAAACGCGATGGCGGATGTCCGGGGTCAGGCGATGCCTGACACCGACGCGGCCTACGAGTTCGAGGAACGCTGGCCGACGGCAAAGATCCGCGCATTCGATGGCGATCCGAAGGACGTCACGGAGATGGATGCTCTTGTCGCCTATCTCCAGGTGCTGGGCACCATGGTCGACTTCTCGATCTATGACGACAAGGCAAACGCGAGGTAAGGCAATGAACGAGACATATACCGCTGTTGCGGCCTTCGCGCAGACTTGGGGCCTCATCTATTTCATGATCCTGTTTGGCGTGGTTCTGGCCTACGCCCTGTGGCCGAAGAACCGCGAGAAATTCGACGAGGCCGCAAAAATCCCGTTTCGGGAGGACTGATCCATGGCAGACATGCACAAGAATGAAATCGACCGGATCTCCGGCGTCGAGACGACGGGCCACGAGTGGGACGGCCTGAAGGAACTGAACAATCCGCTGCCCAGATGGTGGCTGTACATGTTCTATGCCTGCATCGTGTGGGCGGTGGTCTACTGGGTGCTCTTCCCGACCTGGCCGATGATCTCCGGCTATACCAAGGGGGTGCTGGGATCCGACCAGCGGACGGAGGCGATCGCCGCCTTCGACGAAGGCGTCGCCGGCCGTTCCGTGTTCGCCGACAAGATCATCGCGGCGTCTCTGGAAGACATTTCCCGGGATCAGGAGCTGCTGCAGTTCGCGCTGGCCAACGGACAGGCCGCATTCGGCGACAACTGCGCTCCCTGCCACGGGTCCGGCGGGACGGGAGCCGAGGGCTATCCGAACCTGCAGGACGATACCTGGCTGTGGGGCGGGACTCTGGACGATATCCACACCACGCTGCTTTACGGCATCCGCTCTGAAAATGACGAGGCCCGTATCGGCGAGATGCCGGCCTTCGGCCGCGATGAGCTGCTGAGCCGCGACGAGGTTACCCAGGTCGCCAATTTCGTCGCTTCCAGGGCCGGTCTGGAAACCGAGGACGGCGTCGATCTGGCCGCGGGGCAGACGCTTTACGTGGACAATTGCGCCGCCTGCCATGGCGATAACCTGGAAGGCATTCAGGAAATGGGCGCCCCCAGCCTGATGTCGGCCAACTACCTCTATGGCAAGTCCCTGGACGACATCAAGGCGCAGGTCCATTCGCCGCGCAACGGCGTGATGCCGGCCTGGGTCGACAGGCTGGATCCGGCGACGATCAAGTCGCTCACGGTCTATGTCCACTCCTTCGGGGGCGGTCAATAAGCCGCGGCCCTGCGGCAAGGCGCGCAATGGGCGCATGAGTTGATCCGGCGCAAAGTCAGTCCGCTTGCGCCGGATTAGTGTTTGAGATGCGAGAGGGCTCGGAGCCCTGCTTGCATTCGTCAGATCCTGATGGGGCGGGATCATCATCGACAGAAGGACGGACGGGTATGTCTACGGACACCGAAACCCAAGAGGGCGGGCAATCGGACGAGTGGTTCGCGTCAGCCAAGAAAATCTATCCCATGGCGACCCACGGCCTGTTCCGCAGGATCAAGTGGACGCTGCTCTTCATCACGCTCGGAATCTACTATTTCCTGCCGTTCATCCGCTATGACCGGGGACCGGACGCGCCTGACCAGGCCGTCCTTGTCGACCTGGTCCACAAGCGGGCCTACTTCTTCTTCATCGAGATCTGGCCGCAGGAGGTCTATTATCTCACCGGCCTGCTGATCCTGGCGGCCGTGGCGCTGTTCCTGATGAACGCCGTCGCAGGCCGGATCTGGTGCGGTTATCTGTGTCCGCAGACGGTCTGGACCGACCTGTTCCTCTGGGTCGAACGCAAGATCGAGGGCGACCGTCGGGACCGGATCATTCTGGACAAGGAGCCCTGGACCTTCGGTAAGCTCGCCAAGCGGGCGACAAAGCACTTCTTCTGGCTGATGATCGCCTGGTGGACGGGCGGCGCCTGGGTTCTCTATTTCAGCGATGCTCCGACGCTTGTCTGGCAACTGCTCACCTTTCAGGCGCCGCTTGTCGCCTATACCTGGATCGCGATCCTGACGGCCACCACCTATCTGCTTGCCGGCTTCATGCGCGAACAGGTCTGTATCTACATGTGCCCCTGGCCGCGTATTCAGGCGGCTCTGACGGACGAAAAGGCCCTCAATGTCACCTATCGCTGGGACCGGGGCGAACCGCGCGGCTCTCTCAAGCAGAACAACAAGCTGATCGAGCAGGGCCTTCCCGCAGGGGATTGCATCGACTGTTACCAGTGCTTTCAGGTCTGTCCGACCGGAGTGGATATCCGCAACGGCCTGCAGCTCGACTGCATCCAGTGCGGTCTGTGCATCGATGCCTGCGACAACGTGATGACCAAGGTCGGCAAGCCCACCGGCCTGATCGCATACGACACCGATGAAAACATTCAGCGCAGGATCGAGGGCAAGGAATCGATCTATGAAATTGTGCGGGCCAGGACGGTGATCTATGCGGCGATCATTGCCCTTGTCGGCGCGATCATGCTGTTTGCACTGATCAACCGGGACTTCGCCGACATCAGCGTCCTGCATGACCGGAACCCGGTTTTTGTGGAGCAGTCCGACGGCACGGTCCGCAACGGCTACACGGTGCGTCTTGCCAACAAGCGCCGTCATCCGCGCGATTTCGTACTGAACGTCGAAGGCATGCCCGCCAACACCAGGGTGGAAGCCGTCGGTGTGGAGAACACCTTCGCCGGACGGCCGGTCATCGAGGTCGGGCCGGATACCACCCGTGAGGTCCGTATTCTGGTAACATCGCCACCCTGGGAAAAAATGCCAAGTTCGACACCTGTGACCTTCCGCATCACCGACAGTGTGATGGGCGAGGTGGTGACCGCGAAAGACAATTTCAAAGCACCGGACAAGCCTTGAGGAGGATTATATGGCAATGGTTCAATCCGGCATGAAGGATCCAAAGGCGATTACCGGAAGGACGGTGCTTGTCTGGCTCCTGTCTTTCTTCGGTGTGGTCTTCGCCGCGAACGCTGCGTTCATCTATCTTGCGCTCGGATCCTACCCGGGTGTGGTCGAGGAGCGCCCCTACGAGGCAGGCCAGACCTATAACGAGGAACTGGCGGCCGCCAGGATGCAGGCGGATCTGGACTGGCAGGTGTCGGGCGAAGTCATCCAGGACGCCGAAGGAACCGGCCGTCTGGTCGTGACGGCGGCCGATGCGGACGGCAATCCGCTCTACGGCGTCGAGGTTCGTGCCCTTCTGCGGCGTCCGGTCATGGCAACGGGAGATATCGAATCCTTCCTGAAAGCGGATGGCGGCGGACGCTACACGGCCGACCTGGAAAAGGTTCCGCCGGGAAACTGGACGCTGGTCCTTGAAATCGAACAGGACGGTGTGCGGAAATTCAAATCCGAGAACCGTATTTTCCTCAAGGAGTAAGGCAATCGACGTGACGGTTCATCAGCGCGATTGGCAGGCTTTCGTAACGCCCGGCAAGGACGGTGCCGTACACATGGATCTTGCTGTCGACGGCATCACCTGTGCCGCCTGCATGGGAGACATCGAGCGTGGCCTGAAGCGCCTGCCGGGCATCCGCACGGCGCGCGTCAACCTGACCAGCCAGCGTCTTGCGGTGGACTGGGTGGAAGACCAGACCGGAGCCGACGAGATCGTCGCAGAGCTGACCCGGCTCGGCTACAAGGCCCATCCTTTCGATCCGGCGAGCCAGAAGGACCGTCAGGACCGGACGGGCAAGGAACTTTTGCGCAGCCTCGCGGTCGCGGGCTTCGCCGGCATGAACATCATGCTTCTGTCCGTCTCCGTCTGGTCGGGCAACGCAACCGGTATCGAACCGGAGACCCGCGATTTTTTCCACTGGCTGTCGGCCCTGATTGCCCTGCCGACGGTGGCCTATGCCGGGCGGCCTTTCTTCAGGAGCGCCTTCCGCGCCCTGGCCTCCGGACGTCTGAACATGGACGTGCCGATCATGATCGGTGTGGTCCTGGCGGTGGCGCTGTCCGTGGTGCAGACGGTTCAGCACCAGCATCATGCCTATTTTGAATCCGCCGTCATGCTGCTGTTCTTCCTGCTCGTCGGTCGATATCTCGATCACAACATGCGCGGACGGACCCGGTCCTTCGCCGAAAACATCGCCGCTCTCAAGGCGGAAGTCGCAGCGCGGATCCTGCCTGATGGCAGCGTGCGTGAAGTCCCGCTCTCCAAGGTTTCTGCGGGGGATCTCGTTCTGGTGTCTGCCGGGGAACGGGTTCCCGTCGATGGCGTGGTGGAAACGGGCATGTCCGAGATCGACCAGAGCCTCGTGACTGGCGAAAGCATTCTGGTGGCGGTGGACCGCGGGCAGCGTGTCTATGCGGGAACTTTGAACGGCTCCGGTTCACTTCAGGTGCGTGTCGAGGCGGCGTCCGGAGCAACGCTGCTGGATGAGGTGAACCGACTTCTGGAAGCCGCTTCCCAGGCGAAATCGAAATATGTCCGCATTGCCGACCGGGCCGCCCGGCTTTACGCGCCGCTGGTCCATGGTGCGGCCGGACTGACCTTCCTGGGATGGTTACTTGCGGGCATGGAATGGCAGCCGGCTCTGGTGATCGCCATCTCGGTGCTGATCATTACCTGTCCCTGCGCGCTCGGTCTTGCCGTTCCCGCCGTTCAGGTGGTGGCGTCGGGCCAGCTCTTCCGCCGTGGGGTACTGCTGAATACCGGTGACGCCATCGAGCGCATGGCCGATATCGACACCATCCTTTTTGACAAGACCGGCACGCTCACTCTTGCGGATCCCGAGCTTTGCAGTCCGTTCGACTTGCAGGATCCTGTCGTCCGTCTGGCCGGACGCCTGGCGCTGGCCAGCCGCCACCCGCTGTCCACGGCCCTGGTGAGGGCCACGGGAGCCATCACGCCCTTGCCCGAGGTGAAGGAAGTTCCCGGTGCCGGTCTGGAGACGATGGTGGAAGGCGCTACCCTGCGTCTCGGCAGCCCGCAGTTCTGCGGTGCGTCGGCTGAGCAGATCGAGGACGCCCTGAGGGAGGTGCCCGGCGCATCGCTGCTGGCGATCCGGTTCGGCGACGGACCGGTGCAGCTGCTGCCGTTCCGCCAGAGCCTGCGGCCGGATGCCCGCGCGGTCATCGACCGCCTGAAAGCCGAAGGCTACGCGCTCGAGATCGTCTCCGGAGACACGGAACCTTCCGTGGCCGGTTGCGCGGAGGCGCTCGGCATTGCGCACTGGCAGGCCGGCATGAAACCGGCGCAGAAGATTGTCCGTCTCGAGGATCTGCAGCAGTCCGGACACAAGGTGCTGATGGTGGGGGACGGCCTGAACGATGCACCGGCGCTCGCTGGCGCGCATGTCTCCCTGTCCCCGGTCTCCGCGGTCCATCTCAGCCAGGCGGCGGCAGATGCGGTTTTTCTTGGCGATCGGCTGCAACCCGTGGCCGATGCGTTGCGTCTGTCGAAAAGAGCCCGCGCAGCCATCGAGCAGAACCTCTGGATCTCCGGGCTCTACAATGTGATCGCGGTGCCGGTGGCTGTCGCCGGTTTCGTCACGCCGCTGATGGCGGCCGTTGCCATGTCGGCGTCCTCGTTGATCGTGACCGCCAACGCCCTCAAGCTTCGCTGGGGGGAGGGGCGTCCCGAAACCGGAGCCGGGCCCGCACACCTCCCGGCGGAAAAGGCGGAAGGGTAAGACAGTCATGGATGTGCTGATCTATCTGATCCCGATCGCGTTTTTCCTGGGAGCTCTCGGCCTGGGCGCTTTCCTGTGGTCCCTGAAAAGCGGCCAGTTCGACGATCTGGAGGGCGCCAAATGGCGCATTCTGGACGACGACGACCTGCCGGACGACTGATATCCCCCGAAAACAGGAGAAGGCTGGCTTGATTGATGAGGAGCGGATGAACCAGTCGCGCCTTGACAGTCCTGCGGGACGGACCTAGCGATGCGTGCCCTGGCAATTTTAACGGGATCAAGGCAATGGAACGCTTTCCGGCCGCGCACAAGGCAGGCTATGCGGTTTATTCAAGAGCATCGCTTGTCCTGTATGATGCGCTGGTGCTCGGCCTGTCCAACCGGTTCCTCTGGCGTTGCCCGAGCGCGCGCATGACTGCCCTCTACGATCGGCACCTGTCTGCCGATCACCTGGATGTCGGCGTCGGCACCGGATTTTTCCTGGACCGGGCGTCATTCCCCGCTTCAGACCCGCAAGTCACTCTGCTGGACCCGAATGCGCACTGCCTTCAAAAGGCGTCCACACGTATCCGCCGCTACGGCCCGCGCAGCGTCCAGGCCGATGCACTCGTCCCCTGGCCGGCCTCTCTTGGCCGCTTCGGTTCCATCGGACTCAACTATGTCCTGCACTGCCTTCCGGGAAGCATGTCCGCAAAGGCGGTGATCTTCGATCACCTGCTGCCGCATCTCGGGGAAGGCGGGTGTGTATTCGGCGCGACGATCCTTCAGGGCGACGCGCCGCGTTCCGTTGCGGCCCGCCAGCTCATGGGCATCTATAATCGCAAGGGGGTGTTTTCCAATGAGAACGACACGCTGGAAGTCCTGGAGGCGGAATTGTCGCGCCGGTTCGCGCTGATCGACATCAAACAGGTCGGCTGTGTCGCGCTGTTCTCGGCAAGCGCTCCGAAGCGCTAAGCGTTTCAGGACAGAAGGTTGGACAGCACCATGCCGGAGGCCAGCAGCAGAAGGCCGATACCGGAAAAAAGCAGAAGGTTATCCCGAATCCTGTCGCCAGAATCAGGACCAGCCGGCTCGCGCTCATGCGAACGCGGGTCGTCCTGATCGTATGTTTCTGGGTCCCGGGACATGGTGCGTACAATCGTTGACAAAGGTCTCTCACCTGTTGCTGTGTCTCGGCCCAGAATGGCGTCTCAGCCTTGAAAGACCCGTTAACACCACCGCCGCAAAAGGATTAATTCCACGCAACATTACCGGTCGGTGAAGACGGAACGGTCGTTTGAATGTGTTCCGTAAATCCCTGCGCAGGTGCCGCAGCGATCACAGGCCGATGGACAGCATTGCACTGCCTTCGCTGTCAGGCAAACCGCAGGCCCCTTGTCCGCTGGGGCTGGTTAACTGCGGTTGGCATAACCCATTGTTCAGACTTTCATGTCAAGACTTGGCGAAACATGGAGGATTTGGTGAGCCTGGATCTTGCCTCACTGACGTTCCTGCTGGTCGAGGACAGTGCCTATATGCGCACGATCCTGCGGACCATGTTGCAGGGTTTCGGCGCACGCCGGATCGTCGAAGCCGAGGACGGAGCGTCCGGGCTCGAGGCGATGGACCGTGCCAATCCGGATATCCTGATCCTGGATTGGGTCATGCCCATTCTGGACGGGGCGGACATGGTTCGCATGATCCGCAGTCCGAACAACCCTTTCGCCTATATTCCGATCATCATGGTCACAGCCCATACGGAGCGTAGCCGTATCGTGGAAGCCCGCCGTCTGGGCGTGCATGAACTCCTGTCCAAGCCCATATCGGCCAAATCTCTGTATCAGCGCGTGTCGAGCGTGATCCTGCATCCCCGGGACTTCATAAAAACCGCGACCTATTTCGGGCCGGCACCTCGGGAGATCCGCAATCGCCAGAAAATCTGGCAGGCCGGCCAGGGGCCTGACCCGGACGAGGCCGAGGGCGACCAGAACGTTCAAAACGCAACGTCTATCGGATAATGTTGATATCTGAAAAGCTGTTCGGGTCTGTTTGTCCGCGCTCAGGCGGCGGATTGCGCGCTCGCCGCGTAGGCGTTGTTGCGCGCGTTTTCGGATCTTGATTCCGCCGCATCTGCAAATTGCGCCAGCACATCCAGATCGACGGTATAATGGTCGAGCAGGAATTGGGAGAGCACATCAAGCGGAAGGTGCTGATAGCCTTCTATCGCTGACATCAGAGCTTCAAGAGTGTCCAGCCGTTCACGCAGCTTGATCATGGGATTCCGTTGAGCTGTTTCAATTCAAACTGGAATAACATAGTTAATAATGCGTAAACGTTGTTTAAGCAAGGCTGACGTGAAACGTAATTGGTGTGCTCTGCCAGCATTCACAACCTTTTCGCGTAAATTGCGGAGCCTGCTGGTAAAATTCGCCGGAAAACGTCATCTTTGCGCTGCAAATCAAGGGAATTACTCATGGCCAGGGTCATCTACGTTCTGAACGGACCGAATCTCAATCTGCTCGGCAAGCGGGAACCTGAGATCTATGGACACCGGACGCTGGATGACGTGCGCCTGATGTGTGAAGCCGAGGCTGAAAAATCGGATTTGCAGGTTGTTTTTCGTCAAAGCAATGCGGAACACGAGCTGATCGACTGGGTTCATGAAGCCCGTGAATCCGCGCATGGGGTGATCATCAATCCCGCTGGCTATTCCCATACGTCCGTCGCCTTGCTGGACGCCCTTTCGGCCTGCAGCTTTCCGGTGATCGAGGTGCATATCTCGAACATCCACAAGCGGGAGAGTTTCCGACATCATTCCTATGTGTCCGCCAGGGCGGATGCGGTGATCGCTGGGTGTGGTGTGGACGGCTATCAACTCGCCATGCAGCATATGGCAACATTGGTCGCAACTGCCTGACGCCTGTGCCCCGTCAGGTAAGGCGCGGCCGACCAGGAGTTCACACCCTAGTAGCCACTGCGCCTGAAAAATTCCTGCACGATCGTTTCGGTCAGGATTTTTACGTCGAGCGACAGGGATTGCCGTTCAATATATGCCAGATCGTGTTTCAGGCGCATCCGGGCGGCATGCCGGTCCTTCGTTTCTCCCCGGAATCCCTTGACCTGGGCCAGCCCGGTAATGCCCGGACGGACCCGGTGGCGGTCCATGTATCTGGTATCGAACATCTCGTAGGGCACGCCGGCGGCAAGCATGCCGGGAACATGGGGGCGGGGCCCGACAAGCGACATTTCACCTTTCAGGACGTTGATGAGCTGCGGCAGCTCGTCGAAATTGCTGCTGCGGAGAAATCGGCCGATCCGGGTCACGCGAGGGTCGTTGTGAACAGTCTGGCAAATGCCGGAAGTATCGCACATGTGCAGATGCATGGTACGGAACTTGAGGACCGTGAAAAGCGCGCCGTCCAGACCGTATCTTTGCTGCAGGAAAAAGACCGGCCCGCGGCTGGTCGATTTGATGGCAACAGCGATGAGGGCGAAAAGGGGCAGCAGCAGGATCAGGCCGAGCGAGGCTCCGGTCAGATCGAGTGCGCGCTTGGCAAATTTGCCCGCCAATTGCCCGTATTTCCGGTGTCCTGACAGCGCGCGGTTGTAGCTCTGGACGGTCCGTCTGGCCGGTAGGCGGAGAACCTCGTGGCGGGCAAATTCGATTGCCTTCCGCGGGCTCTCTTTTGCATCATATAAAGCGGTTTCGTCGGTCAACTTCGCCAGCCTCAACCCAATAAACGGGAATTAAGGGGTTGCAAAATCCATAGTATCCGGTCGCTTTCGCTCGCGCTATGGCATGGTAAACAAATGATTAACAAGAAACGGAAAATTTTAGTCCGTTAAGGATTTGGATACCATGTGGCCGCTGGTTGGACAACATCAAGAAAGCGTGCTTGTCGTTAAATATCGGTAACATTTCGCACGGGAATACAGGGAAAATGCAATCCGGCGTTTAAGGCCGGGTGTAGTCCTCGGATGCCACAGCCGGACAGGACCCGGCCAGGCCGCGTTTGCCGCTGCGCTTCGACGGTCGGTGAGCCGCCGCGACGGGCTGGTGTCGCGGCGATCCGTCCCATGCGGGATGGTATCAGTAACTGCGTCCGACGCTGGTGTACTCGAACCCGTGCGCGTTCATGTAGTCCTGGGTATAGATATTACGCAGATCGACGACCCTGGGTGTTTTCAGCAGGGACTTGACTCGTTCGAGATCCAATGCCCGGAACTGGTCCCATTCCGTCACGATCACCACCACATCCGCATTCTCGATGGCGTGGTAGGGGCCGTCGCAGAACAGCACGTCGCTCATCATGTGACCGGCTTCTTCCATGCTGGCCGGGTCGTAGGCACGGATTTTCGCGCCCGCAGCCTGCAGTTTCTCGACGATGTCGATGCTCGGAGCTTCGCGCATGTCATCGGTATTGGGTTTGAAGGCAAGTCCGAGAAGCGCCACGGTCTTGCCGTTGACATCGCCTCCCATGAAGTCGATGACCTTGTCGGCCATCTTTTTCTTGCGGGCCGCGTTCACCTCGATCACAGAATCGATGATCTTCAGGCTGGAACCGGCGTCTGAGGCAATCCTGGACAGCGCGAGCGTGTCCTTGGGAAAGCAGGAGCCGCCATATCCCGGACCGGCATGCAGGAACTTCGAGCCGATGCGGTTGTCCAGTCCGATGCCTCTGGAAACCTCCTGCACATTGGCGCCGACCTTTTCGCACAGGTCGGCGATTTCGTTGATGAAGGTGATCTTGACGGCGAGAAACGCGTTCGCCGCATATTTGATCAGCTCGGATGTCCGGCGTTTCGTGACGATGATCGGCGTCTCGTTGAGATAGAGCGGACGGTAGAGTTCCCGCATCACCTCGACGGCTTCTTCGCTTTCCGTCCCCACGACAACCCGGTCGGGCCGCTTGAAATCGTTGATCGCGGCGCCTTCACGCAGGAATTCCGGGTTGGAAACCACGGCGAACCTGGCCTCCGGATTGGTCCGGCGGACAATGGCCTCGACCTCGTCGCCGGTTCCCACCGGAACGGTCGACTTGGTCACGATCACCGTGAACCCGTTGATCAGCCCGGCGATTTCCTCCGCCGCCGAATAGACGTAGGAAAGATCCGCGTGTCCGTCGCCCCGGCGGGTCGGCGTGCCCACCGCAATGAAGACCGCATCCGCCTCCCGGATGGCGTCATCCGGTTCCGTGGTGAAAAACAGCCGCTCTTCCGCGACGTTCTTGGCAACGAGGTCCTGGAGCCCCGGTTCGAAGATCGGGATCGTGCCGGCATTGAGGGCGTCGATCTTGCCGGCGTCCTTGTCGATACAAGTCACCACATGGCCGAAATCGGCAAAGCAGGTTCCCGAAACCAGACCGACGTAACCGGTCCCAATCATTGCAACGCGCATGGCAAGTCCTAAAGTTTTTCAGTGTCCTTGTCGGCCGGGCGGAGCTGCATTGGACCGCCGGAGCCGGAAACTCGATTCGAGCGCGTTGGTACCGGCTTTTGCCCCGGCAATCAATCGGCTTGCCCGAAGATCAGCCGGACGGCCTCTCTATTGGCGAAATGCCGCACCATCGGGCGGTAAACAGGGCGATCGTCCGGGTCACCCGTTTCAGCGACGGCAGGTTCACGCATTCGTCGATACCGTGAATGTTGCGGGTGAGCGGACCATAGGTGAGGGCGGGAGTGTCGCAGTGGTTCATGTAGAGCGCGGCATCCAGGTAGCAGGCCATGATCGACCGGCGCAGCGCGGAGCCGGTCACCTGTTCATGGGCGGCGGAAAGCACCTCTTCCGCCGCCGAACCTTCCTCCAGCCGGTATCCGGCCTGACAGGTGCCGATCCACTCCAGCTTCGGCGCGGCCTTCGCCAGGCGCGGATCCTCGCGGCAGAGGCTTTCAAGGGCCTTTTCGAAGTCCGCGATCCTGTCCGCCACTTTGTCTCCCGGATAGAACCCGATGCGGCCTTCGAGCTTGCACTCGAAGGGGATTGAGGCCGGCCATTCCCCACCGTGAATGGTGCCGATATTGAGGCTGGCCGGATTGCCCAGGAGGTCAAAGCCGGGATGGCGGTGTTTCTCGCCGTTCCAGCGTGTTTCCAGCGCCTTCAGTCCGTCGATGACGAGAAATGCGGCTTCAATGGCGCTCAGGCCGGAGGCCGGCTCGCGGGGATGGGCGGACACGCCCTGAACCGTGATCCGGAACTTGATGACACCGGAATTGGCGAAGATGACGTCCTCATCCGTCGGCTCGGGAATAAGGACGGCATCGGCCGATGCGCCGCGAAGGATGGCCGCGGCCGTGCCGTTACCGGTGACTTCCTCGTCGATGACGGACTGGAATTCCAATGGCGCCCGGAGCTGGAACCCGGCCGCCTCGATCGCCTCCACCGCAAAGAGATTGGCCGCAAGCCCCGCCTTCATGTCACCGGCGCCGCGCCCGTAAAGCCAGTCGCCCTCGCGGACCGCGGCAAACGGTGGATGTGTCCAGTGATCCGGATTGGCGGTCGGCACCACATCCACATGGGCGTTCAGGATCAGCGAGCGGCCGGATGTGCCGGTCGGCTGTTTGCGGCCGCTGACATTGAAGGTGCCCGCGTAGTCGATGGTTGCCGGTGAATAGGCCGGATGGTCTTTCAGCGCTTCCGCGTCGACCGGATAGGTCTCGACCTCGAACCCCCGCGCCTTCAGCGCTTGCGCCACGATACCCTGAACGCCTGCTTCCGCTCCGCGCAGG
Source organism: Labrenzia sp. 011 (assembly GCF_003075075.1). Classification (GTDB taxonomy): domain Bacteria; phylum Pseudomonadota; class Alphaproteobacteria; order Rhizobiales; family Stappiaceae; genus Roseibium. The sequence continues at coordinate 34,133 of NZ_QCYM01000002.1, read as the reverse complement.
GACGGGGCGCGGACGATTTCCTGCAGGAAGGCAACCTGTTTTTCAAAGGAGGTGTCTACCGCATGCGTGATTGCGGCGATGGCATCTTCGGGAAGGGGGGTGGGCATGGCGATCCGTATCGGAGAGGTCAGGCGGGATGATCTTGCGCCCGCACCCTACCAATCAGGTCCGGTTCGTCAAACCCTGCGGCGCGCGTGCGACCGCGCAATCGTCCCCCGTCAGACGTGGCGCCGGGAGCCGATCCCGGATTTCCGTTTCGCGACGCCCCGGGAGTTCGCTTGCAGCATGGCCTGCAAGGGAGCGCGCCCTAAACCGTCAGAAAGCGCCGGACTTCGGTTTCCGACAGATCCGCCCCGGTTCCCGACAGAACGATTTCGCCCCGGTCCATTACCGCGTAGTCGTCGGCCAGATCCCGGGCGAATTCGAAATATTGCTCCACCAGCACGATCGCCATTGTGCCCTGGTCGCGCAGCCAGGAAATGGCGCGGCCGATATCCTTGATGATCGAGGGCTGTATGCCTTCGGTCGGCTCGTCCAGCACGAGAAGCTTCGGCCTTGTGACCAGAGCCCTGGCGATGGCCAGCTGCTGCTGCTGTCCCCCGGACAGATCGCCCCCGCGCCGGCTCAGCATATCCTTCAGCACCGGGAAGAGTTCGAAGATGGTTTCGGGAATGAACCTGTCCCGCCGCGCGATCGGCGCGTAGCCGGTTTCAAGGTTCTCCTTCACCGACAGCAGCGGGAAGATTTCCCGGCCTTGCGGGACAACGGCGATACCCTTTCTGGCGCGGGCGTGTGCGGGCAGGGAGGAGATGTCCTCGCCTTCCCAGACGATCCTGCCGGAGGAAATGCCATGCTGCCCGGCGACCGCGCGCAGGGTGGAGGTCTTGCCGACCCCGTTGCGGCCCATCAGGCAGGTGACCTTGCCGACTTCGGCGCTGAGCGACACCTTCTTGAGGGCCTGGGCCGCGCCATAGTAAAGATCGATATTGTCAACTTGCAGCATGATTTCTGACCTAACGGACATAAGCCCTTGGAGGGCGTTCCGGACTCTGTTTTTCAACGCGGCTTCGCGGTTGGATGAAGATGGCAGTCATGCGGAGTCTTCACCGTCCCAGATAAACTTCGACGACCCGATCATTGGCTGAGACGTGGTCGAGGGATCCCTCGGCAAGCACGGATCCTTCATGAAGGACCGTGACCTTGACACCCAGGGAACGAACAAACACCATGTCGTGCTCGACCACGACGACTGAATGGTCATTGGCGATATCCTTCAAGAGTTCCGCGGTTTCGGCGGTCTCGGCATCGGTCATGCCGGCTGCCGGTTCGTCGACAAGAAGCAGTTTCGGGTCCTGGGCCAGCAACATGCCGATTTCCAGCCATTGCTTCTGGCCGTGACTGAGATTGGCGGCCAGATCGTCGCGTTTGCCACCAAGACGGATCAGGTCGAGCAGATGCTCGATCCGCTTCCTCTCGCCGCCGGATATGACATGAAACAGGGTCGCGAACGGTCCGCGCGGCGCCTTGAGCGCGAGCTCCAGATTGTCCCACACCGTATGACTCTCAAAGACAGTCGGTTTCTGGAACTTCCGGCCGATGCCCATTTCGGCGATGGAGGCTTCGTCCTCGCCGGTGAGGTCGATGGTGCCGTCGAAATAGACCTCGCCGCTGTCCGGCCTGGTCTTGCCGGTGATGACGTCCATCATGGTGGTCTTGCCGGCACCATTGGGGCCGATGATGGCGCGCATTTCGCCCGGCCCGATGGTCAGCGACAGTTCGTTCAGCGCCTTGAAACCGTCGAAGGAGACCGACACGCCGTCGAGATAAAGAAGACTGGATGCTCTGGCCATGGTCCTACTCCGCTGGCTGGGGGTCGGTCGCCTTCGGCGCCGGGGTCGCATGGGTCACATTTGCCGGTGCGGATGGCGAGTGCGGCGGTGCATCGGGAGCTTCGCCGGAGCCGGCTTCCAGGGCCTGCGAAATCCTGCGCTGCCGCAGCGCCGTCCAGCCCTGACTGAAGGTGCCCACGATGCCCTTGGGCAGGAACAGGGTGACGAACACGAAGAGACCACCCAGCGCGAACAGCCAGATGTCGGGCAGCGCGCCGGTGAACCATGTCTTGGCGAAATTCACCAGAACTGCGCCGAGGACCGCGCCCACCAGCGTGCCGCGTCCGCCGACGGCGACCCAGATCACCACTTCGATCGAGTTGGCCGGGTCGAATTCGCCCGGATTGATGATGCCGACCTGGGGCACATAAAGCGCGCCGGCGATACCGGCCATCATGGCCGAAAGGGTCCACACGAACAGCTTGTAGTGTTCCACCCGGTAGCCGAGAAACCGCGTGCGGCTTTCCGCGTCGCGCACGGCCACAAGGACCTTGCCCAGCTTTGAACGGGTGATCGAACGGCAGATGATGAAACAGATTACCAGCGCCAGCCCCGAGGCCACGAACAGCCCGGCGCGGGTCGTGTCGGCCTGGATGTTGAAGCCCAGGATATCCTTGAAATCAGTCAGGCCGTTGTTGCCGCCAAATCCCATGTCGTTGCGGAAGAAGGCAAGCAGAAGCGCATAGGTGAGCGCCTGGGTGATGATGGACAGATAGACGCCGGTGACGCGCGAGCGGAAGGCGAACCAGCCGAAGACAAAGGCCAGGAAACCGGGCACCAGCAGCACCATGAGGGCGGCGAACCAGAACATGTCGAAGCCGTACCAGTACCACGGCAGCTCCTGCCAGTTCAGGAACACCATGAAATCGGGCAGATTCGGATCGCCATAGACGCCGCGCGTGCCGATCTGGCGCATCAGATACATGCCCATGGCATAGCCGCCGAGGGCGAAGAACGCGGCGTGGCCGAGCGAGAGAATGCCGCAATAGCCCCACACGAGGTCCACTGCCAGCGCAAGCAGGGCATATGTCAGATATTTGCCCATCAGCGTGAGCGCGTAGTTCGGCACGTGGAAGGCGGAGCCTTCCGGAACCAGGAGGTTTCCGGCGGGGATCAGGATGATCACCGCGGCCATGATCGCCAGGAAGATACCGGCACGGGCATCCATGGCGCGGAAGAGAAACGAGGACATCATGCTTCAACTGCCCGGCCCTTGAGGGCGAAGAGGCCCCGTGGACGCTTTTGGATAAACAGAATGATGATCACGAGCACGAAGATCTTGCCGAGCACGGCGCCGGCATAGGGCTCGAGGAACTTGTTGACGATGCCAAGGGTCATGGCCCCGACCAGCGTGCCCCACAGGTTTCCTACCCCGCCGAAGACCACCACCATGAAACTGTCGATGATGTAGCCCTGGCCGAGATTGGGGGAGACGTTGTCGATCTGCGACAGGGCGACGCCGGCGATGCCGGCGATGCCGGAGCCGAGACCGAAGGTCATCGCGTCGACCCAGGGGGTGCGGATGCCCATGGAGGCGGCCATGCGCCGGTTCTGCGTGACGGCGCGGGTGTAAAGCCCGAACGGCGTCTTCTTCAGCACCAGCATCAGACCGGTGAAGACCAGCATGGCGAAGACGATGATCCACATGCGGTTATAGGTGATGGTCATCTGACCGATCTCGAAGGCCCCCGACATCCATTCCGGATTGCCGACTTCCCGGTTGGTCGGTCCGAAAATGGAGCGCACGGCCTGCTGCAGGATCAGCGAGATCCCCCAGGTGGCGAGCAGTGTCTCCAGCGGGCGTCCGTAAAGCCAGCGGATCACGCCGCGCTCGATGGCCACACCGATCAGGCCGGAGGCCAGGAAGGCCAGGGGCAGGGCGATGAACAGCGAATAGTCGAAGAGGCCGGGGGCCGAAGTGCGGATCAGTTCCTGCACCACGAAGGTGACATAGGCGCCGATCATCACCATTTCGCCATGGGCCATGTTGATGACCCCCATGACGCCGAATGTGATCGCCAGGCCGATGGCCGCCAGAAGCAGCACCGATCCGAGCGACAGGCCGTACCAGATGTTCTGCGCCGCGTCCCAGGCGGCAATGGATTTGCGGATCTTGGTTATGGCCTGGGTAGCCGCGTCGCGCACCGCGCCGTCGGCGGAGGACTGAACCCCGATCAGCAGGGACAGGGCGTCCCGGTTGCCCATGTCAGAGAGGGTCCGGACGGCTTCCAGTTTCTGCGCATCGTCAAGATCGGAATTCAGCACCGCGGCGGCCCGGGCCTCTTCCATGACCTTGCGCACGCCGTCGTCGGTCTCCGCTGCCAGCGCCGCATTCAGCGCGTCTATGCCTTCCGGATCCTGTGCCTTGAAGATTGCCTGCGCGGCCGCCTGGCGAACCTGCGGATCCGCCGCCATCAGGGTAAGCGATCCGAGGGCGGAGCGCAGCACCCGCCGCAGCTTGTTGTTGACCTTGATCTTGGTCACCTCGCGGCGGCCCGCCTCTCCGGCGGGTTCCAGCGTCAGAGGATCCGTGAGCGCGTAGCCCTTGCCGGCCTTATGGGCGATGAACACCATGCGGTCCGACTTGCGAAAGTACAGGTCGCCTTCGCCGAGCGCCTCCAGGGCGGGAGCGACCGCAGGGTCGCCGGTCGCGACGAGCTCGCCGATCTGTTTTTCGGTCTCGGCGTATTTGCCCTTCGCCAGATCGTTGATCAGCGGGCGCAGGGCTTCCGCGTCCGACTGGGCGAAACTCGGCCCGCTCACGGCGCAGGCCATCAGGCCGATAAACAGAAGGAATGATTTCAGAAGGGACATCGTGTCCGCCTTGCGAGGGTTGGTTTTCTTGGCGCTTGAGGGGTTTGGAAGACCGCCCCCGGGCCCTCTCCAGTCGGAAGGAAGGTGAGGGAACGCAGAGCCGGGATCGGAAACGATAGTCGGGACGGGCTTGATGAAAGCCCGTCCCTGCCGTGTCTTTCCGTCAGGAGCCGGAACCGCCGCACTTGCCGGTCACGGTGTTGAAGTTGCCGCAGGACAGGGGCGCGCGCCAATCGGAAATCAGGTCCTTGGAACCATCCAGGTAATCGGACCATGCGTCGCCGACCACCAGGCCGGAGGTTTCCCAGACGGTCTCGAACTGGCCGTCATCCTGGATCTCACCGATCAGCACCGGCTTGGTGATGTGGTGGTTCGGCATCATCGCCGAGTAACCGCCGGTCAGGTTCGGGACGCTGACGCCGACGATGGCGTCGATGACCGCATCCGGATCGGTGGTGCCGGCCTTTTCGACCGCTTCGACCCACATGTTGAAGCCGATGAAATGGGCTTCCATCGGATCGTTGGTCACCCGGTTGTCGTCACCGACATAGGCCTGCCAGGTTTCGATGAACTCGGCATTGGCATCGGTGTCGGCGGACTGGAAGTAGTTCCAGGCGGCCAGATGGCCGACGAGCGGCGCCGTGTCGAGACCGGCAAGCTCCTCTTCACCCACGGAGAAGGCGACGACCGGAATGTCTTCAGCCTTGATGCCGGCGTTGCCCAGTTCCTTGTAGAAGGGAACATTGGCGTCGCCGTTGATGGTGGAGACCACGGCGGTCTTCTTGCCTGCCGAACCGAAGGTCTTGATGTCGGACACGATCGTCTGCCAGTCGGAATGACCGAACGGCGTGTAGTTGATCATGATGTCTTCTTCGGCCACGCCCTTGGACTTGAGGTAGGCTTCGAGGATCTTGTTGGTCGTGCGCGGATAGACATAGTCGGTGCCGGCCAGAACCCAGCGCTCGACGCCTTCCTCGTTCATCAGGTAGTCGACGGCCGGGATGGCCTGCTGGTTCGGAGCCGCTCCCGTGTAGAAGACGTTGCGCTGGCTTTCTTCGCCTTCGTACTGGACCGGGTAGAAGAGAATGGAATTCAGCTCTTCGAAGACCGGCAGGACGGATTTGCGCGAAACGGACGTCCAGCAACCGAAGACGGCATCGACGCCGTTGACTTCGATGAGCTCACGCGCCTTTTCGGCGAACAGCGGCCAGTCGGACGCCGGGTCGACCACGACAGCCTCGAGCTTCTTGCCGAGAAGGCCGCCCTTCTTGTTCTGCTCTTCGATGAGCATCAGCATGGCGTCTTTCAGCGTGGTTTCCGAAATCGCCATCGTGCCGGACAGCGAATGCAGGATGCCGACCTTGATGGTGTCTTCCTGGGCGGCCGCGCCGCCGATGATCGTGGAGGCCATCAGGCCTGCCAGAGCGAGTTTCGTGAAGGTCTTTTTCATTGAGTTCCCCTTGTGCATGACGCCGCCGGTTCCCATGCCGGCGGTTGGCGGCTGAAAGGAGTGCCGCTGTCGGGGACGGATCGTGCGCCGGAACGATCGCGCTGCAACATACGTCAATTGACGTAACCGGGGTTTGCGAGGGGGCGGGATAACTTGCCGACACCCGTGGCCGCCCGGCAGCCCGCGCGGACCTTGCCTCGCCATGCGAAGGCCCCGCTCAATGCGCGCTGTCGGCGGAAAGACAGCAAACGTTGGGACACTGCTCTGTTGTGTCGCACCCTCCTTGCCTTTCAGGGTAAAGGCCGACACTACATAGAGGAGATGGTGCGCTGCACTCGACCGAACAACTGGTGTGTTCCCGGAGTTTCCTTCCGAAAGGCTTTCTCCTCATGAAAATATCACGCATCCTGTTTGCGCTCGTCCTGGTGTCGGCTGCGGTTGGTGGTTGGATCTATTTCGCCCGGATCGAAAACGCGGCTCCACCGACAACGGCTGTTGTCACCCGCGGCACGGTTGAGGAAACGGTGCTGGCCTCCGGCACGATGGAGGCAAAACAGTTGGTCAGCGTTGGTGCCCGGGTGTCGGGGCAAATAGAGACGCTGGCGGTTGCCCTTGGTGAAGAGGTCGAGAAGGGCGACCTGATCGCTCTGATCGACAATCAGGACCAGCAGAATGACGTGCTGACTGCCAAAGCGAGCCTGGCTAACATCGAAGCGCAGATCGCCGCAAAAAAGGCCAGCTTGATCAAGGCCGAGCGCGTTCTGGAACGGCAATTGAAGCTGGTTACTTCCGATTACGTCTCCAAGGAGGACGTCGACGCGGCGCAGGCCGAAGTCGATGTCTTCAAGGCCGAACTTGCCGCTCTGGAAGCGCAGAAGGCGAGCGCCGAGGTCAGTGTCTCGACCGCGCAGATCGCGTTGGACCGAACCAGGATCACCGCGCCGATCTCGGGGACCGTAGTGGCGATTGTCAATGACGAAGGTCAGACCGTGAACGCCACGCAGAGCGCGCCGACAATAGTCAAGATTGCCGAGCTGGACATGATGGTGGTGAAGGCGGAAATTTCCGAGGCTGACGTGGTGCATGTGAAACCGGGCCAGCAGGTGGTCTTCAGTATCCTGGGCGAACCTGATCACCTATTCACCGCCACCGTGCGGGATGTCGAACCCGCGCCCTCGGAAATCGAGGAGAGCGACACGATTTCGACCGATGAAGCGATCTATTACAACGGCTTGCTTGAGGTGGACAATCCCGGCCACCTGCTGCGTATCGGCATGACCGCGGAAGTCTCGATCATTCTCGACAAGGCCGAAAATGTACTGACTGTGCCATCCTCGGCGCTCGAAAAGGGGCCGCAGGGCTACACCGTAAAGCTTTACGATCCAGCCAATGGCGCCACCAGCGAGCAACGGGTCGAGGTCGGGCTGAACAACAAGGTCATCGCCGAAATCAAGTCGGGGCTGAGCGAAGGCGACATTGTGGTCACGGGCACCGATGTTGCCGCGAGCAAGACACCGCAAGACAACATTCGCATGCCTCCGATGAGGCTCTGACGATGGACGAACCCCTGATATCTGCGCGTGGAATTTCACGCAGCTTCCAGGCAGGCAAAGAGACAATCACCGTCCTGCGCGATGTCGACGTTGACATCTGGCCGGGCGAGATGGTGGCGATCATCGGTGCCTCTGGTTCGGGCAAATCGACGCTGATGAACATCCTCGGCTGCCTCGATCACGCCAGCTCGGGCAGTTACAGCTTCGCGGGCCAGGATGTGAGTGAACTCGATCCAGACGAGCTTGCCCAGCTGCGGCGTGAGCATTTCGGCTTCATCTTCCAGCGTTACCAGCTGCTGCCTGATCTCGACGCGGTGGGCAATGTCGAAGTGCCGGCGATCTATGCCGGTGAGAGCCGCGCGGCCCGACGCGAACGCGCCGCTGACCTGCTGGGCCAACTCGGCCTTGCCGAGCGGCTGGACCACCGGCCCGGCGAACTTTCCGGCGGACAGCAGCAGCGGGTCTCGGTGGCACGCGCATTGATGAATGGTGGCGAAGTCATTCTGGCCGACGAGCCGACCGGGGCGCTCGATACGTCAAGCTCGAAGGAGCTGATCGAGCTGCTGCTGGAGCTGAATCGCAAAGGCCACACGATCGTCATGGTCACCCATGACCCCGAGGTTGCCCGGCACGCGCATCGCACGATCGAAATCCGTGACGGGCGGATCATCTCCGATACGAAGACGGCCCGCGAGGATATCGGCAATGACGGGCGCCTGGAGCGCGCACCTGCGGAACCACGCGCAGGGGCCGCTCTGTTGCGCATGCGCGAGGCTGTCGACATGTCGCTAAAGGCTCTGCTGGCGCACCGGGTGCGCTCGATGCTGACGATGCTGGGAATCATCATCGGCATCGCCTCTGTCGTGCTCGTGGTGGCGTTAGGAACCGGGACGCAGGAAAAGGTACTCGACAACATCTCCTCGCTCGGGACCAGCACGATCACGGTACGCTCTGGCACGGGCTTCGGGGCGCGCGACGTCAACAAGGTGCAGACGCTGATGCCTTCTGATGCAGATTTGCTGGCGCTGCAACCCTATGTCGACAGCGCCTCACCGTCGGTCGCGACAAAAAGCACGGTTGTTTATCGCAGCACATCCTCTGATTCCGCGATCAACGGGGTGGGCGGGGACTATTTCCAGGTCCATAACTACGTCACCGTGACCGGTGCCACATTCGGCCCCGAGGATGTCACGGGGCGCACCCAGGTCGCGGTGATCGATGAGGATACGCGCGACACTTTCTTCGACGCCGATGTCGACCCGATAGGCAAGGTCCTGCTCCTGGGCGGCGTTCCGGTGCGGGTGATCGGCGTGGTGCGTTCGAGCGGCGCAAGCTTCGGGCCGGAATCGCTCAATGTCTGGGTGCCCTACACCACGGTGATGGCGCGGATCTCGGGGCAGGATTTCCTCGACAGCGTCGCGGTGCGAGTGAGCGACGATTATGACACCACATTTGCCGAGAGCGAGATCACTGATCTGCTGATCAATCGCCACGGCACCAAGGATTTTTTCCTGGTCAATTCCGACACGATCCGCGAAACGATCACCTCGACGACCGAGACGCTGACCCTGCTGGTGGCGCTGATCGCGGTGATTTCGCTGATCGTCGGAGGAATCGGGGTGATGAACATCATGCTGGTCTCCGTGACCGAGCGCACGAAGGAAATCGGCGTGCGCATCGCGATCGGGGCGCGGCGCTCCGACATCGTGGCGCAATTCCTGATCGAGGCGGTGCTGGTTTGTCTGACCGGCGGCGTGCTGGGGATCGCCAGCGCGCTGATCGGTGGGCAGTTGGTAGGGTACTTCTCGGCCGATGTGCGGTTGAGCTTCTCGGTGACGGCGATCGTGGTGGCCTTTCTTTCGTCGACCCTGATCGGAATCACCTTCGGCTTCCTGCCTGCACGCTCCGCGGCTAGGCTCGACCCGGTGGTCGCACTCAACCACGCGTGAGAGTAACGTGGCGATCCCGCGCGACCAGGGGCCTCGTTTTATCACGGGACACCTGTGACCACCCTGCGCAGGTGCAACTGGTACAGAACCTGCATTCCTTGCATCCCGATGACGAACAAACCGGGTTTCACGGAGCGTGCGCCCGGTCGCGGCAATTTTGTGACGAAAAAGCAGGCGTATGCCTAAAAAACAATCAGTTCCATGACCGCCCGCCAGCGTATCCTGCCGGTGCGGCGGCAGTACAACAAGTGGGTCAACAACCAGACCCTGGAAGACTACGCCCTGCGGTTCACGGCCAAAAGCGCCCGCAGGTTTTCCTCCCGCGCGATCTCCCAGACGGCCATCGGCGCGATCTCCTTTCTGGCGCTGGAGGCGATCGGCGGCGCCATCACACTGTCGCACGGCACCGCAAACGCCTTTCTGGCAATTCTGGTCGGCAGCGTCGTGCTGCTCGTGGTCGGCCTGCCGATCGCCCGCTATGCCATGCGCTACGGCGTCGATATCGATCTTCTGACCCGCGGCGCCGGTTTCGGCTACATCGGCTCGACGGTGACGTCACTGATCTATGCCAGCTTCACATTCATCCTGTTTGCGATCGAAGCCTCGATCATGTCGAGCGCGCTGGAGTTCGCCTTCGGCTTGCCGCTCTGGCTCGGTTATATCGTCAGTGCGGTGGCCGTCATTCCGCTGGTGACCCACGGGATCACCTGGATCAGCCGGTTTCAGATCGCCACTCAGCCATTCTGGATAGTGCTGAACATCCTGCCCTTCGTCTTCATCGCCTTCACCGACTGGCAGGCAGTCGGGACCTGGCTGGAATTCACCGGCATCGATCCGCTGACGCAGGCGCCGAAATCAGGGCCAGGCGGCTGGGAAAGCGTCAATCTGGTCAGTTTCGGGGCCGCTTCGGCGGTCATTCTTGCGCTGATGGCGCAAATCGGCGAGCAGGTGGACTTCCTGCGGTTTCTCCCCGCCCGCGACTTCGGCCGCCGCCGCCACCGGCTGGCGCTTTTCCTGGCGGGGCCAGGCTGGGTCGTGCTCGGCGCGCCCAAGATGATCGCCGGATCCTTCCTCGCCGTGCTCGTGCTGTCCCATGGCGTGCCCGTGCAGCATGCCGATGAACCGTCGCGCATGTACGCGATCGCCTTCGGCTACATGATTCCCAACGAGACCATGGTCCTGCTGCTGATGGCGGCTTTCGTCGTTGTCGCCCAGCTCAAGATCAATGTCATGAACGCCTATGCGGGCTCGCTGGCCTGGTCGAATTTCTTTTCCCGTCTGACCCACTCCCATCCGGGCCGGGTGGTCTGGCTGGTCTTCAATGTGGGCATCGCCCTCCTGCTGATGGAACTCGGCATCTACCGGCTGCTGGAGGAAACGCTCGGGGTGTTTTCCATCGTCGCCATGGCGTGGCTGTCCGCGATTTCGGCCGATCTGTTCATCAACAAGCCGCTTGGCCTGTCGCCGCCGGGCATCGAGTTCAAGCGGGCTCATCTTTACGACATCAACCCGGTCGGCACCGGCTCGATGCTGCTGGCCGCCGGCATCGCGCTTGCAGCCCATTTCGGCCAGTTCGGCGAGGCCGCTGCAGCCCTGGCAACCTTTCTCGCCATGGGGATAGCCTTCATCGCCGCACCCGCGATCGCCCTGGTCACCGGGGGCAGGTTCTATCTGGCGCGCAAGCCGCGCAAGAGCTGGCAGGACCTGGAGCAGATCGCCTGTTCCATCTGCGAAAATCCCTTCGAACCGGAGGACATGGCCTATTGCCCGGCCTATCAGGCGCCGATCTGCTCGCTGTGCTGCACGCTGGATGCCCGCTGCCACGATTCCTGCAAGCCCAGTGCCCGGTTCACCCACCAGGTCGGCACCGTGGCAGCCTATGTCCTGCCCGAGTCGGTTCTGGTCTATTTCCGCACCCGCCTCGGTCGCTATGCCCTGACCTCCATCCTGTCCATCGCGGCGATCGGTGTGGTGTTGTGGATCATCTATGGTCAGGCTGTCAGCCGCCTTGGGGATCCGACAGGCATCATCGGCCAGACAGTCGGTCTGATCTTCTTCGTCTTCGCCATCGTCGCCGGCATTGCCTGCTGGTTCCTGGTGCTGGCCAATGACACCCGCCGGGTGGCGGAGGAGGAATCCGCGCGCCAGAACGCGCTCCTGCAGAAGGAAATCGACGCCCACAGCGTCACCGATGCCGCGCTCCAGAAAGCCAAGGAAGACGCCGAGGCAGCCAATCTTGCCAAGAGCCGCTATGTGGTCGGCCTCAGTCATGAACTGCGGACGCCCCTCAATGCGGTGATGGGCTATGCCCAGGTGCTGGAGCGCGACGAGACCCTGCCGCAGGCGCGCAAGCCCGCCGTCAGCACCATTCGCCGCAGCGCGGAGCACCTGTCGGGCCTGATCGACGGTCTTCTGGACATTTCCCGGATCGAGGCCGGCCGGCTGCAGATCTATTCCAACGAAATCAACGTGCACGAATTTCTCGACCAGATCGTCGACATGTTTCGCATGCAGGCGGCCGCCAAGGGCCTGGGGTTCGATTATGTCCGGGCCGCCAATCTGCCGGTCTTTGTCCGCACCGACGAAAAACGCCTGCGCCAGATCCTGGTCAATCTGCTGTCCAACGCCATCAAGTTCACCGATGAGGGCAGGGTCTCACTCTCGGTCGGCTACCGCTCCCAGGTGGCGTCTTTCGTGGTCGCGGACAGCGGCCCCGGCGTGGCGCTGGACGAACAGACGAAGATCTTCGAACCCTTCGGCCGCAGCAAGGCGGCGTCCGGTGCGCGCACTCCCGGCCTCGGGCTGGGGCTGACCATCACCAAGCTGCTGGCCGAATCCATGGGCGGAGCCATCGCGCTGTCCAGCGAGCCGGGCAAGGGGGCCTCTTTCGAGATTCGTCTCATGCTTGCCGCCGTCGACCGGCCCGTGGATACCGTCCGGCTGGAACGGCAGGTGCGCGGCTACGAAGGCGCGCGGCGCACGATCGCCGTCATCGACGACAATTGCGATCACCGCGCGCTCGTCAGCGACATCCTCAAGCCCGTCGGCTTCGATGTGGTGGAAGCCGAGCACGGCGCGGCCTGTCTGGAGCATGTCCAGGGACTGAACCCGGATCTCTATCTTGTCGATATCCTGATGCCCGGCATGAACGGCTGGGAGCTGGTGGAAACCCTGCGGGCGCGGGGGGAAGCCGCTCCGGTCATCATGCTTTCGGCCAATATCGGCGATCAGGCCTTGCGCCCGGACGGCCCGGTCCATCACAATGCGACGCTCGCCAAACCCTTCACCATCGGCCAGCTTCTCGATCTTCTGCAAAAGCACCTGGATGTTGTGTGGACGGAAAATCCGCAAGACGTTGTTGCCGCTCCGGAACCCGTCAGCCGGTTGCGTTCTCCCGGTGCCGAACATGTGGCGGATCTGATATCGCTGGCGGAAATCGGATATGTGGAAGGCATTGAAGCCAAGCTGAGCGAACTTGCGCACACACCGGAGAACGGACCGCTGATCGACACGCTGCATGGACATCTCAACCGTTTCGATTTTGACGCCTACAGGCAGGTGCTGGGCGGATTGGAGCCCCATGACGGATGAGCGCCGCGATACCGTCCTGGTGGTGGACGACAGTCCGGAGACGCTCGGCTTCGTCACCGAGGCGCTGAAGAAGACCGGCATCGCCGTTCTGGTAGCGACCAGCGGCGAGGCGGCCCTGTCCGTTTGCGACAAGGTGACCCCGGACACCATCCTCATGGATGCGGTGATGCCGGGGCTGGACGGTTTCGACACCTGCCGCAAGATCAAGGACAATCCGGCTCTCCGCCATGTGCCGGTGATCTTCATGACCGGGCTTTCGGAAACCGAGCACGTGGTCAGGGCTCTGGAATCGGGTGGCGTCGATTTCCTCACCAAGCCGATCGACGTCGACGAACTCAAGGCGCGTATCAAGGTTCATCTGAAAAACGCGAGATCCGTCCAGAGCGCTCATGTGGCGCTCGATGCGGCGGGCCGTCATCTGGTGGCCGTATCGACCGATGGCAGCGTGCTGTGGTCGACGCCGCAGATCCGCAATCTTCTGGCGAGAACCGGCGCCGCGGAGGCCAGCCTGTTCCGTCTCGGTCAGGCGCTGGGTGAATGGCTGGACAATGCGGCGCTCGCGGAGGATCGGCACAAGAGCTTCATGCTGGGCCTGTCGGAAGATCTTGCGGTCCAGCTTCATCCGCTCGGCCGGGTCGGTCCGGACGAAAACCTTTTCCGGGTGACGGCCGAAGACGAAGCGGGTCAGATCAGCGCCCTGCAGCAGCGCTTCGCACTGACACAGCGCGAGGCCGAAGTGCTGATCTGGATCGCCAAGGGCAAGGCCAACAAGGACATCGGCGAAATCCTCGGCCTGTCGCCGCGCACGGTGAACAAGCACCTGGAGCAGATCTTCATCAAGCTCGGGGTCGAGAACAGGGCGTCCGCGGCGGTCAGGGCCGCGGAGGTGATCTACGCGCTTTAGGCGGGCAAGGCTCCGTGTCGCCGTCACGCGCGGAAAACCGGGGCCGGTTCACCATCTAATTGCGAAACGTCAGGCTGCTTTCGGCTACGATCTTGCCCTTGAGGGCTTCGACCATCTTCGTCCAGTCGACCGAGCGACTGTCATGGGAAGGCAATGCGTCCGGGGCTGAGTTGAGAGCAAAAACTGTGATCGTGTACATGTGTTCGGCCGCACCCGGGGAACACGGCGGGGTGTAACCTGTAAAGTTGCCATCCTTGTCGGCCCCCTCCTGCCCAAGGGAGGCGGGATTGCCTCTGGGGATCGCGCGTGTTTCGGGCGGAATGTTCCAGAGCAACCAGTATTGGCTGGGTGCATCGCGCCCCTCGACAGTGTCTCGCGGGTAATGATGCATGATCAGGGCAAAGCCCTGCGTGTTAGCGGGAACCCCGGTCCATTCCAGGGGCGGCGAGGCACCGTCGCCGCCGTCGCGGGAACATTTGAGATCCGCGGGAAGACGCCCGCCCTCTTCCAGGGCGGGGCTTGTCAGCGTGAACGGGGTCCCGGCGAGGGCCGGGCCTGCGATGGCGGCCTGAAACGCGAGAAAAACATGGAGTGCCACGGTCCGGACGGGCATTCTCATCGACAGAATTCTCCGGTCTTGACCTCACCGCCGTTGGTGACGGTTTTGGTCTCGAAATTGTAGCAGTCGGGCCTGTCGGCAGGGCTGTAGCGAATGTAGTAATCCTCACCCTCGTAGCTGTAATCCATGCTGCGGCTGCCATCTTCATTCTGGGTGAAGACCAGATTGTCGACCCCGCCCGCAGGCGGCCTTCCGGGAGCAACACCACGGCCAGTGGCCGCGTCGACCAGCGGCGCCGTGCGGGGCAACTCGCGCAGGTCGCCGACCTCTCCCATCAGGCACTGTACGATGTAGGGGGCGTCCTTCGAGGTGTGATAGCGGTACCCGTAGGTTTCGTCTGCCTGTCCGTTGCACACGTCCAGAACACCTTCGACGATCGCGGTGCCATCGGGGTTGTTGTCGCCATAGATCGGGAAGCCGTCGAAGGCCCAGCCGATGATGGCATCGTCTCCGGCATTCTCCATCTGCGCAATCATGCAGACGGGTTTCATGTGGTAGTGATAGTCGTCGCCACGGCCCGCATGGCCTCCGCAAACGTCAAGCTGCTGGGTCTGGAACGTGTCGTGCCGGCTCTGGTAGTGATGGAGGTCCGCCTCCGTCATCTCGCCACCGCCCGTATAGTCGAAAATCGGCACGCCATTGACGGCCACGCCAAGCGCCGCGTCACGTGTCTGCGGCGTGTCACCCAGAACCGGCTCAAGCGGGATAGGCGCGTCATATTGCCTGGCGGGCACGGGAACCTGTTCGTTCGTGCCGACGATGCCTGTCATCAACTCGTGGTCCGGGTAGGTGTCGGAGGAGATGATCGCCTTGCCGTTGTCGCATGTGACGGTAACCGTGTCGGAAAACCCGGCATCGGCGACGGAAGCGATGACCGTATCGCAACGGGCCTTTGCGTCATGGACGTGGTCGTCGTGAGCCTGCGCAGCTGCGACATGTCCTGCGGCGGCACCAAGGAAAAAAGCAACGGCGCCGAGGCGTCCGGCGGAGGGGAGCTGTTTCATGCGGTTTTCTTTCGAAAAGGTTCGGGACCGGTATCGGCGACGGTTCATTCGACCGTCAGACGGCATAAAATGGTGTTGTCGGTTTTCAGGTCCGGTCCCCAGATCAGCTCCGCTGACGCGTCCCAGTCGATATGGTCATAGCCATCTTTCGGACCGACCTCGCGAACGCTGTGCTCTGTGGCGGCAGTCCAGCCGGAGGCATCGAAGTCCGCTGTGTTCCAGCCTTCCGGTTCTTCCGTGATTGCGAAGCCGCAGGCGCCTTCGCCTGCTGTCGGTTCGCTCTCCCCGGCACAGGCCGGATCGAGCGGGGCCTTGTGTACAACGAGGCACTGCCAACCGGAATCGGACACCGCCACAAGCGCCCCGTCGGCGTCATGAATCTGCAGGATGGCTCCGCCGTCGCCCAGTTGCTGGCGAGGGGTGCCGATATACTCGAGGCCGGTATCGTTTTCCTTGAAATCCTTCATTGTCAGGCCGATCACGAAGGGTCGCTCTGCCTCGAAAGTGAAGCTTTCCGCATTGAAAGACCGCTCCGTGGTGATCGGCACACTGTCTTCGGCGACCTGCCGGCCATCGACGCTCATGGAGAACCAGTTGTCGACCCAGACATCGGCGGAGAAGGTTTCGGCCTGGGCGGCGCTGGCGAGAAGGGTGCTGGTGGTCAGCATTATCAGCGTTTTGAGCATGATCGGTTTCCCTAGTTTTCTGGAGGAGTCGCTTCCTTTTGAGATAACAATCCGGCTTTGCGGTGAATTGATCCCAAGTATACAAATTTGTAAGGAATTTGCATTTTGTCCCGGCGGCTTTGGGCCGCTAAGAATGGGACACGTCATGTTTGAGAGATCCCCTCTTCAGGGGAAGCCCGCTCCGCAAAATTTAAGGCCGATGATGAAGATCCTGCTGCTGGAAGACGACCCGGAGATCGGTGAGTGGGTGCGCGACGGGCTGAGCCGTGCCGGGCATGTGGTCGACTGGCTGGAAAATGGGCGCGATGCGCTGGTTCGGGCGACGACCCAGTCCTATGATTTGCTGGTCCTCGACCGAATGACGCCGGGTCTTGACGGGCTGTCCGTGCTTCGCGCCCTTCGGGCGGCGAAAAACGGCGTGCCTGTTCTGCTGCTCACGGCGCTGGGCGATGTGGATGACAGGGTGGAAGGTCTGCATGCGGGGGCGGATGACTATCTGCGCAAGCCCTTCGCCTTTTCGGAGCTCGATGCGCGGGTCGCCGCTTTGGGGCGGCGCCATGCCGAGGTTGCCGGTGCACCGAAGACCAGCCTCACCGCCGGGGACATTCAGCTTGATCTTCTCAGGCAGCGCTGCCAGCGGCAAGGCAGGCCGGTTAATCTCAACCCGAAGGAATTTCGCCTGCTGGAAACCTTCGTACGCTCCAATGGGCGGGTCCTGACACGCACCATGCTGCTGGAAAAGGTTTGGGACATGAATTTCGACCCCACCAGCAGTGTCGTGGAAACGCATGTCAGCCGTTTGCGTGCCAAGATCGAGAAACCCTTTGGTGACACCGTGATCAGGACACGGCGCGGTGCGGGATATGTCTTTGAACCGACCTCCTGACCTGAGCGCTGTCCTGCGCATGTCGGCCGTACGTCAGGCCGTCACCATCACGCTGGCCTTTCTTCTTATCGTCCTGGTGGCCGGAGCCATCGTGATTGCCGCGTTCGAACGGGAGACCCGGAGGCGGATCGAGGATGAGCTGCATAGCCGGTTCGCGGAAGTGCGCGACGACATTGAGCGCCTTGGTTATGATCCGGCCCGTTATCCCGAAGCAAAGAACGAACGGATCGAATTCCGGCCGGGAGACAGTGACATCAGATCCGGAATTCACAATGCCCCGAAGTTCAGGTGGGCGTTCTGGGACCGCGGCACGACACCGCCAGAGACAGATGCGCCGCTGGACGATCTTGAACACTGGATGTATTTCGCAGGTCCGGTCAGGGGCGGTCAGCTGATTGTCGCCACCGACCTTCGCCGTCAGGACGATTTCCTGCAGATCATGCTGAAAACCATGGGCCTCGTGGGACTGGGCGCGGCGCTTTCTGCGTTGTGCCTTGGCGTTTATCTCGGCGCGCGCACGCAACGCCGTATCAACGCCATCTCCCAGGCCCTGAGCGATTTCGGTGCGGGCGACTTGTCCGCAAGGGTTGGCGGAAGTCCCCGCCATGACGACCTTGGCGATCTGTCCCGCCAGCTTGACACGACGCTCGATCAGCTCGACGCGCTGATCCGGCAATCCCGGAATTTCGCCGGCAACATCGCTCATGATCTCAAAACGCCGCTCTCGCGCCTGCGGATCAGGCTGGACCGCGCCCTGATGGCGATCGAGGACGGTGGCGACAGTGCCCATGCCATCGAGGCGGCCATCGCTCAGGCTGAACGGATCACCGCGATCTTCGACGCCTTCCTCCGGATCGCCAAGCTCGAAACCGGCACGGCACGGGCAAGCTTCGCGCCTGTGGATCTGGGGCACCTCGTGGACGAGATCTTCGAAACATATCGTCATGTGATTGAAGCATCTGGCCGGACCCTGGCACTCGACAAGGATATGCCCGAAACGGTTTCAGGGGATCGTGTTCTGCTTGCTCAGGCAATGGCCAACCTTCTGGAAAACGCGATCCGCCATACGCCTGGGCACACCCATATCAGCCTTGTGGCACATGGCGCCGCAATCGGCGTGGCAGACACCGGGCCCGGCATCCCCCGTGACGCGTTCGAACGCGTCACGCAACCGCTCTATCGCCTTGAACGCAGCCGAACCTCCGACGGCTCCGGTCTGGGACTCGCCCTGGTCAAGACTATCGCCAATCTTCATGGCGCTGATCTGGTGTTCTCGGAAAATCCGCAGTTGCCTACGAAAAAGGGGCTCTACGTTCACATTGAAATGTCGCAATGACCCGCCGACCCCTCGACCGGCAGCCTTCCCGCCAGTTGTCGTCGTTCATGGACATAACCCGGAGGCGTGGCCTGAGGAGGTTGGCCTTGCCGGGGGGGATGAGGAGGTCAGTCGCTCAAGCTTGAGCGTCGGAAGATCCGGGATCTGCGACGGCAAGCCCTTTCGTCGAAATCGTTTGCTCAGCGGATATGGCGGCAGAAACAGGTTCGCTCCGCGGCCGGTCGAATTGCACTCAAGCGATCGCTCTTCGCGAAAACGTGCCGAATGGCGGTATGAGGCCAGGACGACAAGCTGATCTGAAACAGCCTGTCGTCGTCTGGTGAATTGCGATCCGGGGCCGGCTTACCGCGTGAAACTCTGTGCATTGCCGGCATCCACATTGAGGATGTTGCCGGTCGATTTCGCCGAGACGTCGGAAGCCAGGAAACACACGGCTTCCGCGACATCTTCGGGAAGCACGGAGCGTTTCAGCATCGAGCGCTTGCGGTAGTGTTCCTCCAGTTCGTCCGGCTTCATCGAATAGGCGGCGGCGCGCTGCTCGCGCCATTCGCCGGTCCAGATTTTCGAGCCGCGAAGAACGGCGTCCGGATTGACCGTATTGACCCGGATCTGGTGCTCCGCGCCCTCCAGCGCCAGGCAGCGGGCGAGGTGAATTTCCGCAGCCTTGGCGGTGCAATAGGCCGAAGCGTTGGGAGAGGCTGCAAGCCCGTTCTTCGAAGCGATGAAAACGATGTTGCCGCCCATTTTCTGCCGCTTGAAGAAACGGAAACCCTCGCGCGAAACGAGGAAATACCCCTTGGCCAGGATGTCCATGTTGCGGTTCCAGGCGGCCAGATCCGTATCCTCGATGGGGGCCGAGGAGGAAATCCCGGCATTGGAGACGATGATGTCGACGCCTCCATACTCGATTCCCGCCTGCCGATAGGCTTCCGCGACCGCGTCTTCGTCCGTAACGTCGAGCCTGACCGTGCGCACCATGTCGGGACTGAAAGCCTCCGCGAAGTCAGCGCGGGCCGTGTCGAGGGACGGCTCGTCGATATCTGCAAGCACGACACATGCTCCCTCGCGCATCAGGCGCGCGGCGGTCGCCCGGCCTATGCCGCCGCCGCCGCCCGTGATGAGGGCGACGCGTCCGGCCAGCGACTTGGGCTTCGGCATGCGTTGCAGCTTTGCCTCCTCGAGCAGCCAGTATTCGATATCGAAGGCTTCCTGTTCCGGCAGACCCCGATAGGTGGAGACGGCGGAGGCGTCGCGCATCACGTTGATGGCGTTGACATAGAATTCGGCCGCGATCCGGGCCGTTGCCTTGTCGGCGGCGAAGGTAAACATGCCCACGCCCGGCATGAGATAGACCACGGCATTCGGATCGCGCACCGGTGGAGAGTCGGTGTGGCGGCAGCGATCGTAATAGGCCTGATAATCCGCACGATAGGCATCGAGGGCGCCGGGCAGGGCATTGACCGCCGCATCCAGGTCCGGCTGCGCCGGATCGAAGTCGATCATGAGCGGCCGGATCTTCGTACGCAGGAAATGGTCGGGGCAGGAAGTCCCGAGCGGCGCCAGGTCCGGCATGTGTCTGGAATTGACGAAATCCAGCACTGCCGGTGAATCGACGAAGTGGCCCACCTTGTAGTTCCCCTCCCGGGAAATCATTCCGCGGATCTGCGGCATGAGGAGCGAGGCGGCGGAGCGGCGCTCTTCGGCAGAAAGCGCCTCATGCCTGGGGCCGCCGAAGGCGGGCGTTCCGCTGGTCTCTTCCTCCAGCCATGCAATGGCGCGATTGATCGTGTCGATGGTGGTTTCGTAACAGGACTTCGGGCTGTCGCCCCAGGTGAACAGCCCATGGCTTTCCAGAATAACGCCCCTGGCTTCCGGGTTTTCCTCGCAGAATTTTTCCAGCCACAGGCCGAGTTCGAATCCCGGCCGCTTCCAGGGCAGCCAGCCGATGGCGTCACCGAAAATCTTCCGGGTCAGTTCCCGTGAATCTTCGGCTGCCGCGATGGCGATGATCGCGTCGGGATGCATGTGATCGACATAGGGGTAGGGGACGAAGGCGTGCAGAGGCGTGTCGATGGAGGCGGCGCGCGGGTTGAGATTGAAAGTGCAGTGGGGCAGGTAGCCCACCATCTCGTCTTCGTGCTCAATACCGCGGTAGAGCTTCTTCAGGGCCTGAAGCTTGTCCATGTAAAGAGTGGCGAACCCCTCCAGGCGGATCGAGGCGATGTCCCCACCGGATCCCTTCACCCACAGGACTTCGGCCTCCTGACCGGTAAATGGGTCCTTTTCGCTGATTTTCGACGAGGTGTTGCCGCCGCCGTAATTGGTGATGCGCTTGTCCGATCCCAGCAGATTGGAGCGGTAGACCAGGCGCTCGGGCTCGCTCATGCCTGACGCTTCTGCGTCACTCCAGAGATTTTTCAGCAGGTTCGCGCTCGTATTCGCCATGTCAGCAATTCCTCCCATAGGCATGCACCCTCGTAACAGGCGCTAATACTGGTAGGTTGATGATGAATGTCAATCTCCAAAAGATGTAATTTGATCATAATGCGCCGCACAATGCTCTATGTGCATTGCGGTATGACGGAAATTATTCAAATTATGTTGCAATTCCTGTTTTCGTGAGTAACTTAAATCAAATAGGGCTGCTGTTGTGATTTCTGGGAGGAATGTCGTGAGCGACCTGGTTCGTCGAAAGCGTATCATCGAATTGCTGCGCGACCGGCCATTTGCATCGGTTCGCGATCTTCAGAAACGCCTGGGCGTCTCTGCGGCCACCATTCGGCGCGACATCGACAAGATCGACAATATGGGGGCGGCCCGAAAGGTCTATGGCGGTATCTCCGCCCTTGATGGCCCCGCCGGGGCGGCCGCCTATGCCCGTCCCTATGACGAAAACCGCGACCTCGCAGTCGAGTCCAAGAACCGCATTGCCGAACGGGCGGCCCTGATGGTTGCGGACGGCGACTCGGTGATCGTGAATGGCGGCTCAAGCTGCTTTCAGCTGGGCGTGAGGCTCGCTCACCGGAGTATCCGTCTCTATACCAATTCCATGCCCCTGGCCGCCTATCTGGGGGAGAATGGCAAGTGCAGTCTGACCGTGGCCGGCGGAGAGCTGCATCGCGAGCCCCTGGTCATGTTTGCGCCTCATGAGCAGAATGTCTTCTATGCCTCGAAGTATTTCATCGGCGCGCAGGGGATCAGTTCCGAAGGGGTGCTTGAATCCCATCCCCTGATGGTGCGCTCCATTCAGGAGCTGGCGGAAAACGCGGACCAGATCGTGCTGCTCGCCGACAGCCGGAAGTTCTCCATCCATGCAAGAAACGTCGCTCTGCCGCTGTCTCGCATCGGCACGCTGATTACCGACGACGGCATTTCGGACAAATGCGCGAAGCTCGTGGAAGACGCCGGTGTGACGCTGGAAATCGTTGCGGGAGGCGAGGGATGAGCGGAGCTCTTGCGGTATTCGACTTCGGCAAGACCAACACCAAGCTGTTCGTCTTCGCGCAGGACGGTACGCTTCTTGACGAGAGACGCAGCGCCCCGGCGTGGACGGACTTCCGTGGCCGCGCCGTGCTTGATGATGCGGCGCTGCTGGTTTGGCTGAAGGAGCAGCTTGCTTGCGTTGTCAGTCAGCATGACGTGGCAAATGTGATGGTCTCGGCCCATGGCTGCACCTTTGCGCTGACGCGGGGCGGTGAACTGCTGCATCCGATTCTGGATTACGAGCAGGAGGTGCCGGAAACCGTCTCGGCGGAGATTGATCCGAAACTGCCGGCATTTTCGGAAAGCTTTACCCCCTGGCTGCCGCTCGGCTTCTCCATTGCGCGCCATATGTACTGGCTGCAGATGGACGAGCCGGACATCTTCGCGCAAACGGATGCGGTCCTCTGCTTCCCGCAGTACTGGATATGGCGGCTTACCGGCCGCACGCTGGCGGAATGTTCCTACCTGGGCGCGCACAGCCAGCTCTGGGCGCCGCTCGAGAGGGACTACAGTTCGCTTGTGGACCGGCTTGGCTGGCGGGCGCTCTTCCCCGAGATCGTCCCTGCGGGTGCCGTCGTCGGAAAAACGGCGGTGACGCTCAAGGACGGCAGCACCCGGGAGCTGGACGTCCACAACGGTGTGCACGATTCCAATGCCGCGCTCTCCTATTACCGGATGACCGGGCTGGAACACTTTACGCTGGTGTCCACCGGCACCTGGGTCATCATCATCAATCTGGACTGCCCGCTCGACGCCCTCGATGGCGAGCGCGACATGATTGCAAATGTCACCGTGAAGGGCGAGCCGGCACCGTCGCTGCGCTTCATGGGCGGGCGTGAATATGACCGCATCAGCGGTCAGTGGAACAAGCCGATTGCCCAGGCGACGGTCGAGCGCGTGATCGAGCGCGGCGTCTTCGCGCTGCCGTCCTGGGCGGCCGGCGGACCTTTTCCCGAAAACGAAGGCCATGTTCTGGGCGGTGAGGTTGAAGGGGAGGAGCGGGCAGCCGTTGCCGCGCTTTATGTGGTCATGATGACCGACCTGTCGCTCGATCTGATCCGCTCGCAGAATCTTCTTGTCGTCGATGGCGGTCTTGCGCGCATCGACCTCTTCAACGGCATGCTGGCACAGCTGCGCCCGCGCCAGACCGTGGTGCGCTCGGCAATGGCCGAGGGATCCGCCACGGGAGCGGCCGCTTTGGCATTCGATGCCCTGGGGCTGGCCCCCTTCCGCGACGAGACGGTCCCGGTTCGCCCTAGCGCGGTGAAGGGGCTGGAAGCCTATCGGGATCGCTGGCGTGAGCTTGCCGAACAGGCACGTGACGACGCGCGGGCGAACAGGATGATGCCGGGAAAGGGCGAGCGATGAACAGGCCGGAGCCATATGTGAGCATGAAGGGCATGTCCAAGTCCTTCGTAGGCATCAAGGTGCTGAAGGATGTGGACTTTGACGTGCGGCAGGGCGAGGTGCATGCGCTGCTCGGCGAGAATGGTGCCGGCAAGTCGACCCTCATCAAGATGCTGGCAGGTCTTTACAAGCCGGATACCGGGACCATCGTTGTCGATGGCGAAGAGCAGAAATTTGCCTCCACAAGCGACGCCACGTCGGCGGGGATCGCGACCGTCTATCAGGAACTCCTGCTGTTTCCCGAACTGACGGTGGCGGAGAATGTCTTCCTGGGAAACTACCCGCGCAAGGCGGGGGGCTGGATCGACTGGGCGACCGTGCGCGCCCGGACGCGAGACCTGCTCGACCAGCTCGACAGTCACGACCTCGATGTCGACACCAAGGTGCTCAATCTCTCGGTGGCACAGCGTCAGCGGGTGGAAATCGCCAAGGCGCTGAGCAAGAACGCGCGCATTCTCATCATGGATGAGCCGACGGCCTCGCTGGTGGAGTCCGATGTTCAGCGGCTGATGGAAGTGGTGACACAGTTGCGGGACCGGGGCGTTGGCATCGTCTATGTCAGCCACCGCATGCCCGAGATATTCGCTCTCGCCGACCGGGTGACCGTTTTGCGCGACGGCACCCATGTGGGCACCCGCGATATCGGTGATGTGGACGAGCAGCAGCTTGTTTCGATGATGGTCGGGCGCTCCATCGAAAGCCTGTTCCCGAAGGCGGACGCGGAAATCGGGGAAACCGTGCTTGAGGTGCGGAACCTCAATCACGGGCGCCATGTCCG
Source organism: Labrenzia sp. 011 (assembly GCF_003075075.1). Lineage (GTDB taxonomy): Bacteria > Pseudomonadota > Alphaproteobacteria > Rhizobiales > Stappiaceae > Roseibium. The sequence goes on along the minus strand of NZ_QCYM01000002.1, from coordinate 9,784 downwards.
GGACATCTCCTTTTCGCTGCGGCGGGGCGAAATACTCGGTATCGCCGGGCTGGTCGGAAGTGGACGGACGGAGCTTGCCCTGACGCTGTTCGGCATGACGCCCGCCACATCCGGTGAAATTGTCCTCGAAGGAGAGCCCGTGCACATCGCTTCGCCCCGGCAGGCGCGAGATCTCGGCATCGCCTATGTGCCCGAGGACCGCGGGTTGCAGGGGCTCGTGAAGCCGATGGCGATCCGAAAGAACGTCTCCATGGCGATCATCGAGAAGCTGTCGTCCGGCATCTTCATCCGGGCCGATGCGGAAGCGAAAATCACGCGCGATGCCATCGAACGTTTCGGTATCCGCAGCCGCAATATCGATCAGGCGGTGGGCGAACTGTCCGGCGGCAATCAGCAGAAAGTCGTCATAGCCAAGTGGCTGGCGACCAATCCCAAGGTGCTGATCCTGGACGAGCCGACCCGTGGCGTCGATGTCGGTGCCAAGGCCGAGATCCACAGCATCATGGGGGAACTGGTGAAGCAGGGGGTGGCAATCATCATGATATCGAGCGAGCTGCCGGAGGTGCTGGGCATGAGTGACCGGGTTCTGGTCATGAACAGCGGCGAGGTCACCGACGTGATCGACCGCAGCAAGGCGTCGCCCGAACGGGTTGGCGCTGCCATGACGGCACACAGGCTGGAGGAGACGGCATGATGAGCGAAGCGGTTGCACAGCCGGCGCGCAGGCTCCGGCGCCAGAATTTCGCGCAGCGTCTGTTTGCCGAATATGGCCAGGAATTGGTGGTTCTGGCGGCCATCGCCGTCCTCTTTGTCGTGGTGACCCTGGTCAATCCACGCTTCGTCAACCCGAACAATCTGGTGACGATCTTTTCCGGCAATGCCTATATCGCCGTGGCGGCCATCGGCATGGCCATGGTGATCATGACCGGCAATATCGACGTGTCCGTCGGCGCGCTGATCGGGGTGCTGGCGACCATCGCGGGAACGCTGGCGGTTTCCGGGTATCCGATCTGGGTCGCCCTTGTTGCTCCCATGTTCGTCGGCATGGCGATCAACGCGGTCATCGGCGTTCTGGTGGCCTATGCCCGCATCCCTGCCATCGTGGTGACGCTTGGGGCGCTCTCCATCCTGCGGGGCGGCCTGATCAGCGTTACGGGCGGCACCTGGATCACCGACCTTCCCCCCGACTTCCTGATCGCGCAGAAGCGCTTCCTGTCCGTACCCGTGCCGCTCCTCTTCATGATCGTGCTCACGGTTCTGGCCTTCCTGTGGATGCGTTACACGGCGTTCGGCCGGTCGATCTACGCAATCGGCGGCAATCGGGAGGCCGCGGTTGCAACGGGTATTCCCGTGGAGCGCAGGCTGGTCACGGTCTTTGCCATCCACGGGGCCTTTGCCGGTATCGCGGCGATCCTGTTCGCCACCCAGCTTCAGGTCATCCAGTCGACGGTTCCGCCAAATCTCGAACTGACCATCATCACCGCGACCGTCATCGGCGGCGTATCCATTCTCGGAGGGTCGGGCACTGTGATCGGATCGACGCTTGCGACCATCCTCTTCGCCACCATCGGTTCGGCGCTGATATTCGTCAATGTCTCCGCGTACTGGTTGCGCGCAGTCATCGGTCTTCTGATCCTTGCCACGGTGCTGGCGGATATGTGGCGCCGCCATGGGCGCAATGGAGCGGCGGCATGAATTATCGCGCGCTTCTTCGCCACGAGACGTTTCTCGCAGTGCTGCTGGCCATCGTCCTGGTCGTGCTGGCCTGGCAGTCGGACCGTTTCTTCACCGTTGCCAATCTGCTCAACCAGGGGCGCCTGATGACGGAGATCGGGTTGATAGCCATCGCCATGACATTCGTCATCGCCACCGGCGGGATCGACCTTTCCGTCGGCTCCATACTGGGGCTGGTGGCGATCCTGCTCGGCGTCTTCTGGCAGAATGTCGGCCTGCCCCTGCCTCTGGCCATTGTCGCGGCCATCGCGGCGGGCACGCTTGCCGGTCTCTTCAACGGGCTGATCATCACGCGGTTCAAGGTTCCGCCACTGATTGCCACACTGGCAACGCTCGCGCTGTACCGCGGCCTGGCCGAAGGCATCAGCCAGGCGCGCTCGGTGCGCGGCTATCCGGAGTGGTTTTACGTTCTGGGGCAGGGGGAAGTCCTGGGTATTCCCACCCAGCTCTGGATCCTGCTGATCGGCGCGCTCATCGCCTCGATCATCCTGGCCTATACCCGCTGGGGACGGACGGTCTATGCGATCGGCTCCAACGAGGTCGCGAGCCGGTTCTCCGGGCTGCAGGTGGAGAAGACCAAGATCGCGCTCTATATGGCGTCCGGTTTCGCAGCATCGGTGGCCGCGGTCATATTCGTATCCCGCGTTTCCACCACCCGGTCCGACATGGGAACGGGCATCGAACTCGATGCAATCACGGCCGTCGTTCTCGGCGGCACCTCGATCTTCGGTGGCCGCGGGACGGTTCTGGGCACCTTCATCGGATTGTGCCTTATCCAGGCACTCAAGAACGGGCTGTCTCTCGCGGGAGTGAAGGGAGACGGCACGATCATGCTGATCGGCGCGGTTCTGATCCTCGCGATCCTGATCAGCAACGTCTTCGAGAGGAGCGGATCTCGATAATTAGGAGGGTTGTCGGCACCGCCGCTCGCTGGGCCGACGTCAAGTGGAGGAACTTCAAATGGGTAGGACTTTAGTATCTGCGCTCCTGGTCTTGTCGCTGTCGACAAGCCTCTCGCAAGCGCAATCGACATGGACAGGCGGCGACGATCTGCCGACCAGTCCGCTCGCCTGCGACGGCACGCCGGCCGAGGCTGCGGCGCAGCCCTATGACGGCGGCGAGCCGAAGAACGCTCCGGACCGCAAGGGCAAGGAGATCACCGTGGTCGATGTGCCCAAGCTCGTGGGCATCGGTTACTTCAATGCGACCTCGAAAGGCATTGCCGAAGCCGCGGAAGCAATCGGCAACATGGATGCCAAGACAGACGGGCCGAGCCGCGCCAACATCGACGATCAGATCACGCTGATCGACAACTACATCACCTCCGGCGTGGACGGCATCCTGTTTGCCGCAAACGATCCGGTGGCCATCTCGCCGGTGCTGAAGAAGGCCCTCGACCAGGGCATCCTCGTTGTGGGATACGACGCGAATTCCCAGCCCGATGCCCGCCAGTGGTTCGTCAACCAGGCGGAGTTCAACGGCATCGCCAAGACGATGATCGATTCCATGGCCGCGGAAATCGGCGAGGATGGCTCCTTCGCGATCGTCACCTCGACCTTCTCGACGCCGAACCAGGCACGCTGGATCGCCGAGATGGAAGCCTATCAGGCCAAATGCCATCCGAACATGGAATGGCTGGAAACCGTCGAGGCGCAGGAAGACAACATCCTGTCCTTCAATCAGGCCAACACGCTGATCAACAAGTATGGTGACGATCTCGATGGTATTTTCGGCATGACCAGTGTCGCAACGCCGGCGGCTGCCGACGCGGTGACGCAGGCAGGCGAATGCGGCAATGTCGCCGTCGTCGGACTGGCAACACCCAACGCCATGAAGCCCTATGTTGCGGCCGAATGCGTGAAGTCGGTCGTGCTCTGGAATCCGGTCGATCTCGGCTATGCGGCAGCCCATGTCCTGCGTGCCGCGGCTGACGGAGACCTGAAGCCGGGGGACACCTCTGTCGAAGCGGGCCGTCTCGGGGAACTTCAGGTCATCAATGGCTCTGAAATCCTGCTGGGCGCGCCCTTCGTCTTCACCAAGGACAACATCGGCAACTTCGATTTCTAAGACCATGCGGGGAGGGGGCGGTGTCCGTGCTCTCCCCGCACTCCGCTTTCCAGCAACCGCCAGGTCTCAACTGCGCGAAAGGACGGCTATGACAGTTTCGGACAATGGCGCAGGCGAATTGGAAGCGCTCAGAAGGCTCTCCGCCACACTCGGTGACGATCTGGCGCTCATCCAGGGCGCCGGTGGCAACACATCGCTCAAGATCGGCGACACCTTGTGGATCAAGGCCTCCGGTACCTGGCTTGCCCGGGCGCGGGACCGCGACATCATGGTGCCGGTTGAAATGCACCCGCTTCTGGATGCGGTCCATGCGGTGGATCCGGCCGCTGAGAAAGCCGAACAGTTCATCATTGCAGCGCAGGCCCCGCCAGGCCTGCGGCCTTCGATAGAGACGACCGTCCATGCGCTGATGCCCCAGCGCGTTGTGCTGCATGTGCACTGCGTCAACACGATTGCAATCGCGGTTCGCAAGGATGCCGAGGGGCTTCTGGAACCGCGCCTTCGGGGGGTGAACTGGGCGCTGGTTCCCTACGCCCGCCCGGGCCTGCCGCTCGCCCACGCCATCCAGTCGGTCAGTGGCAACAGGCCGGATATCCTGATTCTCGCCAATCACGGGCTGGTGGTTGCGGCGCAGACCGTGGATGCGGCAGCCGTCCTTCTGAATGACGTGGTCGAAAGGCTCGCCTCGCGGCCCCGGACCTTTGCGGAGCCACGGATCGAACGGCTTCAGGCCCTGGCGTCCGACACGGCCAACCTGGCCTACAGGCTGCCCCGAACCCCGGAAGCGCATGGTATCGCGACGGACGAAATCAGCATCGCCCATGCCCGCCAGGGCAGTCTGTATCCTGACCATGTCATCTTTCTGGAGGAGGGCGCTCCCGTCGCCGGGGCCGGCGAGACACCGGCCGAGGTGGCCGCGCGGCTTGGCAAGGCACCGCCATTCATCGTCTTTCCCGGGCTCGGAGTACTGATGCGCGAGGACGTCCCCCTCAACGGCGACCTGATGGTGCAATGTCTGGCCGATGTGGCGGCCCGGATCCCCGCCGGGGCCCCACTGCGGGTCCTGAGTGCGCGCGAGCATCTCGACCTGACGGATTGGGACGCTGAAAAGTACCGCCAGGAGCTGGCGCGCGCGACCTCTTCAGCCGAGGCGCGCGTACCATGAGAGAGGGGCTTGTCATCGGCATCGATCTGGGCACTTCCGGTGTGCGGGCAGTGGCGATGCGCGGCGATCGCGTTGTGGCGGGCGTCGGGTCTTCTGCGTTTTCCGGCAGCGGCTGGCGCACACCGGATGCATGGTGGCATGCGGTCGAAGAGGCGCTCGACAAGCTCCTGGCTGGTATCGATCGCGATGCCGTGTGCGCGGTGGCGGTGGACGGTACGTCGGGAACGATGCTCGCCGTTGACGACCATGGCAGGTCCGTGGCGCCCGCGTTGATGTACAATGATGCCGTCGAGGACGCAGACGTCATTGCCCGGATCGGCGCCGTGGCGCCTGCCGGCAGTGCCGCGCACGGGGCGACATCCGGCCTCGCGAAGGCGCTGATCCTTCAGAAACAGGCGAATGTCGCCAGGTTGCTGCATCAGGCCGACTGGATCGCCGGACGTTTGCTCGGCCGTTTCGACACGTCCGACGAAAACAATGCCTTGAAGACAGGGTACGATCCCATCACCGGAGCCTGGCCGGACTGGCTGGCGACGACCGGCCTCGATTGCGCGCTGCTGCCGCATGTGGAGCGTCCCGGTACGGGCCTGGGCCGGGTCACGGAACAGGTGCGAAAGCGGTTCGGCTTTCCGGACCATGCGCTCGTGGTCGCCGGTACCACCGATGGCTGCGCCTCCTTTCTTGCGACCGGTGCCGACCGTGCGGGCGACGGGGTGACGGTTCTCGGGTCCACACTGACGCTGAAGCTCCTCAGCGACAGGCCGGTCTTCGCCCCGGAATACGGGATCTACAGCCACAGGATCAACGACCTGTGGCTTGCAGGCGGTGCCTCCAATACCGGCGGGGCGGTGCTGGCGCAATTCTTCTCCGGCGAACAGCTCGAAGAGCTCTCCGGCCGCATTGATCCCGCCACGCCGTCGGGGCTGGATTATTATCCGCTGCTCCGGCCGGGAGAACGCTTTCCGGTCCGGGACGAGGCGTGGCCGCCGCGTCTGGCGCCGCGTCCCGATGACGATGCGCTGTTTCTGAAGGGCATGCTTGAAGGCATCGCCGAGATCGAATGCATGGGCTACGCCCGGCTCGGTGCCCTGGGGGCGCCGGTCCTGGGCAGCATCCGCACCGTGGGGGGAGGCGCCGCCAACGACACCTGGACGTCCATCCGCCGGCGCAAGCTCGGGGTTCCCTTTGCCTCCGTGGCGTCGGATCAGGCGGCTGCCGGCACGGCGCGCCTGGCGCTGATCGCGCTTGGGGCGGCGCAATGAGCGGTCCGGTGACCATGGACGGCGTCGGCGCTCTGGCGGACCGTTTCGACGTCTTCCTGGTCGATCAGTTCGGCGTGCTGCATGACGGCGAGCGACCATATCCGGGGGCTGTCGAGGCGCTGGAGCGTCTGACAACGGCGGGCAAGCGCTGCCTGCTGCTTTCCAATTCGGGCAAGCGCGCGGCGCCGAATGAGGCGCGGCTGGAACGGCTCGGCTTCCGGAAGGGGAGCTGGACAGCTTTCCTCTCGTCCGGAGACGTGGCCTGGAAATATCTTCAGGCGGAGTATCGCGACGGCCTGTCCAGAAAATGTCTTCTGATTTCGCGAGATGACGACCGCTCTGCCGTTGAAGGCCTTCCTCTCGCCCTTACGGCCAGCGGAGAGGATGCGGATGTCATCCTGCTCAGCGCCAGTGAGGGAGACCGCTACGGCCTTGATCATTACCGGCAGCTTCTGGCGCCGGCGGCGGAGCGGGCGGTGCCGTGCCTTTGCACCAATCCGGACAAGATCATGCTCACGGCATCGGGGCCACGCTTCGGCGCCGGACGCATTGCCGAACTCTACGAGGAAATGGGAGGACCGGTCACCTGGATCGGCAAGCCCTTCCCGCAAATATATGCCGCTGCGCTTGAATTGCTCCGGCATCCGGATCCCACGCGGGTGATCTGCATCGGAGACAGCGTCGAGCATGACATTGCAGGAGGGCAGGCTGCGGGTCTGAAGACCGCGCTTGTGGCGACCGGGATCATCGGGACCGCTACGCAGGAAGACAGACGTCAGCTGTTCCGGGAGCACGGGGCGACGCCCGACTACCTGCTTCCCGGGTTTCGCTGGTAAGTTGGAGGAGGGATAGGATGGCGGGTCTCATTGACACTGCGACGATCGACGACATGAACGCCCGGGACCGGGCCGCGCTTCAGGACGACTTCGAGGCGCTGGGGGCCCGGCTTGCGCGCAGAAACATCGATATCGGGCGTTTGCTGGACAAGGTAAAGGCCTTTGCCATTGCAATCCCGTCCTGGGGTGTGGGCACGGGGGGAACGCGCTTCGCCCGCTTTCCGGGGCCCGGTGAACCGCGGGACGTGTTCGACAAGCTTCACGACTGCGCGGTAGTACAGCAACTCACCCGTGTGACGCCGTCGGTCTCCCTGCATATCCCCTGGGACAGGGCCGATCCGAAACGGCTGCTTGAAACCGCCGGTGCGCTGGGGCTCGGCTTCGATGCCATGAACTCCAACACCTTTTCCGACGCCGCCGATCAGCGCCATTCCTACAAGTTCGGCTCGCTCAGCCACACGGATGCGGCCGTGCGGCGCCAGGCGGTCGACCATAATCTCGACTGTATCGAGATCGGCAAGGCCATCGGCTCGAAGGCGCTGACGGTCTGGATCGGCGACGGGTCCAATTTCCCGGGGCAGAGCAATTTCGCCCGCGCCTTTTCCCGCTATCTGGACTCCATGGGCGACATCTATGCGGCGATCCCGGAGGACTGGCGCCTGTTCACCGAGCACAAGATGTTCGAGCCCGCCTTCTATTCGACCGTGGTGCAGGACTGGGGCACGAACTACCTCATCGTGCGGGAGTTGGGGCCGAAGGCCTATTGTCTTGTCGATCTCGGCCACCACGCGCCCAATGTGAACATCGAGATGATCGTCTCCCGCCTGATCCAGTTCGGCAAGCTGGGCGGCTTTCACTTCAACGACTCGAAATATGGGGACGACGATCTCGACGCCGGCGCCATCGATCCCTACCGGCTGTTCCTGGTCTTCAACGAACTCGTGGATGCCGAACAGCGCGGCGTCGAGGATTTTCGCCCGGCGCATATGCTTGACCAGAGCCACAATGTCACCGACCCCATCGAAAGCCTGATGCTGTCTGCCATCGAAGTGCAGCGGGCCTATGCCCAGGCGCTGCTGGTGGACCGTCAGGCGCTGGAAGGTTTCCAGGAGGAAAACGACGCGCTCATGGCCTCGCAGACCCTGAAGGCCGCCTATCGTACCGATGTGGAGCCTCTGCTCGCCATGGCGCGTGTACAGGCCGGGGGCGCGGCCGATCCGGTCTCTGCCTATCGCGCATCGCGCTACCGGCAGAAGGTGGCCGCAGAGCGCCCGCAGGCGTCCGCGGGCGGCGGCGGAATCGTGTGAGGAAAACGTCATGCGCGACCCGATCGCCTTTTCGCACCACCAAGGCGGGCCGGTGACCCCGGGACGGGCCAGTTGCAGCCGGTCATTCGGATGAATTCACCAATACAGGGCTCATTGACAGGAACAGGATGAAGAAAATGCAGGAACTGCGTGAAGAGATGGTGAGGATCTGCCGGCGCATGAATGCCAGCGGCATCAATCAGGGAACAGCCGGCAATGTGTCGGTACGCACGCCGACGGGCTTCCTCATCACGCCCTCCAGCATGCCTTACGACGACATGACGGCGGAGGATATCGTGGAGATGGATTTCGACGGCACCTATGCGGGGCGCCGGCCGTCTTCGGAATGGCGCTTTCACCGCGACATCCTGAAAGCGCGGCAGGACGTGAACTCGGTGCTGCACTGCCACTCGGTCTACGCCACGACGCTGGCCTGTCACCACAAGACCATTCCCTCCTTCCACTACATGACCGGCATTGCCGGCGGCACCACGGTCCGCTGCGCCCGCTACGCGACCTTCGGCACCCAGTCCCTGTCGGATGCGGCCCTGGAAGCGCTGACCGGCCGGATGGCCTGCCTGCTCGGTCAGCATGGCCAGATATCGCTGGGCAAGGACATGGCCTCTGCGCTGTGGATGGCCATCGAGATCGAGACGCTGTCGCGGATGTATGTCCAGGCCCTGACCCTCGGCGAGCCGCCCATCCTCTCCGATGAGGAAATGGAACGGGTCATCGCCCAGATGACACGCATGAGCTACGGCATGGGGCCGGAAGAAGAGGGCGAAAACGACATTCCCCGGCAGAGGACGGAGGTGTAGGGGAAGTGGTGTGACCGGCTATCGGTTAAACGGAGCCGGTCGCTGGACTTCGGACCAGGTATCAAGCGGCAGGTGTTTGCGTCATGCGCTGCCAGGATGCTGATGGAGTTGCTTGTCCGTGAAACCGGTTCACTCCATTGCTCGTCTTCAGGTTGGAGCTGATGTTAATCGCAAGTAGACCAAAAACTTGGTGGCAAGTCTGCTCAGGCGTCTCTCCCCGATTGGAGAAACCGCTAGATTGTTTTCACTCAGATTTTACTGAGGATTTTTGTTTAGGTTCTCGATGAGGTCAGGGTTCTCAGTTATATATTGTTCTATCCATTCGTTTTTTTCGCCGGGTACAAACAGAGATTCGTTATTACCTTGTTCTAATTTTAAGGCCTCTGGTAAAATCGGATTGTTTGAATTTTCTCGCGCATACGTCACCCACTCGTCGATGGCGTCAACTTTGTTCGCGACGTTGTCTATCTTTGAATTGTACATCGTTAGCGCAGTGTTTGCTTTTGAGATCTGATTTGAAATTTCAGAAAGGTTTGCTTGCAAAGATGCGGTCTTGGTCTCAAAATTTTTAATGTTGGCTACTGTCGTATCTATA
>NZ_QCYM01000001.1 GCF_003075075.1 Labrenzia sp. 011 | reverse complement strand
TCGTAAAACTGTAATTATAATAAGAATATATCGTGTATAAAAACAAGACAGGAACTAATACCAATAAAAATATGACATACTTGATATTCTTTATCATTCACACTCCCAATTCGGAAAATAAAAATTAAAATAACCTTTTCTAGCCTTGCACATTTTCATTCCGAACATTCTCGAAGAACGGCGCCACCTTAAAATCATGGGTCAATCGGCCGCGACGAGTTGAACCTGCATCGATCATTCCAAGCTCTCCCGCCAGCCTGTCTGTCTATTTGATCCAGATCCCCTGACCGGGGGGCGAGGTCAGTTTATCGGCAACAGCGGGTTTGTCGCAAGTTTCGTCGGCAGACGGACATCTCCCGTTTACGGCCTGGAATAAGCTCACCCAAGTAGTAATTTGACTCAAACGGACCAATATTTATGTTTTCTTTCACGTAATTTTCTGCCTCGGCATAGCTGTGATTTTGGCATCAGTGCGTTCCGAACTGTAGAGGACTGCGGGGCCGGAATGGTCCCTTGCAGCCAATTCGCTCTGACAGCAGTTTCAGACACCGGAATTCTTCATGGAGATGGTCCGTCAGGGCTATCAGCCGGTCTACAAGCCCCGGGAGGTCACTTTCGGCCGCTCAAGAATGACGAAGACGGCCCGACGCAGGAAGTCTATGTGACCGGGCCGCAGGGCAGGAACTGGCTGGCGCTTTACAGTTTCGAGAAGCAGGAGGACGGTTCCTGGCGGATTTCCGGCTGCTACCTGACCACGTCGGACGGCTTTTCTGCCTGAAGGGTAGTCAGTCTCTCAGAGCGGCGATGTCGCCGCGAGCCCAGTCTTCCTTGGTGCGCGCATAGAAATCCTCGAAGCTTCCCGCCTCGATGGCATCGCGCATGCCCTGCATGAGCTCCTGATAATAGGCGATATTGTTCCAGGTCAGCAGCATGCCTGCAAGGCCTTCGCCGGCCCGCACGAGATGATGCAGATACGCGCGGCTGTAGATGCTGGCCGCGGGGCAATGGCTTTCCTCGTCCAGAGGACGGGGGTCTTCCTGATGACGGGCGTTTTTCAGGTTCACCTTGCCGAAACGGGTATAGGCCAGTCCATGGCGGCCGGCGCGCGTGGGCATGACGCAGTCGAACTGGTCAATACCGCGCTTGACGCTTTCCAGCAGGTCGTCCGGTGTCCCGACGCCCATCAGATAGCGCGGCTTGTCCACGGGCATGACCGGCGTCGTGATGTCCAGCATGGCCAGCATGACGTCCTGGGGTTCGCCGACCGCCAGGCCGCCGACCGAATAGCCTTCGAACGGCATTTTGCCGAGTTCCTGAGCCGAACGGATGCGAAGGTCGGGCTGGTCGCCGCCCTGGACAATGCCGTAGAGCCCCTGCCCCTTGCCGGGACCGCCCATCCGTTCGAACTGCTCCCTGGAGCGCGCCGCCCATCGCAGCGAGAGTTCCATCGCGCGCTGGACCTCTTCCTTCGGGCTGGGCAGCCGGATGCATTCATCCAGCTGCATCTGGATATCGGAACCAAGCAGACCCTGGATTTCAACGGAGCGTTCCGGCGTCAGATGGTGCTTGCTGCCGTCGATATGGCTCTGGAAACGGACGCCGTCCTCATCCAACTTGCGGAGCTGGGCCAGGGACATCACCTGGAAGCCACCGCTGTCTGTGAGGATGGTATGCGGCCAGTTCATGAAACCGTGCAATCCGCCCAGCCTTGCCACCCGCTCTGCGGTCGGCCGGAGCATCAGGTGATAGGTGTTTCCCAGAACAACATCCGCACCCGTTTCACGGACCTGATCCGGATACATCGCCTTGACCGTCGCCTGCGTACCGACCGGCATGAACGCCGGGGTTCGCACCACGCCATGAGGCGTCGTGATTTCGCCGCGCCGTGCATTGCCGTCGGTGGCGATCAGTTTGAAACCGAATGTCTTTTCGTTCGCGGACATGGCGGGTTTCCCTATTGAGCGCCGTCTTGTGGAAAGAGAAGGGACGTATCGCCGTAGCTGTAGAACCGGTATTTCTCTCGGATCGCGTGGGCGTAGGCGGTCCGCATGGTTTCCAGACCGGAGAATGCCGACACCAGCATGAAGAGAGTCGAACGCGGCAGGTGGAAGTTGGTCATCAGGACATCAACCGCCCTGAAACGATAACCCGGGGTGATGAAAATCGACGTTTCTCCGGCGAAAGGTGCGATCGCGCCGGAGGCTTGCGCCGCGCTTTCCAGGATGCGCAGGGAGGTCGTGCCGACACTGACAACCCGGTTGCCCCGCGCCCTGACCGCAGCCAGTGCCTGTGCCGTTTTCTCCGACACTTCACCCCATTCCGCATGCATCTTGTGATCCTGCGTGTCGTCGGCCTTGACCGGCAGAAATGTTCCTGCCCCCACATGCAGCGTGACGCGATGCTGTTCGATGCCACGCGCGTCAAGCGCTTTCAGGAGCTGCGGCGTGAAATGCAGGCCTGCGGTCGGGGCAGCCACGGCCCCGTCCCTGTCGGCGTAGATCGTCTGGTAGTCCTGCCTGTCCTGCGCGTCTTCGGGCCGTTTTTGCGCGATGTAGGGCGGCAGTGGAATGTGGCCGACGGAGGCGATGGCCGCATCGAGTTCCGGTCCAGACCGGTCGAATGCCAGCAAAACTTCCCCGCCGTCGGCCTTCTCGGCGACGGTGGCGGAAAGAGCGGTGTCCCCGCTTTCGAACAGGAGAGTGTCGTTAACCTGCAGCTTTTTGGCCGGCCGGACAAAGGCCCGCCAGCTGTCCGGGGCCGTGCGCAAATGCAGTGTCACACTGATGCCCGCGCTCACATCTCCCCTCAGGCGCCTGCCTTCCAGTTGCGCCGGAATGACTCGCGTGTCGTTGAAAACCAGCGCATCGCCTGGGTTAAGCAGCACCGGCAGGTCGCTGACCCCCCTGTCACCGAGCACTTCCGGGCTGTCCGGGCGCACGACAAGCATGCGGGCCGAGTCGCGCGGCCTGGCAGGCCGGAGCGCAATCCGCTCGTTGGGGAGTTCGAAGTCAAACTGGTCTACGCGCATGGAGCTTCTGCTTGGGCCGTATCCTGGCGGGTGAGCCGGGCTTCCATGGAGCAGGATGCCTTCCGGATGCACCGGCTTCATGTGTCAGCGGCTCATAAAGAGGGATCAGGTCAAGGTCAACAGGCGTGGATCGGAATAAAAACAGCGCGGATCCGGGATCCGCGCTGCAGGGGCCTGCATCACTGCCGCTTTGGCAGGTCGTGCGTCAGGCGGCGTCCGCGGCAACCTTCACCGAGACGATATTGTCGGGGTTGGCAACCGGCTCGCCGCGCTTGATCTTGTCCACATTGTCCATGCCTTCGATCACCTGTCCCCAGACAGTATACTGACCGTCAAGCCAGGGGGCGTCGGTGAAGCAGATGAAGAACTGGCTGTCGCCGGAATTCGGATCGGACGCCCTGGCCATGGAGCAGGTGCCGCGCGTGTGTTTTTCCTTGCTGAATTCGGCTTTCAGCTTCTGTCCGGAACCGCCGGTACCGGTGCCCTGCGGACAGCCGGTCTGTGCCATGAAACCATCGATCACCCGGTGGAAGACGATGCCGTCGTAAAAGCCTTCACGCACGAGTTCCTTGATGCGCGCGACATGCGCCGGTGCGAGGTCCGGCTTCATTTCAATGACGATCTGCCCCTGGCTGGTTTCCATGAGCAACGTGTTTTCCGCATCCTTGATGTCGGTCATATTCTGTCTCCTTGATTAGTTGATGAACAGGTTTGAATTCGGCCGTCTTCACTGAGCGTCCGCGGCAACCTGCATCTTGATGATCTTGTCGGGGTTTGCCGGCGGCTCACCGCGCGAGATGTTGTCGACAAATTCCATGCCTTCGGTGACTTGTCCGAATACGGTGTACTGGCCGTTCAGCCAGTCGCCATCGGCAAACATGATGAAGAACTGCGAGTTGGCGCTGTCGGGGCTTGCCGCGCGTGCCATGCCGAGCGTGCCGCGCTTGAAGGGCGCCTGGCTGAATTCCGCCTTGAGATCCGGCTCGGTCGATCCGCCCATGCCGGTGCCGGTCGGGTCACCGGTCTGGGCCATGAATCCGTCGATGACCCGGTGGAAGGAATGACCGTCGTAAAACCCTTCACGGGCAAGCTTCTTGATCCGTTCCACGTGGTTCGGCGCCAGATCCGGGCGCAGCTGGATGACCACCCGGCCGTCCTTGAGATCGAGATACAGAGTGTTTTCCAGATCGGCTGTCTGCGCGAGTGCGGCGGCAGGCAGGACGACCAGGGACGCCAGAACGGCGAATAATGCAAGCAAGCGAGACACTGGTTACTCCTAGGATTCAGGTAAAGATCGGATTCTTGTCAGTTGCCGGAGCCGGCCCGGCGGCGCAGAGGCTCTCTGACCGGGGCTGGTACGAACGCGGAAATTTCTCCGCCCATCCTGGCGATCTGACGCACCAAGGTGGCGGTGATGTGGCGTACGTTCGGTGACGCGGGCAGGAATACCGTTCTGATCTCCGGTTCCAGGGTCCCGTTCATCCCGGCCATCTGCATTTCATAGTCAAGGTCCGTACCGTCCCTGAGGCCGCGGACAAGGTAGGCCGCCCCCTGTGTCCGTGCCGTTTCGATGACCAGATTTGAAAATGCGATGACTTCAATTCTTGCCGCTTCTTCAGGACCGTACTCCGCGACAGCTGTCGCATGGATCAGGTCCACCCGCTCCTCAAAGGAGAACAGCGGAGTTTTGCCAGGGTGAATGCCTATGGCAACCACCACCTTGTCGGCCAGTGCAAGTGCCTGACGCAGAATGTCCACGTGGCCGTTGGTGACCGGGTCGAAGGACCCGGGGTAGAGCGCGATACGAGTCATGGCCCCTTCCTTACTCCGCCTACCGCGCGCTCACAAGGAAAAGCCGGTTCAAATGGGTCATTTGCCCTCAACTGACATTGTGTGATGGCCGTCACATCGGGCTTTTCATCAATGGGACAGTGTGGCGTCATCGAAATCAAGTGGCGTGAGCAGGAGCCAGTACGATGAAAGGTCATGATACAAACGATCCCGGCGGAAACGAGACCACGTTTCAACCGTTTTCCATCGCCGTGAATGCAACCGATCCGGCTGCCCATTTCAAGGTGGCCATGGTGTTCGTCCTGGCGTTGCTGACAATGATTGCCGCCGGCGCGATCACCATGCATCCGGGCAATGCCTCACAGGCGGAGGATCTGACCAGCGTTGCAACACAGGGCATGATGGCAACCAAGACGGACCGCATTGCGTCCGCCGCTCTCGACACCGACTGCAAATCGCAGACATGGGGTGCCTGGAGCGAGGATTGCTTGGCTGCGCTGACCGGCGCCGACAAGGTCAGAAATGTTTCCTTCATAACCGTTGAAAAGACGGACGAGACCGTGAATGAAACCATTCTTGCCCGTTACCCGGCAGCCAACTGACAGCACTCCCCATTCATGAACGGCAAACAGCGGCACAGGTCACCCTGGCCGCTGTTGTCGTTTCAGCATGTCTTCGTTCGATTGACCGCGGACGGTCCTGGCAGACAGGCAGCGGAAATCAGCTTTCCGGTGTCTGTCCGCCCTCGCCCGCGTCTTTCGGCGCATCATCCGTAGCGGTTGTGTCATCGCTTCCGGAGCTGTCTTCAGCCTGCGCGACGGCTTCGCCGTTCTCGTCGAGATCGTCTTCATCGTCGACTTCGGAGATCCCCTCGACGGCGACGACCTTTTCACCTTCCGCTGTCTTGAAGACAATGACCCCCTGGGTCGCGCGGCCGGCTATGCGGATGCCATCCACCGGACACCGGATCAACTGGCCGCCATCGGTGACCAGCATGATCTGATGGCTGTCTTCCACCGGGAAGGAGGCGACAAGCCCGCCGTTGCGGTCGTTGACGGCCATGGCCGTGATGCCCTTGCCGCCCCGTCCTGTCACCCGGTATTCGAAGGACGACGTACGCTTGCCGTAACCGTTCTCCGAAATGGTCAGGATGATCTGTTCCGCGGCACTCATCTGGGCATATCGCTCCTGCGACAGGCTCCCCGCAACGATGCCTTCCTCGTCGGATCCGTTGACACCGTCGTCGGCCTCGCCGCGCATTGCGCGTGAGAGCTTCAGGTAGGCGGCACGTTCCTCTGCGTCGACATCAATATGATGCAGGATCTGCATGGAGATGACCTTGTCCCCTTCCGGCAGGCGGATACCGCGCACGCCGACCGAATTGCGTCCGGCAAAGACGCGCACATCGGTGACGGGGAAGCGGATGCACTGGCCGAAATTGGTGGTCAGCATCACATCGGAATGTTCGGAGCAGGTATCGACACCGACAATGCCGTCACCATCCTCCAGTTTCATGGCGATCTTGCCGTTCCGGTTGATGGTCACGAAGTCGGACAGCTTGTTCCGGCGCACCGTGCCGCGCACGGTGGCGAACATCACGTCGAGATCGGCCCAGGTATCCTCGTCCTCGGGAAGCGGCAGAATGGAAGTGATCTGTTCGCCCTGTTCCAGGGGCAGCATGTTGACGAGGGCCTTGCCGCGCGATGTCGGGCCGCCAAGCGGCAGCCGCCAGACCTTCATCTTGTAGCAGATGCCGCGCGAGGAGAAGAACAGAACGGGCGTATGGGTATTGGCCACGAAGAGACGGGTAACGAAATCCTCTTCCTTGGTCGCCATCCCCGACCGTCCCTTGCCGCCGCGTCTCTGGGCGCGATAGGTCGCAAGAGGAACCCGCTTGATGTAACCGCCGTGAGAGAAGGTCACCACCATGTCTTCGCGCTGGATGAGGTCTTCCTCGTCGAAGTCCGGGCCGCCCTCGATGATCTCGGTGCGGCGCGGAGTCGCGAATTCTTCCTTGATCTCCAGCATTTCGTCGCGGACGATTTCCTGGATGCGGGCGCGGGAGCTGAGAATGTCGAGAAAGTCGGAAATTTCCGCGCCGATCTTGTTCAGCTCTTCCTCGATTTCGTCTCGTCCCATCGCCGTAAGGCGCTGCAGACGCAGTTCGAGAATGGCGCGGGCCTGCTCCTCGGACAGTTTGTAGGTTCCGTCTTCCTGCACCATGTGCCGCGGATCGTCGATCAGCCGGATCAGGGCTTCCACGTCCCGGGCCGGCCAGTTGCGTTCCATCAGCTGGGCCCGGGCGGTGGCCGGATCGGGCGCGCTGCGGATCAGCTTGATGACCTCGTCGATATTGGCGACCGCAATGCCGAGACCAACCAGGATATGAGCCCGGTCGCGGGACTTTTTCAGCAGGAACCGTGTCCGGCGCTGAATGACATCCTCGCGGAAGGTAACGAACGCCCGCAACATGTCGGACAGGTTCATCTGTTCCGGCTTGCCGCTGTTCAGGGCGACGATATTGGACCCGAAGGATGTCTGCAGCTGGCTGAAACGGTAGAGCTGGTTCAGGATGACATCGGGCACCGCATCGCGCTTCAGCTCGATCACCACCCGCATGCCGGAGCGGTCGCTCTCGTCACGGATGTCGGAGATGCCCTCGACGCGCTTGTCGCGCACCAGTTCCGCGATCTTCTCGATCATGGTCGACTTGTTGACCTGATAGGGAATTTCCGTGACGATCAGCGCATTGCGATCCTTGCGGACCTCTTCCACATCGACCTTGGCGCGCATGACGATCGAGCCGCGGCCGGTTTCATAGGCGCTGCGTATGCCCGACCGGCCAAGGATCATCGCCCCGGTCGGAAAGTCCGGACCGGGAACGATCTGCATGAGCTCCTCAAGGGGCATCGCAGGATTTTCCATGACCGCGATCGCCGCGTCGATCACTTCCCCCAGATTGTGAGGCGGGATGTTGGTCGCCATGCCGACAGCGATACCGCCGGCGCCATTGACCAGAAGATTGGGAAACTTGGCCGGCAGAACAAGCGGTTCGCTTTCGGAGTTGTCGTAGTTCTCCTGAAAGTCGACCGTGTCCTTGTCGATATCGTCCAGCAGCTTGTGCGCGACCTTCTGCAGGCGGCATTCCGTGTAACGCATTGCCGCTGCGGGATCGCCGTCGACGGAACCGAAGTTCCCCTGCCCGTCGATCAGCGGCAGACGGAGCGAGAAATTCTGCGCCATGCGCACGAGGGCGTCGTAGATCGCGCTGTCGCCATGCGGGTGGTACTTACCCATCACGTCACCGACCACGCGGGCCGACTTGCGGTAGGGCTTGTTCCACTCGTAGCCGTTTTCATGCATCGAATAGAGGATGCGCCGGTGGACCGGTTTCAGGCCGTCGCGGACATCCGGAAGCGCGCGGGAAACGATCACGCTCATGGCGTAATCGAGGTAGCTGCGCTTCATTTCATCGACAATGGAGACCGGTTTGATATCGGACGGGAGACCGTCAGAGGGGGTGCTGTTGTCCTGGTCAGCCAAGGAAGACACTCATTTCTTTGTTATTGCTTGCTCTTTTATAGCTGATTCAACGCCTTGATCCAAATTTGAAGCGCATTTCCACCCAACTAATAGGTCTTTAGTTTCAATGACCTACAAGAAGTATGCACAGGGCGTGAAAATGTTTTCTTCCGCCCGGGTCGCTGTCCTGCCAAAACCCCTATAAAAATGCGGGAATCGCCCCTGAATGCCGATCCCGGAGACAGGAAATGCTGGACTATTTCATCAATGCCTTCGCGACGCTTTTCGTGACCATTGATCCGGTCGGACTTGCTCCGATGTTTCTTGCAGTGACCGCGGGAATGAACCGGGCCGACCGCCGGCGGGTGGCCGTCCGGGCGACATTGATCGCCGCAGCAATCCTGTTGGTCTTCTATGCCAGCGGACAGACGGTTCTCAACGTTCTTGGCATTTCCGTGACGGCTTTCCGGGTTTCGGGCGGGATCCTGCTTTTCCTGATCGCGATCGAAATGATTTTCGGCAAACGCCAGGAACGCAAGGCGGAGACGGCAGAAAAGGCCGTCGAATCCTCCGATGCGCATCATGGCACCATCAACGAACTCGCGATTTTCCCGCTAGCCATTCCGCTGATTTCCGGACCCGCAGCGATTTCGGCGATCATACTCCTGTCCGGCGAAGCCCCCGACACGCTTGCCTATGCCGGTCTGGGCGGCGTCATCGCGGTCATTCTGGCCAGCTGCCTGGGCGCGTTCCTCCTGGCGGACAGGATCGAGCGGCTGCTCGGTGATACGGCCCAGCTGGTGATCACCCGTCTTCTCGGCGTCCTTCTGGCAGCGTTGTCCGTCCAGTTCGTCGCCGACGGCGTATTGGCATTTATCGGCTCCCAGGGGGGCTGAAAACGGGCGTTCCAGCTAGGGCAAGGACAACCTGTATTCCTGTGGTGAAACACCATGCACGGTGTCGCGCGCCCTGATGACCACTTCGTCCAGGCTTTCGGGTACCGTCACGCCGGACAGGGACCGGGTGAAGGGCTGTTCATCGACATGAGGATGCAACAGCACGCGTTCGCCCAGGAGGTCTCCGTCGGGAGAATAGACCTGCCACAGATCGGCATAGTGATCCCAGCCGGTATCGGCGTGCTTCAGCGTGACGGAGAAAGTCCATCCGGCCCCTGTCTTCCTCGCTGTCGCACCGACGATCTCGACTTCGTCGGCGGAAGCCGGCAGGCAGCCGAGAACAGTGGCCAGAAGCGCGAAGGCCATAACTGCCTTTGGATACATCCGAAATTTTCCTTTTCGATGAACTGATGCCCATTTGAAGAGTTAGCAAAGGATATCAGCTTGATCAAAGTCACGAATGCGTCATAGGCTTCGGCGCATTGATTGGTATGGAAACTCGCTCGGGAGACGTTTATGGCCGGACATGGCTCTAAAAAGGTGATCTATGCGGCACTTGTCGGGAATTCCCTGATTGCTGTCACCAAATTCGCCGCCGCCGCCTACACCGGTTCTTCCGCGATGCTCTCGGAAGGTATTCATTCTCTTGTCGATACAGGCAACCAGGGGCTTCTGCTCTATGGACTGAAGAAGTCGAAGCAGCCGGCGGACAAGAGACACCCCTTCGGCTATGGGGCAGAGCTGTATTTCTGGTCCTTTGTGGTTGCGATCCTGATCTTTGCGGTCGGCTCTGGCGTGTCGATCTACGAAGGGGTTCAAAAGGTTCTGCATCCTCACCCGGTTTCCAGCCCCTATGTGGCTTATATCGTGCTCGGGCTGGCGATGATCTTCGAGGCCGTGGCCTGGTGGATTGCCTACAAGGAATTCAATCAGGTGCGCGGCCAGAAATCGATCATTGCCGCAGTGCGCGACAGCAAGGACCCGACGGTCTTCACGGTCCTGTTCGAGGACAGTGCAGCGATGCTCGGGCTTGCCGTCGCATTCCTTGGCCTTCTGGGGGTCCAGTATCTTGGCCTGGCGTGGCTTGACGGCGCTGCCTCCATAACCATCGGCATCATTCTGGCCGCCACTGCGGCCCTGCTGGCCTATGAAACCAAGGGGCTGCTCATCGGCGAAGGCGCGTCGCCGGAGGTGCTTCTCAAGATCGAGGCAATCATCGGGGCGACACCTGCAATCAGCAACCTCAATGAAATCCGCACGCTTCACCGCGGACCGCAGGAAATTCTTCTGGCGCTGTCTGTGGATTTCATCGATGAAGTCACCGCGGGAACCGTAGAGGAAACCATCTACTCCCTCGAACGGACCATCAAGATGGAGATGCCCCAGGTCACGCGGTTGTTCATCGAGGTCCAGGCCCGCGAGCACCATGAAAAAATGCTGGACGAGGAAAAGGCGGCGACCGGGCCCGGCAAGGCGTGAAGCGCGGGTCCCTTCCGCGGGTGTCGAGCCCCTCGTGAGAGCGTAGACGTCCCGCTTGCGCAATGGTGCTGGCGTTGCCATTCTTTGTCCGGGAGGTGACGGCCGATGGACAGTAAAACAGCTCGTGCGGAACTCTTGAAACTGAAGAACGAACTGGTTTCGCTGAGCGAAATTTCCGAGGAAGCCCGGGCGACAGTGATGCTCGATCAGCAATCGGTCGGGAGATTGTCCCGCATGGACGCGCTCCAGGGCCAGGCGATGGCGCAGGCTGCGGAACGACAGCGCCGCTCCCATATCCAGCGTATCGAGGCTGCATTGCAGCGCCTTGACACCGGCGACTACGGCTATTGCGTCGAATGCGGGGAAGAAATTCCGGAAAAAAGACTGAAAGTCGATCCGGCGGCCGCATTCTGCATCACCTGTGCCCGCTAAGATGCACTGAAGGCAACGGATTGTCCGTGCTCAGTTCAAGGTGATTGATTGACTGTGTCCGCCTGAACCTTGCCTGCGGTCAGCGCCAATTGAACGCGGCATGATCACGATGCATTGGTCACATGGTGGCGGAGGCTGCGCAGGAATGTCGCGACTTTCCGGGAGGCCGCATCGATCGCGAAGGTCTTCAGGCTCTGTTCCGTCCAGCCAGTCCCGGGCGACAGGCTGTCCACCAGCATCCGTGCCGTTTCCCGTTCAGCTGGATCCAGCGGAAATTTTTCCGCGGTCCTGAGCATCAGGAGCTGCTCGTGAACACGGCGCATAACAGACAGGGCCGCTCCCATTCGCGAAGTCAGACCGGGATCGTTTCGCCAGCTTCTGCCGCCGAACACTTCCTGGGTGACGCGCTGGCCTGCTCCATGGCAGTCATAGGTCATGCAGCCCCGGAAACCGAGGGTTTCCCGCTCCGCAAAGATCCGGCACCGGTTGCTGCCGTCAAGGTTGGCACAGACCTCGCCAGCCGCCTTGTCCACGGCAAAGGATTCGGATTTGTCGAAGGCGAAAACCACGCAGCACAGCGCTGCACAATTCGAGCAATCCGATGTCAGGTCCTGTTTGATCATTGCCGAAGATACATCGAATTTCAGTTTGAAAAAGCCCCGGATGAACACTTCCAGGTTCAGAGGCCGCCGGGCCCCCTGTCAATAGACCCGGCTTCACGCTGCCCGGGATTGTCGCAGGGGACGAAGCCCTAACTGCCGGTTTCGAAGCCCGGAAATGGGCGGGATCTTCCCGTGTCCGTTCAGTTGGCTTGCGGTAACTGCGGGACAGAAACCTGTCCGTCCCTGCCGGTGACCGGCACCGATGCCGTCATTCCCACTCGATGGTGCCCGGAGGTTTCGACGTGATGTCATAGGTCACCCGGTTGATCCCCTGCACCTCGTTGATGATGCGGGTTGCGGTTTCGCCCAGAAACTCGTGACTGAAGGGGAAATAGTCGGCGGTCATTCCGTCGACGGAGGTTACCGCGCGCAGGGCGCAGGCGTAATCGTAGGTGCGGCCGTCACCCATCACGCCAACGGTGCGGACGGGCAGAATCGCGACGAAGGCCTGCCAGATGTCGTCATAGAGACCATGCTTGCGGATCTGGTCGATATAGACCGCATCCGCCTTGCGCAGGATTTCCAGTTTCTCCCGGGTGATTTCTCCCGGGCAGCGGATGGCGAGACCCGGTCCGGGGAACGGGTGGCGGCCGATGAAGTTGTCCGGAAGGCCGAGTTCCCGGCCAAGCGCCCTCACCTCGTCCTTGAAGAGCTCGCGGAGCGGTTCCACCAGCTTGAGCCCCATCTTTTCCGGCAGCCCGCCGACGTTGTGGTGGGACTTGATGGTGACCGACGGCCCGCCGGAGAAACTGACGCTTTCGATCACATCCGGATACAGGGTTCCCTGGGCCAGAAACTCGGCGCCCTCGATCGCATTTGCGTGTTTCTGGAAGACGTCGATGAACAGTCGGCCAATGATCTTGCGCTTGGTCTCCGGGTCTGACACGCCGTCCAGTTCCCCCAGAAACAGCTCCTTCTCGTCCGCGTGGATCAGCGGGATGTTGTAGTTGTCCCGGAACATGGACACGACTTCTTCCGCCTCGTTCTGGCGAAGAAGCCCGTGGTCGACGAAAACGCAGGTCAGCTGGTCGCCGATCGCCTCGTGAATGAGGACTGCGGCCACGGAACTGTCGACACCACCGGACAGGCCGCAAATGACTTTCTTGTCGCCAACCTGCTCGCGAATCTTTGCGATGGCGTCATCCCGATAGGCTCCCATGGTCCAGTCGCCGGTAAACCCGGCCAGCCGGACGAAGTTTTCATAAAGGATCTTGCCGTTGGGCGTGTGATGAACTTCCGGGTGAAACTGGACCGCGTAGAAATTGCGGTTCGTGTCAGCCGTGATGGCGAAGGGCGCGTTGGGAGACGTGCCGAAAACCTCGAAGCCGGGCGCGATCTTGCTGACGTGGTCGCCATGACTCATCCAAACCTGTTCACGCCCGTCGGCAAACAGTCCCTCGAGAAGGGCAAGCGGCTGGCCTGCGGGCGTCACAAATGCGCGCCCGAATTCGGCGGTGCCGCCACCGCCGGAGATCTTGCCCCCTTCGACCTGACCGCCGAGCTGCTGCATCATCACCTGCTGGCCGTAGCAGATACCCAGCACGGGGACGCCGAGTTCGTATACAGAGACCGGTGGTCGCGGAGCGTCCTTCCGGGTAACGGTATCCGGTCCACCTGAGAAGATGACGGCCTTGGGGGCGAATTCGGCCAGGAACGCATCCGTGACGTTCTGATAAGGATGAATTTCGCAATAAACATTCAGCTCGCGCAGGCGCCGTGCGATCAGCTGGGTTACCTGAGAACCGAAATCGATGATGAGGAGACGGTCGTGCTGGGTCATGGTCAGCTTCTAACCGGTCTTTCGGTCAAATTGAACCCGAATTTCGCCTTGCCAGCGGTCTCGCACAGCATTTTTCTCTCACCGCGAACCGGCATGCCGACCGGGTGTCACTTGCCTATCCGGCAAATAAATCGGCGGACAAGCTGTGCACGGCCGCATTTCGCTTTTGACCCGCGCAGCTACGCTCCTTACCCTGCCCTCTGCCGTGCGTCACATCCCATGAACATGGGCGGCAGCAGGTGCTTGAGGAACCTTACATCGAATGACAGCAGCTGCCCGACAAGCGTTTGAAGAAGCCCAGGCGCTGGAAAGCACCGGCGACATGGACAAAGCGCTGGTTTCCTACCTCAAGGCTCTGGAACTCGCGCCCCAGGACACGGAAATAGCCTACCGCACCGCCTGCGCGCTGCTCCAGGCCGGCTACCTGGAAGAAGCCCAGTCGCAATTGCGCCGGATCGTCTTTGCCGAACCCGAGCACCTGGGGGCTCGCGCCAGCCTCGGCAACTGCCAGCTTCTTCTCGGCGATATTGCCAATGCCAGGCAGAATTTCGCCGAAGTGCTCGACGTGTCTCCCGACAATCGCAATGCGCTTTACGGATTGGCGAGTGTTCTTCTGGAGGAAAACAAGGCTGCCGAAGCGGAAGTCCATGCCCGGCACCTGCTGGAGCTGCTGCCGGACTCCGCCCCCGTTCTGACGCTGTTCGCGCAAACGCAGGACAGATCGGGCCAGACGTCCGCCGCGATTGCCGCCTATCGCAAGGCCCTCAAATGCGCTCCGGACCATGTCCCCGCGCTCCTGGGTCTGTCCGAAACCCTCCTGCGCCGCCAGCGCTTCGACGAGGTTGTCGAACTGACCATCAGGGCCAACCGGCACACGCCGGCAGATCCGCTTCCGATGGAAATGCTGTCGGATGCTCTTTCCGGGAAAGGCGCCCTTGAGGATGCCCGCGAAGCGGCAGAAGAAGCTCTCAGGCTCAGTCCCCGGTCGGTGCCGGTTCTGGTCCGGCTCAGCGTCCTGTCGCGCAAACTCGGGCACCCGGTAGTCGCCCTCAAGCATGCTCTTCTGGCGCATGACCTGGATAATACGGTCCAGGGGCCGCTCAACGCACTGGGGGCCGCACTTGCCGCCCTGAAATATTCCAAACAGGCCCGCTCGGTGTTGACCGCCCTGTCGGCAGGCAAGGGTCTCGATCCGGACGTGAGACGTTTCGTGGAAAACGTCATTGCAAGCGAAACGGCACGACCGGCAGCCGACGCGGAAACGCGCGCGCAGACGGTCGCAAAGACCGGTGAAGCGGAGGCGAAACCTCAACCGGCCGGCGCGGAAAAGTCCGGGAGCGAAACCGCACAGCCGGAAACGGACACGTCGGCGTCCGGGAAAACCGTAGACACTGCCGGGAAACTCTCATCGGCAGCTGATGATCAGCTGCCGAATGTGCTGGGACTTCAGCGCCAGGACCGGTCCTGATTTCGGACCACCAGGGAACGCAGCGGCGTCAGTCGCAACGTTCAAAAATAGCCACGAAAAAACCGTCCGTTGCGGTGGATGCCGGTGTCATCAGCAGATCTCCGCGCTCGGTGACATAGCGCGGCTCCGGCATCCCGGGCAGGATCGCCTTCCACACATCCAGGGCCGAAGACGGCCGGAAGTCGGCATTATTGGCCAGGAACCAATCCGCCTGGTCCTGGTTCTCGGCCGCCAGAACGGAACAGGTCACATAGACAAGGCGTCCGCCCGGTTTCACATATCGGCTGGCATGTTCGAGAACGTGACGCTGATCCTCGATGCGGTCGGCAAGGGCCTTTTCGGCCAGCCGCCATTTCGAATCCGGCCTGCGGCGCCAGACGCCGGTTCCCGTGCACGGTGCGTCCATGAAAACGAGATCCATCTGGCCTGCAAGGTCGTCCAGGGTGGAGCTGGCCGGATCCCGGACCTGAATATTGCGGGCACCGGCACGCTGTAGGCGTTCATGGATCGGTGCAAGACGCAGCCTGTCCGCATCATAGGCGTAGAGCTGCCCCTTGTTCTGCATGGCCGCAGCAAGGGCGAGCGTCTTGCCGCCGCCTCCGGCGCAATAGTCGAGCACCTGTTCCCCCGGTTTGGCCTGCGCAAGCAGGGCGGCAATCTGGCTGGCTTCGTCCTGAAGTTCGAACCAGCCTTTGCGGTACCCTTCCTCTGCCTGGACATGCGGCATGCGGGCAAGCCCGGGACGCGCTTCGATGCGCATGCCAAGCGGGGACAGACCCGTCGGCTGGGCATCTGTATGGGACAGGCGCTTGAGAAGCTTGTCGCGATCGGATTTCAGGGTGTTCGTTCGCAGGTCCACAGGCGCACGCTGTGCAAGGGCCCTGCCCTCCTCAATGGCCCGCTCGCCGAAGGCCGCGTGAAAGCCCGGCCAAAGCCACTCGGGCACGTCGGCCAGTGCGTGGTCCGCCATGTCGCCGGCGGGAGGCGCCGTCAGCCTGTCGCGCTCGTCATCGGTCAGTGGATCCGGCGCATGGACGTCCTGCGTCAGCGCTTCGGTGAGCGCCGGAACGCCCTTTTGCCAGGTGCGCGCATAGGTTGCCAGAACGAGCGTCCGCGGCGAACCGTCCTGAAGGGACGCGGCCAGGGAGGCCTTGTTACGCAAGGCGTCGAAGACGAGATTGCCGATTGCGGTCCTGTCACCGGAACCGGCGAAGCGGTGGGCCGCGCCCCAGTCCCGCAGCGCGACCTGAACCGGCCTGTGGCGGGTTTCGACCTCGGTTAAGACTTCAATTGCCGCCGCGAGGCGTCCGCCATCTTTCATTTTGAACCCCTGGAGCCGGCCTGTTCAGGACCGCACCGCATGTGACGTTGTCAGATATTGGATGGGTAGTTAGGGCTTTCCCGCGTGATCGTCACGTCATGGGCATGGCTTTCGCGCAGTCCGGCACCGGAAATCTGCACGAAACGGGCCTTTTCCTGGAAGTCTGGAATGTCCTTGCCACCGACATAACCCATGGCCGCGCGCAGTCCGCCGGCCAATTGATGCAGGACGCTTCCGAGCGCTCCCTTGTAGGGAACCTGGCCCTCGATCCCCTCGGGAACAAGTTTCAGGCTGTCGCGCACTTCCGCCTGGAAGTAGCGGTCCGCCGACCCGCGTGCCATTGCGCCGACAGATCCCATGCCGCGATAGGATTTGTAGGACCGGCCCTGATGCAGATAGACCTCGCCGGGGCTTTCCTCGGTACCGGCAAGCAGCGAGCCGACCATGACCGATGCAGCGCCGGCGGCAATGGCCTTGGCCAGGTCGCCGGAGAACTTGATTCCGCCATCGGCCACCACGGGAACGCCGTGTTTCTCAGCTTCGTTGACCGATTCCAGTATCGCGGTAAGCTGCGGCACGCCGACACCGGCAACGATCCGGGTAGTGCAGATGGAACCGGGACCGATCCCGACCTTGACCGCATCGGCGCCCGCATCGATCAGGGCTTTCGTGCCTTCCGAGGTGGCGACATTGCCCGCCAGAACCTGGACTGAATTGGACAGGCCCTTGACCCGGGTGACCATGTCCAGAACCTTCTGCGAATGGCCGTGAGCGGTATCGACCACAACCATGTCGACCCCCGCGTCGACCAGTCGTTCCGCGCGGGCAAATCCCTCTTCGCCAACACTGGTTGCCGCGGCGACCCTCAGCCTTCCCTGCGCGTCTTTCGATGCATTCGGGTTCAGCTGGGCCTTTTCCATGTCCTTGACAGTGATCAGACCGATGCAGTTGCGGTCCTCGTCGACCACAAGCAGCTTCTCGATACGGTTCTGGTGCAGGAGCCGTTTGGCGTCTTCCTGACTGACATTGTCGCTGACGGTGATCAGGTTGTCGCGGGTCATCAGCTCGTGGATCTTCTGATCCGGATTGGACGCGAAACGCACATCACGGTTGGTAAGGATGCCCACCAGTCTGCCGGTCGTCTGGCCGCCCGAGCCGCCGTTTTCGACGACGGGCACGCCGGAGATGCCGAATTGTTTCATGAGGTCCAGCGCATCCTGCAGGGTCGCGTCCGGCCCGATCACCAGCGGATTGACAACCATGCCGGATTCGAACTTCTTGACCATGCGGACTTCCTCTGCCTGCCGGTCGAGAGAAAGATTGCGGTGAATGACGCCGATGCCGCCGGCCTGGGCCATGGCGATGGCCAGCCGGCCTTCCGTCACCGTGTCCATGGCGGAGGACAGGATCGGAATATTGAGTTCCAGCTCTCTGGTGACCCTGGTACGCAGATCCACCTGACCCGGCATGACTTCCGAGTGTCCGGGCATCAGCAATACATCGTCGAAGGTCAGGGCTTGCTGTCCGGTCGATGGGACAAAGAAGGATGCCATTGCCAATTCCCCTTTAAAAAAATATCCGCGACGCAGGCCTGTCTATAAAGCCTGCATCTGTCGAGTCGCTTCGGCTGTGCCGGAGAAGTTGGCGCGGGTCAATAACACGCAGGTGACAGAAAGGAAAGGGTCCTGGCTTTCCTTTCTGTGCGGCGGGCCAGGGAGCTCCGCCTGGTGCGGATCAGTCCTGCTCCAGATCGTTGCCGCGAAACCCCTTGGCGATCACGTAGAGTTCCGGACTTTCCTTGCGGCTCGCCGGCGGCTTCAGGTGGGCAACGGACTTGAACTCCCGCTTCAGGTCCCTGAGCAGGGTGTTCTCGGTTCCGCCACGGAAAACCTTTGCCAGGAAGGATCCGCCGGGGACAAGATTGCGGCGGGCAAAATCGATCGCGATTTCAAACAGGTGGGTCGTGCGCAGGTGATCGGTCTGCTTGTGTCCGGTCGTTGGCGACGCCATGTCCGACAGCACCACATCGGGCCTGTTGCCTCCCAGGGCCTCCATCAGGGCCGCCGGGGCGTCGTCGTCGAGAAAGTCCTTTTTCAGGAACGTGATTCCGCGAACATGGTCCATGTCGAGATAATCGATTCCGACAACCTTCGGCGCCTCGACGCTGGACTGAACCCGCTGAACCGCCACCTGACACCAGCCTCCCGGCGCACAGCCGAGGTCGACGACCCGGTAGCCGGGCTTGAGCAGCTTGTGCTTGTCGTCGATCTCGATGAGCTTGTAGGCTGCCCTGGACCGGTAGCCGTCGATCTTCGCCCGCCGCACATAGGGGTCGTTCAACTGGCGGGTCAGCCAGCGGGTGGACGATTCGCGCCGGCCGGCCGCCGTTTTCACCTTGATGTGCAGGCCCCGGTCTCCGGTGCCCTTTTTTGAACCGCTCATGCTCTGTTCCTTTGACGGCCGCGATCCTGACGGGTTCCGGACCTTTTGTGGGTCCAGACGCCGTCGGCCGACATCAATTCCGTTAAAATTCCCTCGCGCAGGCCCCTGTCCGCGACGCGCAGCCGCGAGCAGCTCCAGCGCCGGCGGATGGCTTCCAGTATGGCGCAGCCCGCCAGGACGAGATCGGCGCGATCCGCGCCGATGCAGGGATTTTCCACACGCGCCTCATAGGGCATATCGCGCAGTTCATCAATCATTCTGCCGACGTCGCCGTCTTCCAGCCACGTCCCGTCCACCCGGCGCCGGTCGTAGCGTTTCAGACCGAGATGCACGCCGGCCAGGGTCGTGACGGTTCCCGATGTGCCGAGCATGTGTACCCGTCCGGACGAAATGGCTTCCGTCAGGCTGTTTGCCAGACTGAAGGCAGCCAGATGCCCGGCGGCATCCTCGACCATTGCCTCGAAGACTTCGGGGGTAACATGCACGCCGCCGTGGCGTTCCGCCAGATTGACCACACCGACGGGCAGCGAGATCCAGGAGCGGATAAAACGTGTCAGGGCATATCCGCGCGCCCCGCAACGGTTGCGCAGATCGAGCCAGACGATTTCAGACGATCCGCCGCCGATGTCGAAAAGGATGACGCCGTCCGCGTCGTGATCGACCAGAGACGCGCAGCCGGCAACGGCCAGACGGGCTTCGGTCTCGCGGTTGACGACTTCCAGGGCAAGGCCGGTTTCCGACTTGACCCGCTCGATGAACTCCGCGCCGTTTTCAGCTGCCCGGCAGGCTTCCGTGGCGATCAGACGCGAGCGGGACACGCCCCTGTCCGCCAGCTTGCGGTGGCAATTGGCCAGCGCGTCGATCGCCCTGTCCATGGCGGCTTCGCCCAGGCGCTTGTTGGAGCCCACCCCCTCGCCCAGTCGGACGATACGGGAATAGGCGTCCACGACCCGGAACCCGCGACCCTCCGGACGGGCGATCAGCAGCCTGCAATTGTTCGTTCCAAGATCCAGCGCCGCATAGAGTGATCCACGCGGTCGGGCGTTTCTGGCCCGGTCGGCATGAACGCCCTTCCAGGGCGAGCGGGACTGGTCGTCCCGAGCTTTCGGCAACCGGATATCGGCATCCCGGGTTGACGGTGCCCTAGCAGCGGAGCCGGCGTTTTCGCCATTTGCCGGCCGTCCCGGCGCAATGCCGCCCTCCGAATCAGGACCGCGGCCGGCGGATACTCCCTCCGGACCGCCGCTTTCGGACTGCCAGCGACGACGGCCTCTGCGCCGCGCGGCCTTTTTGCCTTTCAGGCTGGTGGTGGCATCGCCGCCTTGCTGTGTGTCCCGGTTTTCTCCTGTGCCAGAGCTGCCATTCGCCGTATTGTCTGCGACCGCGAGGGAGGGACGGCTGCGCCGTCGCTTCTTGCGGCGCTTTCCGGAATTGGGCGCGGGTCCCCCGGCCCCTGCGGGCGATGCCTGCAAATGGGCGGTTGTTTCGACGCTTCCGGATACAGCTTTGGCCTGAACAGGTCCCTGCCTTTCGGGCTCCCCTGCCGCGGCGGCACTTTCCTGTGCTGCCGCCTTGCCTTTCGGTCCCTTGCCGGAACGGCGCTTTCGGCGTCGTCTGGCCGGTCCCTTGGACTCCTGCGGGGTCCCGCTGTTTCCGGACACGTCAGCGGTACGACGCCCGTTTTCGGGCGGTTCCTGACCTGACTGAGTCACTTTATGCCTTTCAGATCCCGGCGTACCGGCCGTCAAACGGGGCGCTGCCGAAGACCATGTCTTTCGTTGACAAAACTGTAACAGGTTGGTCGCCGATCGAAAAGCACATAACGTCGGGTTCGGGACCATAGCTTTTGTGAAACTGTCCCGTCGGCCCCTATTTCACAAAAAAATCGGAAACGGCCCTTGCATTCGCAAATATGATGGATGTATATGCGGCACATCGTTCGCAACGGGGCCTCACGGCCTGCATCGTTGTTACAACGAACCGCCCGGTCGCCGGGCCGTGTTGGGGAATAGGTTAACGGTAGACCCACGGACTCTGACTCCGTTAGTCCTGGTTCGAATCCAGGTTCCCCAGCCAACCCTTTTCCAAGTTATTGATTATATTGAGATAATCGGCACTATAAAGCCGTGTCCTCAGCCGATTCGACCAACTGATGCCCAAAACTGGTCCCCGGAACTGGTGCCCAAAGGCGCCGTCCGGCACAGGGAATATGGGCAATGGCTCGTCGACACGACGTTCAAAATCTCCTGCGCCGGGGAAACATCTGGTACTGGCGCCCTCGCCTTCCAGTAGCGCTTTCTCAATCAGACCTTAACCGGAAGCTGTCATTCAGCCTGAGACAATCCGATCACCACCGGGCACGATTCATGGCGCGCCGCCTGAACACCATGCTTGCTGAAATGAGGTTTCGACGGGACCTATACCAAGCCCAATAGGTTGCGACTCATATTTGAGCTTCCCTGTTCAGGGAAAATCATGATTCACGATGGCAAACAGGGAGTTTGCCATGGGTAGCCGGATTTCACTTCGCGATGATTTTGATGCCTGGGCACTGCGGCGTCTTGCCGATCAATCAAGGGATGCCAATCAGACGCGGCGTTTGCTGGCGCTTGCCTCGATCTACGGCGGCGGCAAGCGCCTTGAGGCGGCCGGGGCACGGGAGCCGGCCGTGTTGTACCCCGGTGCCACACGGCCATGATGCAGCCTCACCTCGTGGAAATCTCCACTCATGTTGCTCCCGGTGCGCATGCGGTTCTGATGATGGACCGGGCTGGATGGTCCATGAACGGAAAGCTTCAAGTGCCGGACGACATAAGGACCCTGCCTATGCTGCCCAAACCGCCGGAGCTCAATCCGGTCGAGAACATCTGGCAGTTCATGCGCGATAACCGTCTCTCAAATCGCGTCTTCAAGTCCTACAAGGAGATCCCCGACCTGTACTGCCGGGCTTGGAACAAGCTTGTCGAGCAACCATGGACCATAATGTCAATCGGCAGGCGGGATTGGGCGCATCGGTTCTGATCAATTGCGCTTGGTATGAGTGGAGGTCGACCGATGTCCTTGCCATGATGGCGTGGCTGGCCCGGCTCATGTCTTTCAGGGCCTCCGTCCCGATGATTTCAATGAGCTTTCAATTCGTTCACGCTCCAAAGCGTTGCTGAAATTCGCGGATACGGGCTGCGTTGACGCCCTGGTCACTTCTACCCACTCTCGACACGCTTCGCATGTCTACGCGGCTGCCTGCATCCGTTTCCGCCACGACCACCACAACGTCGTCCGCGAAGTAGAACACAGACGTGCGCGCGGTGGCTTCGAAGCGGCGGCGGTCCGCATCTGCTGCAATGATCTCCCAACCCATTTCCTCCGCCACCGCCAGAGCGCGTTGATACGCCGCGTCGGCAGATTGTTCTGTTTCGAGAGGGGCAATATCAGGGTAGGCAGCGGCTTGAGCTGCGGCCAATTCGGTCCCCGCATATTCCAGTGGGTTTCTGGCCCCTTCGCGTGTTTCATCCAGCACTTCGAACGCGGGGGGATTGGCGGTATCGGTCGTGATGTTGTGGATCGGCGCCGCACGCGGCGACGGGTTGACCGTCGCGGCGATCATCGGTGCCAGGCAGGCCAACCCGACAAACAAAGCAAATCCGCCCGCCAACATCCCCTTCGTTTCCTTTCGCAGGAAATGAACAAGCAGCGCCATGCCACCCAAAGCGGCGACGATTCCCCCAAGCGGATTGAGGTAGTTTCGATAAAATCCGAAGCCTGTGACCGGTGCCCACAGCCCCAGACGCGCACCGAACAGCATCAGGGTCACAAAGAATATGCCAAACACCGCAACGACAAGTGCGATTTTTCCGAAATGTCTCATCAGCTACATGGGCCTTTCGCCGCGTTCACCGTATGGGAGTATGTCCTGCTTCGCAGCCACTGACGCCGCAGGGCAAAGAAGCCCCTTCCACCGCTGTTGTCGCGTTCAAAAGAGGTGGTTCTGGAATCTCGATCAAGTGATGCTCAAAACCGGTCCCCGGAACGGGTGCCCAGATACGGCGTCCGGGATAAGGAATACCGGAGCAAAACAGCTATCACTTAACCAGGGCTTGTGACGAAATTATTCCTTTCCCTTGGTGAGGGACCTGATCAGCAGTGTCAGAATTGGTGTCAACAGGGCGTGGATCGTTCCGTCGAGCGGGTTTCTGGAGAAATTCAGGAAGCTTTTTTTCAGCGTCAGCAATTCATCCCTGATTGCCTCTACCTCGTCCTGAACGGTTTCCGCCCTGGCCTCGAGTTCGAGCAGGCCGGAATCGCGGACCTCGCGGGCAAGATCAAGTTCCGGACCGGTCCTCATACGGGACGCCCAGAGAACCAGAAGGACGGCGATCAGGAAATCGGCAGCCGCGACGCCAAGGGCGGCATAGATCGGTCCCCAACTTTCCTGCAGCGCGAAAAAACCGGCCACATTGAGCATGCCGAGGCCGAACACGAAGACCAGACCGGCGAACGCCGTGGCGCCGATCCGTTTGGTGGCGACATTCAGTTTCGCTTCAATGATCAGCAATTCCGCGCGCCAGACAATCCGCATCGTCCTGACGAAACCGTCCATGAGCCTCTCCTATCGCCTGAGAAGCGCTCCGATCACCACGCCGAGAGCAAGAGCCCCCAAGACAGCAGTAACCGGTCGCTCCCTGATTTCGTCGCCCGCATTTTCAACGAGGTCCGACAGTTTGTTCGCAAGGTCGCCGAGTTCGTTTTTCTCGGACGCGTCTTCCGCAGCCGGCTCCGGCGGAATCACGTTGTCTTCATCCGCGGACTTTCGGGCGCGCGACCGGCGAGGCCTGGCCTTGCCTTGGGAATCGGCCTTCAATTGTGAAAGTTCTGTCTTCAGATCGGAGGTGCGGGGCATGAGTATATCCTTCGCAATCGAACGATTAGAGTAGCTTAGGGGACGCGGCCATAAAAGGATAAACTTCGGAACCGACTGCGGGCTGCAGCGGTCCGGATGATCAATGTATAAGCTGAAGCGGCTGCACAAGGGAATGAGACACAATGGCAACCGACAGGGCTACACCGGACAAAAATCCGGTCGACAGAGTGTACTTGCAACTGTTTGTGATCGGATTTGTCGCCCTGGCGACCGGGGCTGCCTTTCTTGGTCTGATCCGGGATTATCTGATCGCCCTTTTTCTGGCAGCCATATTCAGTGCATTGGCCGCTCCGTTCTACAGGTGGATCCACAGTCACACCGGACGCCATCAGGGCTTTGCGGTCGCCATCACGCTCACCATCCTTTCGGTCGGCGTGCTTTTGCCGATGGGGACCGTGATCGTGCTGGGCGGGCAGCAGGCGGCGGCAGTGGCCAAATCAACCTCTGCCTGGGTCGAGACGCTCGATCTTGCCGCCATAAACAACGGGTTGGCCAACTGGCTGCCTTTCGAAGTGGACCTTGCCGGACTTGGGGCCACGATCACCCAGAAGGTGGGGCAGGCGGCTGGGCAGATTGCCGATTTCTTCGTGGCAGCCCTCTCCCAGGCGACAAAGGGCACGGTCTCCTTCTTTCTGAATATCTTTATCATGCTCTACGCCATGGTGTTTTTCCTTCCGCAGCGGACAAACATGTTTCAGCAGGTGCTTGCCCATTCCGGCTTGCCGTCAGCAATCCAGAAAAGACTGGCGGATCGGGTTGTCTCCATAAGCCGGGCGACCATCAAGGGTACCTTCCTGATCGGTTTGGCCCAGGGCGTTCTCGGGGGCCTCGGTTTCTGGTTTGCCGGACTTCCCGGTGCGGCTTTCTGGGGATGTGTCATGGCGGTTTTCTCCATCATCCCCGGAATCGGTCCGACAATCGTGCTGATTCCGGGCATAATCGTGCTGGCGGTGAACGAGCAGTTCTTCCCGGCTGTCGGTCTCGCCCTGTGGACGGGGCTTGCGGTCACGACCGTCGACAATCTCTTGCGTCCCGTTCTCGTTGGACGCGACACACGGATGCCGGATCTGCTCGTGCTCGTCAGCACCTTCGGCGGGCTGGCCTCCTTCGGGGCCGTCGGGCTGATTCTCGGGCCGGTGATCGCAGGGGTGTTCATGACGGTCTGGGCGGTTCTTGAAGACACGCTCCGGGCAGGCGGTCTTGCCGCAAGTTCTCTTGAGACCTCCTCCTCCCCTGCTTCCGAGCAGACGGAAGGTCGCTCCACCGGGCAGGACATCTGCTCCCCGCAAGGTGAACCGGGTTCGCTTACCGATCCGAGATAACAATCCGTTTCGCGATGCGCTGTTCCAGCCATCTCCCCCGCTCTCCGATGAGGCCGATCTGTGGACGCAGTGGCAAAGCCCGGTGATCTCCGGACCAGAAATGCGCTGTTTGATCAGAACCTGTTTCACCGTGTTCGGGTCCTTCTTCATGCCGGTGACAAGTGCAACCGGGACCGCATACTGCCCTCCCCCCTCCGGGAACAGTCTTTCGGAATTGCGTAGCCATGAAATCATCGTGATTTTTGCAGTTCTCAAGTAGGGATATGTTAATTTTTAAGGTGTTATTTCTGCTGTGTTTTCAATGGGTGTCCACAATTCGAATCGATATTTGGTCGACTTGAAAATAGACTTTTGTTTTGGCGGTCACTTGAGAAGATCGAAGTACGTCTTTTTCTGCGTGTGATGTCGGGACGGAGGTTCACAAGTGCGGGTTGTCTCCCATGATGTTTTCGGCACGGCACCGATGCCGTTGCGCCGGATGATGATCAAATCAGGGAACCGCATCGCGGTTGAACGGCGTGGATCCGCGTCGGTCATGCGAGTAGCGCCGGTGTCGGGTGCGCGCCTGACACAGGTCGGATGTCTTCGGTGTCAGGCGGCGACGCCTGGATCGCCTTGAATTGCGGCGGGCGTCTGCATTGCCCGCGGAACCCACATGGAGGAGCTCGCCAGGTGCAAGCGATCGATCAAGAAAACAAACTCGCCATTGACGGTGGTGCCCCTGTTCGCACGGCGCCATTGCCCTGGGAACTGCCCGGAGCCCATTGGATCGGCGAGGAAGAGCGCGAACTGGTTGACCGGGTCTTGCGCGCGCAAAGTCCTTTCCGGTTCTACGGCATCAATCCCCAGTACATGGTGGAAACCCTGGAGCGGGAATGGTGTGAAACCTACGGGCACAAACATGCACTGGCTGTTTCTTCCGGAACGGCCGCCTTGTCCATAGCGCTGTCCGCGCTCGAAGTGGGGCCGGGTGACGAGGTTCTGGTCGCAGGTTACATGTGGGTGAGCTGCATTTCCGCCATCGTTCGGGCGGGCGCCATTCCCCGGCTGGTCGATATCGACGACACCTTCTGCATGGACGTCAAGGACCTTGAGAGCAAGATCAGCTCCCGTAGCCGGGCCATCCTGCTGGTTCACATGAGCGGCGCCCCCGGGCATGTGACGGAAATCGCCGAGATCGCACGCAAGCACGGGCTGGGCCTGATCGAAGACTGTGCGCAGGCCGCGGGATCGAGCCAGAACGGAACGCCTGCTGGCCGTTTCGGCGATATTGCCACCTTCAGTTTCCAGATGAACAAGAACATGACGTCAGGCGATGGCGGCATGATCGTCTGCAAGGATGACACGCTGTTCCGCAGGATCGTTGCCATGCACGATCTTGGCTATGCCCGCAACGATGCGGGCCGTTTCGACCCGGCAGATGAAACCTGCCAGTTCTGGGGAATCGGGGCCCGCATGTCGGACCTGACCGGCGCGATGGCCCTGGCGCAATCGCGCAAACTGGGCCGGATCACAGGCGCCATGCGCGACGCAAAATGGCGCATCCGCGAAGCCCTTTCGGACATCCCCGAGATCCGGTTCCGCAATGTCATCGATCCGAAGGGTGACAGCGGGCCGTTCTTGATCATGACCTTCGAAGACGAGGACATCTGTTCGCGCTTCATGGCGGCTGTCCGGGCCGAGGGCATTCATGGGCCGGAAGGGTCGCTGAGTTGCCTGCCCATGCGCGACTGGGGATTGCACTGGTATTTCAACATCCCCAGCCTGACCGAAAAACGGTCGAACACACGGGACGGGTTCCCCTGGACCCACCCCGACAACGCCTTTGCCTCGCAGATCGATTACCACCGCGGACTTCTGCCGGTGTGTGACGACCTGCATGACCGCTCAGGCCTGTTGTCGATCGCTTCCATCCTGACCGATGCGGATGTCGATGACATTATTCGGGCTTTCCGCAAAGTTGCTGCCGTATATTTCAATCGCTGAGGCTCAAGTCCATGAAATCTCTGTCTTCGGTCGTTACCTCCGACCTGTTTTCCATCGCCAAAGCCACGACAAATATCGACGTGTTGATCGTAGGATCGGGAACGGCGGGTGTCACCAGTGCCATCCAGCTGGCAAACAAGGGTCTGTCCGTCGTGATCCTCGAGGCCGGTCCGTTCGTGCTGCCCAGCCATGTCGGGTCGACCCCGTTTCGCAGTCGCAGCGATCTGACGCCGCAGATTCACAATCTGGTACGCTACAGGACCGCCTGGACCGACCGCGCCCATTTTGACGAAAGCGTCGCTCCTCCCCTGAACAGCGACGCATGGTCCACCGTTGGCGGCCGGACCCTGTTCTGGGGTGGCTGCACTCCGCGTTTCACGGAATGGGACTTTTCCGACTGGCCCGTCACATATGAAGAGTTCGAGACCTATTACCAGCAGGCAGAAGACCTGATGCATGTCTCGGGTCCCAACACGAGCCGGCCGGCATTTTTCAGGGGTGAGGCACAGCAGGGATTTCTTGACCGGCTGAACGATGCCGGAATCGAGGCCGTGCATGCCTCCACCGGTGTCGACACCCAGGAACCGCGCAACGGCTACATGCCGCGCGGCTTCGACAGTTCCTCCGACCGGCTGATCCGCAGCGGTCTCCTGACACGTGAAGTGGAGCGCGGCCGTATCGTGCTGGTTCCCGACGCCATTGCCGAGCGGGTCGATCATGACGGGAGCAATGTCACCGGACTGATTGTCAAGGGGACCGACGAAGAACAACGTTTCCGGCTGGTTGCCCGCCATTACACGTTCGCCGGTGGGGCGATCCAGTCGACCCGGCTGGCCCTGGCATCCGGTCTGAAGGACCTGCATCCGGCTGTCGGCAGCCATATCGCCGACCATCAGTTCATTCAGGGCCTGTTCAAACTGCGCAAGCCGTTGAAAGAACCGATTTACGCCTTCATTCCGCCGACCCGGGAACGCCCCTATCACATCCAGATCCAGGGGCCGTTCGCCGAGACCTGGTACACCCCCTATCATGCCACCGTCTGGCTCGATTGCGATCCTGACGGCCTGTACCTGCTGGCCTATTGCTTCGGCGTCGGGGAAGCCTCCGAGACAAATGAAGTGGTGCTGACCAAGGGTAAGGGTGACGGCCCCGGCGAGATGGGTCAATACGCGGTCATCGCCGATCGCAGCGACAGCGACAAGCGTATCCTGGGCGAGATGGATGCCTTCCTGCCGCAGGTCGCAGAGGCTCTCGACGCGGAGCTTCTGCGGACCCAGGTCAATCCGCTGGGCGCGGCCCTGCACGAGATCGGCGGTCTGCGCATGTCTGAAGACCCGGATGGCGGCGTGACCAACACCTTCGGTCAGTTCTGGAAGCTGCCCAACCTGTCCGTTGCCGATGCGGCCGCATGGCCCTCGCAGGGGTCGGCCAACAGCTATCTCACAATCACAGCATGGTCTCTGCGCCATGCCGAAGGCGTGTATGCGCGCCTGTCGGCCTGAACCCGAAGGATGACTTGAATGCTCTTACGTCTGGTTTCTCTGGCCGCCCTGTTCGGCTTGCTCTTCGGGTTCGATGAAGGTGTGATCGCCGGAGCCCTGCCCCTGATCACGAAGTCCTTCGACATCTCGCCTACCGGCGAGGGTTTCATGACCGCCGCAGTGCCGCTGGGCGCCGTTGCCGGAGCCATTCTGGCGGCAAGGTATGCGGACAGTCTCGGGCGGCGCAAGGTGCTGATGCTGTGTTCGGTTCTGTTCGCGGCCGGCGCGGTCGCAGCAGGCCTGGCCACCGGGCTGGAATTTCTCATCACCGCGCGCCTGGTGCTCGGGATCGCGATCGGGGCATCCGCCCTGGCTGCCCCGATGTTTCTGGCCGAACTTGCTCCTGCAAAATACAGGGGCGCGGTGGTGTCGGCATTCCAGCTGATGATCACCGTCGGCATTCTGTCATCCTACCTTATCGATATGGCACTTGAACCCCTGGGCGCCTGGCGGTGGATGCTGGCTCTTGGCGCCGTGCCTGCGCTGATCTCCCTG
Organism: Labrenzia sp. 011; assembly: GCF_003075075.1. GTDB lineage: Bacteria > Pseudomonadota > Alphaproteobacteria > Rhizobiales > Stappiaceae > Roseibium. The sequence goes on along the minus strand of NZ_QCYM01000001.1, from coordinate 621,584 downwards.
GTCGGGATCGCCAAATCGCCGGAAAGCCCGCGCTGGCTGGCCATGAACGGTGCAAGGGACAAGGCCATATCGGTTATCGGACTTGTTCAGCCGGATCTGTCCAGGGATCAGGCCACGCATGTCGTCGATGAAATCGAGCGTTCAAGCGCTTCCGGAGCCGCCGAGCCGGCGTGGAGTGCCTTCCTGACACAAAACGTCCGGCCGCTGGTTATCTTCACGATTGCAGTCTTTGTCTTCCAGCAGGTCAGCGGCATCAATGCGGTCATCTACTATGCTCCGATCATCATGAAACATGCCGGGTTCGACGGTTCCAGCACCCAGCTGGCCGCTACCGTCGGCATCGGAGTGGTGAATGTGCTGATGACCGTCGTCGCCATGTTCGTCGTCGACCGGTTCGGCCGGCGCCCCCTGCTCATCCTGGGTTTTATCGGCACCGCGCTTAGCCTTGTCGTTATCGCCTTCGCGATGCAGGCCGACAAACCCGAGCTGGCTCCGCTGGCCCTGGCCGGTCTGTTCGCCTATATCGCCTTCTTTGCGGTCAGCCTGGGGCCGTTGCCGTGGCTGTACATGTCCGAATTGTTCCCGCTCGCCCTGCGCAGCCGGGGCATGGCCATGGCCTCCGTCGCGAACTGGAGCTGCAACTTCATCGTCGTGTTTACCTTCCCGGTGTTCCTGGCCCATTTCGGCGCAGTCGCGACATTCGCCCTGTTCGGAATATTCTGCACCATCGGAGCGATCTTCTCCTGGTTCTACGCACCTGAAACGAAGGGCGTCAGTCTGGAAGAGATCGAAATGCGCCACAGTCCTGCCGCGGCATGACACTTGCTCAAGTCACTGGCACGCGGCTCTACCTCGCGGTAGGCCGCGTGTCGTTCCTGACCGTCTGTGCGGGTCTGCTGTTCGGTTACAGCACGGCGAGCATTGCAGGATGGCTGGATGAAATCGGCCGCGAATTCTCCCTCGGCAACGGGGGCAAGGAATATGTGACCGTTTCGCTGGTGTTCTGCTGCTTTCTGGGTGCGATAGCCGCCGGCCCCCTGGCGCGGGCTTTCGGGCGGCGGATCACGCTGCTGGCGGCCTTCGGTCTGGCAGCAGCCGGGTATGGCCTCATTCTCACCCATCCGGACCTGACCGGATTGGTCATTGCACGCATACTGGTCGGTCTGTCCGTCGGTCTGTCCTCCATGGCAGGGCCAATGTATGCAGGCGAAGCAACGCCGGCGCGGTTCCGTGGCAGCGTCGTCTCCCTGTTCCAGCTCGCCGTCACCATGGGGATACTGGCCGCCTACACGGTGCCCCTCGTGATCGACGATCCCAGAGCCTGGGCGTCCGGTATCGGGTTCGGCGGTGTTATCGCGCTGGCAGGACTTGCCGCGCTGCTGATGGTGCCGGAAAGCCCGGTCTGGCTGGCTCGGGTCGGCCATATGGACAGGGCGCAAAGCGTCTCCGCATCGCTTGGTCTCGAACGTGTCCCGGTGGATGAAGCTTCCGAACGGCCGGCGGTGTCCCTCTGGAAGGCGCTGCGCGTCGGCTCGACTCCTGCAGTCCTGGCGCTGTGTTGCGGCTTGTTCATTCTGCAAAACCTGAGCGGGATCGACGGAATTCTCTATTATGCACCGGCAATCTTCGTCGATCTGGGGTTCTCTCCGGGAACCGCCGCCCTGGGAGCGACCTTCGGACTGGGCCTGATCAATCTGATCGCGACTGTCGTGGCCATCGCCACGGTTGACCGGCTGGGCCGCAGACCGCTGGCAATCGTGGGCTCTCTCGTCATGGTGATCGGCCTGTTGGGGGTCGTCGTCGCCCAGGTCTGGTCCCTGCCCATTCTCGGCCTGATCGCCTTGTGCGTCTATATCGGCGCCTTTGCCATCAGCCTGGGACCGCTGCCCTATGTCATCATGTCGGAGCTTGTTCCCTCGACGATCCGGGAAACGGGAATCGCGGTGGCCTCGGCCACCAGCTGGCTGTTCAATGCCCTGATTGCCTTCGTCTTTCTCACGGGCGTGTCCAGCATCGGACTTGACGGGGTGTTTCTCATATTCGCGGCGGTCTGTGTCTGCTCACTGGTCATTTCGCTGGTGTGGTTGCCGGAGACCAAGTCCAGAAACCTGGCGACAATCGAAGGCAACGTGATTGGCGGTATTCCCTTGCGACAGCTGGGCGATATCGACCAGGGGCCGGTTTCCTCTCAGGAGAGCGGCACGCCGGGATAACAACCTGTGGCGCAGCCGCCGGTGCGCGCATTCCTCCCGCCCGGATCTGCCTGGCGGAAGAACGAACGGCCCTAAGGCGTTTATTACCCCGGCGCGGGGCTTTCCGGTCCGCAATACTGAGGACTCGCCCCGGTCGTTCAGGCCGTCAGTCGGACTTCGCCTGTTGCGCATGTCTGGCCATGACCGCTTCCGTGTCCCTGGATGACGGTGGCAGCCAGCCGTGGTTTGCCTGGGTGTCGAAGGCCTGGCTCTTGCCGAAGATCTGTGCGTCACGCTCTTCCATCAGCGTCCGCGTTTTCTCGATATAGGCCAGGTTCTGCCCGGTCGGGATGTCCGGGTCGAAGACTTCTGCCATTTCCTGCAGGACATGACGGTCGTCCTCGGCAAACTTGCGGGCAAGCTGTTCGGCTTCAAACGGATGCATTCCCATTGCCTCATAGGCGGTCCGGCCCGTCCGGACGCTGGAGTCGAAGGTTTCCCGGACGATGTCGGTGCAGCCGGCGGCAAAGAGATCATAGACGTGATGCCTGTCGACCGCACGGGTAACGATTTTCACATGCGGATAGGTCTTGCGGACGTAGTGAACAATCGCGTTGATCTGTTCCTTGCCGTCGATCGCGACAACCAGAAGACGAGCCTTGTCTATGCCGGCCGCATGCAGCATGTCCGGTCGCGTCGCATCGCCGTAGAAGACCTTGAAGCCGAAGGCCCGCAACAGATCAAGTTGCGCCGCGTTATAGTCAAGCACAGTGGTGGAATAGCCAGCCGCCCTCAGCATGCGGTTGACGATACCTCCGAAACGTCCGTGTCCCGCGATGATGATATCGCCTGTCTCGTCGACGGTATCTGGGTCGCGTTCCTGCATTTTCGCGAAGCGCGGGGAAACCAGTTTTTCATGAAGGATGAACAGCGCGGGTGTGAGCAGCATCGACAGGGCAACGATCAGCAGGAGCTGATCGGCGACCGGCTGCGGAATGACCCGGTTGGCGACCGTGAAGGACAGAAGCACGAACCCGAATTCACCGGCCTGAGCAAGACCGAGACTGAAAAGCCAGCGATCTCCTCCCGGCAGCCTGAACAGCCAGCCGAGGAGCATCAGAACGCCGAATTTCAGACCGATGAGACCCAGGGTCAGGGCGAGAATCACGCCGAACCTGTCGAACAGCAGGGCGAAGTCGATACCTGCGCCCACGGTGATGAAAAACAGCCCGAGCAGCAGACCGCGGAAGGGATCGATATCGGATTCCAGCTCATGACGGTACTCGCTGTTGGCGAGCACGACCCCGGCCAGAAAGGTGCCCAGAGCGGGAGACAGACCGACCGCGATCATCAGCAGTGCAATGCCGATGACAAAGAGGAGTGCCGTGGCCACGAAGAGCTCCCGCAGGCCGGCCGCAGCAATGAAGCGGAACACCGGGCGCGTCAGGTAGGCGCCGCCGAGGATCACCGCACCGATCGCGCCCATGGTCATCAGGGCCGTCTGCCAGCCGTTCAAACCGGCGACCAGGCTGAAGGTACCGGCATGACCGCCACCTTCCCCGGCATCCACCGCGTGACTTTCGCCGGCGAGCGCCGCTTCCGCGCCATGTCCGGTGGCGGAGGCCAGCCCCTGGGCCGCATCCATCAGCTCGGGCATTGCCAGCAAGGGAATGAAAGCAAGCATCGGGATGACCGCAATATCCTGAAACAGGAGGACAGCGAAACTCGACTTGCCGCCGGCAGAGCGCATGAGCCCCTTTTCGTTCAAGGTCTGCAGGACTATGGCGGTCGATGACAGCGCCAGAACAAATCCGATGGCCACTGCTATTGTCCAGGGCTGTCCAAGAGCGATTGCAATTCCCATGACCGCTGCCGTCGTACCAGCCACCTGAAGCCCGCCCAGGCCCAGCAGTTTCGTTCGCATGGCCCAAAGCACTCTGGGTTCAAGTTCCAGACCGACGAGAAACAGCATCATCACCACGCCGAATTCGGCAAGATGCTGGATCGCCATCACATCGACACCGAGCACGGTCAGCAGAGGGCTGATGACGATCCCTGCGATCAGATATCCCAGGACGGAGCCGAGCCCAAGCCTGGTGGCGATGGGCACCGCGACGACACCGGCCACGAGAAACACGAAGGCAATAAGGAGGAAGTCGGTCATGGATCAGGATCTTTGCAAAACGGGCAAATCGTCAAATCGGACGATCTCCCGGCTGTCCGCAGACGTGAAGTCGTAAAGATCGTCACGGATCGCGGTGAGCAGATCTGCAAAACCTTTCGAATGTCGTGGTATCTCGTCTGTTTCCGTGGCCCCGAGCGCTCCATAAAGAACATAGGGCGCCGTAAAGGACATGCCGCAAAGACGGGCTGTCTGTTCCAGCGGAGCCAGGAAAACCCTGAGCGGAAAGTTCTGATATCCCTCCGCGGTATAGGCGTCGTCCGCTCCGCCGGCGGTAACGGCCAGCATCATCCGTTTGCCGGCAAGCCGGTCGCCCTTGTGACCAAAGGCAAATCCGTGCTGCAGAACCAGATCCTGCCATTCCTTCAGCAGACTTGGTGTCGAATACCAGTAAAGCGGAAACTGGAAGAGGATCACGTCATGATCGAGCAGCCGCTGCTGCTCGCGGTCGACGTCGATATCGTGTCGCGGATATTCGGCATAGAGATCCACAAAGGTGATGCGGTCGACCGAGCGGGCAGCCTTCGCCATTGCCGCATTCGCCCGGCTGAAGCGCTGACCCGGGTGGGCGTAGTAAACGATAAGTCTGGCCAATTGCGTCTCCTGCGCAGGGCAAAACATGACGCCCGTTTTCAGGAGCGCTCCAATCGATCAGGTTACGTCAACCTCACGGACTTGAAACGGCTGCCGTGTCCGACGAACCGGCCGGCAGCGGCCCTCACCGCAACAGGAACGACATGGTCAGAACGAGACCGATGCCCGCAACGCCATAGCGTACCACAGGTTCGGGCAGACGCCGGGTGACACTTGCCCCGACGTAGCCGCCGATCATGCCGCCCACGAGAACACAAAGGGCAGCCACCCAGTCGACCAATCCGGACAGCATCATCGGCACGACCGCGACGGACTGGATCGCCGCGGCGAAAAGGTTCTTGGCTCCATTGACGTGGCTGACGCCCATCCCCGAGGACACCGACAGCACAGCCAGGAGCATGAACCCCAGACCGGCGCCAAAAAAGCCGCCATAAAAGCCGAACACCGCGAGCAGAACCGCGACTGCGGACTCCAGCCGTTCCCCGGGGAAGGCCCGGCGCATCAGAACTGTCGTGCGCGGCCCCAGAACGATCGCGACAACCGCGATCAGGAGCAGAAACGGTACCACGCTTATGAAGGCATCGTCGCTCGAGTTGACCATGACCAGCGACCCGAGCAGGGCCCCGGCGAGCGCGGGGATCATCTGGCGCCAGAGGCGTTTCATTTCGCCGGCGAGTTCGCGCCGATAGACCCAGATGGCGGGCAACTGCGCCGGCCAGAGCGCGACGCCCTGGGTTACATTTGCCGCGATCGGTGGCAGTCCGGTTGCCAGAAGAAGCGGGAAAACAAAAAGCTTTGCGCCACCAGCAGCAGCGTTGACCGCGCCGCCGACAAGTCCGGCCGCGAGAAACAGAAGAACCGAATCGATCATGCGCCATGCCCGCCGGTTGCGCCCCTGCGGAGGCAGCTACCAGGAGACGGCCGCTTGCAGGTCGGGCATTCGTGCCTCGCGTTGTTTCCGTCGTCCGGATCTTCCTTGCCGAAATAGGTCGCTGCTGTCATGGGTCCTGGCGCTTCGGTTTACAGTTCTGACTTCATGTATTCCCGGCTTTAGCCGGTGAATTGGGTGCTTCGATCCGGTCAAGCTCGATCCATCCGCAATCGGCGGACGTCCTGCCGCCGATTATTTCGATGATGGCGAGACCGCCCGACGTATCTGTTCGAGGCGATTTCCGGCGGTACCTGTGCCGTTGTGGATCTGGCGTCCGGCGAAGGCCGGCGCACCGTTCACGCAGATAACCCCCTGAATGCCCCTGCCCCGAGCCTTTACGCGACATCTTTCAGATCGGCAAGAATAACCATTCAGGCTTCAGACCCGTGCGTATGAGACCGGCTGCAAAACGCGGACATGCCGCCCGGCCGTCGTCACATGGACGCGGCGAAGGATGACGCTTCCGCCGGGCGCGCCCTTCTGTGATACGTATAGGGCAAACACTGGATGCCATGTCTCCTGCCTGTCACCGGCCTCAGGGACCAGAGTCCATGAAATTCGACGGCATATGGGGATGTTCGGCTGGCGGACGGAGCATCCCGATCCTCCGGTTGGGCTCGATTGCCGATGACAGGCACTGGCACGGCGTATGGGCGTCGCCCCCAAGCACGAAAGAAGGACAGGATGAACACTCTCACAAGTATCGGCGACCGGGTTGACCTGAACAATGGGACAAGGATGCCCTGGCTGGGGCTCGGCGTCTATCAGATGACCGATGAGGAGACACGGCAGGCCTGCCTGCTGGCGCTCGACGCCGGATACCGCAGTCTTGACACCGCCTCAGTCTACAAGAACGAAGCCGGCGTCGGGCAGGCTTTGCGCGAAACGGATATCCCGCGGGAAGACCTGTTCGTGACAACGAAACTGTGGAATGACGACCAGCGCGCAGGGCGGACCATGAGCGCCTTTCAGGAAAGTCTCGACAGACTGGAAACCGACTACGTCGATCTCTATCTCGTGCACTGGCCCGTCCGGGGCCATATCGTCGGCACATGGAAGGCGATGGAGGACATCCTGGCCAGCGGACGCGCCAAAGCCATCGGCGTCAGCAATTTCCTGCCACATCATCTTGACGAACTTCTGGTTGCCGCCGAAGTCGTTCCGGCGATCAACCAGGTCGAATTCCATCCCCATCTGGTGCAGCCGAACCTGCTGAGCTACTGCAAGGCGCAGGGAATTGTCGTGGAAGCCTGGAGCCCCCTCATGCAGGGACAGGTGGCAAGCGAGAAAACAATCGCCGCTCTTGCGGAAAAATATGGCAAGACCCCTGCGCAAATCGTGCTGCGATGGGACCTGCAGCATGGTGTTGTCACCATACCCAAGTCCACCCGGAAGAGCCGCATCGAGGAAAACGCCGGGATCTTCGATTTCGAGCTCTCGGAGGAGGACATGGGCGTCCTGAACGACCTGGACGAGACCAGACGGCTGGGACCCGATCCCGATACCTTCGCATTCTAGGAACACGCAGTTTTCCCGCCTGTCCGGGTATGCAGGCGGAACAGTGGAAGGGAACGAAGTGTCCGGCGCGGCGTTACCATGACGGTACACAGTTGCGGCGGACACCGGGTTTCGCGAGCGGATACAGGTGCTCGATGACTTTGATGACAGCGATACTCACCGGCCTGTCGGCCATCTGCCTGGCCGCAAGTCTGGTCCCGCTCCTCCCCGTCGCCCATGGTCTGGTGAGATCGTTTGATTTCGCCCGCCTCCAGGTGATCGCGATAGCCGTTCTGATACTGGCAGCAGCGGCTGTCAGCCCGCTATCGCATATCGAAATGGCGATCATCGCGGTGATGACATTGACGGCGCTGGCCATCCAGCTGGTCCAAGTGGTCCCGTTCACGCCCCTCTGGTTCACCCAGACGGCCCGCTACAAAGGCGACCCGGCGCAAGCGGAAACCATTTCGTTTCTTGTTTCGAACGTGAAACAGGGCAATCGGAATTACCAGCGGCTGACTGACCTCATCGCGGAGCGACCCCCGGATATCGCCATTTTCATGGAAACCGATCAGGCGTGGTTCGAGGCACTGCGCCCTTCCCTCGCCGATTTCCACCAGACCGTCGCCTGTCCGCAATCCAACAGCTACGGGATGATTCTCGCCAGCCGCTTTCCGCTGCGCACGCACGATGTCCGGTTTCTTCTCAACAAGGAGGTGCCGAGCATATCCTGCGTCGTCACGCTCCCCGACGGCCATGACGTGCGGCTGCTGGCAATTCACCCGGAACCCCCGCTCCCCACGCGCGACACCTTTGGCCGGGATGCGGAAATCCTGCTGGTAGGAAAAATGGCCAGAGAGGAAAGCCTGCCGACGATCGTGACCGGAGACCTGAATGACGTTGCGTGGTCGCGTACGACCCGGCGGTTTCTGCGCCTTTCCCGTCTGCTCGATCCGCGCCTTGGGCGGGGCTTCTTCAACTCCTTCGACGCCAGACGCTGGTACCTGCGCTGGCCTCTCGATCACATCTTTCACTCGCGCAGGTTTGAACTCATCGACATGGAGAGACTTCCATTTGTCGGCTCGGACCATTTTCCGATGTTCTATCGTTTCGCACTGACGGGCGCCGACAACAACCGGCCGCCGCCTTGCGAAACGCGCGCAGATATCGAGGAGGCGGAAGAGGTTGTTGCGGCAGAACGGCAGCGGGACAGACCGCCCGCCGGCACCGATTGGGAATAGATCTGTCGCCAACGACCTAAACAGGCGCGTCTTTCGCGTCTTTCATGGAGGTCAGTCGCTTCAGCCCCATGGACAGATGCGCCCTGCGGATGTGCGCAGCCGCTTCAATGTCACCAATGGCCACGGCGTCGGTGATCGCGAATATCTCCTGGCAGAAAATTTCCACCTCGCGTGACAGGTTCGTGCTCGGGATCAGGGTGAGCCAGATGCGGCAGGTCTGATAGAAAAGCTTTTCGGACACATCCCGCAGGGGCTGATTGTCCGTCAGTTGCTGGAAGGCGTGGAAGAAGTCGATGTTCAGCCGGGCGAAGGCCTGTCTCTCCGGTGCAACGCGCAGGTCTTCGGCTCTCTGCCGCATGGTGTCGAACAGGGCCGCCAGGCGAAAATCGACATCGGCAGGAGACAGTCTGCCGGTCAGCTCGTTCATCTCCATGCGCAACTGGTAAACCTGGGCGAGTTCGTTCAGGTCGACATCGGTCACAAGCGTGCCTATGCCCTGCTGGGACAGAAGCAGCCCGTCCGCCTCCAGGATCTGCAGTGCCTTGCGCAGGGGGGAGCGGCTGATGCCGAATTCGCCGGCCAGAACCTCCTCGCTGAGCTGTGTGCCGGGCGGATAGACCAGCATCGAGATCCGGTCGCGCAGAACCGAATACATGATCTGGAAGCGCTCCTGTGCGGTCGACGCCGCCTCCAGCTGTGCGGCTATGTCCGGCTCGCCTGTATCGGCCATGCTCATGCCGGCCGCACCAGGGTTCTTTCCAGTCCGGACAGCATGGCGTGACATTTCTCAAGCTGTTCGAGCGACACGAATTCATCAGGCTGGTGCGCCTGGGCGATCGATCCGGGACCGCAGACAACGACCGACATGCCAAGAGCCTGAAACAGTCCGGCCTCGGTGCCGAAGGCGACAACGTCGCACAGGTTTTCGCCTGTCAGCGCGGCGACGATGTCGCGGGCCTCATTTTCGCTGGTGACAGCAAGTCCGGTGACTTCTCCAATCACTTCCGTGACGATATCGGCCTGCGGATACACGGCCCGCATGCGTGGCAGCAGGACGTCGCGGCAATAGGTTTCAAGAGCTGATTTGACGAGCCGTGCATCGTCCTCGCGGACAGGCCGCATTTCCCACTCGACGGCGCAGTTGCGGGCAATCACGTTGCGCGCCGATCCCCCCTCTATCTTGCCCACCTGCAGGGTGGTCCAGGGGGGATTGAAGCGGACGCTGTCGGGCCCGGCCCGGCGTTGCAGGTCGTGGGCAAGGTCCATCATCCTGCCGATAAAGGCTGCCGCCACGTGAATGGCGTTCACCCCCTTGTCCGGCTCGGAGCCGTGGCCGTCCGTGCCGTGAAAGGAGGTGGTGTATTCATAACAGCCCTTGTGACCTTCGATGACACGCATTTCCGTCGGCTCGCCGATAATGGCGATCGCAGGCCTGATATCGCTTTGCCGCAATTCTTCCACCAGGTGGCGCGCCCCGAAGCAGCCGACCTCTTCGTCATAGGTCAGGGCTACATGCAAGGGGCGTTTCAGGTCCAGCGCGGCATAATCCGGCATTCTGGCGAGAACCGCTGCAATGAATCCCTTCATGTCGCAGGTCCCGCGCCCGTACAGGCGTTCTTGAGCCGCACGCAGCGTAAATGGATCGCTCTGCCATTGCGTTTCGCCAGCCGGAACAACATCCGTGTGCCCGGAAAGCACCAGCCCGCCGGAGCATCGCGGCCCGAGGGTGGCGAAAAGATTGGCTTTCCGGCCGGTCTCGTCCTGTGAAATCTTCACATGCGCACCACTGTCCTCCAGAAGGCCGGCCGCATATTCGATCAGGGCCAGATTGCTGTCTGCCGAAACGCTGGGAAAGGCTATCAGCCGGTCGAGTATCTCGACCGTGCGGGAAAGATGTTCCGACGTCATCGGCACCTCAGGTCTTGACGAACATGTTGCGGGGCCGGTTGCATAGGCATTCCGCCGGCCCCTCCTCCCGGATGAGAATACTTTCAGTGATCTCCAGACCCCAGCCGTCCATCCAGAGCCCGGGCATGAAATGGAAGGTCATGCCCGGTTTGAGAACCGTCGTGTCCTCTTCCCGAATGGAGACCGTGCGCTCGCCCCAGTCCGGCGGATAGGAAATTCCGATCGGGTAGCCGGCACGGGCGCCGCGTTCGATACCGGCAGCCTCGAGCGGTTTGGCCAGTGCCCGGGCGATGTCGCCGGCGGTATTGCCGGCGCGTGCGGTGTCGAGACCTGCCTCCAGTCCCTCGACGAGTGCCTTTTCCGCATCCAGCATGTATTGCGGCGGCTTGCCGAGAAAAACGGTTCGGCACAGCGGCGCATGATAGCGGCGGAAACAGCCGGAAAGCTCGAAGAAGGTGGCCTCTCCCTCCTGCATGTACCGGCCATCCCAGGTGAGATGCGGCGCGGAAGCGTCAGCTCCGCTCGGCAGCAGCGGAACGATGGCCGGATAGTCGCCCCAGGCATCGTCCAGCCCCCGGATTGCGTCGGCGTAGATTTCGGCAACGAGATCGGCCTTGCGCATGCCCGGCCGGACCCGCTCGAAGACCCCGTCCATGATCTTTTCCGAGATCCGCGCCGCATTGCGCATGAAGACGAGTTCCTCGTCGGACTTGACCCCGCGGAGCCAGTTCACCATGCCGGTGGCGTCCGGAAATTCGGCCTCCGGCATTTCCTCGCGCAAGGTGAGATAGGCCTTGGCGGAAAAATAGTAGTTCTCGAGTTCGACACCGACCCGCCGGGCCTCATAGCCCTTCGATTTCAGAAGGTCGGCAAGATTCTGCATCGGGTGGCGTTCGGGGGACTGGATATAGTTGTCGGCATAGGAGGCGACCTGGTCATCATCCATCCAGACCGTGCGCCGGGCGCCGTTGGCGTCCTGCCTGCGGCCCCACCAGACCGGATCTTCATCAAGGAAAACCAGCACGCCCTGATGAACATAGAACGACCAGCCGTCATAGCCGGTGATCCAGGCCATGTTCGAAGGATCCTCGATAAAGAGAACGTCGATGCCGCGCGCGCTCATGTCGCGGCGCACGAGTTGAAGGCGACGGTCGTACTCCGACGCGCTGAATGGAAGGTCCTGACCGGGCATTGTGAATCCTCAACAAAATATTTGTATACAAGTAATCACGAACAGTGTTTATCGAGCAAGAAAAATCGCAGCTTCGCGTGCTTCCTCTTGCGGCGACCGCAATATTTGTACACAAATAGAGGTGGGGCGGGTTCGCCGTTTCCAATCCTTAGGTTCACTGGCTTGCTCCGAGGCTTCCATGCAGATGACGCTTGCAGACATTCTCGCCGCGCGGAAAACGATCGCCGGCAAGGTCGTCCGCACGCCGTTGCTCCCTTCCCGCTTTCTGTCGGAGGACATCGGTGCGCCCTTCCATCTGAAACTGGAGCACCTCCAGCCGACAGGCGCCTTCAAGCTGCGCGGCGCCACCAATGCCGCCTGCAATGTGCCCGCGGGAACGACAACCCTCACCTGCTGCTCCACAGGCAATCATGGCCGTGGCGTTGCCCATGCGGCGAGACAATCGGGGCTCAAGGCCGTGGTCTGCATGTCGTCGCTGGTGCCTCAGACCAAGATCGACGGCATCCGGGCGCTGGGGGCGGACGTCAGGATTGTCGGTAACAGTCAGGACGAGGCAATGGCCGAATGCCATCGCCTGAGTCAGGACCCCGGCGTTCGGGAGATCTCCCCCTTCGACGACCCGCATGTGATCGCCGGCCAGGGCACCATCGGTCTGGAAGTCCTGGAAGACCTGCCCGAGCTGGCGACCCTGCTTGTGCCCCTGTCCGGCGGCGGGCTGGCTGCAGGCGTTGCGCTCGCGGCAAAATCCATCAAGCCGTCCATGAAGGTCATCGGCGTGACGATGGACCGGGGAGCGGCCATGCATGCATCCATCGCGTCCGGACACCCGGTGGAAGTCACGGAATTCCCGAGCCTTGCCGACTCACTCGGCGGCGGCATCGGGCTGGACAACCGGTTGTCATTCGACATGTGCAGGGCGCTGCTCGATGATATCCTTCTGGTCACCGAGGAAGAGATCTACCGGGCCATGCAGGCGCTCTATTTCGAGGAAGGTCTTGTGGCTGAAGGCGCCGCTGTTGTCGGTATCGCCGCTTGCCGGTCCGGGAAGCTTTCCAGTGCGGCGGGACCGGTTGCATCGATCGTGACCGGCCGAACCGTCGACATGTCCCAGTTCACGGACATCGTCTGCGGCAGAGACGTCATGCTTGGCGACAAACTTCTGAAGGGAGCGCCCCATGCCCCGTGACATCAGGCTCGTCACAGAAACGGACCTGCGCCGGATCATCCATCTGGATCTGGATATCATCGATTGCATCGAAGCTGCTTTCGCGCGGCTGGCCACGGAGCAGGTGGTCATGCCGCCGGTGCTTTCCATGGCGCTTCCGGATGTGAATGCCGAAGTCGACATCAAGACCGCTTATGTCCCCGGCCTGGATGGCTTCGCAATCAAGGTGTCTCCCGGTTTTTTCGACAATCCGTCCCTGGGGCTGGCGAGTCTCAACGGTCTGATGGTGCTGCTTTCGGCCAGAACGGGTCTGGTTCAGGCGGTGTTTCTCGACAACGGCTATCTGACGGACGTTCGCACGGCCGCCGCCGGAGCCGTTGCCGCCCGACATCTAGCTCCCGGAACCGTCACGACGATGGGCGTTCTGGGGACAGGCGTTCAGGCCCGTTTGCAGATCATCGCGGCAGCCAAGGTCAAACCGGTCGAAAAGGTCCTGATCTGGGGACGCAGCGCCCGGAAGGCCGAAAAGCTGGCCACGGAATTGCGGACGGCGCTTGGTGTCGGTGTTCAGGCCGTCCCGGACAGAAACGAACTCGTTGCCGCCAGCCAGCTGGTTGTGACGACCACGCCGGCCAAGGAGGCCATTCTGGACGCCGGCTGCCTGCATCCCGGCCTGCACATCACCGCAATGGGATCCGACCAGGAAGACAAGAACGAACTCTCGCCCGAGATACTGGCGCGTGCCGACATTCTCGTCTGTGACCGCACAGCTCAGTGCGAAAGGCTCGGGGAACTGCGGACAGCCCTGCAAAGCGGCCTGCTGGGCGGATCACCGGATGTCGTTGAACTTGGTGCGGTGATCGCGGGGCAGACAGCGGGACGAACCCGTGACGATCAGATCACCGTTTGCGACCTGACCGGAACCGGCGTTCAGGATACGGCGATCGCGACACTGACCTTCGACCGGATCTCCAAAGCCCAAGCCGGAACACTTCTAACCGCCTGACCTGAATTGCTATTTCAGACCAAACAAAAGGATCGAAACATGCTCAAGAACGATCGGCTGGATTCCTGGGACCGGGAGAATTTCTTCCATCCGTCCACGCATCTGGCACAGCACGCACGCGGCGAAAGCCCGAGTCGTATCGTCACCGGTGGCGACGGGGTGTTTATCGAGGATCGCGACGGAACGCGCCTGCTGGACGCCTTTGCCGGCCTTTACTGCGTGAATGTCGGTTACGGCCGGACGGAAATCGCCGAGGCCATTGCCGCGCAGGCCAAGGAGCTTGCCTATTACCACGCCTATGTCGGCCACGGTACGGAAGCCTCGATCACCCTTGCCAAGATGGTCATGGACCGGGCGCCCGCGCATATGTCGAAGGTCTATTTCGGCCTTGGCGGCTCGGATGCGAATGAGACCAACATCAAGCTGGTCTGGTACTACAACAACATTCTCGGCCGTCCGGAAAAGAAGAAGATCATCTCGCGCTGGCGCGGCTACCACGGATCCGGACTGATGACCGGGTCGCTCACCGGCCTCGAGCTCTTTCACAAGAAATTCGATCTGCCGCTCGACAATGTCCTGCACACGCTCGCTCCGGACTATTTCCGCCGTGAAGACCTGTCCATGTCCGAGGCCGACTTCGTCGCCCATTGTGCCGCCGAACTGGAAGCCATGATCGACCGTGAAGGTCCCGACACGATCGCAGCGTTCATCGGCGAGCCGGTGCTTGGCACCGGCGGAATCGTCCCGCCGCCCGCCGGATATTGGGAGGCGATCCAGAAAGTCCTGAAGAAACACGATATTCTGCTTATCGCCGATGAGGTCGTCTCGGGCTTCGGACGGCTTGGAAGCATGTTCGGATCGGATCACTACGGACTCGAGCCGGATTTCATCACCATCGCCAAGGGGCTGACATCCGCCTATGCGCCGCTTTCCGGCTCCATCGTGTCCGACAGGGTCTGGAAGGTCCTGGAAGACGGAACCGACGAATTCGGTCCGATCGGGCACGGCTGGACCTATTCCGCACACCCCATCGGGGCTGCGGCCGGCGTTGCCAATCTGGAACTGATCGACCATCTCGGTCTGGTGCAGAACGCCAAATCCGCCGGAGCCTACCTGAAGACGGCGCTGGAGAACGAGCTTGGCGGTCATGGCAATGTGGGCGACATTCGCGGCGACGGGATGCTCTGCGCGGTCGAATTCGTCGAAGACAGGGACAAGCGGACCTTTTTCGACCCGGCCCGGAAGATCGGTGCACAAGTATCGGCCGCTCTCCTGAAGGAAGGTGTCATCGGACGGGCCATGCCCCAGGGCGACATTCTCGGCTTTGCTCCGCCGCTGTGCATCTCTGAAGCGGAGATCGATCAGGTCGTCGCCGCCACCGGCAAGGCTGTCCGGTCGGTCCTCTAGTCCGGAAAGGCCTTCTTTCCGCCGTTTCGGGTGAATTCCTTTCGGCGCTGTTCCGGCGAAGCTCTGCTCTCGCCGGGACAGTCTTGACGATCATCCCTGCGCAGGAGCGCAAGCGAATTCTTCCGCTACGTCGAGCATCCGCACCGATGCCGCTCTTGCACGGCCCGATTTGCAGTGTTGCGCGCTCCGGGCGAACCGCTCAGCGCCGAACAGGCAAGTTCGTTCTCGCCGCGCCCCTTGCCTTCGACCTCACCGGCATATCCGAGCCACAGGCGCGCCTGTCCGATCAGGTCGAGCGTGATATTCGCCAGCGCGATATCTTCTTCCAGTGCCGGTGCGTGTCCGCACCATCCAGAAACCCGATGAGCGAGAATGAGGGCGGTATCGCCCCTGCGCAACAGCCATTCGAACAGAATATCGCATGCGATAATATCGCGCTTTCCGCTCATTACAACTTTCCGACTTCATCAGGAATGTCATAAAAACTCGGGTGCCTGTAGATCTTGTCCGCTGCCGGCCCGAACAGGGCATCCTTGCTGCCAGGATCGGACGCGGCGATCTGCGCGGAAGGCACCACCCAGATGGAGACACCTTCCTTGCGGCGCGTGTAGACGTCTCGGGCATTCCGGATCGCCATTTCCGCATCCGGCGCGTGCAGCGACCCGACATGCCGGTGGTTGAGACCGTGCTGCCCGCGAATAAACACTTCCCAGAGTGGCCATTCCCTTTTCATGGATTTTCCTCCGCCACAGCCCGTTACGCCGCCGATTTGTCACAACGGGCGGAGCGCCACAGGGTGGCTGACGGCACATGGTTCCAGCCGAAGGCATGGTCGGACGAGCCGTGATCGTTCAGATGCTTCAGCCTTGCCCAGGCCTCCTCCAGCGTGGGCCGATGGCCGGCCGGCACCGGCCACATGAGAAAATTCATCTGCTCCATGACTCCGAACCACTCGGCCCGCCGCGCGTAGATCCGTTTGTGAACGATCCTGAAGACAAAATTCTCCAGGTCTTCGACGGTCTCCCACACGGAGAGATTTGGGATCATCATCGGATCGTCAGCCACCACGACCGAATAGTCCCCGGCCTCCTCCCCGTCATGTTGAAGTCGGGAAAGGATACAGCACAAAGAATCACATAAAACGTTATTTTTGCAAATTCCTGTGACGCTTTATGCGTCTGCGATCGCCCCCTGCCCCGTCAGGGTCTCCCGGCACCGGGACGCCAGGGAGTCCAGCCGCGCCTTCACATCTTCCGGAGCTTGCGGAAGCGGCCCGCTGCGATCGAAAAGGTGGCTGCCGATATAGGCGTCGGCAGCGTCGGACAGGCCGACGTAAAGCATGGCGAAAAGCCGGTGCGCTTCGCTTCCCGGCCAGTCTGCCGGCAGAACGGAGGGAGGCAGGAGGGGGTCGTTCAACCGGATCTCGCGATAGGCATGAACCAGCGCCAGCCTGAGGATCAGGGCCGCGTGTCCGTCGGGCGTTTCCTGCAATAGACGGGTCATCGGCCGGAATCTCTTCACAAAGCCGGAATAGGCACGGGCCAGCGCAGCGAGATCGAAAGTCGAGCTCAGCAGCGCCTGCAGGTCCACGCCCGGTTCCAGGACAGTGGAACGAAAGGCTGCGCCATAGACCGGACGACCGGGCCGTTCCGCGGCAATGTAGAAATCTCCACCCGCAGCCCTGAAGCCGTTGCGGTGCAGGACGTTCTGCCGGGCCTCGTCTGTACAGCGGGTTATGATCCAGCCGCATTCGCTATCCGCGGGCCCGAAAAACAGATCGGCGGCAAGATGATATTCGTCGCGGGCCTGTGCCGTCAGCGCGTAGTAGCTGCGTCGCCCTTCCCGTTCGCCTTTCAGCTGCCCCTTGGAAACAAGGCGGGACACTGCGGTGCGCACAAGGGATTCATTGACCCCGAAGCCGGCGCACAGGCTGATCAGGTCGCCCATCCAGAGCACTCCGCCACGCGGTTCGACAATGTCGCCATAAATCGTGACGATCAGCCGGGTGGCTTTGGGCGGAAAGGGCTTGAGGTACTCATTCGTTTCGAGTTCTGCGCAGGCAGGCATGAAGCATCTGATCCGTCAGCGTTTTTATTACCTTATCGCTGCCCGGCCAACAAACCAAGCGCCCAGGCCGTGAACAATCCCCGGATCCGGTCTTGCGGCACCGCACAGTAAACGTTATACAGTTACACGTTATAAGATAACATAGTCATGGAACCTGCCAATGAACATCCGTCCCAGCTCCAGATCGTCTTTCCGCAAGATACAGCGCAGTCTTCTGCTGTCGACCGCCGCCCTGTGCCTGGGCGCGGTGCCCACCTCCGCCAGCGCCGACGCTCCTTCGGTTGTCACCACCATCAAGCCGCTGCATTCCATCGCCTCTGCCGTGATGGAAGGCGTCGGGTCTCCCCATATTCTCATTGACGGCGCGGCTTCGCCGCACGGCTTTGCCCTGAAACCCTCGCAGGCCTTTTTGCTGCAGGGGGCGGATGTGGTGTTCTGGGTCGGACCGGAACTTGCTCCTTCGCTCGCCAAGCCGATCTCCTCCATGGCGGAGGATGCGCATGTCGTGGAACTGATGGATGCGACGGGCATAGACCAGCTGAAGATCCGTGAAGGCGCGAATTTCGACAGCCATGATCATGCTCACGGAGACCATGACCATGACCATGACCATGACGATCATGAGGATCATGCAGGCCACGACGATCATGATGACCACGATGATCATGCGGGCCATGACGGCCACGATGATCACGAAGATCATGCAGACCACGACGATCATGATGATCATGGTGACCACGCGGGCCATGACGACCACGACGACCATGAGGACCATGAGGACCATGCTGGCCACGAAGCAGCACATGGCGAAGCATTCGACCCACATATCTGGCTGAACCCGGACAACGGGATCGCAATTGCCGGTGCGATGGCCGAAACCCTGGCCGAACTCGACCCCGATAACGCCGCGACCTATCGGGAAAATGCCGCAAATTTCTCGGCGCGTGTCGAGGCGCTGGAAGGTGATATCGCCAAACAGCTCGAACCGGTCTCAGGCAAGAAATTTGTCGTATTCCACGATGCCTATCACCACTTCGAGCATCATTTCGGTATCGAGGCAAGCGGAGCGATCACCTTGTCTCCGGAGGCGCTGTCGAGCGCGGACCGGATCGCGGAAGTTCGCAAGGAGATCAAGGATCTGGATGTGACCTGTGTTTTTCAGGAGCCGCAGTTCGATGCCAAGCTTGTCGACGTGGTTCTGGAGGGCAGCAGTGCACGCAAGGCAACACTCGATCCTCTCGGGACCCAGCTGACCAACGGTCCGGACCTCTATCCGGAGCTTCTCGATAATCTTTCGACGTCCCTCGCCGATTGTCTCGGCGGTCAGTCCTGAATCAAACAACCGCCGGACAATGGTCCGGCGGTTGTTTCGTTTCCGGAAAAGATCAGGACGTCTTCGCCTTGCTGCGCGCCGCCTCGGTCTTTCCGATCGCTTTCAGAAGGTACCGGTCGCGGTCATAGACATCGGTGTAGTAGCCGATTCCGCCATCAAGTTCGGGCCAGGCGGTGAAGTAGGAGACATATACCGGGATATCGCCGGGAACCTGTTCCTGCTCGTTCCGGCCTGCCGAAATCCTCGAACTGACGTAATCCTTCGACTTTCCGAGAACCGCCGCCGCCATGGCCTTCGGATCATGCAGGCGGATACAGCCGTGACTGAATGCGCGCGCGTCCTTTTTGAACAGGCTCTTTGACGGTGTGTCGTGCATGTAGATGTGATGCTTGTTGGGAAAGAGGATCTTCACCTCCCCCAGCGCGTTCGACCGTCCCGGATACTGGCGGACATTGACGGATTGCTGTCTCGTGGCAACCGCATGCCAGTCCACCGCTGCGGATGAAACCTTGCGGCCACCAGGTGTGGAGACCTCATAGCCGGCGCGGTCGAGATAGCTCGGATCATTGGCCAGCTTCGGCAGCATCTCGTTGACGATGATCGAATAGGGAACACCCCAATACGGATTGTATTCAACGATCTCGATCGTGTCGTAGAAGAAATTGGTCTGGTTGGACTTCTTGCCCACCACGACACGCATCGACAACGGCATCTCTCCGGGAGCGGTATAGGTGGCCGTATAGGACGCCTGGTTGATGAACACCTTGCGCTCCCCGAGATCTTCCGGAAGCCAGCGGCTGCGCTCCATGGCCAGCTCGACCTTGGCGATCTTGGCCGCGTTGGTTTCACCGACCATGGCCTTGATCGTGTTCTTGCCGACGATGCCGTCCGGCGTCAGCTTGAGTTCCTTCTGGAAGGCCTTGACCAGTTCCACCAGTTCCGGGGTGTAAAGCTCGGAGCCGTCATAGGCCTCCAGCGTGTCCGCATGAGCTGCCTTCAGCTCCGGAGAGGCGTTCTTTTCGATTGCCGCGACGATATTTTTCATCTCGGGGCTGGATTTTCCCGCCTTCAGGAAAGTGCCCGGAGCAATGACGATCTGGTCGGTTTCCTCGTCCTCGGCCTTGAGACGTTCCAGCTCGGCGGTCAGGGACCTGAAATGGTCGCTTTGCGGCTGTGCCTTGTCCAGAACGTCCGCAGGATTTTTCGTATCCGCAAAATTCTCCATCGCAGCGACAAGATCAACCTTGTGCCTTGGCAGGTCGTGGTACTGCGAGATCCGGTTCGGATCGACCCGGCCGCGCTTTGAGTCCAGAACATAGGTGAGCACCGCCGCGCTCAGTTCCATCTCGAAGCGCATCATGGCCGCGTCGCGGTCCGCGTCTTCCAGACCGGTGACCGCTGGCAACTCCACGAAATAGTCTTGCGGATTCAGAGCGTATTTTCCCGCTTCGCTCAAGCCCTGGCGCACAGCGGCGGCCCGTTCCGAAACCTTGCCTTCTTCCACCCAGACAAAATCCGGATGCTCCTGGTAATAGGCGATCACCGCCTCTCCCACCTCCGGCAGAACGGTCAGTGTCATGTCTTCCAGTGCCGGACGCGCCTTGTCGAAGGCCGTCTGAACAAGCGGGGCGGACGGGAGGGTGACAGTCTCCACAACATCGGCGTCGCCAGTCTCGCCCGCTTGTTCGACAGGCTGAACTTCAGCGGTCTTTTTCTCGGCGAGCGGAGACAGGGACACTGCCTTCCAGACATCCGGCGAATAGTTGAGATAGCGCGGCGCGGAAACCTTGACCCTTACCACCTTTTCGCGCAGTTCCTCCTGCTGTTCGCGCTCGCGCTGCCGGCGATGAGCTTCCGGATTGAACAGGCGCTGGAACAGGCCCTGGGCAGAGGCTGGCTCCACGCTGGCCAGACCGAACCCGGAGGCAATCACCGTCGCCATCAGGCCCGCCTTGATGGAATTTCCCAACAAGGTCCGCGACCGCCTCTTCAAACCGCCCGCGTAATCGCTTCCGGTTTCCTTGCCCAGTCCAATTTCATTCGCTCGCATTGTCTCAAACCCGCAAATTATAAAAATGTTCGCAGCAGATGCCGTGTCTTTCGATCTTTTTGAAGGCAAAGATAGGGAAAGCCGACTCCGATCGCGTGGTCAAACCGACTCTTACTATAGCAGGCTTCTTGCGTCGGTTAAGGCTCGCCGCGATACACAGGTTTTGAATTCAAGATTGTGTGACGATTATGCCGTCCCGGAAAAGGTCGGCGCCCATCCAGGCTGGCCCAAGTGCGGCATCCGACGTCTTTTGCCTGCGATAGCTCCGTTTCGTGACACCTGTCACGCCACCGATTCCCGGGATCACCTATTTCTGCCTCACGAAAACGTGAAAGTTCTCAAGGAGAGACAGGATGCCATTTCAGTTCAATGTCGGAGATCACTCCTCATCCATCTTGAATTACACCCGTTTCGACTCGGCTCAGTACGGCAAGCTGAAATGGGCACGCAACAGGCTTTTCAGGATGGTGAAAAATATTCCGGGCTGCAATGCCTATTTTCGCACGTTGCCCGGAGGGCGCAGCCTGTCCGACATGATCGGCGACAGCGGAATCTGGGTGAATTACGGATCGGGCCTTTCACCGCTTTATGGCGAAATACACGTGCCAACCGGCGAAATAGCCGTTGGTGACCGGGCCTTCAACATGGGACGCTGGATGGTGCTGGCGACCCTTGTCCATGAACTTGCCCATCACAACGGCGCTCCGATCACAGGGGGCGACACGCGCGCGGAAGAAGCCGTCTACCATTGCGGCCTCGGCAACTCGCGGGAGTATTATGACGGTGTGGACGATCCGAACACACCATATGATCCGTCTGTAGGTGGTTGAGCTCACAGGGCCGCCGCTCGGTGTCGGGGCGGCCCTGCATTTGCAGAGGAAATCCTAGAACGGAATTTCGTCATCCATCGGTCCACCGCCGCCGCCGGAGGGGCCGCCGAAGCCGCCACCACTGGAGCCGCTGCCATATCCGCCGCCGCCGCCGCTTCCGCCGCCTTGCGGTTCGTTGCCGTAATCAGGCAGACCGCCGGGCTGGCCGCCGCCTTCACCGCGGCCATCGAGCATGGTCAGGGTCGAATTGAATCCCTGCAGCACGATTTCCGTCGAATACCGGTCCTGGCCGGACTGATCCTGCCACTTTCGGGTCTGCAGCTGGCCTTCGATATATACTTTCGCACCCTTGCGGAGATAGTTTTCCGCGACCCGGCAAAGACCTTCGTTGAAAATCACCACCCTGTGCCATTCGGTCCGCTCACGGCGTTCGCCGGTGTTGCGATCCTTCCAGCTTTCGGACGTTGCAATCCGCAGATTGGCAATCGGACGGCCGTCCTGCGTCCGGCGGATTTCGGGGTCGGCTCCCAGATTTCCGACCAAAATAACTTTGTTGACGCTGCCCGCCATTCTGCACTCCTGTTTAGTCTCTTGTCGGTTTGCCTGGCCATTTTTCGTGCTTCTGCGGCACTTCGCCAGTCTGTCACACCGAGCCGCAAGCGTTGCTGCAAGAAAACAGAACCCTAACGACCCGCCAACGGTTTCGCCTTCCTTTTCGCGATCAGGCGCGCATTTTCCACAAGGCAGGCCTGACCGCTACGCATTCACACCCATCGGCGGCGCTCTGCATAGGATCAATTTGCGCCAAATGCCGTTTCCAATGCCTGCTCCCCCGGCCTGTGCGGGGCCAGTCAGGCCATGCCGCCGAATGTCCCGGGCGTTGCCGGCCCGTTCTTTTCCGGGCCACCCCTGCAGAAATCCGATGCATCTCTGGTTCAGAACAATGCTGTGTACTTGTTTTGTTCCTATCATTTCTGTAAAAGCGATTCAATCCGGAAACATCTGCCGCGCGTTGCCCGGATCGCCATGAATGCGGCAAAATTGCCTGCTGTCAGAAAGCGCGACTGGAAGCGGCGCCTTAAACTGCTATATCGGGAAAGTGCGGTCCGGCTGGCGGGCACCGCGAAGCATTCCCACATGCATGCACCCGGCTGAAGGTTTTCAGGCCGTGCATGAGGTTCAGGAAAAGACAGAATGACGACATCCAAGGGGTCTCAGGCCGACGACAGCTGGAAGAACGACCGAACCAGGGTTCTCAGCGTCCGCGGCGCCAGGGAACATAACCTGAAGGGCGTCGATATCGACCTGCCGCGCGACAAGCTGATCGTGATGACCGGCCTGTCTGGCTCCGGAAAGTCCTCGCTTGCGTTTGACACCATTTATGCGGAAGGCCAGCGCCGCTACGTGGAAAGCCTTTCGGCCTATGCGCGCCAGTTCCTGGAAATGATGCAGAAGCCGGATGTGGACCAGATCGACGGTCTGTCACCGGCAATCTCCATCGAACAGAAGACCACCTCCCGCAATCCGCGCTCCACGGTCGGCACCGTGACCGAAATCTACGATTACATGCGGCTGCTTTTCGCCCGGGTCGGCATTCCCTATTCGCCCGCCACGGGCCTGCCGATCGAAAGCCAGACGATCAGCCAGATGGTGGACAGGATCATGGACCTGGAGGACGGCGCCCGCCTCTACCTTCTTGCACCGATGGTTCGCGGCCGCAAAGGCGAATATCGCAAGGAGCTGGCCGAGCTCATGAAAAAGGGCTTCCAGCGCGTCAAGATCGACGGCACGTTCCACGAGATTGCGGAAGCCCCTGCCCTCGACAAGAAATTCAAACATGACATCGACGTTGTCGTGGACAGGATTGTCGTGCGCGATGATATCGCCGGCCGCCTGGCAGATTCCCTGGAAACCGCCCTCAGGCTGGCAGACGGTATCGCCATAGCCGAATTTGCCGACAAGACCGACGAAAACGGCAATCCGGAGCGGCTGATCTTTTCTGAAAAATTCGCCTGCCCGGTATCCGGTTTCACCATCGCGGAAATCGAACCGCGACTGTTTTCCTTCAACAATCCCTTCGGCGCCTGCCCGACCTGTGACGGTCTGGGCACGACGCTCGCCTTTGAAGAGGATCTGGTGGTGCCGGACCACTCGCTGTCGCTGCGCGAGGGCGCCGTGCTGCCCTGGGCCAAGACGGGTGCCACTTCTCCCTATTACGCCCAGACCCTTGAAGCGATCTGCAATCACTTCGAGGTAAAAATGTCCACGCCCTGGAAGGACCTGCCGGCGGAAGTCCGGGACGTCATCCTTCACGGCACCGGGAAGACCAAGATCGAATTCGTCTATGATGACGGTGTGCGCAGCTATCGCACCGAAAAGACCTTCGAAGGCGTGATCGGCAACATCGAGCGGCGCTGGCGAGAAACTGAATCCACCTGGGTGCGGGAAGAGCTCTCCCGCTACCAGTCGGACCATGCCTGCCCTGCCTGCAACGGGTTCCGTCTCAAGCCCGAGGCACTCGCCGTGAAGATCGCCGACCGGCATATCGGCCAAGTCACGGAATATTCGATCCGCCAGGCGAGCGAGTGGTTCGAACAGCTTCCGGAAAAGCTCAATACCAAACAGACCGAAATCGCCGGGCGTATCCTGAAGGAAATCCGCGAAAGACTGAGATTTCTGAACGACGTCGGCCTCGAATATCTGACTCTGTCCCGGGCCTCCGGCACATTGTCCGGCGGCGAGAGCCAGAGGATCCGGCTTGCCTCGCAAATCGGTTCGGGGCTGACCGGGGTTCTCTATGTTCTGGACGAACCGTCGATCGGACTTCACCAGCGGGACAATGCCCGGCTTCTGGAAACCCTCAAGCACCTGCGCGACCTCGGCAACACGGTGATCGTTGTCGAGCATGACGAGGACGCGGTTCTGACGGCCGATTATGTGGTCGATGTCGGCCCCGGTGCGGGTGTGCACGGCGGACAGGTGATCGCCAAGGGAACCCCTGCCGAGATCATGGCCAACCCGAATTCGCTGACAGGCGCCTATCTTTCCGGGACAAAGATGATTTCCCGGGCGGAAGGACGGCGCAAGATCAACAAGAAGCGGCAGCTTTCGGTGCGCGGCGCACGGGGCAACAATCTCAAGGACATCGACGTGGACGTGCCGCTCGGCACATTCACCTGTGTCACCGGCGTTTCGGGCGGCGGCAAATCCACATTCCTGATCGACACGCTCTACAAGGCGGCCGCACGCCGCCTGAACGGCGCGCGGGAGAATCCGGCCCCTCATGACCGCATCGAGGGTCTGGAGGTTCTCGACAAGGTGATCGACATCGACCAGTCCCCCATCGGGCGGACCCCGCGTTCAAACCCGGCCACCTACACCGGCGCGTTCACTCCGATGCGGGAATGGTTCGCAGGCATGCCCGAAGCCAAGGCGCGCGGATATCAGCCGGGGCGTTTTTCCTTCAACGTCAAGGGGGGGCGCTGCGAGGCCTGTCAGGGAGACGGTGTCATCAAGATCGAGATGCACTTCCTGCCCGATGTCTATGTCACCTGTGACGTCTGCAAGGGCCGGCGCTACAATCGCGAAACGCTGGAGGTCGAATTCAAGGGAAAATCCATCGCGGATGTTCTCGACATGACCGTCGAGGAAGCTGCTGCCTTCTTTTCTGCCGTGCCGTCGGTCCGGGACAAGATGGAGACCCTGGCACGGGTGGGGCTTGGCTATATCAAGGTCGGCCAGCAGGCGACCACGCTTTCCGGCGGGGAGGCTCAGCGCGTGAAGCTGGCCAAGGAGCTGTCCAAACGCTCCACCGGCCGCACGCTCTATATTCTCGACGAGCCGACCACCGGCCTGCATTTTCACGACGTGGCGAAATTGCTGGACGTGCTGCATGAACTCGTGGACCAGGGCAATACGGTTCTGGTGATCGAGCACAATCTCGAGGTCATCAAGACCGCAGACTGGATCATTGACCTTGGACCGGAGGGCGGCGACGGCGGTGGGACCGTGGTTGCCACCGGGCGGCCGGAAGACGTCGCCGAGGTCAAGGAAAGCTATACCGGACATTTTCTCCAGGAGCTCTTGCAACGCCGCCCGCAGCGCGCGGTAGATGCCGCCGAATAGGCATTTCAAGCCCTATCCCCGTTTCAGTGTGCAATGCACACTGATTTCTACCATGATGTTTTTCCGCGCATTTCCGCAATTCCGGGCGTATTCTCACCGATTTTTTGCTGCATTGCACCACGCGCATGTCAGGCATGCAGAGATAGCACTTCTTTTATTTTACCCTCTGAATTATATCCTAAATCAGCAAACGGCGAGGACGCATCGGCGCCCTGCCTAATAAGGAACAAAAAATGTTTGATACTGTGCGTCAGAAGTACAGCAACTGGGTTAGCTACCGTCGTGCAGTCGACGAACTGTCGCGTCTGTCTACCCGTGAACTGTCTGATCTTGGCATCAACCGCAGCGACATTCATTTTGTCGCACGCCGTTCCAGCAACGGCTAACAGAATTCAGAGATCGCGTCCCGAGGCATCCTCCTCCCAGCCAACGGACGTGTGACACGCAGGGCATCCTCCTCCCAGCCCTGCCACGTCGAAACGACGCCCGTCAGCACCTCCTCCCGCTGGCGGGCGTTCGTTTTTCTGCATTGCATTCTCTATAACGTTTCATCCGCACGTCACCAACCGGACCATGAGGGACCGGGCACCCTTTCGCATGTGCGAGATACCTTTCGTCCCGCCATGCGATTTACGCATGGTAATTACCTCTTTTCGAGGTAATTAATCGGTTGTTAATCTGCGTTTCATGCATAGCTGCTTCGCGTTTTAGCATCTACCTTGCAGTGCACAAAAACACTATCTTCAAAACCGTAAGAGATGCATGGGCCAAACGCCGATCCGCGGTGCCGTGGCCATGAGATAGCGAAAGGCCTAACCAATGATCGATTCCGTAGTTCGCAAATTCAATAACTGGAAGCGCTTCCGTCAGACCTATGACGAGCTCTCCAGTCTGTCCAACCGTGAACTGGACGACCTGGGCATTGCCCGTACCGACATTGCTCGCTACGCACGCATGTCCGCAAAATAAGTCAACTGATAGCCGGAAGGGTTCCTCCTCCCAACCTTCTGGCTGTATATCTCCGCGTATTATGCGCGGAGTTTAAAGAGCACCTGCCGGAATCCTCCCTCCGGCAGGTGTTTTTTTATTGCCCGGACCGGCAACCGGAACCTGCGCGCCATATGATCCTCCCGGGGTACGGCAAGGCCTTACCTCGGCATGTCTCCGTACCGACGCATTCCCCGCAATTCCGAGAAATCGTTGCGGCTCGCATTCATTGCCTGTAATCAGGTCCGTCAGAGCATGTTTGCGTTAAATCGGGTTCCCTGTGGCTCCCGCCCGATCGGCAGGGTAACTGCAGACTCGGGTTTCCGGGTCTCCTGCCACATCCAGGAATTCGTTTGAACACAACACGCCACAGGACAAGGGTCCGCGGTTCCGGCAGCCATGGGCTGAAACGGACCGCCGGAAAAGCTTCCAAGGACGGTCAATGACACCCATTCATGTAATTGGCGGCGGCCTCGCCGGTTCCGAGGCTGCCTGGCAGATCGCTCAAGCCGGACTTGAGGTGGTGCTGCATGAAATGCGGCCGGTCCGGAAAACCGAGGCCCATCAGACCGACGGGCTCGCGGAACTCGTCTGTTCGAATTCCTTTCGCTCCGACGATTCGGAACAGAATGCGGTCGGCCTCATCCATCACGAGTTGCGTCAGCTCGATTCTCTGATCATGTCCTGCGCCGATGCGCATCAGGTGCCGGCCGGCAGTGCTCTGGCGGTCGATCGTGATGGCTTCTCCAATGCCGTTACGCAATCGCTCGAAGAACATCCGGGAATCACCATCGAGCGCGGTGAAATTGACACGTTGCCGCCCGAAGACTGGTCCAATGTGATTATCGCGACCGGTCCGCTGACGTCACCGGCCCTGTCAAAGGCAATTCTGGAAAAGAGTGGCGAAGATGCGCTCGCTTTCTTCGACGCGATCGCACCGATCGTACATTTCGATTCGGTTGACCTGAGCAAGGCCTGGTTCCAGTCCCGTTATGACAAGGTCGGTCCGGGAGGCACCGGCAAGGACTACCTCAATTGTCCGCTGGACAAGGAGCAGTATGACGCTTTCATCGATGCGCTGATTGCCGGTGACACCGCGGATTTCAAGGAATGGGAAGCTGACACGCCGTATTTCGACGGCTGCCTGCCGATCGAGATCATGGCAGCCCG
Source organism: Labrenzia sp. 011 (assembly GCF_003075075.1). Classification (GTDB taxonomy): domain Bacteria; phylum Pseudomonadota; class Alphaproteobacteria; order Rhizobiales; family Stappiaceae; genus Roseibium. The sequence goes on along the minus strand of NZ_QCYM01000001.1, from coordinate 593,707 downwards.
CGGTCGGGAGACCCTGCGCCACGGGCCGATGAAGCCAATGGGCCTGACAAATGCCCATAATCCGACGGTCAAACCCTACGCGGTGGTGCAACTGCGGCAGGACAATGCCCTCGGTACGCTTTACAATATTGTCGGCTTCCAGACCAAACTGAAATACGGCGCCCAAGCCGAGATCCTCAAGATGATACCCGGGCTCGAAAACGCCCGTTTCGCACGTCTTGGGGGGCTGCACAGAAACACCTTCCTGAATTCCCCGAAAGTGCTCGACGGGACGCTGCGGCTGAAGGCCGATCCGCGTCTGCGGTTCGCCGGCCAGATCACCGGCTGCGAAGGCTACGTGGAATCGTGCAGTGTCGGATGCATGGCCGGTCTCTTCGCAGTCGCGGAAGCGCGTGGACGGGAGATCCTTCCTCCCCCTGTCACCACGGCAATGGGCGCGCTGCTGGGGCATATCACCGGAGGTCATATCGTTCGGCAGGACGGGGCCGGGAAACCGGGATCCTTCCAGCCGATGAACGTCAATTTCGGGCTGTTTCCCCCTGTTGAGGCTCCCAGGACTGACGACGCCGGAAAGCGGCTGAAGGGCAAGGACAAAACCAGGGCGAAGAAACTCGCCTTGACCTGCAGGGCAAAGGCCGATTTCGACGCCTGGCGATCAGAGCTGGCGTTCAGGCCGGCTGCGGCGGAATAGCACCCCGAGCACTCCGGCGGGTCTTTCCTGTCTGAAAACCGGTGCGCGTGTTCGGCAGGGTCGTCTCAGACCCTGCCGAAAACATTGCCGGACGCGCGCCACAGGATCCACTGACGGCGCAGCTGGGAGATTTCGGCAATCTGCTGAAGCGGGTCGAACCCGGCAACTTCGAGTTTTTTCAGGAACGGCTCGGCCAGCACGAGCGGAAGAAAGGCGGCCTGACACTTTGCGGGCACGTCGGAAGCGGCCTGTCTGACGCGTTTGAGATGATGGCGGGCATGGCCGCGCATTTCCGCCAGGACAGCTTCGAGTTCCGGGGAGGTTTTTCCTTGGAAGACGGTTTCCGGATCGAGATTGTGGCGGGTGCAGACATCTCCCGGCAGATACATCTGCCTGCGCGCCGCATGCCATGGCAGGGCCCGCATCAGGCCGGTCAGGCCGTAGGCGACTCCGGCATGTCCGGCAGCTGTCGCGGTTCCCGCGTCTTTGCCGTCGTTGAGGACCAGGCAGCCAAGCTGAAACAGCCCGGACACGGTTTCTCCCGTATAGCCTTCCAGGTCGTTGAGGTCGGGCATGGGATCATTGTAAAGATCGAAGATCCTTGCCTCGGTCATTGCAACGAGCGCCCTGGCCGGCAGATTGTATCTTTCGATCGTTCTCAAGAGAGCGTTCGCGACCGGATTGGCCGCGGCTGCCCCATGTTCCGTCCCTTCCAGAAGATCGCGCCACCATTGCAGGCGAACTTCGCCCGGAAGAGGCTCGGAGACGATTTCCCGGATACGGCCCAGTTCGGCATTGAAGGCATATAGCGCCATAAGGGCGTCGCGATGAGCCTCGGGCGCCAGCAGCGCACTCAGGTAACGATCCCGGTCGAATCGGCGCACCACATCGGCAGCATGTTCAAAATCGGTGGTCATAGGCCCTCATATGGCCCTTGCTCAGCGGTCACTCCACTGCCAGAAGCGCAGTGGCCACCGCCCGGTTTTCGGACAAAAGCACATTGAATGTGCGAACGGCGGCCCCGGTCGACATCGGGTCGGCCAATATTCCGAATTCACGGCATTTGTCCCTTAACGCGGCCGGCAGAGGTGTCAGCTCCTTTCCGGTCCCCACGAGAAGCACTTCAATGTCGTCGGTCTCCTCGAAGACCCTGGAAAAGGCTTCCAGTGTGAACTCGGACGGATCTGTCAGGTTCCAGCCGTATATCCCGCTCGGGACGCACAACAGCGATCCCAGGTGGGACATCTGGGCAAACCGGAAGCCGCCGTTGCCATAGGCATCGATCGGCGCCCGGCCCGGAAAATGCGCATTCCGGATTTCCATTGCCCCTATCCTCAGGCCGTTGCCTCTGCGTCTGTTTTCTTGTCCCCGTCATCGTCCTTGGGCGTCATGGCATCCTCTCGGAGGTTGAAGAGGATCAGGAACGGTGCGGCAAGGAAAATCGACGAGTATGTGCCGATCACGATGCCGAAAATCATGGCCAGGGTGAAGGACCGGATCACTTCGCCACCGAAGACGTAAAGCGCGATCAGAGCCAGTAGCGTGGTGACCGAGGTCATCGTCGTGCGCGACAGGGTTTCGTTGATCGACATGTCGAGCAGTTCGGTGAGCGGACGCTTCTTGTATTTGCGCAGATTCTCCCGGATCCGGTCATAGATGACCACGGTATCGTTGAGCGAATACCCAATAATCGTCAGCACTGCCGCGATGCTGGAGAGGGAAAAATCCAGATGCAGCAGAACGAACAGCCCGATCGTTATGACCACGTCGTTCGCCGTCGTCAGGATGGCGCCAACGGCGAACTGCCATTCGAAGCGGAACCAGATATAGAAAAGAATCGCCAGCAGGGACGCACCAACCGCGATGGCTCCGGCCCGGGCCAGTTCGCTGGACACGCGCGGCCCGACCACTTCAACGCGGCGGAAATCGACATTCTGTCCCTCGAAGATCGTGCGAACGCGGGACACGACGGATTGCTGGGCAAGCTCGCCGCCCGGCTGTTCCTCGACGCGGATCAGGATGTCGTCCGAACCGCCGAATTCCTGCACCTGCACATCACCGAGGTTCAGAGACGACAGTTGCGAGCGTATGGCGCCGATGTCGGCCGGCCCGTCGGTCTTGATCTCGATGATCGTGCCGCCCTTGAAGTCGATGCCGTAGTTCAGGCCGATCAGGAAGAAGCCGGCAAGCGAAGCCAGAACCAGCACGATGGAAACCGGAAAGCTCAGCTTCCGCAGCCACATGAACCTGATGTTGGTATTGTCCGGAACAAGTCTCAGCAACATTGGTTATTCTCCCGGATCATATCGGCAACTTGGACGGACGGCGACGGCGAACCCAAAGGGCCACGAGCAACCGGCTGAACGTGAAGGCTGAGAAGACAGTGGTGAAGATCCCGATGGCCAGGGTCACGGCGAAGCCGCGGACAGGCCCCGAACCGAGCTGGAACAGAATGACCGCCGCTATCAGGGTGGTGATATTGGCATCCAGAATGGTTCCGAGTGCCCTGCTGTAACCGGCATCGATAGCGGATACCGCCGATCTGCCCGCCCTTGCCTCTTCGCGGATACGTTCGAAAATCAGCACATTGGCGTCGACGGCCATGCCGATGGTCAGAACGATACCGGCGATGCCGGGCAAGGTCAGCGTTGCCTGCAGGAATGTCAGGGCGCCGAAGATCAGGAAGATGTTCGCCATGAGCGCCAGATCGGCGATGATGCCGAAACGGCCATAGGCGAGTATCATGAACACGATCACCAGCGCACCGCCAATGATCGAGGCCAGCTTGCCCGCCTCGATCGAGTCGGCACCGAGACCCGGTCCGATGGACCTTTCCTCGATCACGGTTAGCTTGGCAGGCAGAGCGCCCGCCCTCAGCAGAACCGCCAGATCATTCGCGCCCTCGACAGTGAAACTGCCGGAAATCTGACCGGAGCCACCGGTGATCGGTTCGCGGATCACCGGTGCGGAGATAACCTCGTCGTCGAGCACGATGGCGAAGGGACGGTTCACGTTCTGCTGCGTTACCAGTGCGAATTTCCGCGCACCGGACTGGTTGAAGCGAAAGTTCACAACCGGTTCGTTGGAACGCTGATCGAAACTGACCTGCGCGTCCACGAGGTCCTCACCGGACAGCAGCGGCGTTTCCTCGAGAAGATAGGGAAACGGCGGATCGTCGACAGACATCATGACCACGGTCCCCACCGGCGGACGGGTCTGCATCGCCTGTTCGCCGGACATGGACGTATCAACCATGTGGAACGTGAGCTGAGCCGTCTGGCCGACCAGGTCCTTCAGTCGCTCGGGGTCGCTTTCCCCCGGTGCCTCGACGAGAATCCGGTCCGTGCCCTGGCGCTGGATATTCGGCTCCGTCGTGCCGATTTCGTCAACACGTCGACGGATGACTTCGATGGACTGCTGCACGATGGCAGCCATCCGGTCCTGAAGACCCTGTACGGTATAGGAGAAGCGCACGAGACCGTCATCGGTCGCACTCATCTCGAATTCATTGACCGGCTGGCCGCCGAAGAGATTGGAAACCAGGGGATTGACCAGCGGCTGAAGGCGTTCTTCGGCCTCTTCAAGCCGTGTCAGGTCCCGGATTCGCACCTGCGCGGTATCCCCCTGCACCCCGAGACCGGTATAGCCGATACGCGGATCCTCGCGCAGCGTCGTGCGGATATCGCTGACCAGCGCTTTCATGCGCTTCTGGATATAGTCTTCCTGGTCCACTTCGTAGAGCAGATAGGCACCGCCCTGAAGATCGAGCCCCAGAACCATCTGGCTTTTCGGCAGAAAATCGGGCCAGCTTTCCAGTTGTTTGGCGGAGAAGAAATTCGGCAGGGTCGCGAGGATGCCGGCGGCAACCACAAGCGCGATCAGTGCGATTTTCCAGCGAGCGAAATAGAGCATGGTCAAGCCTTAAAAGCAGCCAGGCCGGTCGGGAACCGGCCCGGCAAATTCATAAGATCCGGATCTTGAAGCCTTACGCGTTGTCTTTCGCAGGCTCGGATTTGGAACGGACTTCCTGAACCATGGAGCGCACGACACGAACCTTCACGCCTTCGCCGATCTCCACCTGGAGTTCGCCGTCGTCGACAACCTTGGCAACCTTGCCGATCAGACCGCCCGACGTCACGACAGTGTCGCCACGACGCACGTTGGAGACCATTTCCTGGTGCTGCTTCACGCGCTGACGCTGCGGCCGGATGATCAGGAAATACATGATCGCGAAAATGGCCACGAACGGAAGCAGCGACATAAGGAATTCCGGACCCGCAATTCCGCCGGTCTGTGCATAGGCTGGTGTGATAAACATTCAACTCTCCTAAGGGGCGTTCTTGCCACCGCAGGTCCAATTCGCGGATCCGGGGCCTCAACGCTCTAATTCTGGTGGCGGGACTATAACGGCGACACGCCCCAATTCAAGCTTTGCAAGCTGTTTCCGGCGTACCAGTATGGGAATATCAGACGTTTTCGACTTTCCCCGACCGTGTTACTCCTCCGGCGACTTTCTTCTGGGCCTCACATGGGCCTTTTTGACGGGGCTTGCAAGAATAATGAGTGCACCGAACGACCTTTCCGCATTGAACGCAAAACTGGAAACGTTGATCGAACTTATCGGTCGCGCGGTTCCGGCTGCCGCGCAAAACCCGGACTGGACGCAGGCCGATGCCTTCGTCTGGGTCCCCGAACCGGGGGAGCTTCACGCGGTCAAAAAGGTGAACCGGGTCGATATCACCTTATTGTGCGCGGTATCGCGCGTCAGAGACCTGCTCCTCGACAACACGAGACGATTCGCACAGGGACTGCCCGCAAACAATGCCCTTCTCTGGGGATCCCGCGGCATGGGAAAATCGTCGCTGGTCAAGGCGGCCCATGCGGCCATCAATCAGGAAAACGCTTCCACAGGATTGAAACTGATCGAGATTCACAGGGAAGACATTGAATCCCTGCCCGGGCTCATGGCGGTCATCCGCTCCGCGCCTTTCCGCTTCATCGTATTTTGCGACGATCTCAGCTTCGACAATGACGACACGTCCTACAAATCCCTGAAGGCGGTTCTGGAAGGCGGCATTGAAGGACGCCCGGAGAACGTGATCTTTTATGCGACCTCCAACCGTCGCCATCTTCTGCCGAGGGACATGATCGAGAACGAACGGTCCACCGCGATCAACCCTGCCGAGGCGGTCGAGGAAAAGGTCTCGCTTTCCGACCGGTTCGGATTGTGGCTCGGGTTCCACAAATGCAGCCAGGAAGACTATCTCGACATGGTTCGCGGCTATGCGGGACATTTCGAACTGGACATCTCCCCGGAAGACCTGCGCGCGCAGGCGCTCGAATGGGCCACCACCCGTGGCAGCCGCTCCGGTCGTGTTGCCTATCAATTCATTCAGGATCTGGCCGGGCGCCTGGGCAAGAGACTTCCGTAACCCGGAAGGACGCCCATTGAACCGATCGTGAAACGGGCCGCGAATCTCTGCAGGTGACCGGCCTTTTTCACCGAAGGGCAACGCCCCTTCCCGCTCGTCACCATCCGGTACGGCGCCAGATCGGTTTCCCGTTTTGAAATTCCGTCCCGAGACCGGGCCGAGGATGTGAACGACGCGAAAAACCCGGCACATGGCCGGGTTTTCAATCCTGTCGAGATGTCTGCGGTTGTTGTGATCAGCGCTGCGGCAAGTGCTTCAGCGGGTCGACCGGCTTGTTGCCCTTGCGCAATTCGAAGTGAACCTGCGGCTGGTTGACCGAACCGCTGGCCCCTGCAAGCGCCACCACGTCTCCCCGGCGAACCGTATCCCCGCGCTTGACCTTCAATTCGCTGTTGTGCGCATAGGCGGTCACCCAGCCTTCGTCATGACGGACAAGGATCAGGTTGCCGTAGCCCTTCAGCTCGTTGCCCGAATAGATAACCGTTCCGCTGTCCGCGGCCTTCACGGGTGTTCCCTCCGGCACGGCAAGGTTCACCCCTTCGTTCTTTCCACCACCCGGCTTGGCACCGAAATCGGAAATGATGCGCCCGCGCACAGGCCAGCGGAAGGTTTCCGTCGTAACATCGACTTCTTCCTGGACGCTTGCCACAACGGCAGGTGTCTTGATCGGCGCGCTGGGGGCCGCTTCTTTCGTCAGAGCCGGCTGAGGCAGCGCCGGTTTTCCCGCCGATGCGGACGGTGCAGAGGCGACACGGCTCGGCATGTCGGGCTGGCGGGGCGGCGTGGGAACCTGGGAGGAAATCGAAGCGGTCGTCACCACACGTTCGCCGCCACCTGGCTTGCGTTTCGGCAAGGTGCTGACATGCGTCACGTTACCCGCGCCGACGTCACCGCGGCTGAGCTGCGCGAGGCTGGGCTGTTTGGGCGGCCGAGGCATGGATCCGGCGGATGTCGGCACCGCGCCGGTAACAACGGCGTCGTTGCGGCTGACGGCAGGCAACTTCACCGGCCCGGTCTCGCCGGCCGTCGTGCTCGTGGAACCGTTTCTTTCCGCATAGACATAAGTCGGAACGATGATGCTCTGGCCCGCACGTACACTCTTGGCATCGTCGATGCCATTCACGGCGGCCAGCGCCTGAACCGGCACACCATAGCGGCGGGACACGGAATTCAGATCGTCTCCCTGGCGGAGCTGTACCCTTGTTCCACCGGCAGACGTCCACCCTTTCCAGCTTTTTTCAGTGGAGCTTACGGTCTGAGCCGGCCGGGCAACCTCGGGAGCCGGCAAGGTGGCAACGGGAGCCGGCGCAGGCACGGACGGCCTGATCGCGGTCTTCGTCGGCACCGGAGCCGGCAGCGGCGCCGACTTGATGTCGGGAGCCTTCGCGGAAATAGAGCCAGTGGTCACGGGCTGCGATGACGATTGCGGCAGTCCCGCAACCGTCCCTCCCGGACCATTGACGATATCCTGATAGGTCGGCTGCTTCTGACCACCATTGAGGATGGCCCGCTGGTTCTGGGTGTTCCCCGTATAGTACGGAGGTTCACCGAAGCGCTCAACCGCACCGGAACATCCCGCGATTGACACTGCAACCAGTGATACAGTTGCCGCTTTTCCCAAAAGGTCCCTGCGGAGGGTACGCATCCGCTTCATCATCGCCTTAACTCTGACCGCTAACTATGGCTGTTATGGTTAAGAGTAGACGCCAGTAAGGTTTATAAAGGCTAAAGACCGGATCATGTTTCCCGGAAAAACGCAGTTTCCTCAGTATTCCGCAGGACTGAGAAAATCTCCATCAGGCTGTTTATAGTAAATTTGCAGAAGGATCACGGGTCCCGATTCGGCCCGTGCAGGGATCGCAAGACCCGGGCATTTCCTGCAACTTACAGCTTCTTGGCAAGGCCCGGCTGTAACATCACGGTACGCACGCTCATCAGAGTCTCAGCTGTCGTGTCATTTTCAGTCTTGTGGAACCGTTTCAGGGACTGGGGCTGTTTTGCCTTGCCGATCGGCGCGATCAGGATTCCGCCCGGCTTGAGTTGCTGTATCCAGCTTTCGGGCACCGACTCGACCGCTGCGGTCACCACAATCCGGTCATAGGGGCCCTTCTGTCTCAAGCCATCCAGGCCGTCCACTTGCCTGGCCTTGACGTTTTCCAGTCGAAGGGCGGCGAATCTGCGGGTCGCAAGATCAGTCAGAGTGGCAAATCGGTCCAGCGTTTCAACTCTGGCCGCAAGATGGGCCATGATCGCGGCCTGATATCCCGATCCGGTTCCGATTTCCAGAACCGCATGCTCCGGTGCGAGGCCGAGCGCCTGTACGGTAAAGGCAACCAGGAACGGCGCGGACACCGTCTGTCCGCATTCGATGGGAAGGGCTGCGTCTTCATAGGCCAGACCATGATGGCGAGCCGAGAGGAACAGGCGCCGGGGCACCCGCTCGATCGCCGCGAGGACTTCCCGCGCCCCGATACCGCGACGCCTCAGACCGAGAACCAGCGCAGCGCGGGCCTCTGCTTCGTCCGGCAATGAATTCGGGTAAGTCGACATCTGGTCCATGCCGGGCTTTTGGCCGGCCATCTACCGTACCCCTTCCGGGACTATTGAAGTGCTCCTGCAAGGTGATTCACCAGGTCATGAGCTGTCAAATCTATGCGTAGCGGTGAAACGGAAACATATCCATCGGCAATCGCCTGAAGATCGGAATTTTCGAGAACCGATTTTCCCCGGTCCTGAAAACGGAGCCAGTAGTAAGGATATCCACGCCCGTCCTTGCGCTCGTCAATGGAAAGTCCGCTTTGTTCATGATGCCCCTGCACTGTGACCTTCACGCCCTTCACGGCGCTTGATGGACATGGCGGGAAATTCACGTTCAGCAGCGAATAGCGCGGCAGATCGAAATCGATGAGTTTGCGGAAAAGAGCGGGCGCGTGTGCTTCCGCGTTGCTGAAATCCGGCTCGGCGGCCACATCCCAGTCATAGGCCTGGGAAACGGCAATGGACCGGATACCGAGAATCGCGCCTTCGATCGCGCCGGCGACGGTGCCGGAATAGGTCACGTCCTCCGCCAGATTCTGTCCCCGGTTGATGCCGGACAGGATCAGGTCCGGGAGGGCCGGCAGTACCCTGTGTACGCCCATGATGACGCAATCCGTCGGCGTGCCCTTGAGGGCGAAATGGCGGTCGCCGATCTGCCGCAGCCGCAGGGGGTCGCTCAGGGTCAGCGAATGCGCGACTCCGCTCTGGTCCGTTTCGGGAGCGATCACCCACACATCATCCGACAGTGTCCGCGCGATTCGCTCCAGAACCGCCAGTCCCGGAGAATGAATGCCGTCATCATTGGTAATCAGAATGCGCATATGAAGATATTTCCCCGAGTTTGAACCCACTTCGACCAATCCGTCCGCGCAGCCGACCGGATTTCCATGCCCGGCGGCGTACCCTTCAGGCGGGCTGACCGGCCTCGTCACGCCGGATCATCCCGGCAGCACCTGAGAACGGTCTGCTTTAACCGATCGTTTCCAGGCCACCCATGTAGGGACGCAGGACTTCCGGCACGGTGATCGTGCCGTCGCCATTCTGGTAGTTCTCCAGAACGGCGATCAGGGCCCGGCCCACGGCAATCCCCGACCCATTGAGCGTATGCACATGCTGGGGCTGTTTGGAATCGGCCGGCCGGAAGCGCGCATTCATGCGCCTTGCCTGGAAATCCCCGCAAACCGAACAGGACGATATTTCCCGATAGGTATCCTGACCGGGCAGCCAGACCTCGATGTCGTAGGTCTTGCGCGCACCGAAGCCCATGTCTCCGGTGCACAGGGTCATCACGCGGTAATGGAGCCCGAGGTCCTGCAGTACCTTTTCCGCGCAGCCCAGCAGGCGTTCCAGCTCGTTGAGCGACTCCTCCGGCCGGGTCACCGACACGAGTTCGCATTTCTGGAACTGGTGCTGGCGCAGCATGCCGCGGGTGTCGCGGCCGGCGGAACCGGCTTCGGAACGGAAGCAATAGGTCAGGGCCGCAACACGCAGAGGCAACTGATCCTCGGCGAGAATCTCGCCGGCAACCAGATTCGTAAGCGGCACCTCCGCGGTCGGGATCAGGTAGTGATCCGTCGTGGTCCTGAAGAGATCTTCCTCGAATTTCGGCAACTGACCGGTGCCGTAGAGCGGATCCTGATGCACCAGCAGCGGGGGCGACACTTCGGTGTAGCCGTGGTCGCGTGTGTGCAGATCGATCATGAACTGGCCGAGAGCCCGTTCGAGCCGTGCAATCTGCCCCTTCAGAACGACAAAGCGCGATCCCGACAGTCTCGCGGCTGCCGAAAAATCCATGCCGTCCAGAGCTTCGCCGAGGTCGAAATGTTCCCTGGGTGTTTCGGTGAATGGGAAAACCGGCTTTTCACCATGGGTTTTCAGCAGCACATTCTGGGTTTCATCTTCACCGACGGGCACATCGTCATGCGGCAGGTTCGGAATGACGGCCAGCGCAGCTTCAAGCTCCGCGTTGAGCTTGCGTTCTTCCTCTTCGCCGGACTGAATGAAGGACTTGATCTGCGCGACTTCCTCGATCAGCTCTGCCGCGCGCGCGTCATCACCCGCCCCCTTGGCCTTGCCGATTTCCTTGGACGCGGCATTGCGCCGTTCCTGGGCTTCCTGAAGCCTGGTGATATGGGAGCGGCGAGCGTCGTCCAGCGCAATCAGTCTGGCGGCTGAAGCCTCATGCCCCCGTTTCGCCAGGGCCTGGTCGAAGGCAGCAGCGTTATCCCGTATCCACTTTATATCAAACATCTTCGTTTCCCGAACGGCGGTCGTTATTCATGGGTTCCGTCCGGCGAACACGATACCTGCCTGGGAGGCCTGCACTAAACCGCAGCGTCTTCCGCCTCGCTGGCGTCTTCCGTTTCGCGTGCAGCTTCCCGCTCGGCCCGTTTGCGCTCTATCAGTCTGACGGACAGAATGGAGACTTCGTAGAGAAGCAGCGTGGGCAGTGCAAGACCGATCTGTGAAATCGGATCGGGAGGCGTCAGAATTGCGGCCGCGGCGAAGGCCCCCACAATCGCATATTTGCGCTTGTGCCTGAGCGTCTCGGAACTCACAAGCCCGGCCCGCCCGAGAAGTGTCAGCACGACAGGCAGCTGGAAGACGAGGCCGAAGGCGAAGATCAGGATCATGATCAGGCCGAGATACTCGCTCACCTTGGCCAGATGCTGGATCGCCACCTTGCCGGCGCTTGCCATCTGCTCCTGGGACAGGAAAAAGCCCATCGCCATCGGCATCACCAGGAAATACACCAGACACGCGCCGATCAGGAACAGAACGGGCGTCGCGATCAGGAACGGCAGAAAGGCGCCGCGCTCGTTCTTGTAGAGGCCGGGGGCAACGAACATGTAGATCTGGCTGGCGACCACGGGAAAGGCCAGGAAAAGCGCGCCGAACAGGGCGAGCTTGAGCTGAGTGAAGAACCATTCCTGCGGTGCGGTGAAAATCATTTCCACCGGATGGGCATCGCCGGCTGCGCGCAGGTAGGGAACGGTCAGGATATTGTAGATGTCTGTCGCGAAATAGAAGCAGATCAGGAACATCACCAGGATCGCCCCGAGTGACCACATCAGCCGCTGGCGCAATTCGATAAGATGCTCGATCAAGGGCGCCTTGGAGGCGTCGATTTCGTCCTGGCTCATGCCTTCACATCTTCCGTCAGCGGAACTTCATCCGGTTTTGACTTGGTTGCAGCCGCCGGGTCCGATGACGGTTTTGCACCGGCCGGTTCGCCGGTTTCCGGGGGTGACGGCTTGTCGGAAACAGGGGGCGTCGCAGAGGCCTCGGGTGTGGCCGGGCGCTTTGCCGCATCCTCCTCGATGGACTTCTTGAGATCGCCGAGAGGATTGAAGTTGGCAACCTCCTCGACCTGTTTCTTCATGTCGGAGATATCGGCCTGCTTTTCGGCTTCGCGAAGAGCATCGTTGAAGGTCGACTGGAATTCCCGCGACATGCGCCGCATCTTTCCCATCGTTTGCCCAAGCGTACGCAACATGCGCGGGAGATCTTTCGGTCCCACGACAATGATCGCCACGCAGGCGATCACCAGAAGTTCGGTCCACCCGATATCGAACATATGAAGTTCCGTCCCTTAGGGAGACGCGATGCAGATTGAGATCAGCTCGCTTTGGTCTGATCTTCAGCTTTCGCGGTTGGTGCCGCTTCGCCGTTCTGATGATCGATTGTCTTCGGAGCATCGGCGGTATCGTCTTCGGCCATGCCCTTCTTGAAGCTTTTGATTCCCTTGGCGACATCGCCCATGAGATCGGAAATCTTGCCCCGACCGAAGAGCAGAACCACCACCACTGCGATGATCAAGATCTGCCAAATACTAATGCCCATACGCCAAACTCCTGATAATCGGCTTTAAAAGCCCTAAGGCTCTTGTACAAAAAGGATTCCGCCCCTGCAACAGCGCCGCGGGAACAATCGCCGCTCTTAGACGGAATGATTAACCCACCCGGCCCAATTTCGCCATCGCGGGCGCAACCGGGATTTGCTTCACGATAAAAACACTACCGACCGATGCGATGCTTTCGGACAGAACATGCTTCAATGGCGCCCGTTCATAGCGCGCCAGCCAGGGCACTTCCATCCATTAGATCTGGGATGAGTCCCGGGCAAAAACAAGCACGTCCTTGCGATCGGTGCTGACGGCGACGTCCATTCCTCTCTCCCAGGGGCTGCCGGCACGGACGCGCGCCTGCAGGGGATGCTCCAGTCCCTGGACGGCGATCGTGAGCAGATCGACCTCGCCGACGAATCTTTTCGAGCGTATCCGGCCGGAAACACCGCACAGGCCGTTCTTGTTCAACAGGATGCCCTGTGGACGCACGCATACATCCACCTTCTGTCCACGGGCGAGACCTTCTCCGGCCAGAATGCCCAACGGGGTTTCTATGCCCGCGGATGTCACGTGTCCTTCGAACTGATTGAGTTCCGAAAAGAACCGGGCAGAAAACAGATCGACCGGGTCCTTGTAGAGATCCGCGGCGGTCCCGTGCTGCACCAGACGCCCCCGCCGCATGAGAGCGATCCTGTCGCCCATGCGCATGGCTTCTTCGGGATCGTGGGTCACGATGATGCAGGTTGCCCGCGTTTCGCGGATGACGGCCAGGGTTTCGTCGCGAACGCTGTCGCGGAGACGCTTGTCGAGCCCGGAAAACGGTTCATCCATCAGCAGGATACCCGGCCGGGGAACCAGGGCCCGTGCAAGAGCGACGCGCTGCTGTTCCCCGCCGGACAGCGAATGCGGATAGTCTGCGGCGTAGTCGGCAAGGCCGACGCGACGGAGCGCCGCCAGCGCCGCGGTCCGGGCGTCCTTCTTCGGCATGTTGGTGAGGCCGAACATGACATTCGAGACAATATTCATATGTGGAAACAGGGCATAATCCTGGAACATCAGGCCCACACCGCGTTTTTCCGGCGGAAGGAAAACCGTATCCCCGGCGATTTCGCGCCCGTTGATGAGTACCCGGCCGTGGCTCTGACGCTCCACTCCGGCAGCTATGCGCATCAGGGTGGTCTTGCCGCAGCCTGAATGGCCGAGCAGACACAGGATTTCCCCCGGAGCGATCGACAGGCTCAAATCGCGGACGGACGAGACGCCGTCGTAGTCGTGCGAGACGCCTTCAAACACGAGACCGGCGGCTATGGTCGCCCCGGCAGTGCCCGGCGCGCCCCAATTGGGCGGAGGACCGTTTCCGCTAGAGTCGTTGTTGGTGGTATGTCTGGACATCAGTCTTCGGCGTTCTCGTCCGCTTCGTCCTCGAACAGGGACCCTTCTTCCAGCGGATCCTCGTCCTCGGTCAGCAGAATGTCGTCATTGGGGGTGGGCACCAGGAAGGATGCCGGAACGGCACTGTCCAGAAGCCCTGCCCCTTTCAGTTCTTCCAGTCCCGGGAGGTCCTTAACACTTTCCATGCCGAAGTGAATCAGAAACTGTTCGGTCGTGCCATATGTCACAGGGCGTCCGGGCGTTCGCCGGCGACCGCGCATGCGGATCCATGTGGTTTCCAGAAGCACATCCAGCGTCCCCTTGGAGGTGGAAACACCCCGGATCTCCTCGATTTCCGCCCTGGTAACCGGCTGATGATAGGCAATAATCGCCAGGGTTTCGAGGGCCGCCCGGGAGAGCTTGCGCTGCTCCTCGACATTGCGATGCATCAGAAAGGCCAGATCTTCGGCGGTTCTGAAGCACCATTTCCCCGCCACCCGGACCAGATTGACCCCGCGAGCAGCGTAGATCTTCTGCAGCTCCTGCAATACTCCGAGCACATCCGTGCCCTCCGGCACGCGCAGGGTCAGCTCTTCGAGGGACAGGGGCTCGGAAGACGCGAAAAGCAGGGCTTCAATCATACGCTGGCCGGCAAGGTCGAGAGCGGCCTCCCCGGCATCGCCTTTCCGGGCCTGATCCTGCAGTTCCAGAAACTCGGGTTCAGACGTCATGATCCGGCTCCTTGGCAATCGAACGGATATAGACCGGGGAGAAGGGCTCGCCCTGACGAATCTCGACCTGACCCTCGCGGACCATCTCGAGACTGGCGGTAAAGGTGCTGGCGACAATCGTCGCCCAGTCCTTGTCGTCATAGAGATAATCGCGCAGATAGGAATTCAGGGGGGCCCATTCGCTGACCCGCCCGACAAGTCTGGTGAGAAGCTCGCGCGCTTCCTGCAGGGACCAGACGGTGCGGCGCAGGACGCGCACCGAAGTGACTGACTGGCGCTGGCGCTGGGTGGCATAGGCCGACAGAAGATCGTAGACCGACGCGTCCCAGATGCTGTGGTGCCGGACAGACATGGTTTCGGGCGCCCCGCGGTGAAACACGTCCCTGCCCGCGCGGCTCCGTTTCATCAATCTTTCCGAAACGTCGCGCATGGCTTCCAGGCGGCGCAGGCGGAAGGCGAGCGCCGCAGCCAGTTCCTCACCGGTCGGTTCGTCCTCGTCCCTTTGCTCCGGCAACAGCAGCTTGGACTTCAGGAATGCCAGCCAGGCCGCCATGACCAGATAATCCGCGGCAAGTTCCAGCCGCATGCGGCGGGCCGCGGCGACAAATTCAAGATATTGTTCGACCAGTTCGAGAATGGATATACGCGCCAGATCCACCTTTTGCGTGCGCGCAAGACCAAGCAGCAGATCGAGCGGCCCTTCGAACCCCTCGACGTCCACGACAAGCTGCGGGTCGGATACCGCCCGCTCCTCTGCCGCAACGGCAGTGCTGAGCAGATCGAAGGACCCGTCTTCCGCAACCTGTTTCTTATCGTCCAACTTCGCCATTTCCGCTCCGCCTGGAAACACCCAGCGATCCGGAGAACGCGGAATGTCATGCAATTTCAGGCCCGATCAACAGTGCCGGCCTCATTCCGGTCCTAAGGAAAGCTATCCGACGTGAACTCCTTGCCAACCGGTCAGTGACCGGAACTCATCCCAGGCCTCGCGCCTGTTGAACCCGGGCCGGGGTGGCTGCAACCCGTTCAACGCGCGGTCGCAGCGGCGTTTCGCATCACCGGCAAGTTCGGGAACCGTTCTGGCAACATCGCGCATTTCGCCCATATCACCATTGCAGTGCAAAACGATGTCACAGCCAGCCTCAATGATTTTTCCGGTTCTCTCCTCGAAACCGCCGCCGAGCGCGTGCATCGACATGTCGTCGCTCATCAGGCAGCCGTCGAACCCAATCTCGGTCCTGATGATATCCTGAATGACCCTCTTGCTCTGGGTACCGGGGCTCGTTCCGTCGATGGTCTCGTAGACAATATGGGCTGTCATGCCCAATGACACGTGGGAAAGTGCCTTGAATGGCCGGAAATCCACGCTTTCCAACGATGATTTGTCCGCAGCCACCCTGGGAAGTTCCAGATGGCTGTCAACCTGTGCCCGGCCGTGGCCGGGGATGTGCTTGATCACCGGCAGCACCCCGCCCGCAAGCGCGCCGTCCACCATGGCCTGACCGAGCTTGGCGACCACATCTGGATCGGCCGAGAACGCCCTGTCGCCGATCGCGTCGACGGTATCGGGAAAGCGCACATCCAGACACGGCAGGCAATCGACGCTGATGCCGACATCATGGAGGTCGGCGGCAATCAGGCGCGCGCCCAGCCAGGCGGCGCGCAAGGCCTGCTCCGGATCGCTTTTATGAAGATCGCCATAAAGCTTCGCGGGTGGATATTTCGGCCAGTGCGGCGTCTTCAGCCGCTGGACACGCCCCCCCTCCTGATCGACCAGCACGGGCGCATCCTGACGGCCGACGGCATCGCGGAAGGCCTGCGTGAGGCTTCTCACCTGATCCGGCGTCTCGACATTACGGGCGAACAGGATCAGTCCCCAGGGAGCTTCCCCCCGGAAAAAGCGAATTTCATCGGCGGTGAGCGCCGGGCCGGCACATCCGGAAACAAAGGCCTTGGTCATGGTTCCGGCTTAGCCGCAGCAGCGGGACCCGTCAAGAAACCCGACGCCTCCACTTGCGCCCTCCCCGTGAACTTGCAATCTAGGCTCACACCCTGTCCCCATGCCTTGATCGGAGTTATCCATGCGCGCGCGTCTCGACATTCCAGCCGGAACCCTGCACCGGATTTCCCACAGGTCCGAGATTCTCGGGAGCAATCGGCTCGGCGACACCGCAACGCGCGAGATCGTCGTCTATACGCCCCATGGCCATGACGGCGCCGGGTTGCCGCTCCTGGTGGATATCGTCGGCTACACCGCCGGCGGCCCCGCTCATGTCAACTGGAAGAACTTCGGCGAGAACGTTCCCGAACGTCTCGACCGTCTCATTCACGATGGCGCCCTGCCGCCGGTCGTCGTCGCCTTCCCGGACTGTTTCACCCGTCTTGGCGGCAACCAGTACATAGACAGCGACGCCATGGGTCCCTGGGCAACATGGCTGACCACAGAGATGCTTGAGGATGTCGAGGGCCGTTTCGGCTGTGGCGGCGACGGGAAGAGAGGTATTTTCGGCAAATCGTCGGGAGGCTACGGCGCGATCATTCATGCCATGAAATATTCGCATGTCTGGTCCGCAGCCGCATGCCATTCCGGCGACATGGCGTTCGAGCTCTGTTATCTGCCTGAAATGCCGAATGCGCTCAGGGCGATCGCCAAGGCCGGGTCCATCGAGGCCTTCGTCACGGATTTCGAGAAGGGTCCTAAATATCCGGGCAATGCCCTTCATGATCTGATGACCTTCGCCATGGCAGCCACCTATGACCCGGATCCCGATCCGGATGTTTTCTGCGGCATCCGGCTGCCCGTGGATCCAGAGACCTGCGAACTCATCGAGGAGCGCTGGAATGCCTGGCTCGAATGGGATCCGGTCATGATTGCCGACAGGCATATCGGTGCGCTGAATTCCCTGAAGGGTCTGTGGATCGAATGCGGTTCGGTGGATCAGTACAATCTGGTCTACGGCGCCCGCCGGCTGCACAGAAAGCTTGAGACGGCGGGGGTCGATCACGTCTATCAGGAATTCAACGACAATCATTCATCGATTGACTACCGGCTCGACGAAAGCCTGCCTTTTCTGGCAAAGCGGCTTCTCGACTGAACCGCCGCGATGCAGCCGGTCGCTTTTATGAGGGCATGGCGTCAGGAGAACGCCCGACGCTGTGCTTGCATCACAAGAGCGCTCGGGCCATTTCTTGAAGTCAAAGTCACCCAACAGGCGCAAGCCCACTTACCCAGCAGCCGGATACGATCAGAAAGCGGTCGATCAGGAAGAACCTCAATTGAAAATGGCCGGAACTTCCGGCCATTTTCATTGCTTGCAAGGTACCAATTCATCACCGCGTTCACGGTTGCCTGCGGACAAAACAGTCGCCACCGGCAGCCTGAAGGCTTTCGCAAAGCGCATTCGCGTCGTCACGCGATCCGGTCGGAATCCGCGCCCGGTAGAACACGCCCCGGTCTCCCAGATCGGCCGTTACAACAACAGCCTGACGATTTCCAAGAATTGCCGGGAAGCGGCGCTGAAGACTGGAATAGGCATCGCTGGCGGCTGCGGCGGTGCGTTGCGATGTCACCTGAACGATATAGGTGCCGGAGGGAATGCTGCCCGAGGCGCCAGAGGCGCTTGCAGGAGCGGACGGAGCCGCTGGCGCAGGTGCTGCTGCCGCAGGCACGCTTGCCTGTTGGCCAAGGTTGAGAGGTCCGTCCTGCGGAGCCGCCGGTGCCGGAGCTGCAACAGCCTGGGGGGCTTGCGCCACCTGAACCGGGGCATTCGGCTTCTTGCGCGGCAAGACTGTCGGGACCGGTCCTGCAGGCGTTTCGGTTTCCGTACCGGCAACAATCGCCGGCGTTGCAGGCGCTGCCTGCAACGGTACGGCGGCACCGTTTTGCGGGTCTGCAATCGCCTCAGGCGTGGCGGCGGGCTGATCGGACGAGATTATCGGGGACGTCGCAACGACCCTGGGCGAGTCCGTTCCCGCAACGGAGGACGGTGCCTGTATCGCAGGCGTGGTACTCGGGGATGCCACCGGATCGCCTTCGGAAATGATCGTTCCATCCGGGCGCACGACGAGAGTTCTTACCCGTTTCGGCGAGCCGGGCACAAGATCGGCACTGCCGTTCACGCCTACAGGCGCCGGCGGAAGTTCCGCAGGTTCGGGGCTTTCCGGAAGGACCAGGCGATCCGGTCCGGAACTGCCCGAGCCGTCAACACGATCGTAAATCAGTTTGCCCGACTGGTTGCCATCTGCTGCGGCCACTTTTTCCGGATAGATCTTCAGGGGCTCCTGCAGGCCGCTGATCACCGGCGGCGGACCGCTGGGAACCTGGATCGCATCACCATCCATCATGAAGAACCCGACAGCCCCGATGACGGCGATGCCAAGAACGCCACCGGCAACAAACAGGCTGCGCCGCGACTTTTCCCGGGCATGTGGCATGGCGGCTTTTTCCGCCGCCGTATGCGGCGGCAACACCCCTGCCCCGGCAAGGCTCGGGTCACTTTCCTGCATCGCCCGTGCGACGGCATCAAGATCGTAACCTTCCGGCGGAGGAGGTGTTTCCTCCTCCTCGGTTTGCGGCACGGCTTCGACCGCGGCCGGCCAGGTCAGGTCATCAATTTCAGCAGCCGATACGCTGGCGGTTGCCGAGTTTGCTTCACCCACCACAGCGGCAGATTTGCGGTTCGCCGGGTCGGGAAAGTCCAGATCGGCAAACAGGGAATCTATTCCTGCCGGATTTTCGCCCTCCGCTCCCGCCCGGACAGAAGGTGCCCCATCGGCTTCGGCATGCGTGTCGTTCAACGCTGCAAAGAGATCGTTTTCGTTGATCGCCGGACGTCTGACAGGAGCAACCGGCTCAGGTTCGGCAGCGCCTTCAGACTGACGGCCTTCCGAAAACGCGGATGCTTCACGGAGAGCCTCGCCCATACCGGCAACAGGGTCTGAGGGAAAAGCGCCGACGGCATGTCCAACAGCAGGCGCTGCACTCCACTGATCCACATGGTCCGTTTCATCACTCTGGCCGGTTTCAACGCCGACACCGAGTTCCGGTTCCCTGTAACCGGTTTCCGGATGAACGGCATAGGCAGTGAGGTCTTCGGACCGGTAGCCGGGTTCTTCAAAGTGAGCTTCCGGCGCGGTGGCCGTGGCCGTCTCGTCGACGGACTGACGCAGGGCACCGATCAGCTCATCCTCAAGTTCCGCGGTTAGATTCTGTTCAAGATGCAACGATACGGAGGGGGCCAGACCTGTCCGTTCATCGACTTCCGACGCTTCCGGAGAAGCCGTGTCGTACTGATAGCCCTGATAGGGATCTGCGGGATTGACAGGCTCGTGCTCCGCATGGACGGAGGCCTGAGAGACCTCCGGTTCGCCGGAGACCCGCACATCCGGCTGCTGCGGCCAGAGAGCCGAAACATCGGCTTGCCCGTCCATGGACATTTCGCCGGCAGCCGGGATGGTTAGCCCGTGAATTTTCTCCGGTTCCGATGGCACCGCACCGGCGGCTTCCTGGTAGAATCCTGCCTCGGCGCCGGAATCCGAATGCGCACGGGGTGTCGCCGCGTCGCCGAAACTCGGTTCGATCCGTCCTTGCTCAGCATCCGGACGGACCTGCGGCTCCGCCGCGACATCATCCAGTGCAGCAAAATAGTCGGTATTTTCAACCCGGCCGCTCACATGTGCCCCCGATTGCTTGTTCCTGTTGACAATCCGGGCCAGTTCCACCAACGGATCTTCCACAGACGGGCGTTCATTGCCGCGAGAATCATCGGGCACTAGCGATTCCGTTCGTTTTGCTTCGTAATCTTCTGACATGAGCCTTACGAAAACCGGTCCCGTTTCATTACCTGGTACTGACGTTTCGCCAGCCGCGGCAATATGTTTAAACTAGCGCATTTCCTCAGGAGCATTGACGCCAAGAATCGACAGACCCGAAGCGAGCACCAAAGATATTGCACGAACCAATGCAAGACGTGCCAGGGTTAATTTGGCGTTACTGCCGTCAATAAAGCGTAAATGCGGCAATTCCTTGCCTCTATTCCAATGGCCGTGCAGAGAACTTGCCAGCTCATGCAGATAAAAAGCGATTCTATGCGGCTCATGTGTTTCGGCCGCAGCCTCCACCACCTTCGGCCATTCGGCCATCCTGGCGATCAGCTCGAGCTCGCCCCTGTCTTCGAGCAAGGTGAAGTCCGCCTTTGCGAACTCGGCATCATCCAGCGTGATCCCGGCAAACTCCTCCGCCGCCTGGCGCAGAACCGAACAACAGCGGGCGTGGCCATATTGAACGTAGAAGACCGGGTTATCCTTTGACTGTTCGGTGACCTTCTTGAAGTCGAAATCCAGAGGCGCATCGTTCTTGCGGAACAGCATCATGAAACGGACAGGATCGGAACCGACCTCATCGACGACTTCGCGCAGGGTGATGAAATCCCCCGAACGCTTGGACATCTTCACCGGCTCACCGTCGCGCATCAGTTTCACCAATTGGCAGAACCGCACGATCACTTCGGTTTTTCCGTCCGATATGGCCTTGCCCACAGCCTGGAGCCGCTTTGCATAGCCGCTGTGATCGGCCCCCAGGACATAAATCACTTCCTGGAAACCGCGCTCGAACTTGTCCTGGAAATAGGCGACATCCGCAGCGAAATAGGTGTAGGAGCCATCGGACTTCTTGAGGGCCCGATCGGTGTCGTCGCCGAAATCGCTGGCCCGGAACAGGGTCTGCTCCCGGTCTTCCCAGTCATCCGGAACCTGGCCCTTCGGTGGCGGCAGGGTACCCTGGTAGACAAGGCCCTTGTCGCGGAGTCCATCGAGCATCAGATCGATTTTCGAACCGTTGCCTTGCTCGCGCTCATGAAGGGACTTTTCCGAAAAGAAGACCTCATGTTCCACGCCGAGCGCCGCCAGGTCCTCGCGGATCAGGTCAAGCATCGCGGCTATCGCCCGTTCCCTCACGAGCGGCAACCACTCTTTCTCGTCCATGTCGGTCAGGGCCGCGCCGAATTCCTGCTTGAGGCGCTCTCCGACCGGCTTGAGATAGTCCCCCGGGTAAAGCCCCGCCGGAATCACGCCGATATCGTCACCGAGAGCCTCGCGATAGCGCAGGAAAACGCTGCGAGCGAGGGTTTCGATCTGCGACCCGGCGTCATTGATGTAATATTCCTTGACCACATCGTTGCCGGCGAATTGCAGCAGGTTGGCCAGGGCATCGCCGACAACGGCGCCCCGAATGTGCCCGACATGCATCGGTCCGGTCGGGTTGGCGGACACATATTCCACATTCACCTTCGGCGCCGGAGACTGCTCGATTGACCCGAAGGCCGTGCCCTCCTGCAGCACACTGCCCAGGATGCGCTGCCAGACGACCGGTGCGACCCGCATGTTGATGAAACCGGGACCGGCGATGGCCGTTTCGGTGATTTCCGGATCCCCGTTCAATTGTTCGGCCAGTTTTTCGGCCAGATCGCGCGGCTTCATGCCCAGGGGCTTGGCAAGCACCATGGCGGCATTGGTGGCCAGATCGCCATGCGCACGATCGCGCGGAGCCTCGACAACCACGCGTGACAGATCCGGGGCTGCTCCATTTGCATCTTTGAGATCAATTGCCTGGAGAGCTTCTTTGACACGCTGAGTGAAGTCCGCGAAGATATTCATTGAACACCGATCAGATTTTCTGGCTTTAAAACACAAATCCCCCGCGCGCTGCAAAGACAGAGCCTTCGGCGTCGAGGGGCATGTCGTAATTCGTTCCTGCGCCTACCCCAAATCGGGGGTGTCGTCAAACAATCTGCGATGTTCCTCTATGGCGTAGCGGTCCGTCATTCCGGCAATGTAGTCGCAGACCCGTCTGGCAACGTCGTCTTCGCTCAACTCCTGCAGCCCCTCGTTCCAGGGCGACGGCATCAGGGCGGGGTCTTCCTTGAAACCGCTGAACAGGTCCCTGACCACACGGGCGACAAGCCTGCGGACGGCCAGAACATCCCGATGGCGGTATACCCGGGCGAAGAGGAATCGCTTCACGTCCTTTTCGGCAACTGCCATTTCCTCGGAAAACCCGACAAGACAGCGGCCCGCCATGCGGATGTCCTCGGCGCTGCCGGGATTGACCCGGGCAATGTTGCGAACGGCCTCATGAATCACATCCTCCACCATGCGGGTGATGGAGCGGCGCACGATCTCATGGATGCGGCGGCTTTCCTCCAGACCGGGATATTTCGCATCCACCTCGGTGAGAATGTCAGCCAGAAACGGCACGTCCCGCATGTCGTCGATCGCGAACAGGCCGGCCCGCAGGCCGTCATCCAGATCGTGGGCGTCATAGGCTATGTCATCGGCGATCGCCGCCGCCTGCGCTTCCCCGCCCGGCCATGTGCCCAGCAGCAGATCCTGCTGCCCGGCATATTCCCTGATGGCGAACGGCAGCTCCGCGCCCCTGAATTTTCCGAGCGGTGCGCCGTCGGCAGCGACAAGCGGTCCATTGTGCTTCACAAGACCTTCCAGGGTCTCCCAGGAAAGGTTCAGTCCGTCGAATTCCGCATAGCGCTGCTCCAGATGGGTCACGACCCGCAGGGACTGGGCGTTGTGGTCGAAACCGCCGAAGGGAGCCATGGATTCATGCATGACATCCTCCCCTTCATGACCGAAGGGCGTATGTCCCAGATCGTGGGCCAGGGCCAGGCTTTCGGCAAGGTCCTCGTCCAGACGCAACGCTCGCGCCAGAGACCGGGCAATCTGCGAGACCTCGATCGTGTGGGTCAGCCGGGTGCGGAAGTGGTCGCCTTCATGATAGACAAACACCTGGGTCTTGTGCTTCAGCCGCCGGAAGGCGGAGGAATGGATGATGCGGTCGCGATCCCGCTGGAAGGGCGTGCGGGTCGGGCTCTCTGATTCCGGAAACAACCGGCCCCGGCTGTTTGCCGGGTTTTCCGCGTATACGGCGCGGGACTGCGCCCCAAAGCCTATTTCCGCCGTCATTTGCTTCCAGCCTCCGCTCACGGTGTCACCGTGTCTAACTTGGATACTTCCCATGCCGCTCATTGACGGGAGCGGCGGCAAACCATACTTAAACCTTTAAATCAGGTTTAAAGCTCTGCCACGCGGCAGACGCAAAGCGAGTCGGCGGACCATGACCGAAACACTTGAAAATCGAGTAACAGTCAGCGACCGCGCTGCCAAGCGGATCGCGGCAATATTGTCGAAAGAACCGGACGGAAGCATGCTTCGCGTGAGCGTGGAAGGCGGCGGCTGTTCGGGGTTGCAATACAAATACGACGTTGTCGACAGCAGGGAAGACGACGATCTCGTGATCGAAAAGTCGGGCGCCACGGTGCTGATCGATTCCATTTCGCTGCAATATATGGGCGGAGCGGAGATCGATTTTGTCGACGACCTGATCGGACAGGCCTTCCAGATAAACAACCCGAACGCGACTGCCGGCTGCGGCTGCGGGACCAGCTTTGCGGTCTGACCGGGCCTGCGGCAACGGCAACCGGCCGGTCGGCCCGGCATGTTCAGAAATCGAGGCAACCGGCTCATGAAAATCGCGACCTGGAACATCAACGGCGTCAAGGCCCGTATCGATACGGTGCTTGAGTGGCTCAAGGAGACCTCCCCGGAGGTCGCCTGCCTGCAGGAAATCAAGTCGGTTGACGAGAATTTCCCCCGCCAGCCCTTCGAGGATCTCGGCTATAATGTCGAAACCCATGGCCAGAAGGGTTTCAATGGCGTCGCGATTCTGTCGAAATCGCCGCTTGAAGACGTGCAGCGCGGCCTTCCCGGCAATGAAGCCGACGAGCAGGCTCGCTATATCGAAGCCGGTGTTTCCACGACAGACGGAGCCGTGCGGTTCGGATGCCTCTATCTTCCCAACGGCAATCCGCTCGGCACGGAAAAATTCCCCTACAAGCTGGAGTGGATGGACCGTCTGATCGCCCATGCGCAAACGCGACTGGCGGAAGAGACCCCCTTCCTGCTTCTGGGCGACTTCAACGTCATCCCCGACCCCATCGATGCGAAAAACCCCGAAAACTGGCTCGATGACGCGCTCTTCCAACCAGAGAGCCGGCAGAGATTCAGAACCCTGACACATCTAGGCCTGACCGAAGCAGTCCGCTCCTGCAGCGATGCAGCCGATATCTACACGTTCTGGGACTATCAGGCAGGTGCCTGGCAAAAGAACAACGGCATCCGCATCGACCATATTCTCCTGTCGCCCCAGGCCACCGACCGGATGACCGGTTGCGGAATCGACAAGCATGTTCGCGGCTGGGAAAAACCTTCCGATCATGTGCCGGTCTGGGTGAAGCTCGCCGCGTGAGCGGTGAGGGATAGATACGTCCCCCTCTTCTTTTCTGCAACGCGTCCCAGGCGCAATGCGCCAGTGCCGTCACCATGGCACGAGCTTGCAGTTCCCCGGGGCCATGGTAAGCTTTGGGGATCATGGGATGACGCCTCGCCGCATTTCGTCCGCACAGGCTGCCCGCGGACATGCCTTATCGCTCCTGCGCAAGCGTGCAGGCGGCACATGTCCTGTTCGCCGACTGGCGTTCTTTTCCGCTCTGATGGTTGTGTTCGGTTCCCTTGGCGGCAGCCTCGTCAAGGCCCAGACCGTCTCCTGCAC
The DNA here is from genome assembly GCF_003075075.1 of Labrenzia sp. 011. Taxonomy (GTDB): domain Bacteria; phylum Pseudomonadota; class Alphaproteobacteria; order Rhizobiales; family Stappiaceae; genus Roseibium. The sequence goes on along the minus strand of NZ_QCYM01000001.1, from coordinate 568,479 downwards.
CTGCAGATACAAGGGACAGGACTACAGTCTTGGGGAATCGATATGCCTCAATGGATCGGACGGTTCGCGCATGGCGACCTGCAGCATGGTGCTGAACAACACCTCGTGGCAATTCAGCAACGCGCCCTGTCCCGTGACCCGGCTTCAGCCGGCCGGCTCGAAGCAAGGTGACAGAACCGTGCCTGTGGTGCCGGAGCAAGCCTCGCGGGGATAGCCCGTCTCGAGAGCTCCTGACAGTCTGTCGACTGTGGAAGGCATGTGGCCCATCATTGATGTCAGTGGGAATTCACGGCCGTCACTGCGGCAGGGGAACCTGCTGAGCGGTCTGCATGTCCGGCCGGTTCTGCTGCAGCCAGCCATCGGCCAGCGATCGTGCCATCTGCCTGACCGGTTCCGGTGACACGGCAAAATACTGTTCGTGCATGGAATTGATCCAGCCGGCATCCGGGCCGGCGGCCTGTTCCCGTGCCACGGTCAGCCACATGAGACCGCGGGCCTTCTTCTTGTCCGAGGAGCCGAGGGAATAGAGCGTCTCGCCGAGCCTTGCCTGCGCGCCGACATGCCCTTTCAGGGCCGCCAGATTGTACCAGCGGACAGCCATCCGGCTGTTGGTGCTCTGGTACATCCGGCCCAGCTCATATTGCGCATCCGCATCGCCGAAATAGGACGCGGCATGAGTAAAGATCTGTCTGGCCCGGGATTCGTTTTTCGGCACCGCCCCATCGATACCGTTCAGATAATAGGAGCCAAGCGCAACAAAGGCACTGGACACGAAAGGCGCATCGGGTGCGTCCGGCCGGTCTTCCCCATGCTCGCGCACAATCTGGCTGTAATACTGGAACGCCTTCAGGTCATCTTCCTGAACGCCGTCGCCCTTGGCGTACATTTCGCCGAGCTTCCAGGCCGCCATGGGCTGCCCGTTTTCAGCCGCATACCGCAATGAGCCGAGAGCCCCGGTCTTGTCGCCTGAGTAATATTGCCGGGCCCCTGCCCGGAGAGCTTCCATCGGCGACAGGTCGTCCGGGCCTATCGCCCTGGTGGATGCCGGCTGGCCATCGAATGCCAGAGCCGGTCCGGCCGCGGTCATCATTGCCAGAAGGCCGAGCGCAAGTCCTGTCATGCCAAGACGTTGACGCATTGAGCTGTTGTTTCGCATCCCGGTCACACTATTACCCGCCGGCCAAATGACATTGATCCGGCGGACGATCTTTCCGATCTCGTTTTTTGTCCGCGCCAAGCGCATCTTCAAGTCTCTATCATCCCGCCGAGCCCGGCTCCTGCAGGTTTCCCGTTTCGGTTCGTCCTGCGGCATCCCGGTTCAACTGAACACTGAATGCGCCGGCACATAAGGGCCGATCGACCCGTCTGCTTTCCCGTCAGTTCACACGAAAGCCGGTCGATCTACAGTGGCCAATCAATTCGGCCTTAGTTGGGCCGCAGCGCGTCCAAATAAGACCATTTGTTGGTTCCCTGCGTCTCACCCGGACAATCGAACCGGAGGGCTGCAAACGGCGCCGGATCAGACAATACTCAAGGATAGGCGGGCAAACATGGCCGAACCTTGGCAGCTCGATCAATCCGGGGCCGCGTGAATGACTCTCTCGGCCAGTGTTGCGGAATAGGCACATTTTCCCACCCTTGCTTCCTTCATCAAGCGCGGGCTATTAGATCACCTCCGGGTTGACGATGTGTTTCCGGATCGAATTGTGCCCGCGGACTCTGTTGAAAACGGGGGCTTCGCGCCAAAACCCTTTGCCGTTCTATCTTTGTCCTTCAAACTGGAGCGCGATTCGGTGTAGGTAACGGCGCCAGGTGCCGGCAATTCGCGCACAAGGAGCCATCAGGGAAACGGAATGAGCGCAAAAGACGATCTATTTGCAGGCAACGCGGCGATTTCAACTCCGGCAACCGGAGACACCCCCGCCCCTGCGCCGCGAAAAACCCGTCCGGTTGCAGCCGTTGCCGTTCCCGATGACTATTCGGCCGCGGATATCGAGGTTCTGGAGGGGCTGGAGCCTGTTCGCCGGCGCCCCGGCATGTATATCGGCGGCACCGACGAAAAATCGCTCCACCACCTGTTTGCGGAAGTCATCGACAACTCCATGGACGAGGCGGTTGCCGGCCATGCGACCTGGATCGACGTGACCCTGTCCGCCGATGGATTTCTGTCCGTCACCGACAACGGACGCGGCATTCCGGTCGATCCGCACCCTAAGTTCAAGGACAAGTCCGCGCTCGAGGTCATCATGACCACACTGCACGCCGGCGGCAAGTTCGACAGCAAGGTCTATGAGACTTCCGGCGGTCTGCACGGCGTCGGCATTTCCGTCGTGAACGCGCTGTCCGAGGAACTCGTCGTCGAGGTTGCCCGGAGCCGCAAGCTCTATCGTCAGACGTTCCGCCGCGGCCACGCGCAGGGTCCGCTGGAGTTTGTGGGCGACACGCAAAACCGCCGCGGTACCCAGGTGCGCTTCCGGCCGGACGAGCAGATCTTCGGCAAGGGCGCGAAATTCCAGCCTGCCCGACTACTGAAGATGGCCCGCTCCAAGGCCTATCTGTTCGGCGGCGTCGAAATTCGCTGGCACTGCGACCCCGAACTGCTGACGGAAAAGGACGAGACACCGGCAGAGGCCGTCTTCCATTTCCCCGGCGGCCTGAAGGACTTTCTGGCCGAACGGCTGACCAAGGAGCGCCGTGTCGTCGATGAGATCTTTGCCGGACGGACAGACAAGACGGGCAAGCACGGTTCTGTTGAGTGGGCGGTCAGCTGGTTCGCGGGCGACGGGTTCGTCAATTCCTACTGCAACACGGTGCCCACACCGGAAGGCGGAACGCACGAAGCCGGCTTTCGCTATGCGCTGCTGCGCGGTCTGAAAGCCTATGGCGAACTGACGAACAACAAGAAGGCGGCCATCATCACGGGTGATGATGTCATGACCTCCGCTGGCGGGATGCTGTCGGTCTTCATCCGGGAGCCGGAATTCGTCGGCCAGACCAAGGACAGGCTTGCGACCAACGAAGCCACGAGAATTGCCGAGACTGCGGTCCGGGATGCATTCGACCACTGGCTGACCGCCTCGCCGAACCAGGCCAACAAGATCCTCGAATGGGTGATCGACCGTGCCGAGGACCGGCTGCGGCGCCGGCAGGAAAAGGATGTGGCGCGCAAGACCGCCGTCCGCAAGCTGCGCCTGCCGGGAAAACTCGCCGATTGTTCCGCCAATCAGGCCGAAGGCACCGAACTCTTCATTGTCGAGGGCGATTCGGCTGGCGGGTCAGCCAAGCAGGCGCGTAACCGCGCCAATCAGGCGATTCTGCCCCTGCGCGGCAAGATTCTCAACGTCGCCAATGCCGGCCGGGACAAGCTGGTCGCCAACCAGCAGCTCGCCGATCTCATCCAGGCCCTCGGCTGCGGCACACGTTCGCAATACAGGGAAGCGGATCTGCGCTACGAGAAGATCGTCGTCATGACCGACGCCGACGTCGATGGCGCCCATATCGCTTCCCTTCTGATCACCTTCTTTTTCCGCGAGATGCCTGAGCTGATCCACGGCGGACATCTTTATCTTGCCGTTCCTCCTCTTTATCGGCTCAGCCAGGGAGGCAAGACGCTCTATGCGCGCGACGATGCGCATAAGGACGAATTGCTGGCAACGGTTTTCAAGGGCAAGTCAAAGGTCGAAATCGGCCGGTTCAAGGGCCTCGGCGAAATGCTTCCTTCCCAGCTGAAGGAAACGACCATGGATCCCTCGAAACGGTCTCTGCTGAAGGTCGGCGTTGATGAAGTGTCGGAAGGCGAAACCAACGACACGGTTGAACGGCTCATGGGCAACAAGCCTGAAGCCCGCTTCCAGTTCATCCAGGAGAACGCGGAATTTGCGGATGACCTTGATATCTAGCTGCGGAAACGCGTAACTTGTAGCCTGGATTTCAGTCCCTGGAGCGCAATACGGAGCGTTTGATCCTCGGCTCCGCCCCCAGGAATGCCTACCGGACCAGTATTATGTTAAACCGGGTTTATACAATTTTCGACAAGCGCCGCCGTCCGTTGCGTAATCATGTGTATCTGGCCTTTCCCGAGCATGACATCGCCTTTGCGAGGATCGCGGAACCGGCATTTCATGCGCTTGCACCGGTTCTTCACCGTCTGGCGGGCAACGATTTCAACTTCCCCTCAACGGCCAGGTCAGCCGAAGCCAATGAGATTTCGGACAGAAGCCTGTTCCACGGAAACGTGGAACTGCTCACGGCGCGTGAGCTGAAGCGGCGCCACCCGGACATGAAGATCGTGGCCTGGGTGCAGGATCCGCTGCACAGGCTCGCCTATTGCTACGAGAAGATCATTCTTACCGACCTCCCGCTGCCCTCCTACTATCAGGAAAGCTATTTCGACAAATCCATGTCGCCACCGGATTTCGTCGCGCATGTGGCTTCCATCTCCGATCTGGAGGCGGATAATCTCTTCCGCAGCCAGACCGCGGCTCTGACCTACAAGGGGGCACTCACGGCGGACCTTATCCTGCTGCTGGAGCATTTCGAACAATCCCTGGATACCTTTCTGAGCGCCAGCTCGCTGGACTACCAGCCCACTCCGTCGCTTACCTACAGGGCGCTGGATCATGTGTCGGCCGCGACCCTGCGCTCCTTCGAGGACGAAGACCTGTGCCAGAAACTCAGGCGCCGATACAAAGCAGACTATGAATTGTTCTACGCGCAAGCGGCTGTCTCTGCGTAACCGGGCTCAGCTTCGCCCGCGATATATTCGCAGGATTTCGGCATGCTTTTGCAATACGGTGGCCAGCGGATAGGCCCTGCCCCGGACTTCGGACGGATCGTTCCTGGCGGGAATTTCTGTAACCTGTATTGAAACTTGCTGCCTATTTCATGAGCTTGATGCCGCTGTATTAACTGAGATGGCAAAACATGCGCAGAAATACTCGCTTTTCTTTACATTTTACCTCTTCGACGCATTGACACCGGAGCGCATGGTTGTAGGGTGCGCACGTTGGCTGCGACGGTTCCCACCTCGCCGCCAGACAATTCACGACATCTGAAATAACATCCGGGCAAAGCGCTCCATGGCATTTGATACTCTCGGTCTTAGCGAGAAGGTCCTCGCTGCAGTTGAAGCAGCAGGTTATAAGGAACCCACGGCAATCCAGGCGGGCGCAATCCCACAGGTTCTGGAACGGCGTGACGTGCTGGGCATCGCACAGACGGGCACCGGCAAGACCGCGAGCTTCACGCTGCCGATGCTGACGCTCCTCGAAAAGGGGCGCGCACGGGCGCGCATGCCGCGTACACTCATTCTCGAACCGACGCGCGAACTCGCTGCGCAGGTCGAGGAGAATTTCGAAAAATACGGCACCAATCACAAGCTCAATGTCGCTCTGCTCATTGGCGGCGTCTCGTTTTCCGAACAGGACAAGAAGCTGGATCGCGGCACGGATGTGCTCATCGCGACGCCGGGGCGTCTGCTCGACCATTTCGAACGCGGAAAACTGCTTCTGCAGGGTGTTGAAATCCTGGTGATCGACGAAGCCGACCGCATGTTGGACATGGGTTTCATTCCCGATATCGAGCGTATCTGCAAGCTGATCCCCTTCACACGCCAGACCCTGTTTTTCTCGGCAACCATGCCGCCGGAAATCCAGCGGCTGACGGAAGCCTTCCTGCAAAATCCTGCAAGGATCGAAGTCGCGCCGACGTCCTCCACCTCCGACAATGTGACCCAGCTGCTCAAGGCGACGGGCTCCAAGGATTTCGACAAGCGCGCGGTGCTGCGCGAGTTGCTCGAAGGCGCGGAAGATCTGCAGAACGCGATCATCTTCTGTAACCGCAAGCGCGACGTCACGACGGTGTTCCGCTCTCTGGAACGCCACGAGTACAATGTCGGCACCCTTCACGGTGACATGGACCAGCGTACGCGCATGACAATGCTCGACAACTTCAGAAAAGGTAACATCAAGATTCTTGTTGCCAGCGATGTTGCCGCGCGCGGCCTGGATATTCCAGAGGTCAGCCACGTCTTCAATTACGATGTTCCGATCAATGCCGAAGACTATGTTCACAGGATCGGCCGCACCGCCCGTGCAGGCCGGAAAGGCACGGCCTACACTCTTGTGACCGAAGACGACCACAAATATCTGTCCGCGATCGAAACCCTGATCAACAAGTCACTCACCTGGGTGGGCGAACCGATCGATTTCGAAACCGCGAACAAGGAACGCAAGGCCCGTCGGAAGACCGGGAAAGCGGCGAAAAGCGTCAAGTCGAGCAACGACAACGAGGCCGAAAAGCCGCCCGCACCAAGCCGCAGGCGTTCGCCGCCCAAGCCCCGACAGGTGGTTGAAAGCAGCGTTGAGGAAGATCAGGACGCTCTTGCCCCGATCCCGGTTCCCAAAAATCCGGAGCCTTCGGGAAACAGAAAGTCCAGAAACGAGAAGCAGGAACCGGCATTCAGCCCGGGCGTTCACATTCCCGCATTCCTTCTGCGCGAACCCCGGCCCAAGAAAGCCTCCTGACCAAAAGTCCCCTAAAGGATTCCGCCCGGATTTAACGGCTCCTTAAACCTTCCGGCAGAATCTGGAACCAGTTCTTGCAGCCGTGTGGGGCGGTTCGCGGGACTTAGGCGAGAGTAGCTTGATGTCGGATTCTGACGACCATAAGCGGACCATCGGGTATGGTGCGTCCGCCATCAATTACATCAAGAAAAACACGCTGCCGGCTTACCCGCGTTGCTATGAGCTGTGGTACACTTATTCCGCCGGATACAATCAGGGCCTGAACCGGGCCATCAACGAGACCATCAAGGCAAACGGTCGGGTCAGCACCGAGGAAATGCTGACGCTCTACGGCCGCTTCCTGTCCCCCATCCGTCTGGGCGACCGGCTTGATGAAGTCGGCACCAAGGTGTCCCGGGAAGTCGAGGAGCTGGTCGATTCTCTCAAACTGAGCGCCGACGCGACCTCCGACTATGGCACGGCGCTGGAACGGGCCGTCGACAAGATCAAGTCCGTCTCGGATCCGAAGAAACTCCAGCATTACGTAACGCATCTGGTCAAATCGACCCAAAGTGCGGTCGCCTCCAACCGCAAGCTTGAAAGCCAGTTGCTGGAGTCAAAAAAGCACATCGAAAACCTTCAGTCTTCCCTCGAAGCGATCCGGTACGAATCGCTGACAGATGAACTGACAACACTCAGCAACAGAAAACACTTCGACAACGCGATCGAACGGGCCATCGAAAAGGCACAGACGGGCGGGGCCGGATTTGCGTTGCTGATGACCGATATCGATCATTTCAAGAAATTCAACGACACCTACGGCCACCAGACCGGTGATCAGGTGCTGCGTCTCGTCGCCCTGGCGGTGAAACAGAACATCAAGGCCCAGGACGTCGCCTGCCGGTATGGCGGTGAGGAGTTCGCGATCATTCTCCCGCAGGAAACGCTGGAATCAGCCTCTGAGATCGGTGAGCGTATTCGTGTGGCCGTGATGTCCAAGGAGTTGGTAAAGCGGTCCACCGGCGAAAATCTCGGCCGGGTCTCCATATCCGTGGGCATCGCCACATATCAGGGCACGGACAACGTCCACTCCATCGTTTCACGGGCGGATGAAGCCCTTTATGCGGCAAAGAACGCCGGCCGCAATCTCGTGAAGAGTGAAAAGGATCTCGCGTCCGAGCAGACCGACGTTGCCTGATGCTGCTTGAGTCACATTGAATTCAGGCAGTGCGCGAACGGACACGCTCGCAAAGCCGGTGGATGCAAAGGTTTGCGTGCACCGCAGTCCTTCGGTACCGACCACATAGCTGCCCGGAAATCCGTCGCGATATTATCAGAGTGTCAGAGAAACCGCTTCCCTCAGGATTCGCTCTGCGCAACATCCAGCCCCATCTGCCAGAAATCGGCTTCCAGGCGGCAAGCCTTCTCGAATATGGACAGAACACGGGGATAGCGGTTTTCGGTCAGGACCTGATCCGCGGTCCCATCCAGCCAGGCGGCAAATCCGCCTGCGAGCTCCTGATAGGCCTCACCGGCGTATTCCCGGATCCAGCTCCGGTACGGATTTTCCGCATGATCCGCGCCCTCCGTGTGAAGACGCGCGCCGATCTCCGCATATCCCATGACACAGGGCGCAAGGGCAGCCTGAAGATCCAGAAGATCACCGGACATGCCCGCATCGAGAACGAACCTGGTGTAGGCCATCGTCGGCGTGTCTTCCGGGGCGTTTTCGATCTCGTCCCTGGACATGCCCCAGCCGGCGCACAGGCTGACATGAAGATCGAGTTCGGTATCGAGAATCGCCTTCACGCCGGCCAGAGACTGACGCATGTCGGCCATGGTCGGGCTCTTGTAGACCCCGAGCGCATAGGCTCGGGCGAACTGGATCAGAAACAGATAGTCCTGCACCAGATAATGCCGGAAGCATTCCTGCGGCAGGGAGGCGTCGCCAAGCTGCGTTACGAAGTCGTGTTGCGTATAGGCCGCCCATTGCGGCGCCGCATCGGCCTTCAGGCGTTCAAACAGTGTCATGAAGGATCCGTGGGAACAGAGAGAGAGGCAGAGGCTGTATCGCGCCGCGTTCAGCGGGCGGCGGCATTCATGTCGGCGGCCTGAAGCGACACGGATTCACCACAGCCGCAGGCGGACACTTCATTCGGGTTGCGGAATACAAACCCGGATCGGAATTTGGTGACCTCGAAGTCCATCTCCGTGCCGAGAAGGAAAAGAACCGCGGAAGGGTCGACGAACAGCTTGACGCCCTTGTCCTCGATCACATCGTCTCCAGCCCTGGCCTCTTCCACCAGATCCATCGTGTATTCCATGCCGGCGCAACCGCCCGTCTTGATTCCGACACGCAGGCCGATCGCCTTGCCGTCCGAATTCTCGACGAGTTCCCTCACCCGCCCGGCAGCGGCATCCGTCAGAGTCATAACCTGGAATTTTCCAGCAGAAGCCATGTCGTCCTCATTCCGTTCCGGAAGCTCAAAACCTGATATGGGGTTTCAGCTTATCGGATTAAAGGTTGCCAACTCAATACCAGTTCAGGGCGACCTTTGCTTCGTCGGACATCCTGTCCGGCGTCCAGGGTGGATCGAAGACCATATCGACATTGACCGGGCCGACGCCGGCCACCGACGATACCGCATTTTCCACCCAGCCCGGCATTTCACCGGCGACCGGACATCCCGGAGCGGTCAGTGTCATGTCGATATTGATCGACCGGTCATCCTCGATATCGACCTTGTAGATCAGGCCGAGTTCATAGATATCGCAGGGAATTTCCGGATCATAGACCGTCTTCAGGGCACCGACGATATCGGTCGTCAGCCTGTCGAGTTCTTCCGCAGGGATAGCGCTTCTGGCCGAGACTTCGGTCTGCAGCTCTTCCCCATCGGCGTTGGTATCAATCGTTGTAGCGTTGTCCATCGTGGGTCCGTCCTTACCCGAAAAAGCTCTGCGCCTTGAGCAGCGCCTCGTAGAGCGCGTCCACTTCGGCGCGGGTGTTGTAAAGCCCGAAGCTTGCCCGACATGTAGAGGTCACGCCGTATCTTGCCAAGAGTGGCTGGGCGCAATGGGTGCCGGCACGAACGGCGACCCCTGCCCTGTCGATAATCGTTGCCACATCATGGGCATGGGCGCCTTCTATCTCGAAGGAGACGATCGCCCCCTTCTCCGGCGCATCCCCGAAGATCCTGAGGGAATTGATTTCCTTCAGTTTCTGATGAGCATATTCCTTCAGATCCGCCTCATGACGGGCAATGTTTTCCCGGCCGAGCGCATCCATATAGTCGAGCGCCGCTCCCAGCCCGATTGCCTGAACGATCGGCGGTGTCCCCGCCTCGAACCTGTGCGGCGGATCATTATAGGTGATTACGTCTTCGGTGACATCCAGGATCATCTCGCCGCCGCCATTGAAGGGGCGCAGCGCCTTCAGCCTGTCGGGCTTGCCCCACAGCACCCCGATCCCGGACGGGCCGTAAACCTTGTGGCCGGTGAAGACGTAATAGTCGCAATCGATATCCTGCACATCGACCGGCAGATGGACCGCCGCCTGACTGCCGTCAACCAGCACCGGAATGCCGCGCTCATGCGCGATCCGGCAGACCTCCTTGACCGGGACCACGGTGCCCAGAACGTTGGACATATGCGTGATCGCCACCAGTCTGGTCTTGCTGCTGAGCGCATCGGCGAAGGCATCCAGATCGAAGGAACCGTCTTCGCGGACATAGACCCACTTCAGACTGGCACCATGACGCTCGCGGTGGAAATGCCAGGGCACGATGTTCGAATGGTGCTCCATGATGGACAGAACGATCTCGCCACCGTCGGCAAAATAATCCGGTCCAAGACCATAGGAGACAAGGTTGATCGCTTCCGTCGTCGACTTGGTGAAGACGACCTCGTCAACGGAGCCGGCATTCAGAAAGCGGCGCACTTTCTCGCGCGCGGCTTCGTAATTGTCGGTTGCGGTATTGGACAGGAAATGCAGACCCCGGTGCACATTGGCATATTCGTTCGAATAGGCGTTCGTGACCGCATCGATCACGGCCTGCGGCTTTTGCGCCGATGCGCCGTTGTCGAGATAGACCAGCGGCTTGCCATAGACTTCCCGCGCCAGAATCGGAAAGTCCTTGCGGATCGTTTCGACATCGTAGTCCGATGCCCGCGAGGTCTCGTGAGCGGTTGCAACCGTCATGCGCCGCTGCTCCTTGTTTCCAGATCGCCTGTCCGGCACACCGTGAGGCGGCTTCGGCGTCCATTCCCGTCACAGTCCGCCCACGACCCCGTGGCCGGGTGCTGAATGGATCGCCGCAAGACCCGGCTACGATGGCCGTCTTGTCTCCGGAGAATCGCTCGCGCGGCTGGGCGCGGGCAAGATACCCCGACATTTTGAATCCGATCGGCTTTCAAACCCCAGTCGCACCGGACTGGCAGCTCGCCGATCTAGTGACCGGTGAGCCAGTCGCGCACGCGCGCTTCAAGGCCTTCGGTCACGTCATCCTCGCCATATTCCTCGATCGCCTCGGCAAGGAAGGCAAGCACCAGGAGCGTTCTGGCCTCGTCTTCCGGGATACCGCGGGCACGCAGGTAGAACAGCAGGTCCTCGTCGATCTGGCCGCTGGTTGCCCCGTGAGCGCAAATCACGTCGTCGGCGAAGATTTCCAGTTCCGGCTTGTTGGCCATTTCCGCCTCCTCGGAGAGGAGCAGCGCCTGGGTCATCATTTCGCCATCGGTCTTCTGGGCGTGCGGGGCAACGTTGATGCGCCCCTGGTATACGCCCTTCGCCCGACCGTCGAGAACCGTCTTGAAGAACTCGCGGCTGTTGCAATTGGGAACCGCGTGGTCGACGATCAGGGTCTGGTCCGCCAGATCCTCATCGCGTGCCATGGTGACGCCATAGATCCCGGCGTTGGAATTCTCACCGGCGAAATTGACGAATTGCTGGTTCCGCGTGAACCGCGGGCCGGCGATGAAACCGAGGGACTTGAACTCGGCCTTTGCACCGATGGTCGTGATCGACGTGAACAGACGGGCGGCATGGGACTGGCCGACGATCAGCCGCGTCGTCGCAAGCGAGGCACTGTCGGCGACGTCATAGTCGAACACCGTATTGATTTCACCATCTCCGCTGTCGCCGGCAAAGGTTTCCAGCAGGGACAGTTTCGCCCCCTTGGCGACAACGATCCTGTTCCGGCTGATCTGCGCGCCGGCCGAGGCCGCCACGTGAATCAGTTCCACCGGCCTGGAGACCTCGGCCCCCTCCTTCACGGTCACCACCACGCCGCCCTGAACGAATGCGGTGTTCAGGGCCAGGACCCCGTCATTGGCCGCGGATTTGGGCGAGGCAAGTAATTGTGCGCCATGCGGGCCGGCGAGCTCTTCCGTCAGGCTGGCGACGCTTACGCCTTCGCCTGCCAGGGCCTCGATATCCGAGAGGCCGGGAAGAAAGGCCCCATTGGCAACAACGATCCGGTAGCGCTCCAGGCCATCAAAGGCATCATGGCTGTCCAGAAGGGTTCTGACCGTGGCTTCATCTGCTGCGGCGGCCATTGGTGCCGCCGCCTTCATGAAGGCGCGCAGGTCGGTGTATTTGTATTCCTCGACGCGCCGGTGCGGCAGACCCTTGTCGCGGATCTGGCTGACAGCGGCTTCCCTGAGGGCGGTAACCGCCACGGAACCGGTCAGAGCACCCCTGGCGGTGTCGAAGCGACCGATCAGATCGCTTTCCGCCTGGGTGTGCTTGATGGGGACGCTTGCATTCATGTCGGATTGCTCCCTCAAGCCGCGGCGTCGACGTAGTCGGCGTAGCCGTTCTTTTCCAGTTCGAGCGCCAGATCCTTGTCGCCGGTCTTGACGATCCGGCCTTTCGACAGGACATGCACCACGTCCGGGACGATGTGATCCAGCAAGCGCTGGTAGTGGGTGATCACCACCATGGCCCGGTCCGGTCCGCGCAGCTTGTTGACGCCGTCGGAGACGATGCGCAACGCATCGATGTCCAGGCCGGAATCGGTTTCGTCGAGCACGCAGAGCTTCGGCTCCAGCAGGGACATCTGCAGGATTTCGGCACGTTTCTTCTCGCCGCCGGAGAAGCCGACATTGAGCGGCCGCTTCAGCATGTCCATGGACACGTTGAGAAAGCCGGCGGCTTCCTTGACCCGCTTCATGAAGTCGGGAATGGAAAGCTGGGGCTCACCGCGCGCCTTGCGCTGCGCATTCATGGCCGTTTTCAGGAATTCCATGGTGGCAACACCCGGGATCTCGATCGGGTACTGGAACGCCAGGAACATGCCGGCAGCGGCGCGCTCGTCCGGCGACATGTCCAGCATGTTGCGGCCATTGAAGAGCACTTCGCCTTCCGTGACTTCGTAGTCGTCCTTGCCAGCCAGGACGTAGGACAGGGTGGACTTGCCGGAGCCGTTCGGCCCCATGATGGCATGCACTTCGCCCGCGTTGACCGTCAGGTCGACGCCATGCAGGATTTCCGTATGGTCTTCCGCGATGCGGGCGTGCAGGTTCTTGATCTCAAGCATGAGATAATCCTCGTAAATTCAGCGGCCCTTCGGCCCAATTCATGTCGTTCGATGCCGGGATTTACCCGACGGATCCTTCCAGGCTGATCGAAATCAGCTTCTGCGCCTCGACGGCGAATTCCATCGGCAACTGCTGGATCACGTCCTTGACGAAACCGTTGACGATCAGCGCCACCGCTTCTTCTTCGGTCAGGCCACGCTGCAGACAGTAGAACATCTGGTCGTCCGAGATCTTCGAAGTGGTCGCCTCGTGCTCGAACTGGGCCGAGGCGTTCTTGCTCTCGATGTAGGGCACCGTATGCGCGCCGCAATCCTGCCCGATGAGCAGGGAATCGCACTGGGTGAAGTTGCGCGCGTTGGATGCCTTCCGGTGCGCCGAAACCAGGCCACGATAGGTGTTCTGCGACTTGCCGGCGGAGATGCCCTTGGAAATGATCCGGCTGGACGAATTCTTGCCCAAATGGATCATCTTCGTGCCGCTGTCGATCTGCTGATAGCCGTTGGCCACAGCGATCGAATAGAATTCACCGCGGGAGTTTTCGCCGCGCAGGATGCAAGACGGGTATTTCCAGGTGATCGCAGATCCGGTTTCCACCTGGGTCCAGGAAATCTTGGAGTTCTTGCCGCGGCAGTCACCCCGTTTGGTGACGAAGTTGTAGATGCCGCCTTTGCCGTCCTTGTCTCCCGGGAACCAGTTCTGGACCGTGGAATACTTGATTTCCGCATCGTCCAGCGCGACGAGTTCGACGACGGCCGCATGCAGCTGGTTCTCATCGCGCTGCGGTGCCGTGCAGCCTTCCAGATAGGAGACATAGGCCCCCTTTTCGGCGATGATCAGCGTACGCTCGAACTGCCCGGTGTTCTGTTCGTTGATACGGAAATAGGTCGACAGTTCCATGGGGCAGCGCACGCCTTCGGGAACATAGACGAACGAACCGTCCGAAAAGACCGCCGAGTTCAGCGTGGCATAGTAATTGTCGGTGACCGGAACAACCGAACCGAGATATTTCCGCACCAAGTCAGGGTATTCGCGCACGGCCTCGGAGATGGAGCAGAAGATGACGCCTGCCTTCTTGAGCTCTTCCTTGAAGGTGGTGACCACGGAGACGGAATCGAAAACCGCATCGACGGCCACGCGGTTCTTCGGTTCCACCCCTGCCAGAACTTCCTGTTCACGAAGCGGGATGCCGAGCTTTTCATAGGTGGCCAGCAGTTCCGGATCGACCTCATCAAGGCTTTTCGGGCCCTCGACGGATTTCGGCGACGCCCAGTAGTAGAGCTCGTCGAAGTCGATCTTCGGATAAGAAACGCGCGCCCAGTCCGGCTCTTCCATCTGCTGGAACCGGCGCAGCGCATCCAGACGCCACTCGGTCATCCATTCAGGCTCGTCCTTCTTGGCCGACAGAAAGCGGACTGTCTCCTCGGAGAGCCCCTTGGCGCCTCTTTCGGAGTCAATATCCGTCACGAAGCCGTATTTATACTGGTCGACATCGATGGCTTTCACCCTGTCGATGGTTTCCTGTACAGCTGGCATATCTTGCCTCCAATCAGCGGGCGCCCTGCCCGCAACTCGAACAATCAGGCAGACAAGGAAGACTTGTCTGCTGTTTTCCTGCCGGTGGGGATCCCACCGAATTCCGTTTTCAGGCCGCCCTGTGGCGAGCCTCCGGGTTGAGCCGGTCGACAATCCGCGGCCATAGCTCGAGAACCCTGTCGATCTCGGGGCCCGTCGTGTTCCAGCCCATGCTGACTCGAAGGGCGCAGCGGGCAAGCTCTTCCCTGATACCCATTGCCGTCAGAACATGCGATACTGACACTTTTCCCGAGGAACAGGCAGAACCGGACGACAGGGATACGTGATCGAGATCCAGCGCGATCAACGCGGTTTCCGCCGCAACGCCCGGTACGGCGAAACAGCTTGTGTTATCGAGACGATCCGCGGCTTCTCCGAAGATGACGGTGGCCGGACACACGCTCCGCAGCCCTGTCTCGAGCCTCACCCTCATCTCTGCGAGATGGCGTGTTTGTGACGCTTCTTCAAGAGCCGCTTCCGCCGCAGCTCCAAATCCGGCAAGCGCGGCGACATTTTCCGTACCGCCCCGCCGCCAGTTTTCCTGCCCGCCACCAACCATCAGGGGAGACGGCACACGCGCGGTCGACCTGACGACCACGGCGCCGCAGCCTTGCGGCCCGCCGAACTTGTGGGCCGACACGGTGATGGCATCCGCCCGCCAGGCGTCCATGTCGATTTCCATCCGGCCTGCGGCCTGAACCGCGTCCACGTGAAAGAAATGACCATGTTTCTCGGCAAGCGCGCCGATTTCCGCCAGCGGCTGGATCACGCCGGTCTCGTTGTTTGCGGCCATGACCGAGATCAGACCCGGGCTGGCATCCTTCACCACCGTCTCGAGCGCATCCAGCAAGAGGCGGCCGTCGGAATCAACGGGGACAACCACATGGTCGGCAACGGGAAACCGTCCGCCGGAAGCGACCGAGGGGTGTTCGACCGCACTCATGAACAGCTTGTCGAGGTAGACCGGCGCGCCCCTGTCCTGCCAGGCGGGCGACAGCGCTGTCATATTGGCTTCCGTGCCTCCGGAGACGAAGGTCACGGCCCTGCTGCCGGCGCCGCAAAGACGGGCAACCTTCTCTCTCGCGGCTTCTATCCGGCCACGCGCCCTGCGCCCATGACCATGAACGGAAGAGGCGTTGCCCGTGTCTTCCAGCGCCTCGATCATGGCCGCACGCGCGACGGGTCTGAGCGGCCCGCCGGCGTTGTGGTCAAGGTAGATCGGATCGAAGCGGCGCTGCATGACACCTATTCTGCCTGAGACTGTGCTTGTTTAGGGTCGAAATTTCTCTTTAAAGTCAAACACATGTTCGAAAAACTTGAAATTTTCCGCTGTGATGACGATAACACCCCCCAACCGGTCGAACCGAGCGTCGTCTGCAACTGAGTGGGTGGCGCGAACTTTCGAATAATTCTAAACAAGGTTCTAGAAACTCGGAGCCAAAGAGTCAAGTTTAGAGTTACGGGAAATCACGTAACACGACTCTGAAAATCCAGCGCCAATCACCTGGCGCGACAATTTGACAAGGACACAGCGCTTCATGCCCGAAGTGATCTTCAATGGTCCCGCCGGCCGGCTCGAGGGCCGGTTCCATCCCGCAAGAAAACGGAACGCGCCCATCGCGCTGGTTCTGCACTTGCATCCCCAGTTCGGCGGCACGATGAACAACCAGATTGTTTATCAGATGTACTACATGTTCGCCCGGCGCGGGTTTGCCGTATTGCGCTTCAATTTCCGCGGTGTCGGCCGTTCCCAGGGTACCTTCGATCACGGTCAGGGCGAATTGTCCGACGCAGCGGCCGCGCTCGACTGGGTGCAGACCGTTCATACGGATGCCCGCGCCTGCTGGATCGCCGGCTTTTCCTTCGGCGCCTGGATCGGCATGCAGCTGCTGATGCGTCGCCCGGAAGTCGAAGGCTTCATCTCCGTCGCACCGCCGGCGAACCTGCACGACTTCTCCTTCCTGGCCCCCTGCCCGTCATCCGGCCTGATCATCCATGGCGACAACGACAAGGTCGTGCCGCAGAAGGATGTCCAGACACTGGTCGACAAGCTGAAAACCCAGAAGGGCATCGTGATCGATCACGAAACCATTCCCGGCGCCAACCATTTCTTCGAAAACGATCTGGATGAGCTGATCGAGCGCTGCGGCACTTATGTCGACGGACGGCTCGGGTTGACCCCGGCGGATTACCTCAACGTCGACTGATCTTCCGAACCTGTGAAGCCCGCTGTCTCAGCGGGCTTTTTTTACAAGATTTTCCGGACATGTGAGAGCTGAACGGGGATTTCCCCCTAGGCAGAACCGCTGTTCACAGCGTTTGCCCCTGCCGTTACCGGCATTCTGCCTCTCTTGCCAGCTCAGCCATCAAAGGGCTTCGGCCTGGGGATGCCCGGTCCGCTTTCAACACCGTCATCGGGACCGGCCAACGGATCCTCGCCCTCGGCCACAACGCCGGTGATCGGCGGGCCGTCATAGTCTTCGGGAGGTGGTACGCTCGACGCGAGTTTGCAGTCGGTCAGCCAGATATCGTAGACCGGATGTTCCACCGCATGCAGGCCGGGGCTGGCGGCGTACATCCAGCCGGAAAAGATCCGCCGGACTTCGTTGTTGAGCGTGATCTCGTCCACCTGGACAAAGCCGGTGGTCAGCGGCGACTCGGTCTGAGGGCGCGTGTGGCAGACGCGGGGCGTCACCTGCAGGGCCCCGAACTGGACCGTCTCGCCGATATAGACATCAAAGGAAATGATGCGTCCGGTGATCTTGTCGAGACCGGAAAAGACAGCAACGGGATTTTCGATTTTTTCCGCATGTGCGGATGCGCTCACCGCCGTCACGGCAATCGCCGCGACACCCAGTCCCTTCAGGATGCGAATTGCCGCTTTCATTGTCTCACTCAAGTCAGCCATCAACCTCATACAGATTCCATGCCGCCAGAGCATGTGGACGTTCCCGCTAGCACCGAATTGCGGCCCCGAAAAGACAATTCCCTCTCGAAACCGCAAGCCCGGTTCAGCCGATTTCAGCCAGCCGCTTCAGGGCAATGCCCACCTTCTCCAGCTTCTCGCTCGCAACTGCCACCTTTTCCCGCTCTCCCTCGACCACATCTTCCGGAGCTTTCTCGACGAATTTCGGATTTGAGAGCTTCTTCGAGATCTTGGCGATCTCATCTTCAAGCTTGCCGGCTTCCTTCTGAAGCCGCGCCTTTTCGGCGCCGAGATCGATGACACCGGCCAGCGGCAGACATACGGTAGCCTCACCAACGATGATCTGGGCTGCGCCGGAAGGGGCCGCATCGGCGGTCTCGATCGTCTCGGCACGGGCCAGGCGCAAGATCGCGGCCTCGTGGGATTTGAGCCGGCTGCGGGTCAGATCATTGGCTCCGGCGACGACGACAGCCACCTTCGCTCCCGCAGGCACGTTCATTTCCGCGCGAACCGACCGGATTTCGGAAATCAGAGTCACCAGCCAGTTGATTTCTCCCGCCGCGTTGTCGTCGGCAACTTTCGGCTCGGGCCAGGCGGTCTGCATGAGCAGGGAACCGGTCTTCACGCCGTTGTCGCCGAGGCGCTCCCAGAGTTCCTCCGTCAGGAACGGCATGAAGGGATGCAGCACCTTGAGGATCTCGTCGAGGGCCCATGCGGCGGTCGCACGCGTTTCGGCTTTCGCCGCCTCGTCATCGCCATTGAAGATCGGCTTGGCGAGTTCCAGGTACCAGTCGCAGAAGGTGTTCCAGATGAACCGGTAGGCAGCACCGGCCGCGTCATTGAAACGGTAGCTTTCGATCGCGGAGGTCACGTCGGAGATGCACCGGCCCATTTCGGTCGCGATCCAGCGGTTGAGTATGTGTTGCGTGGATGCAGGATCGAATCCCTCCACCCGGACACAGCCGTTCATTTCGGCAAAGCGGGCCGCGTTCCAGAGTTTGGTGGTGAAATTCCGGTAACCGGCCACCCGGCTGGTCGCCAGCTTGATATCCCGTCCCTGCGCGGCCATGGCCGCCAGCGTGAACCGCAGGGCGTCTGCGCCGAATTCCTCGATCAGGGCAAGCGGGTCGATGACGTTGCCCTTGGACTTGGACATCTTCTGCCCTTTCTCGTCCCGAACGAGAGCATGAATATAGACGTCCGCGAAGGGTTCTTCCTTCATGAAGTGCTTGGACATCATCATCATCCGGGCAACCCAGAAGAAAATGATGTCGAATCCGGTGATCAGCACCGATGTCGGGAAGTATTTTTCAAGTTCCGGCGTTTCTTCGGGCCAGCCCAGGGTGGAGAACGGCCACAGTGCGGAGGAAAACCAGGTGTCGAGTACATCCTCGTCACGGTAAATCAGGACCGCGTCTCCGGCATTGCCTTCCCAGGAGGCCAGCGCGGTCTCGATATCGGTGACCTCGATGTCCTTGCCGTAGTGCGCCCTGGCAGCTGCAATCGCCGCATCTTCGCTTTCTTCAACGAACAGGCCGCCGTCAGGTCCGTACCAGGCGGGGATCTGGTGTCCCCACCAGAGCTGGCGGGACACACACCACGGCTGGATGTTTTCCATCCACTCGTAGTAGGTCTTGTCCCAGTTTGCCGGAACGAATCTGGTACGGCCCTCGCGAACCGAAGCGATCGCCGGTTTGGCAAGCGTCTTGGCGTCCACATACCACTGGTCGGTCAGAAGCGGCTCGATCGGAACACCGCCCCGGTCGCCGTGCGGCACCATGTGCTTGTGGTCCTCGATCCTGTCGAGCAGGCCGGCCTCCTCGAAGAACTCGACGATCCGCTTGCGCGCGGCAAAGCGGTCCTGGCCTTCCAGCTGCTCCCATAGGGCGCGCTGTGTCGCGTCCGGGGTCAGACCGTCGAGGAATTCCGGATTGTCCTTCAGCGTGACATTGGCCTCGCGATCGAGGACGCTGATCATGGGAAGTCCGTGCCGTTTTCCGACCTCGAAGTCGTTGAAATCATGGGCAGGCGTGATCTTGACGGCACCCGAACCGGCGTCCGGATCGGCGTAGTCGTCGGCAACGATCGGAATCAGGCGACCGACGAGCGGCAGAACGACATGCTTGCCGATAAGATCCCGGTATTTGGGGTCCTCGGGGTTCACCGCGACAGCGGTGTCGCCGAGCATGGTTTCCGGCCGGGTCGTTGCGACAACGATATAGTCCCGCGTTTCAAACGCAGTCGGTTTGCCTTCGTCATCCCAGTCGACGGGCGCTTCATAGGTCGCGCCGCCTTCCAGGGGATAGCGGAAATGCCAGAGATGACCGTTCAGCTCTCTTTGTTCGACCTCAAGATCGGAAATTGCGGTCAGCAGCGCCGGGTCCCAGTTGACGAGGCGCTTGTCCTTGTAAATCAGATTTTCGCGGTAGAGCTGAATGAACACCTTGAGAACGGCGCTGGACAGGCCGTCGTCCATGGTGAACCGTTCCCGGCTCCAGTCGCAGGAGGCGCCGAGACGCTTGAGCTGATTGAAGATCATGCCCCCGGATTCGTTCTTCCAGGACCAGACCTTCTCGACGAATGCCGCACGGCCGATGTCCCGGCGTCCGGGCTCCTGGCGCTCCATCATCTGGCGCTCGACGACCATCTGGGTGGCGATGCCCGCATGGTCCATGCCCGGCTGCCAGAGAACATCCTTGCCGCGCATGCGCTCGAAGCGCACGAGGATGTCCTGCAGCGTGTTGTTCAGCGCGTGGCCCATGTGCAGCGAACCTGTCACATTGGGCGGCGGAATTACGATGGAATAGGTGGGCGCGCCGTCCTTGGCGCCGGCACCGGCCTTGAAGGCCCCCGCCTGTTCCCAGGTTTCGTAAATCCGCGGCTCAACACTGGCCGCGTCGTAGGTCTTATCCAGCATCAGGGTCACTCAATGGGAGGATGAATCTCGGTATTCGTGAGCCATCGTGTAAATCGGATGCGTCGGCGCAAGTCAACCGGGTAAACCCGTGAAACCATCGTCACGCCCGCACTGAAGGCCCTGAAATCGCGACTTTTCAGCCCGGAACCGGGATCCGGTGCGGCTCTAGCCATGCCGGAGCCGGAAAGGAACAATTCCAGACTTGGGTTGCAGCGGGTTTGCTGCGATAAGAACGGGATGACCGTCTCGTTGCGCCCGCATCACCTCCTGTGCCTGCTGACCTATCTCGGCAAAGGCTACACGGCGAATTTCGTGCGCAACTATGACCGTATCGTCAGGAGGCTGAACTCCGGCGAAGCGCTGCGGCTCGTCAGTGGACCGGATGACATCTGCCGACCGATGCTCAAGGAAACAACCTGTCACTGCCGCCGCAGCAGCGTGGTGGAAAGAGACCGGCTTGCGGTTGACGAAATCTCTGCAGTACTGGGCTGCAAACTGGAGACCGGAGGACGTCTTTCACTCAGCAGCGCCCAGATATGCTCCCTCAGAGAGGCATTCCGGGCCGGCTCGATCCGGTCCGCCTGCGCGGGCTGCGAATGGCAGGAACTTTGTAGCGATATTGCCCGGACCGGTTTCAGGGACTGCAGGCTTTCGGCCTGCCCGACGGACAATGGCGCAGCCGCGCGGCAGATCAAAAGCGGCCAACCTCAAATGTAAAAGCACTTCTCATTCCCGCGAATGCGAAGTGCCTCCTGGCTGGTCTTCCTGACCGAATTCAACGGCGTCGGGTGACCCGCTGAATTTCCTTTTGAACCATCTGTTCCACCATCGGCGGCAAATTCTGGTCCAGCCAGGCTTTCAGCATCGGCCGCAGCATGTCCTTGACCAGCTCTTCCACCGTCTGTGCCTGAGACCCGACGAACATGTTCGTCAGATTATCGAATGCGGCATGAACCGCTTCGCCGGTGTCTTCCGATGTCAGCGGACCTTCGTCCACGACAGGAGGAAGATCGTCCGGAATGGGCATGGAGGCGATCGCCGGAGCAGGCTCGGGATCAAAGTCCTGCGGTTCGGCAAAAGAGACGTCGCTTTCGGGACTGTCGAAATCCTCGGCAAGTCCTTCGACCATCTCCAGCGGTTCTTCATCGGGAACCGCGAGCTCTTCCGTCAGTTCCAGAACGTCGTCTTCCGTTCCGTCCGCGTCCCCATCAGCATCAGCATCGGCTTCCATGGCCGCAGCCATGTCGTCCAGATCCTCATCCTCCGCGACATCTTCAACTTCGCTGTCCATATCGAACAGCTTGTCGAGATCGTCCTGGGACATTTCTGAGGCATCGCCCATGTCGTTTGCCGCCTCTTCTGCAACCGGTGTTTCAATTTTTTCGCTGACGTCGGCTGCACCGGCATCAGCGCCCTGGGAGTCCTCGTCAGATATGATCCGGCGGATCGATGCGAGGATCTCCTC
Organism: Labrenzia sp. 011; assembly: GCF_003075075.1. Lineage (GTDB taxonomy): Bacteria > Pseudomonadota > Alphaproteobacteria > Rhizobiales > Stappiaceae > Roseibium. The sequence goes on along the minus strand of NZ_QCYM01000001.1, from coordinate 546,559 downwards.
CATCGACGGCTCTTCAGCCTTTTTCGCCTGTGCCATGACTTCCCCCGTACTTTTCGGCTACGCGACGGAACACCCAGTTCGATCTGAATGATTCGTTAAAGGGAATTATGCGGGTCAACCAGAAACGAGCAAAGCGAGCGCACTGCCAACAAACGTCTTTTCCCCTTTTTAGTCGGAAAATACTGGTTTGCAGTGGTGCCCTGTTTGTCGTTTTACGTCAACATGAGCGAATTTACCGATATTCGGACCGGCAAGGCAAAAAAGCAGCCGCAGATCATCGATCTGCGACTGCCATCGTGAAGTACAGAGGTTACCGTGATCTTACCGGCCGTCGGGTGTCCGCAGGCCGAACCACTTGTCCCGCACCGCCTTGTAGTGTTTGGCCGGATCGTAGCGCGCGACATTCAGCCCGAGGGAGCCGGCATCAAGGTGCCCGATCGCTGCCACAAGCTGGTAGCCACCGATGATGCGATTTCGCTGCGCGGTCACCAGATTGGCCTGCTGGGTAACCAGTTCCCGCTGCGCATCAAGAACGTCCAGGGTCGTCCGTTGTCCGACCCGCTGTTCCTCGATCACGCCTTCCAAGGCCAGTTGCTGTGCCTCGACAGCGGCCTGTGCTGCAACGATGGACGCTTCCGCCGCCTGGTAGTTTCCCCAGGCCGAAATGACGTTTGCCCGAATTTGATCGCGTGTGACATCCAGCTGCAACCGCGTCTGGCCGAGATCTTCCTTGGCCTGCCGAACCTGCGATGAAACACTGCCGGCCTGATAGAGCGGGATGCTGACATTACCGAAAATCTGGGCGCTGTCGCTGATGGCCGTGCTCGAAGACGGATTCCAGTCCCGGGACACGCTGCCATCCAGAGTGACCTGCGGCAGCAGTTCACCTTCGTTCTGCTTCACGTTGAACAGAGCGGCATCGACCAGATGCTGGGCCTGACGGATCAGAGGCTGTTGAGCCTCGCTGATCTGAAGCGCCTCTTCCAGAGATTTCGGCACGTAGCGGCTGATCGACGTATCGGCGGAAAGCTTTCTGGCCTCGATTCCCACGACCTGCCGGTAAATGGCACGGCTGGTATTGAGATTTGCAAGTGCGGTGTTCAGATTGGCACGGGCCTCGGCCGCACGGGCCTCGGCCTGGCTGACATCGGTCCGGGTTCCCTCGCCCACATCGAAGCGGTCGCGAGCGGCGCGCACCTGCTCCTGCAGGAACTTGAGATCGCTGCGCTGGAGCGAAACAAGCGCGCTGTCCCGGATCACATCGACATAGGCACTGGCAGCGTCGAGGAGCGTGTCCTGTTCCGTGGCCATCAGGCCTTCGCGCTGTGCCTGCACCAATGCTTCCGCCTGCCGTGTGGAATTGACAGTCTGGAAGCCATTGAAAAGCGTCTGGCTGATCGACAGCGATATGGAGGCGTTGTTGGTATAGTAGGTGCTGCTGCGACTGCCCGTATCGACGGCTACGCGTCCGGCCGAGCCGGAAGCCGTTATCGTCGGTCGCCAACCTGCCAACGCCTGCGGAACACCTTCATCAACGCTGCGCAGCTGGGCGCGAGCGGCATTCAGGGTCGGGTTGTTGGCATAGGCGAGCGCCAGGGACTCAGCAATGGTCTCAGCTTGAGCAGTCGACAGGGCCCCCCCTGTCAATGCGCCGGCAGAAACGCCACCCAGAAAGCCCAACGCAACGGCCACTGCTTTCAAAGTTGAACGACCAGACACTCCACACTCCTTCCGGACCAACCCTCTTGAACAAGTTGAGTAAACTGATGAGTGTTTTTCTTCAACCATCTGAACCGGATAAAATCGGAAAATCCGCAAGTGCGACATCTGGGCAACAAGTTTCCGGCCACTGCCGGAAGACTGCCGCATTTACGCGCAGGCAGCGGCATTTCTGCCGCCGTTTCATGCATCGCCGCGTGGCTGGTTCTGCAGCGTGAATTCATTCCGATGCGCCTTTGCCTCAGAAAACGAATTCCTCAGCTTTTGCGAATCCCGGCAGAAGACTCACCGAAGCATTGAAGCCGAAGCGGCTGCTGACCGCGCTGCCCGATTTCTGGTAGAGTTTCGCAGCTCCGGCGCCGCCACGGCCCTCGATAACCGCAAGGCGTCCATCCGGCTTCAGCTGCTCCGTCAGGGTCGCAGGCAGAACCTCAACGGCACCATCCACCAGAATCACGTCGTAAGGCCCTTCGCTGGCGTAACCTTTCACCAGCGGTCCTTCCACCACCACGGCGTTTTCGATTCCCAGATCGACAAGCACCTCGGTTGCGGTTTTGGCAAGGTCCGGATTTTCCTCCAGGGCGACAACGGAGGCTGCGAGTTTCGAGACGACCGCTGCGCTGTAGCCCGTACCGGCTCCGACCACCAGCACGACGTCATCCGCCCGGATTTCCGCAAGCTGCACGAGCTTTGCGAAAATATGCGGCTTCATCAGCACCCTGCCGGTATCGTCGCTGCCGATCGGGAGGTCCTCGTCGATATAGGCGATGACCTTTTTCGAGGCCGGCACGAACCTCTCCCGCGGGATCAGTTCCATGGCATCAAGGATCCGGTGATCGGTCACATCGTTTGTGCGCAGCTGGTTGTCCACCATCTTGCGGCGGGACTGTTTAAAGTCCGTCATATCGGCCCTCACTTTGACTTGCCGGACTTCCGGCGCCTCTTGAGAACCGTTCATTAACGAGGCAAAGGCTGCCTGACAAGCATCTCCTGCATCTGTTTGCCGGAAGGGTCCGGATTCCTCCCGGATTTCACGGCCTGTGAACCGGGATTCAGCAATCACGCCTTGCAGCGGTGGAAATCCGCAATGCTACCAATTCAGGACTTGACCAAATCGCGCAAGTGATTGATAAGGCGCGGCACACCACCTTGGGGCCCTGTGGCGGAGTGGTGACGCAGCGGATTGCAAATCCGTGTACACCGGTTCGATTCCGGTCGGGGCCTCCATATCGCTGCATGCCTTTCCCTGAAATCCGCATTACGACCACGCTACGGCATACGCTCGTCTTGAGCCGGAGGCTGCGGTACATCCACGTTCCGGTCTCCTCCCCTTCATGCCCCGCAGGCGGAAAGTCGCCAGACCGGACAGTCGTCCGAAGGCCGGGAGATCAGGATTTCCGCGCGGGCGTTCCATGCGCCTTGAGGTGGAAATAGTCCTCTGCCCCAGTCAGAAGAAGCGCGAACTCGTCGATTTCGGATATAAGCGCGTCGACAGACCGCGACAGTCCGGACTTCGGCCGCATGGCGCGTTTCGCCGACACGAGCGACAGCCTGGCCCCACCCAGTGCGCCAAGCAGTTCTTCCCGGTCAAGGTCATTCAGCGATCTGCTGCTGCGGCTTGCGGTCATCTTGCACGCTCCACTCGGGTCATATTCATTTGTTCCACTTTTGTTCTTTTTGCTTTTCCCGCCCTGACCCGTCAATCGGCAGATCTGACAAGACGGTGTCGTTTCCGCCGGTGACCTTGCCTGCCAAATCGGCTAAGCCTCCAGAAAAGAGCATCACGGGGGCCTCTTCTGGCCACGAAAGGACGTTTTCATGGAGCATGGCGGGGACCTGTCGCTGGCGATCGAACGCTTTGGCGGCACGCGGGAAGACTGGATGGATCTGTCGACCGGAATCAACCCCTACAGCTATCCGCTGCCGAAGGACATTTCCTCCGACGCGTGGACGGCCCTGCCTGCCAAGGCCGCTGAGGAACGTCTGAGCTCCGCGGCCCGTCATGCCTACCGGGTGCCGGAGCATTCAGGCCTTGCGGCCGGGCCGGGCACGCAGATCCTGCTTTCCTTGCTGCCTTCGGTCCTGCCGGATGGTCCCGTCGCCCTCGTCTCGCCCACCTATTCCAGCCACGCGGCGGTCTGGACGCGGGAAGGCCGGTCACCGGTCGAGATTTCCAGCATCCACGCCGTTCCGGCCCATGCCAAGATCGTGGTTCTTGTCAATCCGAACAATCCGGACGGACGGCTGGTCGATGTCAGGAGCCTGCTCGACATCGCCCGCACCCTGTCGGCGCGTGGCGGCTATCTGGTGGTCGACGAGGCCTTCGCCGACGTCGTTCCCGGCTCCAGTGTCCTGCCGCATCTCGCCCAGGAGAACGTTCTGGTGCTCAGGTCCTTCGGCAAGTTCTTCGGTCTCGCCGGCCTGCGGATCGGCTTTCTCGCCGGCCCGAAAGCGGTCACCGACCAGCTTTCCGCCAAGCTGGAAAGCTGGAGCCTGAGCGGCCCGGCACTGGAAGTCGGTGCCACGGCGCTGCGGGACGACGCCTTTCGCGAACGGATGAACCGCCGGCTCGCGGACGAAATGGCCGATCTCACCCTGGCGCTTTCCGAAGGCGGTCTGAGCGTTTTTGGCGGAACGCCGCTTTACGCACTGGCCGGGCTGAGGAATGCACGGGCCCTGCACGAGGCCCTTGCCCGCCGCCGAATCTGGACACGAATCTTCGACTATGCGCCGACATGGATCCGGTTCGGCCTTCCCGGCGGGCAGGCGAAACTCGCGCAGCTGTCGGAAGCGCTTGCCGAGGCGCAAAAAGAACTCTAACCAGAAATCATGCTGTTCTTCGACAATGCACTGTGGGTGCTGCTGGCTGCGCTGCTGCTCGATGCGGTGATCGGCGATCCGGGCTGGCTGTGGAGGCGCCTGCCGCATCCGGTCGTGGGAATCGGCAAGGTGATTGCCGTCTTCGACAGGCATTTCAACAGGACCGCCCACGCTCCCGTCCTGCGCAAACTCGGTGGCATCCTTACCCTGGTTTTGCTTGTGGCGGGCAGTCTCCTGATCGGCGCCGGTCTCCAGGCACTCGCGGCCAGCCTGCCGCTCGGCGAAATCCTGACCGCCGTCATTGCCGCCGTCTTCATCGCGCTCAACAGCCTCTACCGGCATGTCGCGGCTGTGCGCGACGGGCTCAAGGACGGCGGACTGGAAGGCGGACGGAAAGCCGTTGCGATGATCGTCGGACGGGATCCCGACCAGCTTGACGAGGCTGGCGTTTCCCGGGCAGCCATCGAATCCTGCGCGGAAAATTTCTCCGATGGCGTGGTCGCACCCGTTTTCTGGTTCGCCGTGCTCGGCCTGCCGGGCCTGATCGCCTACAAGGCGGTCAACACCGCAGACAGCATGATTGGCCACAGGAACGAGGTGTATGCCGATTTCGGCTGGGCCTCGGCGCGGTTCGACGACCTGATCAATCTGCCTGCCGCACGGCTTTCCGCCCTGTTCATCGCGCTTGCGGCACCGCTTGCACGCGGTTCCATCCGCAAAAGCATCCGCTGCACCCTGGACGACGCCGGAAAACACCGCTCTCCCAATGCCGGCTGGCCGGAAGCGGCAATGGCCGGGGCACTGAACCTGTCACTCGCCGGTCCGCGTGTCTATCCGGGATATACAGTCAACGACCGCTTTCTCAACGCCTCCGGACGCAAAGACGCCTCTGCGGCCGATATCTCCAGGGCCCTGACGGTGATGACCGGAGCGTTCGCTCTGCAAACCGTGGTCGTGGCCCTGCTTGCGGCGCTGTCGGCGTCCTGACACGCACATGCCTATCGATCCCGGGCGATCTCCAGCACCTTTTCCACATCGAGCGACTGCTCCAGATGGGCCGCCAGATCATCCAGAATCCGGTCGATGCTTCGATCGTAGGCAAGACCGGTACTTGCTCCAAAAGTCCGCAGATAGGCCGCGCGGAACGCGTCGTTGGTGAAGAGACCGTGGACATAGGTTCCCGAAACGAGACCATCGGGTGACACGGCACCGTCCGCACGGTCTCCGTCCAGCCGCATCATGGGATTTTCGCAGTCCGGCCCTGTCGTGTTGCCGATATGGATTTCGTATCCCGAAACCGGGGCGCCGCTGGCAACATGGGTGCCCGTTGCCGCGACCGTGGACTTCTCGCGCGTCAGGACGGTCTCCACGTCCAGAAACCCGAGGCCTTCGACTGTGCCGGAAGGCCCTTCCATACCGTCCGGGTCGGAAATCGTGCCGCCGAGCATCTGATAGCCACCGCAGATACCGAGAATGTGCCCGCCGCGCCGTTGATGGGCCTTCAGATCGATGTCCCACCCCTGGGCGCGGAAGAACGCGAGGTCGCCAACGGTCGACTTCGAGCCGGGCAGCAGCACGATATCCGCGTCGCCCGGCAGGGGCTCACCGGGCCGAATCAGCTCCAGGACAACACCGGGTTCCAGGCGCAAGGGATCCAGATCGTCGAAATTGGCTATTCTGGATGTCACCGGGACGACAATCTTCACCCCGTCCCCACCGAAACCATCGGCCAGACCCAGCGCATCTTCGGCCGGCAGCCTGGCCGCGTCGGCGAACCAGGGAACGACGCCCAGCCCCTGCCATCCGGTTCGCGCCTCGATTTCATGCATGCCCTGGTCAAAGAGCCCGGGATCGCCGCGAAACCGGTTGATGAGAAAGCCCCGGATACGGAGCTGTTCCTGCGGATCAAGAACCGCATGGGTACCGACAACGGAAGCGATCACCCCGCCCCTGTCGATATCCGCGCACAGGAGAACCGGGAGGTCCGCCGCTTCCGCGAACCCCATGTTGGCAATGTCACCGGCGCGCAGATTGATTTCCGCCGGACTTCCCGCCCCTTCGACGATCACCAGATCCGCTTTTGAGGATACGATTGAAAAACTCTCCATAACCTTCGGGAGAAGCGCTTCTTTCTGCTTTCCGTATTCCCGCGCGCGCATGGTTCCATACCGTTTCCCCTGCACGATGACCTGGGCGCCTGTGTCCGTTTCCGGCTTGAGAAGCACCGGATTCATGTGCACCGACGGCCGCACGCGGCAGCCCTGCGCCTGCAACGCCTGTGCCCGGCCGATCTCCCCGCCGTCCCAGGTCACCGCCGCGTTGTTGGACATGTTCTGGGGCTTGAACGGATGCACGACGAGCCCGCGATCCGCGAACAGACGGCAAAGACCGGCCACGATAAGGCTCTTGCCCACATTGGAGCCGGTGCCCTGGATCATGATGGCGGGCGTTTTCACCCTGTCACCCGTCACGGCGAGCATTTTTCTCAGGGCCGGCGCCGTAGGGGCGGAATTCCTCCGGCACCGGCAGATTGGCCAGACGAAGTTCCAGCAGCAGGCGGATGCCGGGGCGAACGGCAAAGAACACCGAGCCGATCAGAAACAGCCAAGTTCCGGCATAGATCAGGCGTTCGTAGAAAAAAAACACGCTGCCGACAATGAACGCGAGCGCCGCCATGAATTCGATCAGGGTTCGGTAAAGCTCAAAGCGGCGGACAAGCTCCGCGTGATCCGGCGTTGCCGTGCGCCGTCCGGTCTCAAAAAGCCTTGCCATCATCCCCCAACACCTTTTCGAATACCGGAAAGGTCATTCCCCTTCCGGTGTGGGTCTCACCCGCCTCGGCATAGCCGATGGAAAGGTAAAACCTGCGGGCCGTTTTCGTACTTGCAAGACGAACCCTGTCGAGCCCGCGGTCACGGAAGTAGTCCTCCAGGGCCCGCATCAGCATCTTGCTGATTCCCATGCCGCGGACTTCGGGCAGCACATAGTTCAAAAGCACTTCCCCGTCCGGGGCTCCCATGGCCACGCCCAGCACCTTGCGGTGCGGGTCCACGGCAGTGAAAACACCGCCCTGGCCATGTATCCAGTTTTCAATATTGGCCGCCGTCTTGTTCCTGAGCCAGGGCTCGTATTTCTCAGGATCGTTGCCGTGGTCGGCAGTGCACAGTTCCAGGATAGACCGGCGAAGCACCGCCGCGATTTCATGAGAATCCGCGCTGTTGGCGGCGGTGATCGTGAACGGCATGTATCGGTTTCCGCTGTTAAAACTCGATGCCTTCCTGTGGTTTCACCCCGGACCGGAAAGGGTGCTTGACCTGGGTCATGTCGGTGACGAGATCGGCGATCTCGATCAGCTCATCCTTGGCGTTGCGGCCGGTGATGACCACATGCACGCCCTCGGGCTTCTCGTTTTCCAGAAAATCGACGACCTCGGCAATATCCAGATAGTCGTAGCGAAGAACGATGTTGAGTTCATCGCAAAGGACCAGACGGTAGTCCCCCGAGGTGATCATTTCCTTGGCCGCATCCCAGGCCTGATTGGCCGCGTCGATATCGCGCTGACGGTCCTGGGTTTCCCACGTGAACCCCTCCCCCATGCGCTTGACGGTCACCAGATCGGAAAACCGTTCGAGCGCCATGCGCTCACCGGTCTCGATACGGCCCTTGACGAACTGGACCACGCCCACCTTGTGGCCATGACCGAGTGACCGGAACACCATGCCGAAGCCTGCTGTCGATTTGCCCTTTCCCTTGCCGGTATGGACAATCAGCAAGCCCTTCTCGATGGTCTTGGTGGCCATGATCTTGTCGCGCGCGGCTTTCTTCTTGCGCATCTTTTCCGCATGGCGGGCGTTCAGTTCCTCGTCGGACAGTTCCGGCTTGTCGTTATCGGCGGTCACGGCGTTTCGGTCCCTTCCAGTGTTGTTTTCAGCTCGTCGAGCGCAGCATGGGTCGAATTGCGCCTCGGCGTCCAGAGGCCGCGCTCGATTGCTTCTTGAAATCTTGCCAGCATTTCCTTCAGCCCGGCCGGATTGGCCTCCTTCAGGAAATCGCGAACGGTCCCGTCGTCCAGATAGGCATCATAGAGCTGGTCGAAATGATGGTCGCCCACAGCCCGCGTGGTGGCGGCAAAGGCGAAGAGATAGTCCAGTGTTGCCACCATCTCGAAGGCGCCCTTGTAGCCGTGGCGCATGACGCCCCGGATCCATTTGGGATTGGCGGCACGGCCGCGCACCACACGGCCGATTTCCTCCGACAGCGAGCGCACCACCGGGCGTTCCGGACGCGAATGGTCGTTGTGATAGACCTTCGGGGCTTCCCCCTTCAGCGTTTCCACCGTCGCCGCCAGGCCGCCTTCGAACTGGTAGTAGTCGTCGCTGTCAAGCAGGTCGTGCTCGCGGTTGTCCTGATTGTGCAGCACCGCGTCGACCGATGTCAGGCGGGTTTCCAGCGCAGCCCTTGCGGGAGCACCGTTTCCGCCTCCGCCATAGGCATAGCCGCCCCAGGTGAGGAAGGCTTCGGCAAAGTCCCCCCGTTCCGACCAGATCCCTTCGTCGATGAGCGCCTGCAACCCGGCACCATAGGCCCCCGGTCTGGAACCGAAGACCCTGTATCCGGCTTTCTCCCGGGCTTCCTGCGCGGTTGCTCCACTGTCCTCCAGCGCCCTCGCATCAGCCTTCATGCGCGCAGCCACCGGGTTGGCCGTTGCGGGCTCTTCCAGCGCTCCGACAGCGCGTACGGCGCTGTCGAAGAGATCCATCTGGTGCGGAAAGGCGTCGCGGAAGAAGCCGGACACCCGCAGGGTGACATCTATGCGTGGCCTCCCGAGCTCGGAAAGCTTCAGGATCTCGAACCCGGTCACCCGGCCCGACCCCTGCTCCCAGACCGGACGCGCGCCAATGAGAGCCAGGGCCTGGGCGATATCATCACCGCCGGTGCGCATGTTGGCCGTGCCCCAGCACGTGAGTACCAGAGACGTGGGCCAGTCGCCTTCTTCCTGGAAATACCGCTCGGCAACGAGGGTCGCCGATTGCCGGCCGAGCCGCCAGGCGGTTTCGGTCGGAACCGCGCGCACATCCACGGAATAGAAATTCCGGCCGGTCGGCAGCACGTCCGGCCGGCCGCGCGTGGGGGCCCCGGATGGCCCCGGTGCGACGAAACCGCCGCCGAGAGCGGTCAGGACCGCACCGGTCTCCGCCTGTCCCGATGCCGTCACCGCCGGACGCAGGCGCTCGGCAATCTCCGTCAGGACGGCGTGAACCCGTTGCCACGCGGCCGGTGCGATCTGCTCGCCTGCGATCAGTCCCCGTGCAAGCAATTCGATTCGTTCCACCGTGTCGCCGCTGGAGCGCCAGGGGACATCGGACATGCTCTGCAGAATTTCCGGTTTCGGCCCCGCCCAGTGCTGCGAAAAGTCGCAATCGAGAGGATCGAAGGCCCCAAGGTCGAGATCGGCGGCGATCGCCCGCTGAAGGCTTTCCTGCGACGCGTCCCTGCCCCTGGGCACGCGCACCAGCGCGGCCAGGAGATCCGTCAGGAGGTCACCTTGCGGGCTTTCCCCGAGAATATGCAGCCCGTCACGGATCTGCAGCTCCTTCAGGTCGCATAGATGGGCGTCCAGCCGGGCGAGCCGGGTTTCCTCATCCATCGCGTCGTCAAGGCCGATGTCCTTGTCGAGCCCGTGCCGGACCGCCGCATCGAGTATTTCCCGCGTCAGCGCCTTCAGGCGGCGCGGATCGACACCGCTTGCCAGGTAATATTCGTCCAACAGGGTCTCCAGCTCCTCCGCCGCGCCATGGCTTTCGGCACGGGTAAGCGGCGGTGTCAGATGATCGACGATGACGGCGGACGTGCGCCGTTTCGCCTGCGCGCCTTCGCCCGGATCGTTGACGATGAACGGATAGATATTGGGAACCGGTCCGAGGACCGCTTCGGGAAAACAGGATTCGGACAGGGCCAGAGCCTTGCCCGGCAGCCACTCCAGATTGCCGTGCTTGCCCAGATGAACAACCGCATGGACGCCGAACCGTTCCCGCAGCCAGATATAGAAGGCGAAATAGTGATGCGGCGGCACCAGAGCCGGGTCGTGATAGGTTTCCTTCGGGTCGATATTGTAGCCGCGCGCCGGCTGAATGCCGACCACCTGGCTGCCGAAGCGGTGCAGTGCCAGGCGGAAATCCCCGCCGGACACATGAGGGTCGTCCTCCGGAGCGCCCCAACGCTCCAGAACCGCCGATTTGACGTTCTCCGGCAACCTCGCGAAGGCCTGTCCGTAAGCCTCCAGGGAAAGAGCCTGATAGCCGCCCCTGGTTTCGCGGCCCTCCGTCGCATTGGTCACTCCAGACGTCAGAACGTCCATGAGCGCGGCGGAAGACTGCGGGGCGTTGCCGACATCGTAGCCGGCGGCCGCCATCGCTCTCAGGAGCGACACGCAGGATGCGGGCGTGTCCAGCCCGACCCCGTTGGCAAGGCGGCCATCCCGGTTCGGATAGTTGGCGAGAATCAGGGCCGTTTTCCTGTCACCGGTCCGCAGATGTCCCAGGCGCGCCCAGCCTGCGGCCAGATCAGCAACAAAGCGCACCCGGTCCGGAACCGGTGTGAATTTCACCGGTTTCGACTGGGTCGCCGCATCGACACCACCTTCTTCCTTGAAGGAGACGGCGCGCGTCAGGAGACGCCCGTCGATTTCCGGCAGGACCACATGCATGGCAAGGTCGCGGATCGATAGGCCCTGGTCGCTCTCCTCCCAGCCCTCCCGGGAGGAAGAGGAAAACACCACCTGAAGCACCGGCTTTCCGGGCCGGTCCAGCGGCGTCGGCTTATGGGCGACTCCAGCCCTGGAAACCGCGAATGCGGTACCGTTCAGAATCACATCCGGTGCTGCGCCCTCAAACAGACTTTCCAGAACGGCGACGGATTCAGCTTCCTTGAGGCTGGAGACGAAGACCGGAAGCGCATTGATGCCGGCCCGGTCGAGTTCCCTTACCAGCGCATCGACGGGTGCCGTCTGCGCGCCCTGCACCAGAGCCCGATAGAAGGTGATTGCCGCCACGGGTCGCGCCGGGTCGCGCCAGGTGGCCTTCAACGCGGCAAGATCCGGTGCTGCATGGCCGGGCAGATGAATGCCGGCGCGCGGCAGGGGAACGGGATGGGCAGGCTCCTCGGCCTGCCCCAGCAGGAACGCGGCGAAGCGCAGGGCATTGGCATAGTTTTCAGCACCGCCCTCAACACAATAGCGCCAGAACCGATGCACCTCTTCCACCGGACGTGTCGACCGTCCTGTCAGGTCCTCATCCCATTTGTCGTCGCCGGGAATGACGATCAGCTCGACGCCACTCGCGCGGGCTTCCTCCTCGAAGCGTTCCAGACCGTAACGCCAGTATTCCACACCGCCCAGAATACGCAGGATCACCAGTTTCGAGCCGCGCACCGTCTGTTCGGCGTAAAGATCGACCGAATAGGGATGCGCAAGGGCCATCAGATTCGCGAGGCGCAGACCGGCCCGGCTGTCGCCCAACCCCGCATGGGCGACAGCAAAGCTGCCCAGTTCGGTATCTGCCGCGGACAGAAACAGAATGTCGGCCGGTGACTGGCCGAGATCGACCGCGTCACCGCCGTCATCGATACGGCGCGTCTGACTGGCGAGAATATGCATCTAGGGCGTCACGCGTTCCATGAAGGCGGCCTGTCTGGCGGCAGAGAAATTCATCGCTCAGGCCGCCGCTTTCAGGCCGCCGAGAAGCGTACGCGCGGCGTCCAGATCCATGCCCTTGAGGCCGATCACCACAAGCTTGCCGGCACTTTCCGCCCCGGCGGCAAACCAGGTTTCCACACGCGGGCCGACCGCCTGCACCATGGCCGGCGCCGCCTTGCCCTCGATCCGAACCGCCCCCTTGATCCGCAGCACACCTTTGAGCGCCATTGCCTCCAGCACCCTGGCTTCCGCGGTCTTGATAGAGTCGAAAGTGCCCACTTCCAGAACGTGGCTTTCGAAATCATCATGATGGTGGTGGTCGTGATGATGATCATCCTGCTCGTCATGGTGATGGTCGTCATCGTGATCATGGTCGTCGTCATGATGGTGGTGGTGATGCTCGTGCCGGGAGGCCATGTCGTCCTCGGCGGCGGAACCGCGGCCAAGCAGCACCTCGATCGGCAAGGTACCCTTTTCCGAGGCAACGATATGAACCGCCGGACGCACCTCCGCGGCGATACTGTCCTGCACGGACTTCAATGCCCCGGCCGACACCAGATCCGCCTTGTTGAGAACAACCAGATCGGCGCAGCGCAGCTGGTCGTGAAAAAGTTCTTCTACCGGGCTTTCATGATCGAGGGCTTCATCGGAGGTGCGCTGGGCCTCCAGTGCCGCCTCGTCGAGCACGATCCGGCCTTCGGCGAGCGCAGCCGCATCGAGCACCGTTACCACACCATCGACGGTGACCTTCTGCCGGACGCTCGGCCAGGAGAAGGCCCTGACCAAAGGCTGCGGCAGCGCCAGGCCGGAGGTTTCGATGACGATATGCTCGGGCGGCGTGTCTCGGGACAGCAGCATTTCCATGGTCGGCAGGAAATCGTCGGCCACCGTGCAGCAGATGCAGCCGTTGGTGAGTTCCACCACTTCCTCGGCGGCGCAGTCCGGATCGGCACAGCCGTTCACCAGCGAACCGTCGAAACCCATGTCGCCGAATTCATTGACGATCAGCGCGATGCGCCGTCCGTCGGCATTCTGCAGCAGATTGCGGATCAGCGTTGTCTTGCCCGCCCCCAGGAACCCGGTGACGATGGTTGCGGGGATCTTGCGGCCCGGCTGCATGGACGAAGTGGTCATAATCGTATTTCCGGTTGAAGGTTGGGTTTCAAAAGCGTGGGCAGGCTGGCGGCGACGAACACCACCTGCCGGCAGACCTGCGCCATATCCTGATTGAGCCGTCCCTGCGCGTCACGGAACGACCTGGAAAGACCGTTCTCCGGCACGATGCCCAAGCCGACCTCGTTCGACACGAAGATGCACGGCCCCTGAAGGGCGGCGACAGCCTGACAAAGGCTCGCAGTTTCGGAGCTTACGTGTTTTTCGGCGAAGATCAGATTGGAAAGCCACAGGGTCAGGCAGTCCACCAGGACAACCCTGCCCGGCCGGCATTCCCGTGCAAGAACGCCCTTCAGGTCAAGCTGTTCCTCAAGGGTGATCCAGCCCGATCCGCGACGACTGCGGTGAACGGAGATCCGGTCCGCCATCTCCGAATCGAGGGCGGCCGCCGTCGCGACATAGATTTTCTCAAGGCCGGAGTTTTCCGCCAGGTCTTCCGCGAACCGGCTTTTTCCGGAGCGGGCGCCGCCGAGAACGAGCGTGGCCCCCGGGCTGTCTGCTTGCGTCATACAGTCTCCCCGCCGTCCGCCCGACAGCGCCACTGGGTTGCTTCGATGACGGCCGGTCTCCTGGCTTGCGGCTCACCGCGCCCCGCACCCCTTCCCGGCCGATCCGGCCAGTGGTCATCGTGCAGACGCTCACCGCTCACAGTTGCGGGGGCAGCTCCGGATTGTGGCCGATTGACCCGTACCGGATTCCCGTTTCATCCGGATCGGGCAAAGCCCTTTCCGGAACCGTCACAGCCTTCCTAGCCACATATTGAGCCGGAAACAAGCAGGCGACAGACTTCCCGGCGTTTTTCTCGCCGAACCGGCGGCGTTTCCCGGTTTCGGAACCCACCGGTTTCCCGCCCTGTTCAAGATGCTTAGCGGTATGAAAAATATACCGTTTTCCACATGCCGGATAAAAAAGTGAGGGTGGGATGAAAAAAACATCGCCGGGGGCTTGGCAAAGGGATCACGCCTTTGATATACGCATCTCCATCGACGGGACAGGCCTTGGCCGAGCCCGTACGTGGTGATCCCCAGTAGCTCAGTTGGTAGAGCAAGCGACTGTTAATCGCTGGGTCGCTGGTTCGAGTCCGGCCTGGGGAGCCATCACCACCTTTCAAGCGTGATGATAGAAGAACAGCTTCTATCGGGTTTCAACGCTTCAGACTTTCCCTCTTCCTGTCACCTGCCATAGCCCGCCCTCACGTCTCCAATGTCTGGAACTGTCGTTGGGTGCTCCTCCGCCGGACCGCATGCGGAGGTGCGTCCGGGAGTTTTTCCGTGTCTGCTTTCCGCAGGCCAGAAACCTTGCCGCGCTGCAGGGTCAGCTGTTCGACGTGGCATTCAGCCGCTCCAGGTCCCGGAGCGCACGTCTTTCGAAAATCGTGGCTTTCTGTTTCCGGGCCAGGGCGATTGCGCGCCTCAAGGCCAGGGGGGCATTTTTCGGTCGACCGGTCTGCAGCGAAAGAGAAGCCCACAATCGGCAGATCTCCGGCTCGTACCAGCGTTCTCCTGTCTGCCTTGTCAGATGCAGCGCCGCCCCCAGTGCCGAAAGGCCTTCGCCAGGGTCGCCGCAACGGCCCGCGGTTTCGGCAAAGAGCGCCAGCCCGAAGGGGCGAGTCAACTTGACGTCCATGGCCACATAGTCGTCCAGACCTTCACGCAGCAACCTTAGCCCGGCCGGGTCGCCGAGTGCGACATTCGCCCAGCCGGCAAGCATCCTGCCGTAAGGAAGCCAGTACGGAATGGCGGCGGTTTCGCAGATCTCGGTCAGTGCAACGGCCCTTTCCAGGACCCGTTCCGGTTCGCCGCGCTCGCGGGCAATCAACGCGCCCGCCCAAAGCATCTGCGCCTGACCGAAGGGCTGTTCATGCGCGATCGCCAACTGCATGCCTTCGGAAAAATGCTTTTCGGCCATCTCGTCCTGATCGAGGATCTGCAGGACACAGGCAGCATATTGCCGGCAAACGATGCCCGGATCCTCTCCGAACAAGATCGATGCTTCGGCAAACTGTTGCGCATCATAGGCGTCGCACACCGCTTCGATGTGCGGAAGGCAGGCTGCGGGATCGCCACTGAAGAAACTTGCCTGACCGACCGCATTATGCGTGACCAGTTCATAAAGCGGCGGGACCTTCCCTCCAAGGGCATTCAGCCCTTGCGACAATTCATTGGCGGCGGCCAGGTTGGCCTTGGAAACATGATGGTTCCACAATCCTGCGAGCGCAGGCACGATCGATGTCGCGTCGTCCGTCTGGCGCGCCAGCGCGGCGGCTCGTTCACAGACATCTCTCAGTTCCGGCGCGGAAAAACTCTCTCCGACAATCAGCGCCGCACCAAGGCCAAGGAGCGTCCGGCATTCCGCCGAACGCAACTCGAGATCGGGCGGGCATCCGGCATGCAGTTCCAGCGCCTGCCGGAACTGTTCCTTCGCATCGCTGACGGCACCGCGTTTCAGCGCGGAATGACCTGCCAGCCCGCGATAGATCGCGGCGCGCCGGCGGTCGGCGCCGCGCTCGAAATGATCCGCCATAACGGGAACCAGATCCACAGCCTGTCGACCAAACGCGCGTTCCAGACGGCTGCCGACCCGTTCATGAAGCCCCTGGCGGTTGGCCGCAGGAATGGCGTCGTACAGCGCCTCCTGATAAAGCACATGCCGAAAGACATATCGCGTAGCCTGCGTTCCGTCCGGCCAGGTCGCCGTCCCTGCGCGTTCAATGAACCGCCTCACGGCCGCAAGGCGATCCAGCCCCATTTCGATTCTTTCAAGCTCCGGCCGGCTGTCACTCAACATGGCTGCGGAGAAACGCAATCCCGCGACACTCGCAGCCTCGAGGATCTGGCGCTCGTCCGGTTTCAACCTGGCGATTTCGCCGTCGATGAAATCCCGGGCGCCCGCAGTGATTGCCGAAAGCAGCTCTTCAACGGATCCGTCAAATTTCCAGCGTTCGCCGGCCTGTTTCACGACCCCTTTGCTGAGCCATTGCTCCACAACCGCATCGACCAGAATCGCGTGACCTTCGGTTCTGCGCGCCAGTTCGGCGTCGAGCCCCTTCGGCAACCTGCTTCCGGGGAAGCGCCGATCCAGATATTCGCCCACGGCCGGCTGATCCAGCCCGCCCAATGTCATCATGGAGAAGCCTTCCGTGCGCTTGAGATAGTGTAGCGTCGCTTCCAGATCACCGGACCTGTCCATCTCATCGAAGCGGTAGGTCCCCACGACCAATACCCTGCCCGGACCGCGGCGCCGGGCCCAGGACAGAAGCCATGCCAGAGTGCTCTGGTCTGCCCAATGCAGATCCTCCAGCACGATCACGCCGGGATGTCGTTGCGAAAACTGCTCAAGGAAAGCCGTGAATTCCCGAAGCATGGTGTCAGGCGTCGCTTCAGCAAGATCCGCAGACAATGATGCCGGCGCCTTGTTTGGTCGTGGCTGAGGAAGGAGATATCCAAAGGAAGGTGCAACATCCGCCAGCACCTGCCGGACCAGCCCCTCTTCAGGCCCCTGGATGAGCTGGGCGACGACTTCGACCAGCGGACCGTAGGGTTCCCTAGCCCCCGGATGGGGAATGCACTGTCCCTGAACCGACCATGTTGGCGCGGCACGGGGCAGCGCGGCGACAAAGGCGTCCACAAGCGTTGACTTGCCCGCACCCGTTTCTCCGGCAACAAGCATGACAGGCCGCTTTCCACCGCGCGCGGAGGCCGCACTTTCCGCAAGTCTCTCCAGTTCTGTCGTCCGCCCGACGCAAAGGGGCCCCCTGGGCGCCTCCCCCAGTCCGGAATTGAGCAGGCGGATCCTGCCGGCGAGACGGTACCCCTGCCTGCCGACCGTTTCGATAAACTCCGACGTCTCGGCGCTGTCACCGAGAAGGCGTCTCAATTCGCGAATGCACTGTTTCGGCCCCGTCTCGCGGCCGTACCGCTGCCCCCAGACGGCATTCCTGAGTTCGCTCTGGCTGACGACCTCTCCGGCTCTCTCATGAAGTTCAACCAGTACGGCCAGGGTCTTGGGACGCAGACGCACCGGCACGCCGTCCCGAACCAGTTCTCCGCGAGCAATATCCAGTTCAACTTTCGGCACAGAGATGCAAATTCCGATGTTCGAGCGAAGCGAAGGGCATCGCCCTTACTTCAATTCCTATTGACTGACAAATTACTTATACCAAATTTGCACCGTTTCCGACTTTGTTTGCTCTCTCGATTTGACTAGACAAATTTGCCAAGGGATTCGCCAGGAACGACTGGCCTCGCCCTTTCGCGTTTCCCGGTGTCCGCAAAGTCGTCCAAGGAGCACATCAATTGTCTGCATCCGTCTCCCCCGCTCGTCCAAAGCGGCGAACCCTGTTCCTGTTGGCGCTCCTGCTGATGACTGCAGGCAGCATGGAAGCCGCCTCTGCTGCCCAGACATGCGTGCACAATGTCGAACGCGCCCTGTCGGCGCCGGCCTCTGACGCGGCGAATACGCAAGCTCTTTCCGAGGAAATCGCGTCAAAGCTCGACGCTGCGGTGACAGCAGCGCTGCCTCAGTCTGCCGCGCCAGGCGTCATTGTCGGCGTTCGCACACCGGAAGGCGCCTGGAAGAAGGGTTTCGGCATCGCAGATCCCGAGACGGGCGCCCCGATGGAGCCGGGCATGCATACGCGCATCGGTTCGGTCACCAAGACCTTTACGGGCACCATCATTCTGAAACTCGCTGAAGACGGCCGGCTGTCACTGGATGACACGATTGCCGAATATGTCCCCGGAATTCCGAACGGCGAGAAAATCACGCTCCGCCATCTGGCGAACATGACGAGCGGCATCGCAAGTTACACGGCTTCGGAGAAGTTTGTGGAGCTATACCTTACGGAGCCGGGCGTCGCATTTCCCCCGGAGACTCTGGTGCAATATGCCGTCGAGATTTCACCAATCTTCGAACCCGGTTCGCAATACGACTACTCCAACACCAACACGATTCTGCTGGGAATGGTCATCGAGAAGGTTACCGGTCAGCCCGTCGAGACCGCGCTGCGTACGATGATCTTCGAACCGCTTGATCTTGAAAATACCTTCTGGCCTGGCAAACAGACCGAGATCCCCTCTCCTTATGCCCATGGAATCACCCTGCAAAGCTATGCGGCGACGCCCGAGGCCCCGCTCAACGCCACGAACTGGAACCCGGCATCGCTCTGGGCTGCCGGCGAGATCATTTCCGACATCGACGATCTGCTGACCTATGGCCGGGCTCTTGGAACCGGTCAGGGGCTTCTGAAAGCGGCTTCGCAGGAAGAGCGGCTGCGCTCCTTCCAGGGACCGGAAGCGTATGGTCTCGCCCTGCGTTGCACAGGAGAATGGGTCGGACATACCGGGGAAGTGCCCGGATACACCACGGTCGTTTACTACAATACGCAAACCGACACGACAGTGGTCATACAGACCAACAGCGACATTCCCTCGGGCGATTGCGGCAGTGCGGACGTTCTGCCCTCAAATCCGAAAGGCATCTCGTGTTCCCTTCCCGCCATGCGGATCTTCAACGCCGTCGCGCCCCTTCTTGGTGGCACTGCCCTCCCGAAAACTGAGCAATAGAGTCGGAGCTGTCCGTGAAACACCAAGCGAGTGCGCCCGCCCGTTCCGTGACCGTAACAAGGACATCCTCCGTCCTATCTCTCCCG
The DNA here is from genome assembly GCF_003075075.1 of Labrenzia sp. 011. Classification (GTDB taxonomy): domain Bacteria; phylum Pseudomonadota; class Alphaproteobacteria; order Rhizobiales; family Stappiaceae; genus Roseibium. The sequence continues at coordinate 527,504 of NZ_QCYM01000001.1, read as the reverse complement.
GCATTGAAGCTTCGGTCTGCAGCATTGCTGTTCTGGCCGGTCCTCGCCACCGCCGTCTCCTTGACGCCCGCATCGGCCCAGACGATTGAGCAGATAGAACGGGCGGTCGCCGGGCAGTCGGTCATCATCGAGCGCTTCACCCCGCCCGCACGACCGGGAGAGATTGACATCAGGGTTGAGGATCAGCGCAAGCGCATTCCTGACGGCAAGGCACAGGATGTCCGCTTCAGGCTGCGTTCGATACAGGTGGACGGCGTCCATTCCATCCCTACGGGCCCGCTGACCGCGATCTGGAACGACCAGATCGGAAACGACATCAGCCTTGCCGATGTCTACAGGTTCGCCGACGCGGTGGAGCAGGCGTATCTGAAGGCCGGATTTTTCTCCAAGGCCGTTGTCCCGGTTCAGAACTTCGCCACAGGCGAGATCACCATCCGGGTATACGAGGGCTATATCGAGACGGTCGAGATCACCAGCTCCATCCCGCGCATCCATGAACGTCTCGCGCCCTATATCGAGCGGATGACCTCGATGCGCCCCATCCGGATCAAGGAAGCGGAACGCATCCTCCTGCTGATGAGCGATCTGGGCGGTTTGCAGATCGAGGGCACGCTCGTGCGGCCGGAGGCGGCAACGGGTGGCGGCACGCTCAAGCTCACCGTCGATTTCAATCGCTACAACGCCGGGGTCGGTGTCGACAATCTCGGCTCGGACGAAGTCGGACCGCTTGAACTTTCCGGACATGTGGCCATCAACGACATATTCGGCCTTTTCGAGACCACAAGCCTCGTCGGCGTCACCATTCCCGACGCTCCGCAGGAGATGGTGCTTCTCCAGGCTGCGCAAAGCATTCCGATCGGCTTTCATGGATTGTCCGCCGGTTATGACGTCACATACATAACCCAGAAGCCCGGAGGAGACCTGAAACCACAGGACATCGATATCCAGACCGTCATCGGTTCCGCGCATCTCCAATATCCGTTCCTGCGCACCATCAATGCGAGCCTCTACGGTAAAATGGAGGTCAATCTGCGCAATGACCGCATCGATGTGATGGGCATGCGTGCGAGCCGCGAACAGACCCGCTGGCTGACAATGTCCCTGAAATATGACCGGGACCTGGGACCGACTTCGATTTCAGCAGGCGCCGAGTTCGGACAGAGCCTCAATCATGATGACGAACAGCAAGGCGTGCCCGACAATTACCGTTTCGGCCGTTTCGATTTCGACATCACGCACAGCCTCGGCTCCCTTGCACGGATCAAACTTCAAACCACCGGCCAGTATTCCTCGACACCACTGCCCGGCGCGGTCCGTTTCGCACTCGGCGGCGATCCCTATGGCTGGGCATTCGATGGTGGCAGTATCTCCGGAGACAGCGGCGTGGCATCGGCCCTGCAGGTCAGTCACGACTTCGAAACCGGCTGGTCCGCGCTTCCCGGTCTGACGCTTACCGCATTCGCGGATTATGGCGTTGTCTGGAATGAAAATGAGGCCGCCGACTATTCCCGTGACGCTCTCGGATCGGCCGGGATCGGCGTCAGTGGCATGGTTGCCGAACGCGTCAACTTTCAGGTGCTCACCGCAACCCCGTGGCAACGGCCGGACAATGCGGAAGATCCCGGAACGCGTGTGTTCTTCCGAATGGGGCTGGCTCTCTAGCCATTTGGAAAACAAGAGCCGGTCGAAATGCCGCCGGTGTCATTCCGCGGTTCGCCGCGATTCAGAAGCATGATTGCTGATCGAGAGGTTTCACATGTCATCCCACAAGCTTACCCGCCGCCGTTTCCTGGCCACCGCCTCTCTCGCAGCCTTGCCTGTGCCGGTCCTGGCGCAGGACTTGCCGCCATCGAGAACTGCAGGAACCGAGGTCCCGGCCGGACAGATCGCGAAAGCCATCAGAGCGCTCGATGGCATCGTGGAAGACATAAAATCCCGCACCGGTGTGCCGGGCATCTCCGTTGCCGTGGTTCATCAGGGCGAGACCGTCTATGCCAAAGGCTTTGGGGATCGCGGGGGCGAAGGCGATCAGACGATCGACGCCGATACCGTTTTCCAGCTGGCCTCGCTGTCCAAGTCGGTGAGTTCGACAGTGGTCGCAAGACAGGTGTCGCGCGATGTGGTGTCATGGGACAGCCGGATGCGGGATCTGTTGCCCTGGTTCAACCTTTCGGATCCGGCAATCACCGATCTGCTGACAATCGGCGATCTCTTCAGTCATCGCTCCGGTCTGCCCGGCCATGCCGGGGATGATCTTGAGGATCTCGGTTTCGATCGTCAGACGATCCTCGAGCGGCTGAGCCTGCAGCCGCTGTCTGCCTTCCGCACCAGTTATGCCTATACGAATTTCGGTCTTACTGCCGGGGCCGAAGCGGTTGCCACCGCTTCGGGCGCCGAGTGGGCAGACCTGTCCGAAGAGGCCATTTTCCAGCCTCTCGGCATGACCAGGACGAGCGCCCGCTTCGATGACTATATCGCACGAGACAACCGCGCTGTTCCGCATGCAAGAAGCGGTGACGGCTTCGAGGAACTGTATCAGCGCCAGCCTGATGCACAGGCACCTGCCGGTGGTGTCAGCTCCTCGGCAAACGACATGGCCAAATGGATGAAGATGGTGCTGGCCGACGGGGCGGATCTCATTTCCCCGCAGGCGCTGCAACCGGCAATCAGCCCCCAGAGCTTTTCCCACCCCCCGCATTTCCCGGACGAGCGAGGCGGTTTCTACGGTTATGGTTTCAATGTGGGCACGGATCCGACAGGGCGGATTATCCTCAGCCATTCCGGTGCATTCGTCCTCGGGGCGGCAACCTACTTCGCGCTGGTGCCCTCGCTCGATATCGGGATCGTGGTCCTGACAAACGCCGCTCCTGTCGGCGCTGCCGAATCCATCGGCATCTCCTTCACCGACATGGTGCAGGTCGGCCAAATTACCCGTGACTGGCTCTCCGGCTACGAACGCCTGTTCCAGGCCTTCTATGAACCGGTCGGCGTCACTGCCGGCGAAGCTTTCCCGAACGCCGCAGCCCCGGCTCCCGAAGCCAGCTATTGCATCGGCCGGTATGGGCACCCCTATTTCGGAACGATCGAGGTTCAAGAAGAAGGTGGAGGCCTTGTTCTGCTTGCGGGACCTGCTCCCATGAAGCTGCCGCTGCTTCCCTGGGACGGGTCGACAATGGTTTTCGATTTCACCAATGAAAACGCCGTGAAGGGCTCGCGTTCGATGGCCACATTCTCAGGCCCATCCGGGCAAGCAGACACTCTGGAGATCGAGCTTTTCGTGCTGAACGGACCGGCCAGGTTCAAGCGATACTAGATCGATACCAGGGCACCTCCGGCATCAGCCACACACGAGCGCTCGTGTGTGGCTGATGTGCGAAACCGACCTTTGTCCGAAGACATGCTGAAGAGACATCCGATCCGAACCTGGTTCGAATCGCAGCGATTTCTCTTTCCCGAAACCTACAGGGCCGCTTTTCCAACTGCTGCGTTTCTCTGACGCGACGGTCGGTTAAATCATGGATGTCATTGCGTATTTTACCGTTTGAAATTACCGTCGCGTGAGTCACGATCCGATTTTCCGTTCCGGGTGTTCTGCCTCCGGTCCAGTCTGAAGAGCCTCCCATGCCATCTGCTCCCGTCACGACCTACCTGCTGCTGTGCGGTGCCATCGTTGCGGAGGTGATTGCGACCTCGGCGCTGGCGAGAACCGAGAATTTCACGCGGCTGATCCCCTCGGTGATCACCGTTCTCGGCTACGCCCTGTCCTTCTGGCTGCTGTCCTATCCGATCCGGGTTCTGCCGACCGGCATCGTCTATGCAATCTGGTCCGGCACGGGTGTCGTGCTCATTACCCTCGTCGCCTGGCTGGTCTTCCATCAGAAGCTCGATCTGCCGGCAATTTTCGGACTGGGGCTGATCATTGCCGGTGTTATCGTCATCAATGTCTTTTCGAAATCGGTCGGACATTAGACCGATCGGGTATTACCGGTTACGCCTGTTGACATGCCGGACGCCCTTCACGAGGGAGATGGAAAGACTGGGCCGTTTCGGGTAGACCGGCCCGAGAGCCCGTTCGACACACTGGGGGATGCATGAGCGTACTCATTACCGGCGGCGCCGGCTACATCGGCTCGCATTGTTGCGTCGCCTTTCTGCAGGCAGGTCACGACATCGTTGTTCTGGACAATCTGTCCAACTCCAACAGTGTCAGTCTTGACCGGATCGCCGCGATCACCGGCCGGAAAGTCGCCTACGAACAGGCCGACATCCGGGACCAGACGCGGCTGGAAGAAATCCTGAAGCAGTATCGCTGCAACGCCGTGGTGCATTTCGCCGGTCTGAAGGCCGTGGGGGAATCCGCGAAGATGCCCCTCGCCTATTACGACAACAACGTGGTCGGTACCCACCGCCTTCTGTCGGCCATGGCCGCATGTGGGGTGAAACAGATGATCTTCTCGTCCTCGGCCACCGTTTACGGCGAACCGCAGTTCCTGCCGCTGACGGAGGATCACCCGACGGGACCGGTCAACCCTTACGGGCGCACCAAGCTGGTCATCGAGGACATGCTGCGTGACCTCGCCGCCAGCGACAGTTCCTGGCGCTTCGGTATCATGCGGTATTTCAATCCGGTCGGCGCCCATGACAGCGGCCTGATCGGCGAGGATCCACTCGGCATTCCCAACAACCTGATGCCGTTCATTGCTCAGGTCGCCAACGGTCGCCGTGAACGGCTTTCGGTGTTCGGCAACGACTATGACACCAGGGATGGAACCGGCGTGCGCGACTATATCCACGTCACCGATCTGGTCGAAGGCCATCTGCGCGCCCATGAAGTGCTGGCGTCCGGCGCCGCGCCATCCAACTGCTTTGCCGTCAATCTGGGGACGGGAAACGGCTACAGCGTCCTGGAAATGGTGCGCGCGTTCGAGCGCGCCTCCAACAGGGAAATCCGCTACGAATTCGCAGCGCGCCGCGAAGGGGATGTGGCGGAATGCTATGCTGACACGGGGCTGGCGGAAAAACTGCTCGACTGGAAGGCCGGACGCGATCTGGACAACATGTGCAGGGACACTTGGCACTGGGTCTGCAAGAATCCGCGCGGATATGTCACCGACGCCAATTAGCGGAACGACAGCCGAAGATCCCGGACCGGCCCCTGTTCCCGAGGATTTCCCGATTTATCGAACAGGCTTGCCTGACAGCCAGACACCCTCCACCGCCAGTGCGGCATTCAGGTGCACGAAGTCGGCCGCATGGCCCTGCCTCAACCTGCCGAGGGGACGCCCCAGGACATCCGCCGGTCCGCTTGTGGCCATCGCCAGCGCGGTATCCAGACCGATATCGAGTTTCTCCGTCAGATATTTCAGCGCGGAGGGGAGATCAATATCGGCCCCGGCGAGCGTGCCGTCTTCCAGGGTCAGCATGCCGTTCCCGCGGTAGATCTCACGTCCCCCGAGCCTGAAGGAGGTGACGTCGGTCCCCGTTGGCGACATGGCATCGGTGATCAGAAAGATCCGACCAGGCCCGGTCTTGGCTTTCAGGGCGATCCTCATCGCGACCGGGTCGACATGAATGCCATCGGCGATCATTCCGACACTGAAGGCGCCCAGATCCAGCGCGGCGCCAACGAGGCCCGGTTCCCGGTGACGCAGGGGGCTCATGGCGTTGAAGAGATGGGTGATGCAGGTGGCCCCCGCCTCCGCAGCTTCCCGGCACTGGACGTAGGAGGCGTCGCTGTGACCGAGGCTGACGTGAATGCCCGCCCCCGCCAGCCTGGCAATCTGCTCGCGGTCTACCGTTTCGGGAGCAATTGTGATCATCAGGCTCGGCAAATGCCGAGCCGCTGCCAGATAAAGCGCGATATCATCGTCCGTCATGACGCGGATCAGGCCCGCATCGTGGGCGCCCTTGCGGCCAGCGAACAGGTGTGGCCCCTCCAGGTGGAGCCCGTGGAATCCTGGAACGCGGTCGGTCCAGGCCTTCATCGCAAGTTCGATCACCCGGGCGGTGGCTTCCGGCGTGTCTGTGATCAGTGTCGGCGTCAGCGCTGTCGTACCGAGGCGAACATGGGCGGCACAAATGGTCGCGATGTCCTCCACGCTCTCAACGTCCCCCAGCATCAGCCCGCCGCCACCGTTGACCTGCAGGTCGACCAGCCCGGGAGACAGAATGCCGCGGGCCAGGTCGACGACGGCAAATCCGGCAGGAATGTTAGGGCCCGGGCAGACGCCGGCCATGAGTCCGTCCTGCACCAGAAGAGCACCATCGTGGTGCATCGTCTCGCCGTCGAACACCCTGCTGCAGCGGTAGGCGGTCGCTCCGGTCATACGGTCTGGGTGACCTTGTTCAGGTGTTTCGGGACATCCGGATCAAATCCCCGGCGGCGGGCGAACCATTCGATGAACGCATAGAAGGAGACAATCTGGACAAGCGCATCGGTCAGAGGATGATCAGTTGCCGCGAAGGGCAGCCGGGACGCCTTTTGCACCTTGTCCGTTGTCGCAAAGACCGCACCACCCTGTGCCGCCATTCGATCGGCCGTGGCAGCAAGCCCTTCCTCTGCCGCATCCCGCACACCGAGGGCCAGGATAGGATAGCCGTTTTCGACAATGGACACGGGACCATGCATGACTTCTGCCGAGGAATAGGCCTCCGCATGAATCTGGCAGGTTTCCTTGAATTTCAGGGCAGCTTCATGGGCAATCGCCAATCCGGGACCACGGCCGATCACATAAAGGGAGCCGCGTTCCTCGACCGGCTCGGCAAGCGCCCGCCAGTCCACGTCGATGGCTCCCGCGAACTGGTCCGGCAACCTGGCCATGGCCTTCAGAAGATCCTCGTCTCCACCGATTTCCGCAAGCAGCAGCAGACCGGCAACGATGGAATTCACGAAGGTCTTGGTCGCGGCGACGCTGCGTTCCGGACCTGCGCAGATATCGACGGCGGCCCCGGACAGCCTGGCAAGCGCACTATCGGCCGTGTTCGTCAATCCGACGGTGAAGGCGCCCTGTCCGGATGCGCTTTCGACCGCGGACAGGATGTCGGGGCTGGCGCCGGACTGTGAGATTGCAATGACCAGAGCCCGGTCCAGCCGGACACGACCGCCATAGACAGACGAGACGGAAGGGCCCAGCGATGCCATCGCCAGCCCCAGATAGATCTCGGAAGCGTATTTCAGAAATGTAGCGGCATGATCGGACGAACCGCGCGCGACACTGGCCAGAAACACCGGAGCGCCGGCTCCCGCGGCAATCTGCCTGATGCGCGGATGCCCTTCGGCCAGCAACCGGCGCACAGCTGCCGGAATTTCCTCGATTTCCCGGCGCATATGCGTCGCGGAGCCCGCAGTTCTGAAGTCGTTCATCAAGTCAATCTTCCGAAATTTGGAGTTCGGCGATGAAGTCATAGGCATCGCCGCGATACACGGATCGGGTGAATTCAACAACCTGTCCGGAGGCAAGATAGGATACCCGCTCGATCTCGAGGCCGGCCTCTCCGGCAGGAACGCCGAGCATTTCGGCGTCGACCGGCATGAGGTTGCGCGCCGAAATACGCTGAATGGCGCGCACGGGCTGGTTTCCGGAGGCACGCAGGACCGCGTAGAGCGACGTGGTGACCCGTTCCGGATCCGGAAGGACGCTTTCCGACAGCGATGCGCGCTCGACCGCCATGGGCATGCCGTCCGCATTGCGCAAACGGTCCACACGGGCGACCCTTTGACCGGATGTGAGGCCGAGGGTGAAAATCTCCTGCGGCGAGGCTGGAAAGAGACCCCGGCGAAGCCATTCGCTGGTCGCAGTCAGGCCCCGGCGCTCCATATCCTCACTGAAGGACGTGAGGCTGGACAGACGCTGCTCGACCTTGCGTATACCGGGAGCCACAAAGGAACCGCTGCCACGTTTCTGCACGACAACCTTGTCATTGACCAGACCGGAGACCGCCTTGCGGACGGTAACGCGCGACAGACTGGTGGTCGCCGCGATTTCACGCTCGGACGGCAACGGTTCGTTTTCCTTGAGCACCCCTTCGTCAATGGCCCGCTGAATGCAGCTTCGAAGCTGCAAATAGCGGGGCCCGCCGGACTTGGCCAGCCAGTCGCGCTTTTCCAGCATCGAAATGAACTCGGTCATGAAACAGGCCACCCTGGGGAGACAAAAACAATACCTTTCTAACACCAATCTAAGCTTTATCGAATCCGAAGATCAAGTGACAAAAGACAGGACGCCTCCCGCCAGGCCCGGACAAAACGAAATTTCCGCCCGTATTCATCCTGATTTCTGCGAAACGGCCAGATCACAGACTCGGAGCTCCTCAAGCGAAATCGACATATCAAATTTTCAGGTTTACTCGCCTCCAACCTGGTTACATATTGGTATTATCCGCCAAGGCAGTCACATAACATCCGGAGGCGTTTGCGCAAGCGATGATCACCTGTTTCGATATCGGCGGCTCCTTTATCCGGCATGGCGCCCTTCAGGAGAATGGAAGCGTTGCCGAATCCGGCCGTGTTGCCACGCCTGGAGACGACTGGAACGCCTTCGTCGCGGCAATCTCGGCCTGCACGGAAGACAGCCACTCACCCATTTCGATCTCTCTGGCAGGTGCATTCGACGAACGGACCGGCTTCGCGGAGGTCGCCAATATTCCCTGCCTGGACAAACGACCCGTCCTCGAAGATCTGCAGACCGCGCTCGACCGGCCTGTGCTGATTATCAATGACGCCAACGCCTTCGCGCTTGCCGAGGCCACAGCCGGAACCGGCCGTGGCAAGGCCGTCGTGTTCGGCATTATTCTCGGCTCCGGTGTGGGAGGCGGACTGGTGATCGACGGAAAATTGGTCAAGGGGTTCGGCGGCATTGCAGGAGAATGGGGACACGGCCCCGTGGTGGACCCGACGGCCGGCGGACAATTGCAGGGACTTGAGCATTATCCCTGCGGCTGCGGCCAGACCGGCTGCATCGATGCCGCCTGTTCCGCACGCGGCATGGAACGCATTCATCTTTCACTCCATCGCAGGGCTGTATCCAGCACGGAGATCACCAGTGCCTGGCACGCGAACGACCCGGCAGCAACGGCAACCGTGGAGGCCTGGGCGACCCTGCTCTCAAGAGCCCTGTCGGTTCTGGTCAACACGCTCGGTCCCGATGTCATCCCGGTCAGCGGAGGCCTTGCAAACGACGGTGCGCTGCTTGACCTGATCGACAGAAAAAGCCGGGCACTCGTTCTGGCAGATTACGGCGGCCCTCTGGTGACCAAGGGCCGCTTCGCCGACAACGGCGGCCTGCAGGGCGCGGGCATCGCCGCGCGCCTGGCCTTTACGGAGACAGGCGCATGAGGTGAATTCCGTGGCTGGTTTGCGTGGACAGCATTGAGGGGGCCCGGAAGGCAGTGGAAAACGGCGCTGACCGGATCGATCTGGTCTGACCGACCAGGCATGTGCGCTCGCCTGGACACTGAGACGTCAAGGGCCGCAGTTCCCCGCATCCGGATCATCAACGCCTGACTGACCGCCGTAGTGTGTCAACGGATTGAACCCGTGTAACGTCGCCGGATAGCATGGATACGCTCCCCCTGACGCCTGTTCGCCGAGAGAGACGCGAAAGCTGCTCAGACGACCTTCCCCCGAGCCGCGACAGTTTCCATCCTCGTGACCACGCCATTGCGGTGAAAGACGAGTTTGTCGAAGAGGTTGGAGACCACACATGTGTGGTTGGGAATGATGCGCACCCGCTCGCCAATCTGCGGTCTGGCCACCGAACCGCTCAGGTCCACCACGGCATGTTCCTCGCTCAAGGAGACGATCGACGCGTCCGGATAGTCCACCATGAGACCGTGATCGGTGAAGCCGAGCAGATCCGATGTGAGCGCCTTGGAGCCGGCATCCAGAATGGCGCGTGTTTCCGTCGGACAGGAGGCAACAGTGGCGATCACATGCATTGCGCAATCATCAACATCACACATGCCGGCGCGCATCATGGCGCGGTCGTTGAAGATATAGGTACCGGCGCGGTGTTCCGTGGCGCTCGCCACCAGCGCGGAATCGAACAGGCTCGGCGATCCACCATGGGAGACAACGGGACACGCCAGACCCGCCTGATTGAGCATTTCGACCGCCTCGGCAAAAAAAGTTTCCACCCCGGCTTCGGAGGCCGGTTTGGGATAGGTCAGCAGACCATGAAAGACCAGACCGGCACAGGCATCGATGCTATTGGCGAGATGCAGCGCATCGGCCGGGGTCTGAACGCCGTTCCGGCCACCGCCGGTGTCACATTCGACCAGCACCTTCAGGGGCCGGTCCGCCTGAAAGCCGGCCGCAAGCGCTTCCACGACAACAGCGTTGTCGGCGACAACCTGAAGATCCACCCTGGCGTTCAGCGCCTTGAGCCGCTCCAGCCGCGCTGCGCCCAGCATGTTGAAGGTGATCAGAATGTCCGTGAACCCGGCATCGGCGAACACTTCCGCCTCGCTGATCTTCTGGCAATTGATGCCTTTCGCGCCCGCCGCCTGCTGCAGGGCGGCAAGGGCCGGTATCTTGTGCGTCTTGATATGCGGGCGGAAATTCCGGCCTATCCTGTCAAAATAGTCCTGCGCGACCCTGATGTTGTTTGCCATGACCGTTTCGTCGATCACCGCGACCGGCGTCATCAGATCATGGATGGAAAGTCCGACGGTCATTGATCACTCTCCCGGAGGAACGGCGGGTACAGGAGACATGCGGTGCGAAACAGGCCGGATGTCCCGTGGTGCTTTTCATAGGGTATTTTCCGCAAGTCCGACGGATAGGTACGTCCCGGCGAACAATACAGGATCAGCGGGCTCAGCCGCACGCATAACCGGTAACAATGCCCGGTCGATTTCACCACCGGAATTTTCCGCTGTCCCCGGACCTTCGGCCTCCTGCCAATTTTGTCGGGATGGCACTCCCCGGTGACGCTTTTTGTTTCAGTCAGGAATTCCCGCACTCGCCAAAGCGCTCGGCCCCTCTCCTGTCCGTCCGTTCCAGACGGTCGTCGACCGGACGCCGGCAGCGAGGCCTTCCCCATGGATCGCCATGACAGATTGAAAAACTGGCAAATTCCTGTACAATGGGGCTTCCTGACGCAATGAAGAGTCTTCCGTCTCTCGTGATGGAACGGATACTTCGTCGGGATTTTTCTGATTATTTTGAAACTTTATTCGCCGTCGGACATTAGTATACCAAGTCACAATCAATAATTGACGCCAAACAACACTGACAGTTTTGACAGGCCATAAAATTCACTTTGAAGTGAAATGTCTTGAATATTGGCGCCGAAACAACAGTTATTAACAAAAGGTAACTGAAAACGTTCCAAACTGTGATTAGAATTACACCTGGAACGCAGATTGTGGTGTGATAATGGCCAAATCGTGACAGGGCACCTGAGTGCGTTTCACGACATAACGACACGATAACGGTCAAATCTGCAAAAAGAGTCCAAAGGACCAATAACAAACGCCGATTGTGGTGAAGACAGTTGTATTAGCCCTGGGAGGCGAACATGCAACGGAATAGAAGAACTGGAATATTTGCGCTTGGTCTCATCCTCGCCTTCGCGGCGGGAAGCGCAGTCGCGGCCCCTCTTCCTCAGGAAACGATCACGTTGCCTGAGGACCAGCTTGCCGTCACGGTGGCCTCGGCCACGCAGGACCAGAGCGATCCGCTTGAAAGCGAACTCACGATCTGGGTTGGCGAGATCGAACTGGAAGGCAGAAAAGCCGTCTGGGTCGAACTGATCGATTCCTATGGTGAGGTCATTTACGACTCCGAGGTGAGCACCAACGAGACCCATCTGCTTCCGGACGGCCGCGCGGTCGTCGTGCGGGCGATGGATCCGGACATGGTCGTCGCCGGCAAGGATGAATCGCGCCTGGCAACGGAAGCGACCCTGACGGTCACCCGGCGGGTGATCAATGACGGAACAGCCGCCACGACCGTCGAATTGATCGAAACGCAGGACGAAGCCGACAAACGCGGCCCCATGCTGCAGGCAGCCGATTTCGGCCAGTCAGTCTGGGACCGGATCGTGTCCTTCTTCGACACGGCAAGATCGCGGGTTCAGGTCGCCTGGAACTGGATCGTCGGCACGCTGCAGGCCTGATCCCTCCACGCAGGGAAGTAGGCGGCTTGCCACGGCTCGCGATCAGTGACGTTCTCAGCCTCGCGCAGACAGGCATGCCTGCGCGAGACCGGTGCCGTACTTCAGGTGCGTCGCCCTCCTGCGACGGAATTTTATTGCATATTCATCCAACTACGTGATCCGCCTTGTTCCCGGCGCCGTAAGCCTCCAGACAACAGACAGGAACAAGTTCACCGCCGGGCGTCCCTGGGACCTGACCGGGGAGACCAAAGGATCGAATATGCGGATTGCCGTCATCGGCTCCGGAATTTCCGGAAACAGCGCAGCTTGGGCACTCAGCCAGACTCATGAAGTGGTCCTCTACGAAAAGCGGTTGAGGTCAGGCGGGCACAGCGCGACGGCCGACATCGACCATGACGGAACGAAGCTCTCCGTAGACACCGGGTTCATTGTCTATAACGAGCGCAACTATCCGAATTTCACCGCCCTTCTCGATCATCTGGGTGTCGCGAGCGAGACCAGCGACATGAGTTTCGCCCTTTCGGCCGACAACGGGATGCTGGAATGGTCCGGGCACAGCTTGAACGGGGTATTCGCGCAACGCAGGAATCTCGTGTCACCGCGTTTCCTGCGCATGCTCTGCGACATCCTGCGCTTCAACAAGCGCTCCGTGGAACATCTGAGAACAGGAGCGCTGCGCGGGCAGACCCTTGGCGGCTACCTGGACAGCCACGGCTATTCGCAAGGCTTCATAAACGACTACCTGCTGGCCATGGGCGCCGCCATCTGGTCCACTCCCCTAAGCGAAATGCACGCCTATCCGGCGGAGAGTTTCGTCGCCTTCTTCGAAAACCACCGCCTGCTGTCCTTTGAAAGGCCTCTGTGGCGAACCGTGTCCGGCGGCAGCCGAACCTATGTGGACCGGTTGCTGGCACCTCTCAGGGGCAAGATCAGGCTCGGCACACAGGTTGTCGGAATCGAACGCCGGAATGGCAAGGTCACAGTCACCGACACTTCGGGCAACATCGATGTTTTCGATCACATCATCCTTGCCGGCCACACAGACCAGAACCTGGCCATGCTGACCGACCCGAGCGCAGAGGAACGGGACATTCTGGGAGCGATCCGCTATCGCCCGAACGAAGTCTATCTGCATCGGGACGAGGATCTCATGCCGAGAAACAAGCGGGTCTGGGCGTCCTGGAATTACATGTCGGACAGGGATGCGGGCGAGACCCGGGATGTCACGGTCAGCTACTGGATGAACCGGCTGCAGAACATTGATCCCGCGAAGCCGGTCTTTGTCACCCTCAACCCCTTCAAGGCACCGCGCGAGGACAGGACCTTCGCAAGATATGTCTACGATCATCCCCAGTTCGACGCTGCCGCGCTCTCCGCCCAGAAGCGCCTGACCGACATTCAGGGTGTCGGCAACACCTGGTTCTGCGGCGCCTGGACCGGAAACGGTTTTCACGAAGATGGCCTCCGCTCGGGATTGGCAGTCGCCAGGGCTCTGGGTGCGCAGGTGCCCTGGGAACTGCCGGTATCGGACAACTGCTTTCTGGATGCCGCCGAATGAAGAAGGCATTCCGGTCAAACCGGCTGAGTGATAACGGCCCCCTGCCCGCCTGCGCCGCAGCGCTCTACTCCGGCGAGATCATGCATGCCCGCATGAAGCCGAAGGAACACCGCTTCACCTATTCGGTCTTTTCGCTCCTCCTCGATCTGGACCGTCTAGACGAAGCGCGGAGATCAAGCCGGCTTTTTTCGGTCAACCGCTTCAATCTTCTCTCATTTCACGAGAAGGACCACGGGCCGAGGGACGGCTCCGGTCTCAGGACTCATATCGAAGACCTGCTGGGTAGACAGGGGCTTGCGAAGCCCGACCGCATCCTTCTTCTCGCCTATCCGCGGGTACTTGGCTACGGTTTCAACCCGCTCAGCGTCTATTACGCCTATGGTGCCGACGGGCAATTGAGCGCGCTCGTCTATGAGGTACGCAACACGTTCGGTGGCATGCACACCTACGCGCTGCCGCTCGAACCGGGCCAGTTGAGCGATGCCGGCGTGCGCCAGGAGCAGCGGAAGGCATTCCATGTCTCGCCCTTTATCGACATGGATCAGAAGTACCACTTCCGCATGCTTCCCCCCGGCGACGCGGTCCGGGTGCGCATTCTTGAAAAGGACCCTGAGGGCCCGTTACTGTCCGCGACGTTTTCGGGAGTAAAGCTTCCTTTCACTAGCAGGTACATCCTGCGTGAATGCTTGCGCATTCCCTTCCTGACCTTCAAGGTGATGTTTGCCATTCACTGGGAAGCCGTTAAACTCTGGCGCAAACATATACCATTTCATTCCGCCCCCGCACCGGATCAGGGGGACCACAAAGATACCCGCCACACGTCGCTGGCATCAAAGAGCTGATATTTCAAGAGGTTCTGTCATGAATCAACTGATTGTCCTGACCCCAGACAATTTCAGAGACACCTTGAGGGGAACATCGCGCCTCGTCCGTATGGCCGCCGGTCTTGCGCTCAAGATACGGTACGGTTCGCTGGAAATCACCTTTCCGGACGGCAGGACATTCCTCATAAAGGGAACCGAAGAAGGCCCGCACGGTGTCGCGAAAATCCATGACTGGCGCTTTTTCCGCATGGTGGTTCAGTCGGGAGATGTCGGTGTCGGCGAGGCCTTCATGTCCGGGTACTGGTCCTCACCGGATGTGACCACCTTTCTGGAAGTCTTCTGCATCAATCAGGAGACGATGCTGGAGGCGCTGCAGGGCCGTCCGCTCACACGCATCCTTCTGTCCGTGCGCCACTGGCTGAACAGCAATACGAAACGCGGCTCAAGGCGAAACATTTCCGCCCATTACGATCTCGGCAACGCCTTCTACAAGGAGTGGCTCGACCCGTCGATGACCTATTCCTCGGCGATCTACAGCAACGAGACCAACAATCTGCAGCAGGCCCAGGCGGAAAAATACGCTTCCCTGGTCCGCCATACCGGCATCGAACCCGGGCACACGGTTCTGGAAATCGGTTGCGGCTGGGGTGGCTTTGCAGAACATGTCGCCAAGACGGTCGGCGCGCAAGTGCGTGCCCTGACCATCTCCAGGGAACAGTTCGACTATGCCAGAGAACGGATCTTCAAGGCCGGCCTCAACGACAAGGTTGAGGTCGTCTTTCAGGACTACCGCGACGAAAAGGGCACCTTCGACCGGATCGCGTCTATCGAGATGTTCGAGGCAGTGGGTGAAAAATACTGGCCGACCTATTTCGGCCAGTTGTCCCGATGCCTGAAACCCGGCGGCAAGGCCGGTCTCCAGATCATTACCATTCAGGACAGAATGTTCGACGACTACCGTCGGGGGACCGATTTCATTCAGCGCTACATCTTTCCCGGCGGCATGTTGCCACCGCCCGGAAGGCTTGCAGACATCAGTAAGTCGCTTGGCCTGAATCTGACGGAGCAGACCATATTCGGCCAGGACTATGCCCGCACGCTTGCCGAATGGCGGCAGAGCTTCCGAGAGGCCTGGCCGCGGATCCGGCCGCTTGGCTTTGACGACAAGTTCAAGCGGCTCTGGGAGTTCTATCTCCACTATTGCGAGGCCGGTTTCCGGGCGGGCAACATCGACGTTCGCCAGATGGTCTACGAAAAACCGCTCTGAGGCGCGATTGACTGCCGAGCGCCTCTCCCCCCTCAGTCAGCCGGCCGCTTGCCGCTCCAGCCCGTGGCTCTGGCAATGAGCGGGAAATACAATCCGTACGGGAGACAACGCAGCGCTTTCAGCTGGCGGACAAATGTCGCGGGAAAGGCGATTTCGAATTTCCGGGGATGGGCAAGTCCCTTGCGGATCTGCTTTACAGCCTCTTCCACGGAAACCAGATGCGGCATGGGGAACGGATTGGAGCTGGTAGCCGGCGTATCGACAAACCCCGGACTGACAAGCTGAATGCGGATGCCCGCACCGTCCAGGTCGAACTTGAGTGATTCGGCAAGATTGGCGAGACCGGCCTTGGTGGCCCCATAAGCAGCGGACGTGGGCAGACCGCTGTATCCGGCCACCGATGAAACCACGGCAATCTGCCCCCTTCCCTTTGCCTTCATCGTGTCGATCGCGGGAAGAATCGTGTTGACCGTCCCCATCAGATTGACGTCAAAACTGCTGCGGTACTCAGCGGCCTTGCCGTTCAATCCGTCCTGAGGCAGATAGATCCCGGCGTTGGCGACTACGAGCGCCGGAGCACCCAACTGCCGGATGATCGCACCGCAAAGCTCCCCCATTGCACCCGTGTCCGTGACATCTCCGGGAAAGGCGTGAATGTCTCCCGCAAGCCCTTCGGACAAGCTGCTGATTTCCTGAAGCGCGTCCACGGAACGCGCCGTCGCGGCGACCCGCCAGCCATCGCGGGCCAGATCGAGCGCCAGCGCCCGACCGATGCCGGAACTGGCGCCCGTCACCCAGGCGCATCCGTCCTCGGGACACGCGACATAAAATCTTGAGAACACGTCAGTCACCTCGCTTTTGCCTCATACGCGGACACCGGGAAACCGGATCGCTTTCAAGGCACGCGATGGGGCAGCCTGAGCGGATCGCGCAGAAGGCTCTAACTGATAAACGGATCGAACCAGCGTCCGATCGGGCCAGTCAATTCCAGACGTCCTGCCGTGACCGCGAAACAGATGCAGTCCTCGCCCTTGTCGGCGATCGGCTTGTGATCCACATCGCCGTCGGCAAAGGCGATGTCGCCGGTGACAAAATGACCGTCGTCGTCGCTGAATCCCCCCTGCAGGACCAGCGTCAGTTCGGCACCATGATGGGTGTGTGAAGGCAATGCCCGTCCGCCACGCACCCAAAGCAGACTCGTATTGCAGCCGTCAATTTCGCCGAACCTGCATTCGCGCACACCCGGCAGGAGTCTCTTCCAGGCGACATCGTCCAGGGACGTTCCGATGATGGCCTGCAGAGAGCGCGGCAAAGCAGGGACCGGCGAAAGGGATTCCCGCGAGCCCGATCCCAGGTTGCCGACGAAGGGGTCTTCGGTGCTGAAAATCGCGCCGAGAGCCGTATCACGATCGCTCAGCGCAACCGGTTCGGCCGCCTCCAGATCCAGGCCGGCCAGCGTTTCGAGAGAAGATACATACCCCCTGTTCCGGCCACTGAGTTCCAGATGCGCTCCAACGAGCGCC
The DNA here is from genome assembly GCF_003075075.1 of Labrenzia sp. 011. Lineage (GTDB taxonomy): Bacteria > Pseudomonadota > Alphaproteobacteria > Rhizobiales > Stappiaceae > Roseibium. The sequence continues at coordinate 510,213 of NZ_QCYM01000001.1, read as the reverse complement.
TGTGCCGGATAGGACAATGAACCGGCCGCGTATCCGGCCAGCAATTCATCCATCCCAGTCACATTCGTTTCCATTATCGCTCTCATTCGGCTCCGGACACCCAGATTGCTACAAGACTAATACGTCAGGCAGCGAATTGCGGATCAACCCATACACCAAAATTGTTGATTTTTGAATTTTCGCCGGGGGGCTTAAAACCGCCAACAGCATGCGAAAACCGGGTCGGTTGACGGGAAAACAGACCTGAGGCCGGTCAGAATGCTGGCATTCCGGACCTGACGCCTTACATTGCGCCCTTGATCCACTTGGTCGGGACAATTAGCGTCCGGTCTCATCAGATTCCATCAGGCCGCACCGGTTTCGGCCAGATCATCCGGGATTGTAAAAATGTCTGTGTCTGCTTCCGTTGTCGATGCCATCGGCAACACGCCCCTAATTCGCCTCAAGGCCCTCTCCGAAGAAACAGGATGCGAAATCCTGGGCAAGGCGGAATTCATGAACCCGGGCCAGTCGGTCAAGGATCGCCCTGCCCGTCAGATGATCCTGGCGGCCGAGGCGCGCGGTGATCTCCGGCCGGGAGGCGTGATCGTCGAGGGGACCGCCGGCAATACCGGTATCGGACTGGCCCTTGTGGCCAGCGCCCGCGGCTACAGGACGGTCATCGTCATTCCGGAGACCCAGACCCAGGAGAAGAAGGACATGCTGCGCCTTTGTGGCGCGGAGCTTGTCGAGGTTCCGGCAAAACCGTTCAAGGACCCGAACAACTATCAGCATGTTGCCCGGCGCCTTGCGGAAGAGCTGGCGAAAACCGAACCCAACGGCGTCATCTTCGCCGACCAGTGGAACAATCTCGACAACAGCAAAGCCCACTATCTGACGACCGGACCGGAGATTCTGGCACAGACGGACGGCAAGGTGGATGGCTTCATCTGCGCCGTCGGCTCCGGCGGAACCATCGCCGGTGTTTCCAGGTTTCTTCAGGAAAACAGACCCGGTGTGGTGATCGGCTGCGCCGATCCCCGCGGCGCGGCCATGCAGTCGCTCTTCACCACCGGCGAAGCCGTGGCTTCCGAAGGCGGCTCCATCGCCGAGGGCATAGGCCTTGGGCGCAGCACGCCGATCGTCCGCGATGTGAAGGCCGATTATGCCTATACGATTTCAGACGAGGAGGCCTTGCCGCTCGTCTTCGATCTTGCAGAGCATGAAGGGCTTCTGCTGGGCGGTTCCTCCGCGATCAATCTTGCCGGCGCGCGCCGGCTTGCCCGGGACATCGGGCCCGGGAAGACCATCGTCACGATCCTGTGCGACCACGGCACCCGCTCCCAGTCCAAGCTTTACAATCCGGAGTTCCTGCGGTCCAAAAACCTGCCGGTTCCGGCGTGGCTGGAGCGGTCTGCTTCCATCCAGCCGCCTCTGGTGTGATGAAAACCGAACGGAGCCCACATGGATCCTGCTGATCACGTCCTCATACAGGGTGGAACGGCTGTAGAAACCGTTGTCAGAGACACGGTGCAGGACGTCGACCTCCTCGACGTCATGGCGCAAAACCTCGGCCTGGTCGCGGCCTTCGTCGCGATCATGTATGTCACCGCCTGTATCTGCGCGGTCCGTGAGGTGATGAATTCGCGCACCTCGCAGGGATCGGTCGCCTGGCTCTTGTCCCTGTTCTTCCTGCCCTATATCACCGTGCCGCTGTATTTCATCTTCGGCTGGCGCTCGTTTTCGGATTACTCAAGGATCCAGGCCACTCTGGGCCGCGCGGAACGAGCGCGTCGGGCGGACGAGCTCGGCCTCACGGACCATGAGGAAACCCGCGACTGGCCGGTCCTGTCTCGCGTGGCGGGTGTCCCCTTCCTGGCCGGCAACAAGGCCGAGCTGCTGATCGACGGAGACGCAACGTTCTCCGCCATCAAGGAGGCCATCGCAGCGGCGCGGAAGGTGGTTTTCTTCCAGTTCTTTGCCGTGCATGAGGATGCGCTTGGCCGGGAAATGGCCGACGCGCTGATCGCAAGTGCCCGAAAGGGCGTGCGCGTCTATTTCCTTTATGACGACGTCGGCAGCCACTCGCTGTCCCGTGCCTATCTCAATCGTTTGCGCGCCGCAGGCATCGACGTCTGCGGCTTCAATGAAAACCACAAATTCCTTCGCCTGCTGGGACCGATGCGGCTCAATTACCGCAATCACCGCAAATTGGTGATCACGGATTACCGCACGGCTTTCGTTGGCGGCCACAATGTTGCCGATCAGTATGTCGGCCGCAACAAGTGGTTCGGCCGGTGGCGCGACACCCATGTGAAGGTGGAAGGGCCGGCCGCTGTCGGTTGTGCGCTGTCCTTTGTCGAGGACTGGCTGTGGGCAAGCGGCGAACGGATCGAACTGCCACCGGTGACCGACCTGCCGATGCCCGGCGATGAATCCGTGCTGGTGATGCCCACCGGACCTGCCGACAAGCTGGAGGAATGTGCGATCGCCTTTGTCGAGGCGGCTGCCCGAGCGAAAAAACGCTTCTGGATCACGACCCCCTACCTCGTCCCGTCCCTGGATGTACAGACAGCCCTTTGCGCAGCCGCGATGCGCGGTGTCGACGTGCGTATTCTGCTGCCCGAAAAACGCGATCACTGGACGGTCTGGCTCGCCAGTCACGCCTACGAAGACACGCTGGTCCAGCGGGGCGTGAAGGTCTACCGCTATACGGACGGCTTTCTGCACCAGAAGGTCACGCTTCTGGATGACGACCTCGTATCGGTCGGTACGGTGAACTTCGACAACCGCTCCTTCCAGATCAACTTTGAACTGACCCTGTGGTTCACTCATGAACGCATGATCCGCAATGTGGAGGCCATGCTGGAGACCGATTTCAAGAGTGCCAGGCTCACCTGGCCGGACGCCTTCCAGTCCCGCAGTTATGTCTTTCGCGTGCTGGCCCAGGGCGCACGGCTTCTTTCCCCAATTCTCTAGACCCAGAACTTGCGTTGCCGGGCAGTACTCCCGGCGCGTCATGGGACGATTGCCAGAACCGCTTCGATCTGATCTTTTTCCGTATGAATGATCCAAAGGAGTTTCTCATGACGACACCGCTGTTTCGCGACGATGCCTATCTGCGGACCTGTGAAGCGGAAGTGGTGGGCGTGAACGAGCGTGGCGGGGTTCTGCTGGACAGAACAGTCTTCTATGCCACCGGCGGTGGCCAGCCCGGCGACAGCGGCTATCTGGAACTGGAAGACGGCAACCGGATCACGATCGCCACGGCAGTTTATGACGAAGACAAGCGGACTGTTGTCCATGTGCCGTCGGAGGGGCAGGCTCTGCCTGCACCGGGCATGAAGCTGACCGCCCATATCGACTGGGCGCGTCGTTACCGGATGATGCGCATGCACACCGCCCTGCATCTTCTTTCGGTAGCATTGCCCTTTCCGGTCACCGGTGGCCAGATCGGCGATCCGGAAGGGCGGCTCGACTTCGACATGGGGGAAGAAACCATCGACAAGGAGAAACTTCTCGAAAAGATCAACGGTCTTGCCGGCGGCGATCATGAGGTCACCACGGAATGGATCACGGACGAAGAACTCGACGCCAATCCGGGGCTCGTCAAGACCATGGCCGTCAAGCCGCCGCGCGGGTCCGGACGGGTCCGGCTGGTGCGTATCGGGGGTGACGTGGACCTGCAGCCCTGTGGCGGAACCCATGTTTCCAGAACGTCCGAAATCGGTGCACTTGCGCTGGGCAAGATCGAAAAGAAGGGCAAGCAGAACAGGCGTGTCCGTATTCGTCTGACGGATTAAAGCCTTTCCCCGGGGCGCATGCCATGCGGGAAACGCGCAGAATCGGACATGTCCGAGGAGCGGTCAGGGCTCGGCCGGATACAAAAGGAAGTGGCGGGGGGACATGAAACTTTCAGGAAGTTGCCGGTGTGGCGCCGTGAAATTCGAGATGGAGAGCCGGACTCCCTACCCCTACATGCGCTGCTACTGTACCGTCTGCAGGAAGACTGCGGGCAGCGCGGGATATGCCATCAACCTCATGGCAGCCGCTGACAGCCTCGTGATCGTGGAAGACGGCGCAACGGCGGTCTACAATGCCACTATCAACGGACAGACCAGCCCGGCGGAACGGCACTTCTGCGCCCGTTGCGGCAGCCACCTCTGGCTCCGGGATCCACGCTGGCCTGACCTGATCCATCCCCACGCCGGAGCGATCGATTCCCCCTTGCCAACGCCGCCAGAGACCGTCCATATCATGCTTGAGTTCAAGGCGGACTGGGTCGAGGTACCGGAAGGGCCCGGACATGTTCACTTTCAGCGCTATCCGGACAAGTCCATCGAAGACTGGCACAAGTCCTGGGAACTTTATGAAACCTGAGGAGACAGAATGACCGACCACCCGCTCGTAACCACCCAATGGCTGGCCGATCACCTGTCGTCTCCCGATCTGGCCGTGATCAATGCATGGATGCCGCCGGTAACGACACCCGATGCACGTCCGGTCTATCCGAATGCGCATATCCCCGGCGCCGTGTTTTTCGATGTCAACGAGATCTGCGACAAGGATACCGACCTGCCGCATATGCTCCCGGCTCCGCATGTTTTTTCCTCCGCCATGCGAAAACTCGGCATCGGTGACGGGCAGACTCTCGTGGTCTATGACGATTTCGGACTCTATTCCTCGGCACGCGTCTGGTGGACATTTCGCAGCATGAGAGTCGAGCGGGTCTATGTTCTCGATGGCGGTCTGCCGAAGTGGCAGGCCGAAGACCGGCCGGTGGAAGACACGAAACCGTTGCGCGTGCCCAGCCACTTTACCGCCCGTATCGACCATGGCGCGGTGGCGGACATCGACCATATACGCTCTGTCAGCAGCAACGGTTCCAGACAGATCCTCGATGCAAGATCGTCCGCCCGTTTCGCCGGCACCGCCCCGGAGCCACGGGCCGGGTTGCGCGCCGGTCACATACCGGGTTCGCTGAACCTGCCATTTACGGAACTTCTCAATGAAGATGGAACCTTCCGCCCGAAGGAAGACCTTGAGGCAGCTTTCGTGAAAGCCGGGATCGATCTGAAAAAGCCGATCACGACAACCTGCGGCTCCGGCGTTACCGCCGCCATCCTCACCCTGGCGCTCACCATTGTGGGCGTGCGCGATCTCGCGCTCTATGACGGCTCATGGGCGGAATGGGGCAGCCGGGACGATACGGATGTAGTGACCGGCCCGGCCTGACCCGCGGGCCTTCAGGAGCCGGTCTTGAGCGTGTCAAAAAAGGTCCGGATTTCAGATGAAATCGCATTGGCGCTATCGGTCATCCGGTTTGCGGCCGATAGGAAGTTCTCTGCAACCCGGCCGGTCGACTCGATCGCGCCGCCCACGCCACCGATATTTTCATCCAGAGTATCGGCGCCGGCAGCAACGGTCTGAACGCTCATCGAAATTTCCTGGGTTGCAGCGCCCTGTTCTTCCACGGCCGCCGCAATGGTCGCCGTCATTTCATCGAGGCGATTGACCACCTCGGAAATCGCCTGAATGGATGTAACCGCACCATCTGTCGACTGCTGGATTTCGTTGACCTGCTGACTGATGTCCTCTGTCGCCCTGGCCGTTTGCTCCGCTAGGGTCTTGACCTCGCTGGCAACGACGGCAAACCCTTTGCCGGCATCCCCGGCGCGGGCCGCCTCGATGGTGGCATTGAGGGCGAGCAGATTCGTCTGTTCGGCGATGGCCTGGATCAATCCGACCACATCACCGATCTTCTGGGCAGCGCCGGCCAGACTTGAAACCTGCTCGCTGGAGCGCTCCGTATTGTCGGCTGCTTCACTCGCTGTCCTGGAGGCATTCGAGATCTGCTTGGCGATTTCCTGGATGGAAATCGACAGTTCCTCCGCGGCCGATGCCACGGTCTGTACGCTTCCGCTGGAATCCTTGGAAACGGCCTCCGCAACCGAGACCTGTTCCTGCGCGGATTTGGAGACGTCCATCAACTGACCGGCTTCCGCGGCCATGGCGCGCGCATCCTCGTCCACGTCCAGCAGAGGCTGTTCGACCTGTGCCTCGAACCGTTCGATCAATCGATTGAGACGCTCGGTCTGTTCGGCACGTTCCTGCAGAAGTCTGTCCTGGTATGTGGAGATCGCCAGATCCATGTCCAGCAGAACGGCTGACGTGACATGATCGAGCGCCTGCCCCAGATCCCTGAACGACAGTCTGTACTTGCGAATGATAATGTTCTGGAGCCGGGTGAGCACATAGCTGTAACCGGCGATATACCAACGCGGCTCGAGACCGATGCGGCAGTGTACATGGCCGATTCTGTTGATGCTTTCCAGATAGGACTTATCAAAGCCGCCGGTGAACAACTTTTCCCAATGGGTCTTCTGTGCCGAGATGAGCTGCGGTGACCGGGCGCCAATCATTGATGCCAACTCAGGCTGCGTCATGACATGCGCATAGAACCCTTGCAGCAGACCGTCCAGAGCCGGCTCGACGATCGGCCAAAGCTCTCTGAGCGAGGCAATGGCCTGCTGATCAATCTGGATGAACGCCAATCGGGACTGAAAATCGATATCGCTGTCGTGCATGGTGACCTACCGTTTGAGACTTCTCCCTAACTCGCCCCCCAACATTCAACAAATCTTTAACGGCCACCTTCAAACCATCTATTTTTACGGATGTTTTAAAGCCCGCGCGAGAAAACGATCTGGTGCTTCTACCCATGCTGGCGAGACCGCTCAGCACCAGCTCCCGGCCTGCACGACAAGTTCGTCTCCTCAGGTACATACTCGCTCAACTGCGAGGGCAGTCTCGCCGGAACCGGTTCACCGCCAGATGGCAAGCATGAGGCTTCAAGCACCGCATGTGCCGCACTTCGAAAATACCAGAGAACCAAAAGAAAGGCCCTGGAGCATCTGCTCCAGGGCCCGGTACGCGGTGAAGAAGGAAAACCGATGCGACCTCTGTCCGCATCCTGTTTCCCAGCTACCGTCAGTGATGCAGGATCTGGCTGAGGAACAATTGTGTGCGCTCATGCTGCGGATTGGTGAAGAACTCTTCCGGTTCGTTCTCTTCAACGATCTGGCCCGCATCCATGAAGATGACCCGGTTCGCAACCTTGCGGGCAAAGCCCATTTCGTGAGTGACGCACAGCATGGTCATGCCCTCTTCCGCAAGGCCGACCATGACGTCGAGAACTTCCTTGATCATTTCCGGATCTAGCGCCGACGTGGGTTCGTCGAACAGCATGATCTTCGGGTTCATGCAGAGCGACCGGGCAATCGCCACACGCTGCTGCTGACCGCCGGAAAGCTGACCGGGGTATTTCGCTGCCTGCTCGGGGATCTTCACGCGCTCCAGATAGTGCATCGCGATTTCCTCGGCTTCCCGCTTGGGCATCTTGCGGACCCAGATCGGCGCCAGCGTGCAGTTTTCCAGAATGGTGAGATGCGGAAACAGGTTGAAATGCTGAAAACACATGCCGACTTCGCGCCGGATTTCATCGATCTTTTTCAGATCGTCCGTGAGTTCGATGCCATCCACGAGAATTTCGCCGGCCTGATGCTCTTCAAGCCGGTTTATACAGCGGATCATTGTGGACTTTCCGGACCCGGAAGGGCCGCAGATGACGATCCGTTCGCCGCGCATCACTTTCAGGTTGATGTCGCGCAGAACGTGAAAATCGCCGTACCACTTGTTCATGTTCTTGATTTCGATCGCCACATCCGTATCGGAAATCGTCATTTTCGAGCGGTCGGCTGCGAGTTCCTCGTCGCGAACTGCGTTGTTTGTCATGATGTCTACTCCAAGAGTGTCTCGGGGTCGGGGCGCAGCGCATGTTCGCGCGCCCCGAATACGGATTTGCTAGCGTTTGTGTCCGGTATGCAGCTTGTTCTCCATGAAAATGGAATAGCGCGACATGCCGAAGCAGAAGCACCAGAACACCATCGCCGCAAAGAGATAGCCTGTGTGGCCCGTGCTTGGCGTCGACCAGGTCGGATCCGTGAAGGAGGACTGGATCTGGCCGAGCAGATCGAACATGCCGACGATCAGCACCAGGGTCGTATCCTTGAACAGACCGATGAAGGTGTTGACGATGCCCGGGATGACAAGCTTCAGCGCTTGAGGCAGGACAATGAGATACATCATCGGCCAGAAGCGCAGCCCGAGAGCCATTGCGCCTTCATACTGTCCCTTCGGAATCGCCTGAAGCCCGCCGCGAACCACCTCCGCCATATAGGCGGCGGAGAACAGCGTCACACCAATGAGCACGCGCAGCAGCTTGTCGAAAGTGACCCCTTCGGGCAGGAACAGCGGCAGCATCACCGAAGACATGAACAGGACGGTGATCAGCGGCACCCCCCGCCAGAATTCGATGAAGATGATCGACACCATCCTGATGATCGGCATTTTCGACCTGCGCCCGAGCGCCAGGGCGATACCGAGCGGCAGAGACGCGACGATGCCTGTCACGGCGATCACCAGGGTCACCAGGAGCCCGCCCCAGACGGCCGTTTCCACGATCGGAAGCACAACCTTGTCCCCGATGACCAGGCCGGTCAGCAGGAAGTAGGCGACGATCGGAAAGACGATGAGGAACAGCAAGGCATTCAGACGCTTGAACGGGACGCCCGGGATTGCCAGAGGCACCAGAAGCATCAGGAACAGGGCGTAGACGATATTGACCCTGTACACTTCTTCACTCGGATACCGCCCGTAGATGAACTGCGGGAAGTAAGCCTTCACATAGGCCCAGCAGGCACCGCTGTGAGCCCCGTCCTTCGGCAGGCAGGCCTCCCGATTCTCGCCGGTCCAGACCGCGTCGATCAATGCGAACTGAATGAGCGGCTGGATCAGGGAATAGGCAATCAGGATGCCGATGATCGTCAGCACCGTGTTGCCGATGGACGAGAACAGGTTCTTCCGCATCCAGCCGATAATGCCGGTGGTCGAGAGGGGCGCCGCCAGGTGCGGCGCCTCTTCGGTTCTGATGTGGAACATTTTTGTGGTTGCCATGATTTAAGCGCTCCTTACCGTTCCACGAGCGCCATGCGCTGGTTGTACCAGTTCATGAATGCCGAAGTGATCAGACTGAGCGACAGATAGACCGCCATCCAGATTCCGATGATTTCAATCGCCTGACCGGTCTGGTTCAGAACCGTGCCGCCCATGGACACGAGATCCGGATAGGCAATGGCAACCGCCAGTGACGAGTTCTTCGTCAGGTTCAGATACTGGCTGGTCAGCGGCGGAATGATCACGCGCATTGCCTGCGGTATGATCACCAGACGCAGCGTCGGCCCGTTGCGCAGGCCGAGCGCGTGCGCCGCCTCGGTCTGCCCGTGATTGACCGCCTGGATCCCGGCTCGCACAATCTCGGCAATGAAGGAAGCGGTGTAGATCGACAGGGCAGCTGTCAGAGCCAGAAACTCGGGAATCACGTTGATCCCGACATTCAACTCAAAGCCCCGAAGCATAATGGGACCGGTTTCGACGAAGTTCGGATGCTCCAGGGTCATGGGCATTCCGGTAACCAGGTACGTTATGATCGGCACACCGACAATGAGCCCCATCGCGGTCCAGAACACCGGAAACTGTTGCCCCGTATCTTCCTGGCGTTTGCGCGCCCAACGGGCGACGAAGAAGGATGCGGCGATACCGATGATCACGGCATAACCGATCCACTCGGCGCCGGGTTCCCAGATAGGCTTCGGAAGCCGCAATCCGCCGATGTTCAGGTGCACCGTGTCGAAGATCGACCATTTGTCCCGTTTGCCCGGAATGGACCGCAGCACTGCGAAATACCAGAAGAAGATCTGAAGCAGCAGCGGGATGTTGCGTACCAGCTCGACATAGCAATAAGCGAGCCGGTTGATCACCCAGTTGTTGGACAATCGAGCAATACCGATAATGAATCCAAGTATCGTCGCGAAAAGGATGCCGATTGCCGCAACAAGCAGAGTGTTCAGAAAACCGACGTAAAGAGCCCGGCCGTAACTGGACGTTTCGGAATATTGGACCAACGACTGGTTGGTGCCGAAGCCGGCCGTATTTTCAAGAAAGCCCCAACCGGACGCAATATTCTGTCGTTCCAGGTTGGTGATCGTGTTCGAAACGATGACATATCCCAGAGCCACCACAACAACAACCAGTAACACCTGGTAAAAGATGCTGCGGACTTTGGGATCGTACAACAGCGAAGCACGCGCCGGCGCCCCCGCCGAGTCCTGCTCCATTACTGACATAGAACCTCGCCCAAGTTATACGGAAAGAGCCCGGCACGAAGCCTCTCCTCTTTCACGCCTGAACCTGTCTCTGCAGAGCGCATTGCGCTTTCCCCTGTCGGTCGAGACAGTCTGTCCCCCACGCGCGTATCGGTATGTTCCGAATTCTGATGCGTGGAATTAATTAGGGGCTCCGGCAGGTATGCGCCGCCGGAACCCCATCAACCCTCGGATTAAATGAGGATTTTAGCGGACCGGCGGAGCGTACATGAAGCCGCCGTCGTTCCACAGAGCGTTCACGCCACGGGAGATACCGAGCGGAGTGTCCGGACCAACGTTGGCATTGAAGGACTCTTCGTAGTTGCCGACGTTCTTGACGATGCTATAGGCCCAGTCGTTGGACAGGCCGATCGCTTCACCAAAAGCGCCTTCGACGCCCAGAAGGCGTTTGACAGACGGATCGTCGGAAGACTTCATGTCGTCAACGTTCTCGGAGGTCACACCGAGTTCTTCGGCATTGAGCATCGCGTTGAGCGTCCACTTGGTGATGTTGAACCACTCATCGTCGCCCTGACGAACAACCGGACCCAGAGGCTCCTTGGAAATGATTTCCGGCAGAACCATGTGGTCGGCCGGGTTGGTCAGCTTCAGACGCTGTGCGTACAGGCCGGACGCATCCGTGGTGTAGACGTCGCAACGACCGGCATCATATGCAGCGACAACTTCGTCGGCTTTTTCGAAAGCGACGATTTCGTACGGCATATTGTTGGCACGGAAGTAGTCGGCAACGTTCAGCTCGGTGGTGGTGCCGGTGTTGGTGCAGACAGATGCGCCCGACAGTTCCAGAGCGGAAGTGACGCCAAGATCCTTGCGGACCATGAAGCCCTGTCCGTCATAGTAGTTCACACCAGCAAAGTTCAGGCCCAACTGGGTGTCGCGGGACATGGTCCAGGTGGTGTTGCGTGACAGAACGTCAATTTCGCCGGACTGCAGAGCGGTGAAGCGCTCCTTGGCAGACAGCGGAGTGAATTTCACAGCGGAGGCATCGCCGAACACTGCGGCTGCCATAGCGCGACAGAGGTCAACGTCCAGCCCGGTCCAGTTACCCTGTGAATCCGGATTGGAAAAACCCGGCAGGCCCTGGCTCACGCCACACTGAATGAAGCCCTTGGCCTTGACGTCTTCCAGCGTCGTTGCACCGGCAGCCGTCGTTGCGGCGACTCCCATAGCAGCGCCGAGTACGAGCGGAAGGAATTTTTTCGACATGGATATGCAGCCTTTATTTGTTACCCATACTTATTCCATCGGGCCGGATCAGAAGACGTCCTCATCGTCATTCTTCGAGGACGATTGCGGCCTTTCCGGCCACTTCCTCCAGACGTCTTTGGTCCCACCCAATGATCCCATACGATGGCATTTGGGGGTGCGGGTCAAGTACTTGGTGTCGCATTCTCGTCAAATTTCTTGACCGAACAGTCAATTCGCCCCGGCACGAATGCACAAAAGGCGAACATGGTCACTTTCTCCGCACAGGCTGCCCAAGTTGCAGTCAACACTCGGAGCCGACACGTCGCCGGATCTTGCGCAGCCCCCCGGAAACACGCCCCAAAGGGCCGCACGGCAGGCCGTTAAGTTGTTTGCAGACCGGCTGAAACTCGGCTCCCCTCCGGGCGAAACGCACCGCCGCGTCGTCCCGAAGCGCCGCCCGAACGAACACGCACGCGCCCCGCTCAGGCCCGCACTACGACGGCCGGCCTCTGCTCCGAAATTGCTGTCTCCAGCTTCATGGGTGGCAATCGGCCGAAGATGGCGCAATTGTGATACAGGCCGGGACGCAGGATGCGCCGCGACCTGGCTCCTCCCCCGGCACGAGACGACATCGGTTGAAGATACCGCCCGTTCCGCTATCGTTCACAGACAGTCAGGAACGATGATCGGGGGCCTCTGGCCGGTCATGATCATCGCTCCCGGCTACAGGCCTTGGCTCCTGGCCCTGACGCGGGAGCAAGGCATGCCAAACAAGCAGGACACCATGAACAACAACTCTTCTGACGCGCATAACAAGATCGACACGCTAATTGCCCATGCCGGCCGGCATCCGGAGACATTTCACGGCTTCGTCAATCCGCCTGTCGTTCACGCCTCGACCGTTCTTTTTCCTGATGTCGAAACAATGGTCGCGGGGAAGCAGACCTATTCCTACGGCAGACGCGGCAACCCGACCACGGACTCCCTGGAGGAAGCTCTTACGGAGTTGGAAGGCGCGGCAGGAACCAGACTGGCAAATTCCGGACTGAACGCGATAGCACTCGCCATACTGTCCTGCGTGAAAGCCGGCGACCATATCCTGATTGCCGATACGGCCTACGGACCGACCCGGAATTTCGCCGACACGGTGCTTCCGGGCTACGGGATCACGGTGGAATATTACGATCCCCTCATCGCGGGCGATATCCGCAAGCTGTTCCGCCCGGAAACCACCGCGGTGTTTACCGAGGCCCCGGGATCACTTTCCTTCGAGATGCAGGACGTTCCGGCAATTGCCGCGGCCGCGCATGAAATCGGCGCGACCGTCCTGATGGACAACACCTGGGCAAGCCCGATTTATTGCCGTCCGATCTCCCTCGGGGTCGATCTGTCGATTCAGGCGGGCACCAAATACATCGTCGGTCATTCCGACGTGATGCTCGGAACGATCTCCGCCAGCGAGCGGGCCTGGGAGAAACTGGACAGGCTGTGCGGCGCCATGGGCAGCCATGTCGCCCCCGACGATGTATACCTCGGCTTGCGCGGATTGCGGACCCTGTCCGTACGGCTCGAGCGGCACCAGAAGAACACCTTGACCGTGCTCGACTGGCTGAAGGATCAGCCGGGGATCGAGAAGATTCGATATCCGGCCCTTGACTCCGATCCGGGTCATGCGATCTGGAAACGCGACTTCAGCGGCAGTTCGGGTCTGTGCGCGTTCGATTTCCAGGCAGGAACAACCCGGGATGACGCCTATGCCTTCCTGAACGCCCTGGATCTGTTCGGACTCGGATATTCCTGGGGCGGCTTCGAGAGCCTGGCGATCCCGGTCCGGCTGAAGGGCATGCGCACGGTAACCCCGCTCGATGAGGATCTGCAATCCGTGCGGCTGCACATCGGCCTGGAAGATCCGCAGGATCTGATCGGCGATCTCGATCAGGCCCTGAAGCGGACTTTCGGCTGACGGCACGATTCACGGCAGGATCAGATCGTCGGATCCTGCCGCTTTTCCTTGAAGATCAGCCAGAGGTTCCGGAAATAGATCAGCAACCCCAGCCCCTGGCCGGCAATGAACACCGGATCCTGACGCTGGATGGAATAGATCAGCAGCAGTGTCCCGCCGGCGATGGAAAAGAACCAGAAGGCCACCGGCACAATGGAGCGGCCCACCCGCTCCGACGCGATCCACTGAATGACGAAGCGCATCATGAACATCGCCTGGGCAATGAAACCGAGGATGATCCAGAGATTCAATTGCTCGACGAATACCGCATGAATCCATTCAATAAGAGCGTCCATGTGAGGTCCTGTCAGTGTTTTCGTTCTGTCAGTGGTTTATCTAGCGCGCCCGTCACGTCAGCGGCCTGACTTCCGGAATTTTCTTGCGGCGCCGGCGCAGCCACCACACGCCGGCAAGATCGACGATTCCGACAAACGCCCGGTCGAAGATGCCGTATTTCGAGGTGCCGTGCCGCCGCTGACGGTCCTGCACATCGATATGGGTCACCCCGTAGCCTTCCCGGATGACAAGCGCCGGCAGAAACCGGTGCCAGCTGTCGAAATAAGGCAATTGCAGGAAGATTTCCCGACGCAGGGCCTTCAGGCCGCAGCCGCTGTCGCGCGTGTTGTCCTTCAGGACGGCGCCACGGATCCTGTTGGCGAATTTCGACGCATATCTCTTGGCGAGACTGGCCTTGCGGCCGAGCCTTTGTCCGGCCGCCAGCGCGACCGCGGGTCCCGCGGCTTCCAGCGCATCGAGAAGTGCCGGAATGTAGGCCGGGTTGTTTTCGCCGTCGCCGTCGATCGTCGCGACAACATCGCCCCGGGCATGCTGGAGTCCGGTGCGCACTGCACAGCTCTGCCCGCAGGAGCTTTCATGCCGGATCGGCCGCAGCCAGCCATGGGTTGCCGCGTAATCCTGCAGGACGATGTCCGTTCCGTCTGAGGAGCCGTCATCAATGACGATGACTTCAAAGGTCCGGCCCTCGAGGGCCGTTTCGATTTCATCGAGAAGGATCGGCAGGTTTTCCGCCTCGTCCTTGGCGGGAACGACAACGGTCACGGCGAGCGATCCCTTGTTTGCCGCCAGCCCTTCCAGGTAGCTTTGGGTCATGAGCCTGTCCGTTCTGCGTCTTCTGCCGTTTGCGCCGCCGGGAGAACCCGGTACACGCCGCGCTGTCCCCGGATGACCTGCCAGACAGCGCGCAGGCAGGCCTTTGCGGACAGGAGGTTCATGTTGGGCTCTATCTTGCCGGAAGAAGAAAGGTGAAAACCGATCCGCCGGCGCGCCATAGCCCGAACGGAAAAGAAGGTGAAGGTCATGCCCAGCAAGGTGCCTGCAATGACGTCGCTGGGATAATGAGCACCAACCATGACCCGGCTGAAGGCCAGCCAGAAGGCAGCCACGACAATCAACCAGCGGTAGGCGGGAAAGATAAAGGCCAGCGCGGTGGCAAGCGCCGCGACGGTGGTCGAATGGCCGGAAGGGAAACTCGTGTAGCTGCCGTCGAATGTGAGAAAGTCGAAGTGGACCGGGCCGACTTCCTCATAGAGTTTCGGCCGGGCCCGGCCGAGGGTCCACTTGAAGGCGATTGCCAGAAGGCCGGTGGCGGCGACCGAGTAGAAGATGAAGGCCGCATAGGTGAAGACGGCGCCGATGGTCATGCGCAGCCGGAAGGCATAGCGGCCCGCGTCGACCGCCAGCAGGGCAAGGCACGTCAGCCCCGTGGTTCCCAGAATCCAGTCCGACTTGCCAAGGTCGGTAAAGACCCGGAAGGCGGAGCGGTATTCGCCGGGCAGAGAATGCAGCCAGGGAAAAGTCGGAGCGTCGAAGGCGACAACCGCAATGCCGACGGTCAGCAGCAGCACCGCCAGGATGTCCTGCGGCCGCTGACCGGGCAGCAGCGGATCCCGATTGTGGCGTGCGCGCTCCTTGCGCCCGGCAAACAGGATTGCAGCCCGTCTCACATTCCCGCGCATGCGCGCCAGAATCCGCCAGACAAAATTACTGCTGCTCGTCATTGCCGACCTGTGTATCCGTGACCGAACCGGCGTTCTGATAAAGCGCGATATCGACCTTATCGCCACCATTGATGTTGAGGCCGTCTACCCTTTTTCGGACCACCGGCACAAGACCAATCTCTTTGGCGGCCGCCAAAAAGGCGGTTTCCTCCCGGCTTTCTACAGCCGCGACGCGGCACTCAGCTTGCGCGGACTGTCCGGCGTCCTCAAGAAATTCCGCGGCGCCTTTCGGCGAGATGATCCGGGTGCCCGTTCCCTCCAGAAAGATGAAGCTCGGTTCGTGGAAGCCGGTGGTGACCACCTGCCGGCTGTGCCGGTCGGCGCAGCCTGCAATCTCGTCAAGTGCCTGAACGAGCCTCGGACTGACCCACACGGGAGACAGCGCCGGCCCCACGAAGCCCCAGACCCCGACGGCCACGCAGATGGCCGTCATGGATACGGCGGGAAGCGCATGAACCGCCGGGCCGCGCAACAGGCGGGTGGAGGCGGCCACCGCGAACATCGCGCCGATGGCCACGAGAACCGCTCCGGGCGGTGACGGCCAGACGCCAAGGGCAAAAGGCCCTGCGAAGGCAGCAACAGCCAGACCGATCACCGGGAGGGTCAGCAGCACGGCCGCAATCCAGCGGATCCAGGTTCGCGTGTGTGTGCCCGCGCCGTCGAGCATTGCAGCGGCGACGGGAAGCGCCAGAGCCGGCAGAAGCGGCATGGTGTAATGCGGCAGCTTGGTGGACACCAGTTCGAACACGATCCAGCCGGGCACGAACCAGGCAAGAGAAAAGACCACAAGCGGGCTTGCCCGCTCGCGCCAGATCAGCGGCAGGGCCACCAGAAAGAAGGCAGGCAGCGGCCAGAAGACGCCGAACATGGCACCCAGATGCGTCAGAGGCGGTGCACCGTGTCCTTCCTGCCCCTGCCCGACCTTTCCGAGCAGATCCTTGCCGATCGCTTCGGTGAAAAAGCCCCCGTCGGTCGCAATCCATATGGCCACGAACCAGGGCGAGATCAGGAGCAGCATCCAGACGACGCCAACAATCGGAGAAGCTGCCTTGAACCACCGGACCTTGCGGCGCACGATCATCAGCCCCGCGATGGTCAGCCCGACAATCATGGGACCGACCGGCCCCTTGACGAGGACGCTTGCGGCAAGGGAGGTCCAGAAAAGGAACCCCAGACCCCACAGACGCCTGTCCGGATCCTTGAGCCATATTCGCGCCAATGCGCCCTGCGCGATGACGATCGTCGCAAACAGCACCGCGTCCGTCTTCGCCAGACGGGCCTCGACGCCAACAATGATCGCCATGGCCACGAAACCACCGACCAGAAGGGCCCCCGCCGGCCCCATGAAGGCGCGGGCCATCCAGAAGCTTGCCAGGACACTGATCACGGCGCCGATCACCGATGGCAGCCGGTAGACCCACAACGGTGCATCGGCGTCCTGTCCGGTCAGTTTCGCGGCGGCGGCCTGCAGCCAGTAGATGCCCACCGGCTTCTTGTAACGCGGCTCTTCCTGGAAACGGATGTCGATATAGTCCCCCGTCTCCAGCATCTGTTTGGTCGCCTGGGTGAACCTGGGCTCATCCCGGTCGAGGGGAGGCACGGTCCACTGTCCGGGGACGAAGAGCACCAGAGACAGAAGCAGAAGCAGGAAGGGGGCCGTCACGTCATGGCCGAATATACGGAGCCAGACCGGCTTGCGCAGTGCCGTAGCGGCCCCGGCGGCGGCATCCTGCTGCGCCGCCGATTGCCCGGTGGCCGCGGTGTCCGAACCCGCGCCGGCATTTGCGGGCCCGGTTGCCCCGTCCTGTGCGTTCATCTTGTGATCGTCGCTTTTGTCAGCCATCTGTTCCAGTTTCCGATACCTGCGCAGAGCCTGTCCCCCGGTCCCGGCACTCGAAGACATCTCCTACATGAGCTTTGCAAAAAGGGAAACAACCGCTTGCCTTGCCGGCCTGCTCGGCTATCGTCCGCAGACCTGAACCACCCGTTGACCCCCGAGATTTTCCAATGACTTTAATTGCACATATGACGGACCTGCACCTCCGCCCGAGAGGGCTCGCGTGCTACCGGGTTTCCGATACCAACATGTTGGCGGAACGGGCGATGCGGTCGCTCAGAGCCCTCAACTCCACCCCCGACGCCCTCGTAATCACCGGCGACCTGACCGACCGGAGCGACCCGCGCGAATACGCGCTCGCCCGCGAATTGCTCTCGCGGCTGGACATGCCGATCTACATGATTCCCGGCAATCATGACGGCAGCGCGGACATGCGCCGGGAGATGGGTCATTTTCCCGGAATCTCGGAAAACAGTGAAGGCAAGATCTTCTACAGGGCCGATATCGGCGATGTGCAGCTGATCGCACTGGATACCCATCTGCCCGGCCGACCAGAAGGCGAACTCGGTCAGGAACAGCTTTCCTGGCTCGACGCAACCCTGCGCGACTGCGCGAAGCCGGCACTTGTCGCTCTTCATCACCCGCCGGCACTTTCCGGCATCGCTCATATGGACAGGATCGGCCTGACCGACGCCCCTGCCCTTGCGGAGGTCATAGGGCCGTACAATCATGTCGAAAGGCTGCTCTGCGGTCATTTGCACCGGCCGATCATCGCCGGTTTTGCCGGCAAGATTATGACCCTTTCACCAAGCACGGGACACCAGGTGGTTCTGGACCTGAGGGAAAACGGCCCCGCGCATTTCAACTTCGAGCCGGCAGCCTATTTTCTCCATTTCCATTCCCCGGACACCGGCGTTGTGTCTCACATGGCCTATGTGGAAGACTTTCCCGGCCCGCATGACTTTTTTGCTGACGAGGGTGTTGTGTGGCCGGGAGATGAAACCTGATGCCGGCGCTCCACAGGCAGCTTGCACCGGCCTTTGTCTTGTCCGCCCTGCTCGCCTTGGCCCTGGCCGCATGCGGAGCCCTGCCGGGCGGCGGAGAGCTGGAAGAAAAGGCCGTTCTCACGGATCAGCCTGTCGACAAGTCGCAGATGCTGTCGATGATCAATTCCTATCGCAAGGAGCATGGTCTACCGGCACTCCAGCACGACCCGGCCCTGGACGCGGTCTCCCAGAAGATGGCGCGCCACATCGCCCAACGCGACAGCATGGACACCTGGGCCCACAGTGCCTTCGGCCTGTCGCAGCGTCTCGACAAGGCCGGATATGCCAATTACGCGGGTGCGGAAAATCTCGGTGCGGGCTACGCGGACCTTCCGGCCGCCTTTCGCGGCTGGCAGGGGTCGGAGGGTCACAACAAGAACCTGCTCAATCCCTATGTGACCCGCGTCGGCATCGCGCGCACCAACCGCAATACCGGCAAATGGCGCAATTTCTGGGTGATGACCCTTGCGCGCCCCCATGCGGACGGGCGTCCCACGCTGCGCTGACCGGCGAGACAAAAAAAGAGCGGGGTCTCCCCCGCCCGAAAGTCATTTCCAGAGATTGGATGACCCAGGATCATCCCGACGGCCGTCACTCTAATACATGAGTGTCAGTGTCATGTTTTTAGTAGCGTGCGCCAGGGTGCCTGTCAAACCCTTTGAGTCCGTGCGCAAATGCCTTGCATCGCATGACATTTTCAGAACGGAAACGGGCGGGCGGCGAATTCCGCCTCCGTTGCCGGCACCGCGCGAAGGCCCCGGTCAACGACCCCGTCAAACAGCCTGCGCTTGCCGAAACGGGGCTCCCAACTGCACAGATCCGGAGACAGAAGTTTGACACAGGGAACATTCACATCCGCGCGGGTTGCGTCGAATTCCCAGATTTCCAGCCCTTTTTCGATGCAGCTTTGCAGAAGCCCGTCATAGCAAAAGGTTCTTTCGCAAGTCGCCGGAGAAGCCGGGGACGCTTCTCTCAAAGGCATTTCCTCAAGGATCGACCGTTCCCTGGCGAACACCAGTTGCCGGGGCAGGGAGCCGGCTTTTTCCCCGGAGGCATCGGCTGCGGAATAAGCCTTTTCCATCAGCTCCAGAGCGTATTCCGACTGAAGCATTTCCTGCACCGCGCTTTCGCAGGCCGTGGCAAGATCCCAACCGGCCGAGGATCCGAACGCCGCACGACGACCGTCCTGCTCATGGGAAACGGCCATCACGACGACCGCGTCAAGATCCGTATCGACTGCAAACAGACCGGATTGACGGTGGCGATCCGACAAAAAAGCCGACAAGGAAGCCGGGAGAATTTCACCCAGGCGGCCGCTTTCCAGTGAAGTTATCCCCAAACGGTTGTACCAGGCCTGCGCAACAGCATCCCGCTCGACAAGCTCGAGCAGTGCCCGTTCACGCGCCCCTGCCAGATCGCTCCAGACTGCGCATCCGGCGCTTGAGGCAAGGGAAACCACTCCGTCAGCCGCCTGCTCCATTTCATTGAACAGAACCCCAATACTGGGAAACGGAACGCCGGCAGCAGCATGACCACCACTCCCGAGACGGCGGATCAGAACCTTGCGACCCGAAATCGCCGACCAATCGGGAGTCCCCTCTCCCTGCGCCGTCCCGCGGCAAACAATCCTGGCGGCAAGCGCTCTCTCCTGATCGCAGCTTAGCCCGAGCATCCGGGGCAAATCTACCTCTGGTTGTGATTTGTCGTCAGTAAAAATACGAGCGTCCCTTTTTCCCTGGGAGTAAAGGCTTATACGCTCAGCCAACTCACCGACACAACCAATAGCTGCACCCGCTGGTGTCCTGCCCTGCCCGCCTGCCGGAATGTTTTTTGACAGGCCGGCGTCAGAAGGCGATTCAGCGGAAGGTATTTTCAAAAGGCCCGAGCAGAAACGTACCGGACAGGCGTCATTCACCACCGGCACGAGTCTCACATCGAAAGACGCCAGCAAAGGCAAAAAGACGGCCAGTCCCGGATGAGCCATACGCAGTTGGCCTGTTCCGTTGTCATCGACCAGAAGCCCAGCCCTCACCAGATCCGTAACCACCTGGCCAGGCAGATCGACGTGTCTTTTTTCAGCCCCCACCGGCAACGACGGCCCCTCACCCATCGCGCAGCAACCCTGACACGTTAACCGTAAAATACGCACCTTCACCCTGCAATTGTACCACCTGTAGATTCAGCCGACCACTATTGAGAAAGTCCGTTAACCGTTCTTACATTGCTCTCGAAAGCAGTCAAACAACGGTAGCTACATCAAACATGTATCCACTCTACCAAGGTTTGCCTTTCTTCCGATTAGCCAGGTGACCATCCCGCCACCAGCTAGGTTACTGCATACCTTTAACTTCAGGAGGCCTGAAATGCACGCCCAAAAAACTTTCGACGAGAACCTCGAAATCGGCGCAAAACTTGGTGACATCATCCAGAATTCCGAAAGCCGCACGCAACTGATCGAGAATCCGGCAGAAGTCCTGGCAACCATCGGCGTTAACGCCGACGTCGAGATCTTTGCCGATACGGCTGACATGGTCCACCTGGTTGTTCCGGCCGAAATCGATGCTGCCCGTGTCGCAGCCGGTGACGAAGCCTATTTCGAAGAGCTCGGCAAGGCCGCTCTCGGCAACTGCTTCTATGAAGATCTGCCGAAATAGGCCTCCCGTTGCCCGAAACAATATCAGCCCGAACTTTCAAATTCCGGGAAGTTCGGGCTTGCATTTGGAGGTGATCAACATGGCCAGATTCCCATTTTACAAGAGCAACATAAAAGATCTTGGCAAGTTGATTGCCAAGGCTGCCCTGGATGAGGATTTCCGCCGATCGTTTACGGAAAATCCTTCTGCCCTGCTGGAAGAGATCGGCCTGCCGCCGCAATCGACAAAGCTGCTCACCTTCAAGGTGGTCGATCAGGGCGAAGTACCCAACGCCGTTGCCTTGCCCTACCGCCTCAGCACGGAAAAACTCAAAACCGGAAACGAGACCTACCTGAGAGACCTGTCCAGAACGTTTTCACTAAACTGACCCTGAACCGTCGAACAGGAACTTTTGCACCAGCGCAGCTCCCTTGTCGAAGTCGTGGCGAACCTTTTCATTCTGAAAGAAGTTGATTTTCAATCGCCACCCGACCGGGTCCTGTGCCGCTTTCGGAGAGTTCTTCAAGAACGAAGCACGATGCTCGCCATAGCGTTGCAGGGTCTGAAGGGCCTCGCCTTCACGACCGGCGCACATCAGCGCTGCTACACGTGTCGTTAGACCGCTGATACCAACGCCTGCACCGCGTTCGATCTGCTTGATTGCGTTTTCATAATCTTCGGCAGCAAAGTAGATATTGGCCAGATATTCATAGAAGACCCGCGGAACGAACGCGAAGAGCGAGAAAGCCCTTTGCGCCGTCGCACGTGCTTCGCTGACATCTCCGGAAAAGGCCAACCCCTCCGCCACTGACATCAGATTTGCCGGGTCTGCCGAGCTGAGCCGGCCGGCGTTGTGAAACGCGCGCCTGGCTTCCTCTGGCATGTTGGACAGAATCAGCGCCCATCCATAAACACGCTGGTTAACCGCCTGCCAGGGATCAAGCATTATGGACTTTTCTGCCAGATTGAGGAGGCTGTTCTCCCCTTCCCTGATCGTTCTGTCCAGAAGCGGGAAGTGCAGCTCCTGCTTCATCATGATCGATGCCTTGCCAGCATAGGTCATTGAAAATGACCCGTTCGTTCGCTCGAGATCGTCAAGCAATCGCATGGCTTTTTCATCTGATTGCTTGGTGAAGTCCCACAGGAGGGATTCTGCCTGACACCAGCGCGCGAATACCGACGTGTTCGCCGGATTTCTCAGTCTGGTCGTAGCGTGCATGTGGATGCGACTTACGATCTGACTGGCTACCGAGGTAAGTCCTTCAAACTGCGAAAGATCGACAATCTCATTGAAAACGATCTGGCCATTGCTGCGATCCTCGAACTGGATCACGATTTTCCGGGATCGTTCGTCCTGCCTGAAACGAAGCAGGTAGCACCCCAGTTCGTGGCCTTCCAGAAGGGTCGGTTTCGGTACGTTTTCGTCGCCAAAGTATTCCGATTCGAACAGATCAAATGACCGGAAGGAAGACAGACCGGAAACAATTTCTTCCCTGAGGTGCACCGCATCACTCAGACCCTTTTTCGAAAGAGACGACGATAAAATGGATATTTCAGGGAGCCGGACCACATCGTCGCTGTTGGGAAGATAGGCTCTGATGGGCTTCACTTTCGCGGGAAGCCCCGCGAGGCCTTCTATATCTTGTGCCCCGTCGCCATGGTGCAGGAGAATTTTGGTCTCCGCCTCCGGTTCGGCATCCAGATGCAGACGCAACTCGCGTTCACAGGCCCGCAACTGCTGTTCGGCCCGGTCGCGCTGCCCCAGCTTCAGATAAAGCCGGATAAGCACCCGGTGCCCGGCCTCGAACGCCGGATCGATCTTCAGCAGGAAGCGGCCGCCGGCCTCGACCTGCTTCCCGCCGTCCTCGATCGAAATCTGGTTGAGGTGGCGGAAGGCGGCGTTGGTCACTTCCGAGCGGACACGCTCGCGTTCCACCATCAGCCAGTCGGAAAAATCGGAATCGATATCCTCGAACCCGGTGAGAAAATCACCGCGCCACAACGCCTCCGCCTGCTGGAAGTCGGAAGTGCCGCCACGCTCCAGAAGGTCCATCACTCTGGTCAGGTCCGAGGAAAACAGCGCCGGATCGAGCTGGATATGTCCCGGGGAGGAAATCACGACATCGACACCGGCTTCCTGCTCGGCGGTCTTCAACTGGCGCAGGGCCTGACGTAGCGACTGCATGGCCTTATGGCGGTCAGCACCGCTCCAAAGCAGGTCCGCCAGAGCCTCCCTCTGGGCGGTCATCCCTCCCATTCGGCTCAGATATCCCATGACCGCCAGTGCCTTACGGGTTTTAACAGCTACAGGCTCCTGGTTATTATCCAGAAGCAACGGCCTCCCGAGGCAAGCGAAGCAGAACGCGTTTGCCATCAATTCCCCGCAATTGAATTGCACATTTTCGATTACGTGATATCGCAACCGCGAATATTGCGAAACCGGAAACACAACAGTACCTTATCACGCTCCTTTCACGCCGCAACATCATGATTTTCGTGGATGGTCACAGCAGCGCCGCTGCAATCGGTAACTATTACTGGTGGGTAGTATTATGTCTAAGTCAGTCGACAAACCGAACTCTGCAAGTTCCGTACAGGAACCTGCGATCGAAGCTATCAAGCGAATGATTCGCTACACCAAGAAGGAATCGGACAAGGACGGCAGAACCTTCTGCTCCTACTTCCTCGACATGGCGCTTCAGTCCCTGGAAGACGGGTCCGAGGATCTCGACATGATCCTGAAGACAAAAATCACCCCGCTCATGGTGGGCCAGCAGAACAGCTCTTCCAAGTCGGATTCCGCCTGACAGCCTCGACGAGGTTCAGAAAGTTTCTCCGGGTCGACCGGCCCTGCCAGCTGCCACAGGGCCGGTCTTTCCATGTCCGGACCGCCGCGGCGACCCGCCCCGTCCGGCATGCGGCCGCTTCGGTTGCGGAATTCCATCTGAAAATGAAGGTTGGCGACCCCGACAGGATTCGAACCTGTGACCATTCGCTTAGAAGGCGAGCGCTCTATCCAGCTGAGCTACGGGGCCTGTTTCGACCGCGGGTGCAGTCATTCCTGCCACGATCTTTTTAATGCGCCGAGAAGAATGTCCGTGTCGATACGAGAATCTGGGTTTCAACAGTCAATTCCAGCCTGGGCCGAAACGAACGGACAAGTTGCATCCGGCGCCTTGTCTTCAGTGGGTCCAGGGCGCGACACGGTTGAACTTGAAATTGTCCGCATAGGCCGAGCCACGTACCCGCCGGTCCTGAGCCTTTTCCACCCTGTAGGGAATTCCGTGCCGACGCGCATAGGCAACGGCATCATCCTGGGTTTCGAAGAACAGACGGATCTGCTGCTTCATGTCGGCAGACGAGGTATAGCCCATCAAAGGCTCCACGGATTTGGCGATCTCCGGCTCGTAGTCCAGAACCCAGCGATGGGTCTTCGCCTTGCCCGATTGCATGGCCGTTTTTGCCGGACGGTAAATGCGCGCAACCATGTTTCTGTGCCCTTCATTCAAGGTCCAGGAGTTTCACAACGTACCCAGAGCTTTTTCCCGCCTTTTCAGCGGAAGTCAACACCGTTCTTGGCCCAGCCCTCTGCGGGACCGACGCCGACAGGCTCGCCGGAAACAGAAAAGTTTGCATTAACGGTGTTTTCCGGTGCCGGAGCGAAGACCCCTATTTGTCGTGGCGCCGAAATACAACCTATGCTATCAGAGCCCGATCGTTATATGCCCCACAGCCCGATGGCGGTTCGCCGACCAGCGGGGATCGGGTTCAGACTGAAACATCCTGATCGGCGGTTATCGCTCGCCAATCAGGATGTTTCAGCGTTATACGATTGATCCGGCTCGGCGAAGCTGACGGATCTATCCGATGTTCAATCACGAAGGTTCCCGGAACCAAAACGACAAGACCCGCTCATGCACTATGGATTCATCAAGGGCTTAGGTGCCTATGTTCCGGAACATGTTCAGCCGAGCGCTGTCAAACCGGAAGATCTCAAGGCAGCCATCGATGCGGCAAATCTCACCGAGATGTGGGACATGATTCTGACACTGGACTACTCTGTGTCCGATCCTGCGGATCTGTCCGCCGACAGGCGCGAGGAATTCATGAATGTCATGTCCCTGCTTCTGAAGGCCTTCGACCGGTAATTTCACGGTCCGTCAACTTCCAGTACGATTTTTTCAGCTCCCGAGAGCCGCTTCATCACGGCAGCTCTTCGGCGTGTGCCCTGAGCGCACGGCAACACTGCACCGGTGGAATTTCCATTGCAGATGCCGCCGGACGGCACAGCCGATCGACCGGACGACTGGAATCCGCCGAGAAGTCTGAATATATGAGGAAAGTTGGTCGGGGCAGCAAGATTCGAACTTGCGACCCTCTGGTCCCAAACCAGATGCGCTACCAGGCTGCGCTATGCCCCGATCCGTTGATTTGTGGGGTGTATCCGTGATCCGGGCTTGCGTCAAGTGCGCGTGCACCCGAGGCATTCCCGCCTCTGTGGAAAGCCTCGCGCTGGCGCCCTGCCCCGGCCCGTTCTTCTTGTGAACCGCGCGTGATACCCGCTGCTAGTCTTTCGCCATGGACGGGCTGGACACCATGTCTCCGGGGTCAATTCCGAGCCGGGCGGACGTGCCCGCATTGAGCTCCAGAACGAATTTCGCCGGCCCTGCCGAGGGGATCACATCTTCCGAAAAGGGGGTCGTGTCGGCGGCAATGCTGACGATCCGGCCGGCAGCATTGATATAGATAATATCCAGCGGCAGTGGCGTGTTCTTCATCCAGAAATAACGGTCGCCCTCGGCCGCGAAGACGAACAGCATGCCCTTGTCGGCGGGCATTTCTTCCCGGAACATGAGACCCTTGGCCCTCTGGCGGTCGGTTTCGGCAACTTCCACCTCGAAATTGTGCTCCCGGTCTCCCGACCGGACCACCAGGCTTTCCGTGCGCAGCGGAGTCACGCCGTCCTCGGCGTTTGCGAAAAGGGGCGCCGTGAAAAAAATCACGCAGAGCGTGAAACCGGCGATGGCCAAACGGCGGAAGCGTGAAATCATCGTGAAAACCCGTAATCTGGTCAGAACAATCGAAACAGACTTCTACACCGATCCGCACCGGAAGGGCGAGCGATCAAGCTGTTGTTATCGATCCGAAGGGGAGCGGGGGGTTCCCGGTTTCAGGTTCGGCATACAAAAAGGCCGGAACAAGTCCGGCCTGAATCACTGTCTTCGAGACCGGAATCCGATCAATGGGATGCGGGGATATGGGTCCCTGCCCCCACCGGCCGGATTTCGGCGGCCATCCGGCCTTTCGGTCCCTGGCCGAACCGCACCAGAACATCCTGCCCGGGCCGCAACTCCGTGATCCCGAAACGGCGTAGCGTTTCCATGTGGATGAAGATATCTTCGGTTTCCTCACCCTGGGTGAGAAAACCGAATCCCTTGACCCGGTTGAACCATTTCACCGTCGCTTTTTCGAATCCGCCTTCGGGAACAACCTGAACATGGGTTCGCGATGGCGGCAGTTGCGAGGGATGGGTTGCCGTCGTTTCATCCATCGACAGGATCCGAAACGCCTGCAGCCCGCGTGGCCGGTCCAGCACTTCGCAGACGACCCGGGCACCTTCATAGGCGGTCTGGAAGCCGTCCCGCCTCAGGCAGGTCACATGCAGAAGAATGTCGTTTTCACCGCTGTCCGGTACGATAAAGCCGTAGCCCTTACCGACATCGAACCATTTAATCGTTCCGGCGATCTCATATACGTCCAGGGCGACATCATCCGCCAACGTATCGAGTGCGCGGGGTTCCCGTGCGGTTTTAACCCCCATAGCCATTTGTCCCGTCTCTGGTCCGTATCAAGTGGCTGGTAGGCAATTAACGACTCACCCTTCAGCCTATTTCTGACAAAAGGATAACATTGCGTATTATCGCGAGAAGCAAAATTGTGGGACTAACCACAGACCATTTACCTTATTTACGGCGTTTCTTCGCCAAAACTCGCAAAGGTCTCGGCCAGAGGCGTGCGAATGACCATAGAGGCCAGAGAATCGAGCGGTGTTTCCTGACCGTTCAGAATCACCAGTTCGGCACCGCCGCGCACGGCCAGCGCAGGCAGGGTGGCAGCCGGCTGGACGACAAGCGATGAGCCGAGCACCAGGAACAGGTCGCAGTCCTGTGCTTCCTCTGCGGCCACCTGCAGTTCCCGTTCCGGCATCTGCTGACCGAAACTGATCACGGCCGCCTTCAGGTAACCACCACAGCGACCGCAGAGCGGGCTGTGCCCGGCCTCCACCTGGGGCCGTTGCACCTCCAGCTCCGCCCGTTCGCCACAGGACAGGCACGTGGCATAGGTCGAATTGCCGTGAATCTCGATCAGCCGGTCCGCGGGAAATCCGCTGGCCTGATGCAGACCATCGACATTCTGCGTGACGAGCATTTTCAGAAAACCGGTGTGCGCGAGATGGACCAGAGCCCTGTGGGCGGCATTGGGGACGGCCCTGGAGAAGAACTCCATCATCTCGAAGCGCCGGTGCCAATCCTCCAGCCGGCTTTCCTCGAATGCCAGGAAGTCCCCGTATTGAACCGGACTGCGGGTTGACCATATGCCTCCAGGCGACCGGAAATCCGGAATTCCCGATTCCGTCGATATGCCGGCGCCTGTCAGCGCCACGATCCGCCGGTAGGCACCTCCCTGAAATTGTGCCACAAGGTGCCGGGCTTCCGGCAGGCTGGTGATTGGTGTCATGGCAGGTCCGGCGAGCTCCGCTAATTCCCTCGATCGAGGAAAAGGATAGGACATGCGTTATCTGCACACCATGGTTCGCGTAACCAATATCGAAGACTCCCTGGATTTTTACTGCAACAAGATGGGCATGCAGGAAATCCGCCGCCACGAGAACGAAAAGGGGCGCTTCACCCTGATCTTCCTGGCCGGGTCGCACGATGTGGAAGCCGGAAAAGCCAATTCGGCGCCTCTGCTCGAACTGACCTACAACTGGGACCCGGAGACCTATTCAGGCGGCCGCAATTTCGGGCACCTCGCCTATGAGGTCGATAACATCTATGACTTCTGCGAAGACCTGCAGAAAAAGGGCGTGACGATCAACCGGCCGCCGCGCGATGGCAGAATGGCGTTCGTTCGTTCGCCGGACAACATTTCCATCGAGCTGCTTCAAAAGGGCGAAGCCCTTGAAATCAAAGAACCCTGGGCATCCATGCCCAATATCGGCGAGTGGTGAAATCAGCCGGTTTTCAACAGTGGCAGGCCCGGATTTCCGGGCTTGCAAAAAATTGTCGTATTGGCCCTTGCGGGCAACTAATTTCCCGCCTATAAGCCTCCCCACGACGCAGCCGCGTCGACCGCGCGCCCATCGTCTAGCGGTCTAGGACGCCGCCCTTTCACGGCGGAAACACGGGTTCGAGTCCCGTTGGGCGTACCAACTTTCCCGAAAATAACATGACCGATGTCCGCCGCCAGTTCAGCCGGCGGCCGGTGATACGTAGCGGCCCTCGATCCGCTGCGCGGGATCGTCTTTTCGAAACAGTTCACGGGCGGGAAGTTCGCGCTGATAGATAGCGGCGATCCTCGCCGCCGTCGGACCGGCATAGTCAACCCGACCGTCCGGAAAGAACACATCCAGATCGTCGTCCTCATGTGAACACGCATAGGTTTCCTGCGATTCATGCAGGGCCATTGGAACACCTGTCCTGCTGTCGACGAAATTCCGGACATCAAGAAACTTCGGCGAGCGCGCATGGGTCTGGCCCAGTCTTTCCTCCCGGCATGAAGGATCCGGTCCGGCACGTCCATATCGACGATGCCATAGAGGTCGAAATCGCCGTGAATGCATTTTCCGGCGGCAATCAGCGAACCTGAGGTAAATTTCACGCAGCCGTAATAAGGGTCCTCGGGGTTGCATTCGACGAAATACTGGCCGCAGCCCGGACAGCGTGAAATCAGCAAAACCGGTTTGGCCGACGATGTGATACCGGTCACGCAAGCAGCGTCCCTTTCCCGGCCATGCCGAAAGCATGCCGGGCCAACGCGCGTATCGGCCAGAATTGGACGAAACGATGGCCTGTCCACGCATTCCGGGCGAGAATAGGCCAGAAACAAGACGTCAATTGTGGCGTTCCGGTGATCTATTCGATATAATGCGCCGGCAGATTTGATTTTTAACAACCGACCGGCTCGCTACAGAGCCGTTTTATTGGTCACCGGGGCAGGTTCCGCAAACACATGTTCCTGTGACGCTAATTACAGAAACATCATGCCGCACGAGGTAAACCCTTCTCCCAAGAGGAAAAACCTCGAGTGAAGATCGGTCGAACCGACTGGCAACATTGATCGACGAGAGGACAGGACATGTTCAAACGAATGATCGCCGTGCTGGCAATCGTGATTGCAGGAACGGCCCCGGCACTGGCCAAGCGCGTTGCCCTGGTTATCGGCAACGGCGCTTACGAACACACGGTGCAGCTGCCCAATCCGGCAAACGACGCCGAGTTGATGGCAACAAAACTGCGCGGCCTCGGTTTTGAGGTCGTTGCAGGTCAGGACCAGACCTATGGCGACATGCGCCGGACCGTCATGGAATTCGCGAAAAAGGCCTATGGCGCCGAAATCGCCCTTCTGTTTTACGCCGGACACGGCATGCAGATTGCCGGCCAGAATCTTCTGGTGCCGATCGACGCCAAGATCGAGGATGAAACCTCTCTCGATTTCGAAACGATCTCGGTCGACTTCATCCTGCGCCAGATGTCCAAGGACGTGAAAGTGCAGATGGTGTTCCTTGATGCCTGCCGCGACAATCCGCTTGCACGGACGCTGGCCCGCCGCATGGGCCCCAGCCGCTCTGGCAACGTGGGAGCAGGCCTTGCCGAGATCAAGGTGCAGGAAACCGGCGGTGAAGGCTCCGTTATCGCGTTCGCCACCAGCCCCGGCGATGTGGCTCTTGACGGTGACGGCAAGAACTCCCCGTTCACATCCGCGCTCATCCGTCATATCGACACGCCGAATGTCTCGATCCAGACCGTGATGACCCGCGTGACCGGCGATGTCTTCGACGAAACGGAAAAACGCCAGCGGCCGTGGGTGAATGCCTCCTTGATCGGCGAAGTGTTCCTGAACAAGCAGGAAACAGCCGCTGCGCCGACAACGGAAGTTGCCTCGCTCGGCACAAGCGCGACCACATCTCCCCAGGCCTCTGCCGCCAACCAGGCAGCCATCAGTACGGCCACGCAGTCCACCATCGCGTGGGAACGGGAAAAGCTGGTTTGGGAAACCGTCAAGGACAGCAATAACGTCGCCGATTACCAGTCCTATCTGGACACCTATCCGAACGGCACCTTCGCCGGGTTTGCCCGCAATTCGATCAAGCGGCTCGAATCCCAGTCGCAGGTTGCGTCCCTGACCCCTGCCGGCACCGCTCCGCAGACCGGGACCGGCGTAATCGCCAGCCTGCCGGATCCGCAGAAAGCGATTCCGGGAACCCAGGCCACCGAGGCCAGCCTTGGCTGGAACCGGACCGCACGGCGGGAAGTTCAGGCTCGCCTGAACCTGTCCGGACAGAATGTCGGTAATCCGGACGGTGCCTTCGGGCCGAAGACCCGTGCCGGTATCGCCGCCTGGCAAACCGCAAACGGAATTGTGGCAACAGGATATTTCACTGCAGCCCAATATGCCCTGCTGACCACGCAGACCGCCGTTCAATACACGGCCTATGCAGCTGAACAGCAACGCAAGCAGAAGGCAGCGGTTGCTTCCCGCAGCGCCAAGAGCACACGCAAGGCGTCAAACACGAAGACCCGAGCGAAAAACAACGGCGGGTCGATGAATCCGGCCGGTGCTGCCTTTCTCGGCGGTGTTGTCGGCGGTATCATCGGCGGTGCCATCGGTCGCTGACACGATCCGCAAACAAGCAACAAAAGCCCGGCACATCGCCGGGCTTTTCGATTCCCGGCCCCGACCGGTGCGGTTCCGCAATCGCTGTGCCTGCGGTGTTTCCGTCAGAAAGCCATCAACGGCCCCGTTCCGCATGGATACCATTGCCCCCCTTGATTGCCGGGGGCTGCAACGCCTCGGCCCGGTGTCTGTCAGTCCAGTTTCAGGCTCACTCGTTTTATCCGGGAGGATTTTGCTTCATCCAGAATGCGGACGACCTCCTGAAATCCGGTTCCGCCAGCAGGCATCAGGACGGCGCTTTCGGCACCGAGGCCGGCCAGCCTGTCGAGTTCGGCCGCTAGCTCTTCCAGCTCCACATCCAGACCGTTCACGTTCAGACGGAGCGTTCCCGTTGTGTGTTGCGTACGGGCAAGAATCAGCACCGAGGGCGCGGACTCCACCGCCGGGGGCGGGCTTTCACCCGCCGTTTCGCCCCCAAGCGAAATCTCCAGTGGCCGCCAGATGCCAAAGGTCGAGGACAACAGAAAGAACATCACCAGAATGAAGATCACATCGATCAACGGCGTCAGAGGAATACGCCTGCGTTTTGCAAGCGGTGTCCGGATTGAAATCATCAACTGGGCCTTTGTGATGCGTGGCCGCAAGGCGGTTTCACCCCACTGTCGGCAGTCTGCCCCTGCCGCAATCACTCCGTCAACTTTTCCGCGCCGGTCGCGCGCAACGGAGCGTCATGGGAAATTGACCCGCGCAGCGCATTTCCGTAGCGTGCCTGACAGGCAAGAAACCGGGTCAGCACGACGATGCGAACACCGCCATTGAAAAATCGGACCGAGGGTCTCAGGCACTGGCGGAATTCTGCAGCCGGGCTTCTGGCCTCCTGTGCCTTTCTGGCCTTTCCGAACATGGCCGAGGCCGGCTTGCGGGTCTGCAACGGGTCCGTTGACCTCGTGAATGTCGCCATAGGGTATGAAACCGATGAAGGTGTGCGGACAGAGGGCTGGTGGACAATCACCTCGAACGCCTGCAGCCAGGTGCTCCAGGAGGCGCTGACCAACAAACGCTATTATCTTCATGTCGCGGACGGTTTCAGCGAAAGCCGTCTTGGCGGTGACATTACCCTTTGCATTCGGGAAGAAAAATTCGTCTTGTATGACGGTGACCAGTGCTGGCAACGAGGCCTGATCGAGGCGGATTTTTTCCAGATCGAGACCGAAGGAGCCCAGGACTGGACCGTGCTGCTGTCTTATGACTGACGCCGTTTGCAGGGCATCGGATCGTGCCGGCCCGCCTTTTCGGTCGGCACATATTTTCGAGGGAGTTACATGCATTTTTCGATAAGGTTTGTCCTGGCTGGAATTTTGTCAGCCGCTTTCGCAGTCTCCGTCCAGGCGCAGGATGTGACCGGAAAAATCGGACTTGAGCTCAATCATGTCCAGCCCACGCAGGATGGCGGATGCCGCCTGTCGGTCATTGCCA
Source organism: Labrenzia sp. 011 (assembly GCF_003075075.1). Lineage (GTDB taxonomy): Bacteria > Pseudomonadota > Alphaproteobacteria > Rhizobiales > Stappiaceae > Roseibium. Next base: position 477,854 of record NZ_QCYM01000001.1, on the reverse strand, counting down.
CGAACGGTCTGGAACGGCCGATCGACCAGCTCGGCCTGGAAATGGTCGCCTTCAATACGGATGGTCTGGTGGATCAGTTCCTGCGTCTCGACTTTTCCAGGATTTCCGCCGGAAAAACCAAGGTGCTGCAGTTCGACCTTGCCGGAAAACCGTGTGATGGCCTTTCCCGCCTCCATATCAACGATGTCCTGAACTGCGTCCCGCCAAGCATCACTGATGTCTATTGCCTCGATCTACTCGATCTGAAAAACCGCACCCCGATCCAGTTCGGGGATTGATGAGCCTGCACTCAGAGCACAAGGCGAGACTCCGTCCCGTGTTCGGACGAACAAGGAAACAGCGGCCGCATGATTGAGACCTCTTCCTCTTTGCTCGAACTCGGGGGACCGGTTGTCCTTGTCCTTCTGGGGATATCCGTTGCCGCGCTTGCGGTGATCCTCGCCAAGGCGTTCCAGTTCTCAAGCGCCCGTGTCGGTCGCCATGGCCAGGTCCGGCGCGCCGTCGCCCAATGGCGCACGGGCGAGAGAAACAAAGCGGCCCAGAATCTTCTCAAGGACCGCTCCCTGTCCGCCGCCCTAGTCCGAAACGCGATGGACGCAATTCAGTTGCTGGACCGGCAGTCACTGTCTTCCCAGGAACGTGACATCCGGGAAGAGCGACTGAGGGAAGAAATTTCCGCCCGGGCCGCCGACCGGCTTTTCGGTCTGGCAAGCTGGCTGCGGGCTCTGGATCTGATCACCCAGATCTCGCCGTTGCTCGGGCTTTTCGGGACGGTTCTCGGCATGATCGAAACCTTCCAGACCCTGCAGGACTCCGGCGCCGCGGCCAATCCGGCCACCCTTGCGGGCGGCATCTGGGTCGCGCTGCTCACCACAGCTTGCGGCCTGGCCGTCGCCATACCTGTTTCCGTGGCAGTCACTTGGTTCGAAACGCGGCTGGAAAAGGAACGGGTCGCGATCGAAGTGCTGCTGACGGGTGTCTTCACCGCCGGGTCCGGAAGCATGTCAGACCCGGCCTCCTCAACCGCCTGACGACGATCATGTCAGCGGGTTACCTTGAATGCCGTCAGGGAATAGACCCCGGGTGCGGACAGGACCTCGGCGACCCGGTCGGCAGGTAGACTGGAAAACCCTTCAGGTTGACGGTCCTCCGGCCGGTTCCAGATGGCGAGCAGAAGCGCTGTCTCGCTCTCCTGTTTCGACAGAAGCGTGACAGGCACGGAAAAGCGCCATCCGCCCGCGGTCAGCGCATTTGATGCCGGAAGGATATAGGCTCGGCCGTCGTGGATCTGTCCGCCATCGTCAATCAGATAGAGCTCCGGCGGTCCCTTTCCGTTCAAGGATACGCCGGTCCCTTCCGCCGCGGCGATCCGGTCCAGCGGCAGATCCCGCTGAACGACCCCGGAAACCCTGGTTCCGCTGGCAACGATCGTCCTGTCCAGTTCCACAAGTCCGGCCGCCTCGACGCCTTCCGACACGCCAAGTGCGTTCAGCAGAGCGCACTGCTCTCTGGTCACCAGGCGTACTTCGATTTTCGCCTCATAGCCCTGATCGGCGGCAAAACGCTGGTCGAAAATGGCAAACGGCGCAATACCGGCTCCATAGGCGGTGACCGCCGCGCTGTCGGCGCCGGCCGACATGACGGTCAGATGAGCACAGTCGCCCGGATCGTAGCTGGCAACATAACCGGAGACCTTCGCCAGCGGATCGATGCTCGCGACCTCGACCGGTGCAACGCCCTGGGCCGGTTCCGACGTCTGCGGCGCTGCCGGAACAGCAGATATTTCGGGCCGTGCAGGGTCTATGGCCGTGACATCCTCCTCGGCGGGGCGAAGCGTGGCGATCTGCTGCTCCACGGGCCTGACGGCCTGAACCGGTCCGGTGCCGGTCTGGCCGGAGCCCGAAACAGCTCCTCCTGTACCGACCGCACCAACCCTGGCCCCGCTCACCGGCACGAGCTTCTTTGGTGCCGAAACCGCTGCCTTCGGAGCCGAAGGAGCTGCGACGAGCGCGACACTGTCTTGAGCCGGACGGACATTCGAATTTTGCGGCACGGGCTCTGGTGCTTCCGCATTCCCGGAGGGCGGGCCGGTTACCGGTGAGACAAGCGAAACAGCCGGCTTGACGATGCGCCCGCCGACCTGAGCCGCACCAGCACGCGCGACCGGGCCCGGCTCCGCGACCGCCACCTGTTGAGCGGGTGTCAGGGTCTGGTCGACCGGACGCAGGGCCGTCAGGGTTTGAGGCTGTTGTGCGGGCACAACCGGAGCCGTGGCCACCGGGCTTGCCTGAGGTTTTGCCGCTGCGACAGCCTGCAGGACCGGAGCCTTGGAAGGTTGCGGCCTGTCGGGCCGGGACGCTTCCGGCTTGACCGGCTGCAAGGCGTCCCCTTCCACCGGTCGGGCGGAAACAACCGGTGCCGGAAGAACCGGTTGCGGCGTTGCCGAGGAGGATACGACAGGCGCCGCTCCCGGGACGGCTGTCTGAGAAGCCTCACTCTCGACGGCGGGCACGGGGGCAAACGTCAGACCGCCGCTTTCAATGATGACCTCGGTTTCATGCTGCGGCACCGGCTCGTCCGGAAGAAACGACATATCCGGCAGGCCGTAGATCAGAACCGAAATATGGATGGCGACCGAAGTACCGAGAACTGCCGGCCACAGGAACCCCGGAATGTCCCACTGACCGTCATCATTGTACGGCGCCGCACTCACGGCCCATCCGCCTCGATCGTTACCAGCGTCAGATGCTTGATGCCATTTGCCCTGAGCCTGTCCGCAAGGGCTGCGACGGCCTCCATTTTCGCGCGTTTGTCGACCTGAACCGCCAATCTGTCCGTCTCATCGGAAACGCCCTGCAGAAAAGTCTCGAGCTGGGCAGCCTCCAGCCGCTCGCCCTCGAACCACACCTCACCGCTGCGAACCAGAACGAGGCTTCCCTGAATACTGCCGTTTCCCGTCCCGGAAGATGTCTCCGCCCATTCAAAATGCTCAGGCAGTGTGGGTTTCAGGGTTCCGGCGACCAGAAGAAACACCAGCAGCAGAAACACCACATTGATCAGGGCCAGCGAACTGTCGGCCGCCCGATGCGCCATGGCCCGGGGAAGATGGATGGGTTTCGTATACCGCTTCATGCCTGTTTCACGCCCCTGTCACGAGTCCCCCGGCCTGTTCACGGCACGACCTTGATCGTCGTCGCGGTCGCCCGCAGAACCGGCACATCCTGCGACAGGCTTTCAAAGAATGGCTTTGCCTGTTTTTCGCTCCGGCTTCGAAGTGCAGAGGCGATGTCCGGTCCGACCATGGCGATGACCAGGCCGGTTTCCTCCGACGAGCTATTGAGACTGAGCGGAACCACGAACCCGGCGCCGCCGTCATCGCTCTGGATATAGGGCGACAGGTTGACCACTTCGCCGGTGCTGGAAATATAAAGCAGACCGAGACCACCGGTGGCCGGGTCATGGCCGGATATCCGCCCGGCCATGTTCTCGCCGTTCGGAATGACGGTACGTTGCATATCCAGGTAGAGCTTCGTCTTTGCGCCCCCCTGAGGTGTTGCCCTCAGGAACGCGATGGCCGGGCATTGCGCGTCGGTGACGAGATTGACCTGAATCTTGGCTTCGAAGCCCTGGCTTTCGGTGAAATCACTGTCGAAACTGATGAATGGCGGTGTGCGTGAGGCAAATCCCTCGATTTCCGCCTTGCGACTGGCGATCTCCACCGGCTGCAGATACATGCAGTCCCCCGCCTGATAGCTGCGGACGAAATTGCGGATACGGTCTTCCGGATTCACCGCCTCCGGCGGGTCCTCATTCACGGGAATGTCCGGCGGTGCGATATTGGCAACCTGATCGCCGGTTTCCTGCGAGACCGCGTCGCTCCCGCTCTCCTGCGCCCCGGAAGTCTGTCCCCCGCTTGCCGGGAGATCCACAACAGGGGGGACGGAAGGATCTGTCTGTCCGGGACTGGCCGGTCCCGTTTGCGTCTGGTCCGTCCCGGGATCCGGCGTTTCCAGGCGCACCGGGGCTGCAGGTGCGTTTTCGCGCGGCGCGGCCACCAGAACCGGCTTGTCTTCCAGATCCGGCACCGTCTGGCCGGCGAGAAAATAGACCCCGCCTGCCCCGAGCCCCGCAAAGCCCAGAAGGGACACGGCGACAAGAATGCGACGGCCCCATCTGACCGGCGGTGGTGTTTCGTCGAGCGCGGATTGTTCCGGCGGCGGTCCAGAGGGCCGGATGATCGTCGCCTCCTGAACGCGCCGGGTCATGGGGGCACCGAGCGTCCATTCGGCAATTTCCGCCATGGACGCCGGTCGGTTGGCCGGATCGGGCTGCAGCATAGCTTCCAGCAGCGGACGGAACCGGGCGTCGATTCCGTCGAGCGCGGGCACCTGACGTCGTTTTTCGACGATCTGCACCTGGGTGCCGCCCATGTCGATCTGTTTGCCCGTCAGCGCCTCCGCCAGAACAAGACCGAGCGAATAGATGTCGCTGCGCGGGGTAACCTTGCCGTCGTAAATGCCCACCTGCTCGGGGGATACGTAGTTCACCTTGCCGGCGAAACCGTCGCCGATGATCGTCGGGCCGCCGGTATTGGACCGGGAAATGCCGAAATCGATGATCTTGGCCTGACCGACATCGCCGTTCTGCAGGATGATGTTGTCCGGCGAAAGGTCGCGATGGATGACTTCCCGGTCGTGGACGGCCTGAAGCGCCGAGGCGACCCTGTGGAGGAGACGATAGACCGCTTCGGGCTCAAGGGGACCGGCTTCGATCCGCTTGCTCAGGGACGGACCGGCGACAAATTCCATGGCCAGATAATAGATGCCGAGCGTCGGCTCCTTGGCGAAGACGAAATACTGCGTCAGCGCATCATGCTTCAGTTTTCGCAGGATCTTGGCTTCGCGCTTGAACAGATCGAGGATCATCGGATCCCTGGCGAAACTCGCCAGCAGCACCTTGATGGCGACCGGGTCGCCGCTTTCCACATCCCGAGCCCGATACACGGTGCCAATGCCGCCGTCGGCGATATGCTCTTCAATCTCGTAAAGATTGTTGAGCCGTGTTCCTTTCGGCAGCAAGTTCTGAGCAGGGCTCATCTGTCGGTAGCTCCTTCACCCGCGGCAACGCGGTCAATATCCACGATCACCACGGTCACATTGTCCGAGCCGCCTCCATCGAGCGCCCCCTTGATCAGGCATTGCGCGGCCGCGTTCGGTGCACCGTTCATCAGGAAGGTTCCGATCACGGCATCGTCCAGATGCCCTGTCAATCCGTCCGAACATAGCAGAAAGCGGTCGCCCGGCAGCAGATTGCCGGAAACCATTTCCAGCTCGAGATCCAGACCGGAACCGATCGCGTGGGTTATGACATGACGCCGCGCGAAAGTCTTGGCCTCCTCCTCGGTCAGGACATTCTGGTCCACCAGCTCCTGGGCCTCGGTGTGATCCGTGGTCAATTGCTCCAGCTGACCGTTCCTGAACCGGTAGACCCGGCTGTCCCCCGCCCAGATGCAGGCAAAGTTTGTATCGTAGGTCAGAAGCGCGGCAATAGTTGTCCCCATGGGACCGTTTTCGGCCCGGTCGGCCGCACTTTCTATCCGGTCCTTTGCGACGATCACGCGGCTTTCGAACTGTTCCAGCAGATCCTCGGCACTGCGCGGGCGGGAGATGTTGCAAAGGGCCTGTCTGACGAGATCCGAGGCCATTGCCCCGCCACTCAGTCCTCCAGCCCCGTCCATGACCGCAAAAACGCCCTTGCCTTCGTCAACGAAATAGGTGTCCTGATTTTCTTCCCGCACCCGTCCGGTGTGCGTGACCCCGACCGCGAATCCGCGAAGGGCTTCCTGAGTTTTCCCGATCATGTCCGACTGTCCTCCGGATGATACAGCCCACGAGTTGTCCCTGCTCCGTCTTCATCGCCGGCAACCGTGCCACCATGGTTTTCCGGTAGTATCAGCCAGCGGAAGGCTGTCGCATGCGGCAGGCCGGCACAGGCAAACGCATATTCGCGATCCCCTGCCCGGCAGCGAAAACCGGCACTGAGCCACCTCCCGGTTTCCTCCATTGCCGCAAGCTCGGGCGTGCCGGAGGGAGCATCCGCCGGAGCCGTCTCCGCCGGCAGGCCGAGACCATCCACCGCGTCGCGAAATCCGTCCAGACCGGCATCCTCCCGCAATGTCTGCAGCAGGATCGCTTCGGTCGCCTCGTACCAGTCACCGACGGGCCTGCCGCCCTCCTGCTCCGCCGGGTTGACGGGTGCGACCACCGTCAGGGGGAATTTCCGCCCGACCCGATCCACATTGGGCATGAAAACTCCGGCCACGGCGCTTTCAAGTCTGCCGCCGTCCGTGGGTTTTACCCAGAATCGCCAAAGCGGCATGGTCATATAGGCCTCCTCCCAGGCGTCTTTCAGCTCCAGCCGGGACTGCGCAAGCCCCTGGATCAGGAACGGCTCCCACAGCCTCAGGAACCCTGCCGGGCAGGAACCGGTCACGAAGTCGGCCCGCGCCGGCAATTTGCCAAAATAGCCGCTGCCGGCCGTCCCGCCTGCCATGCCCTAAAAACTCGTCGGACAGCTGAAGTCCCCGACAGCCGACAGGAAGAACGGATTGGGTTTCGACCGCAAGGTGATCGTGAAGGCCACCTGCCGGCCGCCGAGCGTTTCCCGGACCACGAACTTGTTCGGATCGGAGCTCACCCGGTTGGAGCGGATGAAACGGTAGAAGGCCCAGTCGCCATGGATTTCCTGCCGCGACCGGTATCCCGGCACTTCCGGCTGGATCACCAGCACGACCCGCGGCGTTGCCGTGTTGCTCGGCCAGTCGAAACTTGCCGGGAGCGGCTCGATCTCCGCGTTGAATCCCGGTCCGCGCGTGACCAGAACCAGGTTGCCGTTCACCTCCAGGCTCGCGGCGTCCGCCTGTTGCGACAAGGCACGCGGAACAACCTGAAGACCGACGGAGGGAAAGGCGTTTCCTGTCGGAAAGAAGGCCTGCTTGATCAGGTCAGCACGCTCGAACTGACGCAAGGTGGCGTTGGACAGCCGGTCCGATTGCGAGACTTCCGGTTTCCACGTCCACGGCCGCACCGAGGTATCGACCAGGGGTTTCAGGTTTTCGTCGAAAAATCGCTGCATGATCCCCGAGGGCGAGAACAGTTTGGCGAATTCGGTCATCGGAACTTCCGAACGCCCGTTGGTGAAGGGGAAGTTCCTGCCGACGATCCCCTGACACTGGCCGACAACCTGCGACTTCAGCTTCTCGTTGAGCTGCGTGATCGAGGTTTCCTTGAACTCCTCGTCGAATTCCTTGGCCGCCTGCAGGATCAGTTTGTCGAAAGGATTGGGAAACCGCGTCGCATTGCTCCTGAGCAGGGACGCCTGGATCTGGACATTTGAGTTTGCCGTCTCGCTCTGCAGCGGGTTGTTGGCAACCACCAGAAGATTGTCGAGAATATTCTTGAAGTTGACCAGCAGGGCATCGATCTTGCGGCTGTTTTCCCCTTCCACCAGCACGTGGTAGGGGCGGAAATGATCCTCGATCGCCTTGCCGGGAATGATTTCCGGTCCGCCACCACCGCCCCCAGAAACCGCACCCAGCGCTCCCGAGACTCCATTCGGCGCAAGCGCCTTGATTCCGGCCTCGAGACCGATGCGTTTCAGACCACCGGAGGAATCGAGAACATAGCGCTGGAAGATCTTCTGCGCCGCTTCGCCACCGGCATCCTGCGCTTCCCCCCCGGAGGAGATTCCGGCAATGCCCTGGCTGGAAAGGTCCTGGGTCAGCAGCGTTTCCCGACGAATGCTTTCCAGAATCTGGACGACGGGTGACGTTGGAGCGGAAACCGCCTGAAGCGCCGTATAAAGCGGCTTGTCGTCCCGCATGGACTTGAACTTGAGGTTTCCGAGGGCATCTTCCCAAGCCTCTATGAAGTCCCTGGTATAGAGAGACAGGATTTCCCCCGGCAGCGACTGGTACTGATCGGCAAAGGCATCGGCTTCGCCGATGTCGCCGAAGACCCAGTTGTCACGTTTGAGTTCCTCCCGGATACCGGCCAGATTCGGCAGGACAGTCAGGTGGAACCCCGGGTAGGTAAAGAACTTGTCGACGGAGACCGTGTCCAGTGTATCGCCGTTTTCCGTCTCGAAAACGGTCTCCATGTCCGGGCCGCCACGCTCTTCGGCAATCCAGTTTTCGCTGGCCAGGCCCTTGGCCCGGGATTTCAGCAGGGCATAGCCGCGCTCGGCGACGCTGACGCGCGCAAGCTCGCGCTGGACCTCGGCAACCAGAACACCGTCGAGCTGGCTCGTCAGAACATTGCCGCCGAAATCCAGATCCAGCATGGCCCCGACATGGGAATTGAGTTCATTGCGCAGAACCTCTCCCTGGGGGCCGGGGAAACTCTGAAGGAAATCCGCACGGAAGGAATTCTTGATCTGCTCCTTGTCGATTTCCGGCGCGTCACCGGCCACCATACGGTAGAGCTTGGTAAGATTGTAGAGATCGTCGATGTCCTGCCCGCCTGGTCCCGTCCGGTTGTCGAGCACGTCGGTCATCTGCTCCTCGATCCTGAGCAGAAGACGCGGGCGCAGCAGGCGCTCAAGCCCGCTGCGGTAGGACGTGACGCCTGCCGCCTCGAGGCGTTCGCGCTGGCTGAGGCCGAATTTTTCCATGAAGGGCGTCGGATTGTTCCGGCTGTCATAGCCGGCAGGCAACGCGCGCAGCAGCGACAGGATATAGGCCGTGTCACGCAGGCTGTCGTCACGAACCACCCGCTGATCCAGCACCCCCTCACCTTCGGCGCGCACGGCCGCCACGGCCTTGGCGGTCTCGTCGATCAGGGCCCTATTGTTGAGATAGCTGACCGTCCACAGAGTGCCGAGGCCGATCGTGACCAGCGCTATGGCCGCATAGGCACCGATCCGCGCAGCCGTGGCCATGCGCACCGCCTGGCGGTTGTGGGTGACCCAGCCCGCTTCGCCGATGATGACCTTGGTCAGGAGATCCCGGAGAAAGTAGCTCTTGCCCTGACCGGACAGCGCGGCTGCCTGATAAGCCGTGCCGAAGGCCTGGCTCATGGAGCCAATGACCCGGTCGATCGCCGTTCCGGTCTGGGTGCCGGAGGTGAAGTAGAACCCGCGCAGGACCGCGTTGGGGTAATATCGGCTCGGCTCGAAGATCGCATTCAGGAAACCGGTCATCCGCTCCCTGAGAGCGGCGACCTGTGTCGGAAAGCCATAGAGCATCAGACGCGCGCGCGGATCGGGTTCCTCCTGCAGCCTGTCAGCCATCTCCTCGTTGAGGCGCTCGACAAGAAGATCGAATTCGGCGGGCACTTCCGCCACCATGTTCTTGTTCTTTTCGCGTGTCTGGAACGTCGCGCCCCATACGAGATTGCGGCGGCTTTCCGGATAGGAGCCGAAAAACTCCATGAAGCCGGCGATCGTGTCGGCCTTTGTGAAGATCACATAGACGGGAAAATCGATCTTCAGGGTCTTGTAGAGTTCGATCAGCCGCGACCGGATGGCGTCCGTATGAAGCTTCAGCTCCTCTTCCGACAGGGTCATCAGGTCTTCCAGGCTGATCGACACCATGACGCCGTTGACCGGCTGGCGCGGCCGCGCCTTGCGCAGCATCCTGAGGAAACCCAGCCAGCCCTCCCGGTCATGCTCGGCGTCGGAGTCCTGTGTGGTGTAGCGTCCCGCCGTATCGATCAGAACGGCATTTTCCGCAAACCACCAGTCGCAGTAGCGCGTGCCACCGAGGCCTTCGAGTTTCTGCGCTTCACCTTTGCCGCGGGCATTGGCGAATTTCAGACCCGAATGAACCAGAGCCGTCGTCTTTCCCGCGCCCGGCGGTCCGATCATCAGATACCAGGGAAGATCATAGAGATAGGTGCGTCCGCCGCCGCTGGCGGTTTTCAGGGTCTTCAGCGCATCCTTCATGCGCTCGGACAGGATCTCCATGTCCTCATCGCTGGCCTTCGGCTGCAGGATCTCCTGTTCCAGTGCCCGGTTGGCAGCAATGCGCCTGTAGATGCGGTAAGCGGTCCATCCGCCGATCGTCAGCACAATGAGCGACGCCAGAAGCAGGCGCACCCAAAGCGGCTCGAACGGGCGCACGCCGGCAATCGCCAGGAACGGTCCCCCGAACCAGATCAGTGCGACAAGGGCAAGAATGCCTATCAGAATTGCCGATATTCCAAGCCAGAATTTCATTGATACTGCCTTAATACTGCGGTTGCCCGGCCTTGAACTCTAATTGTTGATCACCAGACCCTTGGTCGGCGGCTTCAGGAAGACCTCGACACGGCGGTTGAGCGCCTTGCCTTCCCGGCTGGTATTGGGCGCGATCGGCTCATCGGCTCCGCGTCCTTCCACCTGCACCCGTCCGGGGTCCTGGAGGACGGCGTCCATCACCGCCGCGACGGACTTCGCCCGCTCGACGGACAGGTGCCAGTTGCTCGGAAAACGCGGATTGTTGCGGATCGGGTCGCTGTCGGTATGTCCGACGACGAGAATTTCCCCGTCCACCTCGCCGAGCGTCTGGGCCACCTGTTCGACCAGAAGCTGGAATTCCGGCCGCAAAGTCGCCGCGGCGACGTCGAACTGGGCGCGCATGCGCAGCATGATCGCAGGTCCCGCCTGCGAGATTTCCAGGCCGTCCAGACCCGCAAGCTGTTGCGAAACCGTGTCGATCGTGGCGTCCTGGGGCGGTGGAGGCGACGGCGGCGGTTTGGGCTGGTAGCCTTCGCGTGCCAGTTCCACCGGGCCGTTCGGATAAAGAGCGGCGGCACGGCTGGCGAGGACTTCACTGCCGCTGGACAGCAGCAGCATCAGGGTCACATATCCGCCGAGCAGCAAGGCCCCGGCGACAGCGGCCACCGACCAAATCGGAACGGAAAAGCCGGTCCGCTTCTGCAAGAGCTCCAGACCGCGCCAATGAGGCGACAGATCGTCTCCCGGCCGGGGCCGGACACGTCTGAGAATCTCGTGCAGGTCCCGCCGTTCGCGCTCAAGCCCCTGCTGACCGCCCTGAATGGCCCGGTATTTTCCGTAAAACCCAAGCGACAGGCAGGCATGCATCACCTCCAGGACACCGTAGTTCCGGCCCGGGTCCTGTTTTGCCTTTTCCAGGAGCTGGTAAAATTCGACACCGCCAGTGGCCTGCCCGAAAAACTGGGTCAGCATGGAATACTGCGTCCACTGATGCCGACCGGCGGACGGCAGGTTCTGAACGATATCGTCCGACGTGGCGCAAAGCGCATAGGCGGCGGAGCGAATCTGGTCATCGGTGATGCCGGCGCTGCGCAGATCCTTCTCGAAGGTCTTGATGGAATTGTAGACATCGCGCATCAAAGCATCGAACTGCGCGTCCGTCATCGTCAGATGCAGACGCCCCAGCAGCAGAAGCAACGGCGCGGCCGCGCGGGAAATCGGATTGCGATTGGCAACCCGGATCTGGTTGATATCCGGTGTCTGGGCCAATTGTCCGGCGCCCTGCGGCGCGGCGGGACCGGAAGCGCCATAGGGCGGCGGTGACGACTGGGGACCGGGGGGCGGCGTCCTAAGATCGGGGGCCTGCTGCTGGCCGTATTCGTAGCCGGCCGGCGTCGGCGCATAGGGGTCCGGCCCCGCTCCGGCGCCTCCCTGCCACGGGTCCGGCGCACTGGCCGGGCGCTGTGGCTGCGCAGGCTGTCCCGGAGGAGCCTGAGGCGGCGCAGGTGTCTGGGCCGGTGCCTGGGGCGCGCCGGGCTGCGTTTCGCTCCAGCGGCCGCCGGGATTGGGCCGGACAATGGTTTTTCCCTTGCGCTTGGATACACCAAAGGGATCGTCATTATCGGGCATCAGCGGCCCTCCCGGATGGCATAGAATTCAAGCTGCAGATCCGGCCAGTTGCCGGAGAACTGGAGCCCGATCGCGGAATCCTGGCTGAATTCGCGCCAGAGCGGCGTTGTCTTGTCGAGCCTGAAATAGACCCTGTCCGTCAGGGCCCTGATCTGCGCGGGCGGCACCGGCATGTGGATCAGGGGAATGCCCGGCAGGTTGGAATAGACGATCTGGCGCATCTGTCCGAAAGGCCCGACCTTGAAGAGACGCGGAAATTCGGTCTGAATTTCCGTCAGCGGACGGCGGGCGGCCACCTCGATCACGAAGCTTGCCTGAGAGAACAGGTTGCGATCGACGATCGTCGACTTGAAGGCATTGGGTGCCAGTTGTTCCAGAGGCAGGCGAATCGCACGGCGGTCGTAACCGGCGGAAAGGAACGCCTGGATATCCGCCAGGACCGGCTTGAAGATGTCGTGCAGCCTGTCATGGTCATAGACCGGATAGTTGCGTGCCCGGCGTTCATCGGTGGCGAAGGTCGCCAGTTCTCCGGCAAGCTGCAGGAACTCCGAATAGACGCGTTCGGGATGAACATAGGCCGACTTGCGCAGATGCATCAGCATCGGATGGGTCCGGTTGAGCATCTGCAGCGTCAGGTAATCGAAATTCTGCAGACCGCCGCCGGCGGAAGTATCGGCTGCATAGCGGGCCAGTTCGCTGAGCTTGCGTTCCACCCAGCCGATGACCGAATCGATCCAGCCGGTGACGACGGGATGCACATGACAGGCCAGAACCGGCGGCGCGAACGCTCCGTCGGTAATGACGATACGGTCCTTGATCTCGGTAATCCGGGCAACCGGAAGACAGACCTGGCCGGGGTGCGGCGTGGAGCGGATGGAATACATCAGCCGCGGATGGGCAACGTCGATTTCCTCTTCCTGACGGATTGCCGAGGTCGAATCGATGATCGTCTCGCGGCCCTGAAGATAACGGGTTGCCGCGTCCTCGCGCCCGTTCGACACTTCCACTGCATTGACCGTCGTTTCGGGTATCCCCAGCCAGACGATCTGGCCTGCGGCATCCTCGGGAACGTCGATCGCAGGCGGGGGCGTGCCATCCGCCGGAAAGTTGAACACCGTACCATCCGGAAATATGCCCCGGCCGTGACGCAGGGCGAAGCGGCATTGCTGGCCGACATCCTGATCGATCTCAAAATCGGAGAAGCCCCAGGGATAGGCGGACGCAAGCCTTACCCGTTCATCGAGCAGATGCTCCGCATAGCGATCGCTCTGCTGAAGGTGGTGCGGCCTCAAAAACAGCCCTTCGGTCCATGCGACCTTGCTATACCACGACATAAAGGCACTGCTCCTTGACATATGGAACGCCGTAGCGCTCTACGAATTCAAAATACGGTATTAATCAATCTGCCCGGATTGCTGCTCCGGGTCTTCGCTTGTCAATTCTTCATAGCTTTCCGTAAAATACTGAGTGAATACACCGACAAGACCATCGTCATATGCGCCGGACAGCGAGGTCCAGCGTTCTTCCATCCGTTCCCAGAGTTTGGCCTTCTGACTGCCGAACGGACTTTTCGCAGCCTTTCCCTCGCGTTCAATCGCCCTGGGTGACAGCGTATCATCAAAACGCGCAGCCGCCTTCTGCATGGCGGAATAAGTCCAGACGTGATGCTTTTGAATGTCCCGGAAGGCGGCCCGCATCGCCTGGCCCATCGGCAGATAACCGTTGTCTTCCGCTCCCTGGGAAAACATGGTCTGCAGGGCCATCTGCGGGGTTGGCGAGAATTTCAGGGCGTTGTTGCCGCTGCGGCTTATCAGGGTGCGATTGGCATTGCGGGTCATCGCCTTGACCTGGCTGCGGGCCTGCAGCAGGCCCATCAGATCGCCGGTAACCCCTTGCAGGATCGTTCCGAGTTCGCGGGCGAACTCTTCCGGATCCCGTCCCTGAAGCACATTCTCAGGAATGCCCGCCCCCTGTGCGAATGCCTTGATGAAATCGTCACGCGCAGGCGCTGGTGTGGCGGCTGCTGCGGCTGGAGTGTCAGCCGGCGACAATGCCGGAGCTGTTTCCGGCTCCGGATCAGCGGCAGATACGGTTGCCGGAACCGCTGCAGGTGATGGCGGCTGGAGCGGCGCAGGAGCCCCCTCGGGCGGGACGACCGGCGCTGCCGGGGTCTCCGCTTCAGCCGTCGCAGCGGGCGCGGCGGTTACAGGAGCTGTCCAGGAATCCGCCTCGGGAAACGGTGACGCGGCAGCCGGTTCCGCTACAGCCGGCGGAACCGGAGACGGTTGCGCGTTCTCCTGAGCCACTCCTCCACCGCCGAGATCGGGCATGTCGAACAGCGGCGGCCCCGGTTCGTCAGGGGCGCCGGACAAGGGTGGAAACGGCGAGGCAGGCGCCGGCTCGGACGGTGCGAGACTCGGCTGTGAAGCAAGGTGATCCAGGGGATCTGCCTGCGCGGGCCTCGCAGCTTCCCGATCGGGAAATTTTGCCTGCGGATCGTAGAGCGCGGGATCGGCGCTGCCCCATCCGTGTCCCTGCTGACTCCAGACATCGTCCGCAGGCGTGCCTATGCCGGGGGCCGACGATGGCGGAGCGTGCCGCCCTTCCATGCCGGACGAAGGCGCGCCCCAAGGACTGCCACCGGACTCCTGAACCGGGTAGGGCGCCGGATCCGGAAGGGTTGAACCTGATGGCCAGCCAGGATCAGGGGCGGCCGGTTGCGGCGCATTCCACAGGGGCGTTTCACCTTGGGGCATGGCAGCCGGGCCCGCGGACACCCCTCCCCCGATTGTTTCGCCTGCTTCCAGCGCAACGGAGATTATGTAATCGCCGATCATCAGCCGGTCGCCGGAGCGCAGCGCATGCGCCCTGTCCATACGATTGGGACTGCCGTTCAGGAAGGTGCCGTTTGTCGAGATGTCGTGGAGTACGAACTGGCCGCCCTCGAAACGCACTTCGCAGTGCTTGCCGGAAATCACACGGTGGGGATCGGGCAGACTCCAGTCGAGATGCTCGTGGCGACCGATATCGAATCCCCGGTCGGCGCAGCTGTAGGAGACCTGGCCTCCGCTCTCAAGCCGATCGACATTCTCGATCTGCAGCGTAATACGCATTCCAGCACATCCCTCGGATTGCTTACGACAGGACCGGAACCTGCCCCTTGAGGCTGACCACCGGCATTGAACCACCTTCGGCGAAGGACAACCCCGCGGAAAGGCATGATTTGAGCGCTTCGTCCCGCCTTGCGAGATCCACCGAGCCCAGCGCGATCAGCAAGGCCGTATTGACCGCCTTCGCAGTCAGATCGTCGGGCATATCGACCCGCTGCTCCGGATTCGGAGACAGGGACCCGCCGGACCAGCCGGCCGCCAGCCCGATCCATACTGCGGCGCTGTCCGATCTGGCGGCTTCGGCGGCCGCATGAACGGCCGCGCGGGCATCCTCGTCACCTTCCCGTACCCAGGTTTCGCTGAGCACCAGAATCTGACGGTCATCCTCTGTACTGTTTCCGTCCAGACCTGCGACGCATTTCATGCCCCACCACACGGATTCCCGTTTCGGCAGCACATGCGCGAAATAGGCAAGCGCGGTCACCGGCTCTTCGCCGTCCTGAAGCTCCAGCGTATAGTCCTGTGGCGCGATGTCGGAAGACGGCACTTTCACCGTCTCCGACAATTCAGGATAGGTTTCGAAAACCTGTTTTGCCCTGGTAAAGCGGATACGCGATCCCATCTGCTCTACTCCGTTTCTTCCCGTTGACGTCTGTTCCGATTGCCGCAATTCCAGTGACCGGTTCTAATTGATCAGAACAAGCCCGCCTTTCAGCGTCAATACCGCGCTGGCACTCACATTTGTCAGCGTGCCCTTGGCGGTCAGCGTCCCGGACGCCTTCACATCGATGATCGGTGACTCTATCTTGATCGAGGAGGGGGTCATGACGATCTTGCTGGCGCCGCAGATGAATTCGATCTTGCTCCCGGCAGTCACCTTCCAGGTCTTGCCGATGGTTTCCGTCGTGTTGTTGCCGACGTCTTCCGTGCGGTTCACGCCGATCCTGGTCTCGCGGCAGTTTTTGACGTGCAGGCTTTCATCATGCTCGATAACGGTCTCCATGTCCTTCTGGGCATGCATGCCAATGAGCTCCTGGCCCTTGGTGTCATCGAGAACGAACTCGTTGTAACCGCCGCCGCCCTGGGTGGAATCGGACTTGATTCCGGCCTTGTTCTTTTCCCCGGGCAGATCGTAAGGGGGCATGTTTTCGGCGTTATAGACGGTTCCGATGACGATCGGCTTGTCCGGATCGCCTTCCAGAAACTGGATAATCACCTCCTGGCCGACACGCGGGATATAGATGCCGCCCCAGTTCTTTCCGGACCACACCTGGGCGACGCGCACCCGGCGAGACTGGGTCTTGTCGCGGTCCCAGTGGAATTCGACCATGATCTGGCCGTACTCGTCCACATCGATTTCCCCCTGGCCGACAACCTTGGCCGTCTGGGGACCGGGAATGCGGGGCTTGCGGGTCGTGGCCGGCGTCCTGAAGGGAATATCGGAGGCAAGGACGTCGTAGCTCCCGGTATAGGCCTCCCCCTGGGCCCCACCGCCACCACCGCCAGTACGGTATTGTTCGGCAATGATCTGATGACTTGCCCGCACCACCAGAAATTCCCGGTTCTGCGGTTTGTGCGGATGATCCTTCAGGGTGAAGAGACCACCGGCGTAAAAGCGCGGAACCTCGCCGGCCGTCTGAATTCGCTTGTCGGCGGCCTGTTCCGCTTCCAGGCGGATGTTGCTGTATTTGGAGCCCTTGTCCTTCTCGGTATAACGGCCCGGATAATCGTAATGCTCCAGGGAGCCGGCCCGGTACTTGGACCCGGCGTCGCGTTCCGCCTCCAGCGAGGCACTCGGCTTTTCAAAGTCGTAGTCGTTGACCGCGAACTTGCCGGTCCGGAACTTCCGGCTCGGAATCCAGTGATAGACATGTTCCTCATCCCGTTGGCTGTCGCCGCCAAGCGGAATGAAGGGAATTGTGGAATCGCCGACGATCGGACTGAAGGACGATCTGGCGTCGGCCAGGATCATTTTATGCTTGCCGTCCAGATGCTCGAAGAAATAGGAAATTCCGAATTCCTCCATCAGGCGGCAGCAGAAGTCGTAATCCGACTCCCTGTACTGAACGCAATAATGGATCGGATCGTAGCTTTCGGTCAGCTTGTCCTGAAAATCTGCAAAATCATGGGCGCCGAGAACCTCCGCGATAATGTCCGGAGCCGATTTGTCCTTGAAAATCCGGCAGTTCGCATTCTTGGTCAGCAACCAGAACCAGGGTCGCAGGGTCAACCTGTAAACATAGTAGGCGTCCCGGTGCCCCTGCCACTTGGCATCGGTCAAAAGCCCGTCGAAATACCGCGTGTCACCGTTGTTGGTGACCACCTTGACCGTCATATGCGTGGCGATCGCCTTGTCGAAATCGAGATCTTCCTCCTGGCTGAAAACCTCCAGGCGGATCTCGAAATCCTCGCTCATGCCCTCGTCGCACTCAACGGTGACGACCGAGAGCTCGTCCTTCCCGTAAACCGAAGTCAGTTCGGCCATCCGGTTTGCTTGCTTGAGTTGTCCCTGGGCCACGAAATTCTCCTCGGAAATACGGTTCCTGACAGCGTCGGCACTCCGAACGCTTTCAGTCAGTATCTAAGGCGTTTCCGATAAAAATAATGTGCTCAACAGCACAGTTGTTGCAAATGCTTTAAACGCCGGTCCATGTCTTATCCGAACGTTTTAATACGCCCTGCACGATTGTCCATGAAATTCAGGCTGGCACGCACTAAGTTGTTTAACCTGCTCAACAACCTTCCCATCGTGCTCCCCCTCTTGCTAATTGAGCGCAAAAGGACATACTGCTATCAAATCGTACTTTAGTGACTTTCGCCACACCAATATATTTTGAAATCTGGCACGATGCATTTCTGAACCCATTGCCACAATGCATTCCAACACTCCACGAAGGAGGATTGATATCGTGACCACACCCTTGACCACGCGTGACCGGAGTTCCTTCCGGCACCTCAAGCCCGGCCGCCTTCTGCTGGCCGCAGCGCTGTCATGTACGATCACCGGACTTGCAGCCGGCTACGCAGCTGCACAGGATGCGACCTATTCCGCCGATGATGTCACCCGTCACTTCAAGCAGCTGAAAACCCGTTCCCTCAAGCCGACCGGCACGAGCCGGGCGCTGTGCATCGGGACCCGAGACGAATGCAACCCCGATGCCGCCAAGGCGGAAGGCGGCCAGGTCGCCGTTACATCGGAAACCGAGGCCGGCAGCAATTCGGACCAGAACGCTGGCGCTCTGGTCGCGGACCCGGACACCAAGGCCATCGGCGAAGGCTTCAACCTGCTTGTCTCCTTTGAATACGCCTCCGCACGGCTGAGCCCTTCGGCCAGGACCAATCTGCGCGAATTCGCCAAGGGGATCGCCGATCCGGACCTTTCAGGCGCCACCTTCGTCATCGAAGGGCACACGGACGGCATCGGATCCACCACCTACAACCAGCGCCTGTCGGAAGACCGGGCGCTCGCGGTGACGGAATTTCTGGTGTCCCTCGGGGTCGGCCGGGACCGTCTCAAGACTGTCGGCTACGGCAAGACACGCCCCAAGGTGGCCGATATCAACGACCCGGCCAACCGCCGCGTCGAAAGCAAGCTGGTGCTCGAATAAGAGCTATCCGCCAAATTGTCTCCAGCCAGCCTCGGGGCTGCTGGAGCAATTCGATCCGCGCCGGGAGGGTGCATGAGTTTTGATCCCGATACATACGGAACAGAAGTGTCCCCCGGCGCAGGCTGCGGTCCGGACCTTTATGACACCGAACCCGCTTTCGCCGCGCTGCTCGATTCATGCGAGGAAATGCTGCCGGAACGGTTCAGCGAATTTGACCGTTCAGAAATCGAATTCACCGACTTGTTCAAGCAGATGGACGGCTTCCTAAAGCAGTCCCGAGACGTCAGACTGCTTGTGCTTCTCGCCCAGTTCGGCCTGCTCAACGGCCAGATCCACCAGTTTGCCGATGCAGTGCGCATCATCCGGCGTCTGCTTGAGACCTACTGGGACGAAGTCCATCCTTCGGACTCCGATTTCGGTCACATGGAACGGATCGGCGCGCTCGAGGCACTGAACAACCGGCCGACCACCATCCTGCCTCTCGAAGCGGCGCCGCTGATCAGAACCCGCAGAGCGGGCCCGATCAGCTATCGCACCATTCAGGTCGCCGCAGGAACAGCCACCGCCCGGCCGGATGAACATACGATCTCCCTCGGGGCGATCGAGGCCGCCCTGACTTCCGGCGAGCTGGAGCAGCAGGACATCGACGAGGTGCTGAAGGATCTTTCGGAGACGCCCGAGGAACTTCAGGCGATCACCGCCATTTGTACCGAAAAGCTTCAGCAAGACGGTGCCAAGACAGCACCGCCGGATTACGAACACCTGGTCACGCTTCTGCAGGAGATGAGCCGGGAACTCAACACCCGCCTCGGACGCATTTCCCCCGACACCGAGGAACCGGACGAGGATACCGGCCTGGAGGAGGCGGACACCGCCTCCACGGGAGAAGCGTCACAATCGGAAATCAGGAACGCCGCCCAGGCCAAACTGATTCTGGATGCGGTCCAGGACTATTTCGCGTCCAGGGAACCGTCCCACCCTGCTCTCTTCCTCGTGCGCGAGGCGCGCGGTCTTGTCGGAAAATCCTATCTTGATGCCCTGAAGATCCTGATGCCACGCCGGTTTGACGACGTGTCTCTGATTCTGGGCACCAGCGGTCTTCAGCTGTCCAATGACAGGCTGGTAGACCTCAACGACGGCTCCGATCAGGAACTCGGCGACGTTGACGGCTTTTCCGTCATGGTCATCGAGAACCGGAACGACGCCATGAAAGGCATCGCGGCGGTGAAGGGCTATTATTCGTCCAACGAGCCCACGAGCCCCATTCCTCTGCTGCTGGAGGAGGCGCAAAACATGAGCTCCGGTTCCTTCACGGGCCTGCTCAACCTGTTCCTGAGACCGGAAGACGATTGACCAGGAAAAAGGAAAAATCGCGACACCGGTCCGCTCCCCAGGGGTTTCGGCGCTTCTTTCTTGACACTTAGAGCCAAGGGGTCCTCAATATTCCGGTTTTCAGCATTTAAAAAATTCCCAAAGCGGCCAACGTGTGACTGTCGTCACTTCCCCGCAACCGGTAATCGAATTACATAGAAATCAACAAGACGAAACGCAGTTTCTGAATAAAAGCAAAATCAAAAAGCCCTGCGTGAGTATTTGACGAAATTTGACCTTTCCTAATCCGGGTCAATTAAACGAAAGGCAAGTACAATGGCATCGAATAGCGGGCAAAGCTTTATCAAGCGCAACAGGCCTCCTCGCGTTCATATTTTCTACGAGGATCCGTTCGACGCGGAGCAGAAGGTCGAGTTGCCCTTCGTCATGGGGATCATGGCGGATCTTTCCGGCGACAACCCGGGCGTCGAGAAGGCTGATATCGACGAGCGCAAGCTTCTCGACATCGACATGGACAACTTCACCAAGCGGATGGAAGCCATCGAGCCCGGCACCTCCTTCACCGTGAAGGACAACCTCTCCGGAGAAGAAAATTCGAAGCTGAGCGTTCAGCTGCGGTTCAAGAGCATGGACGACTTCACTCCGGGCAAGGTTGCCGAGCAGGTTCCGGCCCTGAAAAAGCTTCTCGATGCGCGCCGCAGTCTTGCAGCCCTGCGCACCATGATGGACGGCCGCGTGCAAGCCATCAGCCAGCTTGAAGAGCTGACCCGGGATCCGGCCCTGATGGCGGCTCTCGCTCAGCAGATCGACGCCGAAAAAACGCAGCCTGACGGCGACGCGAAAGACGGCAGCGCGACGGAGGAGGCGTAAATGAGCAACACCGATACCAGTGCCCAGACAAGTGGCGCAGCTGCCGGCGAAGCCGCGGGCGAAAAAAGCCCCGAGGAATTTGCCTCCATCCTGAAACAGAATTTCCGCATCAAGAGCGAAAACGAGACTGCCAACGCGCTCGTCGACAACGCGATGTCCACGTTTCTCGCGGAAGCCCTGTCCGACCAGGCGCTCATCAAGGAAGATGTCTACGACACCATCGACGAGATGATCGCCAAGCTCGACGAGAAGCTCACGGCGCAGGTGAATGAAATCATTCACGCCCCGGAATTCCAGAAGCTGGAAAGCGCCTGGCGCGGGCTGGACTATCTCGTCCACCAGTCGGAAACCGATGCCTCCCTGAAACTCCGGTTTCTCAACATCTCCAAGAGCGAGCTGGCAGGTGTTCTCAAGAGCTACCGCGGCGCGAAGTGGGACCAGAGCCCGCTGTTCAAGCAGATCTACGAAGCCGAATTCGGCCAGCTCGGCGGCCAGCCATACGGTTGTCTCGTCGGCGACTACGAGTTCTCTCACGAGGCCCAGGACATCACCATCCTGCGCGGAATGGCCAAGATCGCTTCGGCGGCGCATGCACCGTTCCTCGCGGCAGCCGACCCGCAGCTCATGCAGATGGACAGCTGGACCGAGCTTCCGGCCAAGCGCGACCTGTCGAAGATCTTCGACACGGAACTCCACGCACAGTGGCGCACCCTGCGCGAATCCGAGGACGCCCGGTATCTGGGTCTGACCATGCCGCGTGTGCTTGCCCGCCAGCCCTATGGCGCCAAGTCCGACCCGGTCGAGGAATTCGCCTTCGAAGAAGAGTTCGGCGAGGACAGCCACGACAATTACTCCTGGATGAACTCCGCCTACGCCATGGCCTCGAATATCAACAAGGCCTACAAGGAATTCGGCTGGACCGTCCGCATTCGCGGTGTGGAAAGCGGCGGGCTGGTCGAGGAACTTCCGACCCACGTCTTCGAGACCGACGACGGCGGTGTCGACCAGAAGTGTCCGGCGGAAGTCGCGGTTTCCGACCGGCGGGAGCACGAGATTTCCCGCCTGGGCCTGATCCCGCTCATCCATCGCAAGAACACCGACCAGGCAGCTTTCCTGGGGGCCCAGTCGGTCTTCAAGCCAAGGCAGTTCTCCGGTCCGGACGGAAAGGATGCGACCGCATCCGACAATCTGTCCGCCCGCCTGCCCTACATGTTCGCGACCACCCGTTTCGCCCACTACCTGAAGGTGATGGTGCGCAACAAGATCGGTTCCACCAAGGAATCGGCGCAGCTTCAGCGGTGGCTCAACGACTGGATCATGGACTATGTCGATGGCGATCCGGACAATTCGACCGAGGAAACCAAGGCGCGCAAGCCGCTGCGGGAAGCCAAGGTCACCATCGTCCCGGACGAGGAGAACCCCGGATACTACCGGGCCCAGTTCTTCCTGCGTCCCCATTATCAGCTGGAAGGCATGGATATCGGCATGAGCCTGGCTTCCAGAATTCCGCAGGACGGAAGCTGATTTCAAGAATTGCCAGCGGGCGTGAGCCCGCCCGCTGGCAAGCATCCCTCGCGGATGCGATCCGGTCATTTCACCGGGTGGAGGTACAAACGGGCCATATACGGCTCAGGGGTTTGGACCGCGAGGTCCGAGGTAGTTGTCAAAAAAATAGCAGACTTAGTGCCAGGCAGATTTCCTGGCCGTCAACAACCAAGAGGATCTATTATCATGGCTGTCGATTTTTTTCTCGAGCTTGAAGGCATCAAAGGCGAAGCACAGGACAAGACCCACAAGGACAAGATCGACGTCCTGTCCTGGTCGTGGGGCGCGTCCCAGTCCGGCACCACGCATATGGGCGGCGGTTCCGGTTCGGGCAAGGCACATTTTCAGGATCTGAGCATCACCAAATTTGTCGACAAGTCGACCCCGGTGCTGCTGCAGCATGTGTCCACCGGCAAGCACATCACGAAAGGTACGATGTTTGTGCGCAAGGCTGCTGGGGACAGCCCGCTGGAATACATCAAGATCGAGATGAAAGACATTATCGTCACCAATGTCTCGACCGGTGGCAGCGGGTCTGACGACCGCATCACGGAAAGCATCACGCTGAACTTCGGTGAGTACAAGTACATCTACACCGAACAGAAGCCGGACGGCTCGAAGGGCGCGGCTCCGGAGTTTGGCTGGGACATCGCGGCAAACGAAAAGAAATAAGGCATTCTGCCTGGATTGGCTGCCGCAATATCCCGCGGCAGCCAATTCGTTTTCAGGTTCGAATGGCGGGATGCCGGGACCGGTCGGGAACCGCCGGTTTTTTCCAGGTCAATCAAGAGGCGGCAGTCAGCGTGGGCGTGGCCAATGGCTAAATCTAGTATGAAAATGCACTCGCCGCTGATGTGGGCATTCCGTGCGAGCGACGACCCGGACTACAAGGCCGCCCAGGCCCGCCAGAAGAGTCCCTCGGACGGACAGAAGATCAGGTCCGGCCGCCGCCTGTCACGGTCCTACGGGATTTCCGAACACACGCTTGTCGCGGAAGTCCGTCGTGACCTTCAGTCGCTTCTGAACACCGTGAACCTGAATTCCACCCAGAATCTCTCCGAGTTTCCGCAAGTCACCACTTCCATTCTCAACTATGGCCTGCCCGACCTGTCCGTGCATATCGTCGACACGGTCCGGATCGACAGGCTCGCGGACGATATCCGCGAAGCCCTTCTCCGGTTCGAGCCGCGCATGGACCCGCGCACGCTGCAGGTCATTCGGGACGAGGAAGGCAGCGGTGACTCCTTCAAGGTACGCTTTCTGATCAAGGCGGAGATCCGCTGCGATCCGGTCCGGATCGGCAGCGAATTCATTGCCGATGTCGATCCCGCCTTCGGCCGCATCAAGATAATCGGGGCTTCGGGATGAATCGGGAATTTCTGGATCTCTACAATCAGGAGCTGACCTATCTGCGCGAGCAGGGGTCGGCCTTCGCCGAAGCCTATCCCGCAGTGGCCGAGCGTCTCGGCGGGCTCCTGGAAGACCGGTCCGACCCCATGCTGTCCGGCCTGCTGGAGGGCGCGGCCTTCCTGGCGGCGCGGGTCCAGCTGAAGATGAAACATGAATTCTCCGAGTTCACGTCCAATCTTTTCGAACAGCTTTATCCTTCCGCGCTGGCCCCCATCCCCTCCATGGTGCTCGCCCGGATCACGCCGAAATACGGCGATGCGAATTTGCGCAACGGCATCAGGATCGCCCGGCACGCCCCCATGGAAGCCGTCTTTCGTGAGCGCCAGGGCGAAGTGCGCTGCCGCTTCACGCTCTCCGCGCCGATCACCCTGACACCGCTGGAACTGACAGGAGCCCGTTACCTGAGCTCTGCCGCCCAGATCTCCGGACTTGGCGCGGAAATGGCCGAAGACAAGCGGGCCCGGGCCGGACTGTCGATCACCTTCACCCACCGGATGGCTGAAGATCCGGAAAACGAGGTCTCGGCGGAAGAGGCACTCAAGAAGCCGGAATACCAGGTGGCCGGCTGCCGGATCGATGAGCTTCCCGTCCGGCTGATCGGACCTGTCGATCTTGCGGCGAAGGTCTATGAGCAGATCTTCGGTCATACGATCGCCCTATACCTGAGGACCGAGGATGCCTTCGGACAGACCTCCCTGCAGCGCCTGCCCGTTGATGCCATCAGGCAGCTCGGCTTCGACGAGGAGGATGCCCTGCTTCGCAACGACCGCAGGATGTTCACCGGCTTCGACTATCTGCGGGACTATTTCAATTTTCCCCGCAGCTTCCTTGGCATGCGTCTGACGGGATTGCGCCGCTACCTCGACCGGGTGCATGCAAAATCCTTCGACCTTGTATTTGTTTTCGACGAGACGGAAACCCGCCTGTCGGCGCATGTGGAACCCAAGATCTTCGCATTGCATTCGGCTCCCGCAGTCAACCTGTTCGAGCGCCAGACCGACCGGGTCCCGATCAAGAAGGGACAGCACGAATTCGCGGTGATCGCGGACCGGACCCGTCCGCTCGATTACGAGATTCATTCCGTGACGGAGGTCAACGCGCATTTTTCCGGCGGTGAAAAACGCGCCGTGGAACCGCTCTACAGTGTCGCGCCGGACACGGAAAAGGCGGGGCATGAATGGTTCTATTCCATCCGCCGCATGCCACGACGGCAATCCTCCTCGGAACTGCGGCGCATGCAGCCGAGTTCCTACATCGGCACGGAGACATTCGTTTCGATTTCCAGCGGCGCCCAGGCCGCCGCATTGCTCCAGAGCGGTGACAAGCGGCTTGCGGAGCTCTCGCTGAAGGTGATGGCATCCAACAGGGCCCTTGCTGCCGACCTTCCGGTCGGCACCAATCCGGACAAGTCCGATATCGGCGATTTCCGCGTTCTTGAGGATATCGGTCTCAAGGTCGAATGCATCGCCGGTCCCACCGCGCCGCGACCGCCTCTTCTTTCCTACAATGAAAGGCTCGGCGAGGAAGGCCATACCGGGGCAATCGCCTGGCGGCTGATCAATATTCTTGCCCTCAACCACACCGGACTGGTTCACGATGCCGCCGGTGAGGACGGCCGGTCGTTCCGCGACATCCTGAGCGTGTTCGCTCCGCTTGCCGACAATTCGGCCGACCGGCAGGCCCAGTCCGTACGCGCCGTCTCGACCCGTCCGGTGGTCCGCAGGCTGCAGCAAAAATCCGGCACTGGCGTCGCCAGGGGTCTGGAGGTCACCATAACGCTCGACGACAAGGCCTTCGAGGGCGCCAGCGCTTTCCTGCTGGGCGCGGTGCTCGACCGGTTCATCGCCGAATACGCCTCTTTCAACCACTTCACCCAATGCGTGATCGCCACCACGGAACGGGGAACGATCATGAAGTGGCCGCCCAGGATCGGTGCGAAGGGGATCCTATGAGCGGAGCGGACGACAAGGATCCGGAACAGGACCCGGACTTCCCGGACAGGCCCACGGCACGGGACAAGACGGTGCTGCGGCTCGCAGACAGTGCGCCAGCCGTCTGGCCGGACGACCGGCAGCCTTTCCCGGAGGCCTCCGACACCGACGCGCCGGCAGTGGAAGCCGTTGCCGAACCGGATGTGCCGCCAGCCGGCGAAGCCTTGCCCGACACAGATGACGCGATCCTGTCGCAAGCGATGGAATCGCCTGCCGGAGACTTGCCCGAGCCGCCTGCTCCAGCGTCACCCGCAGACACGGGATCCGGCGCAGAAGACGCTCATCAACTGACCGGAAGCGCGGCGGAAGACCACGAAGACATCTTCGGAGACAAGCAGGACGCGGAACCGGAAGCCGAAACGCCGCCGCCCGCCGAACCGAGAATAGAAGTTCCCGTCCAGCAGCAATATGCCTCGCTGCTGTCGGCGCTGAGCGCGCGGATCGAAAAACATCCCGGAGGACACGATCTTCTGGCGGTCCTGCGCATGCTTGAGGGCCAGACAGCCCCGGGCGCAAAGGTTCCGGGACTGGGCGGTCCCGCGAAGACGGAAGAACCCGCCCCGCCCCGGATCGGCAAGAGCCGCCGTCTCATGGAGGACATCGTCCGCTTCGGGCAGGATCCTTCCAGCGAATTCGCGACCTCGACCATTGAGCGCGCGACCCGTGACAACTCCGGCGGTCTTGTGCTGCTGGAACGGTTTCTCGGGCTGCTGGGCCCGCAAGGCGCCCTGCCCGCGCCCTATACCGATGAAGCCATCATGTGGGGACTGCGGGGAAACGACGAGTTCCCCCGTTTTCTGGACGTCTTCAATAACCGCTTCATCCAGCTCTTTTACCGAGCCTGGGCGGATGCAAGGCCGATCGTCCAGCATGACCGGCCCGACGACGACCGCTTCCTGGCCTATATCGGCTCTTCCATCGGGCTCGGTGCACCCATCTACCGTGATCTGGACCGGATAGACGACCGGCTGAAGCTGCTCTACGCGGGCCAGATGGCGCCCAAGACCAAAAGTGCGGCGCGCCTGAAGGCGCTGATCTCCGGTGTCTTCGGGGTCAAGGTTGAAATAGACCAGTGTGTCGGAACCTGGCTGCATCTGGACCGGGACGACCAGCTCAGCCTTGGCGGCCTCGGCCCCGGCGGCGCCGGCCGTCTGGGAGCGGACACCATCGTCGGCGCCCGGGTCTACAGCGTCAGCGACAAGATCCGCATCCGCATCTTCACCCGCTCGCTCGACGAATACCGCAAGTTTCTGCCCCCGACGCGGAGCAAACCCAATCCGTGGACAGAAAAGCTCTTCGATCTCATCGATTTTTATCTGGGTCTGGAGATCGAATACGAAATTGAACTCGCCCTTCCCAGACGCTGTGCCTCATCGGTGCAGATGAACCGGAACAGTTCGGCGACGCTTGGACATATCGGCTGGCTGAAACCGCCTGCCGGACCGGCCGTGGAAGACGCGGACATCGAGGAAGAGGACGAGGACATGCTGACCGACACCCGTTTCCGGCCCGTGCGCCGCCATACATCCGTTTATCAATAGGTCTCAAATTTGAAAGGCCGGTACCATGAGTGACATTCTGGTTGAAACCATTGCCAATAAACTTACGACTGTCAGCTACGACTGCCTGGAAAAGGCCATGCGGCTGACGAAAAGCTCAGGCCACCGGCACCTGGAGATCCTGCACTGGCTCTACTATCTGGCCCGCGACGAGACCACGGATTTCGTCCATATCCTGCGCCATTTCGGCATCGATGTCGCAACGGTCTACGATGACCTGCAGCAGGCGATCGCCAAGCTGAAAATCAACCAGACCGAACTGCCCTCCATGGCGGCGCCCTTTCAGGAAGCGCTGGAGCGCGCCTGGTTCGAAGGCACGCTGAGATATGGAGACTACAAGATCCGCTCCGCCTATGTGCTGATCGCCATGATGGGCGACCGGACCACATGGCGCGAGCTGCGCGGCTATTCCCCGGCCCTGGAACCCCTCAACCGCGATATCCTGGTCCGGGACCTCGACAAGATTGCCGGTGCGTCCGGTGAAACCGGGGCGCGACCCGTGGACGGCTCCGGCCCCAAGGCCGCGGCGCCGGGAACGGGCGGAGACAGTGCTCAGACGGCCCCGGGCGGCGGCGCCGGCGAAGATGCCCTCGCCCAGTTCACGGTCGATTTCACCGCCCGCGCCCGGGCGGAAGAATTCGATCCGATCGTCGGCCGCGACGAGGAAATCCGCCAGGTGATCGACGTGCTGATGCGCCGGCGCCAGAACAACCCCATCCTGACCGGGGAAGCCGGCGTCGGCAAAACCGCCATCGTGGAAGGCTTTGCCCAGAAGATCGTGTCCGGAGATGTTCCGCCTGCCCTTCTCGGCACCCGCCTGTGTGCGCTCGACCTCGGCCTGCTGCAGGCAGGAGCCTCGATGAAGGGGGAATTCGAGAAGCGCCTGCGCGCCGTCATCGATGCGGTTCATGCCTCCATCGTTCCGACGATCCTGTTCATCGACGAAGCCCACACGCTGGTCGGCGCGGGCGGCGCGGCGGGAACGGGCGACGCGGCGAACCTGCTGAAGCCGGCGCTCGCACGCGGCACCTTGCGCACGGTCGCGGCCACCACATGGTCCGAATACCGGCAGCATTTCGAGAAGGATCCTGCGCTGACCCGCCGCTTCCAGCCCGTCCAGGTGGACGAACCGGATGAGGAAAAGTGCTTTGCCATGGTGCGCGGCCTGCTTGGCCCCATGGAAGAGCATCACCAGGTCCGTATTCTCGACAGCGCGGTGAAGTCCGCCGTCTCCCTGTCGCACCGCTATATTCCGGCACGCCAGTTGCCGGACAAGGCGGTCAGCGTGCTCGATACCGCATCGGCGCGGGTGAACATTTCCCAGGCGGCGCAACCGGCCAGACTTTCGGATCTGGTTGCGAAAAAGGGATTCCTCGAAGCGGAACGCCAGGCGCTGGCCAATGACGCCGAGCTCGGCATGGAGCACCAGGAAAAGCTCGATACGCTCGACACCGCCATCCAGGACACCGAAACCGCGATAGACACCCTTCGCGGCGAATGGGAACGCGAGCGCAAGCTGGTGGCAGAGATCCGCCGCCTGAACGCCGCACTGATCGCCTTGAATGGCGGCGAAGCGGCCCCGCATCCGGAAAGTGCGGAAATCGGGGATCCGGAACACGAAGGCCCCGCACTGGTGGGTATCGACGAGATCGACCTGGATCTCGATGTCGACCTCGGGGATGAGGCGGCCATCCGCACCGCTCTCAAGGACAAACGGGACGCGCTGTCGAAGATCCCGGAAGACGACCGCATGGTCTATGCCTATGTGGACGACGAAGCCGTTGCCAGCATCATCTCCGACTGGACCGGCATCCCGGTCGGCCGGATGGTTCAGGACGAGATGCAGACGATCCTCAATCTCACGGAAAGCCTCAACAAGCGCGTCATCGGTCAGGCGCACGGCCTGGGCATGATCGCCAAGCGGATCGAGACAAGCCGCGCGCAGCTCGGCAATCCGGACAAGCCGATCGGCGTATTCATGCTGTGCGGCCCCTCCGGTGTCGGCAAGACGGAAACCGCGCTGGCGCTTGCGGAAACCCTTTACGGCGGCGAAGACAGCCTGATCACCATCAACATGTCCGAATTCCAGGAAGCCCATTCGGTTTCCGGCCTCAAGGGCGCACCTCCGGGCTATGTGGGCTACGGCGAAGGCGGCCGCCTGACGGAAGCGGTCCGGCGCAAGCCCTATTCCGTCGTCCTTCTGGACGAGGTGGAAAAGGCCCACCCGGATGTGCATGAGATCTTCTTCCAGGTCTTCGACAAGGGCTGGATGGAGGATGGCATGGGCCGGAGGATCGACTTCCGCAACACCCTGATCCTGCTGACCTCGAATGTCGGCACGGAAACCATCATGAACGCCGCCCGGCACATGCTGGACGCACCGGTTTCCAGCGACCCGGATCTTGCAGCCACCGATCCGAACGCGCCCGATGTGGAACAGCTGGCGGAAGCCCTGCGACCGGCGCTGCTCGACGTGTTCCCGCCAGCCCTGCTCGGCCGGATCGTGACCATCCCCTATTACCCCCTGTCACCGTCCATGCTCGGCTTCATCGTCCGCCTGCAGCTCAACCGGATCGTCAGGCGTGTTCTGGAAAACCGGGAGGCGGAGCTTGGCTATGGAGAGGATGTGGTTGCCCATATCGTCTCGCTGTGCCGCGACCCGGACAGCGGCGGACGGATGATCGACAATATCCTGACCAACGACCTGCTGCCCAAACTCTCCCGCGCCTTCCTGACGGCGCAGATGAATGGCGAGGCGATCACGAAGGTTTCGATCAGGGCCGGCGACGACGGCCTGGAAATTCAGCCGGAGGCGGTCGCGTAGACTTCAAGGAGCTCCTGCCAGCCAGGCGACCCATTTCCGCCCTCCACACCCTGTCGGCCCGCTTTCTCACGAAAGCGGGCCGAAGTGTTATTGGATGCTCAGGATTTCGCCTATCGAGGCGCGATAGTTCTTGAGATCGGTGTTTGCCACCGACTGCGGCGCATCCGCACCGGTTTGCATTTCGAATGCCAGTGGATCGGTCGGCTCGCCGCGTTGACGTATTTCGAAATGCAGATGGGGACCGGTCGACAATCCGGTCGTGCCCACATAGCCGATCAGGTCGCCTGCCTGAACCACCGACCCCAGCTCAATGCCGTCCGCGAATTCGTGCATATGCGCATATCGGCTGGTGATGCCATCCTTGTGGGTGAGTTCGATGAAATTACCGTATCCGCCGCGCACGGCACGATAGGTGACCTTGCCGGAAAAGGCCGCACGGATGGGCGTTCCGGTCGGCGCCGCCCAGTCGACCCCTGCATGCAGACGCTCCGTCTTCTTGATCGGATGAAAGCGCAACCCGAATTTCGACGTCAGAACCCCCTTGACCGGCACCAGCATCGCACCGGACAGGCTGACCTTGCCTCCTTCGTTGACACAGGCAAAGCCGCGATTTCCCGGCGCTTTCAGTACATAGCAGCGCACAGACCAGTCATCATCGCGGCGCACACCTGCGAAAAGGACCCGGCCACCGCCGCGCTTTTCGTCCCTCGGCATATCGGTGAACACCAGCGTGAACCGTTCATCCGGCTCAATCGTGCGCTTGAGATCCGTCGTCGGTGCCAGATAGGCAATCGCCTCGCCCACGATGGAAGCCGGAACCGCGTTGCGCACCGCCGTCGCATAAAGGCCGTCGATAAGACGGTGCTTCTTCGAACCGCCCGCCACCTTGTCGGGGGTGGGCTTTTCCTCGGCAATGGGTTTACCAAACCAGGGATCGGCACCATGAACATAGGAGGCACCCTCGCGCGACGTCGAATAGGCCGCCGTGCCGAGATATCCGTCCTTGCCGTAAAAGGAGATCTGCACCGGTCGGTAGTAGTCGCCGATGCGCCCGACCTTGTTCGGCATCCGGACGCCCCGTACCGCGATCCTGTCGCCTGCGATCAAATCGCTCTTCTGAAACTCTTCCGTTGCGAATTCGACAAGCGGTTTGCTGGCATCCTCGTCAAAGCCGTTTTCCTTCAGAAAGTCCGCAAGCGTCGTCGCTGCGGTAATTCCGGTGCGGATTTCAATTCGGCTTGGTCCCTGACCGATCGGACGCTCCGACAGGAACAGGTTCAGCGTATCCGTCGGTGGCTTGAGAAAAACCGGCAGATCCGGCGATGCGCCATCCGCCTGTTCGCCGGCCTCCTCGACCACGATCCCTTCGGAATCGTCACCGCCGCCGTAATTGCCGAACTGGAAATCCGTTTCACTGCCCGGCGCGCTGATCACCAGATTTCCGTCGTCGTCCAGCATCTGGCTGTCGAGAAAATAAGCGCTGGCCGCGGGTACATAGGCCGAATCTTCCGGCTTGGCACTCGCCGGAACCGGTCGTTCGGTCAGCTCGATCCGCCGCGTTGCGGCTCCGCGGCCGAGCAGCACGGGATCTCCGGCGAGCGGAATGACAGCGGACATCGCCATGTCGAAAAAGGGATCGGCGGGAATATCCAGATCTTCTTCGTTGAGGCGGTCCGCTTCGCTTTTCGCCGCTTCCGATGCGACGGGTCCGGGATCGGTATCCTCCGCAAGGAGTGTGGCGTCGGCGACCGGAGCAGGTGTATCCGGCTCTCCCGAGCTCTCCGGAGTCCCGAAGGCAGCTGTTTCCACGGGCGGCGAAAAGGAGATCGCACCGGATGCGAAAAGATGCGCCACACCGCCCGCCCCTGCGCCCACGACAAGAAACCCTATGGCCAGGCCGGCATACATCAGCTTCGTGGACCGTTTTGGCGCCGGACGGCCTGCCGATTGCGGACCGCTCTTGCCGGCACCGACAGACCCGGGCGCCGACGACGCCTTGCCGGACGGACGGATGATCGTCCGGTCGAAATCGGGCCGGTTCGCTCCGGGAGTCTGATTGTCGGGCCATTGAGCCATGCCGGGAACCCAGGTCTTCAAACGGACGTAAAGTGTCAAAGCATCTTGTCGACGTTCCTGCGAACCCCGGATACTCCAGAAAATTCAGCTTGCGCTCCACCGATCATGCCGGAGGAACCATCAGGATGCAAAACCGGCACGCTCTCCAGCTCGCGCACCGGGAGCGAGCATGACGCGGCAGTGCAGGCTCCGGCCCATACGGCTCTAACGAGGAAAATTCAACAGTTTGCTGCGATCCTGTTCGTCTTTGCTGACCGGACGTGTGTCGGACGGCTCCATATACATTTCCGGAACATCGAGTGTGAACACCGAGATATCGCTGCTGAGACCACGCAACTGTCCCGACCAGATTTCCCTGACAGGATAAGAGCCGGGCAGCTTTTCGGCGACCGACTGGCTGACGGCAAGGCGGACCTTTTGGTCCTTGGCAACGGATTCGATCCGGCTCGCGGTGTTGACCGTGGTTCCCATGACCGTGAAGGAGCGCCGGTGTTCGCCGCCGATATCGCCAACCAGAACCGGCCCGGCGTTGAGGGCAATGCGCAAATCCAGCGGCGGCTGGCCGGTGATTTCGCGTATGTGATCCAGCTTGCCGATGATCTCGCGGGCGGCATCCACCGCAGCCTGTTCGGGATGTTCGACGGTATTCGGCGCGTTCCAGACGGCCATGATCGCGTCGCCGATATATTTGTCGATATAACCGTGATGAGCGGTGATTTCCTGACCAATCGCATCGAAACAGGAATTGACCACCCGGACCACGTCCCTGTCGGCGAGTTTCTCGGACATCTTGGTGAAGCCGACGATATCGATGAAGGCGACAACCACATTGCGCGTATCGCCGCCCAGTTCCGGCAATTGTTCCGACTGCGCCATCCGGCTGATGACATCGGGTGCCAGATAATGACCGAACAGCCGCACGAGCGAGCGCTGTCTACGTTGCAGGATACCGACCTTGCCGATGCCGGAAACGATGATCGCGCTGACACAGGCAACCGGCGCGACCCCCGGCGATAACAGGACGCCGGCCTCCAGCCCCACCAGACTGGCTCCGAGCCCGACGAGAATTCCGCCGACCGCCACGAAGGGCAGCGCCACCAGGGGCAGGAGCAAGCCGGCTGCCGTACCGGCCACGGAGAACACCGATGCCAGTGCCGGGAGCGTACCGGCGGCAGGGGCGACCGCCATACGATCCGACAGCGCCGCGCCGATCAGATCCGCCAGAATGAAAACACCGGCAGTATAGGACTGGACCCGTGGCCGGCCGCTTGCCCCGGTTTCCGACAGATCCGCCGGCGTTCGCGGCAGGAAGCGATCGGAATACAGATGCTCGTCTTCATAGGGCAGCAAACCGCCGAAGAGAACGATCCGGCCATCGACGAACCGCCTGAGATCCTGCCTGCCCGTTTCGGTTTCCTGCATCTTCAGGACATCGAGCAGGGAGAGATACGGAATGGAAACCGCGAGCCGGGCGGATGGTATGGTGGTGTAGGCCTCTGTCACCTCGAAACCGGCCGCGCCGATCAGGGCATCGATGAGGGAGGAGGACTCCGTCAACGGAAACTCGGGAGAATGCCTGCGCACCACGCCGTCGTTTTCCGCCGTGACGGTGACCGAACGCACGCCGCCAGCGCCGGCGGCCGCGGAAAAGGACCGGTGCGGAACGCCGACCTCGGTGTGGGCGATAAACACATTGCCCCTGTTGCGGTAGAGAAACCGCTGGAACGGCTGGTCGAACCCTTTCAGCCGCGCCTCGCCTGTCCCGGGATCCGCGAAAGCATCGGCGCTGTAGGCGAAGACGAAATCATAGCCCAGCGCACGCGCACCCGCGTCGAGGACCGCCTGCCCCGCCTCGGCCATGACGGGGGTCATCAGGACGCGCGGGATCGGGGCCAGCCGCTCGGAATTGAGGGCGGTCTGGTCGAGGCCAACCACCACCACCGGCGCAGGGGCACTTTTCCGCCCCGGCGTCAGCATGGCCCGGACCTGAAAAAGCCGGTCTGTAACCCAGCCTTCCCAGATGGCCCCCTTGGCGGTCAACCCGATGGCGATGCCCGCCCCCACCGCAGCAAGGGCGATGAGGGCAAAAAGCGTCTTCCGGCCAAGGGGAGCGTCCGCAATCCGGCCGCCCGATGTCATTTTACGATGACAACAGCGGTTTTCCGCCCGACCTGTGCCGGATCGATGGTGAATTTGCGCATGACCACCCCATAGTCCGGAGCCTTGCCCTGCAGAAACAGTTCGACATCGATCGCTTCGTCTTCAGCCTCCCGGTCCGGCATTTCCGTCATGATGTTGTCCAGTACATCGAACCGTTTGGGCTCTCCGCCTTCGAAGGAGACGAAGACCGTGTCGTATTGGTCGCGCAGCCGGTCGTCGAAGCGCAGCATCAGTGAAGCGGCCTTCTTGTTCGACAGGGTCAGCCCGCGCAGGGTCACGGTCAGTCCCTTGTCGGCGGTCTCGGCACTGGAACCGCTATCCGCCTGAAGACAATTGCCGGCGCGCAGAACTTCCTGCTGTCCGCCCTCAATGGCGTATCCGGAGGAGGTCACGGAAATCGTGCCGGATTTGACACGCACCTCCTGGCAGGCAGCATAGTCCAGAAGATCGATATGGCCGTCCGCTCCCAGATCGACCACATCTCCGGGCATCAGCTCGGTAAAGGCCGAAACCTGAACCGCTTCGGACTTGTCCAGGATCAGCGCGATCGGGTCTGCAAGGGCCGGTCCTGTCAGGCCGGCAATCGCGAGTGTGAAGGCTGCCGCCAGTCCGGTGGCATAAAGGCTTTGCCGGACACGGCCTTTTTCAGGCAAATGCGTCATGACTGTCTCCCAAGTCTTTGGTCCACGTCTTTCGATCGGTGGCAGTATGCGCTCCGGTCGAGCGCGGTGCTGTTCGTGCGTTCATTTATAACAGAGGAATAGCGGGACGAGTGTGGCCATGGTCACATAAAAGGGGTTTCCGCATGGACGGCGTCCATCTCCGCTCTATCCGGCAGGCTCCGTGTAGACAGCGGCGATGCCGATGGCGTCGGCTGAATCGCCGATCAGTTTCAGCAGATTGGGAAGCAATCCGGCATTGAGCGGCCGCCCGTCGAGCGCGGACAGAACCCCGACAAGCCGTGGCATCGGGCTGGACGAGCGTACCATGACAATATGATCCGCTCCGAAGGGCAGCGCCGCGCGCAGATTGAGAACATAGGGATCCCCGGCTTCCACCGAAGTATCCTTGCCCAAAGGATCCGCCGCCTTGTCCGGAGCCAGCAGGCGCACCGTTCCGTCCGCTTCCAGTGCGAAGACCGCCATATATCCGGTCTGTTCCGATGTCAGTCCGACCTTGAAGGGCGACCCTTCGGAAATATGACCGACAGCAGGCTGCAACTTGCCTTCAATCGGCCGCAGGTTTCTCGACAGCCCGTAGAGATCGGAGAGAAAGACCCACTTGGTCACAACCTCCGAAAAACGGTCGGCATTCCCTGCCCCATCCTGAAGAACCACATCGCCGAACTTGGTCAGGACATCGCCTTCTTCAACATCCCAGAAGAGATCGGCGCCTCCCTCGCCCATGACCTTCACATGACCCTCATGCTGCTGGGCGAGCCTTTCGAGAACAGGATTGGCGGCCTCGGAGCTCGCGGCCAGCGTCAGCTCGCTTGCGCCGCGATCGAATATGGCGCCATCGACCCTGGGAAGGACCGCCGCGCGTGTCTCGCCGCCGATGCTGAGGCTTGGAGCTTGACGCCCCTCGGTGGCAACACGCACGGTTTCCTTCAGGAACCGGCTCAGCTCCGTCATGGAGATGCCGCCGTCCCGGTCCAGGTCCGCTCTTCCTTCGACGCCCCGCGCGAAGGCCCAGCTCAGGGCACCGCGCGGCTCACCTGCAATCAGCAATTCCGGTATCACCTGGCCATCGACGGTCGCACCGACGTAGATGACATTGTCGAGTTCCTGGAGGTCTTCTCCGTCGGCACCCGACTGCGCCAGAGCCGCCGGCAGGGGTGAGGATCTCAAGACGTCGTTTTCAAAGGGTGGCAGACCGACCAGCCGTGTTCCGAGCCGCTTGATGCGCGGATCGATCGACCTGGTCATGGTTCCGGAATGGCAGCTGTCTGCAAGAACCAGAACGCTGCGCCCGCCTGCTGCGCGCAGCATCGCGGCCACGTCGTCGTCGCGCAAACGCTCGCCGTTCCCGGGCGCGGCCACATCGAAGCCTGCCAGCAGGAAAACTTCGTCGAACCCGTCGTCCTCCGACCCCGGCACCCATTCAGGTTCCTGGGCGCCATGGCCTGCATAGGACAGGACAAGAACGTCATCGGGATCCGAGCGGGAAATCAGGGCCTGCCAGGACGACAGGATTGCCGCGCGCGATGCCTCGCCATCGTAAAGCGCAGTCAGGTCACGCACGCCGGCCGCTTCGAGCGTCTCGGCAATGTCGCGCGCATCATTGACCGCGCCTTTCAGCGGCGAGACATGCTCATAGGCATCGACCCCGATGACAAGAGCCCGCCATTCACCCGCCACCGAAGGAAC
This sequence comes from Labrenzia sp. 011, assembly GCF_003075075.1. Taxonomy (GTDB): domain Bacteria; phylum Pseudomonadota; class Alphaproteobacteria; order Rhizobiales; family Stappiaceae; genus Roseibium. The sequence continues at coordinate 441,156 of NZ_QCYM01000001.1, read as the reverse complement.
GGAGAGCAATGCCAGACACATGAGGCCAAGACTGCTCTTTGCAAGCCATCGACCGGATCCTGCATGAAACAACATACCCATGAGGGAATTCCTTCAATCGGTACCGGGATCAGCCCCAGGAACCGCCACCGCCGCCGCCGGGACTTCCGCCACCACCGCCGCCGCCACTGCTTCCACCGCCACCGCTGCTATTACCACCTCCACTGTTGCCACCGCCCCCACTGTTGCCACCACTATTGCCGTTGTTCGTATCCCGCATCGCCGGGTCATTGATCGGGTCGACAACGCCGGACCGAGTGTCGGACTGTTGCTGGGTCTGGCAACCGGCAAGTGCGACCAGGGCCGTGACAGGAACGACATACAAAAGTGATCTCATTATCCATCTCCTCAAAATAGATCGTAGCGCGGACGATCTTGTTCCCATTGATGTTTGACCAATGAAATCAGAGCCTCGTCACCTTGAACAGGCTGACGTCCGGAAGCCTTGAAAAAGCCCGCGAGCGCTTCCCGGGTCTTGCGGCCCGGCTGGCCGTCCACCGGTCCCGGTTCGTAGCCGAGATCGGTTAGGGCCTGCTGCAGGACCTTGGCCTTGAGCCCTCTGTTCGCCTTGCCGAGCGCTTCCCTGCCCTGTTCGGCAGCCGGTGAGGACGGATCCACGGCAACAGCCATGGCCAGCATCCTGATCCGGTCGCGGCCTGCTTCTTCTCCCGACTGTTCGCCGAGCATGAAAGCGGTGTTGAAGGCGCCCCAGGCGTCACCCCGCATGGCGCTTTCGCGGAACCAACGGGTCGCCTCAGCGGCGTTTTTCTCCACGCCCTGGCCGTTGAAATACATCAGGCCGATGGCGGTTCCCGCTGCCGGATGGCCGCCTTCATGAGCTTTCTTGAACCAGCCGAGCGCCGCCTCGTAGTCCTGGGGCACACCTTTGCCGTCCCGGTACAGCGTGCCCATGTTCAGGAAGCCGTAAATGTCATTCCGTCCCGCGGACCTGTTGTAATAGTAAACCGCCCGGTCGACGTTTTCCGCCACGTGCTCGCCATTCAGATAGAAACCGCCGATGGCGTTGTAGGAGAACGTGTGCCCGGCCTCGACCGATTGCAGCAGTTTTTCCAGGCCGGCCTTTTCGTTCTGCGCCGTCCCGTCTCCCCTGATCTCGGCCAGACCGAGCGAATGCAGCGCATAGGCGTCGCCCCGTTCGGCGGCCTTGCGATACAGTTCCACGGCCTTCTTGCGGTCCCGGTCTATTCCTGCTCCCAGGAAGTACATGCGGCCAAGCACCTGTCCGGCGCGCACGTGTCCCATCTGATAGGCGCGATCGAAATAGGCAATCGCCTGATCCAGATCCCCCGCCGCGAAAGCGCCACGCCCGCGCTGGAACACGAAGCGGCCGATCTCGGGATAGGCTTCCATGGCCTCCGCACAGGCCGTCTCGATGGCCTTGGGATCGAGATCGTTCGCCAGGCGTCCTTCCGTGACGGCCTGAAGATCGAACGGCTGCGTGGCCAGCTGATCGCAACGGTCCACGCGCGGCTGTACGATCTGGGTGACGGTCTTGAGGGTTCCGCCGGATTCGGCCGGGAGTTCCAGTTCGAATTTTCGCGCGTTCCGCTCGCTGCCGATCTGCGGACGAACCGTCAGGGACGGCAGCGCGGAGACGGGGAAGCGGTCGCCGGCCTGGAGCAGACGGCCCTCCGTGGACAGTTGCAGATCGGAATCGACAGAAACCACCTTCAGCCAGTCGCTTGTGGCCGGAAGACCTTCCGCAGGCGCTTCGGGATAGATCGCCACAGGCCCAACGCCGATATCAGCCTCGACCGCCCCGGAGGCCGATCTTTCCGTCAGCCAGGCCAGCAGCGCGGCCAGACGCGCCTTGCGGGCTTCCAGCTCATCGTCTTTCACGACGGCGGTCGCCGCCTGTGCAACGGTGATGGAGGCAATGGCAGAGACGCTGCTGCCCCACTGGTCGGTAACTTCGTAGCCGATCAGTTCGACATCCCCGGCCCCGGCATCATTCGGAACGAACTCGAGTTCGGCAAGTTCCTCGGCCTGGAGAACATCTCCTTCGGCGACGGGTTTTCCGTCCGGAAGCCGCAGTTTTCCCTTTTCCGGTGCCAAGGTCAGCGTTGCTTCCAGCGTCCCGCCTTCAGGCTGAACCGGCGCGGGAATATTGAGCGCAACCGCGTCGCCCCCCGCCGAAACACTGACGCGGTGATGCGCCGTGACGATCGGCTCCGGCTTGGGCGGAACGAAATAGAAGTTGGTGACCAGCGTCGAGTCCTCATAGGGGATCTGCTGGCCGCCGGTCTTGCGGACAACCTCGTCACGGACCCTGGTCATCAGGTCCTTGATCTCCAGCTTGGGATCGAGAGCGTTGCCGACAACGGAGGATGTGAACGGGCTCAGCGGGCCATCACCGTCAAAGGCGACCTGGCCCGGGCGGGTGGCGTAGGAAATGAAAGTGCCGAGCTTGTTGGGAATCCGGCGCAGCCCCCTGGTCTTGCCGAGCGAATATTCCTCTTCGCCCCAGAACAGGCTGGCAATCTCGAAGGGATTGTCCCGGCAGGCATCCAGCATGACGATCTGCAGGCTGGATGCCGCTTTCATGTAGTCAAGCAGATGGGACACCTTGAGGCTTTCAAACTCGAGGTCATATTGCGACGACAGCTTTGCATCGACCGGCAGAATGAAGTTCGCCTCACCGACCTGCAAGGCATGGCCCGAATAGTAGAAAAGTGCGGTGTCGCCGTCATTGAGCTCGCGAAGGAACCGCCGGACGACCTGCTCCATTTCCTTCTTGTCGAGGTTCATTCCAAGCGTAACGTCGAAATCGGCTTCCTGCAGAATCCGTGAAATTTCCTTGGTGTCATTCACCGGATTGAGCAGTGGCTCCACATATTCGTAGTCCTGATTTCCGATGACGAGCGCGACCCTGCGGCCGGATTCGTCCGGCGTGGCAGCGCCCGCCTGCGCACAGGTCAGTGCAAGGCCGAGCGGCAGACTGAACAATCCGATGCGTACGGCGCGCCGCAAGCGCACTGTGGGCCGGACAGCATTTCCGGAAACCGGCCGGGGAGCAGGTCCATTGTCGAAAGGCAGAATGTTGCAATTCTTCATAACGTCCTCAGCGCTGAAATTCATGCTTCATATTGGCGCCTGAATCATTGTCTGTCTGTGACGAAACGCACATGGGGCACATCTGAACGACACCTGGCCCTGCCCCAAAAAGTAAAAAATATCCGATGCAGCTCTCTCGTCAGCGAAAAATCCATGAGAGCATTACCTTTGGTAAAGTGATGCACACTTGTCGCCCGGACGCAAGCTGACTTGCGATCGGGCGCGGGCTTTTACCGAGGGTACAAACGCAAAAGTGAAGGCAATCAAGCGGGAGGTTGCGCCGGAAGTCCTCTCAGAAATGCCGTCTCTTGCCAAAGCTCTTCGGCAAGAGACGATTTTCAATTCCGACCGAGTCATTTTAAGTTGCCGCGATCCAGATACACAAGCCGCAGCGGGAAGAGTACATGTCCGAACCCCTAGAGATCCGTCACCTGCAGGTGGACGAAATGCAGATCGCCCTCGATATGGCGAAGGAGGAAGGCTGGAATCCCGGTCTTGAGGACGGCGCGGCCTTCCATGCGGCAGATCCGAACGGCTTTTTCGCCGGAAAGGTTGCAGGCGAGCTCGTCACTGTCATCTCGGCCGTGCGGTATGGCGACGTGTTCGGATTCATCGGGTTTTACATCTGCAAGCCCGGCCATCGCCAGAAGGGCTACGGTCATCAGATCTGGCAGCGGGCGATGGACTATCTCGGCCCCAGGCTTTCAGGCCTCGATGCGGTCAAGGAACAGATCGCCAGTTATACCGAACACGGCTTCAAGCCGGTCTACCGCAATATCCGGCATGCCGGTACCTCCCTGTGCGACACGCCAATGGACCCGCGACTGGCGCCGCTCGGTCAGGGTATTTTCCCGGCGATCCGCGACTACGACCAGCGATTCTTTCCGGGGCCTCGGACCGAGTTCCTCAAGCTGTGGACAGCGCCGATGCTTGAAACCCGCCGCGGCTTCGCCTTTGCCGAAGATGGCCAGGTGAAGGGTTATGGCGTCATCCGCCAGTGTCATGACGGCTTCAAGATAGGACCGCTGTTCGCCGACACGCCTGAAATCGCCGATACCCTGTTCCGGGCACTGGCAGGACAGGTCAAGGGTCAGGCCGTCATACTGGATACGCCGGAACCCAACGGGGCCGCGCTTCTGCTGGCGGAAAAATACGAGCTCTCGCCGGAATTCGAGACCTTTCGCATGTATCGCGGCCCGGCGCCCGAGCTGCCGATAGATCAGACGTACGGCATCACGACCTTCGAACTCGGCTGAGCGCTTCCCCCTGCGCATCGCGGCAGGCAAGGATCGCGCCGGCCAGATCTTCCAGGTCCGCGCCGACCGATTTGAACAGGCGGAAGTCCGGCGAAACGGCACAATGCATCAGGCGATATCGAAAATCATCATCACATAGGCCGCAAACAGGGACAGATGCACGGCTCCCTGCAGATAATTTGTCGTTCGGGCACCGAAGGTCAGAATACTGACAACCAGCGTCAGGACCAGAAGAAGGATTTCCGGGGTGTCGAGCCCCATCTCGACTTCAAGACCCATGATCCAGCCGACCAGCAGAACCGCCGGAACGGTGAGGCCAATCGTTGCCACGGCAGACCCGAGGCAGATATTGACCGCACGCTGCAGCCGGTTGGCGACTGCCGCCTGCAAGGCGCTCAGGCCTTCGGGCATCAGGACCAGCGCCGCGACGAAGAAACCACTCAGCGCCAGCGGCGCCCCGATTCCGTCCATGCCGAAGTCCACATAGAGCGCGAGTTTCTTGGACAGCAATATGATCGGCAGCAACGCACCGAACAGCCCCACGACGTGAAAAGGTATGGACCGGACTTCGCCGCCATGATGGTCGTCGTCCTCTTCCACGCTTCCCTCGACAACCGGCTGGCGGAAGATATTGCTGTGGGTGACGGTCTGCATGGCCAGGAAGACGCCGTACAGCAACACAGACATGACCAGTGCAAATCCGGTCTGAAGAGCCGACAGTTCGCCTCCCGGCGCCGATTCCGTCATTCTCGGCAGAACAAGCGCGAAGATCGCCAAGGGCACCAGAATCGACAGAAAGGCGTTGGCACCCTGAAGATTGTAGGTCAGATGCTTGTGCCGCAATCCGCCCATGAGAAGGCAAAGTCCGATCAGTCCGTTCAGGACGATCATGATCACGGAAAACATCGTTTCACGGGCCAGCGTCGGCGCAGCGTCGCCCGAGAGCATGATCGCGACAATCAGGGCGACCTCGATACCGATAACGGCAAGGGTGAGTATCAAGGTGCCGAAGGGTTCTCCGAAGATGGACGCAAGACACCCGGCGTGGCGGACCACGGAAAAGGCGCACCACAGCACCGTCGCGAAAATCCCACCCAGAAGAACAAGGGAGACGCCGACGCCAACCGTTTCAGGTTTCAGACCGTCACCGGCCGCAACAAAGGCCGCAAACACAAGGAAGCCGACCAGGCTGGGTAATTCTGTTCTGAAAAGTTTCACAGGCCATACCGCGCTGGAGAATTCTTGAATTCGGCTGCGAGACTATAGTCTCCGGCCGCTTTTTCCCGCAACCGGCGCGTTCCGCACACCCATCAATGGCAAAACTGTCCACAAAAAAGACCGGCGCGGGATGCGCCGGTCTTCGGGTCTGGATGGGGCAATCATGGGCAGGGAAAATCCGGTTCCCCTGACTGCAATGGATTTACCGCATTGATATGGCTTGTTTTTCTTTTGGCGCGGAATGCTGCGAAAGAAGGCAGGCCTAGATGGCGAGATACTCCTGACGCAATTGGGCGTTGTCCAGGACTTCCTGTGCCGCACCGTCGAAAACTACTTCCCCCATGTCCAGAATCACCGCCCGGTCCGCCAGATGAAGGGCGGCGATGGCGTTCTGCTCGACAATGATGGTGGTGATTCCCAGGTCCTTGACGCCTTCGAGGATACGCTCGATTTCCTGCACGATCACCGGAGCCAGGCCTTCATAGGGCTCATCGAGGAGAAGCAGCTTGATGTCGCGCGCCAGAATGCGCGCCAGCGCCAGCATCTGCTGCTCCCCGCCGGACATGGTCACCGCGTCCTGTCCCCGGCGCTCGGCGAGGCGGGGGAAATGATCGTAGATCCGCTCGATCGACCAGCCCTTCGGTTCAGCGATCTGGGACAGCTGAAGATTTTCCTCAACGGTCAGACCGGGAATGATGCACCGGTCTTCCGGCACAAGCCCGACACCCACTCTCGCCGCCTGGTAACTTTTCATGTCGTGCAACGGCTGGTGGTCCAGCCATATTTCACCGTGGGTCAGATTCGGATTGTCCATGCGGGCGATGGTTCGCAGGGTCGAGGTCTTGCCGGCTCCGTTGCGGCCCAGCAACGCCAGGATCTCGCCCTCCCGAACGTCGAAGTTCACCCCCTGGACGATGTAGCTTTCGCCGTAATAGGCATGAATATCCCAGGCGGAGAAAAATGCCGGCGCGCCACCCTGCGCCCTGCGCGGCTGCACACCCGGCGCGGTTTTGCCTGAGAACTGATCTTCGGTAATGGTCACAGGTGTGCTCCTCCCAGATAGGCTTCCTGAACGCGCGGATCTCCCTTGATCTCCTCCGGCTTGCCTTCGCAGATCACCGTCCCTTGCGCGAGCACGCTCACCTTGTCGGCAAGCGAAAACACCACATGCATGTCGTGTTCGATCACCACCTTGGTGATGCCCCGGTCGCCGATGCGTTTCAACAGGTCGATCGTGTTGTTGGTATCCGCGCGCGACATGCCGGCGGTGGGCTCGTCAAGCAGCAGCAGTTTCGGATCCTGAACCAGACACATGGCCAGTTCCAGGCGTCGCTTGTCGCCGCGCGACAGGGAGGCGGCGATCACGTCCTTCTTCTCCGCCAGCCCGACGTCCTCGAGCATATGCATGGACTTGTCCAGGATCTCCGTGTCCTTGTCGATCCGCTTGAAGGCGTGAAGCGCGAACTCGCCGTCCCGCTTGGCCATTGTAGGGATCATGACATTTTCCAGAAGAGTGAGATCGGAGAAGATCTCCGGCGTTTGAAACACCCGGGAGACGCCGGCCTGGTTGATCTGGTGGGCCTTCAGTCCGATCAGCGAGGTGTTGCCGAACATGACGGTTCCGGTATCGGGGATCAGCCGCCCGACGAAACAGTTCAGCAGTGTCGACTTTCCTGCGCCGTTCGGTCCGATGATGGCGTGGACATTGCCTTCTTCGACGGCAAGGTTCACGTCGTTGAGCGCCTTGAGGCCACCAAAGGCCTTGTTCACGCCCGAGACTTTCAGAATTTCCATCAATGTGTTCCTTACTCGGCTGGCGCGGTGGCACCGCTTTGGTCCGACTTACCGGAGGAGCGCTTGAACAGGCGGCCGATGCGGGAGAAGCCTTCCATAAGCCCGCCCGGGAGGAAAACCACGATCAGCATGAACAGGACGCCAAGAGTCAGGTGCCAGCCTTCGCCAACGAACAGACTGGTCACCGCAACAACCGGGACCTCGATAAAATCCGGCAGGAACCCGAAGATCTCATGCAGGGTCTGTGCGTTGAATGCGGAGAAGATGTTTTCGAAGTACTTGATCAGCGCCGCGCCGAAGATCGGTCCGAGCAAGGTGCCGGCACCGCCGAGAATGGTCATCAGAACCACCTCGCCCGACGCCGTCCACTGCATGCGTTCCGCCCCGGCCAGCGGATCGGTGATGCACAGCAGGGCACCGGCCAGACCGGCATACATGCCGGAAATGACGAAGGCCGCAAGCGTGTAGGGACGCGGGTTGAGGCCCGTGTAGTTCATCCGGTTCTGGTTGGTCTTCACCGCCCGCAGCATGATGCCGAAGGGCGAGCGGAAGATCCGCTGGGCGATAAAGAAGGCGATGAGCAGAACCACCGCGCAGAAATAGAACCCCGCATAGCCGGTCATTTCGATGCCGAACAGATTGGCGATCAGCGGACCGTCAACGGCGTTCGAGGAATCGAACAGGCGCGGGTCGGTCCGCAGGACCCTCAGGCCGGTCTCGCCGTTGGTGATCGGTGTCAGCACGGAATAGGCCAGGTTGTAGGACATCTGCGCGAAGGCCAGGGTCAGGATCGAGAAGTAGATCCCGGACCGGCGCAATGAAACATAGCCGATTGCCAGGGCGAAGATCCCGGATGTGATCACCGCCACGATTGCTGCGGGGACCGGATTCATTCCGAGCAGCTTGAAGGTCCACACGGCCGAATAGGACCCGACGCCGAGAAATGCCGCGTGCCCGAAAGACAGATACCCGGTGAGACCGAAGAGAAGATTGAAACCCGTTGCGAACAGACCGTAGATCGCGAATTTCTGCAGCAGGTCCGGATAACCGGCACCGATCGGTGCCAGCCAGACAGGCATGGTGAGCACCGCGACTGCGAAGACGACAAAAAAGATCAGGTCGCGCATGGGAGATGTTTTGGTTGCCATGTTTCTAGCTCTCCATGACGCCTTTGCGGCCCATCAGCCCGCGCGGACGCACGAGCAGGATGACCACAGCAACGAGATAAATGATGATCTGGTCGATACCCGGCAGGATTGCCTTGACTTCGTTCATCGAAGCGAAGGACTGCAGGATGCCGAGCAGGAAGCCTGCAAGGACAGCACCGGGCAGCGAGCCCATCCCGCCGACGACGACAACAACGAAGCTGAGCACGAGGAAGTCCATGCCCATGTGATAGTCCGGCGGCAGGATCGGTGTGTACATGACCCCGGCAAGGCCGGCGACGACGGCGGCGATTGCGAAGACGACCGTGAAACGTCGCTCGATATTGATCCCGAGAAGACCGACCGTATCGCGATCCGCCATTCCGGCGCGCACGACCATCCCGAATGTGGTGAATTGCAGGAAGGCGAAGACGGCGCCAATCACGAGGCCGGCAAAAGCCAGATAGACCATGCGCCAGTAGGGATAGACGATGACACCGGGATCGAAACCGAATGCAGCCCCGATATCCGCAGCGCCGCGCACCAGCTCAGGCGCCGGCTGGGGGATCGGGTTGGCACCGTAGATTGCCTTGATGACTTCCTGAAGCACGATCGCGAGCCCGAAGGTCACCAGGATCTGGTCGGCATGCGCGCGCTTGTAAAAATGCTTGATCAGGCCGCGTTCCATGATGAAGCCGACCAGCAGCATCACCGGAATGGCGAGAAGAATGGACATGGGAACGGAATAGTTGAGCATCCAGGTTCCGAAATCCCCCAGAAACGCCTCGACGTATGGCGTGCGGATCTCCATCGGAGACCCCCAGGCCGTCGTCTGGGTCGGATCCGTGGTCACGACCTCCAGACTGAGCAACTTGTTGAAGGTGACCGCGCAGAACGCGCCGAGCATGAACAACGCCCCGTGGGCGAAGTTGACCACGCCGAGTGTTCCGAAAATAAGGGTAAGACCCAAGGCAATCAGTGCATAGGCACCGCCTTTGTCCAAACCGTTGAGCAATTGTAGAAGAATCACATCCATTGTTTTGCCGCTTTTTGCCTGGAGCAACCTGCGTTCAACTGAATGCAGACATGAGGCCCCACCACTTCAGGGTCGATCAACTATTCCACTTTTACACACGTCATGCGTAAGCGGGTTGATCTGTAGCAATCCACGTTCGAAAGAACGTAGATTTCACTCTCCACACTTTCTGGTTGCCGTGTTTTCCGCTGTCATGTGGAGACCAAAGGAGACTGCCCGCCATGGCCCCGCGCTGCGAAACGAACGGCAGCCGCCGGCGGTACAACACCGGCGGCTGCCAATTTCGAAGCGTCAGGCGCCGTTGTTGCAGGTGCCGAGTTCGCCACCGAGCATTTCCGCCGGGTATTCGACCTGGGACCGCGGCGTCACTTCGACAACTTCAAGAAGGTCGAACTGCGAGGTCGGGTTTTCCTTACCCTTCACCACCAGGACGTCCTTGAAGCACTGGTGATCGTCAGCCCTGTAAAGGGTCGGACCGTTGCCCATGCCGTCGAACTCGAAGCCTTCCAGCGCCGCTGCAATCGCGCAGGGATCGAAGGTTCCGGCCCGCTGCGCAGCATCCGCATAGAGCAGAGTCTGAACGTAGCAGGTGTGAGCGGCCTGGCTCGGCGGGAAGCCGTATTCCTGACCGAAGGATTTCACGAAGGCTTTCGAACCTTCGTCCTGCAGTGACCAGTGCCAGTTGGTGGAGCCGAAGATGCCCTTGACGTTCTCGCCGGCGCCCTGCGCCATCAGGCGGGAATAGAGCGGAACGACGATGACGAAGTCCTTGCCGTCCACCTGCTTGTCACGCAGACCGAACTGGACTGCCTGTGTCAGGGAATTCACCATGTCCTTGCCGTAGTGGTTCAGGACCAGAACATCAGCGCCGGAGTTCAGAACCGGAGTGATGTACTGCGAGAAGTCACCTGCGCCGAGCGGAGTGCGAACCGCAGCGGTCGTCTCCCAGCCCATGTCTTCGGTGTATTTCTTGATCGATTCTTCCTGCGACCAGCCCCAGGTATAATCGGCGGTCAGGTGATAGGCCTTGCGATCGGTGCCGTAGTTGTTCTTGAGCACCGGTGCCAGAGCCGCGCCGGACATTTCCGTGTTGAAGAAGTGACGGAAACCGTTCTTGCGCTTGTCCTTGCCCGTCGTGTCGTTGGAGTGGGTCAGGCCCGCCATGAAGATGACGCCGGCTTCCTGGCACAGGGACTGCACGGCGATAGCCACGCCGGAGGACGAACCGCCGGTGATCATGACCGCGCCGTCCTTCTCGATCATCCGCTTGGCGGATGCGCGGGCTGCGTCGGATTTGGTCTGCGTGTCACCGGTGACATAGGCGACCTTCTTGCCGTTCACGCCGCCCTGCAGGACCTTGGACGAAAACGTGTTGAGTAGACCGCCGTCTCCTTCACCGTTCAGATGCTTCACGGCGAGCTGATAAGCGCGCAACTCATCGGCGCCCTCATCGGCGTAGGCGCCGGTTTGCGGAACGTTGAAGCCGAGGACGACTTCAGCCCCTGTCGGCTCGTTCAGATAGCCCGCGGACCAGGCACCACTGGTGAAAATGGTCGGCGTTGCCAGGGCAGCGCCACCCATTGCACCCGCGCGCAGGATAGAACGGCGGTTTAGGGGTTTACGAATCAAGCTCATACTTTCCTCCCAGAAAGGCACGGCGGTCCACCTCGGACACACCTGCTGTGGCTGTTCAGCCGCAAGCAATCCTGGCTGTTCCCCGTCCGGAACTCCGGCTCCTCCGCGCCAAAATTGCAAGCTGCGGCGACTGTAAAAAAACGAAAGGCATTTCAGCAATACGACTATCGGCGCGCATCGGTCGTTTTCTCATTAGACTTTCGAAGTAAACACACCGAGGCCTGCGCAGAATTTATTGCAACGCACCATTGGTATTTTATATTTTATACATGCACTTAGATGAATTACTTGTGGCATTGCAAAAATTCGGTATGGAGGCGGCGCAAAAGCACCAACTGCCCCTTGGTTAGACGAAAGTGCAAGTCGCCCGCCCCCAATTCGCCACAGCCGGATAAATTGACGCTGACACTGGCCGAAAGATATGGTCGCCTTCGCACCACGGTTCACCGGATATCCGCCAAGCGAAAGCCTCACTCATGACCACCCTGTCCTCGCTTGACCAGCTCCACGCGCATTACGGAGAACCGGGCGAAGCTTCGCTGATCAAGGAAATCGGCCACCTCAATGCCTCATACCGGGCAATTGTCGAGGCCGCGCGCTTTTGCAGCCTGACGACTTGCGGTCCGGAAGGCCTGGATTGCTCGCCGAGAGGCGACGACGGGGCGGTTGTCCGCATCCGGGACGAGAGAACCCTGCTGCTGCCCGACCGGAGCGGGAACAACCGGATCGATTCGCTGCGCAATATTGTCCGCGATCCGCGTGTTTCGCTGATGTTCATGGTTTCGGGCTGGAACAACGTTCTGCGCGTCAACGGTGAGGCGGTTGTCTGCGTAGATCCTGAACTGCTGGCCTCCTTCGAAAAGGAAGGCAGGCTCCCCCGGTCGGTGATCGTCATCACGATCGACAGGGTGTATTTTCAATGCGCCCGGGCAATCATGCGCGCGCGCCTCTGGGATCCGGAAACCCGGGTTTCCAGGGGGGATTTGCCAACTCCGGGGATGATCATGCATGAAATACAGGACAGCTTTGACGGCAAGGCCTATGATGAGGACTGGCCCGAGCGCGCGGCAAAAAGCATGTGGTGACTTGTTCCACGCCCGACGGCGCATCGCGCCTGCGCGGATGTGACCCCGGCTTCCCCCTCCGGACAGTCTGGGAACCGGCGTCTGCCACACCTATCTGTATCCGACATACACAGCTCAAACCCTATCCAGCAGGACCTTCATGACCGCGAACCCAATGCTTGCCGAATGGACCACACCGTTCGAACTCCCGCCCTTCGGCGAAATCGAACCGGGTCATTTCGAAGAGGCCTTCGACGTTTCCATGGCGGAGGCGCGCAAGGAAATCGAAGAGATCGCCAATCAGCAGGCCGAGCCAACCTTTGAAAACACGATCGTTGCCCTGGAGAAATCCGCCAAGCAGCTCTCCCGGGTCGCGCGGACCTTCTTCAATCTCACCGGGGCCCATACCAACGAGGCCTTCCAGCAGATCGAACGCGATATCGCCCCCAAGCTGGCCAGGCATTCCTCGGACATGCTCCTGAACGCAAAGCTCTACGGCCGGGTGGCATCGCTCTGGGAAAGGCGCGATTCGCTGGACCTGAACGCCGAGCAGATGCGGGTCCTGGAGCGTTACAGCAAGATGTTTCAGCGGGCCGGCGCAGGCCTCGACGCGGCAGGCAAGGCCCGGATGGCGGAAATTTCCCAGCGCCTGGCGACCCTGGGCACGCAATTCGCGCAGAATGTCCTGAAGGATGAATCCGACTATCAGCTTGTTCTGGAAACCGAGGAGGATCGCGCCGGTCTGCCCGATTTCCTGCTTGCGGCCGCCGCGGAGGCCGCCAAGGAGCGTGGGCTGGAAGGCAAGCACGTCATTACCCTCTCCCGGTCGTCCATTGAACCGTTCCTGCAGTTTTCCACCAACCGGCGCCTGCGCGAAGAAGCCTTCCGGGCCTGGACGGCCCGCGGTGAAAACGGCGGCAGCACGGACAACAGGCAGATCATCGGCGAAACGCTGTCTCTGCGGGCGGAAAAAGCCAAACTGCTCGGTTTCGAGAATTTTGCCGCCTACAAGCTCGACGACACCATGGCAAAGACCCCCGCCAATGTGCGGGAATTGCTGACCAGGGTCTGGACACCGGCGGTTTCCCAGGCCCGCGAGGAAGAGACCAAGCTGTCCCAAATGGCTCAAAACCTCGGCGAGAATCATGACATCGAAGCCTGGGACTGGCGCTTCTATTCGGAAAAGGTCCGCAATGCGGAGCATGACCTGGACGAGTCCGAGATCAAGCCGTACCTGCAGCTCGACAACATCATCCAGGCCTCCTTCGACACCGCCTCCCGCCTCTTCGGTCTGAGTTTTGAAGAACTCGAAGGATTGCCGGTCTATCATCCGGACGTCCGCGTCTTCGAGGTGAAAAAGGACGGAAAGCATGTCGGGCTTTTCCTGGGCGACTATTTCGCGCGCTCGTCGAAGCGGTCCGGAGCCTGGATGAGCGCCTTCCGCTCCCAGCACAAGCTGGACGGGGACGTCACGCCGATCATCGTCAATGTGATGAACTTCTCCAAGGGCGCTCCGGGCGAGGCAACCCTGCTGACCTTCGACGATGCCAGAACATTGTTCCACGAATTCGGCCACGGTCTTCACGGCCTGTTGTCGAATGTGACCTATCCGTTCATTTCGGGAACAAGCGTCGCGCGCGATTTCGTAGAGCTTCCCTCGCAGCTCTACGAACACTGGCTGTCGGAACCGGAAGTCCTGTCGAAATTCGCGGTTCATTACAGAACCGGCGAACCGATGCCCCGAGCGCTTCTGGACAAGCTGCTTGCCGCTTCCAATTTCAACAAGGGATTCGAAACGGTCGAATATACCTCCTCCGCGCTGATCGATCTCGAACTGCATCTGCTGGACGATCCCGCGGATCTCGACATCGCGGACTTCGAACGCCGGGAGCTCGGCAGAATCGGCATGCCCAAAGCAATCACGATGCGCCACCGTATCCCGCACTTTCAGCATGTGTTCTCGGGTGACGGATATTCCGCGGGCTATTACAGCTACATGTGGTCCGAGGTGATGGACGCCGACGCCTTCGGGGCCTTTACGGAAAAGGGCAACCCGTTCGATCCGCAGACCGCTGAAAAGCTCCTGACACACATCTATTCGGCGGGAGGCCGGCAGGATCCGGAAGAAGCCTATGTTGCCTTCCGGGGCCGCGCACCGAAAATCGATGCCCTTCTGGCGAAACGCGGATTTGCCGCCTGAGAGGACCTGCCGATGAAACCGATGCGCTATGAAAACCAGTCAGATGCGGAGGCACCGACCTCCGGCCTTCTTCGGATCTGCCTTGTCCTGTCCGGGCTTTCGGGCGCGCTCGGCGTCATAAGCCTGGCGCTGTCCGCGCATGCGGCCGCATCCGCGCTGCTGGAAACGGCGGCGCAGATGCTTCTGCTGCATGCGCCGGTGTATCTCGGGCTCGGGATTCTGGCGCAGGTTCGCAAGGTTCTGTTCCTGCCGGTGGTCGTCCTGCTCATGAGCGCGGGACTGCTCCTGTTTTGCGGCGACATGTTTTCGCGCATCATCCTGGAGCAAAGACTGTTCTCCATGGCCGCGCCGACCGGAGGCATGTTCGTGATCCTGGGCTGGCTGGTGCTGGCGCTCAGCGCTTTACGTGTCAGGCCCAAGTGAGTAAAAGCGTGCCGGCGGGCTGTTCGCGGAGCATTCTGCGTTCGCCGGTGCGCAGACAAGGCGTTCCGCCACTTGAAGCAATTTGATTTTTCGCTTCCGTGAAAGTCCACACGGAAGCGTTTCTGTCCGGCCATGAAACATAAATCTGGATCATATTTGTGACTGTAACCGTGCCCAAGCCCAAAGGTGTTCAAAAAGTCGGAAAGCCTCGCTCCGCCCCGGCCAAGGATTTCGTACCGCCCTATCCGTTCCGGCATGAGGAAATGCCCCCGATCTGGACCCTCATCGGCATGGCGAAACGCAATTTCCTGTCGATCTGGGGCGTCGACGACTTTCAGAGCCGTCTGCGCAGCAAGAAGGTCTTCACCCGCAACCTGGTGGTTTGCAACCGGCCGGATGTCGTGCGTGAGGCCTTCCAGACAAATCACGCGGTCCTGCAACGCAAGAGCCCGCAGATGCGGCACGCGCTGGAACCCCTTCTGGGCGACGGCCTGTTCATCAGCGACACGGAAACCTGGGCAAAGCGCCGCAAGATCGTCGCGCCGATCATCCACGGCTCCCGCGTCAAGGGGTTTGCGCCGATCATGATCGACACCATCGGCGAGAAGCGCGCCGAATGGGCAAAACGGGGCGATGGCGCCGAAATCGATGCGCTGGCGGAAATGGCCCATCTGACCGCGGAAATCATCTGCCGGACAATTTTCGGCCGGCAGCTGGGCAAGGACTACGCCGCCGAAGTGGTTCAGGGGTTTTCCGAGTACCAGCGCCACATCGACCAGACCGATCTCTTTTCGCTCCTCGGCCTGCCCGACTGGCTGCCGCGCATCCGCGGCCGATCCGTCAAGAAGCCCGTCAAACGCATCATGACGGTGCTCGATCAGATCATCGACAGCTATGAAGCCCAGAAACAGAACGGCGAAGCCTCGGTCATCGGCGGCCTACTCGAAGCCCGCGACGAGGACGGCAATCCGCTGAGCCGGAACGCCATCCGTAGCGAAGCGGCTGTGATCTTCATGGCCGGCCACGAAACCACCGCCAACACACTCGCCTGGGCCTGGTTCCTGCTGTCCCAGTGTGACAAGACCCGCGGCAAACTGCAGGCGGAACTTGACACCGTTCTGGAAGGGCGCACACCAACCTTCCAGGATGTGGCCAGCCTGCCCTATACAAAAGCCGTGGTGGAAGAGACCCTGCGGCTTTATCCGCCGGTACCGATCCTTGCCCGCGAGGCAATGGCCGACACCACGATCGGCGGACAGCCGATCGCCAAGGGCTCCCTGGTCATGGTGGTGCCCTGGCTGATGCATCGCAATCCGAAACTCTGGGGACAGCCCGACGAGTTCAATCCGCAGAGGTTTCTCGATCCCAAGGCCAGAAAACCCAACAAATACGGCTATGTGCCCTTCAGCATCGGTCCGCGCATCTGTGCCGGGCTGCAATTCGGCATGACCGAGGCCATTCTCAGTCTTGCCATCCTGGCGCAGAATTTCGACCTGAAACTGAAGGAAGGCACGGATGTCCAGCCGGTTGCAAGGCTGACCCTGCGTCCCGGGGAACACCTGCCCATGACCCTGCATCCCCGGCGGACATGAAAAAAACGGTCCTGCTGGAAGACATCCCCTTTCAGGAAACCCTCGCGGAAGAGCCTGAAGCACCGCCATTGCGCAACGTTCTGGCGAGCGACCAGGAGCTGCGCCACCGGGCAGGTCTCCACTGGTTCCGGCACACCAAGGACGGCGTTCTCAACACGATCTTCCATTCGGGGCTGACACATTGCCCACCGGAATTCGTCTCCAACTTCGGCAAGACGATCACGCCCCTGGTGCGCTGGTCCTACCGCAACAAGCTGTTTCCGAAGCGCATCGAACGGAATTTTTCCGAGTTGACGCAGGGCCGCTGGCAGAGCGAGGCAGCGCAAGACGCGGGTCTGCACAGGTGGTGGCAGAACATCGGCAGAACCATTTCCGAATTCAGTATCGTCAATAAGTTATGGAAAAATTCTCATATAGAGATTGAAGGCAGGGAGAATCTTCTTGCTGCGCAGGCCGCCGGCGCTCCGCTGATTTTCACATCAATGCATCTGGCCACATGGGAGGCGTTGTTCGTCGCGGTCCACGAAGGCCTTGCCGGTCCCAGCATCGGACCGTTTCAACCGGAACCGAACCGCTTCAAGAACCGGATCGTCCATGCGATCCGGAAAGAGCGGAACCAGTATCTGTTCCCGCCCGGACAGCGCAGCGCATACCGGTTGCACCGGCTGATGACGAGCGGCCGTTATTCCATGACGATCTTCATTGACGAGGTTCGGGACAGGCAGGTTCACCTTCCCCTTTTCGGAAGAAAGATACCGGAACGAGGCAATGCCGTGGTTGCCGTGAAGATCGCGAATGCCTGTGGTGGCACACTCGTTCCGACCTACCTGACCCGGACAGGCCCCGCCCGGTTCAAACTGGTCATTCTCCCCGCCATCACGCGACCCGAATCCCCGGCGGACTATGACATTCCGGGCACGATCGAAAAGCTCAACCGGGTCTTCGAGCCGGTCGTCCTCGATCACATCGAGGAATGGTATATGCTCGGCGAATTGCGCCTGCCCCAGAGCTTTTCCAAATCGCCCTATGCCAGAAAACTTGCCCGGACGAACGCCGAAAAGCGTCAAGCCCCGGAGCGTTGAACGCGGGCGGGCGACTGCCGCATGACCGGACAGGCCTCTTGTCCGCTGGAAGCTGACCCGAACGACGTTTTCAGGGTCGGCTCTTCAGCCGTTCCGCATGCCAGATTACATGATCCCGGGCAAAGGACGAGACGAAATAATAGGAATGGTCGTAGCCTTGCTGAAGCCGGTATTGGTGACTGGTTTTCGTGTCCACCAGCGCGGTTACCAGTGAAGTCGGCTTGAGGAGATCATAGAACTGGTCGTCCGCCCCCTGATCGATGAGAATGTCTCCGCTCCACCCCGTTTCCTTCAGGAGAATCGAGGCATCGTGGGCGGCCCAGCTGTTCTCGTCGCCGCCCAGATAGGCCCCCAGCTGTTTGCGGCCCCAATCGGACGCGCTCGGATTGGCGATCGGCGCAAAGGCGGAAAGTGACTGGAAGTGCCCGGGATATTTCATCGCCAGGGTCAGTGCGCCGTGCCCACCCATCGAATGCCCCGTGATGCCGTGATGGACAGAAACGGCGAATTTCTCCGTCACAAGGTCACGCAATTCACTGGCGATATAGGTTTCCATCTGGAAGTGGGCCTTCCAGGGTGTCTCGGTGGCATTGACGTAGAAACCGGCCCCCTGCCCCAGATCATAGGCCTCATCGTCGGCCACGCCCTCGCCGCGCGGACTGGTGTCCGGAAAGACAATGGCAATTCCGGCCTCGGCGGCATGCGCCTGGAGGCCGGCCTTGGTCATCGCGTTTTCATGGGTGCAGGTCAGGCCCGAAAGATACCACAGGCACGGAACCGGTCCGCTTCTCGCCTGAGGCGGCATATAGACGGCAAAGGTCATGTCACAATGACAGGTATCCGACGTGTGGCTGTAAACGCCCTGAATGCCGCCGAAGGCCCTGTTTTCGGATACAGTTTTCATGGTCGTGGCTTTCCGTCTCGAATGCATGCGGTGCGCGAATGAAAGCAGACCGGATGCCCTGACACATTCATGTCAGGGCCCTCGTCCGCTGTCACGTCCATTCGCATGAAAGCAGTTTGCCGTCAGTAAAGCACAACGGAGCGGATCGATTCCCCGGCATGCATCAGATCGAAGCCCTTGTTGATGTCTTCGAGCGGCATGGTGTGGGTGATCATCGGGTCGATTTCGATCTTGCCGTCCATGTACCAGTCGACGATTCTCGGCACGTCGGTCCGGCCCCGGGCGCCGCCGAAGGCGGTTCCGCGCCAGGACCGCCCGGTCACGAGCTGGAACGGGCGCGTCGAAATTTCCGCTCCCGCCGGCGCGACACCGATGATGATGCTTTCGCCCCACCCCTTGTGAGCCGCTTCCAGCGCGGTGCGCATGACATTCACATTGCCGGTGGCGTCAAAGGTGTAGTCCGCCCCTCCCTTGGTGAGGTTCACCAGATAGGGCACCAGATCGCCTTCAACCTCGGAAGGATTGACGAAATCGGTCATGCCGAAACGTTCCGCCATCGGGATCTTGTCCGGGTTCAGGTCCACGCCGACGATCTGGTCCGCGCCGGCAAGCCGCAGGCCCTGGATCACGTTGAGGCCGATCCCGCCGAGACCGAAGACGATGGCCCGGGAGCCGATTTCCACCTTGGCCGTGTTGATCACCGCACCGATGCCGGTGGTGACGCCGCAGCCGATGTAGCAGACCTTGTCGAAAGGCGCGTCGGAGCGGATCTTCGCCAGCGCGATTTCCGGCACGACAGTGTAATTGGCAAAGGTGGATGTGCCCATGTAGTGCAGGATCGGATCGCCATCGAGCGTGGTAAAGCGGGACGAGCCGTCCGGCATCAGGCCTTGGCCCTGTGTGGTGCGGATGGCCTGGCAGAGATTGGTCTTGGGGTTCAGGCAGTACTCGCAAGTACGGCATTCGGGCGTATAGAGCGGAATCACGTGATCGCCCGGTTTCAGTGTCGTCACGCCGGGCCCAACCTCGACCACGACACCCGCCCCTTCATGACCGAGAATCGCCGGGAAAAGCCCCTCGGGATCGGCCCCGGAGAGGGTGAATTCATCCGTATGGCAGATACCTGTCGCCTTGATTTCGACAAGCACTTCGAAAGCGCGCGGGCCTTCCAGATTCACGGTCGTGACTTCGAGCGGTTTACCGGCCTCGATGGCGACGGCGGCACGAACTTCCATGGATGCATCTCCCAGGTTCCAGTATCTGGGGGAGACATAGCGGCCCATGCGTCAATTGCAAGAACCGTTGCGGCAGCCAGTGTCGCAATTACGATATCCGGCGAGAATGCCGCATGTTTTCCTGAGTGCCCTCCTCTTCGCAACCGCCCGTTTTCCGCCCTGTTCCCGAGGAATTCTCAAGACGGCCAACAGGCTTGCGACACTCATGTCGTATTCAGACAAGCAGGCGACTGAAACCTGATACGCAAGCCATTGTGCAATCGCGAAGATGCCGGCAATAGACGGGACCTGTTCCTATTCGCTAAGGTTCCGGTCACGAGAGTTCAACTGGACATGCCGCCGGTCCCTGTTCGACAGGGAAAGACGGACAGCAACGCGCGGAGCCGCAGCTAAATGAAGCGTTATTCCTTTCTGGAACTGGCGAAAAACGCCTTTTCAGCGCATCAGAACTGGGGCCGCCAGTGGCGCGCGCCGGAGCCCAAGGCTGAATATGACGTGGTTATTGTCGGCGCCGGCGGGCACGGGCTGGCGACAGCCTATTACCTCGCCCGGGAACACGGCATCCGCAATGTGGCGGTGATAGAAAAAGGCTGGCTCGGCGGGGGGAATACCGGCCGGAACACGACCATCGTGCGGTCCAATTATCTCTGGGAAGAAAGCGCGGCGCTGTATAACCATGCCATCGGGCTGTGGCAGAACCTTTCCCAGGAACTCAATTACAACGTCATGTATTCGGCACGCGGCGTGATGATGCTCGCCCATACGGTTCACGATGTTCAGGTATCGCAACGGCATATTCACGCCAACCGCCTGGCGGGTGTCCAGAACGAATGGCTGACCCCGGAAGAGGCCAAGGAATACTGCCCGCCGCTGAACATCTCCAGGAATATCCGCTATCCGGTGGTCGGGGCTGCCCTGCAAAGGGTCGGGGGCACGGCGCGCCACGATGCGGTCGCCTGGGGATATGCCCGAGGCGCGGATGATCTGGGCGTCGATATCATCCAGAACTGCGCGGTCACCGGCATCCGGCGCGGGCAGGACGGTTCCGTGGAAGGGGTCGAAACGGCCAAGGGTTTCATCAAGGCGAAGAAGGTCGGTGTCGTTGCTGCCGGACATACGTCCGTGGTCATGGAGATGGCCGGTGTTCGCCTGCCGCTGGAATCCTTCCCGCTGCAGGCTCTTGTGTCCGAGCCGGTCAAACCGGCCTTCCCCTGTGTTGTCATGTCCAACACCATCCACGCCTATATTTCGCAATCGGACAAGGGAGAACTGGTGATCGGAGCCGGCACGGATCAGTTCGTCTCCTACTCCCAGGCCGGCGGCCTGCACATCACCAATCACACCATCGACGCGATCTGCGAACTCTTCCCGCATTTCCGCCGCATGCGCATGCTGCGCAACTGGGGTGGCATCGTGGACACGACGCCGGATCGTTCGCCGATCCTGTCGAAGACACCGGTGCCGGGTCTCTACGTCAATTGCGGCTGGGGCACAGGCGGCTTCAAGGCGACCCCCGGATCGGGGCATGTCTTCGCACATACGATCGCCAAAGACGAGCCGCACCCGATCAATGCGCCGTTCACAATCGACCGGTTCCGAACCGGGCGGCTGATCGACGAAGCGGCGGCCGCCGCCGTGGCCCACTAGGCCGGGAAACGGAAAACGGATCGATACTGGAGAATTCGAGCATCTTACCAGCCTTTCACACGAAAGCAGGATGCTCCAAGGGAAGACTGCCGACATGCTGTTGATTTATTGTCCCTATTGCGAAATCGAACGCGCGGAAACCGAATTCCACTGCGGCGGCGAAGCGCATATCGCCCGGCCTTCCGACCCGGAAAAGGCGACCGATGACGACTGGGTCGAATTCCTCTACATGCGCTCCAACACCAAGGGCATCGCCGCGGAGCGCTGGCGTCACATTCACGGCTGCGGGCGTTTCTTCAATGCGGTGCGCGATACGGTCAGCGACAAGTTCCTGACATTCTACAAGGCCGGCGACCCCAGGCCCGACCTCGAAGCGCTAGCAAGGGAGGCAGGCAAATGAGCCAGCCATTCCGCACCGAAAAGGGCGGGCGGATCGACCGCACCGCAGAACTCACCTTCACCTTCGACGGCGAGGAAATGCATGGGTATGCGGGTGACACCCTCGCTTCCGCCCTTCTCGCCAATGGCGTGCATCTGGTCGGCCGGTCCTTCAAGTACCACCGTCCGCGCGGCATCCTGACCGCTGGCTCGGAAGAGCCGAACGCGCTGGTGGGCGTCTACCGGAACGGCGATCAGACACCGAACATCAGGGCGACCCAGGTTGAGCTGTACCAGGGACTGCAGGTCATTTCCCAGAACCGCTTCCCGTCACTCGGCTTCGACATCGGCGCCGTCAACGACCTGCTCTCCCCCCTCTTCCCGGCAGGGTTCTACTACAAGACCTTCATGTGGCCGAAGGCCTTCTGGGACAGGGTCTATGAACCGATCATCCGGTCTGCGGCCGGTCTTGGCAAACCGCCGAAAAATCCGGACCACGACACTTATGGCAACCTCTATGCCCATTGCGACGTTCTGATCGCCGGTTCCGGCCCCTCCGGGCTGGCGGCCGCTCTCGCCGCGGCAGAGACCGGCGCCAGCGTGATCCTGTGCGATGAGCAGGCGGAATTCGGCGGCTCGCTGCTCAGCGAAAACAGCGCGACCATCGATGGCAAGGACCCGGCGGTCTGGGTCAGCGAAACCGTCGCCAGGCTCGAGGCGATGGACAATGTCACGCTGCTGCGCCGCACCACCGCATTCGGCTATTTCGCGTACAACTTCGTCGCCCTGGCCGAACGGGTGACGGAACATCTGCCGGATCCCGATCCGAGACTGCCGCGCGAACGCCTGTGGCAGGTTCGTGCGAAGGAAGTTGTGATCGCGGCCGGCGCAATTGAACGGCCGATGGTGTTTCCGGAAAACGACCGGCCGGGAATTTTGCTCGCGGACGCCGGCCGCACCTATCTCAACCGCTACGGCGTCAAGGTCGGCCACAGGGTTCTGGTCGCAACGGCCTGCGACACCGCATGGCAGGCCGCCTTCGATCTGGCCGACCATGGTGTCGATGTGGTGGCGATTGCCGATCTGCGCGAATCGCCACCCGAGAGCCTTGTCGCCATCGCCGCCGCACGCGGCATCCGGGTGGAAACCGGTTGTGTTGTGACGGGGACACTGGGGCGCAACCGCATCAGGGCAGCACTGCTGGGCCGGTTGATGACCTCCGGCAAGGTCGCGTCCGGCGGCCAGGTCGACTGCGACGCCCTGCTCATGTCCGGCGGCTGGACACCCACCGTCAGCCTGTTCTCCCAGTCCCGCGGCAAGGTTGTCTGGGATTCTGAAGCCGGTGCCTTCGTGCCCGGCACCTCCGTCCAGAAAGAACGTTCCACCGGCGCGGCGAACGGATTGTATGGCTTGCAGGCTACCCTCGCGGACGGCTATGCCGCCGGTGAAGGCGCCGCAAGGGCCGCGACCGGCAAATCGGCCACTATCAGCCACAGCCGGGCGACAGGTGGCGAGGCGGGCAACGGCGGCATACTCGGCGCCCTGCCCCATGACCGCAATGCTGCGCGGGTGAAGGCTTTCGTCGACTTCCAGAACGACGTCACGGCCAAGGACGTCAAGCTCGCCGTGCGCGAGGGCATGCAGTCGATCGAGCATATCAAGCGCTACACGACCACCGGCATGGCGACCGATCAGGGCCGTCTGTCGAACATGAATGCCCTCCAGATCGCTTCGGGAGCCCTTGAGAAACCCCTGACGGATGTGGGCCTGACCACCTTCCGTCAGCCATTCACCCCAACCACTTTCGGCCTGTTTGCCGGCGTATCGCGCGGCGACTTCTTCGATCCGGTCCGCAAGACGCCGTCGCACGACTGGGTGGTTGACCATGGCGGCCTGTTCGAGGATGTCGGGCAATGGAAACGGGCCTGGTATTTCCCGAAAGACGGCGAGGACATGCATGCCGCCGTGGAACGGGAGTGTCGAATCGTGCGCAAGAGCGTCGGCCTGTTCGACGCCTCCACACTCGGCAAGATCGAGGTGGTGGGACCGGACGCGGCCGAATTCCTGGAGCGGATGTATACCAATCCCTGGAAGAAACTCGCACCGGGGCGCTGCCGCTACGGCCTGCTTCTGAATGATGCCGGTTACATCACCGATGACGGTGTTATCGGCCGCCTTGCCGATGACCGCTTCCATGTCACGACCACCACCGGCGGTGCGCCGAGCGTCTTCGCCACCATGGAAGATTACCTGCAGACCGAATGGCCGGATCTGGATGTGTGGATCACCTCCACCACGGATCAATATGCTGTTGCCGCCATCCAGGGCCCCAAGGCCCGTGAGGTGATCGCACCTTTCATCGAGGGGATCGATCTTTCGGCTGAAGCCCTGCCACACATGAGCGTCAGGGAAGCCACGTTCTGCGGTATTCCCTGCCGGCTTTTCCGCATTTCCTTTACCGGTGAACTCGGGTTTGAAATCAATGTCCCGCGCCGGCACGGAAAGATGATGTGGGATACTCTGGCCGGGGAGATCGAAAAGCACGATGGCACGGCCTACGGAACCGAAGCGATGCACGTGCTGCGCGCCGAGAAGGGCTATATCATCGTCGGTCAGGACACCGACGGCACGGTCACTCCGCAGGATGCGGGCATGAGCTGGGCCATCGGCAAGAAGAAGTTCGATTTCGTCGGCAAGCGCGGGCTCGAAAGACCCGACCTGAAGGCGGAAAACCGCAAGCAGCTCGTCGGTCTGCTGACCAGGGATCCGAAGGTCAAGCTGGAGGAAGGAGCACAGGTTACGAGACTGGAGCAGCCGCCCATCGGCACACCGGCGGAGGGGCACGTCACTTCGTCCTATTTCAGCCCCGCACTGGAGCGCACGATCGCCCTGGCCGTCGTCAAGAACGGCCACGCGCTGGTGGGCCAGACCCTTTACGTGCCGATGCCCGAAGGCAGCATACCGGTCGAGGTGACCGGCACGGTGTTTTATGACAAGGAAGGAGCACGGCTCAATGTCTGATCTTCTGGCTGGCGACCTGATCACGCCGGATGCAGGCGCGGCTCCCCTTCTCGGTCTGGCCAGCGTTTCCATCCTGAAGGCGGCCCCGCTTACCCGCCTCTCTTTGCGGGCGCGCGCGCCATCCCTGAAGACAGCGGGACTGGCTTTCGGCTCCTCCCTTCCCACCCGTCCGCTCACCAGCACGACAGCAGACCGGCGGGCCGCCTTGTGGATGGGGCCGGATGAATGGACGCTGCTGGCTCCGGTGGAGGATCTTCGGGCGGTGTTTGACGGGATCGAAGGCAAACTGGCCGGCGAACCGCATGCGCTGGTCGATGTTTCCGACCGCTCGGAAGCGATAATCGTCAGCGGCGAAAAGGCCTCCTGGCTGCTCAACACCGGTATCTTCGTCGATTTCTCGCTGGAAAGCTTTCCGGTCGGCACGGTGACGCGGACCCTCTTTCACAAGACGCCGGTCATGGTCTGGAGGATCGGTCCGGATACTTTCGTGGTCGAGGCCTGGGGGTCCTTCATGGACTATGTGTCCGGCCTGCTCGTTCAGTGCGCCCAGGAACTTCAGGCAGCCTGATCATCCCGGTCCGGGAAAAACATGCACGCCCCTTGCAGACGGTAACGAACTGCAAGGGGTTTGTTCGTATGCTTGTCTTGTCAAAACACCAATCCGGAAACCAGCGGCGTGGCACATCCCTCTTTCTGCGCGCTTGCAATTGCAGGCGAACGCCCGCCAATCTGTCCAGCATGATCAAAATCGGTTCCTACAACATTCAGAAATCCATCGGAGTGGACGCGCGCCGTCGCCCGGAGCGCACTCTCAAGGTCATCCAGGAACTGGATTGCGACATCCTCGCGCTTCAGGAGGCAGACAAGCGCTTCGGTCCGCGTGAAAGCACCTTGAACCGGCAGAGCATCCTGGCAGAAACCGGCTACCGGCCTGTGCCTTTCGCCACGAGCGACAAAAGTCTGGGCTGGCACGGCAATGCCCTCCTGATACGTGACACGATCGGAATACTGGATTTCCGGCGGATAGAGCTGCCGACTCTGGAGCCGCGCGGCGCCGTCGCCGCGGATCTTGTCGTCAACGGTGAAAAATTCCGTATCGCGGCAATGCATCTGAGTCTGGTGGGGCATTTCCGCAAGAAGCAGATTACGTCGCTGATGCACCAGCTTCACGAACATCTGGACTACCTGCCGACGGTGCTGATCGGTGACCTGAACGAATGGCGCGATGCCTCAGGCAGCCTGAAACTTTTCGAGCAGCGCTACGAGGTCACGACACCTGGGCGGAGCTTTCCCAGCCCGATGCCTGTCGGCAGTCTGGACAGGATCATCACCAGCCCCGAATTCACGGTGCAAGAGGCCGGCGTGCACAAATCCAAGACCGCGCGCGTTGCCTCCGACCATCTCCCGGTATGGGCAACGCTCACCCTCGAGCCATCGGGTCATATTCCCGCCTGACAGCAGACGCGGATAGTGGCATGGGTTGGGCTGATCAGGAAATCAGCGTTATGATCACGAAATAAAGCCCGCCCGACAAAACGGCGGCGGCCGGAACCGTCACGATCCATGCCGCGATGATGGTCATGAAATGCGCACGGCGCACCAGATGACGACGGGCCTGTTCCTCGCGGTTGCGGACCGGACGGACCACGTTGTTGCCGCCCTGTTTCTTGTTCACGTATTCAAGGCGCCGCAGGGAGCGCTCGGTATACCATTCCCGGAAGAACCCCACACCGAACACAGCCCCGACGGCGATATGCGTGGAACTGACCGGCAGCCCCAGCCCGGAGGCGATAATCACCGTGATCGCCGCGGAAAGTGAAACGCAATAGGCCCGCATCGGATTGAGTTTGGTGATCTGTTGCCCGACCATCCGGATCAGCTTCGGGCCGAACAGCAGCAGGCCGAAGGAAATGCCGAAAGCTCCGACCGCCATGACCCAGAGCGGAATGCTGACCTTGTCAACAACATCGCCCAGTTCTGCCGTATGCACGATGGCGGCCAGCGGGCCGACAGCGTTGGCAACATCGTTGGCTCCGTGCGCGAAGGACAACAGCGCGGCGGAGCAGACCAGAGGAAGGGAAAACAGGACACGGAGCGACTGATTACGGTTCTCCAGCCCTTCCGACTGACGCCGGATCAGGGGACGCACAATGAACCAGACGGCAAAACCGAATACGATGCCCAGGAGCAGCGACGTCGGCATGCCGATCCTGATGACGTTCTTCAAGCCTTTCAGCACCAGATAGCTGGCGAATGCTCCAGACATCACCCCGATCAGGACCGGCACCCAGGTCCGGGCGGCCTCGATCTTGTCGTCTCGGTAGATGATGAAGGTCTTGATGAAGGCCAGAAATCCGGCGGCGATCAGGCCGCCGAGAAAGGGCGAGATGATCCAGCTTGCCGCAATGCTGCTCATGGTGGTCCAGTTGACGGCATCGATCCCGGCAGCCGCGATGCCTGCGCCCATGACACCCCCGACGATCGAATGGGTCGTCGACACCGGAGCTCCGATCCAGGTTGCCAGATTGATCCATAGCGCCGAGGAAACCAGGGCCGCCATCATGGCCGCCATGAACACATTGGCGTCTGCCACCGATTGCGGGTCGATGATGCCCTTGGAGATCGTTCCGACCACATCACTGCCGGCGATCAGCGCCCCCGCGCTTTCAAATACCGCCGCAATCACCAGGGCCGTGAGCAGTGTCATCGCCCGGGAGCCGACCGCCGGTCCGACGTTGTTGGCAACATCATTGGCGCCGATATTGAGCGCCAGATATGCGCCGATCGCGGCAGCGGCGACGATGACGATGGCCCCGGGTGTGCCCGACATGGAAGCCCCGGCTGCCAGGGCGCACAGAACGATGAAGACCAGGGCGATGCCCGGCGCGATCAGGCCGCGGCCAAGCGACCCGGCCGCCTCTTCCATGTAACTGAATTTGTCGAGATCTTTGTCGAGCGTCGGCTTCTTCAGATTCGGCATGGGCGGTCCAATAGAGGGGGCCTCGCAAGTCACGTCCTGCCGGGCAGGCGCTTGTACGCGACTGCCATATAGAAACCTCTGGAAACGTCAACCAGTTGGATCTGTTTTCGCCGAAAAATGTTAGCCGGGTAAGCGTGCCAGCTTCCGAAGCACCTGCACAAGGCCCGGGTCCTCGGCAATCCTGACAGCTTCCTCGATCGACAACCAGCGCACGTCCCGTTCACCGCGCTCGGGAAACGCGTCCGTCGTGCTCTCGACATCAACCAGATAGACCAGCACCCTGGTCCTGAGCTTCAGCCCCCCTTCCCCGCCCTTGTAGGACTGGAAGCTGGCAAAAGGTTTCTTGCGCGCCCTGCCAATCACCCCGGCTTCCTCGAAAGCCTCGATGGCCGCCGTGCGATGGGCCCGGAGAGAGACGATCGGCCAGCCCTTGGGCAGGATCCACCTGCGGGTTGTCCTGGAGGTCACCATGAGCACTTCCCGCTTGCCATTGCGGTGACGCTGGCAAAGTGCCGCGATCTGCAGACGGGAGGGCCGCTGAAACAGAAGCAACAGGTTCTGCAACAGGGACGGTCGATAGACATCAGTGGAATTTATGGAAGACACGTTTCATTTCCGTACGTTACGTTTCCCACCACAGTAGTTCAATGCACGGACAAAGTCCAACAAAAGCGCACTCGATGCGCTCTCACTTCCCCGAAGCGACGGAGATATGCGCCGGAATCCTCAAGCCAGGATCAGCTGCAGCAACTGGAACAATGCGGCCGACAACAGGGCGGAAGCGGGCAATGTCACCACCCAGGCGGCTACGATGGTGAGCAGGTAGGCACGGCGCACCAGCAAACGGCGACGGCGCTCCTCTCGGTTCTTCAGCATCTTTCGGGGTTTCATCACCCCGGCGTCCGCGACATAGCGGTTGCGGTACCATTCCCGGTAAAAGCCGACACCGAACAGCGCGCCGACCGCGATGTGAGTCGACGATACGGGCATGCCAAAGGCAGAAGCAGCCAGCACGGTGGCGGCCGTCGACAGTGTGATGCAGAAAGCGCGGACAGGGCTCAGTTTGGTGATTTTCTTGCCGACCACGGTCACCAGGCGACGCCCGAACAGCAACAGCCCTGCCGAGATGCCGAAGGCACCGACCGCGCTCACCCAGATCGGGACGACCGGATCGAGCGATTCCATGTACCAGAAGATCAGATCCGGAAAGTCGTTCGACTGGCTGAGCACGATAGCCGCCAGCGGCCCGATGGCGTTGGCAACATCATTGGCGCCGTGAGCGAACGACAGGAGACCCGCCGTGATCATGAGCGGTACAGCGAACAGGCTCCGCAGGCTGCGGGCGCTGTTGGTCAATGTCACCGACTGGTCACGGACGACGCCTCGGTAGAACCACCAGACACCAAGACCGGTCAGCAGTGACAGGCAGATTGCCGCCCATTCGGGGATGGTGATTACCCTGTGCGACGACTTCAGCAGAATGTATCCGGTGAACACCGTTCCCATGATTCCCAACAGGACCGGCAGCCAGATCCTGGCCGCCTTCAATCGGTCCGGCGCATAGACCACCCGGGCATTGACGAATGCCATCAGGGCAGCACCGATGACGCCGCCCAGAACGGGGGACATGACCCAGGTCGCGGCGATGGTGGAGATTGTGGTCCAGTTGATTGCGGCAAAGCCGCTGGCGGCGATGCCGGCGCCGACGACGCCGCCAATGATGGAATGGGTGGTCGAGACCGGCGCGCCGATAACGGTCGCAAAGTTGATCCAGAGCGCGGAAGCCGCCATGGCCGTCAGCATGACCTGCATGAACTCGAAACTGTCGCGCACGTCATTCTGACTGAGGATGTCACCTGAAACCGTCGAGACGACGTCCGCCCCGGCAAGCAAGGCCCCGGCACTTTCGCAGACCGCTGCGATCAGAAGCGCCGCGGTCAGACTCATCACGCGGGCGCCAACGGCAGGGCCGACATTGTTGGCGACGTCGTTCGCACCGATATTGAGCGCCAGATAGCCCCCGATCGCGCTGGCAGCGACCAGAATGAGCGCGTCGGAAAAAGTGCTGGAGGTCACCTGGGAGGCGGCAAAGGCGGCACAGATAACCAGAAAGACAAGAGCTACGCCCGGCCCTGCGAGCCGCCGGCCCATGGACTCCGCCGCATCGCTGACAAATCCGATCCGGTCGAGATCCTTGTCCATGGCCCTGGACTTCAGGTCCTTTTGTGTCAGCACGCAACAAGCCTTCTAAAGGTCACGGACTTAATTTGGGAAAGAGCCGCCAGACAGTGTCCACGTCATGTGACGGATCGCACTATGAGAACGACATGGATGCGGCAGGCAAAGAGCAGATTCAACAATTATCCGTATAATTTACATGATCTCCGACCGCTTGCGGCGCAGGAAACGCTTCAGCGCCGGCTCGTTGACCGCTTCAATGGCTTCGGACAGCGGCAGCCACACGCATTGGCGTTGTCCGATTTCCGGAAAATCCTCGAGTTGCTTTTCGAAGCGGATCTTGAAGACGAGGACCTTCGTGCGGATCTTCACCCCTTTGGACAGCCCCTTGTAGGAGCGGAAACTCCCCATCGGTCTGGGTTCCGCTTTCCCCACCACCCCGGCTTCCTCATAGGCTTCGATAATTGCGGTCTGATGGGCAGGCTTGTCTTTTTCCGGCCAGCCCTTGGGCAGAATCAAGCGGCCGGTATCGCGTGTGGACACCAGGAGAATTTCGGGTTCCTTGTCGCCGGGCCGAAAGCACAGGGCCGCGATCTGCAATCTGGCGGGTTTGACAAACAAACCACCGAGACCTTGCAGCCACGAACTATCCGGTAACAATATAGCCTTTGCGAATCTCATCTCCACACCCGGTCTCTGACAACAAGGCGTGTATAGAGATTCGGCGCGATGCAGTCCATTGAAAAGTGCACTTTGTGCGCAAATTTAAACTGCAGAAATGTTAATATTTTCTGTCCGGCTCGGCGGTGACCGCCACATGATCCGCGGTCCAGGCTCCCGGCCAGACCTCGGCTTTTCCTGATCTCAGAGCACGCATCTGTTCAAAGGGAACAGGCGCGATCAGAAAAGGCTCCTCGCCGGCAGCCCCTCCCGTAGGCGGTACGTCCGCCGCAACACCCGTGTGCCCGAATTCCTCCTCGCACGGCAGGTAGAGCGCCGCACCGGAAAAGTTGGTGTCGTTCTGCGTCGTTCCCTTCGACGTCCCGACCACACCACAAACCCCGACGGCGCACATGAGTTCCACGGCGCGCGCCCGGGCGCAGCCGAACACCCGGTGATAACCGGAAGGCTTTTCCGTCATGGACGGCACCAGCAGCAGATCCAGACTGTGCCCGGCCAGCAGACTGCTGAGCGCGGGCATTTCCACATCAAGGCAGATCAGGATGGCCATCTTCAATCCATCCAGGTCGAAAACCCGCAATGTGCTGCCCGGCGTCAAATGCCAGGTGTCGGGGCTTTGTTCGAAGGGGGTCAGACAGAGTTTGTCCTGACGGATTTCCCGTCCGTCTGCGGTCAGCAGAACGGCCGTGTTGGTCATTCCCTCTTCTGTCGACACCGGCATCGAGCCTGCGAGCAGGGAAACACCATAGGTCTGCGGCAAGGGCCTGAGCAGGGAGATCAGTTCAGCTCCCACAGTGGCCAGAAACCCCATTTCCTCTTCCGGCGGCAATCCGTCCGGCTTGAAGGCCAGGCAGCATTCAACCAGATATTCCGGCAGCATCAGCAGCCTGGCTCCACCATCGGCGGCACGCCTGACGCCTTCCTCGATCCTCTCGGCCAGACCGGCAACCGACTCCGGTGCGCAGCCGAGATTGAAGGACCACAAAGCAACTGAATAGTCTGACATGGCGCCACGCGACATCACTCCGGACCTGCCCGCCCTCCCATGAGCAGGAAGGAGCACAGACGGATGGGCTTCGGGAAATCGGAGCCTCCCGGCAACGTTCAACCGAACGCGAAGAGGGCTCCGGGAAGCGCCAGAGATAGATGAGTTGAACGGGGAAGATCAAGGCTGAAACGACAGCCGGCCGGATCAGATGAGAAACAGGCCGACAAATGCCGCGAGAACGATCAGGAATCCGGTACCGACCATGACGGCTTTCGGTTCTGGCGGCAGGGCCTGCAGTTTTGCCGACCGGCGAACCTCCCGGATGCCCGCCAGAGCGCGATCCGTGCGCCGGTCAATTTCCGCAAAATACGGCGAAAGCTCATTCTGAGCGCGCATGATTGCCCCTCGCGATTCCTTCGTGAGCATTCACGGTAGGTGAAGGGCGTTAGCTTTTCGTAAACGGCTTCAGGCACCACGGCAGCGCGGTCAGGGCTTAGACGCGCACCTTCTGCGGGTCCGCCACATCAAGAATGCGCAATTGAACCTTGGGGGTTCCCTGCCATGTATCGATCGACAGCGTTCCGGCTACATGCAGGGAACGGCCCCTCTCGCGCAGCAGCATCTGTCCGTGCGGCTTGTCCTCGGCCTTGAAACAGATGCCCTTGAGCGTGCTGCCGTCGCCGGCCGCCAGGGTCGCCCGCACATGGCCCTTGCCGACCACATCGGCAAACGAAACCCGATGCGAGGGGAATGCGAAAACCGGATCCGGATGGCCGGCGCCATAAGGGCCGGCCTTTTCAAGGAGTTCCAGCAGGTCGAGCGTTGCGCCGGTCGCAGTCAGCGCCGCATCGACCTTGAGCTCCCGGTGCGCGGAGGCCGCTTCCACGTCGGCACCCAGGGTGTCATTGAAAAAGGCTTCCAGCTCCGCCACCTTGTCCCGGCGCACGGTCAGGCCGGCCGCCATCGCATGGCCGCCGCCTTTTTCCAGAAGTCCCTCGTCAACCGCCTTGCGGACAGCCTTGCCGAGATCCACACCCGCGATCGATCGACCCGAGCCTGTTCCCTTGCCGCTCTCGTCATAGGCTATGGCAAAGGCCGGCCGTCGGTGAGCGTCTTTCAGCCGGGAGGCTATGAGGCCGACGATGCCCGGATGCCAGCCATCGGACCCGGTCAGCAGAACCAAGGGATCGCGCGCCTCGATGGCCATCGCCGCTTCCGCGCCCGCCTGTTCCAGCATCACCGCTTCCATCGCCTGGCGCTCGGAATTGAGCAGATCGAGACGTTCGGCAATTGCCCGCGCCTCGTGCGGATCCTGCGTCGTGAGCAGTCTGGCCCCAAGCGCGGCATCCCCGATCCGTCCGCCGGCATTGATCCGCGGGCCAAGCAGAAAGCCGAGGTGATAGCTGGCGGGCTTGCCGCTCACACGGGCGGCATCCGACAGGGCCGTCAGTCCGTAATTCTGCCTTTGATGCATGACTGCCAGGCCGCGGGTGACATAGGCCCGGTTCAATCCCTGCAGGGGCACAACATCACAGACCGTGCCGAGGGCGACAAGATCCAGAAGCGCCATCAGATCGGGCGCAGGCCTGCCTTGAAAGGCGCCCCGGCGCCGCAGTTCCCGGTTCAGTCCGACGAGGAAGAGAAAGGTCACGCCGACAGCCGCCAGATGCCCCTGCCCCGAAAGGTCGTCCTGCCGGTTGGGATTGACCAGCGCCCTGACGTCGGGAAGGGTCTCGCCGACCTGGTGGTGATCGATCACCACGACGTCAAGATCAAGCTTGCGCGCCGTCTCGAAGGCTTCAAAGGACGTGCTGCCGCAGTCCAGCGTCACCAGCAACTGCGCGCCATCCTGCCGCAATTGTTCGATCGCCGGACCATTGGGGCCGTACCCTTCGATGATCCGGTCGGGAATGTGAATGACGGGATCAAGCCCCAGACCCTGAAGATATTTCGCGAAGATTGCCGAGGATGTGGCCCCGTCGACATCGTAGTCGCCGAAAATGGCAATTTTCTTTTCCGCCTGAACGGCGTCGGCGATACGGGCCACGGCGGCATCCATATCCACCAGCGTCGACGGGTCCGGCATCAGGGACTTGATCGTGGGCTCGAGAAATTCGGACGCCTCATCGGGCAGCACGCTGCGGGCTGCCATTACCCGGGAGAGAACATCCGGCAATCCGTGCGTCTGGGCAATGGCTGTTGCCGTGCGCGCCTGCGCCGCGTTGAGGCGTTCGCGCCAGGCATTGTCGTTTGCCGAACGGGCGACTCCCAGCACGAGCCGCCTCTCCTCTTCTCCTGAATTCCCGATCATTCACTGCCTAAATTTCAACGGAGCCTCGGTCCCCTCGTCCGGGTCCCGATGCTCACGGCTTCAGGATCGTCCTGCACCCGCAGCTCCCGATCCGTTTCCGGTTGAGGCCACCGAAACATGGTCAGTACCCGATCCCCCCGGGAACTGCCCTCAGTCCATATGGAATTTTTCCAGATCCGTATGCTGGGCCTTGATATAGCGGACCGTGCCGGTAGACGACCTCATGACAACGGTATGGGTCGTTATGTTGTGGCGTCCGAAGCGAACCCCCTGCAGAAAGTTTCCGTCGGTCACGCCGGTGGCCGCGAACAGGACATCCGGCCCGGCCATTTCTTCCAGGGTGTATTTCTTCTTGATGTCCTCAATGCCCATCCGGTGCGCCCGCTCCACCTGCTCGTCGCGGGTGATCACCAGACGCGACTGCATCTGGCCGCCGATGCAGCGCAGGGCGGCCGCGGCCAGCACGCCTTCGGGCGCCCCGCCGATGCCGACATAAAGATCGATTCCGGTTTCATCCGGATCGGTCGTGTGGATCACGCCGGCAACATCGCCGTCGCCGATCAGGCGGATCGACGCGCCGGTTGCCCGTATATCCTCGATCAGCCGGGCATGGCGCGGCCGGTCCAGAACGCAGGCGGTGACCTCGTTGATCTTGACACCCTTTTCCCTGGCGACGGCAGCAATGTTCTCGGCAATGGGCGCATCCAGATCGATGACGCCGTCCGGATATCCCGGGCCGATCGCGATCTTGTCCATATAGCTGTCCGGCGCGTTCAGCAGGTCGCCTTCCGGCGCCAGGGCGATGACGGCCAGGGAGTTCGGAAGATTCTTGGCGCAGATCGTCGTGCCTTCAAGCGGATCGAGGGCGATGTCCACCTTGGGGCCGTTTTTGGTGCCGACGTTTTCGCCGATATAGAGCATGGGCGCTTCGTCGCGCTCCCCTTCGCCGATCACCACAGTACCGTCGATCGGCAACCTGTTCAGCTCGCGCCGCATTGCGTCCACAGCGGCCTGATCAGCGGCCATTTCGTCGCCGCGACCACGCAGCCGGGCTGCCGAGACAGCCGCTCTTTCGCTGACACGGGCCAATTCAAGCGTCAGAATTCGGTCCAGGCCGCTTGCCGGCTGTTTTTCGGTATCGGACATCAACTTCTCCAGTCTCTCCCCGCAGGATCCCCGCGCGGCACACTCAAGTTCAAGAATTCAATTCAATTTCTCGATGCGGATCATCTTCGGCTCTTCGGAAACCACGCCTTTCGAAAGGATGGTTTCGAGCGCCTCCCGGATCGCGACTTCGGTCGTTTCATACGTGATCAGGATGACAGGCTGAGGCACCTGCGCGTCAAATTTCGCCGGTGTCCCGTCAGTCGAATGGCGCTTCTGGACGATCGACTCGAGCGAAATGCCGGCATCGCCCATGCAGCGGGCAATCTCGGCAAAGGCTCCCGGACGGTCATAGACGGACAGGCGGATATAGTAGCCGCCCTCATGCATGCGCATCCGTGCCCGCTGGTAGTCCTTCAGATCGACCGCCGGCATGCCCAGGACGGGGGTTTCATCGCCCCTGGCGATATCCGCGATGTCGGCGACGACGGACGACGCCGTCGCATTGCCACCAGCGCCCGGCCCGACGAGAACGATCTCTCCGACATAGTCCCCATCGACGGCAACCGCGTTCAGCACACCGTCAATGCGGGCGATCGCCGAGGTTTTCGGCACCATTGTGGGATGAACGCGCTGTTCTATGCCGGTCTCCGTCCGCTGGGCGATTCCCAGAAGCTTGATCCGGAACCCGAGTTCGTCCGCGGCCTGGATATCGGCGGTCGAAATGGAGGTGATCCCCTCCACATAGATGTCGTCATCGGCGATCCTGGTACCGAATGCGAGGCTCGTGAGGATCGCAAGCTTGTGCGCCGTGTCATTGCCCTCGATATCGAAGGTCGGATCGGCTTCGGCGTATCCCAGACGCTGTGCCTCGGCAAGGCAAGCGTCGAAGCCGATGCCCTCGGCCTCCATACGGGACAGGATATAGTTGCAGGTGCCGTTCAAGATGCCGTAGACGCGGCTGATGTCGTTGCCGGACATGGATTCCCGCAACGTCTTGACGATCGGGATGCCTCCGGCCACGGCAGCCTCGTAGTTCAGGCAGGCCCCGTTGTTCTCGGCAAGAAGCGCAAGATCGACACCGTGCCGGGCAAGCAGGGCCTTGTTGGCGGTGACCACATGAATGCCGCGCCTGAGCGCCGCGCGGACACTGTCCTCCGCCGGTCCGCTGTCGCCGCCGACGAGTTCGACAAAAATATCGATCTGCGCCTTCTCGGCCATCTCGACCGGATCGGAAAACCACTCCATTGCCGAGACATCAAAACCGCGGTCCTTGCTGCGGTCACGGGCGCTGACCGCCGTCACGGTGACGACGCGCCCGGATTTGCGGGCGATCTGACCCGAGTGTTTCGCGAGTAGCTGCACAACGGACATGCCCACGGTGCCAAGGCCGGCGACACCCACTTTCAATGCTTCTGCCATATGGGAATGATTCCAGTTCTATTCAGCCTGAGGTCCCGAGCGGGATGACGTTGTGCAGCTTTTGCTCTGCGGTTTCAAGGAAGCGGCGGATATTTCTTGCTGCCTGACGCAGCCGCTGCTCGTTTTCCACCAGTCCGATTCGCACGTACTCATCGCCGTGTTCCCCGAAACCGATGCCCGGCGCGACGGCGACCTCGGCTCTCTCCAGCAGCAGTTTGGAATATTCGAGACTTCCCAGGGAACGGAACTTTTCGGGGATCGGTGCCCAGCAGAACATGCTGGCTTCGGGCGCCGGAATATCCCAGCCCGCCCGGCCGAAACTGTCGACGACGACATCGCGGCGGCGTTTGTAGACTTCGCGTGTCTCCCGGATGCAGTCGTCGGGACCGTTCAGCGCTGCCGTGGCAGCGACCTGAATGGGGGTGAAGGCCCCGTAATCGAGATAGGACTTGACCCGTGACAGCGCGGAGATCAGGCGCTCGTTGCCCACGGCAAACCCCATGCGCCAACCGGGCATGGAAAAGGTCTTGGACAATGAGGTGAATTCGACCGCGATATCCATCGCCCCGGGCACCTGCAGCACGGATGGCGGCGGCGTGTCGCCGAAATAGATCTCCGAATAGGCCAGATCGGAGAGGATGAAGATGTCGTGCTTGCGCGCGAAGGCGACAACATCCTTGTAAAAGTCGAGATCGGCGCAGTAGGCGGTCGGATTGGACGGATAGCACAATATGAGCGCGATCGGCTTGGGTACGGAATGAATGACCGCCCGTTCCAGCGCATCGAAAAAGGCCGTCCCCGGTTCTGCGGGCACATTGCGGATAGACGCGCCGGCCATGAGAAAACCGAAGGTGTGGATCGGATAGCTCGGATTCGGACTCAGGATCACGTCACCGGGCGCGGAGATCGCCTGGGCCATGTTGGCGAAGCCTTCCTTGGAGCCCAGCGTCGCGATCACCTGGCTTTCCGGGTCGAGCTTCACGCCGAACCGGCGACCGTAATAGGCAGCCTGCGCCTTGCGCAGCCCGTGAATACCCTTGGAAGCGGAATAGCGGTGCGTGCGCGGATCCTGGACTACCTCGGTCAGCTTGTCGACGATATGTCTGGGGGTCGGCAGATCCGGATTGCCCATGCCCAGATCAATGATGTCCGCTCCCGCAGCGCGCGCCTTCGCCTTCAGACGGTTGACCTGTTCGAAGACATACGGCGGAAGCCGTTTGATCTTGTGGAATTCCTCCATGGCGCGGATCCTTGCGTGTTGACGATAGGGACCGCGCGGCACTTCAGGGGCAGCGACGGCGCGGCGGGGATCTTTTAGCAGCCTCAAAAACAATACGCACCCGTCTTTATGTCACGCGTGCATATTCTGGAAACCGGATCAACCGGCACGGGGCGGAGACCGCTAAATCCGCACCCGTACGCGGCGCGACGGCACCGCTCAGGCGGCTTTTCTGCGCGGGGAAGAAAATCCTTCGCCGACCCTGGAATTCTGCGCGCCGCCATCCGGCGTAAAATCGAGTGTGACGATCTGCGCCTTTCCCTGGCGTTTGGCCTTGTAGAGCCCCTTGTCCGCTGCTTCCAGCGCACGATCGAGATTCACCTTGCCGTTGGCGGACACCACTCCGGCACTTGCGGTGACGGCGAGCTTCCCATCCGAGGCCTCCCGGCATTCCACCTTGAACCGCCGGCAGATCCGCTGCGCGGTGAGCAGCGCCGTTTCCCTGTCGCAATCCGGCAGGAACACTGCAAATTCCTCGCCCCCGAGCCGTCCGGAAACGGCGGTGACACCGAGAGTATCCTTGAGCACGCGGCCGAACAGCTGAAGCACCGCGTCGCCCATGGCATGGCCGAACCTGTCGTTGACGGACTTGAACTTGTCCAGATCCAGCATGATCACACTGAAAGCCTGGCTGCCGGTGGCGTGCTCGGACATCCAGCCTTGCGCGCTGTTCAGAAAGGCGCGCCGGTTGGCAAGCCCTGTCAGTACATCCTGATTGGCCTGCTCCCTGAAACCGTTCAGCGAGCGTTCGACGATCATGCAGGCCGGCAGCAGGATGGTCATGACGATGGCCAGCAGGATCGTGACGAGATACACCGTCATGAAGTTCTCCCGGAATGCGGTCGGGAAATCCGGATAGAGCATCACGTTCTGGTTCACTGTGAACCACACATATCCGGTACATTCGATCAATGTGGTCACGCCAAGCAGCCGGACCGTGTGGAGCTTCTCCCTGTTCTGCCGAAAGGCCACCCAGACTATGGAGAGGCAGGTCAGGATCAGGTAGCTCTGGATGAAGTTGACGCGCGCCTGGAAGCTGCCGAAAAACGGCGGATAGATGCAAAGGGCTACCCATAGGCCGGCGACGGCGAAATTCAGCCAGATGACGGGCCGGTTTCCAAGGAAAACCAGGAAGCCGCTACGCCCCAGCCCGACTCCCAGAATGACCAGCGTATTGGCCACCAGAATACTGACGCCATCCGGAATGACGCCGCGCATGGCAATCAGGAACGCCCCGCTTCCGGCAAGAAACATGCCGCAAGACCAGATTACAAGACTACGCGCACAGGCCGGGCACCGCGCTTTCCAGAAAAGAAAAAACAGCATCAGGACCGCGCTGCCGGCCAATTTTGCGACCATCACGCTGGCAAACAAGGTAGGGGTATCAAAATTCATCAAAAATCCGTCCTGCCACTACCGGATACTTGCCCAGAAGTTGTAAAAAAATACTTTCGCTCATGCCAAAAATATCAGTGTCCTTTAGGGCAGGCGGTAAAAATCGATGTGTCGGCGCAAGAACGCAACGCATACTTTCCCAAGGGTCAGGCCAATCAGAACCATCCATGCGATCCGGCGAAATCGTTGCATGCACAAAACGCGCACCCGGCTTCGTGAAGGAAGCGGAACGGAGGATCTATTGCCCGGCGAGACTTTCCAGATATTCCTCGGTTGCCTTTCGTTCCGTCGGGTTGATCAGCCCGGACGATTCACCGGCATAAACCGTCGGGCCGTAGCCTTTCGGCCGGGAAACGCTCGTGCTTCCTTTCCCCGGGCCGGTCTTCAGTGCATCAATCAACGGCGTGCCGGGTCCGACCGCGCAACCTGCAGGCGCAAGAAGCAGCGGCAGACCGCAGATCAAGACCAAAACCTTCAACAATATCGACAAACGCCTCTCCTCCACACCGTTCACACCCACGCGATTGTCACAGGCCTTCGATAACCCGAGGCGCCGACGGCCATGGAATCCAATCGACGCCAACAGAACCTTGTGTCATAAATACCTGATAGTTCAATATATCAGCGGAAATATAACAAGATAACGCATTTGAACGAATAGGGCTCTCTGGCCGCACCAGGGCCGGACGGGGCAGGAAAACCGGAGGAATTCCCAGCTTATGGCTGATGACCGCCAGCATCCCGTGTTGCAATACATCATCAACAATCCGGAAGCCTTCGCCCAGAATCTGGCAAAAACGCTGGAGCAGGCAGGCAAGGCGATGGCTGCATACATCGAGCCCCGCGAACAGGGCAAGATCTCCCATGAATCGACCGATGAACTGACCGGGATCATCAAAACCCTCGCACAGGTGGGGGAATACTGGATCTCCGATCCGCAACGGACGATCGAAGCCCAGTCGCGGCTTTGGGGCGGCTATATAGACCTGTGGAATTCCTCCCTGAAGCGCATGATGGGCGAAACGGTGGAACCTGCGGTGCAGACGCCGCCGAAGGACAAAAGGTTCGCGGATCCCGACTGGGAGAACAACCAGTTCTTCGACTTCATCAAGCAGCTCTATCTCATCACCAGCAAATGGGCCGAGGACATGGTCCACGAGGCCCAGGGGCTGGACGAACACACCCGCCACAAGGCGGAATTCTATGTCACCCAGATCGCCAATGCGGTCTCGCCGTCGAACTTCGTTCTCACCAACCCGGAACTGCTGCGTCTGACCCTTGAGAGCAATGGCGAGAATCTGGTCAAGGGCATGCAGCATCTGGTCGAGGACCTGAAATCCGGCAAGGGCGAACTCAAGATCCGCCAGACCGATCCCTCGAAGTTCAAGTTTGGCGAGAACCTGGCCACCACACCGGGCAAGGTGATTTCCCAGAACGACGTCTGCCAGGTGATCCAGTATTCGCCCGCCACCGAAGAGGTGCTCAAGCGGCCCCTCCTGATCGTGCCACCCTGGATCAACAAGTTCTACATTCTCGATCTCAACCCGGAAAAATCCTTCATCAAATGGGCTGTCGACCAGGGACACACCGTCTTCGTGATTTCCTGGGTCAACCCGGACGAACAGCAGGCGCAGAAGAGTTTCGAGCACTACATGAAGGAGGGCATTCTCAATACCCTCGACGTGATAAAGCGGGCAACCCGACAGGAAGAAGTCAACACCATCGGCTATTGCGTCGGCGGAACACTGCTGGCCGTGACGCTGGCCTATATGGCGCGCAAAGGCGACGAGCGGATCAAGACCGCAACCTTCTTCACCACGCAGGTAGACTTCACCTTCGCCGGCGACCTCAAGGTCTTTGTCGACGAGGAACAGATTTCCCTCGTGGAAAAGCGCATGGCGGAATGCGGTTACCTTGACGGATCTAAGATGTCCTCCGCCTTCAACATGCTGCGTTCCAACGACCTGATCTGGTCCTATGTGGTCAACAACTACCTGAAGGGCAAGGAACCCTTCCCCTTCGACCTGCTGTACTGGAATTCCGATTCCACCCGGATGCCGGCGGCGAACCATTCCTTCTATCTGCGCAATTGTTATCTCGAAAACAAGTTGTCCAAGGGGGAAATGGAAATCGCCGGCGAGAGGCTCGACCTGTCCAAGGTGACGATTCCGATATTCAACCTGGCA
The DNA here is from genome assembly GCF_003075075.1 of Labrenzia sp. 011. Taxonomy (GTDB): domain Bacteria; phylum Pseudomonadota; class Alphaproteobacteria; order Rhizobiales; family Stappiaceae; genus Roseibium. The sequence goes on along the minus strand of NZ_QCYM01000001.1, from coordinate 399,888 downwards.
ACGCGCGAAGACCACATAGCACCGCCGAAATCCGTTTTCCTCGGCTCCGGCTGTTTCGGCGGACCGGTGGAATATGTGCTGGCCGGCTCCGGCCATATCGCCGGTGTCGTCAATCCACCGGCAAAGAACAAGTACCAGTACTGGACGGGTGGAGACCCCAAGGGGACGCTGGAAAACTGGCTCAACAACGCCGAAGAGCATCCGGGCTCCTGGTGGCCGTACTGGGACGAATGGATCCGCGCGCAGGACTCCACCAAGGCAAAGGCCCGCAAACCGGGTGCCTATCGGGTAAAGCTCCTGGAAGATGCGCCAGGATCATATGTGATGAAAAAGGCCTGATCCGGGTAACCGGATCTTCGATCTTCCGGCGGAACGCGAGTGGACGCCCGGGAGCTGTCCGGCTTCGCGGTGCCGGCGCGTCCCCCTCACCTGCAACAGACCACCGCCCGTGCGGGTTGGGCTGGGGAAACGGCGACTTCAGGCGCGTCTTTCGACCGACCCGAAATGGGCATCCAGAGGTGTCAGGGTCATTGCCAGGAGTTTGCCGAACCTATCCGCGTTCATCGGCCGCCCGAAATGGAAACCCTGCACGGTTTCACAACGGCAGCTTGCCAGAAACGCCTGCTGTTTGGCGGTCTCGACCCCTTCCGCGACCACATCCAACCCGAGCTCCCGGCCAAGGGAAATGATTGCTCGTGCTATGCAGCGGTCCCTTTCATCGAAATCGAGGTCGCGGATGAAGCTGTGGTCGATCTTCAAACGGGTCAGCGGAAAGTTCTTGAGCGCCGCGAGGCTGGAATAGCCGGTGCCGAAATCGTCGATCGCGAGCTTCAGGCCGATCTGGCGGAATCTCTCCATGATCTCGACGGCCTGATCGGCGTTCTGCATCAGCAGACTTTCCGTAACTTCCAGTTCAAGATACCCGGCCTCAAGCCCGGTCTCCTTCAAGGCCGCCGTCACGTCGGAGATCAGTCCCGCATCGCGAAATTGCCGGACTGACACATTCACACCCATTGTTATCGGTGTCAGGCCGGCCTCCTGCCATGCCCTGTTCTGGCGGCAGGCTTCGTTCAGGACCCAGCGCCCCAGGGGCGCGATCAGACCGCTTTCTTCCGCAAGCGTTATGAACTCACCGGGCATCATGCGGCCAAGGACGGGATGCTGCCAGCGGACCAGAGCCTCGGCACCGACAATCCGGCCGCAAACAAGGTTGTACTGCGGCTGGTATTCGAGAAGGAATTCGCCGTTTTCGATGCCTGTGCGCATTTCCTCCAGCAAGGTCAGCTTGTTGAGCGATTTCTGCGGCCGGGTCTCTTCGTATATCTTGAACCCGTCCCGGCCGGAGGATTTCGCTTCGAACATCGCCTTGTCAGCGTTTTTCAGAAGCTCCGCCGCGTCTTGCGCATCCTGAGGATAGGAGGCCGCCCCGATGCTGCAGGTCACATGGAAAGACAGATCACCGATATGAATGGTCTTGGTGATGTCCTCGCGCAGAACCGTCATCAGCTCGTGAAGTTCCGAATGGTGGGCCGCATTTCCCTCGGCGATCAGAACGAACTCGTCCCCACCGAACCGGATGGCCTCATGGCTCTCGGAGAGAACCGATTTAATCCGGTCGGCAATAATCGCCAGAACCTGGTCCCCGATCGTGTGGCCGAAACTGTCGTTGACGAATTTGAAGTTGTCGACATCCACAAACACCACCGCCAGCGGATTGCCCGACGTCCTGCTGGTCTCAACCTTTTTTTCAAGCTGGTGCTTGAATTCCTGCCTGTTTGGCAATCCGGTCAGGACATCGTGGTGAGCGAGATAGCGGATCTTGCGTTCCGCGTGATCGCGCTCGACCGCTATGGAAGCGAGACGGGCAGCTTCCGTTGCCAATTTCTCTTCGTGTTTGCTCGGCAGACGAGCTTCCCTGGAATAGAGACCGAATGTTCCAAGGACCCGTGAATCCTTGCTGAAGAACGGCACAGACCAGCATGAGCGCATATCCAGGTCGCCGATGATGTTCTGGTGGTCTTTCCAGAATTCATGCGTGCAAATGTCGTCCACGAAGACGCTTTGACGGGTATGGACAGCCGTGCCGCAGGATCCCATCGCGGGACCGACCGGCAATCTGTTGGTTCGCTCCACATAGGCCCGGGGCAGATTTGGCGCCGCGCCGCGCAAAAGCAATTTGCCGCTTTCATCCACCAGCAAGACCGATCCGACCACGCCGTCCAGCTGGTCCTCAATGGTGAGAACAAGGGTTTCCAGAACGTCGAAAAGCGGCTTGCCGCCGGCAATCTCCTGCAGGATCCGGTTCTGCCCCTGCTGGAGTATTTCCGCCTTCTTGCGCTCGGTAATATCCCGGCAGATGCCGATGATCCCGACGACTTCGCCCTTGGTGGAGGTGACGGGAAATTTCGAGGAGGAGAACCACTTTTTGCACCCGGTCGGCAAAATCAGGAATTCTTCTTGATCGATCTGGGGGACCTTGGTCGCCATCACGGTTTCTTCGATTTCCATGAAGCTGGAACCGACGTCGTGCGTGTGAAGTTCCATATCGGTCTTGCCGAGCAATTCCGAGAACTCGGTGAAGCCGATGTCGAACGCCACCTGGCGGTTGGCCATCACGAATCTGGACTTGCGATCCTTGACAAAAATGTAGTCGGGAACCTGGTCTACAAGCGACTGCAACCATTCCCCGGTCAGATAGAGTTCATCGCCCCTGCGCAGGTGGGGAATGTCATTCAGACGGGTGAGTTCCGAAGCCAGAGACGCTTCATCTTCCGGCCCGATGAGATCCGCCAGTTGCTGACTCCAGTTTAAAACCATCTATCTGCCCTATCCAGTAGATCCGGCGGCCTCCGAAAGTCGCATATATTTACCAATTTCAAGCTAAAAAACCATGAAAACAATTATTCGGATACTCGTGAATACGTTCATGATTAATGGTTTTCCTGCAAGAAACCCGGCCTGCCATCCCGATTTTATTTGAACCGGAAACCACAAGATACGACTTACTGGAATTTCTCCCCAAAACCTTTTGCCCCTGGGGAAGGAACGTCTTCAAATCGCGAAGACCTTACGAAGTCGTTTGCAATATGCCCGGACACCCGGCTAATATAATTTCCTGTCCGTGAGCCAATTCCTGAACATGCAACCGTCTCAGCGTCAAATCCTCCCAAGAACCGGTCCCGGGCAGCTCAATGCCTTCGGGAGCAACACGCGTCTTTTGCGTCGGACCGGTGGCACGGGAAAGTCGCCACGCTTTGTCTCCCCTTACGTGAAACTCGCCGCGCCGGTGCTGCTCACGGCTGCGCTGTGGAGCCACCTCTGGCTTGGCCACACAGGCGCGGTGCTGCTGGCAATCGCAAGTGCGCTTGCGCTGCTGCTGATCCCGAAACCATCCATGGTTTCACCGCGTCGGAACGGCTGGGCAAGACTTGTCGGTTTCGGCGAGAGGATCTGGCTGAACAGACTGCTCGTACCCGTACCGCAAGGTCTGAACCGTCGTCTGACAACACTGTATCTGGTCTTCTGGACCGGGGCGCTTGTTGCCGGCCTCGGAGGCCTGACCGCCTCACCGATATTGACGGCGACGGGACTTCTGGTCGCCTATTGCGCCCAGATCACCGGCTTTCAGAAACTTGTCCAGCTCTACCGCACGATGAAGGACAGCGACCCGCTCTATCGGTCCTGGACCCTTATGGCGGTAAACGACAACCGACGCACCGCCCCGGAGCGCAAGAAAAGCGTCTGATGCCGGAGCAAGGGCATTCGCAACCGCCCCGCCGGACATTTCATTTTCCGTGAGAAGTCCGGGATACGGCCTCAGGCCCGTTTCACCCGTTTTTCCGCCAGAAGACCGATATAGGTCAGGGCAACGCTCGCGCCGGCAATGGAAGTAATGTCGGCGTGATCATATGCGGGCGCCACCTCGACGACATCCCCGCCGACAAAATCGATCGCCCCCAGTCCCCTAAGAACGGAAAGCGCTTCGCGGGAGGACAGCCCCCCGGCCACCGGCGTGCCCGTTCCCGGCGCAAAGGCGGGATCCAGGCAGTCTATGTCGAAGGTCATATAGGCCGGTCCCGGCCCCACCCGGCTGATGATCCGCTCGACGGTCCCCGCGATACCCAGATCATCCATCTCGTGGCCGTAAACAATATCCAGGCCGCAGGTCTCCGGGGCATGCGTGCGAATGCCGATCTGAATGGACCTTTGCGGATCGATGAGCCCTTCGCGCACCGCGCGTCCGGTGAAGGTGCCGTGATCGATCCGGTCGCCCTGGTCCGGCCAGGTGTCCTGATGAGCATCGAACTGCACGAGCGCAAGCGGGCCGTGTCTGGCGACATGGGCCTTCAGCAGTGGATAGGTGACGAAATGGTCGCCGCCGATGGAAAACAGGTGCGTGTCGGTGGCCAGGATTGCGGCAGCCTGGGCCTGGATATGGCCCGGAATATCGCCATTGCGTCCATAATCGAAAACGCAGTCGCCGTAGTCCACGCAGGCGAGCTCCTCGAACGGATCCATGTTGAACGGATACTGTGGATCGCCATCGAAAATCGCGGAGGCACGCCGGACACCCTGCGGACCGAATCTCGCGCCCGGCCGGTTCGAGACCGACGCATCAAAAGGAATGCCCCAGACTGCCAGATCCACCCCGTCAAGGTCGCGGCTGTAGCGACGGCGCATGAAGGACAAGGCGCCGGCATAGGTCGGCTCATGCGAACCGCCCTTCACGGACGAGCCCAGAAAGGCGTTATCGGTTGGACGCGGCAAATCTGATGACATTGCGATGTTCCCTGAAGCTGCTTGATGCGAACCATATCGCGAAACGGCTCTGCAGCGGAACACCAAAGAACGGTGATTGCCCCCATCCGATGGACCGTCCCACCGCGCCGTTCGGCGATTGGGCAGCTTTGCCCTGCCCGTCCTTCCATATGGACCGGCATTTTTACGGTGGACCGGCGCAGTCCGGTCTCACTTATTCGGGGTGATGTCATTGAAATGCCCTGTCAACTCGCCAAAACTCGGCTTCCAGTTCGATTTCCGGGCAAATGACAGGAAGATGAGTCTGATGGGCGAGCCTCACGATGGCGAAAGCGGCCATGTGCATGAGCATTCTCATGCACATGGGCACGATCACAGTCCCAAGGTGAACGATCAAAATGCCCGGGCGGTGGCCTGGGCGGGATTGCTGATCGCAAGCTTCATGGTCGCCGAACTGGTCGGCGGCTGGCTGGCGGGGTCGCTGGCCCTGATGGCCGACGCCGTTCACATGGTTACCGATGCGGCATCCCTCGGGCTGGCCTGGTGGGCGTTCCAGCAGGCAAACAAGCCGGCCGACGCGCGCCTGACCTATGGCCGCGACAGGCTTCCGGTCCTGATCGCCTATTCCAACGCCATTTTTCTGCTGGTCGTGAGCGCCTGGATCTGTATCGAAGCGGCCGAACGGTTCGCCAGTCCGGAACCCGTTCTGGCCGGTCCAATGCTTGTCATTGCCGTGATCGGACTTGCCGTGAACATCGGCGCCTTCCTGATCCTGCAACGTGGGGGCGACGGCTCGCTCAACATCCGATCCGCGATCCTGCATGTCCTCGGGGATCTTCTGGGATCCGTCGCCGCCATTGTTGCCGCCGTGGTCATCTCTTTCACCCGATGGTATCCGATCGACCCGATCCTGTCGGTTTTCGTCGCGCTGCTCATCCTGCGCTCCGCCGTCACGATCCTGCGGCAGTCGTCGCATATCCTCCTGGAGGGAGCACCGCCGGAGATCGACCGAGAGGCCATGAAGGCCGATCTCCTCGCGGCCATTCCGGGTCTCACGGACGTCTATCACATTCACATGTGGTCCCTCGCCGAGGGCAAGGTGAACGCGACCATGCATGCCGTGGTATCTTCCGCAGATCTGACCGAAACGGTCCTTCAGAAGATGCGCGCCCGGCTCAACGACGAATACGGCATCGCCCATGTGACCATCGAGGTTTCCATCGGCGCCTCGCGCTGACAGTCCGCCCCTCGGGCCGGACCGCAGCAAGGCACACGGTGCGCCTGCCCCGATTCTCAAGCTATTGCATTGGCAGGTCAGCTTTTCCAATTCGGCAAAGATGATCCATTGTTCGTTTCGCCCGGCAGACGTAATAGTGACAGGTGCCGGACCGGCGCTTTACAGTCCTCAGGATCAGGAATTTCGTTTCGTGGCAGACCAGAACATCAAGATCCTGCGCGGCAGGCTGCTGAGTTTTTCCGCCGCTCCCCAGGGGCCGGAAGATGTCGACGCCTATTGGTACGAGGAAGACGGCGCCCTGCTGGTCAGGGACGGCAGGATCGCCGCCAGAGGCTCTTTTGCCGAGGTCAGGGCAGCAGCCCCCGAAACTGCCGAAGTCACCGATCACAGGCCGCATCTGCTTCTGCCGGGTTTCATCGACACCCATATCCACTTTCCGCAGGCCGAGATCATCGCCTCCTGGGCGGACCAGCTGCTGGACTGGCTGAACGACTATACGTTTCCGACCGAGCTGAAATTCGAGAACAAGGCACATGGCAAGCGAATCGCCGGAGAATTCTACGATGCGCTCCTGGCCCATGGCACCACTACCGCCGTTGCCTATTGCTCCAGCCATCCAAATTCCGTCGACGCCTATTTCGAGGAAGCGGAGGCGCGCGGCATGCTGATGCTGGGTGGAAAGACCATGATGGACCGCAACGCGCCCGAGGCGCTTTGCGATACGGCCCAGAGCTCCTACGACGACAGCAAGGCGCTGCTGGCAAGGTGGCACGGTCGCGGCCGGGCGCACTATGTGATCACGCCGCGCTTTGCCATTACCTCCACGCCGGAGCAACTCGCGGCGGCCGGAACACTGTTGAAGGAACATCCCGACTGTCACCTTCAGACCCATATCAACGAAAACCACAACGAGATCGCCTTTACCCGGGAGCTCTATCCGGATGCGGGGCATTATCTCGGCGTTTATGAAAGTTTCGGACTGCTCGGCCCCAAATCGCTTCTCGGTCACTGCATCCACATGACGGGGCACGAAATGCAGGTGATGCGCGAGACAGGATCGGTTGCGGTTTTCTGCCCAACGTCGAACCTCTTCCTGGGCAGCGGTCTCTTCGACAAGGCAGCAATGGAAAGCGCAGGCATCCCGACGGCGATCGCAACGGATGTCGGTGGCGGGACAAGCTATTCCATGCTGCGCACCCTGGACGAAGGCTACAAGATCCTGCAACTTCAGCGCCAGCGCATGCACCCGCTGACAAGCTTCTACTGGGTCACGCTCGGCAACGCCGCGGCCCTTTCCATGACCGACAGGATCGGCACCCTGGACGCCGGCACGGACGCTGATCTGGTGGTTCTGAATGCCAGGGCAACGCCACCGATGGCGCTGAGGATGGAAACAGCCGACTCGCTTTCCGACGAACTCTTCATCCTGCAGACCCTCGGCGACGACCGCGCCATTGTCGAAACCTATGTGGCCGGGGAAAGACGGAAGCCCGGTTCGATCAAAGAGCATTGATCGCTCGCCTCCCGGCAGCACAGAAATCCAATTTGCGGACTGGAGCACCGGCAAGGTCCATTGCATTCGCGCATGCCGTCGCAGGGTTCGCTCGCTGCCGGTCCCTCTTCCCGCGAAGATGTACGCGTTCCGGACGCAAAAAACCCGCCGGATCGCTCCGGCGGGTCTTTCGAATTGCCAAACCAGTTTTCCGGCGATTAACGCTTGGAGAACTGGAAGCTCTTGCGGGCCTTGGCGCGGCCGAACTTCTTACGTTCCACGACACGGGAGTCGCGGGTCAGGAAGCCGTTCTTCTTCAGAGCGCCACGCAGCTCCGGCTCGTAGTAGGTCAGTGCCTTGGACAGACCGTGACGTACGGCGCCGGCCTGGCCGGAGAGACCGCCACCGGTAACGGTCGCGATAACGTCGTACTGACCGGACCGGTTGGCCACCATCAGCGGCTGCTGAAGGATCATCTGAAGAACCGGACGAGCGAAATACTCGGTGAAGTCCTTCTTGTTGACGATGATCTTGCCGGTGCCGGGACGGATCCAGACGCGCGCGATGGCGTCTTTCCGCTTGCCGGTTGCATAGGCCCGGCCCAGGCTGTCCAGCTTCTGGACATGGACCGGAGCTTCGGGGGCTGCGGTTTCGACCGCGCCGCCCAGTTCTTCCAGGGATTGCAGCTCAGCCATTGTTAAGCCCTCTTGCCGTCGTTTTTCACGTTGAGGCTCTTCACGTCGACCATTTCTGGCGTCTGAGCTTCATGCGGATGGTTCGGACCAGCGTAAACCTTGAGGTTCTTCAGCTGCTTGTTGGACAGCGGACCGCCCGGCATCATGCGCTGAACAGCTTTTTCCAGAACGCGTTCGGGAAAACGGCCTTCCAGGATGGCGCGCGCAGTGCGCTCCTTGATGCCGCCCGGGTGACCGGTGTGCCAGTAGTACTTCTTGTTGTCGTACTTGCGGCCGGTCAGCACCACCTTGTCGGCATTGATGACGATGATATGGTCACCGGTGTCAATGTGGGGCGTGTAGGTCGGCAGATGCTTGCCACGCAGATGGTTGGCGATGAAAGCGGCCAGACGACCGACAACCATGCCTTCTGCGTCAATCAAGATCCACTTTTTCTCGACCTCAGCCGTTTTGGCAGAGAAGGTCTTCATGAGATTGATCCGTATTGGTCAGTTAAGGAAAAGGTCCGCGCGGCCTGAGCCAGCGAACGGACCCTGAATTCGTTCGGATGCGCTTATACGCCGGGGCCAATGCAGCGTCAAGAAGGTTCTTTATCATCATGCATCATTTTTCTCAACAAAATCAATATTTTAGAAAAACGGTATTCTGTTACCGCATCTTATTCGCTATTTCCCTCACCGCCTCAGGTTCCACAGCCGCAGGAAGTTTCAATTCCCCATCGGTATTTTACCCAAGCTTAAAGAGAAACATGTACTCCTCGGCTGGAAAAGCTTGAAAGTCCGGTAAATGCAGCTGTCCGTTTTGAAAAATCGCCTGAGTGTTCCCTCGGTGATCGTAATCCTTCTGGGTGCGATCCTGTTTATTGCGCTGGCCGGGGCGCTGCATTTTCTTCTCGATCGGCAAGTCAGGTCGTCGATCCTGCGGCATGCCGAAACCAAAGCCACCGAATGGTCCAGCCAGTTCTTCGGCAATATTCCGGAGGCCGAAAAGATTTTCAAGGAGGGGCCTCTCCCCGAAGCCGAGATCAGCCGCCTGAAAAAATCCTTCGCGATGGTCGATATATTGCGTCTCGAGTTTTACGACGAAAAGGGCAAAAGCACTTTTGTCTCGAACACTCCCGACCTCGGTCCGGATGCGATCGGCGAAAGCGTGGCGCAGAGGGTCTATCGGTCCGGGCAGCCGGCATTCGAAATCCACCGCAATGAAGGTGGCAATCAGCATGGCGGGCCGGACACATACGTGGAGGCCATTTTCCCGGCCACTTTACCGTCCGGTGAACGCATCGGCGCCTTCGAGGTCTATGTTGACGTCAGTGTCCTTGAAGACGCGCTTGAGGACTCGTTTCGGGAAATCAGCTGGATCCTGATCATCTCTACCACCATCATTCTGGCTATTCCCGCTGCTGCCTACGTGATCAGGACGCAGCAGCTCCGCAACCGCGACATGCGTCTGCTGGAATTGACGAAATACGATCAACTGACAGGAATCCTGAACCGCAATTCCATGTCGGAAACGATGCATGAGCTTTTCGAAGAACAGGAATCTCCCGAAAACATCGGGGTTCTGTTCGTGGACGTCGATTTCTTCAAGCAGGTGAATGACCGCTTCGGCCACGCATGCGGTGATCTTCTGCTCAAACACATCGCCGACATCCTGCGGCAAAGCGTCAGAAACTCCGATGACGTCGTCGGACGGTTCGGCGGAGACGAGTTCATCGTGCTTTGCCGCAATATCGACAGAGCGGATTTCGAGCGTCTCTACGGCCGTCTCATGGACAAGGTAAACACGCCGCTCCACTATCTGGATCAGACCTACACGCCGAGTCTCAGCATCGGCGCCTATCTGACCCAGCCTGGAGATACACAGAAAACCGCCCTGCACCGCGCCGACCTTGCCGTCTATGCCGCAAAACGTGGGGGGCGCGGTCAGGTCGTCGAATATTCAAACGAGCTTGAAGGACTGTTCAAACAGGACGAGTCCCGGCGAAGGGCCTGAGTTTCCGCAGGAAACGCGCGGTCAATGCGCGTGGACCCGGGCGGCCGCATGCGCCGGGTTTCACCTCGGCGGCACCGAGTAGGTGGCGGTCGCATGCGCGACCAGATCGTCGTCATCTTTCCCGGCCAGACTGCATTCGACGACGGCGAGCCGTTTTCCCAGCTTCAGCAGCCGGCAGGTGCACAGCAGATCACCCTGCCCCGGCTTGCGCAGGAAATTGATGTTCAAACTGGTGGTGACCGCCAGTGCGACCGGTCCGATATGGGCAAGGATCACCACATAGGCGGCAAGATCGGCAAGCGCCATCATGGCGGGGCCGGAAATTGTTCCGCCGGGCCGCAGATGCAATTCGTTGGCGCTCAGCCGCACCACCGTTTGCCCCGGTGAAATGCTGTCGATGGCATAGACCCTCCCCCCGGCATGGATCTGCGGAAATTCCCTGTCCAGCATGTCCATGACTTCCTGGGCATTCATAACCGGCTGCATTTTCACCACAACTCCTCAGGTCAAAGGCTGTTTTTCAGCTCGCCTTACGTAAACGTCAAACCCGGAGAAATGCAACAGGGATCCGTTTTTTCACGCTGCAGCCCATGTCAGTAAGGTCGTGACAACCAATTGGCAGCAATGCTTGCAGAAATTACGAACGCAATCGTTTCTCAACAAGGAGGGTCGGATGATCCAGCTTCCGCGTTTTCGCCAATTCCTTGCCGTTGCCGTGGTTCTGACCACGGCGCTCTCTCTCGCACCAGCCAGAACACTGGCCGATGACTGGTCCTATATGGACGACCGGTCCACGCCGGAAAAACTGATCGAAAGCTACTACTACGCGATCAACAACAAGTTCTATGTTCAGGCCTACAGCTATTTCCAACCGGATATGGCTCCAGCCGATTTCGGAAAATGGGCCAAGGGATATGCTGATACCGAGACTGTATCGGTGAAACTCGGCAGCGCGGATGCCGACCCGGGTGCGGGACAGATCTACTGGAATGTGCCCGTGGTGCTGTCCGCCAGGAAGACAGACGGCTCCAGCAAGGTCTTCACCGGCTGCTACAGGATCCACATGACCAATCTCGGCATGCAGACAGATCCGCCCTACCAGCCGATGGGCATCGTCTCCGCGACCTTGAAGGAAGCCAACACCGCCTACGACAAGGCGGCGCCTGGAAGCTGCTGAGTCTCAGCCTCTGCGGCGGCCGCGTCGGCGACCTGAACCGCTCGCTTCGCTTTCGGCACGCGCCGCATCGGCTTCCCGGTTGGGAGGTGACACAAGCGGGCCGATTTCGGCGAGGACCTGCTCCAGCGCCGGCCGTTGACCTGCCTGATGGGTGTCAAGCGCCCGGCGCATGGCCGCCAGATGGACCGGCGACGTGCCGCAGCATCCGCCGACGATCCGTGCGCCCGCATCCAGGGCCATATGGGCATATCGGGCCATGAGGTCGGGGGTGCCGGTATAGACGACTTCCTCGCCCCGGATCTGCGGAATGCCGCAATTGGCCTTGGCGACCACGATCGCCTCCGGATAGGCTTCGGTGATGTCCATGATCGCCGCCAGCAGATCGGATGCCCCGACCCCGCAATTGGACCCGATGGCCACCGGCGTGCAGGCGAATTGTGTCTGAAGGTCACCGAGTCCTTTCGGGGACAGGCCCATCATGGTCTTGCCTGCCGTGTCGAAGCTGGCGGTGATCACCAGCGGCAGGCCGACGCCCTGCGCGGCTTCCGCTGCGGCCTTCATCTCCTCGACCGCTGACATGGTTTCGACCCAGAGAATATCCACGCCGCCTTCCGCAAGAGCCTCGATCTGTTCCCGGAATGCGGCAACGCCTTCCTCGTAACTGAGTGCTCCGAGCGGCTGGAAGAGCTCACCCGTGGGACCGATGGAGCCGCCGATCAAAACCTCCCGGTCGACGGTATTGGCGACTTCGCGGGCAAGTTTCACGGCGGCGACATTCAGTTCCTTCACCCGGCCCTGCGCATTGTGCAGCTTCAGCCGGTGACGGTTGCAGCCGAACGTGTTGGTCAGGATGATGTCGGATCCGGCATCGACGAAGGACTGGTGGAGCGCCCTGATCCTGTCCGGTTCGTCCGTGTTCCACAGTTCCGGGGCGTCCCCGGACACGAGCCCCATTTCAAACAGGTTCGTCCCGGTTGCTCCGTCGGCAAGGAGGGCGCCTTTTCGGGCCAGAAGATCTTCCAGCTTGGACATGGGTTCTGGTCTTTCGCTTTTCATTGGTCGCCCGCCTCGGGCATTTTTCCCTGCATAGGCAGACCCCGTACGGATGTCCACACGGGGCCCTGCCATTCTGTCCGAAGGGGCCGGACACGTCTTCGTCTGTCCCCGTCCCCATCGCCAGCACGCGGCTTCCGGCCGGCAGTCGAAGCTTTCCCCTGGGCCGCGGTCAGCTTCTCGGCTTCAGGTTCTCCGGATCGTAGAGCGGCCTGTAGCCGACGGCGACCACTTCAACCGGATAGGTTTCGCAGAAATATTCCACAGTCAGCTTCCGGCCGACCTGACAATAGTCCTGGGGCAGATAGGCAAGCGCGATGTTTTTTCCGATCGTCGGGCCGTAGGCAACCGAGGTCGTGTAGGAAATGCGCCCGAGGCTGTCGACCAGTGTCTTGCCGGTCTCCGGGTCGATCACCGGCATGGCACCGACCGGATAGCGTGCGACGCCGGTCGAATCCGTGTTTTCCGTCATCACAAGGGTACACAGCATGGCCGGCTGATGCGCGCGCGCCCTGTATTCCAGATGTTTGGCCTTGCCGCGGAAGTCGGCTTCCTTGACCTTCGGACGGGCCAGATCCGCCTCATAGAGATTGTATTGTGTCAACAGATCGGCGTTCTGCAGACGCAGGCTCTTTTCCAGGCGGCGTGAGTTGGCATAGGTCTCCACACCAACGGCCATGACGCCGATCGCGCGCAGGGCATCCCAGACCGCAAGACCGTCCTCGTATTTCATGTGCAGTTCCCACCCCTGCTCTCCGACATAGGAAAGCCGCAGGGCGCTGACCGGCTTGCCGGCAATCTCGATCTGCCGGATGGCCGCAAAGGGGAAGTTCTCCGGATCCAGCGCCGACGGATCCGCGACCACCTTCTTGAGGTTTTCACGCGCGTTCGGTCCCCAGATGCCGATGGTCGTGAATTCTTCGCTGACATCGGTCACGGTGACGTCGAATCCCCTGTCCTGCGCGACGCGCTGCACATAGCGATAATCGCGCGGCCCGGCGTCGGCGCCGTCGACGATGCGGCAGCGGTCGGCCATGCGGAAGACGGTCAGGTCGGCACGGACATTACCCTCGTCATCGAGGAAATGGGTATAGATGCCCTTGCCGACACTGGCATCACCGCCGATCCTGGCCGCGCACAGCCATTCGAGCAGTTCGACATGATCCGGCCCCTCGACGTCGAACATGTAGAAATGAGACAGGTTGATGAGGCCGCAATCCTCGCTCAGCGCCAGGTGTTCGGCGTTGGACACGCGCCAGAAATGGCGACTGTCCCATTCGTTTTCCCGCACCGGCACCCGGTCGCCGTATTTCTCGAGCAGATGCTCGTTGGCGCGATACCCGTGGGCGCGCTCCCAGCCGCCCAGCTCCATGAAATAGCCGCCCAGCTCGACTTCGCGCTCATGGAAGGGAGAGCGCTTGACGTTCCGGCCCGAGGCATAGGGCTCACGCGGGTGGATTGCCGGGAAATAGATCTTCTGTGCGGCCTCATAGCAGCGGCCAGCGATGAAGTCTTCGGTGAGCTGGTGCGGGTAGAAGCGGGAATAGTCGATGGAAGCGTGGTCGATTTCTGTGCGGCCATCGGTGATCCAGTCGGCGATCAGCTTGCCGTAGCCCGGGCCGTCCTTGACCCAGATGGCGACGCAGTACCACAGCCCGCGCACCTTCTGGCTTTCGCCGCAGGAAGGGCCGCCGCCGGCGGACACCTGCAACAGGCCATTGAAGGAATGGCCTTCATTATAGCCGATTTCACCGAGGATCGGCGTCAGTTCCATGGCCCGTTCGAGCGGCTCGAGAACCTGCTCCATCTCCAGATCGCGCTGCGATGGAGAAAGACGGGCCTGTTCCTTTTCCTGAAGGTCGCGCGGATGGCACATGCGCGGCTCGGTGGTTTCGTAATAGCCCCACTCGATCTGGCCGCCTTCGGTCGTCTTCGGATCGCCGGTGTCGCGCATATAGGCGGAATTGCCCTGATCGCGCAGCAGGGGGAAGCCGATTTCCTTGCCGGTGCCTTCGAATTCATTATAGGGGCCGAAGAAGGTCAGCGGATGATCGACCGGCATCACGGGCAGGTCCTCGCCGACCATGTCAGCAATCAGACGCCCCCAGAGACCGGCGCATACGATGACATGATCGGCCATGATCGTGCCGCGATGGGTGACGACCCCCTTGATGCGACCGTCTTCGACGAGAAGCGATTTGGCTGGCGTATTTGCGAAAACCTTCAGCTTTCCGCTTTTCTCGCCCGCGTCGACCAGCTTGCCGGCGACTGTCTGGGAACGCGGAATCACGAGCCCGGCATCCGGGTCGAACATGCCGCCCTGGACCATGTCTTCCTCGATCAGCGGAAACTTTTCCTTGATCTCGGCGGGAGTGACCAGATGGACGCGTGTGCCGAAGGCCTTGCCGGAGGTCACCTTGCGCTTGATTTCCTCCATCCATGCATCGTCGCCGGTTCGCGCGACTTCCAGGCCGCCGACACGGGCGTAGTGGCCCATCCTGTCGAAGAAATCGATGGAATACTGAGTGGTCCAGACGGAGAGATAGTCGTGACTGGTCGTGTAGCAGAAGTCGGAGGCATGCGCCGTCGAACCGATGTCGGTGGGAATGCCGGACTTGTCGATGCCGACGATATCGTCCCAGCCGCGTTCGATGAGATGATGGGCCACCGAAGCACCGACAATGCCGCCCAGGCCGACGATGACGACTTTTGCCTTGTCAGGAAATGCTGACATTTTTCATTCCTTTTCAATGGCCTGGCGCCAAGCGCCGACCTCACGCCCCCGCCGCTCCTGAACATCCGCGACGGGTCTCCCGGTCCGACCACCACCTCCCCGTGGGGTGGCATCGGCATCCCTGTTTCGAAGGGCAGTATCGCGGCAGCGCACCCGGCAAAATAGCTCAATTGCGTCATGGTGCATTATCACCACGACACGCCGGACCAAATTACCGCTGCCGGTGAAATCCCCCGCCTGCCGATCAGGGAACGGCGCACACCGCTTGTCATTGGCGCCAGGGCGCGAAGAGGGTTTCACGGAGGCAGGCGTACCACGGCCATGACAGCGCGCGGCGATAACAGGGATTTGCTTCGGGACGCCCATGACGGAATTAGGGTAGGTTAAGACGCATCTGAACCCGGATCACCGCATAAGCTGGTGAAGACTGCGATACACGAAATTCCATCTTGGGAGCCCCAGAATGTCAGACGTCGCCACCTCAGGCCGCCGTGGAAGAAACGCCCGCCGCGAACGGCGGCAAGCCGGCCCGGGCGGCCAGGCCGTTCCCTATATTTCCAGAAACATTCCGGTCTACGACGTGCTCAGCGATGAAGGCGCGGAACTGATCGAAGCCAATGCCGACCGCATTCTCGCGGAAATCGGTCTGGAATTCCGCGAGGACCCGGAGGTCCTCAACCTCTGGAAGATTGCCGGAGCCGAAGTTGACGGCGAACGCGTCCGATTCCCCAAGGGGATGCTGCGCGAGATTCTCAAGACGGCACCGAGACAGTTCACCCAGCATGCGCGCAACCCGGCCCGGAACGTCGAGATCGGTGGCAACAATCTGGTCTTCGCTCCGGTTTACGGTCCGCCCTTCGTTACCGATCTGGACCAGGGGCGCCGGTACGGCACCATCGAGGACTTCCGGAACTTCGTGAAGCTCGCATATATGTCACCATGGCTCCACCATTCCGGCGGGACCGTGTGCGAACCGGTGGATCTGCCGGTGAACAAGCGCCATTTCGACATGGTCTACTCCCATATCAAATATTCGGACAAGCCGTTCATGGGATCCGTGACCGCGCCTGAGCGGGCGGAAGATTCCGTCCGGATGGCCGAGATCACCTTCGGCGAGGACTTCGTCGACCAGAACTGCGTGATGATACAGCTGATCAACGCCAATTCCCCGCTGGTGTTCGACGCGACCATGCTCGGCGCGCTGAAGGTCTATTCCCGCCACAACCAGGCCTGCATCGTCTCGCCGTTCATCCTGGCCGGCGCCATGAGCCCGGTGACCGTGTCGGGCACGCTTTCGCAGGTCCTTGCGGAGGCGATGGCAGGCTGTGCACTCACGCAGCTCGTCCGGCCGGGGGCTCCGGTTGTTTTCGGCGCGTTCGTCAGTTCCATCTCCATGCAGTCCGGCGCGCCGACTTTCGGCAGCCCGGAAGGCTCGCTGCTCCTCAACGGTGCCGCCAAGCTCGCACGGCGCCTGAACCTGCCGTTCCGGTCCGGCGGTTCCTTCACCGCTTCAAAACTGCCCGATGCTCAGTCGGCACAGGATTCCGCCCAGACCATTCTCGCGACCGTACAGTCGGGTGTGAATTTCGCCCTCCATGCGGCAGGCTGGCTGGAGGGCGGCCTGTGTTCGTCCTACGAGAAATTCGTCATGGACACGGACCAGCTCGGCATGATGCACGTTCTGGCAAAAGGCATCGACCTGTCCGACGAAAGCCTCGCCATGGACGCGCTGCAGGAAGTCGGGCCGGGAGGTCACTTCCTGGGCGCGGCGCATACCCAGCGCAACTTCGAAAGTGCCTTCTACCGCTCCGCCATCGCCGACAACAATTCCTACGAACAGTGGCTTGCCGACGGCGAACTCGATGCCTCCCGGCGTGCGAATGCCCGCTGGAAGGAGCAACTCGCGGCCTATACCGGCCCCGAGCTGGATCCCGGCATTGACGAAGCGCTGCAGGCGTTCATGACCGAACGCAAAGCCTCGTTCCCGGACAGCAATGTCTAGGGTGCCAATTCATACATATGGCCCCTGTCCAACCCGGAAATCGTGAAACACCGTTAAGACGCGGACATTTTGCGATGACATGGGTCAAAGCCCCGACAGAAACCGTATCCAGCGCCTCCCGTGTTCGATATGAACACGGGAGGCGCTTTGGTCAGAGGGGCTGCCGGATTGCACATCGCGCTATTTTTCGGCAATAGAGGCTGCGCGCTGCGGTTCCTGTCCGGCCGAACGGAGCCGGGATCCGCATTTTTTTAGGTGCGCGCCGGGGAGGCCGTCAGGCAGGAGGCGCCCCTCATTTTTACCTCGATTGCCATATAAATTAGGTATGCTGAACGGAAAGCATGCTCTTTTTGCGCTAAATGCCTTCCACAAAAATGGTGCTTAGGCTAATGGTTCCCGGATTGGAATAACTCCAGCCTGTGGAATCGGGCCGGGGCATGGGGTAAGCTTGCGGTCGGCGTTTTGCAGAATCGACCGGACACAAGTGGTTCTGACGTTGAGGGAGCGTTGAGAAATGAGTATTCTCTGACCATTATTCTGTTAAAACTCAAAAGCTTGATCGATCTTAACCAATAAAAACAGGTTGTTCTGTGGCGTCGCTTACCTCCAACATCGATATTTTAGGTTATTCCAGTCGGCTTCCCGGAGCCAATGATTCTGATGAATTCTGGACGCTTTTGAAAAACGGCGATTGCGCTGTTACATCGGTTTCTCCTGACCGTTGGCCGCTGGCGCGATTCGGACATCCTCTTCAGTCCACGTCCGGAAAGACCTACACTTGGGCAGCCGGTCAGCTGGACAGTGTCTGGGGTTTCGATCCGGCCTTCTTCGGCATTTCACCGCGTGAAGCCGTACAGATGGACCCGCAGCAGCGCCTGCTGCTCCAGCTGGTGTGGGAAGCGCTGGAACACGCCAATATCCGGCCGAGTGACCTTGCCGGAACGTCGACCGGTGTCTATGTCGGCGCTTCTTCCCTGGACTACCATCACCGCTTTCTGGTCGACCCGGCCATGGCGGACATGCAGTTCATGACGGGCAATACCCTGTCGATCGTCTCCAACAGGATTTCCTATATCTACGACCTGAGAGGCCCGAGCTTCACGGTCGACACCGCCTGTTCTTCTTCGATCGTGGCGCTCCATGAAGCCGCAACGGCGATTGAGAGCGGCCAGATCGACACTGCAATCGTTTGCGGCGTCAGCCTGCTGCTCAGCCCCTTCGCTTTTGTGGGTTTCTCCCGCGCGACCATGCTGTCACCGACCGGACTTTGTCAGGCATTCGACGCCAATGGCGACGGATATGTTCGCTCCGAAGGCGGCGCTGTCGTCATCTTGCGCTCCGCGCGCGCTAGCTTGCCTGAAGGCGCCAAAAGCCATGGCAAATTGCTGGCCACCGGCATCAACGCCGACGGACGCACCGTTGGCCTCTCCCTGCCCTCGCCCTACGCACAGGCCGATCTGCTGCGCGAGATTTACGACGGACTGGAAATCGATCCGACCAGCCTGGCCTTTATCGAGGCGCACGGCACCGGAACCCGCGTCGGCGATCCGGCCGAAGCCGATGCGCTCGGCAAGGTCATCGGGCAAAAACGAACCGATGCTCTGCCCATCGGGTCAGTGAAAACCAATGTCGGCCATCTGGAGCCGGTGTCCGGGCTGGTGGGGCTTCTGAAGTCCCTCATGGCCCTCAAGGAAGATCTGTTTCCGAAGTCCCTTCACTTCAACACGCCCAATCCGGATATCCCCTTCGAAGATCTCAATCTGAAGGTCGCCGCCGAAGCCATTCCGCTCGAGACCTCGAAGGACCGCCGCCTTGCCGGCGTCAATTCCTTCGGTTTCGGCGGCACCAACGCCCATGCGGTCATCGGCGATCCGGATCCCGTTCCGGCCAAGGACACAGGCGCACCGGAAGATGCGCCGCTCATTCTCAGCGCCCGCTCCAGGGAAGCCCTTCAGGAGCTTGCCGGACGTTACCTGAACCGGCTGGACTCCGCCGATGCGGCGGCTGCCGGCAATCTGATTGCCACGAGCGCCCATAGCCGCGACCTGCTTTCCGAGCGCCTGGTCGTTCTCGGCAAGTCCCGGCAGGAAAAACTCGACGCCTTGCGCGCGTTCGCCGAAAACGGCGAAGAACAGTCCGATCTCGTCTCGGGGAGTGTCATCAAGGCGAACGCAAAGGTCGGCTTCGTCTTTTCCGGGAACGGATCGCAATGGGCCGGAATGGGCCAGGAAGCCTACCAGGCGGACGCGGCGTTCCGGGAGGCATTCGACAAGGTCGACAGGATCTTCATGGGCCTGAGCGGCTGGTCGCTGGTCACCACACTGTTCGCCGAAGATCTTGAAACCGATCTTGAACGCTCCGAAATCGCCCAGCCGCTGCTGTTCGCAATTCAGGTCGGTATCGTCGAGTCCCTGCGCAAGCGCGGCATCACCGCGGCAGGCACCGCAGGTCATTCCGTGGGAGAAGTCGCGGCGTCCTGGTGCTCAGGCGCGCTCGATCTCGAGCAGGCCGTGCGTGTGATCCGGGCCCGGTCGAGCGAACAGGAAGTCATCCGGGATCTCGGTTCGATGGGAGCCCTGCTGCTGCCGGCGGACCAGGCGGTTGCCGCCCTCAAGGAAAGCGGTCTGCCGCGCCTCGAACTGGCGGCCGACAACAGCCCGCGCAGTGTGACCATTTCCGGCGACAGCGACAGTCTGGACGCCTTCGCCAAGTTCGCCCGCAAGAAAAAATGGGCGATGCGCCGGCTGAATCTTGCCTACCCGTTCCACAGCGCGCTCGTGGACCCGATCAAGGAACCGCTTCTGGCGGCTCTGGAAGGCCTCGCACCAGGGGACGCAAACCTGCCGTTCTATTCGACCGTGACACCTGACGAAGAAAACGTCAGCGTTTCCAGCGAATACTGGTGGAAGAATGTCCGCCAACCCGTTCTTTTCTCCGCTGCCATAGAGAACATGGCCGCCGACAATTTCAGCGTTCTGGTGGAAATCGGCCCCAAACCCGTTCTGGGAACCTATATAAATGACGTTTTGAGGGCCAAGGGCAAGAAAGCCAAGTTCCTCGAAACACTGAAGGAACCGTCCAAGACTGCCGGGCCGGCGGACGGCAATCCGCTTGAGCGGATCGCCGCTGCCATTCTTGCCCATGGCGGCGAGACGGATCTTGAAAAATACGTCGGCCCGAAACCGGCACAACGAAGCGACCTGCCTTCCTATCCCTGGCAGAATTCGGAATTCCGGCCGGAAAGCACGCCCGAGCAGGTCGATTTCATGTTCGGTCAGACCTGGCCGTTGCTGGGGTACCGGCTGCGCCGGGACACGGCCGAGTGGTTCAACCATATCGACAGCGGTTCCCTGCCCTTTCTTCATGACCACAAGGTCGAAGACAGCGTGGTGTTCCCTGCCGCCGGCTATATCGAGATGAGCCTCCGTGCAGCCTTGCGCTGGACGAATGGTGATCAGGTCGAGCTGCGCGATTTCGACATTATCCGCCCGCTGGTGATCGACGGCGACGAAGTCTGGGAAACACAGGTCCGGATCTCTTCGGACGATCATGTGGTCGAGATCCTGTCCCGCCCCCGGTTGTCGGACAACGACTGGTCCCTGAATGCCCGCGGGACCTTCATCACGCCCTCGACCTCCTCCAGAACCCCGTGGCTGAAGACCGGCAGCGGTCAGGTTTCCGTTCTGGATCATGACACCCTTTACAAGGTTACAGAAAGCTTCGGCCTGAACTACGGCCCCGCCTTCAGGCGAGCCCGTCAGGTTGTCAAGCACTCGAAGACGACCGCCACTGTCGAGCTCATGGGCCAGGACGAACGCCTGGAGAAACTGCCTTTCGCTCTCTGTCCGACGCTCGTCGACGCCGGTTTCCATGGCCTGTTCGCACTTCTCGACGGTGTCGATGGTGTTCCCAAGAATACGTCCTTCCTGCCGATCCGCCTGGGCAGCCTGCGCCTGCTGGCGCCTGAAACCCACCCTGAATCTGTTCGTATAGAGGTCACAAAGGCTTCGCCGCGCTCGATCGAAGCCAGTTTCGAGTTCCTGGATGCGGACGGACAGACGATCGCCCGTCTGAACAAGGCGCGGTTCAAGGCGGTCACGCTCGGCCAGGACACCCGGCCCGACGATCTCGTTTACCGCCAGATCGCAACGATTCTTCCCGACCCCAACCGCGTCTCCCCGCTGCAGAAATCTTTCGACGGGCTCGCCGAGCTCGCGAAAAGGCTCGATCTTGCAGGTTCAGAAGATCAGGAGCCGGACGACAGCCGGGTGCTGATCGAGGCACTTGGCCGATCGATCGCCCATGTGTCGCTCTTCGGCATTTTCGGCGAAAAGCCGGTTCAAGTCGCCGAACTCGTTTCCTCGGGTGACCTGCATGAGAGCGCCGCCCCGCTTGCGGCGGACATGCTTTCCTGGCTGGTCGAGAGCGGTCATTGCGAGGAAACCGAGGCAGGTTTCCAACTCAACGACCCTTCGGAACATCCTTCTGCCCACGACCTGCTGCAGGCACTCACGGACGGTGGCGGCGAACACATTGCCGAAGCGGCCCTGCTTGCCAGACTTTGGACGGGTCTTCCCGATATCCTCACATCCGGTCTCGAGGATACCGCCGCGAAGATCTACGCATCCAGCCTGTTCGACGCCTATCGGTCGTCCTCACCCGGCAAGAGGGAATTGTCCGCCGCCCTGCTGAGCAGCGCACGAAGCATTTTCAAAAGCTGGTCTCCGGATCAGGCTTTCCGGGTACTTCTCGTGGGTGCAGGCGGCGGTCTCGCTGCCCATCTCGACAAGGAACTTGACCCGACCTACATGGCATTGACGGTGACGGACGCGACACCGGCCGCCGTCGGCCGCGGAGAACGGCTCTGGCAGGGAAGTTCCGCCACGACCTTCGTTGAACCCACCGAAACCGCATTCGATCTGGAGCGGTATTTCGATCTGGCGCTGTTCGATACCTCGCTTGCCGAATTCGACACGGAAACGCTGAAGCGGATCGTCCGCTCGCTTGCGCCCGGTGCGGTCGCTCTCGCCGCCGAGCCGCTGCCGCATCCCCTGACCGACCTGATCATGGGTGTCGGGGCTGCCTGGTGGGATGAGCATGCAACCGCCGATGCTCCCCTCACCAAACAGCTGACCGACTGGACGAAGACACTTGAAACCGCCGGCCTCGGAGAGGTCGAGACCGTCCCCTTGAAGAGCACGCTGATCGAAGCGGATCTCATCTGTGCCCGTATTCCTGAAAATGCGGCGCTTCCCGATACGGCGGAAGACGAAGATGCAGCGGAAACCGCACCGGAAACGAAGGCCTTTCTGCTGCTCACCGATGCGGAGGGACCGGCCTATCGACTGGCGGAAGGTCTCAAGTCCTGCATGGAACGCCAGGGCCACACCGCAACGCTTCTGGTCCCCGGAGAAGTCACCGAAGAGCTTGGCGACGGCATCTGGAGCGGCGCGCTGGAGCAGGCACAGCCGGACGAGGCTCTCGTCAAACTGCTTGCGGCCCACGATTACCGTCTGGTGCATCTGCGCGGTGCCTATGCGGACCCGGACGATGCGCTGAGCTCCGTCGATAGCCGCGCCTACAGCCTGATGACCCTGCTGAAGGCACTCGGAGCTGAAAAAGGCGAGTTCACACTGCTGGCACCGGCCGGTGCCCAGGACATCGCCGGTGGAAAGGCCCCGTCTCCCGACCAGGCCGGCATCTGGGCCTTCGGCCGCGTGGTGATGAATGAGTTCCCCGATTCCAACCTGAAGCTGATCGATGTCTCTCCGGATCTGGAGCCGGGCATCGCAGCGGCCCGTGTCGCGGAAGAAATCCTGATCGCGAATTGCGAGCGGGAAATTGTTCTCGACAGCGAAACCCGTTCCGGCCTGCGCCTGCTCAAGGGCGGCGTGCTTTCGGATGCGGCACTTCCGGACGGCGCCCGGCCTGCCATGAAACTCGACATTTTGCGCCAGGGGTCCCTGGACCAGCTGGCCTGGAAGGCAATCGAACGCAAAACGCTCTCCGGCAGGGATATCGAGATCGCGGTCGAAGCCAGCGGTCTCAATTTCCGCGATGTCATGTGGGCGCTCGGCCTGTTGCCGGAAGAGGCCCTTGAAGACGGGTTTGCAGGTCCCACCCTCGGCATGGAATGCTGCGGTCATGTGGTTGCCTGCGGTCCCGACGTCACCCGGTTCAGACCCGGAGACAAGGTCATCACCTTCGCGCCGGCCTGTTTCGCGTCCCATGTGACGGTCGATGAAAGCGGATGCGCGCCGATGCCCTCGACTGTGTCTGCCGAGGAAGCGGCCACCATCCCGGTGACCTTCCTCACCGCTTTTTATGCGCTTGTTCACCTGGCACATGTTTCCGAAGGAGAAACCGTCCTGATCCATGGCGGCGCGGGCGGTGTGGGTCTTGCGGCCCTGCAGATCGCGAAATGGCGCGGTGCGAAGATCATCGCCACAGCGGGGTCGGAAGACAAGCGCAATACGCTGAAGCTTCTGGGCGCCGATGTGGTTCTGGATTCCCGCAGTCTGGCGTTTGTCGATGCGGTCATGGAAGAAACCGGCGGAGAAGGTGTCGATGTTGTTCTGAACTCTCTTTTCGGAGAGGCGATGGAACGCAGCATCGAGGTGCTGAAACCGTTCGGCCGGTTCCTCGAGCTCGGCAAGCGGGACTACTACGGCAACACCCGGATCGGCCTGCGTCCGTTCCGTCAGAACCTCACCTATTTCGGCATCGACGCCGACCAGTTGCTCACCCGACAGCCGAAACTGGCCGTCGATCTGTTCGTCAGGCTTGTCGAGCTGTTCGAGGACGGCACGCTGCGGCCCCTGCCGCACCGCGTATTCGAAGCCTCCGACGTTGTCGATGCCTTCCGGCTGATGCAGCAGGCCGGGCATATCGGCAAGATCGTTATCCGTCCGCCAGACGTTCCCGCAGCCGTTCCTGCGGTCGAAACAATCTCCTTTGATGGCGATGCGGTCTATGTGATTGCCGGCGGGTTCGGCGGGTTCGGAGCGGCCCTGCTGAACCGGCTTGCCGATCACGGAGCGAGGAACCTTGCCGTTCTGAGCCGCCGGGGCGATGCCAGCGAGGAAGCTCAGGCCCTCATCGGGCAGTTGACGGAACGCGGCGTGACCATCAAGGGCTATGCCTGCGATATCACCGACGAAAAGGCCGTGAAGTCAACGCTGGCCGAGATTCGCACTCTTGGCAAACCGATCAAGGGCGTGTTCCACACGGCCATGGTGCTCAACGACGTTCTGATTGCCAATATGGATCATGAGGGCCTGACCCGGGTGCTCGCTCCGAAGATCCGCGGCGCGGAACTCCTGGACCGCCTGACCGCCGATGATCCCCTGGATCATTTCGTTCTCTATTCCTCGGCGACCACACTCGTCGGCAATCCCGGCCAGGCCAATTATGTGGCTGCGAACGGCTATCTGGAAGGTCTGGCCCGCAAGCGGCGTGCCGAAGGCCGGCCGGGCCTTGCCGTGGCATGGGGAGCTATCTCCGATGCCGGTTATCTGGCCCGCAACGAAGACGTCAACGATCTGCTGTCACGCAAGCTCGGCCGGCATGCGCTGACGGCCAGGGAAGCGCTCGATGGCCTGATGTCACTGATGGCGCAACCGGAGCAGTCGAAAGACGTCCGCTTGGCCGCGCTCGGTTACGCCCGCATCGACTGGCAGGCCGCGCGCAAGGACCTTGCGCTGGTTGGAACGCCCTTTGTCGGTCTGCTTGGTCTTGGTGATGAAGACGACACCGGCTCGGACGGCATGATCGACCTTGCCGCCATGCTGCAGGGCATGGACCCGGTTACCGCGGCCCAGACGGTTGCCAAGCTTCTGGCGGCGGAAATCGGCAAGATCCTGAGGATAGCTCCGGAAGAGATCGATCCGCACAAGCCGCTGTCGGATATCGGCATGGACTCGCTGATGGCACTGGAACTGCGCATGAGCGCGGAGAGCCAGCTTGGCATCGATATCCCGCTGATGTCGCTTGCCAATGGGGCGACACTGATTGACTTGTCAAGCCGTGTGGCCAATCGTGTGCTTGGAGAGGAAAACGCCTCCGGCATGTCCGACGAGAGCCAACAGCTCGCCAGCCTGCACATGGATGACGCACGATCCGAAACGGAAGACCTTTCCGATGTCGCAGCTGAAGTCGAGAGCAAGAGCCGACAACTCGGCTCCTTCCTCTGACAGGCGAACAGCAAGACCGGATGTAACAAGGAATGACAGGAATGGCCTCAGATGATCGGGCCAAGCTTATGGACAGCTTGAAAGCGAACCGCCGGTCCGCGCGCGGGCGGTCTGCGTCAGCGGCCACTCGCCCGCAGACAACGTCCCCCAAGCGCAAGGTATTCGATTTCAAGGAATTGCCGCAGGTCAAGCAGTTGCAGATGCACCGGGCCGCCGCGGACATGATGGGAATCGAAAACCCGTTTTTCAGACCGCATGACGGGCTGGCGGTGGAAACAAGTGTCATCGGCGGACAGACCTACGACAATTTTGCTTCCTACAACTATCTGGGTCTCAACGGCCATCCGCGGGTAAATGCGGCAGCAAAGGCGGCCGTGGACCAGTACGGCACCAGCGTGTCGGCCAGCAGAATCGTTGCCGGCGAAAGGCCATTTCATAACGAACTGGAATCTGCCCTCGCCAGCATTCACGGTGTCGAATCCGCCATCGTCATGGTCTCCGGACATGCCACGAATGTCACCACCATCGGCCATCTGATGCACAAGGGGGATCTGGTTCTCACCGATTCCTTCGTGCACAATTCGATTGCCGAAGGTGTCAGGCTGTCCGGGGCAACCCGCATGAATTTCCCGCATGACGACCTCGATGCGCTGGAAAAGATGCTGGCCGATCATCGGCACAAGTTCGATAAGGTCCTGATCGCCGTTGAAGGCCTTTATTCGATGGACGGGGATTTTCCCGACCTCAGGAAACTCGTCAAACTCAAGCAGGCCTATGATGTCTGGCTGATGGTCGACGAGGCGCATTCCATCGGCGTCCTCGGCAAAACCGGGCATGGAATATCGGAGCATTTCGGGATCGACCCGACCGAAGTCGAGATCTGGATGGGCACGCTCAGCAAGACCTTCTCGTCCTGCGGCGGCTATATCGCCGGCTCGAAGGTCCTGTGCGACTATCTGAAGGTATCGGCGCCAGGTTTCGTGTTTTCCGTGGGCCTGTCCCCCGCTCTGGCCGGCTCAGCCATCGCTTCGGCGGAAATGCTGAAACAGGAACCTGAACGGGTTGAACGGCTGCAGAAAAACGGCTCCCTTTTCCTGAAGCTCGCAAAAGAGGCCGGGCTGAATACCGGACCGAGCACCGGATATGCGGTCGTACCGGTCATCGTCGGCGATTCTGCGGGTGCGGCAATGCTTTCCAACCGTTTGCTCGCAAAAGGAATCAATGCACTGCCAATCATTTTCCCGGCCGTGCCGGAGAAATCCGCACGCATTCGCTTCTTCATAACGAGCGAGCACACGGAAGAGCAGATCATCCGGGCCGTCGAAACGACAGCCGCTGAACTCGATGCCATGCGCGCGGACGGAACGGCTGTCGACAGACTGATCAAGGCTTCCCGGTAACCCTGCGGGCTGCGCCCGGCGGTTTGGGAACTACGTATCCTTTGGATTTCCGTAGCGCGGATCGTCCTCGATTTCCGCTTCAAATCCCCCCAGGAACAGGTCGCCGAGGATGGGGGGCAGCAGGTTCTGCAGCCGGATACCGAAGGCCAGCAGGAAGGGGAATGCGTAGAAGGCACGTTTGCGCTCTATTGCGCGCCGCATCAGCGTGGCAGCCTTGTCAGCCGGCATTTCAAATGGTTTTGCACCCTTGTGCCGCGCGGACATCGGCGTTGTCACGAAGCCCGGACATATGATGGTCACCGAGACGCCGAAAGGTTTCAGCCAGCCGCGCAGAGAATGGCCATAGGCGATGATCGCGGCCTTTGTCGCACTGTAACTCGGCATATCCGGAAGAGCGCGCATTCCCGCCAGAGACGCCACCAGAACGATCTGCCCACGCCTGCGCTTTTGCAGGGCATCGACGATGCCGGAAACCGTATTGACGACGCCACGGTAATTCACGTCAATCTGCCGGTCGCTGTCCGCATCGCTCTCGCGGGTCCGGTTCGGCCCAAGCCCGGCAGTCACGCCTGCATTGGCGATGACAAGATCGACGGGATGCCGCGTGTCGAGTTCCGCGAGATAGGCCTGCAGCTTTTCCCGGTCACGGATATCGATCGCCGCAACTTCCCCTTCGGCGCCCTGTGCGCGTATGTCCGTCATCACCGGTTCGAGCCGTGCCTCGTCGCGCGCAATCAACGCAAGATAGGTTCCCGGGCCGGCAAATTCCCTGGCCAGCGCCTGGCCGATACCGCCGCTGGCCCCGGTCAGCACGATGACCCTGTCATATCGGTCCGTCATCCCCATTCCTTTCTCCAGATCGTCCTGCTTCCAACATACGGAAATCATATCGAACGTATCTCGTTGCCGTGAAGTCCAGTAGCTGCCTGCGTCAAGTCCGGCCCCATTGGCCGTGTTGTCGTATTCGCACTCCCGGGAGCCGTTCACCGCCCGATGCGCGGTGCAGCTGACCGGTGATTTGTCAGGTTCCGCCAACCGGCAGGAATCGGCTCCCACCGATCTTACAGACCCAGCTTGCGCCCAAGCCAGGATGAATGTCTCTTGATCGCCGTGACAAGAAGATGCCTCCGGTCCCTGCGCTGTTCACTCAACCGTGCCACAAGGAATTCCGGCGTGCAGGGCAGCAGAGAGACCGGATCCACCGTGCGGGCGTATTTCACCAGCGCCAGATAGACCAGTTCCGCCAGGCTGCGCGGGCGCCCCCTGCCCGGAATCTCCGTCAGATCCTCGCATAGTCCCCAACCGGCATAGAATGGTGCGCCATGAACCGTGACCTTGCAGCCACGCAGAAGAGCCTCGAAGCCGGACAGTGAGGAGAAGGTCTCAACCCTGTCGACCGCTTCGATCAGGTCGATGATGTTGGCGTCTTCGGCAATTTCATCGGCATGGATCAAGGCCGTTTCCCGCTCGACCCTGCCTTTGCGCAAACCCGTTTCCACGTCCGGATGCGGCTTGAAGATCAGATAGGCCTCCGGATTGCGGGCCCGCACCAGTTTCAACAGATCCAGATTGACATTCGGCGTGTTGGCGCAGTCAATCGTCGCCGACCTGGACTTGCGGATGGCCGCATCATCGGCGACCTGTCCGGGAACCAGGATTGTTGTCCTGCCCGCCGGAAAGGAGAAGGTTCTGGACTTCCCGAAGTTGTATTTCGACACGCGTGCGGCACGGATCAATTCCACCAGGCCCCGGCCGCGTTCCAGTTCCGTCTCGGTGAGGTCATGGTCTTTCAGCAGGACTTCCAGACGGCTCGGGCGGGACGGGTCGTAGTAGATCCCGAGGTCGTCAACGGCCAGCATCGCACCACGGGCAAGACCGGCCCCAAGCCCCACCGATCGCAGAAAACCATCCTCGATCCGCAGAAGTGCAATCCCTGCGTCCGAGCAGGCCTTTTCGAACGCCGCATCCGTGCGTCCGGCCCAGGAAAGGATCTGTCCACCGCTTCGGGCCGCCGCCGCAATCGCTTCTTGCTGCGTTTCGTGAAACGTGACGTCACCGGTGGGACCAGAGAATGTGGCCCGAATCGACGGATGGTTCCAGTATTGCGCTCCATAACAATGGCTGGCGCGGCTGTTCTGCTGCCAGCTCGTGCGGAGCGTGCTGAAGATCTGCAGGGCCTCGGACCAGTCAACCGGCTTTCCGGTATAGGGTGAAAACCAGACCGTATTGCGGGTCAGTACCCGGTCGAGCAGGGCTTGGGGGGCGATATCCCGTTCGGCGGCAGCCTCTTCGATATCGTTCTGGAGCCGGCTGGCCTCTTCCTCTTCGCATGCGTTGCCCGACAGAAGGTGTTCCAGATCCCGGTGCCCCTGGTCAGGACTGTCAGGCTCTCCGGCTGCGCCGCAGGACAGTTCAAGAGACCGCCAGGTGCTGACGAAACCGGGTTTCGACGGGTCTCCCTTTCCCGCGGACGCGTCCGCCAGAAGCCGCCAGGGGTTGCCCGCCTCTCCGTCGCCGGGATTGACCAGCGGCAGCAGGACGAGGCTTGCCGGAACGCGTTTGGCGTCGACCGGGGTCGGTCCCGGAAGAACCAGCAGAAGTGTTGCGCCCCTTTTCTTCGCCAGTTTCACAGCCGGGGAAAGCTCCTCCGCTCCGGAGACGACAAAAAGACGCCCCTGTATCTCCCCTTTCCCCTGCAGCGTTTCAATCGCGGTCCTGATGAGGGCCTTCCTCGCGACAAGCGAAGGGTCTGCACCGAAGAGAACCGCGGGCGGTTTGGAGCGCGTTTTCACAGGCGCACCCCGAGTTTGCGCGCTTTTTCGAGCCTCGGCGGCGGTTCCACAAAGGCTCCCAGAGGATTGAGCTCACGCCGCGCTATGCGATCCGCAATGTTCCGGGCTGCAACGATGACGCCCTGGCGGTTATGGATCGATCCGCGCACCTGGGTCGTCGCGGCGAGCGCATGTATATAGGCCTCCAGAAGCGACTGGTCCGGCTTGTGGGGTTCATTCCAGAAACTGGACAGATCCCCCTGGTGGGTCAGCCCCTCAATGTCGTAATGGGCGGGAACCAGGGTTTTGACCGGGACCTGTGCCTGCAGGGCTTCCAGGCCTGCCGTCGAATTGAGCGTCACAACGCCTGTAGCTGCTTCAAAGGGTTTCGACAGACCTCCGCCGTCGAGATAATGCATGCGGGCACTCAGGCCATGTGTTCGTGCCAGGGCGCTGGAGACCCCGAACCAGTCCTCGAACCCCACATCCAGCGGGTGGCTTTTCAACACCAGATGCGCCTCTTCGGGGGCCGAGTCTGCAAAGGAATGGAAGATGATTTCCAGAACCTGGGAAAAGCTTCGATAGGGCGAATGCCTTCGAAGCTGGAAGTCGCCCTCAAGCTGGATCGGCACCACAAAATAGCTACTGCCCGTTTTTCGAAGCGCCTCCATCTCGCGCTCCGCTCTGGCAGTACGCTTCTTTTGCCGGAGAAGCCGTGCGCCCCCCCGCAGATACTCTTCTATCGGCGGATAGATCGTATGTCGCTCATAGCGGGGGAAAAGCGGTTTCAAGAAGACATTCGTCAGGTTGTAGGCCACGTCTGGAGCCGTCTGAAGCCAGAAGGACGACGGAAACTGCGGGCTCAGGTCCACCTCCCCCGCCCTTTCCGAAACGGCCCGGATAGCCCCTGGCTCGACCGGAAAGCGGCTCAGGGTCGACAACCCGTTCCGCTCCAGGGTCATCCAACCTGGCCGCAGCGCTCCCAGTTCGGTCACGGCGATCTGGATGCCTCGTGGCAACGCCTTTTCAATGGCGATCCTGTGGTAGATCCTCTGGTCACCGTGCAGCACCAGATCCGTAATCTGGTGCGCGGCCAGAAAGCGCTCGATGAACTCCGGCCAGTCTTGCGGAGAGCCCCTGAAACTGAAGCATTCCTTGCCGTGCCACTGCAGCCAGTCACCGGCACAGAAATTGATCCGGAACACCTGGCATCCGAATTCTCTCAAATGCTCTCCCGCCATCCTGAAGAGCGGTGCCAGGGGCCCCTGAAGAAAGAGTATCCGCCGGCCGGAGAGATCACCGTCCGCCTCTTCCCCGGAGGGCTCAACCGGGCCAGACATGAGTCCACCGCTCCATCTTGCCGCGCCCCTTGATCTGCTCGGAAAAAGTCGTCGTAATGCCCCGTGACCGGGCCTTTTCCAGCCTGGGAGGCGTGTCGCAAAGGGCACCGGGCAGGTTGACCGTGCCGGCCACGATGCGCTCCGCCATCAGTTCCGCTGCGGCTTCTCGGCCTTCCTTCGTGTAAAAACAGCCTTTGACCTGTATGGAGGCTCCCAGCAGTCTTTCCAGCGCTTCCAGCAGATCCTGGTCAGGTGCGGTGGCATTGCGCCAGAACCTGTCCAGCGGCTTCTGGCAGGTCAGACCCTCGATGTCATAAAGCGCAATTCCGAGAACCTTCGTGGGACAATTCGCCCGCAAGGCGTGCAGACCGGTCGTGCTGTTGATGGTCAGGGACCCGGCGGCATGGCTCAACAGCTTGTTCAGATTCCCGCCATCCACCAGCAGAACGCGTTTCTTGACCCCATGCCTTTTGGCGATCGTACGCAGGATGCGCGGCCAGGGCTCGATCCCGTTGTCAAGCGGATGCACCTTGAAGACCAGCCGTGCGGAAGATGGCGCGTGGAGCGCGAAGGACTGAATGGCTTCTTCCGCGGCTTCAGCGATATGTCCGTATTGGGAATTGTAACGGAGCTGATAATCGCTCTGAAGCTGCAACGGGAAAACGTAATAGGGAAGCCCGGTGGCGATGATGTCGTCAATGACATGGTAGGCGTGACGATTCCGGCGACTGGCCAATGCAAACCGGGGGATGTTGCTGAGATAGTCAATGATCGGATGGTAGAGCTTGTCTCGCACATACCCGGGGAAGGCCCATGCGAACAATACGTTGGCCATGTTGTAAGTGACCTCGTTCACCGCCTCGTTGATGAACGGGTACTTGTACAGGGGCTGCCGGTCTATTTCCGGAAGCGCCGCACCGGTCTTGCGAATGAGATCGGCATCCTCCGGAAAGAGGGAATGCGCCGACATGCCGCGATGTTCCAGCGTAATCCAGTCTGGCCGCAGATATCCGTTTTCAAAGGTCAGGCAGATCAGCCCCAGATCGGCACCGACCTCGGCCGCCGCGACGTGATAGGGCACGCGGTCGGCGTAATAGACAATGTGGGTGACCATGTTCTGCCGGCAATACTCGCGCAGCCACTCCGGCCAGTTCTCGAGGCTGCCGCGATAGGCGCTGCATCGCCGATCATGCCAGCCAAGCCAGTCCCCTGCCGACAGATTGATACGCAGCGTTCGCACGCCCCGTTTTTCGAGACTGTCCGCTATGGTGCGTGCAAAGACCCCGGGCGGACCTTGCAGAAAAAGCACCACCATGGAGCTGTCTGGAGTCATTGCGTTTTGCCAACCTGCTGGCTTGGGCGGCTCGAGAAGCCGGACGAACCGCCGAATGTTGCGATCAGCAATCTTTAATCGTAAATTCCCTGTACCGTCGAGTAATTGCTGATCAGCGGCGCTATGATCTGAAGGAATTTCCCGAGTTCCGCAGTCGGATGATTCGAGACATAGATGATGTCCCTGTCCCGCATCTCGAAGTTCTGGGCCAGGAAGAAACCCTTGGGGTCCCTGAGACTCAGCTTGTAGACCATCGGAACGGCCGTACTTCCGGTAAGCTTCCTGTCGAGTTCCGGCTTCAGCTGGCGGACAAGGGCAGCATCTTCATAGCGGAACAGGAACACCCCGTTGGCATCGGCGCGCTCGTCACGCAATCCGCCGACCGTTGCCAGGGCCTCGGCCATGGTCACCGTCTTGGTCTTGAACGGAACAAGCTGATTGGCCTTCACTGCACCAAAAGCTGAATATGTGCGAGGACGATGTGACAGGAGGATGTTGTCGCCTGGCGAAACAACAACGTTGTTTTCCGGATAGTCGATCAGATCTTCCATCCGCGTGGTGCCGGCGCGCTTGCCCCGCTTCAGTGTCACGACCGTCTCGTAAGTGGCTTCACGGGATCCGCCTGCCTGGGCAACGAGATCCAGCAGACGTGTATTGCGCAGAGGCAGCGGATAAACGCCCGGCTTCGCCACATCCCCGACGACCACCGCCGTCGTGCTGAGCTTGTCCTTGAGCGAAACCAGAACCTGCGGCTCGACCGCCTTGCCGACCAGCTTTTTCTGAATTGACTGGCGCAAGCCTTCGATGCTCAGACCTGCGGCCCGGATGCGACCTGCGTAGGGAATGAATATATAGCCGTTTTCGTCGACAACGGAGGGTATCTGGCTCGATCCCCCGCCTTCACTGGAAAACAGCCCGTCAGGAGACGCTTCCCAGATTGTGACGACCAGAGTGTCCCCGACACCGAGCAAAGTCGGCGAGCCGCCGCTGCCGACGCCATGAAACTGGTTCGCGAATGCGAGCGGACGGTAGGCTTTCACTTTTTCAATATTGGTGGCGTCCAGCACGACGACGGTGTAGTCACCAGCCTTTGCGCTATCCTCAACATCTTGCGAAGTGATATTGATTGCGGCCGGACCGTCTCCGGGCAGAGCGGAACACCCAAACAACGCCCCCGCAAGCACCAGTACTGACAAAATTCGCATTAGACCCCGTTCCACCCGTTTGCTGTCCGTCTGGTAGCACCCCCGCGCCGCCTTGTCCAAGAGTCAACGCTCTTATTCCCAGGAGAAACGTCGCACCTGTGACTTTGCTGTAACAGTAGACCCTTTATTCCTAGTGAATTGATTAATTTCCGATTTATCGCCCTAAGTTAGGCATATGAACACCGTTCGTTTCCCGGGTTTCCACGATTTCGATGAGGCTATCGACGACCATGAACGACCTGACCAAAATCAGTGAAACATTGCAGAAATGCTCGGAAGATTTGACAAGCTGGCTGACGGAAAAAGCGCTTCCGGCCTGGTCTGCCACAGGCCTGGACCGGGAAAGCGGCGAATGTTTCGAAGCGATCGATCCGGCGACCCGAAAGGCCGTTGAGGTTCCGCGCCGCGCGCGTGTCGTTCCCAGGCAGATATATTCTTTTCTGGAGGGTGAAAAACTTGGCTGGGCAGGTCCGGCGGGCGAAATTGTGACCGGGTTGTCGGATTGGCACGTGAAGGCATTCCTGACGGACGCCGGATATTTCGCCGGTGCCGTGGACGTGCAAAACCGGATCACGGATCCGGCCTTTGACCTCTACAATCAGGCCTTCGCCCTGTTCGGCTTCGCACAGATCGCGGCAGCGATTCCCGAACGCAAGGCCTGGGCGGTCGAACAGGCTGCGGACCTTCTGAGATTCCTGTTTGAAAATTACCGTCATCCGGAAGCCGGCTTCCGCGCTGCCAATCCGGACATGGCACCGCTTGGCTCCAATCCGCACATGCACCTGTTCGAAGCCTGCCTCGCCTGGGAAAAAATATCCGACGAGCCGGTTTGGCGCGATCTGGCGGATGAAGTCGCCGAACTCGCCCTCACCCGTTTCATCGACCCGGTGAACGGCGGTCTGCGGGAATTCTTCGACCTGGACTGGTCACCGATGCCCGGCGACCAGGGCCGGGTAATGGAGCCCGGACATCAGTTCGAATGGGCATGGCTGCTGACAAGATGGGGCTGCTCGCGACAGGATGCGGGGGCACTGGTCGCCGCCCGGCGCCTGTATGACATCGGCTGGACCTACGGCATCGACGAAACCCGGAATGTGACCTTCATGGCGCTGAACGACGATTTCACCGTCCGCGATCCTCTTGCCCGGCTTTGGGGACAAACCGAATGGATCAAGGCGGCGATCGCACTGGCGCAGATCTCGACCGGCGTCGAGAAGGAGTCCTATCTCGCCGACATACCCGACGGGGTGCGGGCGTTGCAGACCTTCCTGGAAGGCGTGCCGGACGGCCTGTGGCGCGACAAGCTCACGCCACAGGGCACATTTGCCGAGGAACCCGCTCCGGCCAGTTCGCTCTACCATATCGTATGTGCAATTTCGGAGCTGAACGCGTTCACGAAGTCTCTTTGACCAACCGTGACCGCCTTGTTCGGGCGTTCGTGACGAAACCGGAGCAGGAAAAGACGCAAACCGCCTTTTTCATTTCCGCATGGCATTCTATAGCTTGTCGCCGAATCCGGATTTCAGCTCATGGATACAGCAACAAGGAAGCGGAATGCCCGAGGCAACAATCATTGACGGCAAGGCGATCGCGGAATCGGTGCGCGACGAAATCACCCGCCGGGCGGCGACGCTGCTTGAGACCAGTGGCGCACGGCCAGGTCTGGCCGTCGTTCTGGTCGGGGAAGATCCGGCAAGCCAGGTCTATGTGCGCAACAAGGACCGGGCAGCAGAAGCCTGCGGGTTTCATTCGGTCAAACATACCCTTCCCGCCACGACCAGCGAAGACGATGTTCTCTCGCTCGTCGACAGCCTCAACAACGATCCCGACATTCACGGCATTCTGGTGCAATTGCCGCTGCCCGACCATATCGACGAGAGCAAGGTCCTGCGCCTGATCCGGCCGGAAAAGGATGTCGACGGGTTCCACCCGGTCAACGTCGGCCTCCTCACGGCGGGGGAACGGTCCAGCGCGCTGGTTCCCTGTACGCCTGCCGGGTGTCTGGTTCTGCTGAAGCGCACGCTCGGAGACACGCTTGCCGGGCAGAACGCCGTCGTGGTCGGCCGCTCCAACATTGTCGGCAAGCCGATGGCCAGCCTTCTTCTTCAGGAAAGCTGCACGGTCACGATCGCCCACAGCCGTACGAAAAACCTGCCCGACGTGGTGCGCGCGGCCGATATTGTCGTCGCCGCCGTCGGCCGCCCCCAGATGATCAGGGGCAACTGGATCGGACAGGGTGCGACGGTAATCGATGTGGGCATCAATCGCATACCCGCCCCTGAGCGTGGCGAAGGCAAAAGCCGGCTTGTCGGCGATGTCGCCTTCGAGGAGGCCCTGGGCCATGCGGGTGCGATCACGCCGGTTCCCGGAGGTGTCGGACCGATGACCATCGCCATGCTGATGGTCAATACGCTGACGGCCGCACGGCGCCTGCTTCATCTCCCCGACGAGCAATCGCTGTTCTAGGCTAGCCGACCAACTCCCTGATGGTGGTGCCTCCCGGCCTTCCCGGGGTCCGCTTTCCGCCACCTCTCCGGCCTTGCCGGATGAGAGGAAATCATTGTTGCGCCTGTGCACTTGCGCTGCCTGCGCCGCCATGATCTATCGTGTTGAGAGTACATTAACCGTAGTTGACCTAACGTGAGATACGTAGGGAACACGTATACAGTTTGGCTCGATTGCAACAGGACTCACTGAGGCAATCCGGTCATGCAAAACAGACTGGCGGCAGTAAGTGAAGGGTCTACCGTCCTGCAAATCCGGGCTTGTTTCGGGTTCGCGTCATTTCGCATTGACGACACTGGCCGGCTTGCCGGCAGACGGTGCGTTTTGTGCTGCCCGCCTCCTTCGGACCGGACTGATGTGCGCCGCACTGACGATGGTACCGCAAGCCGCGCATTCCTTCGAACTCTTCGGATGGAAACCCTTCGGATCCTCCAATGACAATCCGGAGGCGGTTCCCGATCCCATTTCCTACAAAACCGAACTTACCGTCACGAGCGGCAATGAACATCTGACCGCCGGACTGGAGACGGCATCTCTGCTGGTACAACAGCAGGACAGGATGCCTTCCGGAGAGGCCGGACTGCTGGCACGTGCCCTCTCCGACCGCGAACGTCTGGTCGCCCAGCTTTATTCCGCAGGCCGTTACGGCGGGACGGTCGACATCACGCTCGCGGGCATCCCGCTGGAGACCGCCCTTGACCAGTCCAGCTTGCCCCCGGCCCGGCCGGTCGATGTGGTCATTCTGGTCAATCCCGGTCCCGTATTCACCCTGGGGGACGTGTCGATTTCCGCGCGTGGCGCGGAACTGTCGTCAGATCCTGCCTTTTGGGGCCTGTCTCCCGGCGACGTGGCCGCCTCCGATCATATCCTGACAGCGGAAGGCCGCATTGTTTCCGTGCTGCGCGGACGGGGTTATCCGAAGGCGAAAATTGCCGAGCGGCGGATCACGGCCGATCACAGCACAAACCGTCTCGCTGTCACCCTGATCGCCGATGCGGGGCCGAAAGCCCATTTCGGCGCCGTGTCCGTCAGCGGAACGAAAGTGACCGATCCGGCATTCGTCATTCAGCAGGCCATGCTGCCGCAGGGAGCCGTCTATTCTCCCGAGGACCTCGCACGGACCCGCAAACGTCTCAACGACCTCGGCATCTTTTCCTCGATCCGGCTGATCGAAGGCGAAATCACCGGCCCCGATGGCACAATGCCGATCACGATCGAAGTCACCGAGCGCAAACGTCATGTGATCGGTGCCGGAGCCTCCTGGTCCAGCACGGAAGGCTTCGGTGTCGAGTCCTACTGGCGGCGCAGGAACCTGTTCGGCCGTGGAGAACTTCTTTCGATCGAAGGATCGGTTGGCCGGCTTGGAAACGAAAGCCTGGAGAACCTCGAGTATTCGACCCGCATTGCCTTCGAAAAGCCGGGGGTCTTCGGACCGCTGACCAGTTTCTCGACCAGTCTGGGCGCCAAGCAGGAAAACCCGGACGCCTATTTAAGCCGCTCGATCACCTATGATGCCTATCTGAACCGTCAATTCTCCGAACACCTCAAGGGGCGTGCGGGCGGGGAAGTCTTCTTTGCCAACGAAGAGGACGCTTTCGGCGACAATGATTATCTGCTGGTCGGGTTGCCCGGCGATCTGACTTTCGACAACAGGGACAATCCCCTCAATCCGTCCAAGGGCATCTTCGCGGCGCTCTTTGCGGAGCCCGCCTATGACACGCTGAATTCCAACGCGATGGGCTTCCTGAAAGGCACGGTGTCCAGCTACTACGCGCTGGATAAAGCCAAACGCTTCATTCTTGCCGGCAAGGTTTCCGCTGGCTCCATTTTCGCTCCCTCGGTCGAATCCGTACCGGCAAGCAGGCGTTTCATTGCCGGAGGCGGCGGTTCGATTCGCGGCTATGCATACCGCAACGTCGGCCCGCGGGTGGATGGTGAGGTTGTAGGAGGCAGATCGTTGATCGAATTGTCCGGAGAGGTTCGCGTTCAGGTGACAGAAACGATCGGTGTCGTCGGGTTCGTGGATGCCGGAAACGCCTATGAGGACAGTTTTCCCGACTTTTCGGAGGGGCTGAAGGTGGGCGTCGGTGCCGGCCTGCGCTACTTTACTCCGATAGGACCGCTTCGGATCGATGCGGCCGTCCCGCTGGATCCGGGTAAGGACGACCCGGACTTCGCCCTTTATGTCGGTTTGAGCCAGGCGTTTTAGCGCACATGCGTCTTTTAAAGCTTTCAATACGGACCCTCGGTGTCCTGGTC
Organism: Labrenzia sp. 011; assembly: GCF_003075075.1. GTDB lineage: Bacteria > Pseudomonadota > Alphaproteobacteria > Rhizobiales > Stappiaceae > Roseibium. The sequence goes on along the minus strand of NZ_QCYM01000001.1, from coordinate 361,740 downwards.
GCGCTTGCGATCGCCCTTCCGTTTCTCGCGATTGCGGTGATGCAGGTTTCGGCCGGCCGTGCATTTGTGTCGGGCATCGTCAGCAAGCTCGCTTCCACGGACGCACGGGTCGTCAGGGTGGAAGACCTGTATGTCGGCTTCAATCTCGATGGCCGGCTGGATCACGTGTCGGTTGCCGATACGGCAGGGGTCTGGCTGAGCGCAGACGATATCTCCCTGGACTGGAATCCCTGGAAGCTGCTTTCGCGCGAGCTGGATATCGTAGCCGTGAAGGCAGAGCGGATCGACCTGGAAAGACAGCCTTCCTCCCCCGAGGACGATGCCTCGTCTGCCGGCGCCGACGATACCGGTTCTGCCGGTTTGTCACTGCCGCTGGACGTCTCTCTGGATCAATTCCGCCTGGAAGAAGTCAATCTCGGGCAGGCCCTGCTCGGGACAGCCGTTTCCCTGAAAGCATCCGGCTCCGGTGCATTTGCCGCCGACCCCGCCCTCCTGACCGCTGAACTGGACGTTCACCGGATCGACGGTGTCGATGCGGGCCTGACGGCCACGGCGGAATTCGAGCCCGCTGCCGAAAAGCTTGCCTTCGACATAACGGTCTCGGAGCCACGCGGCGGGCTTGCGGCCCGGCTGCTCGAGGTCCCGGACCTTCCCGCCCTGCGCCTGGCGCTGAAGGGCGACGGTCCTCTGACCAATTGGGCGGCCAACCTGGATCTCGCGCTCGACGGACGGACAACCGTGACCGGGGCGGCACGGATCGAGGAGGCAGCCGGCGAACGGCATCTTTCCTTCGATCTGGACGGCGATCTCGCTCCCCTGGCCCCGCCCGAAGCCCAGGCCTTTTTGCTCGGCACCACAAACGCTTCCGGTGAAGCCCGGTTTTCAGCCGATTTCATCCCGCAATCGGCCGATCTGTCGCTCAAGACCCGGACAGTCTCCCTGCAAGCCAGCGCCGGTCTGACCAGCACCGACCTCAACGCAACCGCAAAGCTTTCCATCAGTGCGGGCGACAACGCCCTGATTGCCGTTGATCTGGCCGACCGCCGGATTGCCTTCGGTCCGGTGGAGGCCGATTTTGCCGTTTCCGGTCAGCGCGCTGCCGCGGACTGGTCCGGCGACATACATATTGCGTCGTTTCAAACGACCGAAGTGCGGACGGGCAAAACGGATTTCACCGTTTCCGGCACTGGCGCCAATCTGACGCCCGAGGTCCTGACGTCCCCCATGCGCTTTTCCCTCGCGATTGCCGATCTTGAGGGGTTGACCCCTGAAACCGCACCGCTGTCAGGGCCGGTGTCCATCCGGGGAACCGGAACGGGAGACGGAAAAAGACAGTCCGTGCAGTTCGCCGACCTTTCCGTCAGCACCTCCGCCGGGCAAGCCACGTTGACCGACACGGAAATTTCCGCCAGCAGGGTCGATGCCCGGGGCCGCGTTTCCATGCCGGATCTGGCCAAATTTTCGCGCCTTGCCGGGCGTGATCTCGGCGGAAGCGTTTCAGGAACATTTTCCGCCGACCTTGCGCCGGACACCCTCACGGGTTCGGCAACGGCAGCGATCGTTCTCGATGAGCTGGAAACCGGCGTGTCCCAGGCTGACGCACTGCTGGCGGGCAAGAGCAACATCGACCTGACGCTGGACATGGCCGGAGCAGACGATGTTACAATCGATAGCCTGTCGGTGAAGAGCACTGCCCTGGATGTTCGCGGTAACGCGGCTTACCGGAAAGGCTCCCTGACGTCGGATCTGACTGCCCGTCTCGAGGATCTGTCCAGGGTTGACCCGCAACTGGACGGCGGCCTTGAGCTGGACCTGAGTTCATCCGGTCCGGTCAACGCTCTCGAGGTCCAGGCGACTGCTACCTCCCGGCAGATCCTGCTTGCCGGAACACCTCTCGACGACCTTAGCCTTTCAGCGGACGCAACTGCGGACTTTGCCGCTCCGACTGCGGACATCAAAGGATCGGCGTCTCTCAAGGGGCAGCCTGTTGCCATTGATGTAAAGCTGACGAGCAAGGATGGCGGTGCCGACGTCGAGCCCCTGTCGATCCGTGTTGCCGGAAACACGGTGACGGGAACCCTTTCCATCGCGAATCTGGACAAACCGGTCGAAACGCTGAAGGGCGATCTGACGATCGACGCTCCCGATCTCGCCTCCCTCTCCCCCCTGCTGCTCACCGAGATCAGCGGCCGTTTGCAGGGCACGCTTTCCGCCGACCCGCAGGATCGGACACTGGCGGTTGACGTGACCGGTGCGGAGATCGGAATACCGTCCGTCAGTATCAGCACATTGACGCTGAAAGCCCAGGTGGCGCCGCCCTATGCTCCGGAAAACATCACGGCGGATATCAGGCTTGCCGGCCTGCTTACGGATGCGACTCCCATACACGCTGCCGACATCAGCGCAACACCTGACGGTGACGGCACCGCCGTTACGGCTCAGGTGAGCATGGACAAGGACAGCCGCGACGGACTGTCCCTCAAGGCACGTATCAGCGAACCGGAAAGCGGAGCCTATCTTCTGGCCCTTCAGGAACTTGCCCTCACCTATGAGGGTGTTGCCAGCGCGCTGATGCAGCCGACCTCAATCTCCTATAGCGGCGGTGAAGCGACGATCGCGCCCCTCGCACTCAAGCTTGGGGACGGATCGCTTTCGCTGTCGGGCAAAGCTGGGCAATCGCTGGATCTGGCCGCCAATCTGAAGTCCGTACCACTGAATCTCGCAAATGCCTTTCTGCCCTCACTGGGCCTCGGAGGCACCTTGTCTGGCAATGTGGCCGCCAAGGGCAGCGCAGCCTCTCCGGAAGCGGAGTGGAAGATCACCGGCGCTGCGCTCACTGCAAGCGAACTTCGCAACAACGGTCTGGCGGCTCTCGACCTGACCTCGTCCGGATCCCTGAAATCAAATCAGATAACACAGACGACCCGCGTCAGCGATCCGAACGGATTGAACCTGACCGCCACGGGCACCATCGGCTTGTCCGGCCCCACCCCGCTTTCCGTCTCGCTGGAAGGCACTGTCCCCACGGAAGTCGTGCGGCGTCCCCTGCTGGACGCGGGCCTCAGGGGCGAAGGGTCGATTTCCCTTCAGGGCAAGATTACGGGAAGCGCGACCAACCCGGCCTATCAGATCACGGCAACACCGTCCGGCCTGAAAATCACCAGTCTGACGACCGGCCTGACCGTGCAGAACATCCGCGGAAACGTATCGGTTTCGCAGGATCAGGCCGTGCTGAACGGCATAGCGGGCGAACTGGCGGCCGGTGGCACGTTTTCTGCCGGCGGAACCGTCGGCATGAATGACGGCTTGCCCGCCAACCTTGCCCTCAAGCTGAGCAACGGCCGATACATCGACCCCGGCCTCGTTACGGCGGATATCAATGCGGATCTGAAAATCACCGGACCGCTCGCCTCGCCAAGCAGTGGCGCATTGATCGACGGGAAAGTCACGATCAACAAGGCCGACATTTCAATTCCCGAAAACCTGCAGGGCGCCATTCCTCCCGTGGATGTGCGGCATGTGAATGCCTCCAAGGCGGTTCAGCTCCAGGCAGCCGAACTGAGCGGCGGCTCGCGAGAAACCGGGACGCAGGAACCGCGTTTTCCGCCACGTCTCAACGTTCTGCTTTCCGCCCCCGGTCGTATATTCGTTCGAGGCCGCGGTCTCGATGCCGAACTTCAGGGCAATCTCAGGATCGTTGGAACGACAGTCGATCCGCAAGCTATCGGTGCTTTCAGCCTCAGACGCGGCCAGCTCGATATCCTGACGCGCCGGCTGTCCTTTTCTCGCGGCACCGCGACCTTCGAAGGATCGCTGACACCAATTCTGGATTTTGCGGCAACAACAACCGTCAGCGACACGACGATAACCGTAACCGTCAGCGGCTCGGCAAGCGATCCGCAGATCGCCTTCACCTCCTCTCCAGAGCTCCCCCAGGACGAAGTTCTCGCGCGCCTGCTTTTCGGCAAAAGCGTCGGCAATCTTTCGGGAACGCAGGTGGCGCGGCTGGCAGCCGCAATCACCACCCTGACCGGCGGAAACGACAACGGTCCCCTTGCCTCGATCCGCAAGTCTCTTGGACTCGACGCGATCGACGTCAATACCAACGGTGAGAACGGACCATCGGTATCGGTCGGCAAATATATAAACGACAACATCTATCTGGGTGTGGAACAGGGAACCGGGACAGGCTCAAGCCGCGTCAAGGTGGATATCGACCTGGATCGGGGACTGAAGGTGCGTGGGGAAGTCGGCGCGGACGGGTCGTCGAAAGCCGGGATTTTCTTCGAGAAGGAATACTGATTCCTGCTCCGCTCCCTGATATTTTTATCACTGTCACCGCAGGAACCCGCCGTTGACAACTCTCAAACCGACAATTTCCCGGCCAGCGGTTGCGATACACGGTCCTGACGTGCGAGGTTGCGGGCATGACCCACATATTCAGGAAAAACTCCCCGTTGGGACCGGCGGGGACCGTTTATCTGGCGGCGGAGACGATCGTCAGTAACGGGAGTGCAACCATGTCGAACAACAGCACCGACTACACCCTGGGGGAACGGATCTGCAAGGCACGGGATGCTTCAGGTCTTTCAACCGCGCAGCTGGCACGCCGGCTCGGTATCAAGACGGCCACAATGCAAAGCTGGGAAAGCGACCGCTCCGAGCCCCGCTCCAACAAGCTGGTTCTGCTGGCCGGCGTCCTGAATGTCAGCCCGACCTGGTTGCTCGTCGGCCGCGGCACGCCACCCATTTCGGAAGACGCAGCCGGTGCGGACCTGGACAGCATGCGTGTTGCCCTTGACCGCATCCAGCGGCAGGCTCAGGCCCTTGCCGACGAAATCGGGGCTCTGCAAGAGCGGCTCAACGGGCAATAGAGGCCTCGCGCGCGAGTGACTTCGGCCGGACAACCGGGCAGAATCCGCCGCGGAACGGGGTTTTCCGGCCGCCCCGGACAGTGGGTACCAGACCACCGCATTCCCTGGGAATGTCGCCGGGCAGCAAACCGGTACCGGACAGGCACGGGCGGAACTTGATCCGGTATCCCGCCTCTCCTGCCGCAGACAGGCGCACAGCTGTCCCCGCAGCGGTTTCGATTCTGTCGCCCCCTTCGGAAAACCCTTGCATGAGCCTTTGCCTGCCCCCTATCTCTAGGGTGTGAACTCATTCAGGGGCGGGACCTGCCTTCCACCTCATTCCAAGATTCAGGAAGCCTTCCATGTCATTGAATACTTCGCTCTTGAAACAACAGGTTTTTATTGACGGCGCCTGGCTGGATGCCGATAGCGGCGAAACGATCGAAGTGACCAATCCGGCAACCGGTGAAACGATCGGAACCGTGCCCAGGTGCGGCCGCGCCGAAACCGCCCGGGCCATCGCGGCCGCGGATGCCGCTCTTCCAGGCTGGAAAGCCCTGACCGCCGAAGCCCGTGCCGGGCACATGCACAATCTGTGCGACACCATCATGGAAGAGATCGACGATCTGGCGGTCCTTCTGACGACGGAGATGGGCAAGCCCCTTGCCGAGGCCAAGGGCGAGATCGCGCTCGGCGTCAAATACATCCGCTTTCTCGCAGAGGAAGGCCGGCGCGTTTACGGTGACACGATTCCCTCCCCCTGGGCGGACCGACGCATTCTGGTGACCAAGGAGCCTGTGGGCGTAGCCGGGTCCATCACGCCGTGGAACTTCCCGAACTCGATGATCGCCCGCAAGCTCGGAGCCGCCCTTGCCGCCGGCTGCACGATGGTCATGAAGCCTGCCGAGTTCACGCCCTACTCCGCACTGATCTACGGCGTGATGGCTGAAAGATCCGGCCTGCCCAAAGGCGTCATCAACATCATTACAGGGGACGCTCCGGCCATCGGCGAGGAAATGTGCGAGAACCCGGCCTTGCGCAAAATCACCTTCACCGGTTCCACCAGGGTCGGCAAGCTGCTTGCCGGAAATGCGGGCCGGAACATGAAGAAGATCTCAATGGAACTGGGCGGCAATGCGCCGTTCATCGTCTTCGACGATGCTGACCTCGATCGCGCGGTCGAAGGCGCGATCGCCAGCAAGTTCCGCAATTCGGGCCAGACCTGCGTGTGCGCCAACCGGATTTATGTCCAGACCGGTGTCTACGATGCTTTCGCCGAAAAGCTGAAAGCCGCGATGGCCAGCCAGCTGAAAGTGGGGAACGGCCTGGAAGAGGGAGTAACCCAGGGACCGCTGATCAACGAGGCTGCGGTCGAAAAGGTCTCCGCGCATGTTCAGGACGCTCTTTCCAAGGGCGGCGTACTGGTGACCGGTGGCCATCCCTCGAACGGTCCGGGAACATTCTTCGAACCGACGCTGATCACCGAGGCCAGCAAGGACATGAAAGTGGCCCGGGAAGAAACCTTCGGCCCGCTTGCCGCCCTGTTCAGGTTCGAGACGGAGGAAGAAGCCGTCAAGCTTGCCAACGACACGGAATTCGGTCTGGCCTGCTATTTTTACACCAAAGATCTCGGCCGCAGTTTCCGAATGATGGAAGCGCTGCAATACGGCCTCGTCGGCGTCAATGAAGGGGTGATCACCACCGAGGTCGCTCCCTTCGGCGGTTTCAAGGACAGTGGCGTGGGAAACGAAGGATCCAAATACGGTCTCGACGACTATCTGAACGTCAAATACAGCTGCATCGGCGGCCTGGGCAAGTAACAGGCGCCTGCCGTGCGGGCGGCTTCCGGCTGCCAAGGAGGCAGCAGCGGCTCGCCCGCCGGGATCCGTCACGCGCCTTCCGCCGCCCCTCCGGGGGCAGCGGCCGTTTTCACGGTACGAACGCTTTCCCGGCACGGCCGCACAGGCCGGGCCGAGCCACAACACGCCGGTAGATCCTGGCTGTTCTCCTGCGCTGCGTCGGCGGAATGACTGGCCTCAGACCAGACTCATCAGCTCCCGTTCGACGGACCGGAAGATATCGACGTGATCGATATTCATCTGCTCGACACCGCAGCGGACTGCCTTTTCGAAGACGGCGCGGTCCGTGCCGGCATAGAACATCTGGGTGATGAGACCGGCCTGTCTGGCGCTGGCCACAAGGTCTTCATCGAGATTGTCCGCATGAAATTCCAGTATGCTCGCGTCCTGGGCAACGGCACGGTCAACCGAACCGACATGCATGTACAGCACCATGCGTCTCAAGTCGGGGACCTTGGCACGGGCTTCGGCACGGATCGCCTGGTCGAAGGAAAATGTCCAGGCATCGTCGAGCATGCCACGCACTGCCAGCATGTCGCGGATCTCGGCCGGATCCCCTTCCTTGATCTCGACATAGGTGGCGATCCTTCCGCGGCAGACATCCAGAAAGGCGTCAAGGCGCGGCACCCGCTCGCCGGCAAATTCCTCCCCGAACCAGCTTCCCGCATCCAGGGCATCGACGTCCGTCGAATTCATGTCGGCAATCCGGCCGGTTCCGTTGGTCGTCCGGTCGACCTCTGCATCATGCATGACGTAGAGGATGCCGTCCCTGGAAGGCCTGACATCAAATTCAACCACGTCGGCGCCAAGATCTATCGCCTTCTCGAGAGACGCGATGGTGTTCTCCGGAGCGACGAGGCTTGCGCCCCGGTGGCACACAATGACCGCTTGTTTCACGTTTCAATCTCCTGTGTCTCCAAACCGGATGTCTGGAGCTTGCCGGGGCTGACGGCCCGCCGTTCTAGAAGGAAGTTGCCAGTACAGGTGCCTGAAATTCTTGATGAATTGATGACACCGAAACTTTGTTCATGATTCCATTCACTTAAATGTTTCGCCAACCGGCAGTTGATTGCAAACCAATCCGGTTGTCAGGCAAATCCCGGTACGCAGATCTTGATTCGACCATCACGTTACCGGCAATGATACGGACAAGGCACTGGAATTTATACTTACAACTGACTTTAACAGAACCCGGTCAGCCTTGCTGACATTGTTCAATGACACCGAACAGTCAGTCAAATAGCGCTTCGGCCGAATTAGCCTATGTAGGGACAACAGCGTTCATGAGCGAACGCTCCAGACAACGCCATTTGAGGTTTGATCATGATCCGTATCGCCGCTTCCGCATTCGCCCTTTCCTTGCTGGCCGGCTCCGCCGTCGCAGAGCCGGTTGCCTTCGACTTCGACAAGTCGCATGCAAATCTGGCCTTCTCCTACAATCATCTCGGCTTTTCCACGACCGAGGGCCGTTTCGGCAACTGGGACGGTGTCTTGCTCATCGACAAGGAAACGCCGTCAAATTCCTCCGTCGAGTTCACGATCGACATCAAGAGCATCGACACCTTCTTTGCCGATCGCGATGCGCATTTTCTCGGCCCGGACTTTTTCGATGCGGAAAAATATCCGCAGGCCACCTTCAAGAGCACCAAGGTCGAACAGACTGGCGAAAACCAGCTTGAAGTGACCGGCGACCTGACCATCAAGGACATTACCAAGCCCGTGACCCTGACGGTCAATGTCACCACGCTCGGCGAACATCCGATGTTGAAAAAGGAAGCCGCCGGCTTTGCGGTTTCCACGGTCGTGAAACGGTCCGACTACGGCATGGACATGTTCGCGCCCTATGTGAGCGATGAAGTAGCCGTGACGTTCAACGCGGAAACCTTCAAGGCAACCAACTGACAGGCAAATGCCTGACCTGCGGCGGGACCGGTCACCCGGTCCCCGCATTCCAAGGAACGTGCCATGCTGCGCAATACCAAATCGGGCTACGGGTGGGTCGCCATCGCCTTCCACTGGACGATGGCCATCCTGATCGTCGGCATGCTCGCACTCGGGCTCTACATGCATCAGCTGCCACAGACCGAGCAGGCCACCTTTCAGCTGTTTCAGCTGCACAAGTCCATCGGCTTCGTGGTGCTGACGCTGGCGGTGCTGCGCCTGTTCTGGCGGCTGATCAATCCCTCTCCGCGGCTGCCGCACGGCATGCATCCCCTTGAAAAGGCCGCCGCGCATCTCGGTCATGCAGGCCTCTACGCCCTGATCTTCGCCCTTCCGGTCACCGGCTGGTTCATGGTGTCCGCCTCGCCCTGGGGCATCCCGACAATCCTGTTCAACGTGCTTCCGGTCCCGCACCTGCCTGTCCCCGGGGCTCTTGGCAGCCAGGAGCAGGCAGAAAGCTTTTTCAAGCTGCTGCACGAATACGGCGCCTATCTGCTGATCACACTCGTCACGGTGCATGTGGCGGCCGCGCTCAAGCATCATTTCATTGCCCGGGACGATACGCTGAACCGGATGATTTCCCCTGCGCCCACAAAGACGGACAATTGATTTTCAACTTCAGGAAACTCTCCCATGACACTGAAACAAATCGCTTATGGCCTGCTAGTAACTGCCGCTGCGTCACTTTCAACTCCAGCTGTCTCGGACACATGGACTGTGGACCCGGACCGCAGCAGCCTCGGCTTTGAGGTCAAGCAGGGATCCGGCACCCTGAAAGGGGTTTTCACCACCTGGGAAGCGGACATCGACCTTGATCCAGAGGCGCCGGAAAGCGCCAAAATTTCCGCAGAAATCAAGCCGCTGAGCGCCTCCACCGGAAATCCGCAGTTCGACGGCACCCTGCCCGGTACGGACTGGTTCAACGTCGAGGAATTTCCGACCGCCGAATTCACCTCGCAAAACGTCAGCCGTATCGAGGGCAACAGCTATCGCGCCGACGGTCAGCTGACGATCAAGGGCGTCGCACAGCCGGTGACGCTGGCGTTTACTTTGGATATCGATGGCGACACGGCGACCGCCACAGGAACCGCGAGCGTGAATCGTCTCGATTACAAGCTCGGCAGCGGTGTCGGTACGGATACGGTCGGCGATATCGTGACAGTGACCCTGGACCTGACGGCAGTACGGTAGCTCTTCCGCATACAGCCCACCGGTCCGCCAGGACTGGCTGCCCGGCAGCTCACAGGTCATTCAGACGAACGGCGAAGGCCCAGGCACTTGGCGTGCGGGGTCTTTTTGCCGTATGAGAACGGCACACAACGTTCCAGCGCTTCCGGCAGCCCGTCAGACCGGAAGCAGCCAGATCAGGAAAACCGTCCGATGAACGCTCCCGTCACGCCTCCCGCCTATCATCACAGCGCCCTTTTCCCGCAGGGGCCCGATCAGACGCCTTACCGCAAGCTGACCTCCGACTTTGTCAAAACTGCGGAATTCAACGGCGAAGAAGTCCTGATGGTGCAACCGGAGGGGCTTCGCCTGCTGGCGGAAGAAGCCTTCAAGGACATCAACCACTACCTGAGGCCCGGTCATCTGGCCCAGCTCAGGAAGATTCTCGATGATCCGGAAGCGACCGAGAACGACAAGTTCGTGGCCTTCGATCTGCTGAAGAACGCCAACATTGCCTCGCATGGTGTCCTGCCCATGTGCCAGGACACCGGCACGGCCATCATCATGGGCAAGAAGGGACGCCGGGTCTGGACAGACGGCACCGACGAAGCCGCCCTCGGCGAAGGCGCGCGCGATGCCTATTTCAAGAAGAACCTGCGTTATTCCCAGCTGGCCCCGCTTTCCATGTTCGAGGAAAAGAACACCAGCAGCAACATGCCGGCGCAGATCGAGCTCTATGCGGAAGGCGATGACGCCTACAAGTTCCTGTTCATGGCAAAGGGTGGCGGATCCGCCAACAAGACCTTCCTGTTCCAGGGAACACCGTCGCTGCTCAGTCATGACCGCATGATCGATTTCCTGAAAGAGAAGATCCTGACCCTGGGCACGGCCGCCTGTCCTCCCTATCATCTGGCGATCGTCATCGGCGGCACATCCGCGGAAATGAATCTCAAGACCGCCAAGCTCGCATCGGCGCGCTATCTGGACGGCCTGCCGGCCCAGGGGTCAGAACTCGGCCATGCGTTCCGCGATCACGAGATGGAAGAAGAAATCCTCAAGCTGACGCAGGCCACCGGTGTCGGCGCCCAATTCGGCGGCAAGTATTTCTGCCACGACGTGCGCGTCATTCGTCTGCCGCGCCATGGTGCCTCGCTGCCGATCGGGCTGGCGGTCTCCTGCTCGGCAGACCGGCAGGCTGTCGGCAAGATCACCCGGGACGGAATTTTCCTGGAGCAGCTCGAGATGCACCCGGAAAAATATCTGCCGGAAGTCACCGACGAACATCTTTCCGACAATGTGGTCAAGATCGACCTTACCCGGCCGATGTCGGAAATTCTCGGCGAACTGTCCAGACATCCCATCCGAACCCGCCTGTCACTCACCGGACCGCTGATCGTGGCGCGCGATCTGGCCCATTCCAAGCTGCGCGAGCGGCTGGAAGCGGGGGAACCCCTGCCAGACTACTTCAAGAACCATCCGATCTATTATGCCGGCCCGGCAAAGACGCCGGAAGGGATGCCGTCAGGCTCCTTCGGTCCGACCACGGCCGGGCGCATGGACGCCTATGTGGATCAGTTCCAGGCGGCCGGCGGCTCCATGATCATGCTGGCCAAGGGCAACCGGTCCGCTCAGGTCCGCCGCGCCTGCCAGGCACATGGCGGCTTTTATCTCGGCTCCATCGGCGGTCCTGCCGCACGTCTGGCGCAGGACTGCATCAAGAAAGTTGAAGTGGTCGAATTCGAGGAGTTCGGGATGGAGGCGATCTGGAAGATCGAGGTCGAGGACTTCCCGGCCTTCATCGTGATCGACGACAAGGGCAATGACTTCTTCAAGGAACTGAATCTGGGCTGAGGCGAAGACGTCTCGCCCGCATCTAGCCGGGCGGGACGCCAAATTCCCTCCCGGAACGCCGAGAGGGCACATGGACTTGTCTCTTCTTGGCGGGATGGCTGTTTCTCCCATGACTGCTTCCGGTAGACTTCGGACGGGAGAATTGCACGCCGCCCCGGGCCGGGACGGCAAACAACAGCAACCGTGACGGGAAGCTTCGGCAAAAGCGCTTCCCGAAACGGGAAAATCGTTGCAATTTCAGCACATTTGAGTAGGGTTTTCGAGCGCTCACATCATCGTGAGATTTCTTTTTGGACTTTTTTACGCCATGATTATTAACCGCGCGGCAAGGATAATTTCCTAACGTCACTTTCCGCAGACAGCATCAAGCAGGCATGAGCCGGTGCTAAGGGGATTAGAATGAAGAAACTTTTATTTATAATGATTGCAGTGATTGCAGGCTCATTCGTGCTGACGGCGCAGGCCGCGCCGCGTTACGGCTTTTTCGATCACAGCACAAACAAATGGGTCACTCCGAAATACCATCCGGGCGGCTCCTCTCCGATCAAGCGCAAGCGCGTCAGATATGATGGGCCCTACAAGCCGGGCACAATCGTCATCGACACCTCCGAGCGCCGGCTTTATCACGTGCTGCCGGGCGGCAAGGCGATGAAATATGGCGTTGGCGTCGGCAAGGAAGGCTTCCAGTGGGCCGGAACGCACCGCATCACGCGCAAGGCAGAATGGCCGGGCTGGACACCGCCGCCGCAGATGCGTGTTCGCGAACGCCGCAAGGGCCGTATCCTTCCGGCTCACATGCCGGGCGGACCGAACAACCCCTTGGGAGCCCGGGCGCTCTACATCGGATCGACCCTCTACCGCATCCACGGAACAACCGAGCCTTGGACAATCGGTTCCGCTGTGTCTTCCGGCTGTATCCGTCTTGCCAATGAAGACGTGATCCACCTCTACAACAATGTGAAGGTCGGCTCGAAAGTCATCGTGGTCCGCTGAGCAGCGTCACACGCAAACCAGGAAAGCCGGGCCGCAACGCCCGGCTTTTTTGTTGCCGATTCCTCGTCGCGACAATTTCTGCGTGGCTCAGAAATTGGTACTTCTCGCAGCAGCAGGTATTACCGGTCCCGGCTCAATCCCTTTTCCTCAAGCTCCCGCAGATAGCCGCCCCAGTGCTTGTCCCGCTCCTGACCCAGCTCGTGCAGATAGGCCCAGGTAAAAATGCCGGAATGATGCATGTCGTCGAAATGGATGCGGACCGCGTAGTTGCCCACAGGCTCGACCTTGATGATTTCGACGCGTCTCTTGCCGGGAACAGTCCGTTTCTGCGACGGGTCGTGTCCCTGAACTTCCGCTGAAGGCGAGCAGACCCGAAGATATTCCGCCGTCAGCTCATGGCGCGTACCGGTGTCGAACGCCACGGTCAGTGTCTTTCTGTCACCGGAAACGCGCAGTTCCGTCGGCCACGGAGCGGATTGGTCGGTCATGGTCGGATCCTTCGTGATTGCTGCAGGAGCGTGCAGTGATGCCTCACCACGCCGCGGCCCTCCCCGTCAAGACGCGTTTTGTCCCGCCTGCTTCACGACCTCATATCCGTCCAGCGCCGCCTGGCGGGCGCGGGCATGATCCACGAGCGGCTGCGGGTATGTCTCGCCGAGCACGACGCCTGCCTGCTCGAGAACGGCGGCGGGCGCCTCGAAGGGTGCGAAAAGATGCGCCGTGGGAAGCCTTTCAAGTTCGGGAACCCAGCGGCGGATATAGGCCCCGTCCGGGTCGAATTTGCGTCCCTGGGTCATGGGATTGAAGATCCTGAAATAGGGCGCGGCATCAGCCCCCGACCCGGCGACCCACTGCCAGCTGGCGGAGTTGCTGGCCAGGTCCGCATCCACAAGCGTGTCGCGGAACCACGCTTCACCGTGGCGCCAGTCAAGGCGCAGATGCTTGATCAGGAAACTGGCCGCAACCATGCGCACCCTGTTGTGCATATAGCCGGTCTGCCAGAGTTCGCGCATGCCCGCATCGACGATCGGGTAGCCGGTCCGCCCCTCCTGCCAGCGCATCAGGTCGTCTCCCGCCTCTCGCCAGGGATAGGCGTCGAATACCGGCCGCCAGTTCTCGGTCGGCAGGTTCGGGAAATGATACAGCAGGTGGTGGGAGAATTCGCGCCAGACAAGTTCGGAGAGAAACTTCATGCCGTCTTCGGCCGGCGCTCCCTCCTGCGCCATTCTTGTCCGGGTTTCGTGCCAGATCTGTCGCGGAGAAATATCGCCACAATGAATATGAGGGGAAAGCCGGGATACATTCGGGAGGTCCGGGCGGTTGCGCAGCTCGCCGTAGCCCTCGAGCCGGTCTTTCAGGAAGGTCTTCAGCCGGACATCGGCCCCCTGCTCTCCCGGCTCCCACAGATCCTCCCAGCCGGCCGCCCAGTTCGGTTTTTCCGGCAGCAGGCGCAGGTTGTCCAGATCCTCTCCCTCTTCGAAGGCTAGGAATTCAAGGTTCCGGGGCGCCGGAAGCGGAAGGGCGATCTCACGCAGACGCACGGATTTCCAGAAAGGAGAATAGACCTTGAAGGGGCCCCCTGATTTGGTCTGAACCTCCCATGGTTCAAAAAGCAGCGAAGCCTTGAAACTTCTGGCCTGGAGACCGTCTTCCTTCAAGCTGTCCTTGATGTCCCTGTCCCGTTCGATGGCATGGGGTTCGTAGCAGCGGTTCCAGTAAACCGCCTTGACGCCGGTCTGCCTGGCCAGTTGCGGGATCAGATGACGGGCGTTGCCGCGCAGAAACACCAGCCCCGGCAGACACCGCTTGAGCGCGGCGAGACTGTGATGCAGCCACCAGCGGCTGGCGCCGCCGGGGGGGTGGTCGTCACCGGACCGGTCGGGGTCCTCCCATATGAAAACCGGCAGAATCGGCCCCTGTCTGGCAGCTTCATGAAGCGCGGGATTGTCCCCGGTGCGTAGATCCTGCCGAAACCAGACGAGTGTGGTCATGCTGCCTCTTTATTCCTTGTTCGAAACACATACGTTGCAGGCAGCAAGCGGATCAGTCAGGGAGAAGCGTTCTCCGGGACGGGCCGACCTTCTGCGGACAGGAACTGGCAAAAGCAAGCAGGCCTGTTTCCGGTACGCAAGAAACCGGAGTGTGGCGACCCGGTTTCATTTGATATTTTCGGCCGCGCCGTCATATGATCAACGGAAAGACGCGTTTGAGGGAGAGCGAGACGTGAAGGACGGTGAAACTGCGAGGCAGGTGAAAAGCGATGGACACGGCGCTCTGGGCCCGATGATCGATCCTTTCGGCCGTGCCGTGACCTATCTGCGCGTCTCCGTGACCGACCGGTGTGACTTCCGTTGTGTCTATTGCATGGCGGAAGACATGACCTTCCTTCCCAAGCGTGAAGTTCTGAGCCTTGAAGAGCTTGACCGTCTTTGCACGGCCTTCATTGAAAAGGGCGTACGCAAGCTTCGCCTGACAGGCGGGGAACCGCTGGTGCGCAAGGGCATCATGAACCTGATCCGTGGTCTGGGCCGCCATCTGGACAGTGGCGCCCTGGAGGAATTGACGCTTACCACCAACGGATCCCAGCTGTCCCGCTTTGCCGAAGAGCTTTACGACTGCGGTGTACGCAGGATCAATGTGTCCGTCGACACGCTCGATACGCAGAAATTCAAGGCCGTCACCCGCTGGGGGGATCTCGGCAAGGTGATGGACGGTATCCGCGCCGCCACTGCAGCCGGTCTGAAGATCAAGATCAACATGGTCGCTCTCAAGGATGTGAACGAGCACGAGATCGTTCCCATGCTGAAATGGTGCCACGATCAGGGTCACGATCTTACCCTGATCGAGACCATGCCTCTCGGCGAAATAGACGGCGACAGGACCGACCAGTATCTGCCGCTGTCGACGGTGCGCGCGCGGCTGTCCGAAACGTTCACACTGACCGACATTCCCTACAAGACCGGCGGTCCTGCCCGTTACGTCACGGTCGAGGAGACCGGTGGGCGGCTGGGCTTCATCACGCCGATGACCCATAATTTCTGCGAAAGCTGCAACCGGGTACGGGTCACCTGCACCGGTCAGCTTTACATGTGCCTCGGTCAGGACGACATGTCCGACCTGCGCGCCCCGCTTCGCGCGTCGGAAGGCAATGATTTGCTGAGTTCCGCCATCGACGAAGCCATCAGCCGCAAGCCGAAGGGACATGATTTCATCATCGACCGCGACAGCCGGCAGCCGGCGGTTTCCCGCCACATGAGCGTGACCGGCGGCTGAACCAGCCTGTCCCACCTTCGCGGGCGCGACAGGTCACATGCATGGCCACAGGCGCTCATTCCGCCGGCTGAAATCCCTGGCGCGCAGAGACACGCCGAATGGACAGGGCGGCGGCCAGACTGAGGCTGCTTCCCAATACCATCACAAGAATCATGCCCCATGCGGAACCGGCGAGAAGTCCGTGGGCAAACAGCCACGCCACGAGCGAGCCCGCGATGGCCCCTGTCCCGACCTGCAGGGACGCGGTCAAGCCCGAGGCGGAGCCCGCCAGCTCAGGGCGAACGCTGATGGCGCCTGCCAGAGCGCTGGGCAGGCAAATGCCGTTGCCGAGGCCAAGCAGGAACATCGGCAGGAACAGCCCCAGAGGCGTGAGTGCACCGAAAGCCGCGATACCGGTGAGAATCAGAACCGACAGAGCCGCCGTGAGCGCGCCGGTCAAAACCATCGGAAACATGCCCACGCGTTCGGCAAACTTTCCGGACAGGAAATTCCCGGCCATGTAACCGACTGCCACGAACATGAAGTAAAACCCCATCTCCGCCGCGCCGAGGGAAAGATTCCCGGAGGCGATATAGGGGGCGCCGCCCAGATACGCGAAATAGGTCAGCGCATTGAATGCCGGGATCAGGGCAAAGTTCCAGAAAAGAGGCTCCCTGAGCAGGGAGCCGTAGGATCTGAGAATCTGTCTGGTGCCAACGGCAGTGCGCTCCTTGTGAGTTTCGGGCAGCGAGGAAATGCTGACCCATAAAACCCCCACACCGAAGACCAGCATCAGCACAAAGCCACCCTGCCAGCCGTAAAACTGGTCGAGAACACCACCGATGGCCGGCGCGATGGTCGGGATCACGGCCATGCCCATGGTGACAAAACCGATCATGCTGGCGGCCTGTCTCGGACCATAGAGATCCCGCACGATCGCCCGGCCGAGCACCATTCCTGTACAGCTGCCCGCCGCCTGCAGCACACGGGCTGCAATAAGCGCCTCGATCGTCGGCGCGAGCAGACACAGCACGCTGCCGATGACGAACAGGACCATGCCGAGGATGATGATGGGCCGGCGTCCATACTGATCGGACAAGGGCCCCCAGAAAAGCTGCGAGATCGCCACGGCAACGAAAAACGCCGACATGGAGAGCTGGATTTCACCGGCGGTGGCGGAAAAGACGTCCATCATCCCGGCAAGCGACGGCAGGTAAATCTGCATGGCCAGCGGTGTGACGGTCGTGACGGCAATCAGGGTAGCGAGCGAAGGCTTTTCATCAACCACACTAATCGGAGACGGTCGGGTAGCCATGCCCGCAAAAAGCCCTTGTTGTTTCTGAGGAGACCGATCGATAGCCTGATAGCTTTCACGCATAAGCACCTTGCGTGATCCAGCCGTGAAAAATTCAATTATCTCAATGACTCGTAATATGACCATGCCCCTCATCCGGACATGGCAGCCGACATTCGGGGATCGGCGGAGGAAGCTCTCGCCAGATATCACGTTGCGGAAACAGGATATTGCAACCGTGACTGCCGGATGTACGGTGTTTCGTGCCGTTCGGGAGGCGTGATTGCCTGCACCGTACCGCAGTACCCTTTCGTTCGGGTGACATGCGGTCTCCGACGCCGCGGAAGCCCCTCTCGGCCCTCCGCGGCATCGGCTCAAGCTGTTCGCTCAGTCAAAAACGATCTGCGGAGCCGCCCGTTCAGCCTTTTCGATAGCGTCATATACACTTGCGCCGATGTCCCTGTAGACCGCGGCGACCGCGCTGTCGGGATCCGAAACCACGACAGGCGTACCGGCATCGGATGTTTCGCGGATTTTCGTGGTCAGCGGGATCTCGCCAAGGAAGGGCACACCGAGCCTCTCGGCTTCCGCACGCGCGCCGCCATGACCGAAAATATCATGGCGGCCACCGCAATCCGGGCAGAGAAAATAGCTCATGTTCTCGATGATACCGAGGACAGGCACATCGACCCGCTTGAACATGTTGAGGCCCTTGCGGGCATCTATCAACGCGAGGTCCTGGGGGGTGGAGACGATGACCGCGCCGGCGAGCGGAACCTGCTGGGCCATGGTCAGCTGGGCGTCTCCTGTGCCCGGGGGCATGTCCACCACAAGAACGTCCAGCTCTCCCCAGGCGACTTCTCTCAGCATTTGCGTCAGGGCGGAAATGACCATCGGTCCGCGCCAGATCATCGGCGTTTCCTCTTCGACGAGGAATCCCATGGACATCACCTTCACGCCGTAGTTTTCCAGCGGCTTCATGAGTCTGCCGGAGACCTGTTCCGGTCGGCCGGAAACCTTGAACAGACGCGGAATGGACGGTCCATAGATATCGGCGTCCAGCACACCGACCTTCTGGCCGTTTGCCGCCAGCGCCAGCGCCAGATTGGCGGTTGTCGTCGATTTGCCGACGCCGCCCTTGCCCGAGGCAACGGCAATGATGTGCCGGATTCCCGGCACACCAGGTTTGGCAGGTGCTCTCTCCTCGCGGGCGGTGGCCGCAGCCTGCCCTCGCGGTTGGGGCCGGACAGGAGCGCCCTGCGGAGCGGAGCCCCCTGAAGTTCCCGGTGCCCGTTCCGCCGTCAGCGCCACCATGGCGTTTTCCACACCCTCGATTTCCCTGACAACTTTTTCGGCGGCCTGCCTCAGGGGTTCGAGATCCCTGGCCCGTTCCGCCGGAACGGTTATGGAAAACGCCACGCGGCCATCGGACACAAACACCTCAGATACCAGCCCCAGCGAAACGATATCGCCCTCCAGGTCGGGTCCCTTGATCTGCCCGAGGCGCTCAAGGACTGCGTTTTTTATGCTGTCGCTCATATTTCATCCCGTTGAATTCACCAGCTCGTGCGCACCAGTGACCTGATCCTGTGACCCGCCATATACCGGGATCTCCGTTCATGCGACCTGTCAAAAGGCAGCAGGTCACCGGCCCCTGCCCGAACCGTCACTTGTCACGGAATGTCGGACACACGGCACAGGAAGACAAGCCGTTCTCCCGGTATCTGTCAAAGACCTGTCGCCACGCGGCTTTCTACGAACCGGCTGCCATTTCAATCACATTGTCACGTTCTGATATAGGGACAATGTTTGCCTTGCACGCCCCTTTTCGCAGGTTACCCTGACAAACCGCCTACCCTTCCGGCCGTGCCGGCAAACTCCACATGTCGAGGACACCCCATATGCCCAGATGTCTTGTCACCGCGACGAATCGCGGGATCGGATTTGAACTGGCCCGTGCAGCGCTGGAACAAGGCTGGACCGTATTCGGCTCCGTCCGCTCCGACGCGGCTGCCCGGGAAACGGCTGCCAAACTCGGCACCGGTTTCGAACCGCTGGTTTTCGACGTGCGGGATCGCAAGGCCGTCGCGCGCGCCGCCAACGCGCTTTCGGGAAGCCTCGATCTTCTGGTCAACAATGCCGGCATCATCGGCCCGGAGCGCCAGACCCCGACCGACATGGATTTTGGCGGGTTCGCCGAAACGCTTGCCGTCAATACGATTGCGCCTCTGGCAGTGTCGCAGGCGTTTCTTCCCCATCTGAGGCTATCGGGCGCGGGCAAAATCCTGACGATATCCAGCCAGATGGCCTGGATGGGCTATCGCAAGCCCGACACTTTGGCCTACCGGGCATCGAAAGCCGCGGTAAACAAGGTCATGCAGGGACTGGCCACAGCGCTTGAACCGGAAGGCATCCCGGTGGCACTGATCGATCCGGGCTGGGTGCAAACCGATATGGGCGGTCCCTCTGCGGACAACTCCCCGGCCGACGTTGCCGATGGTGTCCTGAAGATTGCTGAAACCCTGCCCCTGTCCGATACCGGCAAGTTCTTCAAGTGGACAGGAGAAGAACGATCCTTCTAGGGTCGCCTTTCGCATGGTTACAATCGAGACGGATATCCCGTTCCGTCGCGAACGGACGTCCTGTCCGCATGAATACTGGTGGAGAAAACCCATGAGCTGGCCCCTGCCCGTCACCCTGACCGGAAACAGTGCAATTCTGGCACCGCTGTCCCGAAGCCACGCCGCGGACCTGGCGGAAGCTGCCGCGGAGGGAGACCTGTGGAAGGTCTGGTACACTTCCGTTCCCGAGCCGGGCGCGGTTCCTGCGGAAATCGAACGGCGTCTCGGCCTGCAGGAAACGGGTTCCATGCTCCCCTTCGCGGTGCTGACCCCGGACGGCAAGGCGGTCGGCATGACGACCTACATGAATATCGACCCGGTGCATAAACGGGTGGAGATCGGGTCCACATGGTACCGCAAGGCGGTTCAGCGCACGCGAGTGAACACGGAGTGCAAACGCATGCTGCTGGCGCATGCCTTCGAAGAGCTTGATTGCATCGCGGTGGAATTCCGCACCCATTTCATGAATCGCCAGAGCCGCGCCGCCATCGAACGGCTGGGGGCGAAACTCGACGGCGTGTTGCGTTCACATCAGCGCACCGCGGACGGTGCTCTGAGGGACACTGCCGTCTATTCGATTCTGCCGCACGAATGGCCGGCCGTTAAAGCCGGTCTGGATTTCAGGCTGGCGGAGGATCGCTGATGTGCCTATCCTGATGACGAAGAGTATTCGTAGTTTTACACAGCTTTGTTTATCACCCGGCAGGACGACAAAGCACATTTTTTCGAAGAACCAAGAAATTTTCGCGTTTCTTCGCAGGAAATGCTTCCAAATTGAATCGGATTTTAAGCAAATGTGAGGAATTGGCGCGCAGGCTGGATACATCGGCTCAAGGATGAACACGCCATGGAACTCTACCGCGCCTGCTACCGAAGCAAGATCAGATGGGACAAGATGCGCTTGCCCCTGACTGACGAGATCGACAAGACGTTGTTGCGCATTCGCCGCATCAACCGGAAAGCCGGTGTGACCGGAGCTCTGCTGCTTGTCGACCAGCACATCATTCAGGTTCTGGAAGGCCGGACCGGCCCGGTGCTCGACACGGTCTATTGTGTCATGAACGATCCGCGTCTTCACGCGATCGAAGGCATCGTCCACGAACCGGCTGATTTCAGGCTGTTCCCGAACTCGCTGATGTTCTTCCGCGACCTGACCGACGGCATTGCCGCCTCCCGGCATGCGGTGCTTCGTCCACTTCTGGACCATCCGGCCGACGTGAACCGCGAAGAGGCCTATAAGGCCTTCGGGCATTTTGCCACGGAACTGCAGGAAGGCCGCCTGACCAACGACATGCTGATGATCTGATCCGGGACCGGAGCGCGACCTTGTCGCAGCTCCGCCCTCTAAACCGGGACGGCCGACACAACGCCTGCCTGCGGCCCGGCCGAACCGGCTTTCCTTTCGCAACCTGTTCCCTTTGTCCGCAAGACGGATATTGTGTGCCCGGTTTTCAAGGAAGCACACATGTCTCTACGCGCGCCCGCCCTCCAGTCTCTTTCCGCCGGTCTGCTTGCCGCCATCGTCGGCTTTGCGAGTTCCTTTGCCATCGTGATCCAGGGACTTGCCGCCTCCGGCGCCAATGCGGCCGAAGCGACGAGCGGCCTGATGGCTCTGTCGATTTCCATGGGCCTGTGCGCCATCGTGGCATCCCTGCAGACCCGAATCCCCGTGAGTATTGCCTGGTCCACGCCGGGAGCGGCCCTTCTGGCTTCTGCCGGTACGCCGGACGGCGGGTTTGCCGCGGCTGTCGGCGCTTTCATCGTGTGCGCCTTTCTCATCGTGCTTGCCGGCCTGATACGCCCTTTCGGCAGAGCTGTGGCCGCCATTCCGGCTCCTCTCGCCAACGCCATGCTCGCCGGTGTCCTGTTCGGATTGTGTCTGGCGCCAGTGCGGGCCGTCGCGGAACTGCCGGCAAGCGGTCTGGCAATCATCGCGACATGGGCAATCGCCTTTCGCTTCGCACGGCTTTACGCGGTGCCTCTGGCGATGATCATGACCTTCGCGATCGCCCTGGCGATCAGCGGCCCCATCGACCTTTCCTCGGCCGAGCTGATCAGCACACCGATCCTGATCCGGCCGGTGTTTTCATTCGAAGCGATGATCAGCATCGCCCTGCCGCTGTTCATCGTGACCATGGCCTCGCAGAACATTCCCGGTATCGCTGTTCTGAGGGCCTATGGCTATCACCCCAGGAGCGGCGCGCTTTTCACCCTGTCCGGCATCTTCAGTCTTCTCTCCGCGCCGTTCGGCGGTCATGCGGTCAATCTGGCCGCGATCACGGCAGCAATGTGCGCCGGGGACGATGCGCACAAGGATCCCGGCCAGCGCTACTGGGCCGCTGCGGCGGCGGGCGCTGTCTATATTCTCTTCGGCCTGTTCGCCGGACTGGTCATGACCTTTGTCGCGGCGACGCCCTCGATCCTGATCGAGGCGGTCGCAGGCCTTGCCCTGTTGAGCGCCTTTGCCTTTTCCATCAGCGAAGCCACCAAATCGGCAGGCACCCGGGACAGTGCGATCATCACCTTCGCGGTTACCGCATCCGGGGTTGGTTTTTTCGGTGTCTCCGGAGCTTTCTGGGGGCTTCTTGCCGGCGGCGCCTTCATGGCACTGACGAAATTCCGCACGGACAGCTGATTCCCTGTCAGGCATCTGCCTGACAGCGGGGCGGTCTATCGACCGGGCCGAAGCGCGAAAGCATCTCGCCGGACCGTCAGGCGGCCCGCCAATGTCGCTGTGCGGCCCATCGGAGAGTCCTTTTTCACGGCCGCCGGATTCCCGCCTTGCCCTCGGACAACTCTCTCTCCTAGGCTACGGTCTCGTCACTGACTGCTTCGGGCGTCACTCCGGATGCAGAACACGGCGTCATGCCGACGGCCTTGTACCGGCCCGCCCCGAACCGTCATGACGAAGCGCGGAAGGAGTTTACCGGCGGAATGAATGCGGAAAGCGGAGCGTTGAGCCGGGACCGGGTCCTCGGCTGTATTCTGGCGGGAGGTCTGTCAAGACGCATGGGCGGCGGTGACAAGAGCCTGATGGATCTCGGCGGCAGGACAATGCTCGAAATGATTGTCGAGCGATTCACGCATCAGGTTCCGGAACTGATTCTGAATGCCAATGGCAATCCCGGCCGGTTCGCAGCCTTCGGCCTGCCGGTCATCGCCGATCCGGTCGGGGACTACGCCGGCCCCCTCGCCGGCATACTGGCCGGCCTGACCTTCGCCAGGGACCACCGCCCGGAGGTGACGCATATCGTGTCTGTCGCCGGGGATACGCCGTTCTTTCCCCTTACACTGGTGGACCGGCTTTGTTCCGCCGTTCCGACCGAGGGTTCGGTGGTCGCCCTCGCCTCGTCCCGCGACCGGCTGCACCCGGTCTTCGGCCTGTGGCCAGTTGCCCTGTTGCAGGATCTGCACGGTTGGCTGACAAGTGGTCAAAACGGCAAGGTGCTGGCATTCGTCGACCGACATGACAGTGTGGAAGTCTCCTTCGGCACGGATCCGGCGACCGGTCTTGACCCGTTTTTCAACGCCAACAGACCCGAGGACCTGGTAACGGTCCGGGAAACAATGAGCCAAAACTCGCCATGAACGACACACCCGTTTTCGGCATCACCGGCTGGAAGAATTCCGGCAAGACCGGTCTTGTGACCCGCCTGGTGGCTGAACTCACCCGCCGGGGCTTCCGGGTCTCGACGGTCAAGCATGCCCACCATGATTTCGATATCGACCGGCCGGGCGCCGACAGTTACCGGCACAGGGAAGCAGGCGCCCATGAAGTCGCGCTGGTTTCCGGCCGCCGCTGGGCCCTGATGCATGAACTTCGGGGCGACGAGGAACCGCCTCTGGAAGAGATTCTTGCCCGCATCGCACCATGTGACCTCATCCTGATCGAGGGATACAAGCGCGAATCCCATCCGAAGATCGAATCCCGGCGCCGGGAATCGGGCGACCGGGAACCGCTTTCGGCGTCCGATCCCAACATCGTCGCGATTGCAGCCGATCACAACGTCCCGGAGGAAGGTCTTCCGGTCTTCCATCTCGACGACGTGGAGAAAATGGCCGACTTCATCCAGGAGCATCTTGATCTGAAAAGACCCGTGCAATGACCGGAAATCCCGTCCTCGACGACTGTTTTGCTCACGACAGGAAGACACTTACCCACCATGAGGCCCTGACAATCCTCAAGGAGCGCGTCCCGGTGGTGGCAGCGCCGGAAACGGTCCCGCTGGAAAAGGGGCTGGAGCGCATACTGGCCCAGGACATCACGGCGCCGCGCGATGTCCCCCTTGCCGACAATTCCGCCGTCGACGGCTATGCCTTCCGTCATTCCGACTTTGACCAGGCGGGAGGTTTTTTCCGGCTGCACCAGAGGATCGCCGCCGGACATGCGAGCAACGCCCGACTGGCCCCCGCGTCCGCGGCGCGGATTTTCACCGGCGCCGTCATGCCGCAAGGCGCCGACACGGTTGCCATGCAGGAGGATTGCGAACCCCACCGGCAGGACGGGCAGGACTTCGTGATCGTGCCTCAGGGACTGCACAAAGGCGCCAATTGCCGCAAGGCCGGCGAGGATGTCGCGGCGGGGACGACCATCCTGGACTCAGGTCATCGCCTGCGCCCTCAGGATCTGGCCGCGATTGCCTCGACAGGGCAGCCCGACGTCAGCGTCTTCGGCAAACTCAAGGTGGCCCTGCTGTCGACGGGCGACGAATTGCGGCGCCCGGGGGACCCGATTGCGCTTGGCGACGTTTATGACGCCAACCATTTCCTGCTGCGGGGCCTGTGCGCCGGGCTGCCGGTGGAGGCGGTGGATCTGGGGATCATCAGGGACGACGCAGCCCAGGTCGAAGCCGCAATCGGTGACGCCGCGAGCCGGTTCGATGTGGTGCTGACCACCGGGGGCGCCAGCCGTGGCGAAGAGGACCATATCCACAAGGCACTGGACCGGCTTGGGCAGCGGGACATGTGGCAACTGGCGATCAAGCCCGGCCGGCCCATGATGTTCGGCAGGATCGGCGAGTGCACGTTCCTCGGGCTCCCCGGCAATCCGGTCGCCGCGATGGTCAGTTTCCTGCTCTACGCCCGTCCTGCAATCAGCGCGATGGCCGGTGGTGGTTTTCCGGAACCGCAACGGTTGCAAATGCCCGCGGCCTTCGAGGTCGCGAACAAGAAGCCCGGCAGACGGGAATTTTACCGGGGATTCCTGGAAAAGGACGCCAACGGACGCACGGTCGTCTCCAAATTCGGCCCGGACGGCTCGGGCCTGATTACGGGGCTGCGCAAGGCCGATGGCCTGGTCGAGATCCCAGAGGACATAACGTCGATCGGCAAGGGGGATCCCGTGACCTTCCTGCCTTTCAACGGCTTCGGGATCCGCTAAAGCGTATCGCGATCAGTCACGGCAAGCCGTTGTGAGACCGCATCGTCGAGTCCCTTCCCCCTAAACCTCGTCCACATCCACGACCCAGGTTTCCTTCAGGGCATCGCCTTCCCAGGCCTTCCAGGCAGGTGTCGACATCATCACATCCGAATAGCGGCGAACCACGGGAGCGTCGGAGAGGCAGTAGGTCGCGAAGCGGCTGACGACCGGCGCGAACATGGCATCGGCGATGGTGAAGTCGCCAAACAGGAACGGCCCGCCGGACTCTTCCAGGGTCTCTGTCCAGACCTGCACAATCCGGGCGACGTCCGCCTCGACGCCTTCATCGACCTCGAGCTTGCGGACAGGACGGCGCATGTTCATGGGACAGGCGCTGCGCAGGGAGACAAATCCGGAATGCATTTCCGCCGAAACGGCTTTCGCCCTGGCCCGGGCGTTCAGCTCTTCCGGCCACAGCTCCTTTTCAGGGTAGATCTCGGACGCATATTCCAGAATGGCGAAACTGTCCCAGACCGTCAGGTCGCCATCCTTGAGCACCGGAACCTTCATGTTCGGTGAAAAGGCGGCAAACCGGGGGTTTCCCCGTTCGAAATCGAATGGGACCAGATGTTCCCGGAACGGGATCCCCTTCTGTTTCAGTGCGATCCATGGCCGGAACGACCAGGAAGAGTAGTTTTTGTTACCGATGAACAGTTCGAACTCTGCCATTTCATGCCCCTGTCATTAGGAAGTCCGGCACGCTTTGATCCCGGTGGAAGAGCATCCGGCCGGGTCGCGACCCTAAGGAGTTCTACCCATTGCAACAAATTCAATAAGTTCATGAATTTCAAGAAATATCTTGATGGATCGGTAGCTGGTGACGCCTGTTCCACCGGATATTCGCGGCGTGAAGATACTCGGCGGCACCGATCTCGTTTCCCGAAAAGCGTGTCCTGCGCACTGTTTACATGTTTTCCGGGCCGATTGCTGCGAGAAAACCGTCCGACTCGCGCGCTCCTGCCTGCCAGTGTGCATGTCCGGCAGGGTGCGTGCGATTTTCCACAGCCTGACGATGTCCTGCCCGCCGGCAGGCCGGAGCAACATCAGCCAAAGTTACACGGGAACCATGTTGTGGATGCAGGGCAACGTCGGAATGACCCGAACACGAAAAACATATATCCGGTCTGTGTTTTTTTTCTGGGCATGCTTGAAATTCAGGCCGAAGTGTATGGAATAGGGTTATCGGGCAAAAAGGCGGGAAGAACCCGTCTGCGCCGCGAAGAAAATAGTAGGGGAACCGAATATGCGTGTATTGCGGATGGCTGCGGCCACTGTGGCAATTCTGGCTGTCGTTGGCGGCGCCGAGGCGAAAGACTGGACCAAGGTGCGCATCGGCACCGAAGGCGCCTACCCTCCCTTCAATTCTCTGACGGCCGATGGCGAACTGATCGGCTTCGACGTCGACATCGCCAAGGCGCTTTGCGAAGAGATGAAGGTCGAGTGCGAATTCGTCACCCAGGATTGGGATGGCATGATTCCGGCTCTTCAGGCCGGCAAGTTCGACGCCGTGATCGCGTCCATGTCGATCACCGAAGAGCGCAAGCAGAAGGTCGACTTCACCAACAAATACTACAACACCCCGCCGGCCATCGCCGTACCGAAGGACTCCAAGATCGCCGGTACATCCGATGCGGACCTCAAGGGCGTTGCCCTTGGTGCCCAGTCCTCCACCACTCACTCCAACTATGCCGAAGAGAAGCTGCCCTCGGCCGATCTGAAGCTCTATCCGACGCCTGACGAATACAAGCTAGACGTTGCCAGCGGCCGTATCGACGCCGTGATCGACGATGTCGTGGTGCTGTCCGACTGGCTGGCGACCGATGACGGCGCCTGCTGCAAGCTGCTGGGCACCCTCACCCCGGATCCGGTCATCAACGGTGAAGGCGCAGGCATTGCCATCCGCAAGGAAGACGGCGACCTCAAGGAGATGTTCAACACGGCCATCGAGGGAATCCTTGCAAACGGAAAGTACAAGGAAATCAACGACAAGTACTTCACGTTCGACGTCTACGGCGGCTGATCAGTCCGCTGTTTGACCCTGTCACGGGCACGGCGCATGAATAGCGCCGTGCCCGGCTACCGGACATTTTCCGCAGCACGGCCGAAGGGGCGACCGGACCAACAACGATAAGCAAGAAAGAAGCGCCGGCTTATGAATGAAGCTTTGACGCTGCTGTCCTTTGGCGAGGGCGGCTGGGGCGACACCATAGCACGCGGTATTCTGGTGACCGTGTCCCTGGCAATCGCCACATTGCCATTCGGCCTGATCCTCGGCTTCCTGATTGCGCTTGCAAAGAACTCCTCCGAGCCGAGCCTCAAGCTCGCCGCCAATATCTACACCACGATCTTCCGGGGCCTGCCGGAGCTGCTGACACTCTTTCTGGTGTATTTCGGTGTCCAGATCGGCATCCAGCAGGGTCTGAAACTGATCGGTTTCGACGCCTATATCGAGGTGAATTCCTTTGTCGCCGGCATGGTTGCCCTGGCGCTGGTCTTCTCCTCCTATGCCTCCGAAGCCTTCCTGTCCGCCTTCCGCGGCATTCCGGTCGGCCAGTACGAAGGCGGGAACGCGCTCGGGCTTTCGCGTTTCAAGACAATGAGATTCATCATCCTGCCGCAACTGATCCGGCTTGCCCTTCCCGCTCTCGGCAACCTGTGGCTGATCCTTGTGAAGGAAACCTCCCTCGTCTCCGTCATCGGCCTGGCCGATCTGGTCCGCGAGGCCGGGATAGCCGCGCGGGTGACGAAGGAACCTTTCCTGTTTTTCGGAGTCGCCTGTTTGGTCTACCTGGTGCTGGCAATGATCTCCTCGATCGGGCTTGCCTGGGTTGAGCGCTGGTCCAAACGGGGAGAGGCCGCACGATGACCGCAGCCACCCCCGCCTCCGAAGCCAAACGCCCTCCTGCCCCACCACGCCGCTGGACGAATACCCGGGTACTCGGACACGTGCTGATGGCGCTCTGGATCGTGTCCGGCGTGTCGCTGGTCTATTACCTGGGGTCCAACGTCGCGAGCCCGTTCGTCCTGAAATACTGGCCGAATTACATCGACGGCTTTCTGGTGACGCTGCAGATCGTGGGGCTCTCGCTCCTGATCGGCGCCCTGCTCAGTGTCCCCATCGCCGCCGCCCGGTCCTCAAAATGGATCATCTTTTCCGCACCGGCCTACGGCTATGTCTATTTCTTTCGCGGCACACCGCTTCTGGCGCAGACATTCCTGATATATTACGGCGCGGGATCGTTTCGCACGGAACTGGAATCGGTCGGCCTGTGGGGCTTTTTCCGGGAAGCCTGGTACTGCGTGATTTTCGCCTTTTCGCTCAACACATCCGCATACCAGGCGGAAATCCTGCGCGGGGCGCTACAGAATGTGCCGAAAGGCCAATGGGAAGGCGCCCTGGCGCTCGGGCTGTCCAGACCGGTCACATTCTTCAAGGTGATCCTGCCGCAGGCGATGATGGTGGCGCTCAGGCCCTACGGCAACGAGGTCATCCTGATGATCAAGGGTTCCGCCATTGCGTCGATCATCACGATCTACGACCTCATGGGTGAAACGAGACGCGCCTATTCCAGATCCTACGATTTTCAGGCCTATATCTGGGCCGCAGTGCTGTATCTCATGATCGTGGAAGTTCTCCGCCGTGTCTGGGACCGGTTCGAGCTGCGTCTCACCCGCCATCTGAAACGGTAAGCACCACCGTTTTTCCGCAGTCTCCTCGCCCTTCAAACCGGATCATCCGTCATGTCCAAGTCAAAGTCCCCTGCTTCCACACTGCATGTCGACAGCCTGCTCGCCCATGGCGGCGGCGGTTTCGATCAGGCAACCGGAGCGGTGGTGCCGCCGATCCCGACGGCGACGACCTTCGTGCGGGATGAATCCTATGAACTTCGCAATCCCGGCCACCTCTACAGCCGTGACGACAATGACCTGTTCCTCAAGACCGAAAGCCTCATCGCTGCGCTCGAAGGGGGGGCCGACAGCCGGCTTTTCGCTTCCGGCATGGCGGCAATTGCCGCAGTCGCCCGTCTTGTGAAGCCCGGCGGCACCCTGTTGGCCCAGTCGGGCATCTACTGGGGCACCACGCTCTTCCTGCGCAAACACTGCGCACGCAACAACATCGCCCTGGTGGAGGCAGACGCCAGCGACCTTGAAGCCTTTCAGGACGAGATCGCCGTGACGCGGCCGGACCTTGTCTGGCTCGAAGTGCCGAGCAATCCGTTTCTGAAAGTTGCCGACATCGCGAAGATCGCCGCTCACTGCAGACAGGAAAACGCCCTGCTTGCGGTCGATGCGACCGCAGCGACACCGCTCATCCTCCAGCCCCTGTCCCTGGGGGCTGACCTGGCGGTTCATTCGGCCACCAAGGCCCTCAATGGCCATTCCGATCTCCTCGGCGGGGTCGTCACCACCACCGATGCGCACAGCGAAGCCTGGGGACTGATCTGCGAGGAGCGCAAGCTGGCCGGGGCGGTTCTGGGCTCCTTCGAATGCTGGCTGCTCCTGCGCGGTCTCAGAACCCTTTCCCTGCGCGTCGAACGCATGAACGGGAACACCATCGCGCTGGCGGAATACCTGGAAAAGCACCCGAAGATCCAGACGGTTCTCTATCCGGGACTTGCCAGCCATCCGCAACACGCACTCGCTCAATCCATGATGTCCGGCGGCTACGGATCACTTCTTTCGGTGCAGTGCAAGGGCGGCAGGGAAGAAGCGCTGAAGGTCGTGGGGGCGCTCGGCCTGTTCCAGCGGGCAACATCTCTCGGCGGCACGGAAAGCCTTGTCGAACACCGGTTCACCATTGAGGGGGAAACCTCCGGCATTCCGGAAAACCTGCTGCGGCTTTCCATCGGCATCGAGCATATCGATGACCTGACCGCGGATCTCGACCAGGCCCTGTCGGTGATCTGAGGCCCCGTCAACAGGCCTCCGGATCCGGCTTCATGCTCCGCAACCAGCTCATGAAGGCCTTCAGGGGCGGGCGTTTGACACCGGGGCGTGTCACCAGATGATACCCGGTTCCCGGATAAACGCCTTCTTCGAACAGGATCTGCAGATTGCCGGCGGAAATATCGGCTTCGATGAACATTTTCGCCGTTGCCGATATCCCTTCACCTCTGCGCACCCCTTCGAGCACCATATAGCCCGGGAGATGGGTGATGTTGAGCTTGCCGGTCGGAATCACTCCCTGACGCTCCATCCAGA
Source organism: Labrenzia sp. 011 (assembly GCF_003075075.1). Classification (GTDB taxonomy): domain Bacteria; phylum Pseudomonadota; class Alphaproteobacteria; order Rhizobiales; family Stappiaceae; genus Roseibium. Next base: position 331,288 of record NZ_QCYM01000001.1, on the reverse strand, counting down.
TCGCCATCTCGTTCGTGCCGTATTCGGAAAGCCACGGGAACTCGAGAATGTCTTCCGGCTTCTCGATGCACTTGTCTCCGATCAGACATCTTGCGCCGACCACGGCAAAATTGGTGCTGATGAAGTGCTCCGCCTCAAGGCCGGACCAGTCTCCCTTGCCGAACCTTATCGCCAGATCGACGCCGCCGGGTTTCAACTCGACCACTTCCGCAGTCGGGTTGAGCATGAGTTCGATATCCGGATGCTTGAGGCGGAAGTCGTTGAGGCGCGGCATCAGCCAGCTGATGGCAAAGGACGGCGTCACGGTTATGTTGAGCGGGCGGGCGATGTCCTCGCGCAGCAGCTCGTCGACCGTTTCCAGAATCGCTCCGAAGCCCCGGCTCAGCCCCTCGAAGAGTTGCTCGCCTTCCGGAGACAGGGCGATCCCGCGCCCTTCCCTCATGACAAGCTGCAGCCCGAGAAAGCTCTCCAGGCTCTTGACCTGTTGGCTGACGGCCGCATGCGTCACGTTCAGCTCACGTCCCGCGGCGGATAGACTTCTTGTCTCCGCGACGGCGGCAAAGGTTTTCAGACTATTCAGCGACGGCAGGGAACGCCAATCCATATGTAACCTCACCTTACATTTCGAAAATCTTCCTGAATGGTATCACTCGCAGAAAACAGCCACATTCTCATTTCACACACAGGAGAGGAATGTAAGGCGATGTTGAATATCTACGCACGCAGCTTTCAGGAAGCAACCCGCTTTTCCGCAAACACCCGCCCCGACCCGTTCACCCGGCGCTGCCTTGAGGCCGCCACTGCGGGAAAAACAGGATCCATTTTCCGCCTACTGCGGCGGTTCCTTCGGCTGCGGTCCCTGAGCGACTGATCCGTGCCAGCGTTCCTCCGGCTGACAGACAGCGACGAATGTCATAGAATCGCGACGAACAACTTATTCACGGCCCGGTGTTCACCGGGCCTTTTTCTGAAAAGGGAGCGTCTTGATGGCAAAGGTTGCATTCATCGGTCTGGGAGTCATGGGATATCCGATGGCCGGTCACCTGAAAACCAGGGGCGGCCATGACGTTACCGTCTATAACCGCACCACCGCGAAGGCGGAAAAATGGGCGAAGGAATTCGACGGCGGTTTTGCAAAAACACCGAAGGACGCCGCCACGGATTGCGATTTCGTTTTCTCCTGCGTCGGCAATGACGACGACCTGCGTTCCGTCACCACCGGTCCTGACGGGGCCTTTCACGGCCTGAAGAAAGGTGCCGTGTTCATCGACAACACCACCGCGTCGGCCGAAGTCGCGCGTGAACTCCACGCAGCGGCCGGAGAAAAAGGTTGCGCCTTCATCGACGCACCGGTGTCCGGCGGTCAGGCGGGGGCCGAAAACGGTGCGCTGACGGTCATGTGCGGCGGGGACCAGGAAGCCTTCGACAAGGCCAGACCGGTGATCGAATGCTTCGCCAAATTCGTCGGCCTGATGGGGGACGTTGGCGCCGGCCAGCTGACCAAGATGGTCAACCAGATCTGCATTGCCGGTCTGCTTCAGGGGCTTTCGGAAGCCATTCATTTCGCCAAGAAGGCCGATCTGGACGTGGAACGGGTCATTGCCGCGATCCGCGGTGGCGCGGCACAGTCCTGGCAGATGGAAAACCGATGGGAAACGATGAGCGCCGGCAAGTTCGACCATGGCTTCGCCGTCGACTGGATGCGCAAGGACCTCGGCATCTGCCTCAAAACGGCGAATGACACCGGCGCCCGCCTGCCGGTCACGGCCCTGGTCGATCAGTTCTATGCCGAAGTCCAGGCGATGGGCGGGAAACGCTGGGACACTTCCAGCCTGATCGCCCGTCTGGAAAATGCCGACAAGACATGATCCCGCCGGCCGCCCTGCCTGCCCACCGTCGTTCGTTATTGCCCGGCAGCTTCCCGGGCAATCCCGTCGAGCAGCGCGTTGACTTCGGCAATGGCGGCCTGCGATTCCTGCGAACCGGTGGCTGAAAGCTGCCGGAAGCCGACAGTGATCTTGCCCGCCTGCTCCGGTGTTTCGTAGACGAATACGGTGTAGGGGCAATAGGCGATATTCGCGGCATCCGCCTCCATCACCTTTCGCGACAGATTGGCCGAACAGAACAGCATCGCCTGGGCATTTGCGAAGATCTGCTTCTTGCCGCCGACGTCGTCGCCCGTGCGGGCGAGCATGTCGCTGATATGCGAGACGTAATCGATCACAAGACCGCGGTTGACGATGGCGTTTTCCAGATCGAAACGGATATCCTCGAAGGCGCCATCAACCTCATAGGCGGTCACGCCTTCAGGAACGCTCTGGGCCGATGCGACCACCGTCATGCCGGTCATCATGGCGGTTCCCAGAACCAGTGCCCGGCCGGTCTTTGCAAACTTGTTCAACATGCGCTGTCCTCCCTTGAAGCGGCCGCAAGAATACCCTTATCGCAGCCGGGGGCAATTGACATATCGCATTTCTTGCATATTTCCGCCGCTCAGGCAGCAAATTCTAGACGTCCACCTCGACCGTCCCGATCGGGTTGGAGCAGCAGGCCAGAATGTAACCGGCATCGACGTCGTCCTCGCTGATACCGCCGGAATGGACCATATGCACGTCGCCGGACAGCTTCCTGACCTTGCAGGTGCCGCAAACCCCGAAGGTGCAGCCGGACGGTATGTTCAGCCCAGCGCCCTTGGCGACCGCCAGAACGGTATCCGTTTCGGAGCACCACGCGGAGACCTTCGAACCGGCAAAGACGATCTGCGCCTTGACGTCCTCCTGCGGGACGACATCGTCGAATTCGGTCAGTTCCGCGCTGGTTTCCGCCGGCGCCTGGAAACTTTCCTGATGATAGCGGTCCATGTCGTAGCCCAGCGCATTCAGGATTTCGCGCACCGCCTCCATGAACGCCTCCGGACCGCAGCAATAGACCTCCCGCTCCAGATAGTCGGCACACATGAGACCTAGCATCAACTGGTTAAAATGGCCGCGATAGCCGGTCCAGACCACATATGGATCGCTCCTGCTGACGACGAAATGAAGCTGCAGCCCGCTCACGCGGCTGGCCATGTACTCCAGCTTCTTGCGGAAGATGAGATCGACCGGGCGAGTGGCGCACTGGATGAAACAGATATCCGGGTCTTCCCCCCGTTCGAAGAGCGTCGTTGCCATCGACATCATCGGCGTCACGCCGGACCCGGCCGAAATGAACAGATATTTGCCATCCGGATCGACCGGCAGATGGAAAAGTCCCGCCGGCCCGAAGGCCCGGACCCGCATTCCGGGCGTCAGGTGATCCAGCATCCATCTCGTACCGACGCTTCCGGGCTGCGCCTTCACTGTCACGGAGATATACGCATTGGTCACAGGCGACGAGGAAATGGTGTAGGTACGCTGCACGTTGCCGCCCGGGACAGGCAGGTCCAGGGTGATGAACTGACCCGCCTTGTAGACGAAGGTTGCGCCGGAGGGCGGGCGAAAGGTGAAGGTCTTGACGTCCGGCGCTTCCGGCAACACGTTGACGCATTCCAGCAGTTCGCTGTCTGTCCAGACCGGCGTGTCGCGCCCGGGCATCGGGATCATGGGGCTACTCCGCCGCAATGCGGAAGCGGCCGATCAGACGCTTCTCGAGCGCGCGCGCATACCAGTCGACGAACTGGATGACACCGCTTTCCTGGGTCGGGGAATAGGGACCGGGTTCATAGGCCGGTGAGTTGATGCCGACCTGGTTTTCCTGGACGATGCGCCGGTCCTCGTCGTTGGTATGTATCCAGACCTCGGTCAGGCGCTCTAGATCGTAATCGACACCCTCACGGGCATCCTTGTGCACCAGCCAGGTGGTCGTGACTTCCGTTTCCATCGGCCCCACAGGCAGCATGCGGAATGTCAGCACCTGATCGGACAGGAAATGGTTCCAGGTGTTCGGATAGTGGAAGAACAGGCAGGTGCCGGCGTCATCGAAGGGGACCGTGCCGATGCGTCTGGAAACGGCCGCCGTCCCGTCCATCGTGTAGCTGACCGCCTTCCCCAGGAAGGGAATGCGCACGAACCGCCACTGATCGGTCGGGGCGATCGTGAATTTTGCCGGGAGCCCGGCCTTTTCGCAGCGCTCCACATGCGCCTTGCCGACGTTGGAACCAGCGGAATCGTCACCGCCCACCAGGAAGGGGTCGTCCGGGAAGGTACGGCACAGGGAGGGGTGGGACCCTGAGCAATGATAGCATTCCCGGTTGTTCTCCATCACCAGCTTCCAGTTGGCCTTCTCGATGATGGTCGAGCTGTGGGCGACCTTCAGATTGGCCAGGTCGTGCGGTCCCATGTAACGCGCGGCCTGTGTGCGCAAATCCGAAATGTCGGGCGCGACATCTGCCAGACAGATGAACACCATGCCGGACAGGTTCTCGCAGTGGACCGGTTTCAGTCCGTGATCATCCGGCTGGAACTCCGGCCCCATCTCGCGCGCGAAAAGCAGCTTGCCGTCGAGTTCATAGGTCCACTGGTGATAGGGGCAGACCAGCTTGGGCGCGGAGCCTTTCGAGACGGAGCAAATGCGGCTGCCCCGGTGACGGCAGGAATTGTGGAAGGCGCGGATGGTGCCATCCGCCCCCCGGACGACGATCACCGAATAGGCGCCGATCTGCAGCGTGACGTAATTTCCGGTTTTCGGAATTTCCGCTGACGGCACGGCGAAGATCCATTCGCTGTGCCAGATGTTTTTCATATCCGACTGGAAGATATCACCATCGGTATAAAACGCCTGCGGCAGGGAATGCCCTTGCCGACGGCCCATCAGGAGAGAGAGAACATCTGCATCACGTAACATGGGGACACATCCTATCCAGCCGCCTCTTGCGGCCCAATTCAAGCCCGGAAGTTATGCGCTCCCATCGCCTGTGCCATAGCCAAAAACGGCATCGGCTTATGCAGGTTGGACGCGTCCACCGAAAAATGCGTGCAATGCAGCATTTCTAGATGTCCTTGACCAGCCGCAGGGCGTCATAGACTGCCGCATGGGTGTTGCGCGCCGAGACCGCGTCACCTATGCGAAAAAGCGCGAACGCCCCGTCCGGATTGGCCTCGATCGGCTGCGGCCGGCCGGAGAGCAGTGCCTCCTGGTCGACGGCACCGAGATTTTTCGAGTCCGGCTTGAGATCGAAATAGAGGTCGTCCATCGGCACCGTGCCGTGATTGACGACAATCTGGTCGAACTCCCTTTCTTCCGTGTGGTCGGAATAATCCGTACCGACCACCGCGGTGAGCAGATTGCCCGAACGCCGAACCGCCTTCAGCCGGTAGGTGACCGTGAAACGGACATCCCTTTCCTGCAGGGCGCGCATATAGGGCACGAGGTTCATGGCCATGATCTCGGGCGCGAAGGTCCGGTCCGGCGTCATGACCTCCACATGGGCGCCGGTCGCCGCGATGAGTTCTGCCGCCTGGAGCGCCGGATGATCGCCGGCATCGTCGTAGATCAGCACCCGGTTTCCGGGTTTCACATCTCCGGCGAGAATGTCCCAGGAGGACACCACGAGCTCGTTGCCCTCGCTGAGAACTTCAGTGTGCGGCAATCCGCCGGTCGCGACAATGACCACGTCCGGATTTTCCGCCAGGACATCCGCCGATTCCGCGAAAACGTTGAAGCGGAAGCGGACACCGCGCGCAAGGCATTGCTCCATGCGCCAGTCGATGATCGATATCATCTCGCGGCGGCGTGCCGACTGGGCCGTCAGACGGACCTGCCCGCCCGCATGTGGCGCCGCTTCCAGGACCGTGACGTGGTGACCGCGCTCGGCCGCCACGCGGGCTGCCTCCATTCCGGCCGGCCCCGCCCCGACGACGACGACGCGCTTGCCGATATCGGCCGGTTCGATTTCCTGCGGCATCGTCAGTTCGCGGCCCGTTGCCGCATTGTGAATGCACAGTGCCTCACCACCCTGATAGATCCGGTCGAGACAATAGGTTGCCCCGACACAGGGGCGGATGTCCCCTTCCCGCTTTTCCTTGATCTTCCGGACGATCAGGGGATCCGCAATATGGGCGCGGGTCATGCCGACCATGTCCAGAAGACCTTCGGAGATGGCATGTCGCGCGGTTGCCACATCCGGGATTTTCGCCGCATGGAAAGTCGGCAGGCCGGTCTCCTTCCGCACCTTCCCTGCGAAGTCCAGATGGGGCGCGTTGCGCATGCCCTGCACCGGAATGACATCCGTCAGTCCCGGATCGGTATCGATATGGCCGCGAATGACGTTCAGAAAGTCGATCTGGCCGGTCGCCTTGAGACGCCGGGCAATTTCCAGCCCCTCTTCCGGCGATATCCCCCCGTCCAGGTTCTCATCGGCGGTGAACCGGATGCCGAGAATGAAGTCTTTCCCGACCCGCTCGCGAATGGCGTCGATCACCTCGAGCGAAAACCGCATCCGGTTTTCCAGCGAGCCATTGTAGGGAGCGTCCAGCGTATTGGTCAGGGGCGACCAGAACTGGTCCATCAGGTGACCGTAGGCCTGCAGTTCGATACCATCCATGCCGCCGGCCTTCATCCGTTCGGCGGCACTCACATAATCCTCGATGATCCGGCTGATGTCCCAGTCTTCGACTTTCTTCGGAAAAGCCCTGTGGGCGGCTTCCCGTGCGTGGCTGGACGAGACGGCCGGCAGCCAGTCCCCCTTGTTCCAGTTGGTGCGCCGGCCAAGATGGGTGAGCTGGATCATCACCGCGCAGCCGTGTTCATGGCAGGCGTCCGTCAACCGCCTGATCCAGGGAACGACCTCGTCCTTGTAGGCCAGGATATTGTTGAAGACGGGGGGCGAATCCCTTGAGACCGCGGCCGATCCCGCCGTCATCGTCAGCGCGACCCCTGCCCTGGCGCGTATCTCGTGATAGGCACGGTAGCGGTCCTTGGGCATGCCGTCTTCCGGGTAGGCCGGTTCATGAGAGGTAATCATGATCCGGTTTTTCAATGTCAGGGACTTCAGCTTGTACGGCTGCAGCAACGGATCGTTTGACATGCGTCTTCCCTCTGAACGCGGCCTCTCGCAATTCCCGGGCCGGGCTGACCACAAGACTAGTTCCCCGGCACGCCCGGTGGAAAGTCGCAAAAGCGACATTCGTGTCGCTTTTGAAAACACATGTGTCAATTCCGATTGCGACCGAACCGGCCGATTGCTAGTAATCTGGCATGAAAGAGGCTTTGATCGACAAGACAACCGGCTGGCGCGGGACGCGGGACATATGGATCCGGGCAGCGTATGAAGCATTGCTGGAAAACGGGATCGATGCCGTCAAGGTGATGCCTCTGGCGGAACGGCTCGGCCTGTCACGCACAAGTTTCTACGGTCATTTTTCCGATCGCAACGACCTTCTGAACGCCTTGGTCACCCACTGGCAGGCCCGCAACACCGGCAACCTCGTCCGGCGTACCGAGGATTATGCGGAAACCATCACCGAGGCCGTTCTGAATGTCTTCGACCTCTGGCTGCGGCCGGACCTCTTCGACTCGCGTCTTGAATTCGCGGTGCGCAACTGGGCCCACACCGACGCGGAGCTTGCCGGTTTGCTGGAGGAAGCGGACCGGGTGCGGATCGAGGCGCTCCAGGCGATGTTCGAACGCTTCAGCTATGAGGCAGCCTATGCCAATATCCGGGCCAACACGGTCTATCAGACGCAGATCGGCTATATCTCGATGAAAAAGGACGGTCCGGAGGAGCCGCTTGCGCCGCGCCTGAAGCGCATGCCCCATTATGCGGAGATCTTTACCGGCCGGACGGCAACAGAGGCTGAAATCGCCCGCTTTCTTGCCCGCCATTCGCTGCCGGAAGGGACCGGATAGGGTTATTCACGACAGATTGACTTAATCCGCAACGTCGGCCCTTGCCGCGTTCATACGAACACATACAAGAGGCTTAGGGCTGGGCTGGCGCGGGTTGAGCGCTCTCGTTCATGATCAACAGCGAACGATCATATTTGAAAATATTCGCGCAAATTTCTCCAAAGGCTTCAGATGCAATATTGAACGTAAGAGCATTCTCGATAACATCGTGATTGCTATATATTTCAACGCAATGCGTTCTCCAAAACAGGTACCTCTCCGGTGCAGCGCGTCGGTTGGACGCTTCGAAATACGCCACAAACAGCGACAGCGAAAAGGCTAGGACGCATACCGATACGATCGTACCAGAATTGGTTCCCTTGCTCATATCTGTAGCAAAAATCCAGACCACCAAGCCGGAAAGCAGTCCGAGAGAAGCCGCCATTATTTCACCGACCGCGGCCTCCCGGCTCAAACCGCCGAGTGTACCTACTGTAGCGCCAAGTGAAGTCAAACCGAGAAGCACTACAAAGACCTTGGAACGCATCTTTTTCTCAAGGAAAAAGACCACCAGAATCCAAACGAATCCAGCGGTACCCAGACACACCGCAGGCCAAAGAAAAATAGTTGTCATACTCAAATTCCGCTATCCCTATAAAAGATAGATTCCTAATTTCTGAACGACCTAAAATATTCCCTAGGAACTTCATGAGAAGTATAATTTTCCGCCGAACGAATACTAACTTGAGGCCTACACAAATTCGACGTAAATGCATTTAGAGTTCCATTTTTCCTATGCCTATTTATACAATCATCGAGCTCATGTTCCTCCTGCAGATCATTCTCGTCGGCCTGGTTGGAAAATACATTATTCTGCCCATCCGAAGATGCATCAGATGTGCCGGTCAAGCTTTCTTGGGACCACGCATGTGGTATTGTCACCTGCTGGAAAATCGTGCTGACCACTAAAACAACCAGGAATGAAAACACTTGATAGTTCATTGGCATCACCTCCCACGAAGGTGACCAATTTATCATAGGTTGCCCCATGTGAAAATCGCGCCCATGAGATGAATAGTGGCGCAGGCACGAATTTTCAGATCCAAAACCCAACCTTCGAAACTGGCGGTTTCAGGCCGACTGGGTGTCTCTGCCGAATCTTACGTATCCGACTTAGACTTTTCCGTCGCCACATAGGCAAGCGGCAGGGCCGTGGTGTTCTTGATCTGCTCCATGGCGAAGGTCGTGGAAACGTCGGAAATGTCGATCTTGGAAATCAGCTTCTTGTAGAAGACATCATAGGCCTCGATGTCCGGCACCGCGACGCGCAGCAGATAATCGACCTGACCGGCCATGCGATAGAATTCCATCACCTCCGGCAACTCGCGGATCACGTCTGCGAATTTTTTCAGCCAGTCCTCGGAATGCTGGTTGGTGGTGATGGCAACGAAGGCGGTGACCTTGGCATTGATCTTCGCAGGATCGAGCAATGCGACCCTGCCGGTGATAACGCCGTCTTCCTCCATCTTCTGAATGCGACGCCAGCAAGGGGTCGTCGACAGGCCGACGCGCCGGCCGATCTCGGCCACGGGTACGGTGCAGTCCTCCTGCAGGATGGACAGGATGCGGCGGTCGATGCGGTCAATCATGAGCTATTATCCAGCGCTCGCCAGCAGAACCGACAGCTCATGCAGGCAAAGAAATTTGGGAAATCATTTCTCCATTCTGGTAAAACTCGTATCTGAATTTCAATAGAGTTGTCAATTCACGCTGATTTGAGAATTTTATTCGAATTCACTCAAGCGCCCCGCTACGAACGCTCAAATCAGACGGGCGACTTCCGCTCTCAGGACCGGAAGCAGCTCGCTGCCGAACCAGGGGTGTTTCTTCAGCCAGGAGTTGTTGCGCCAGGACGGATGGGGAAGCGGCAACACCGAGTGTTTCCCGGGCTCCGGCTCCGCCTCGAAATACTCCCGCCAGCCGGCTACCGTTTCGGTGAGCGTTTTCCGCCGACCCGCACCCAGGTGATAGGCCTGGGCATATTGGCCGATCGTCAGCACGAGCTCGATCTGCGGCATGGCGGCGAAGAGCCGGTCATGCCAGGCCTTCCGGCACTCGGGCCTCGGCGGCAGATCGCTGCCCCTGGCATCCAGGCCGGGAAAGCAGAACCCCATCGGGATGATGGCCAGACGCGCCGCGTCATAGAAGACATCCTCGCCGATCCCCATCCAGTCTCGGAGCCGGTCGCCCGAAGGGTCGGTGAAGGGCCGACCGCTGAGATGCACCCGCGTTCCGGGCGCCTGCCCGCATATGCAGATCCGGGCGGTGGAAGACACCTGCAGAACCGGCCGCGGCTCATGCGGAAGCGGTGCTTTCAGCGGATTTTCGACACAGATCCGGCACGCGCGGACCTGCTTGGCCAGCGTCTCAATGTCTTCGGTTTTCTTCTTCCCGGACAACTAGTTACACCTTTGATCCGCTGCTTAACCTTTCGCTTACCACGATCCTGAGGACGATCTTAAGGAATGGTGAGTCAGTCTACCCAAACAAGCAGTAACGCGATAACGAAATCAATACCCTCCGGGCGGCTAATGGAATCTCTTTCGTCAGACGGCGGCGAAGACAAATTCGCCATCAACGAGCAGCGGGCCATGCGGCGCAGGGAAATGGCGCGCGGCATGAAAAACGTGCGCAGCCGCCTTGGCACTCCGGAATATCGCCACAGCACCTTCGATCTCGACCGTCAGCACCTTTTCGCCGACACCCGCATCAATGCCGCCTATGCCGTCCCGCTGCTGGCGCTGATCGTGGCGGCGATATCCGTTCTGTGGATCAACCCGGTTCTCATCGGCGCATGGTTTATCGTGACCCTGTGCACCCATGTGGCGATGGTGGTCGCCAGCCATGCATATGAGAAGGCGCCCTCGGAGCAGAAGGCACGGATCTACTGGCGCAAGCGGTTCACGCTCGGCGACTTTGTCTACGGTTGCAGCTGGGCCTCCTTCTTTCTGCTGCCCCAGACCGCTGAAGCCGGCGAAGGTTTCGTGATCTTCCATTTTGCAACATTGCTGATCGTCGTGGCGATGAACACGATGCAATCGGCCACCTTGCCCAGATGCCTGCTGGCCAGCACCCTGCCGATGACCCTCGTGGTCACATTCAGTTTCCTCAGGCAGGTCGACCCGATCCATTACACGCTGGCGGCGATGGCGATCGGTGCTCAGGGGTTCTTCTTCATTCTCGGCAACCAGCTTCTCAAAAATGCCAATACCATGCTGGAATACCGGGCCGAGAAGGATCACCTCATCGCTGAGCTGGAAACGGCGAACGCCATGTCGGACGAAGCCCGCCGGCGGGCCGAATCCGCCAATATCGCCAAATCCCGTTTTCTGGCGACCATGAGCCACGAGTTGCGCACTCCGCTGAATGCGATCCTCGGATTTTCCGAGATCATGAAGGATGAAGTGCTCGGGGTGATGCACAACAAGAATTACCGCTCCTACGCGGAAGACATTCACGGCTCCGGTCAGCACCTCCTCAACCTGATCAACGAAATCCTCGACCTGTCACGGATCGAGGCCGGCCGGCACGAACTGCATGAGGAAGCGCTGTTTCTGGACGATGTCGTCGAGGAATGCGGAAGCATGATGAAGGTGCGCGCCCAGGCGAAATCCATCCAGCTGCGTCACATCCACGAACCGGACCTGCCGAAGGTCTGGGCCGACGAACGCGCGCTGCGTCAGGTGGTGCTGAACCTCATGTCGAATGCGGTCAAGTTCACGCCGTCCGGCGGCAAGGTGCAGATCAAGGTCGGCCTGACTTCCGATGGCGGACAATTCGTCTCCATCACGGATACCGGTCCAGGGATCCCGGACGACGAAATCCCGACCGTTCTGGAGGCTTTCGGCCAGGGGTCCCATGCGATCAAGAGTGCCGAACCGGGCACCGGCCTCGGCCTGTCCATCGTGCAGGCGCTCATCGCCATGCATGACGGCAATTTCAACCTGAAATCCAGACCCGGCGAAGGCACCGAAGTGATCGTCACCCTGCCGCGCGCCCGGGTGATGAACTATTCGCCGGATGTGGACTGGGTGGATCCGGACGATCAGGCGCCGGCCCGAGGCGACCGGACGACCCGCACGGCCTGACGGCCCCGGGGGGGTGCCCCCCGTTTCATCTCACTCGGCTTTTGCGGAAACGCCTGCGTCGGCGAATGTGGCCATGCCGGAATGCATTTCGGCGGCCGCCCTGGCGACACCCGCCGCTAGGGCCGCTCCGGTTCCCTCACCCAGCCGCATGCCGAAATCGAACAGGGCTGTCTTGCCCATGTGCTCCAGCACTTTCGCATGGGCCTGTTCCGCCGAGACGTGGGCGAACAGGCAGTGATCCAGTCCGGCCGGATCCATCGCATGCACCACCGCCGCCGCTGCGGTGGTCACGAAGCCGTCGACGATCACGGGCACGCGCTGCAGACGCGCGGCAATGATGAGGCCCGCCATGGCGGCAATTTCCCGCCCGCCGATCCGGCGCAGGATTTCCAGCGGGTCTTTCTCGCCGTTCAAGCGATCCACCGCCTTTTGAACGGCCTCCCGTTTGCGGGCCAGTCCCTCATCGTTGACGCCGGTTCCGCGGCCGATCCAGTCTTCGGACCTGCCGCCGAACAGACCGTTGAGTACGGCAGCGGCAACCGTGGTGTTGCCGATGCCCATTTCTCCCAGGCAGATGAGGTCTATGCCACCGGCGAGGGCTTCCATGCCATAGGCCATGGTCGCGGCACAATTGGCCTCGTCCATGGCGTCTTCGCGCGTGATGCTCGGGGTCGGCATCTCGACCGCGAGATCGAAGACCTTCAGCCCGATGTCATAGGCCCGGCAGAGCTGGTTGATGGCCGCGCCGCCGGCAGCGAAATTTTCCACCATCTGCTGGTTGACCGAACTCGGAAAGGCCGACACGCCCTCTTCCGCGACACCATGGGCGGTTGCGAAAATCGCGACCAGCGGGCGGGAGATCTTCGGCGGCGCATTGCCGGACCAGGCCGCCAGCCACTCGGCAATATCCTCAAGGCTTCCCAGCGAACCGGCAGGCTTGGTCAGCTGCGCGTCGCGGGCCTTTACTTTCCGCACCGCCTCTTCATCCGGCCCCGGCATCGACCTGACCAGGTTGCGGATATCTTCGAAGGGAAGCGCGGCGTCGGAAAGAGACATGGATTTCGGGTTCCCGGGCTGGATATTAAAGTGTTAGAGCCTGCATGGTCCGGCATCTGCCGGTCATTGGTCTCGCCAAGTTGCTGATCTATAGTCAGGCCTTGCAAAAACTCAAGCGCAGGACCGTCCCTATGCCCCCAGAAACCGACCAAACGCCTGATTCCGGAAGCAAATCCGGCGCAGACAAAGCTTGGGATCAGTTCGGCAACGGGCGGGACTATCTGTCGGATTTCGCCGTGGACACTGCGGCCTGCGTGCGATTCTTCTCCCGGTTGCCCCTGCCCCGGATCAATGCCGTGGACGACACCGAAGCGGCACCGGATTTTTCCCGCATCGCCCGGGCGGCACCGCTTGCCGGTTTCCTCATCGCACTACCCGCCGCCGCCTGCGGCATGCTGCTGGGCCATACCCACCTGCCCGACCTTGCCGTGGCCACGATCATCGCCGCGCTGCTGGCGATCACCACCGGTGCGCTGCATGAAGACGGGCTGAGCGATGTCGCCGACGGATTTTTCGGCGGCGCCAGCCGGGAACGGCGTCTGGAGATCATGAAGGACAGCCGCATAGGCGCCTTCGGAGCGCTGGCGCTGGTGCTTTCCGCCATATTGCGCGTCGCGCTTCTGACCGCCCTCTGGCAGCGTTTCGGTCCGGCCGGAGCGGCGCTCCTGTTTCTGGGCGGCGAAGCGCTCAGCCGTATGCTGCTCGTCTGGCAGTGGCAGATCCTGCCACCGGCACGGCCGGAGGGGCTGGCGGCGGCCTTCGGCAAACCGGCCGAAAAAACGGTCCATCAGGCCCTTCTTGTGACAATCCCGCTGCTGATTCCCGCAGCTCTATTACCTTCCTTAACGGCATTTTCTCTCGGCTGCCTGTTTGCAGCCGGTGCCGCCTATGCTACCGGTCGTCTGGCGCGAGCAAAAATCGGTGGCGTCACCGGTGATGTTCTGGGCGCCATGCAACAACTCGGTGCCCTCGGGTTTCTGCTGGGACTGCTGATGGTTCCGTGAGCCCTCCCCTCCGTTTCGAGACAGACCTTGCCCATGGTATCGATTTTCCCGCTCCCGACGATACGTGCCCTGATCGTGCTGACGCTATCGGCCGTTCTGCTCGGCGCCTGTTCGGGCCGGCCGGAGATCGGCGCACTGGCGCTCAACAGCGCGCCTGCCGAAGGCGCCAAGGCCCATGACATCTTCATTGTGGCCACGCGGGCGCGGGACGAGCGGCCGGACACCTATTTCAGCGGCGAGCGATCGGACGAGATCAACTATGCCGAAGCGCGGATTTCCGTTCCACCCGTCCACAAGCCCGGTGTCATTGAATGGCCAGCCAGCCTTCCGGGCAATCCCGAGGCAGATTTCGTCGCCCGAAGCGCGGCGTATCTGCCGTCCGCCAACGCCTTCAAAACACGGCTCAATCAGGAACTCGCGACGCGGCCCCGGGGAAAAAGGGAAGTTTTCCTGTTCATCCACGGCTACAACACGCTGTTTGCCGAGAGCCTGTATCGCCTCACCCAGTTCGTTCACGACGCGAACAGCGATGCGGTGCCGGTACTGTTTTCCTGGGCCTCACGCGGCAAACTCCGGGACTACCTGTACGACCTGAACAGCGCTGCCATTGCCCGCGACGCCCTGGAGAAGACCCTCACCGACCTGGCGCAGAGCGACGCGGACGAGATCAGCATCCTTGCCCATTCGATGGGGAACTACCTGCTGATGGAAACCATCCGCCAGATGCCGCCGTCCCTGCGGCAAAAGATCCAGAAAAAGGTCCACTACGTGGTTCTGGCGGCTCCCGATATCGATATCGACCTGTTCAAGTCCCACCTGCGCAGGCTCGGCCATTTCCAGAAACCCTTCGTCGTTATCGTTTCCACCGACGATCGGGCCCTGCGCCTGTCGCGCGCCCTGTCCGGCGGGGTTGATCGCCTCGGGGCCTACTCGGACGACGAGGAACTGGCGAAACTCGGGGCCATCGTCATCGATGTCACCGACCTTGAGGCCGGGGATTCGGCCCATCATTCCAAATTCGCGATGCTGGCCGAATTCGCCCCCGAACTTCAGAGTGCCTTCGCCAATGGCAGCCTGACCAGTGAGTCGAGCCTCGACGGCACACGCACCTTCGGCGGCGATCTGGGCAGTTTCGTCGGGACCACCGCGCAAACGGCACTCACCCTGCCGATCCGGATCATCGCCGCACCTGTCGTACTCGCCACGGGCGGCAGTCTGTGACGCCTCCTTTTCCGCAAGTTTGAGCCATCTTCCGTCTTGGCAAAGCCACATTCAAACGCCATATCCGCCTGATGCAGTCGCCTTGTATCAACATCTGCCAGATCGACCGGGAAAGCCGCCTGTGCACAGGCTGTTTGCGCTCGCTCGATGAAATCGCCGGCTGGGCCGGGTTCAGTGAAGGGCAGCGCCGCGAGATCATGGCGGATCTGGACAGGCGCCGCGAAGGCGCGCGTCCGCTGGACAGCCGCCGATGAAGCACCCGAGACAGTTGCGCGGTCTGGTCGTCGCAGTGCTGGTGATCATCATGGGCGCCATGGCCTTCTATGCCTTTTTCGGCGATCCGACCGATCCGGAAAACATCAACTTCGACAGCAGCGGTCCGCGGATCGTGGCGCTGTCCACCCTGGCCTTCGTATTCCTGGCAAGTTTCCTCTTCGGTCAGCCCAAGGTCCGCGAGATCATCCATGGCACGATCTTCTGGGGCGGGCTGGGCGTCGTTCTTATCGTCGGCTACACCTACCGGGCCGATCTGGTGCAGGCCGGTTACCGGGTTCTGGGCGCGCTGGCTCCGGGGATGGCGGTCTCGCAGCCGGATGGCTCGATTCTCATCGTGCGGGATGCCACCGGACACTTCGTGGTCGACGGGCGCACCAATGGCGCGGGAACGCAGTTCCTGCTGGACACGGGCGCCAGCGCCGTCGTGCTGACATATGAGGACGCACGGCGCGCCGGATACAGGGCCGAGGATCTGTCCTTCACCGTGCCCGTCTCCACGGCCAACGGCCGCACGCTGGTCGCACCGGTCAAGATCGACACGATCACCATCGGCGATCACAGCCTGCGGGATATCCGCGGTTTCGTCGCCCGCGAGGGAACGCTGGACGGCAGTCTTCTGGGCATGAGTGCGCTCGACAGGCTGCGCAGCTGGCGGATCGAGGGCGACAAGCTGATCATCACGCCCTGACGCCGGCCTCCGGACCGGCGGCGCTATTCCGCCGCTTCGGCCGCCACATCCGCCGGGCTGACGGCGGCAAGCGCCCTTTCCACGACCTCCAGCCCCGCACCGGACCGGATCGCCTCCACGGTGAGGATCCGCCGCCAGGAGCGTGCGCCCGGACGGCCATGAAACAGACCCAGCATGTGGCGGGTCATGTGGGCAAGCTTCACGCCCCGGCCAAGCTGGTCGTCCATGTAGGCCATATGTGCCCGGACGGCTTCGAAGGGCGAGACATCCGGCAAGGTGCCGTCATAGAGCCGCCGGTCGACTTCGCCGAGCATCTGCGGCGTGTGATAGGCGGCGCGGCCGATCATCAGGCCGTCGACCGTCTCAAGAAAGGGAGCCGCCTGATCGAGGCTCTGCAGACCGCCATTGAGTCCGATGAACCGCTCCGGGAAGCGGGCCTTGAGCCGGAAAACCCGCTCATAGTCGAGCGGCGGAACATCGCGGTTCTGTTTGGGGCTCAGCCCCTGCAGCCAGGCCTTGCGGGCATGGACCCAGAGCGCATCGCTACCGGCGCCAAAGACCGCTTCGGCCATCCGGTCGAGCGCCTCTTCCGGGTCCTGATCGTCGACACCGATACGGCATTTGACCGTGACCGGAATATCCACCGCCGCCTTCATGGCCGCGACACAGGCAGCCACCAGCTCCGGCTCCAGCATCAGGCAGGCGCCGAAACGGCCGGACTGAACCCGGTCCGACGGGCAGCCCACATTGATGTTGACCTCGTCATAGCCCAGCCCGGCAACGATCCGCGCCGCCTCGGCCATCTCCGACGGATCCGATCCGCCGAGCTGACAGGCCAGCGGATGTTCGAGCGGCGAAAACCCCAGCAGATGGTCCCGGTCGCCATGGATCACCGCACCGGTGGTCACCATCTCCGTATACAGCAGCGCATGCCGGGTCAGCTGCCGGTGAAATGCCCGGCAATGTCTGTCGGTCCACTCCATCATGGGGGCGACCGCCAGTTTCATTTTCTTGTCGTTGTCGTCCATGGCTGCAACATTCACGCGGCAGGATCCCTTGTGATCACTCATCTGTCCCGGGCACCGTATTAATCGATATTCCGGCAGAAGTACGTCAAAAACGTATCACAATCTCAGGGCACCGGCGCGTGACACAGCTGCCGGCGATCGGGCTGTGGCTGACAACAGCAAGATGCGGACGGGATGTCCGGACGTTTTCACGGCATTCAGCAGATACTCACTCTCCAACGGCTGCGGCGTGGCCTGCCCCGTGTCCGAGTGTTCTGACAACCGGCAGGGCGCCCGTCAGAAGTGCGATCAGCCGCAGGTACAAAGCAGCTCATTCCGCCCATGCTTCGCCCTGCCGGAACATCTGCCGGTCTGAAAGGGCCTCCCCTGACGGCACGCCGTCAAAGCATTCCCGCGGCAGGCACGCCTGCGCCTTGCAGGGAAAACGGCGCAGTCCCGCAGGATCCTTCAGGTCCTTTCGGGACTGCGCGGTTGTTCAATTCAGCGTTTCCAGTGCCAGCGCAATGCCCTGACCGCCGCCGATACAAAGCGTAACCACACCGCGCCTTATGCCGTCGCGCCGCATAGAATGCAGCAGGCGGGTTGTCAGCACGGCCCCGGTCGCTCCTATCGGGTGTCCATGGGCGATCGCTCCGCCTTCGACGTTGACGATATCCTCGGACAATCCCAACTCGCGCGTCACCGCCAGGACGATGGCGGCAAAGGCTTCGTTGATCTCGATGCGCTCGACATCGCCAATGGTCCAGCCGGCGCGCGCCAGCGCCTGCTTCACGGCAGGGACCGGTCCCAGTCCGAACATTCCCGGCTCCACGGCTCCGATGCCGTAGGACACCAGCCGTGCAAACGGTTCGAGTTCATGGACTTCGGCCCAGCCCCGCTCGGCCACCACCATCGCCGCCGCGCCACTGTTCAGTCCCGGGGCATTGCCTGCCGTGATCGTGCCATCCTTGCGAAAGGCCGGTTTCAGCCTGGCGAGGCTGTCCAGGGTGGTGTCGGGTCGATTGTGCTCATCGGTGTCGAAGATCGTCGGCCCCTTGCGGCCGGAAAGTTCGACACCGACGATTTCATTTTCGAATTTTCCCTCTGCCTGAGCGGCGGAAAAGCGCCTCTGCGAGCGTTCCGCCCAGCGGTCCTGATCTTCCCGGGAAATGTCGCATGCCTTCACGAGATCCTCGGTGTGCCAGCCCGAATGCTCGCCCGAAAACGCGTCATTCAGACCATCCCGCAACATGCTGTCAAAAAGCTGCGCGGTGCCCATCCGGTATCCCCAGCGGCCGCCCATCGCCAGGTAAGGCGCCATGTCCATGTTTTCGGTGCCTCCGGCAACCGCGCAATCCAGCATGCCCGAAAAAATCTCCGCTGCTGCCGATGCGACCGCCTGAGCGCCGGAACCACATACCCGGTTGACGGTCATGGCCGGAACAGCAACCGGAATACCGCCGTTGATGGCACATTGCCGGGCCGGGTTCATCTTGTTGCCGGCCTGAACCACATTACCCATCACGACGCTGTCCACCGCCGTGCCGTCAAGTTTCGACCGGGTCATCACGGCCTTCACAGCGGTTGCCCCGAGGTCGGTAGCCGGTGTCGATTTGAGGCTGCCGCCATATGTCCCGATCGCGGTGCGAACAGGATGGCACAGAACGACTTCACGCGTTTCCATTGTCTTGCTCCAAACTTGTCCTGACAGCCGGTCCGGTCATACGCCGGATCGTTTCTCCGTGGATCAAAGGCGCATTCCTCCATCGACCTCCAGAACGCGTCCATTGAAGTAGTCATTCTCCAGTATGAACAGCACGGACCGGGCGATTTCTTCCGGCCTGCCGAACCGGCGGGCCGGGATCATCGAAGTGATGCGGTTCTGGATTTCCGGCGGGATGGCGGCAACCATATCGGTGTCGCAGAACCCCGGCGCAATGCAGGCTGCACGGATGTTGTGGCGCGCGAGTTCCTTGGCCCAGGTCACGGTCATCGCCGCGACACCCGCCTTGGCGGCCGTGTAGTTGCTTTGCCCGATATTGCCGGCCCGCGAGATGCTGGAGATATTGACGATCACGCCGCCCGCTCCGCTTTCGATCATCTGCACCGCGGCTTCGCGCCCGCACAGGAACACGGCTTTCAGATCCACGTCGATCACCTTGTCGAAGTGGGCCAGCGACATCTTCCTGAGGATCTTGCCGTCCTTGGCCTTCACCAGAAGGTCGTCATTGGTGATGCCTGCGTTGTTGACCAGGGCCTCTACCGCACCTAAGTCCTTCCTGATGGCGCCGAACACGGTTTCCACCGCCGTTTCGTCGGTGACATCGACCGGATAGGCCTTTGCCTGGCCACGAGTCCCGGCGCAGAGGCGAACGGTTTCCTGGAGACCTTCCTCGTTCAGATCGAGCAAGGCCAGCTTCGCCCCATGCGCAGCAATTTCCCTAGCCATTTCCCGCCCCAAACCCCGGGCCGCGCCGGTAATGACAACTGTCTTGTCTTTCAAATCCATCATAGGTCTCCTGAAGAGCTTCGCTTTCCAAGTTTCGCGTCGTCGCGCACGACACCGTGCGTCCGACCAAACTAATATTGCGGATTTGAAGGGCCATGATGCAGGTCAACGAGACGCCATCGCCGCCGGGAACGTGTGCCGACGGCGGAGCAACGGCCATGCATGTGGCGTGTTTTTTGAGAAAGCTTCGAGCCCGACCGGGAGGTCGGCCATGGTGGCGATATGCCCCGGGAGGGGAACCGCACGTGCAGCCGAACGCCGTCCTGCGCGGGGCCATCGCGGCTCGGCCGCAGCGGCCCTGCCCTGACTCATGCAGGGCGAGGCAGCCGCGGCCGTGCCGGTTTCTTGCGTCAGAGCCTTTGGGTAAAGGTCGTGGCCTTCACCAGGGATGCATAGTCCTTGGCCAGGTCCAGGAACGCATCGTAGCTTTTCTGCACTTCGGCGAAAGTGGGGTTGGCCGCTGCGTTTTCGGCCATCACTTCGGCGACCGCCGTTTTCAGGGCCTTGACGACATCGTCCGGGAAGGCGGTAAAGGTAACACCATCTTCCTTCAGTTTGCGCATGGCAACGGCGTTGTAATAGTCGAATTGCGCCGTGGTCTCGGTTGCGGCCGCGTCGGCCGCATTGGCGATGATCGCCTGCAGATGGGCCGGCAGGCTGTCATAGGCCTCCTGGTTGACGACGATTTCCAGTGCCGCGGACGGCTCGTGGAAAGCCGGGACATAACAGTATTTGGCAACCTTCTGCAGACCGAAGGCCTGATCCAGCATGGGGCCGACCCATTCGGCCGCATCGATGGCGCCGGACTGGAAGGCCGGGAAGATTTCCGGGGGCGGCAGCAGAACGGCATTGACGCCCAGCTTGCGCATGGCTTCCCCGCCGAGGCCGGCGATGCGCATGTTGAGGCCCGCCAGATCGTTCAGGCTCTCGACCGGGTTCTTGAACCAGCCAGCCGCCTGCACACCGGAACTGCCGGAATAGAACGGCTTCAGGCCGCGGTCGGCGTAGATGCCATCCCACAGGTCCTGGCCGCCGCCATAGCGCAGCCAGGCGGTGGTTTCCACCGCCGTCATGCCGAAGGGCACGGCGGAGAAGTAATGCAGGGCCGAGTTCTTCGAGGCCGCGTAGTAAGGCGTGGAATGACCTATCTCAGCGGTCCCCTGCTCCACGGCATCCTCCACGCCGAAGGGTGGGACAAGTTCGCCGCTCGAATAGACCTTGAAGGTCAGCTGACCGTCGGACATGGCCGCCACCCGCGCGGCGAAAGTGGTCACATTGGTGCCGACCCCCGGCGCCTTGGCCGGAAAGGACGTCGGCAGCTTCCACTCGAACTTGCCCTGGGCAATCGCCGGCGCCGCCAGCATGGTCGCGGGCGCGGCAACGGCGCCCGCCTTCAGAAAGTCACGTCTTTTCATTTTTCTTCTCCCAGTTTGATCAGAACAGTATGGCGGGCAACCAGGTGGAAAGCGCCGGAAATGCGGCGACAAGTGCCAGTGCCAGCAATTGAATGGCGACAAACGGAATGACCGCGACATAGATATCCCACGTCCTGATCTCCGCTGGCGCGACCGACCGGAAATAGAAGAGCGCGAAACCGAACGGCGGTGTCAGGAACGACGTCTGCAGATTGAGCGCGATCAGTACCGCGAACCAGACCGGGCTGATGTCCGATTGCAGGATGATCGGTCCGACGATGGGCACGACGATGAAGATGATCTCCACGAACTCCAGGATGAACCCGAGCAGAAAGATCACCAGCAGGGTCAGCAGCAGCATGCCGTAGGCTCCCCCCGGCAGGGACTGCAGCAGCTCGGCGACATGTTCGTCGCCGTCGAAACCGCGGAAGACCAGCGACAGGATCCCGGCGGCAATCACGATGCCGAAGATCATGCCGGTGATGGCGACGGCCTCGCGCAAGGCCGGCAGAAGCACGCCGCCGCGCAGAAGCGAGAACATGGTGCCGAGCAGCAGCAGGAAGGCGCAGACCGTCAGCGCGACGCAGATGACCGTCGTGAGCGACCAGACTATGTGACCGCCGGAGAAATTCAGTCCGAACAGTCCGGCCTGGCGCAGGCCCAGAAGCAGGACGACCAGCACGGCACAGGTCGACGCGATGCGGAAGGTTGCGGGGCCTCTTCCCGCCGACGCGATCAGGATGGCTCCGGCGACACCGACACTGGCCGCCTCCGTAGGCGTGGCGATGCCGATCAGAATGCTGCCGAGCACGGCGACGATGAGCCCCAGCGTCGGAGCGATGTTCAGGAAAAGCTGCCCGGCGGAAATCTCGCTCCGTACAGGTGCCGTGCGGTCCCCGGAGGGCGAGGTGCGCAGCTTGAGGAGAACATAGACGGCATAGAACGTCACCAGCAGCAGGCCGGGAATGAGCGCTCCGGCGAAAAGGTCACCGACGGTAACGGGATCCGGTGCGAAGTTCCCCGCTTCCTGCTGCGCTTCGAAATAGGCGTTGGAGACCTGATCGCCAAGCAGGATCAACACGATGGACGGCGGGATGATCTGCCCAAGGGTGCCGCTGGCGCAGATCAGGCCGCTGCTCATGTGCTTGTTCACGCCCGCCGACAGCAGCGCCGGCAGCGTGATCGTTCCGAGCATGACGATCGTCGCGCCGATGATGCCGGTAGAGGCGGCAATCAGCGCGCTGACGAGAACGACCGACAGGGCCAGAGCCGACTGATTGCCGCCAAGGGCAGCGGTGAGACTTTTCAGCATGCGTTCGGCCTGGCCGGATTTTTCCAGCAGCAGGCCCATGAGCACGAAAAGCGGCACGGCAAGGAGCAGCGGGTTGGTCATCACCCCGTAGACCCGCTGAGGCACGGCCTGGAAGAAGACCAGATCGAAATCCCCCGCCGCTGCCGCGAGAAGAGCAATCAGTGTAGGCGCACCGGCAATCGCCAGGAGAACCGGAACACCGGACAGGATGGCGCCGAAAACGGCCAGAGCCAGGAAGGCAAGCCAGACAAGATCAGGGTTCATCTGGTGGCAATCCGCCGAATGAGACCGGCAAAGCGGTGGAGAACAAGCACAACAATCAGCAGCGGAAGGATCAGCAGGCAGGACTTGACGATGAACAGGCCCGGCAGCCCCCCCGTTTCCGGAGAGCCTTCCAGAATGCCCCAGGAGCTTTTCACCAGCGGGAACGCCGACCACGCCATGAGAGCGAAAACGGGTAATGCCAGCAGCAGATCGCCCAGCAGGTCGATCCGGCGGTTGGTGATCGCGCTCCATCTCTGGCGCAGGACATCCACACGCACATGTCTGTCCGCATCGAAGGAAACGGCGACCGACAGGGCAACGAGCGCCGCGAAGGCGTAGTTGACCGCGTCCTGTATTTCCAGGAATCCGACACCGAGCAGATAGCGCATCAGCACCATGCCCAGCTGGCCGAGGAAGACGATGACGGCCAGCCCCATGCAGACCGACCGCACGGTAACAAACACATTCCGCATAAAAAGCCCGTTTTGCGCAAAATTCCGATTGTTCGATCCGAAACCGAAATCAAGCGACGGCAGCTCCGGAGCCGCCAACTTAATCGGCGGAATTGCTCATGTATACAATGATTTGCCACAATTCATGCGGGACATTCATATTTCCTGTTTGCGCAACGCTGCCCCGGGGACAGACCGGATCGTACGGATCTGTTGCCACGAAAGGCTGTCGCCGCCGTCCAATCGCATCGGCGGCGTGCGGAATGTGTGAGATTGCATTGCAAAATGGATTGCGGCAGCGCAGCAAATGCGGTAGGCGGAAAACTGCTTTTCGCCTTCAGGGCGCAGGCGCCCGACCCGTGTCCTCCCTCGGCAAAGGCGTCTTCCGGCGGCCTGAAAGTCCTGTTCAACTTTCCTCTCCAAGGAGTGACCGATGCTTGGCAAAAAAGTTCCTTCCGTTACCTTCCGCACCCGCGTACGCGACGAGTCCATCGAAGGCCCGAACCCCTTCCGCTGGGAAGACAAGACTTCGGACGACTATTTCAAGGGCAAGAAGGTTGTGCTTTTCTCGCTGCCCGGTGCCTTCACACCGACCTGCTCCAACTTTCAGCTGCCGGATTTCGAAAAGCTCCATGAGGAGTTCAAGTCGGAAGGCGTCGACGAGATCTACTGCATCTCCGTCAATGACGCCTTCGTCATGAATGCCTGGGCCAAGGCCCAGGGCGTCGTGAACGTCAAGGTGATCCCGGACGGGTCCGGCGAATTCACCCGCAAGATGGGCATGCTCGTCGCGAAGGACAATCTCGGCTTCGGCATGCGCTCCTGGCGCTACGGAGCCGTCGTCAACGACGGCGTCGTCGAGCAGTGGTTCGAGGAGGAAGGCTTCTCCGACAATTGCGAAAGCGACCCCTACGGCGTCTCCTCGCCGCAGAACATCCTGGAAAACCTGCGCGCCTCGAAGTCCGCAGCCGCCTGAGGCACTATGGCCTGCCGGTGACAGACCGGCAGGTCTCGCGGGCCATGGCGCCTCTCGCGCAGACAGGCTCCCGCTTGCGGCGATTGAGTTACCTGCCGACGAAAAAGCCCCGGACCTCAGATCCGGGGCTTTGTTTTTCAACCATTGCGCGGTCAGGACCGGCGCGCTCCCGTTTCAGGGCTCACCTTCCCGCCGCCTGCGTGCGTCGTCGGACCGCATCTCCAGCCACATGGCGTTCATGATCGCCATGCAACAGGCAAGAGGCATACCGAGCGCCCAGGCAAAATACCACATTCGTTCGTCTCCTCAGTAAGCCGTATGGTTGTCGCGTTCGATTGTTTCCTCATCCACCTTGCCCCAGAGCACCTTGTAGACCCATGCGGTGTAGACAAGGATGATCGGCAGGAAGATCGCTGTTACCACCAGCATGTTGAACAGAGTCCGGTGGGTGGAGGATGCGTCCCATACCGTCAGGCTCGCTTCCGGCTGGATCGAGGATGGCAGGATGAAGGGAAACATGGACACGCCGACGGTGGATATGATGCCGAAGATCGCCGCTTTGGAGAATGCGAAGATCGGCATTTCCATGCGGGTCTGCAGCAGGATCAGCGTTCCGAAAAGACCGATGAATCCCAATGCGGGCGCCAGCCACAGAACCGGATGGGCTGCAAAGTTGCGCATCCACGCGCCCCCTTCAACCACCACCTGCTTGGCAAGCGGATTGGCCGCCATGTTCGGATCGACCTCCGAGGTGATCCGGAAGCCTTCGACGAAGCCGGTGGCCACCAGATAGCCGCCGAGCGCGAAGAGCACGATCCCGAAACCGGCGGCAACCGTGCCCGTCCGGCGAGCCCGCTGCGCAATAACACCGCTGGACCGCATGACCAGCCAGACGGACCCGTGCATCACCAGCATCGACACCGACATCAGGCCGCACAGCAGCGAGAAAAGCGAGAACAGCCCGAAGAAGGACCCGTCATATGTCATGCGCAGATCCGGATCGAGCTTGTAGGGCACGCCCAGCAGAACATTGCCCACAGCGACGCCGAACACCAGAGCCGGAACGAAGGACCCGGTGAACAGGGCCCAGTCCCAGGCGGACCGCCAGGCCGGATCGGGCCGCTTGGACCTGTACTTGAAGGCGACCGGCCGCAGGATCATGGCAGCCAGCACCACAAACATCGCCAGGTAGAACCCGGAAAAGCTGATCGCATAGAGCGGCGGCCAGGCCGCGAAGATGGCCCCTCCCCCGAGAATGAACCAGACCTGGTTACCCTCCCAGGTCGCGCCGATGGTGTTGATCACGACACGTCGCTCGATATCGGTTTCGGCGATGAAGGGCAGCAATGCGCCGACCCCCATGTCGAAACCGTCCATGACAGCAAAACCGATCAGCAGCACGCCGAGAAGCAGCCACCAGATCATTTTCAGCGTCGAGTAATCGATCAATTCATAAAGAACCATGAGTTTTACTCCGCAGGAACCGGGGCTGCGCCGGAAACCGGACGCGGGGATGTATCAGGCGCGGGGTCCGACGGGGCCTCGTCGTCCGGGCCGATCCTGATGTATTTGATCATCAGGGCGACCTCGATCACCAGAAGCGTGCTGTAGAGGGCGACGAAGCCGGCCAGCGTCAGGAGCACTTCCATCACGCTGAGGCTCGAGACCCCCACCGCGGTCGGCAGCATGCTCTCGATGATCCATGGCTGACGACCGTATTCGGCGACAAACCAGCCCATCTCGCAGGCGATCCACGGAAGCGGGATCGACCAGACCGCAATATACAAAAGCCAGCGCCGCTTTTCCCGAAGCGCATCAAGTTGTCCCGAAGAGGCATAGTAGAAAAAGACCGCCGTCATCAGGATGAAGAAGAACCCGCAGGCGACCATGATCCGGAATGCGTAGAACATCGGCAGGACCTCGGGCACGGTCGACCATGCCGCAGCGTCCACCTGTTCGGCCGTCGCTTCCATCGGGTTGTCGGTATAGGGCAGCAGCAGATAGGCATAGCCAAGCGAGGACGCATTCCTGGCGAAGGTCGCGCGCACATCTTCACCGACGCCTTTCGGGTCGCTGCGGATCTTCTGCAGGGCCTCCCAGGCGACGGCGCCCTGCCGGATGCGGTCTTTCGATTTCTCGACCAGCTCCTTGATGCCCGGGATCACCGTATCGAGCGACCGGGTGGCGATCAGCCCCATCACATAGGGCACTTCAATCGCAAAGACGTTGTCCCGGTTCTCCATGTCCGGCCAGGCCACGATGTTGAAGGACGCCGGCGCCGGTTCGGTTTCCCACATCGCCTCGATGGTGGCGAGCTTCATCTTCTGGTTCAGGTTGGCCTCATAGCCGCTCTCGTCTCCGAGAACCACAACCGACAGGGCCGCGGCGAAACCGAAGGCGGAGGCAACTGCCATCGACCGTTTGGCAATCCGCACGTGCCGGCCCTGAAGCATGTACCAGGCGGATATGCCCAGCATGAACATGGCGGCGGTGATATAGCCGGCCGAGACCGTATGGACGAATTTGGCCTGGGCAACCGGATTGAACAGCACGTCGTAGAAGCTGGAGACCTCCATGCGCATGGTGTCCGGATTGAAAACGGACCCCACCGGATGCTGCATCCAGCCGTTGGCGATCAGGATCCACAGCGCCGAAAGGTTGGTTCCGATCGCCACCGCCCAGGTGGCCGCCAGATGCTGGCGCCTGGAGAGCTTGTCCCAGCCGAAGAAGAACAGGCCGACGAAGGTTGCCTCGAGGAAAAACGCCATCAGGCCCTCGATCGCGAGCGGGGCGCCGAAGACATCGCCGACATACTGACTGAAATAGGCCCAGTTCATGCCGAACTGGAATTCCATCGTGAGGCCGGTGGCGACCCCCAGCACGAAATTGATCCCGAAGAGCGTGCCCCAGAACTTGACCATGCGCTTCCACATCTCACGGCCGGTCATCACATAGACCGTTTCCATGATTGCGAGCAGAATGGACAGTCCGATCGTCAGCGGCACGAACAGGAAATGGTAAAGCGCCGTCATGGCAAATTGCAGCCGGGACAGGTCGACAACGTCGAATTCCATTTTCTTCCCCTTTTCAAGTCATGACCGACTTGAGCGCGATGCGCATGCATCCAAGACGTGAAAGTTTACA
This sequence comes from Labrenzia sp. 011, assembly GCF_003075075.1. GTDB lineage: Bacteria > Pseudomonadota > Alphaproteobacteria > Rhizobiales > Stappiaceae > Roseibium. The sequence goes on along the minus strand of NZ_QCYM01000001.1, from coordinate 304,013 downwards.
TGCGGTACAGGTTTCCGGCGGACAGGCCTACCGGCTCCAGACCGGCCTCATCAGGGCTACCCGAAGAGATAAACCGGCTAAAGTCATGACCTTACACCATGAATCTCCACATACCGATGTTGACCCAGCGGCCGCATAAGGTCAATGCGACAGATGGTGACCCAAACCGGGAACATTCCCGACACCCAGCATTCCCCTCAGGTTTCCTTTCAGGCCGTGTCCAGAGGTTATCAGCCGGATGACAGCTCGGGCAGATGCAGGATCCGGTCCGCGGCTTCAAGCTCAAGCCGCTTGTGAGCGATCATCAGAACCGAAGCGTTTCCCCTGAATTTCAGGAAGCGGGCCAGAACATCGCGCGCCGTCTCATCGTCGAGACCCTCGGTCATCTCGTCGAGAATGAAAAGATCCGGGTGGCTCAGAAACGCGCGCGCCAACGCCAGCCGGCGTTGCTCGCCGCCGGACAGACCGAGCCCGCCTTCCCCCAGAACAGTGCCGAGACCATGCGCACTTTCCTCGATCCGGTCCGCCAGGGCGGCCTGCTCCAGCGCGATCCAGAGGTCCGCGTCTGTTGCTTGTTCACTGGCAATACGCAGATTGGCGGCCACCGTATCGTTGAAGAGATAGGCCCGCTGGCTGAGCACCGAGATCGACCGGCGCAGCGCCTGCTCCTCGATGCTTCCGATCTCCCGGCCGCCGAGAAGAATGCGGCCGCCAGCGGGACGGAGCAGACGCGAAGCCAGGGCCGCGACGGTACTTTTGCCGCAGCCGCTGCGCCCGGCGATCGCAACCACTTCTCCCTGCCCGACATCGAAGGACAGTGCTTCGAGCACGTTCCGCGCCGCGCCCGAGTACCGGAAGCTGACGTTCTCAAACTGAAGCACCGGGAGGTCGCCGGCCTCCTGCCTCGGGCGCCCGGCAACACATGTTTCGTTTTTCTGCACCGCCTGGACGGATTTCAGCGCAGACACCCGTTTTGCCGCCAGAGCCGTGCGCGGCAGGCGCGCCAATCCGGGCAGAACCATGGAAAACAGCTCCGGCAGAGCGACGACAACCAGCACCAGGCCGACGGCCAGCGCCGGACCGAAGGCCGCGTCCCCTGCCCCCCGGATGGCCACGGCGAGGGAAACGGCAAGAAAGACCTGGCCGATGAAGGCCGAAAGACAAATCAGGCGGGTTGCGCGGCGTTCTTCCGCATCCTCTGCCACAGTCAGCCGGTGGTCGGCGGACAGGACCGTCTGCGCCGCAGCCTCCACGCCGCCATAGATGGCAAGGTCCTTGCGGCCGGCAACCAGATCGGCCGCGCGCAGTCTGATTGCATCCGAGGCGGCATCGGCGCGGCGCGCGGCCCCGGCATCGGCCCGGACAACCGACATCAGAGCCAGTCCGGCCCAGGCCCCCAGAAACACGGCACCGGTTGCGAAAACCGGAAGGGATATGATCTTCCAGCCACACAAAAGGCCGATGGCGGTGAAAACGCACAGACACAGCGGTACAACGATCCGCAGGTAAACCGTGTCCAGCGCAGTGATATCCAGCGTCAGCCGGTTGAGAAGAACGCCCGACCGGCGGCGGCGATCCCTGCCTGCGACGAAAGCGGCGAAAAGCTGATTGCGCAACGCGGTCAGGAAGCGGAATGTGGCATCATGGGTCAGGACCCGCTCACCATATCTTCCCGCAGTCCGGATGATGGCAAGTGCCCGGATGATCGCGCTCGGCGCGAAAATATTCAGGAACGCCCCGCTCAGGCCGGCCACCGCCGCAGCGGTGATGAACCACCCGGAGACCCCGAGCAACAGGATACCGGCGGTCGCCGGGAGGATGGCGGCTAGAATTCCGAGCCAGAAATGGACCCGGGCGTGCCTGTGCTGGGAGGCAACGATCTGCCATATGGCCTTCATGGCGCCACTCCCTCCCTTGCCCCTGCCGAGAGCGTGACAAGATCAAGGATCCGTCCCGGCATCTCCAGGACGGCCGCGTCATGGGAGGCAATCAGCGACGTGCGGCCGGCGGCGAGCGTTTTCAGGCCACGGATGACGTCGGCGGCGGTATCTTCGTCGAGACCTGCGGTCGGTTCGTCGGCAAGGAGCAGCGTGGCAGTGCGGCGCATGGCGGCGCGGGCCAGCGCCACGCGGCGAATTTCGCCGACCGACAGGCCGAAACCGTCCTCGCCCAGCGGTGTCGCCAGTCCGCGCGGCAGGCGCCTGACAAGGCTTTCCGCGCCGGCCAGACGCAGTGCCTGCCAGAGATCGTCCTCGTCCACCGCCGTTCCGGGATCCACTCCCTTGAGCAGATTGGCCTTCACACTGCCGTGGAAAAGCCGTGGCGCCTGACTGAGCCAGATCACGTTCCGGCGCAAAGCGCCCGCAACCATGCGCGCGCTCTGTCCACCGATCCAGATCTCCCCTTCGCAGGGTTGATGAAACCCGAGGAGGCAATCCATCAGGGTCGTCTTGCCGCTGCCGCTCGGTCCCGTCAGAAAAACCGTTTCTCCCGCCGCCACCTCAAGGTCCATATTCGCGAAGACCGGTCGTCCCGACAGCGCAAGAGACACGCCGGAGAACCGGATTGACGGCGGCACGGCAAGGCTTTCCGCAGCGAAAACGTCTGAATCCGCTTTGAAAATGTGCTCGGGATGCGCAGAGCCATCCGGTCCGATTTGCCCGCTCAGAACGGCTATCTTCTCCAGTGCAGCAATGCCGGCCGCCCGATCGTGGTAAGCCGCCGCATAGGCCCTCAGCGGCGCGAAGAACTCCGGCGCCAGCAACAGGACAAACAGACCGGCCGAATAGGTCAGCGGGGCGCCCCATGTGCCGAAATCGATGTCTCCGAGGAGCGAAAATCCGACATAGACGGCGCAGAAGGCGATCCCGAGAGCGGAAAACAGTTCCAGGACAGTGGACGACAGGAAGGCGATCTTGAGAACGCGCATGGTTCCCTGCCGGAACCGTTCTCCGGCAACGCGAATGTCCTCCTGGGTCCGGCCGGCAGCGCCGAACAGGATCAGGGTTTCCAGACCCCGGATGCGGTCCAGAAGAATGCCGCTCAACCGGGTCAGCTCCTCCTGTTGCTCTGCGCTGGCCGCTTTCGCCTTCATGCCGATGAGCGCCATGAACACAGGGATCAGCGGCCCGCAGATCAACAGGATCAGCGCTGCCAGCCAGCTGAACCAGGCGGTGACCAGCACGATCGCCGGCGGCACCAGTTTCAGGCGCACGACTTGCGGGACATAATTGCGGTAATAGGGTCCGAGAAGATCAACCTGCTCGGTGATCTGGGCAGCGAACACTCCCGATGCCGGGAAATCGGCAGCGGGAGAACGCTGCACGGCTACCTGCAACAGATCCGCCCGTGCCCGGCTCTGGATTTTCCGTGCGGTGCGGCGGGCGCTGTTGAGGGCATGGTTCTGCAGCGCGGTTCTGAGTACGGCAAGGCAGATCAGGCCCGCGACACTCACAAGGAGATGGACAGACGAGGTTTGCGGCAAGGCGGTGGCGACCGGGATCAATTCCGCGAGCATGGCGCCGAGCGCCACCGAGATCAGGCCCGCCTGCGGGATCCACAGGAGATCGGAGACCCCGAGGATCTGGCCGGCCCGGCGCAGGGTGCGTCCTTCGCTCTCAAGCGGATGGCCGATCGCGGGCCTTGCTTCCAGCTCCGCCGTGTCTGAAGATAATCTCTTGAGCATCGGAATTGTGATGTCGCGCCCCCCCGGCAAATTCAAGGGGCACATTGCCACGGCCCCCCTCTCCCGTCTTACCGCGCCCGCTTTTCAAGTTCCACCGGCAAACGGATTTTCAGATCCCGGCGCCCCTGCCGAAGATAAGGGACGGAACCGCATCCGACGCTCCACGCGCCAGGGTACCGTGGCCGTGGCAAGAAAAAAGGCGGCGCAAACGCACCGCCTTTTCCCATGAATTCCGCTGTCGATCTATTTCATCGTCGGAATGGAGAACTCGGCCCCATCCTTCAGGCCGGAAGGCCAGCGGGAGGTGACTGTCTTGGTGCGGGTGTAGAACTTGAACCCGTCCGGACCGTGCTGATTGAGATCACCAAAGCCGGATTTCTTCCAGCCGCCGAACGTGTGATAGGCGATCGGCACCGGAATCGGCACGTTGATGCCGACCATGCCGATATTGATGCGCGCAGCAAAGTCCCGCGCCGTATCGCCGTCACGGGTGAAGATCGCCGTGCCGTTGCCGTATTCGTGGCTCATCGGCAGATCGAGGGCTTCCTCGTAGGTCTTGGCACGGATCACGGACAGCACCGGACCGAAGATCTCGGTCTTGTAGATCTCCATCTCTTTGGTGACATTGTCGAACAGGCAACCGCCCATGAAGAACCCGTCTTCATAACCCTGCAGGGAGAAGTCACGGCCGTCGACGACCAGTTTCGCGCCTTCCTTGACGCCTTGCTCCACAAGTCCCTTCACACGCCCAAGGGCTTCCTTCGTGACCAGCGGACCGAAGTCCACATCGTTTCCGGCCGTATAGGGACCGATCTTGAGCGCCTCGACCTTCGGGACGAGCTTTTCGATCAGGGCGTCGGCGGTGCTTTCCCCGACCGGAACCGCGACGGAAACCGCCATGCAACGTTCCCCGGCAGCGCCATAGCCTGCACCGATCAGGGCATCGGCGGCCTGATCCATGTCGGCGTCCGGCATGATGATCATGTGGTTTTTCGCACCACCGAAGCATTGTGCCCGCTTGCCGTTTGCGGTTGCACGCGAATAGACATACTGCGCAATCGGCGTGGAGCCGACAAAGCCGACGGCCTGAATGGTCTCGTCGTCGAGGATGGCATCCACAGAGCCCTTGTCGCCGTTGACGACGTTCAGGATACCCGCAGGCAGACCGGCTTCGATCATCAGTTCGGCCAGCATGATCGGCACGGAGGGATCACGCTCGGAAGGCTTCAGGATAAAGGCATTGCCGCAGGCGATCGCCGGGCAGAATTTCCACATGGGGATCATGGCCGGAAAGTTGAACGGCGTGATCCCGGCGACGACGCCGAGCGGCTGGCGCATGGAATATACGTCGATGCCGGGACCGGCGCCTTCGGTGAACTCGCCCTTGAGCAGATGCGGCGCGCCGATGCAGAATTCGGCGACTTCCAGGCCGCGGATCACGTCGCCCTTGGCATCCGGCAGGGTCTTGCCGTGCTCGCGCGACAGCGCTTCGGCAAGCTTGTCCATGTCCCGGTTGAGCAGGTCGACGAATTTCATCATCACGCGGGCGCGGCGCTGCGGGTTGGTTGCTGCCCAGGCCGGCTGCGCGGCGGCGGCATTGGCAACGGCCGCATCCATTTCCGCCTGACTGGCGAGCGCGACCTGGGCCTGGACCTCGCCGGTGGCCGGATTATAGACATCCGCGAAGCGGCCGGACGTGCCCTCCACGTGCTTGCCGCCGATAAAATGACCGATCTTCTGCATTTTGCGTTTCTCCCATACGTCCTGCCGCATGCAGGCCCTGTTCCTGGCTCTTAATCCGCAGTCTTTTTGACTTTTATTTTTGCGATAAACAAGCCGCAGTATTCCGGATCTGTTGTGCATTTTTTATAGTTATGGCATTTGAAACCCATCGAATGAATTTCAGTGCCGGAACGATAGGTCCAATTCCCCTCCTTGTCATGCCGGCCGGAACGTCCGGAAGCCCCGGTCACCGCCTGCGCGGAGAGGGCCGGTGCAGGACGGGAAAGTGGTATCCGGTGAACTGGGACGATATCCGCATATTCCTGGCGATCGCACGCACCGGGCAGATACTCGCGGCGGCGCGGCGGCTGGGGGTGAACCATGCAACGGTTGCCCGGCGGCTCACCGCCCTGGAAGAAAGTCTCGGCACCCGCCTGTTCGACCGGTCCACCTCCGGATGCACCCTGACCGACAGCGGCAGCCGTTTCTTTGAACGGGCCGAACGGATGGAAGCGGAAGCCATCGCCGCGCGGGCGGAACTGGGGGGAGATACGCCGGGCATTTCCGGCACGGTGCGCATCGGGGCGCCCGATGGCTTCGGCGTGGCCTATCTGGCACCGCGTCTCGGCAAGCTCACCGCGAAACATCCCGGCCTGACCATCCAGCTCGTGCCCATGCCCCGTTCCTTTTCCCTGTCACGGCGCGAAGCCGACATCGCCGTGACCATCGACCGGCCGGAAACCGGGCGCCTTGTCGCGGGCAAACTGGTGGACTATGCCCTCGGCCTTTATGCCTCAAGGAGTTATCTCGAGCGGCGGGGCACTCCGCGCAATTCAGGCGATTTAATCGAGCACGATCTGATCGGCTACGTCGAGGACATTCTCTATTCTCCCTCGCTCAGCTACGGCACGGAAATCACCCGGGACTGGTCGGCCCGCTTCGAAATCGCTTCCGCCCTCGGTCAGACGGAAGCTGTGCGCGCAGGCTCGGGGATCGGCATCCTGCACGATTTCATCGCTCGCGGCGACGAAGGCCTTGTTGCGGTTCTGCCGGACATCCGGATTCACCGGGCCTACTGGATGGTGACCCATGAAAGCTCCCGCCCCCTGCGCCATGTCGCGGCCGTCCAGGACTTCCTGCGCGATCAGGTCGCGCACGACAAGGCGATATTCGCGTGAAGGGTTGCCGGAACCGGAAAGCGGTTCGATCAATCCGCTCCTACCGCCATTGTGCCGTGAGCGACAGCCATGCCCGTGTCCGGGCTTCCGGATCCGGATTGCCGGTCACGTCGGAAATGACGGCCGCGGCATCGGCGCCGTTTTCGAAAACGCCGGATACCCGTTCCAGCGTCAGACCGCCGATGGCAACCAGCGGCAGTCCGCCGATCTGCCGTTTCCAGCCAGCAATCCTGTCCAGACCCTGCGGCGCCCATTTGAGGTCCTTCGACCCGGTCGGATAGACCGGTCCCAGCGCGACATAGTCGGGCTCCACGGACAGCGCCGTTTCCAGTTCCTCGCCGTCATGGGTGGAAACGCCCAGACGGAGACCGGCCTTGCGGATGGCCCTGACGTCCGCCTCGGCAAGATCCTCCTGGCCCAGATGAACAAAATCGCATCCCTCCTCGATGGCGAGCTGCCAGTGGTCGTTGACGATCAACTGGCAGCCATGATCTTCGCAAACCGCTTTCGAAGCGGCGATTTCACGGCGCAGCCTGTCTTGCGGCGCGTCCTTGATGCGGAGTTGAACCAGCCTGACGCCGAGCGGCACCAGCCGCGCGATCCAGTCGGAGCTATCGACGATGGGGTAAAACGGATCGAGGTTCATTGAAAACATCCAGAGGGCTGAAATCCGGTCGGCCGGACTGTTTGCGGCCGAAGGGACCGTTCAGTCAATCCCGCATCCGGATTTGCCTTGCCCACCCGATGAAATCCGCATCAAGCGGCGAGATGGAAACACACTGTTCAATGGACTTTGTTGCACGGAGCGCCCTATCTGATTTCCGGACGCACGTTGATACTCAAGGAGAGGCAGATGAGCTGGTTGAATATACCTGACCCCGTTCCCGGGAATGCGGCAAGCTGCGATCCGATTGAGACGATTATCGTGCCGCGCACATCAGATCTCGGCGGCTTTTCGGTTCGCCGGGCCCTGCCCTCCGCGCGGCGCCGCATGGTCGGCCCGTTCATCTTCTTCGACCAGATGGGTCCGGCCGAACTGCTTGTCGGCGGCGGCATCGATGTGCGCCCGCACCCGCATATCGGTCTGGCGACGGTCACCTATCTGTTCGAAGGGGAAATGTATCACCGCGACAGTCTCGGAACCGAGATCGCCATCACGCCCGGCGCACTGAACTGGATGAGCGCAGGCAAGGGCATCGTGCATTCCGAACGCGAACGGCCGGAACGTCTTCTCGAGAAGCGGCCATTGTTCGGCCTGCAAAGCTGGGTGGCCCTGCCGAAACACCTGGAGGAAGGCGCCCCGGCCTTCCAGCATTTCGGTTCGCAGGCTCAGCCGGAACTGTCCGACAAGGGCGCTTCCGTCAAACTGATCGCCGGCGAGCTCTACGGTCACAGGGCTCCGGTCGAAACCGCTTCGGACATGTTCTATGCCGATGTCTCCCTGGAGCCCGGGGCCAAGATTCCGCTCGACGCGGGCTGGGAGGAACGCGGGCTTTATACGGTCAGCGGCCAGATCAGCATCGCCGGTCAGAGCTTCGATCCGGCCCAGTTGCTCGTCTTCAAGGCGGGCGATCACCTTGTGGTGGAGAACAGCTCGCCGGAACCGGCCCGCTTCGTCGTTCTCGGCGGTGCGCCGATGGACGGACAGCGGTACATCTGGTGGAACTTCGTTTCCTCCTCCAGGGAGCGGATCGAACAGGCCAAGGAAGACTGGCGGCTCGGTCGGTTCGACACGGTGCCGGGCGACGCGGAAGAATTCATTCCGCTGCCGGACCGCTGAGAGGTCATCGCGTTCCGGCCGGCTCAGCCCCCCAGCCGCTTTCGAGCGGCGGCGCCTTTTCGAAACGATCGGCGGGCCGGATCAGATCCGGCTCGCCGAAATTCAGGATGATGTTGAGCCGCCGGCTGGCCAGCGGATCGCCGGTCAGTTGCGGATCCTCCGGGGCAACGGACAGTCTGACACCGCGATGGATGGTCTCGAGACCCTTGAACCGGGATACGGCCTCCCGGAAGCTGTCCGGAACCGTCCAGCCGTAACGGCCGGTGAGCGCGTCGATGACCAGCCAGACCGCGTCCAGACCGATCTGCTTCTGTTTCGGGTCCTCGACCACCAGTTTGAGGCGCAGATAATCGATCCTGTCTTCCGAAGGTCCACGAAGCAGAAAAAACAGCGTCGTGGAACCGTAGTCGACACTGGGCGTGGTCAGCGGCACCAGTTCGGAGGCGCACTGCCAGCGGTCCTGCCGGAAAGGCGCTTTTTTCCAGCCCGGGTTTTCCAGCCCGAGACCATGCAGTTCGGCGCAGAGCGCCGCAGGTTTTCCGTGAAAGCCGCTCTTCAGAGTCGCGCCCAGTTCCGGGGAGGGATCGAGCAGTTCTTTCCGCTCCCGGTCGCCCAGCGGCAGGAGCGGGTCACCAGGGCGCGGTCCGGCCACTTCCGTATCCGTGCCTTGAGCTGGCCGCCAGACCAGCACGAAGGCAGCGGCGCCCATTAGCAAAAGCGCCAGCGTGCCCCAGACGTAATAGTAAGTGACAAACGGCGGTTTTCGGGGATGTCCGGTCGTCTTCTCCGCTACCGCGAACGGACCCGGATCGACCGTTGGATCGCTCTCTTCCACAGCCCAGTGCGGCGCCTTCGTCCTCGCCCCGGTTCTGCGGATTGGCCGTTGTTTTTCCTCCGGAGCGCGCTGCCTTGCCGCATCCCCGGAAAACCACTGCCTTAGCCTGTCCGTCCAGCCTGTCATTCAGTCCGCTTCCGCCGCACCACCTGTTGCCGGGGCAAGGTTCGGGATATATCAAACCAAAGTCTTGAAAACGCAACCCGACCTCTGTCAATTAGGTTGCGAACCGAGAAACCCGGGCCGGCTGGCCCGGTCGTTGCCGAATTCAGTCTGAAGGGTCAATGTCCGAAAACTCCTCCGATCCCGCCGACAGCCCGGACCTGCCGCGAGAGATCATGAACTCCGTCAGTGCACGCCCAAATTCCGGTTTTCTGGTGACGTCATCCAGAATGAAGCGGAAATGACGGATATACTTGAAACCTTCAAAATCTCCGGCAAACAGCCGGACGAGTTGGAAGACGGACAGGCAGCGGCTTTCGAGCTGACGAAACAGGTGAGATAACATGCGGCTGGGAATTGACTGGGGCGGTACGAAAATCGAGATCATCGCGCTTTCGGATGCGGGAGAAGAACTCTTCCGGCAGCGCGTCGGCACGCCCAAGGGAGACTATGACGGCTGCCTCACCGCCGTGAAGACTCTTGTCGATACTGCCGAACAGGCCACCGGGCAGACCGGCACACTGGGCCTCGGCATTCCCGGCTCCCTCTCGCCCAGGACCGGGCTGGTCAAGAACGCCAATTCCACCTGGATGAACGGAAAACCGCTGGACCGGGATCTCGAAGACGTTCTCGGCCGGCCGGTGCGCATCCAGAACGATGCCAACTGTCTGGCGGTTTCCGAAGCCACGGACGGGGCCGGCGCCGGAGCACATGTGGTGCATGCGATCATTGTCGGCACGGGATGCGGATCGGGCATCGCCATAGACGGCAAGGCCCATCTGGGTGCGAACGGCATCGGCGGTGAATGGGGCGCCATCACCGTTCCCTGGCTGAAACCAGAGGAATTTCCGGGACCGGACAGCTGGATCGGCCACAAGGGCGTGATCGACCGCTGGTGCTCGGGCACCGGCTTTCAGCTCGATTACAAGGACAGGACCGGAGAACTTCTCAGGGGACACGAGATCATGGAGCTGAAACGCTCCGGCGACTCGGTGGCCAACGAGGTCTATGACGCCTATGTAAGTCGCCTCGCCCGATCGCTTGCCATGAGCGCAAACCTGCTGGACCCGGACGTCTTCGTGCTCGGCGGCGGCATGTCGAATATCGACGAGCTCTATGACGACCTTCCCCCGGCGATGCTGCCCTTCATCTTCTCCGATACCTTCGAGACACCGATCCGCAAGGCCGTTCACGGCGACAGCTCCGGCGTGCGCGGAGCCGCATGGCTCTGGGGCTGACAGACCTCGAAGAACGGGGCTTGCCAGCGAAAGATCAGGGCGTTCGCGGCCGCCCCATGGTCACCAGCACGATCCCCGCTCCGACGCTGAAGACCGCCCCCAGCCTTGCAAGATCGGGGATTTCTCCGAAAATCAGATATCCGAGCCCGAGGCCGGTGACCGCCGCGACGGATCCGATCTGGCTCAGATAAACCGGACCGGCCGTTTGCTGCAGCCGGAAATACAGGCCGTACTGAAGGGTAAAGATCGCGATCTGCGCGACAAGCAGCCCGATGGCACCGCTCGTCCAGGAGACCGGAGCGGCCGGCGTGTCCATGGCTGTATTAAAGACGACAAGCGCGACAAACCCGACGGCCATCATCCCCACGGCCAGATCGGCCGGACCGGCACCTTTCGGCCATTTCAGCGTCCGGTAGATGTTTCCGGCCGCCAGGAACACCGGTATGGACAGCGCGAGGATCGACCACCACGATGCTTCGATGGACAGGTGCGACCCGGAGACGGCAAGCAGGACCGCGCCGGCAAGACCGGCCAGAACCCCGCCTCCCCGCAACAGTTGCAGGTGCTCCAGCCGCAGGAGCACGGCGATTGCGTAGGTCAGGACCAAGGGAAAGGCGTAACTCAGCGACACGAAGCCCGCACCGACCTTTGAAGCGGCGACCACCGCGATCATGTTGGGCACGACGAACAGCAGACCGCTGCAGCCGAGATAGACGGCAAATTTCCTGCGATCGACCGGTTCGCCGGTTCGCGCGCCCTTGAGGGTGGAAATCCGGGTCAGGGCAAAAAGGCCCGCCGCACCGCCCAGTATGGACCATTGCAGCAAGGCCAGAGGATGCCAGCCCAGGACCGGCGCCGCCTTGGCGATGATGGTGGAGAGTGCCAGAAATCCGCCGACGACGAGCAACAGGGAGACCGGCCTGTCAAGCAATCGCGCCGCGGCATTGCCCGCAGGCAAGGAGCCGGGGCTTACGGTTCCGTGCCGCTGCCCGGGTCCGGTGGTGTCCGCCATTGGATGTTCCTTTTCTTCCAGCCTAGGGCCTGTGTCCGCTTTCGGGAAGAGATAGCAACATATATCTTTATTTCAAGATACTTTATATCAAGATTCTTGAGTCAGGTTGAATTTCTTTGTAAGGAAGGAACGCATCTCCTCATCGCGGTCACCGGAATGGCGTGTCTTTTCCGGACCTTGAACAGATCGACCTGACGCGTGCAGCCAGGGTCTTTCGGGAACCAGAACATGACCATCAAATCCAGAGATCCAGGCAAGCCTACTCCACACCTCTTCGGTGACCCGGCGGAGCTGCTGCTCGACCGCGCCGAACGGGCGCGCCGGCAGTGGCTGGAAGAAATGCCCGAGCTTGCCGGAAAACTGCTGCCGATGGTGGTGATCGGCCGTCTGAATGAAGCGGCCCATATGATGACCCGGGATTATCTGGTGCCGTCCTATGCGGATATCGGCCTGAAAGCCGGTGAATTCGACGTGCTGGCGACGCTTGTACGCTCCGGGCCGCCCTACAAGCTGACGCCGACCGAACTCTACCGCACCACCATGATGAGCTCGGGCGGCATGACCGCACGGCTCGACAGGCTGGAAAAAGCCGGACTGGTCGAACGCTGTCCGCATCCGGAGGACCGTCGCGCCCTCTCGGTCTGTCTGACCGAAAAGGGGCTCGGACTGATCAAGGGAAAGATACCCGACTACGTGGAGACCCTGCACGCGGCCGTGGACGGCCTCACGAAAGACGAGCAGAGCGAGCTCTCGCGCCTGCTTGAAAAGCTGATCCGCTCGGCGGCAGAGAAAAAGACCCCTTGATTCATCTGCGCCGGGCTTGCCTTCAAGACTTGCGTGACCCAATTTGCCGTCAAGACAGCCACACCCTGGCTGACCAGAAAGGAACGCCATGCTCAGACATCTGCTCACATTAGCCTTCTCTCTCGTCCTCGCGGTCTCCGCTTCCGCGCAGGAAGACCTGCAGATCCGCGACATCGAGAAAGGCACCGGCGAAGAAGCCAATGTCGGCGAGACGGTGGTGGTGCATTACACCGGCTGGCTGATGGACGGCACCAAGTTCGACAGCAGTGTCGACCGCGGCACGCCCTTCTCCTTCACCCTTGGCGAGCGCCGGGTCATCCCGGGCTGGGAAAAGGGCGTTGAAGGCATGCAGGTCGGCGGCAAGCGCGAACTGATCATTCCGCCGGGCATGGCTTACGGCTCCCAGGGTGCTCCCGGCGTCATTCCCCCCGATGCCACCCTGAAATTCGAGATCGAACTTCTGGACGTGAAGGGAAAGAAATTCTCCGGGATCGGCAAGAGCACGCTGATGGAGGACCGTGAAGTCGCCGTTCTCCGCCACCCGGACGAATGGCGCGCAACCGGTGTCGTTTTCGGATAGCCGGAGGCTGATCTTGCGGGCGGCGAAGCAGGCGACATAAACGCGGCAGCAATGCCCGGACACTGTCGGCTCGACCGGGCTTCGGAAAGACCTTTGCCGCCCGCCTCACGCCCCGGCCGCCAGCTCCAGGCTCATGCGGTTATGATCCCGGATCACCGGCTCCATGTCCATCGTGACGATACGCCCGTCTTCCACGATCACCCGCCCGTTGATGACCGTGGTTTTCGCCGCCTGCGGTGCGCAGAAGACCACGGCAGCGACGGGATCGTGAAGAGCGCCGGCGAAAGGGAGCGTGTTCAGGTCAAGGGTGAAGAAATCCGCACACTTGCCTGTTTCCAATGACCCTACGTCATTTCTTCCAAGAACCGATGCCCCGCCGAGGGTTGCCAGTTCCAGCGCTTCGCGCGCGGTCATCCACTCCCGGGATCGCGAAGGGTGCGCCAGCGGTGGAAGCGCATTGCCTTGCGGGTCCGTTTCCGGCTGAAGGCCCAGGTTGAGCCGCGCCAGAAGCATCGCCTGGCGGACCTCCATCAGCATGTTGGAGCCGTCGTTGCTGGCGGAACCATCGACGCCGAGACCGACCTTGACCCCGGCGGCCATGTATTTCTTCACCGGTGCGATGCCGGAGGCAAGACGCATGTTCGAACACGGGCAATGGGCGGCGCCGCATCCGGTCGCGGCAAAGAGACGGATCTCGTCGTCATCCACGTGGATCGCGTGGGCGAACCAGACATCCGGCCCCATCCAGCCGAGATCCTGCATCCATTCCACCGGACGCTTGCCGAAGCGCTCCTTCGTATAACGCTCCTCGTCCAGCGTTTCGCACAGATGGGTGTGAAGCATCACGTTCTTGTCGCGCGCCAGCAGCGCGCTTTCCCGAAGCAGATCTTCCGAAACCGAAAACGGCGAACAGGGCGCCAGGACAACGCGCGTCATCGCACCGTGCGATGCGTCGTGATAGCGATCGATCACGCGGACGCTGTCGCTGAGAATATGATCCTCGTCTTCCACACACACATCCGGCGGCAGACCGCCCTTGCTCTCGCCGAGGGACATGGAGCCACGGCTTGCGTGAAATCTCACGCCGAGATCCCGCGCGGCCTCGATCTGGTAGTCGACCTTGTTGCCGCTCTGGAAAAGATAGGTGTGATCGAAGACGGTGGTACAGCCGGACAGGGCCAGTTCCGCCAGACCGATCAGGGCGCTGGTTCGCGAGGCCTCCGGACCGGTTTTCGCCCAGACCCGGTAATGGGCCTGCAGCCAGGGAAACAGATTGTTGTCCTGCGCCGCCGGCAGATTGCGCGTCAGCGTCTGGTTGAGATGGTGATGGGTATTGACGAATCCCGGAAGAACGATCTGTCCGGAAGCGTCGATCACCCTGTCGGCGGTCTGCGGCAGTTCGCCGGACGGGCCGACCTGACTGAGGATGCCGTCCTCCGCGTAGAGACCGCCACCGGGGATTTCCCGCCGCTCCCCGTCCATGGTGACGAGCATATCGGCATTCTTCAGGAGCAGGCTTTGCGGCATCGGCGGACCTTGGGAGAGGATTCGAGATAATTTTCTGCAAACTACCCGTTCGCAGGCGCTTGCGCCATTTTTCAAAAGTTGAAGCTGCTGGTCGGGAAGGACGACAATGCGATGCTCCGTCAGTCATGACACCTGCCACAGAGTGTGCACCGATCCGGACGCTATAGGCGACAAGGCCCCGCCCCGGACTTGATCCGGGACCTCTTGCACAATAGCCACCTCGAGGCCGGGCGGCAGAGGCAGAGAAGTCTTCACTCCTCCATTGGCGGCATGCGGTTCCAGGCGTCGAGGGCGGCGATCTTGTAGGCTTCGGCCAGGGTCGGGTAATTGAAGGTGTTTTCGACGAAGTATTCCAGCGTGCCGCGCAGGTTCAGAACCGCCTGGCCGATATGGACAAGCTCCGTCGCCCCCTCCCCGACGATGTGGCAGCCGAGCAGGCGCCGGGTCTTGAGCGAGAAGATCATTTTCAGCATGCCGCTGTCGAGACCCATGATGTGGCCGCGCGAGGTCTCCCGAAAGCGGGCGACGCCACATTCATAGGGGATGCCGCGCTCCTTGATCTCTTCCTCGGTCATGCCGATCGTGGATATTTCCGGCACCGCATAAATGCCATAGGGGAAATATTCCGGCGGATCGTAGGCTGTTTCACCGAGCGCATGGCAGGCGGCGATCCGCCCCTGCTCCATGGAGGTGGAGGCGAGGCTCGGGAAGCCGATCACGTCGCCCGCAGCGAAGATATGCGGCACATCGGTCTGGAAGGTCATCGGGTCCACCTTCAGCCGTCCCCGATGATCGACCACAAGCCCGCAGGCTTCCAGATTGAGTGAGGGTGTCGCCCCCATCCGGCCGGCGGCAAACAGAATGACGTTGGAGCGGATAGAGCGTCCGCCTTCCAGCGTGATTTCGCATCTGGCGGCGCCATGCTTTTCGATCTTTTCCACCTTGGCTCCGAACCGCAGGGCCATGCCGCGGTCGCGCAGCTGGTGGGTAAAATCGGCGACGAGCTCCTTGTCGAGAAAATCAAGCATGGAATCGCGCGGCTCCACAAGGGTCACATGGACATCGAGGGCGGAGAAGATCGACGCATATTCGACACCAATCACGCCGGCGCCGATGATCGCGATGGATCGCGGCAGGTCTGCCAGATCGAGAATGTCGTCACTGTCGAGAACATATTCGTCATCGAAGGGGACATAGTCCGGCCGGAAGGGTTTGGTGCCGACGGCGACGATGAACTTGTCGGCGGTAAATTTCAGCACCTCGCCGATCTCGCCCTCCACCTCAATGGTATGCGGATCCGTGAATCTGGCCTGGCCGCGCATGGTGTCGACCTTGTTGCGGGCGAACTGGTGTTCCAGAACCTCCACTTCGTGATCGAGCGTAATATGCATGCGCGCTCTCAGGTCCGCGGCGGTTATGTCGTCTTTCACCCTGTAGGAACGGCCGTAAAAACCTCTCTCGCGCCACCCGGTGAGATTCAGCACCGTCTCGCGCAGTGTCTTGGACGGGATCGTGCCGGTATGAACGGAGACGCCGCCGACACGGCCGCCTTTTTCGACCACCAGAACGTTGTGTCCGAATTTCGCCGCCTGGATCGCGGCCCGCCGGCCCGCCGGGCCGCTGCCGATCACAATAAGATCGTATTTATCCATTTTGCCCCTCACTGCCGTTTCCCGATGCTGCGCCGCAAAACAGCATCAAGGGTAGAGGGCCAGGTTGGCAAGGGCAAATTGCACGGGAGGACCGGCGGAGTGCGCCAACGCCTCCCCCGCAAGCCGCCTGCCGGTACGTTTCGACGCAGTGGACGCAAAGATTTGCCGGCAGATGACCATTGCCATCGCTCTCCTGTTCCGTTATCCCTTTTTTCATGAACATGATCCTGAAAGCAGCATGGTGGTGGCGCGGCGCAAAATAGGCGGCCGACGATCAGTCATGCTTTGAATGGATCACAGATCAAACCAAAGGCCGCCGCGGGATACCGCTGGCGGCCTTGGTGCATTATAAGGCCGCCATCCCATCGCAACGCGGCCACCAGTACGGGACCAGAAGAACCATGTCGGCGCCGGCAGACCAGACCTTTGAAACCCATGGCGGGATCACCATCCTGCGCACGTCACGCCCTTCCGACTACGAAACCGGAACGTCCGAGTGGATCGACCGGCTGGACGGCGAACTCGGCGCGGTCCTGGCCTCGTCCTACGAATATCCAGGACGCTACACCCGCTGGGATATGGCCATCGTCAATCCGCCGCTGGTTCTGGAAGCCGCCGACCGACGGGTGGAGATCCGGACGCTGAACGATCGTGGCCGGATCCTCCTGCCCGCCATCGTCGATGCGCTGAAGTTCCATGCGGATATCGAGACCTTCGAGGCAACGGATGGACGGATCAATCTGACGGTCAGGAAACCGGACCGGCTTTTCAACGAAGAGGAGCGCTCGCGCCAGCCTTCGACCTTCTCCATCGTGCGCGCCCTGAAGGAGCTGTTCGCCTGCGACGACGATCAGCTCGGGCTCTACGGAACCTTCGGCTATGATGTCGCCTTTCAGTTCGAGCAGATCGACCTGAAACTGCAGCGTCCGGACGATCAGCGCGACGTCGTGCTGTTCCTTCCGGACGAGATCCTGATTGTCGACCATCACGGCAAGCGCGCCCATGTGCTGGAATATGACTTTGTCGTGAACGGCAAGACCACGCGGGGACTGGAGCGGACGGGCGAGGTGCACCCGTATGCGCCCGCCAGTTCGGATCCGGGACGCGGCGACCATGCGCCGGGGGAATACGCAAAGCTGGTGGAGAAGGCCAAGGACTATTTCCGCCGCGGCGACCTGTTCGAGACCGTGCCGGGCCAGACCTTCTACGAGCCCTGCGCCAATCCGCCTTCCGCCGTCTGCCGGCGCCTGTCGCAGATCAATCCCTCCCCCTATTCCTTCTTCTTCAATCTCGGCAACAATGAGTATCTCGTCGGCGCGTCACCGGAAATGTATGTACGGGTGACCGGGGGACGGCGGGTGGAAACCTGCCCAATCTCCGGCACCATCCGCCGCGGCAAGAATGCCATCGAGGATGAGGCGCAGATCCGCAAGCTTCTCAACTCGGCCAAGGACGAAGCGGAACTGACCATGTGCTCTGACGTCGACCGCAACGACAAGAGCCGGGTCTGTGTGCCGGGCTCGGTCAAGGTGATCGGACGCCGCCAGATCGAGATGTATTCCCGCCTGATCCACACTGTCGACCATATCGAGGGGATCCTGCGCGAGGACATGGATGCCCTCGACGCGTTCCTGTCGCATACATGGGCGGTCACGGTCACCGGTGCGCCGAAACGCTGGGCGATGCAGTTCATCGAGGATCACGAAAAATCCCCGCGCGCCTGGTATGGCGGCGCCATCGGCGCCGTTCTCTTCAACGGCGACATGAACACCGGCCTGACACTGAGAACCGTGCGCATCAAGGACGGCACGGCCCAGATCCGCGCCGGTGCGACGCTGCTCTACGACAGTGTTCCAGAAGACGAGGAAGCGGAAACCGAACTCAAGGCGGAAGCCATGCGCGCAGCCGTGCGCGAAGCCGGTCTGGCCACCAGGGCGCTCGACAAGCAGGTGGAGCGCAAACCCGGCAAGGGCATGAAGATCCTTCTGGTGGATCATGAAGACAGCTTCGTGCACACGCTTGCCAATTACTTCCGCCAGACCGGCGCCGATGTGGTCACCTACCGCACGCCCGTGGCCGATCATGTTTTCCATGACGTCAACCCGGATCTTGTGGTCCTGTCACCCGGCCCCGGCAAACCGACGGATTTCGACTGCACGGCAACCATCGGCCGGGCCCGGGCCCGGGCCCTGCCGATCTTCGGTGTCTGCCTGGGCCTGCAGGCGCTCTCGGAATATTTCGGTGCCGAACTCGGACAGCTCGACATACCGATGCACGGCAAACCTTCGCCGGTGAAAATTGCGGACAGTTCCGTGCTGTTCGACGGGCTGGAAGCACCTGTCGTCGTCGGCCGGTATCACTCCCTCTATGCCAAACGCGACACCCTGCCCGGCGACCTGCGCGTGACGGCCGAGACGGAGGATGGTGTGGTCATGGCGATCGAACACCAGAAGGAAGCGATCGCGGCGGTCCAGTTCCATCCGGAATCGATCATGTCGCTCGACAAGGAAGCCGGTCACAAGATCATCGAGAACGTCGTGTCCCGGCTGGTCTCGACCCATCGGATGGCGGAGGCCATCTAGGTCGCTCCCGCCAACAGGGTCGGCCGCGCCTCAAGGCGCGGCCCCCCGCGTTGCGGGGCGTACAACCGTTCCGCCTGCCTCCCGGCGTTCCGCTTCCTCCGCCGGAAGTCACTGCGTACGAAGTCGGCAGTTCAACAGCTGTTTTCTGGACCTCACGAGTGGTCTTTTACCCCCTCCCCGACCGCAAGGCCAAGTTCCCGGAAAATAAAGTTGATTAACAATTCACGACGGCGTTCTATGGATTATCGAAGCTGCATTTAACCGGATTTCAGGGGACAAGTAATAGTGTAGGTGGATCCTGCTAGCGGGAGACAACTTCGACAACACACCCCGGGGAGACAGGATGAGCGGAAACGCGCAACGGAACCGCAAAGGATTTGCGCGCCGGCACGCACAGCTGCTGCGGACCCTGCACGCCGCAGGGCTGCTGATTGTCCTTGCTCTCTGGCCCTCCTCTTCGCGGGCCGAGGGAACAGCGGACCTGGAAAATCACATACTCGGCATCGGCAATTGCCCCCCGTGGAATCCGCAATCCCTGGAGGTCTGCAAGCACAGTCTCGAAAAGGTCGTGACATCCCTGGCACCCAGGGTCGATGCGGGTCCCGACAATACCCATCAGCTCATCAACGAAGGTGCGAGCGCCGCCGCTCTCAAGCGCAAGGCCACCGAGCTTGCAAGCCGGCTCGGCCCCTCCGACCGGCTGATCATTTACGCCAATGTTCCGCTCGGCAAGGACGATACGGATCCGGCGACGGATCAGTCCGGTTATGTCCTTGAACTCTGGTCCGGCCAGAGACCGGAAACGGCCGGTCAGGCGATCAGCGAGGGAACCTGGATCTCCACCTCTGCCTTTGCCGCGATGATCCATACGATTCCGGCGGCTGAAGTCATACTCATTCTCGACACGAACAACTCTCACGCGGTCAATCTGCATCTTCTGGACGGCCATTCGGTCGACCTCAAGGGACGGCCCGAGGCCCTCGTGTCGTCCTCCGGCTCCGGCCAGGTGGCCAATTACTCCGCCGACAGGACCATCTCGCTCTTCGCCAAACATCTGGCGCTGGCCCTGCAGGCGACTGACGGGTCGATGCAGGATGTCATCGCCGAGGCCGTGAAGGGGACCCGCCAGGCGGCCATTCCGATTTGCGCGAATCTGAAGGAAACCGGTTCGGAAGAACGGATTGACGCCACGGACTGCAATCAGGTGCCCGAAATTCAGGATCCGGCGGACGTGCTGGGGCGGACCATGCTGATCCCCCTGCCGGAAACCCAGGTGAACTGATCCACCGGCAGGCATGTTCTCTGGAATTCGGCGGGCACCACGTTTTCGCTCACCCGACCGCCTGAGACGTCAGCTCGCCAGATTCTTGGGTGTGGCCGGCTCGAAATTCGACACACCAGTGAATTTCTGAATGTCCAGAGCCTCCTGAACCTCGGCCGGAACCTGCCGCAGGAGCCGGTCCACCGGGGCAGGCCTGCCGATCAGGAAGCCCTGCACCTCATGACAGCCATGCTGCGCCAGAAGCAGCAGCTTTTCCGTGTCTTCCACGCCCTCGGCGACGACACGCATGTTGAGTGCCTTGCCGAGACGCACCACGGTTTCGATGATCGCGAGAGATCCGTAATTGCCCCGGGCCTCGCTCACGAAGGAACGGTCGATCTTGATGCAGTCGAAAGGAAACCGGCTCAGATAGCTGAGCGAGGAATAGCCGACGCCGAAGTCATCCAGCGCGATCTTCACGCCGATTTTCTTGAGCCGCGTGAGAATGGAAAGCGCCCGGGCGTCGTCTTCGATCAGGGTATTTTCGGTGATTTCGAGTTCGATCCGTTCCGGCGGCACACCGGAATTCTCGATGACCCGCTGAACGTCGTCAACGAAGTCCCTGTCGCGGAATTGAACCGGACTGACATTCAGACTGATATTCGACGCGGTGATGGCCGTGGAGGCCATACGCAGGGCCTCGGACAGGACGTATTTGCCGATCGAAATGATCTGGCCGGATGCTTCCGCAACCGGAATGAACTCGGCCGGACTGATCAGGCCCCGCTCGGGATGATGCCAGCGGATCAGCGCCTCGTAGCTGTCGATCCTGCAGGTGGAAAGATTCATGCGCGGCTGGAAATACAGCTCGAATTCGTCTCCCGAAAGCGCTGCGGTCAGATCCTTTTCCAGAGCCCGGCGCTGGCGCACCTCGTCCCCCATCCCGGACTGGAACAGGCAGTAGGTGTTGCGGCCCCGGTTCTTTGCGTTGTAAAGGGCAATATCGGTGTTCGAGATGACCTGATCCGGGTCGTCTCCGCCCCTCATCAACGATACGCCGATGCTGGCTGTTGGCTTGAGAACGAGCCCCTGGCCGCAGTCGATCGGTTCAGACAGGGCCCGAACCAGCCGCATGGCCATGTCTTCGGCCTGATTGATGAACTGAATACTGTTCTGGATGATGGCAAATTCATCGCCGCCCAGGCGGGAAACGGTATCGCAACTGCGGCTGTATTTTCTCAGGCGATCCGCGGTGATGCGGATGACGGTGTCGCCCACCGGGTGACCATGCAGGTCGTTGATATCCTTGAACTTGTCCAGATCAACAAGCAGAAGCGCGGCCGTATGGCCGCTCCGTGCGCATTTGCCGATCACCTGCCTCATCTCCGCATTGAAAACGACCCGGTTGGGCAGGTCGGTGAGCGGGTCGTGCTGGGCCAGATGCAGGATCTGCGCCTCGACCTTCTTGCGCTCACGCAGGTCCACAAGCGCGGACACCCGCGTCGGGATCCCGCGGTAGGAGATGACCCGCGTGCGGATTTCAACAGGAACATGCTCACCGCTCCGGTTGATCAGGGTCACTTCCCTCGGCTCCTTCTCGGCCCGGACCAGATGCTCTTCCAGGGTGCCGGCCAGCTCATTGTCCACGAATTCGTAGAGGCCGCGCATTTCCAGCTCGTCCATGCCGTATCCGATGAGATCCTCGAAGGTCTTGTTGCCATCCAGGATGCGCCCGTCGACAGAGATCACGATGGCGTCGAAGGTAGCGTTTGCAAGAGCAGACAGCCGCTCCGCCTCCTCACGGGTCCGCTTGGCGTCCGCCACGCGGTTCTGCGCCTGTTCCTCATTCTGGACCGTGTCCATGAGCGCATTGAACAGGCGTGTCAGCCGCTCCGAGTCGTCCCCCCTGGAAACATCGAGGCGCATGGAAAGATCCGCCTTGCCGGCAATCAGCCGGTCGAGCGCGTCTTCCACATGACCGATCCCGAGGCGGGTTCCGTGTTCGGCTTCATTGAGGCCCAGGTCTTCACTCACGGCATCCAGCCGCATGGGCTGCAGGCGGTTGAGAAGCGACAGAAGAAGCCATCCGCCGCCGAAACACCAGGCAAAACAGGCAACCACACCACCGAGCTGAACGGCGAATTGCGCGCCCCTCGCGCCAAGCGGCAAAAGCTCCACAGGAGCCAGAAGAGACAGGGCCAGCGTGCCCACGACGCCGGAAAATCCGTGAACGCTGATGGCGCCGACTGGATCGTCGATCTTCAGGATGCGCTCCACAAAGACGGCACCGAGGATTGCGACAGTGCCGCCAAGCCCGCCGACGATCATGGCACCGGCCGGCGTCAGGATGTGGCACCCGGCGGTGACGGCCACGAGGCCGCCCAGCAGCCCGGAGATGGAGTTTTCAGGCAGAATATACTTGTCTTTGCAGCGACCGAGAAAATAGCCGACCGCTGTCCCCGCCGCAGCGGCGAGCACCGTATTGGTCAGGATTGCCGGCACGTCCCAGGATGCGGCGAGCGTCGAACCGCCATTGAACCCCAGCCAGCCGACAAACAGGATCAATGCACCGGAGGTCGCCAGCACCGCGCTGTGCCCCTGGATTCGGAACGGCTTGCCGTCCTTGCCGAACCGGCCGATCCTTGGCCCGAGCAATGCGCAGGCGGCGAGGGCAATCCAGGCGCCGGTGCCATGCACCACGGTTGACCCGGCAAAATCCACGAAACCGGCATTGCCCAGAACTGCCGTTGCGTCGGCATAAAGGGCAGTCCCCCATGCCCAATGGGCAAAGACAGGGTAAATCAGGCCTGCGGTCAGAACTGAGCACCAGACATAGGCCGACAGGCGCATGCGTTCGGCAACAGCACCGGAAATGATGGTCGCCGCCGTTCCGCAAAACATGACCTGAAAGGCAAAGACGGTAAGCTCCCAGGGATCGAGATCCGAAAGCCCGAGAAGGTGGGTATCAAAGCCGACGAAGCCGTTGCCTCCCGCTCCGAAGGCGAAGGCAAAACCGAAACCGGCGAAGATCAGGACGGAGACCGCCAGGTCGAGCAGGTTTTTCTGGGCAACGTTGATCGAGTTCTTGGAGCGGACAAGACCGGCCTCCAGCAGCATGAAGCCGACCTGCATCAGCAAGACCAGTCCTGCGGCGAACAGCACCCAGACCATGTCGAGCTTTTCATGACCGGTCACGGTCTCCACCGCTTCGGACGCCTGAACCGTTCCGGAAAGTATTCCCGCAACGCCAAAAACGGTTCCAGCGACAACCGACCGCATCATCATAAAATTACCCTGCAAATACGAACCGGGCACATGATTTCGCGCAGAGGTTAATTCTATCTTGCTAATTTTGACTATGTTTTTCGCGAATTCATTATGCCTACTTTCTTGGCACTCACACAAGTATTTCACTCGCGGACAAACATCACCAACCACATGTTTCAACTTCTGTATTTGAGCTGGCAGGATCTTAATGAAGACAAACAAGATGAATTTTCGCGCATGTGCGCGCTCAATAATTCATCAGGAGAACATTTTCCGGACATGCCGGATCGCGACGGTTTCCAGAAACGGTCGCCATAAAAAAGAGGCGGGATCAGGCCCGCCTCTTCGTCCAGACATTCCGGATAGCCTAATCGACGACCCGGACAGCACCCTTGGACGCGCTGGTCGTCAGTTTGGCATAGGCCCGAAGCGCGGTCGTTATCTTGCGCTTGCGTTTTTCGACCGGCTTCCAGGCATCGCTCCCCTTTGACTCCATCGCCGCCCGGCGACGTGCAAGTTCCTCGTCGGAGAGATCGACCTTGAGGACACGGTTGGGAATGTCGATAACGATCAGATCGCCTTCCTCCACGAGACCGAGCGCGCCTCCCTCGGCGGCTTCCGGCGAGATATGGCCGATGGAAAGCCCCGAGGAACCGCCGGAAAAGCGGCCGTCGGTGATCAGCGCGCAGGCCTTGCCCAGTCCCTTGGATTTCAGATAGCTGGTGGGGTAGAGCATTTCCTGCATACCCGGACCGCCGCGCGGGCCTTCGTAGCGGATCAACACCACGTCGCCGGCCTTGACCTTGCCCGTCAGGATCGCGGAGACCGCAGTGTCCTGGCTCTCGAAGATACGGGCCGGGCCGGAGAAGGTCAGGATGCTGTCATCGACACCGGCGGTTTTCACCACGCAGCCGTCTTCGGCTATGTTGCCGTAGAGCACGGCCAGACCGCCATCCTTGCTGTAGGCATGGTCCGCATCGCGGATGACCCCGGACTTGCGGTCGAGATCCAGTTCGTCCCAGCGGCGGTCCTGGCTGAAGGCGACCTGCGTCGGCACGCCGCCCGGCGCGGCCTTGAAGAACGTGTGCACGCTTTCGGAGTTGGTCTGGCGGATGTCCCAACGTGCAAGCGCCTCTTTCATGGTCGCGGCATGTACGGTCGGCAGATCGGAGTGCAGATGCCCTGCCCGGTCCAGTTCTCCCAGAATGCCCATGATTCCGCCGGCCCGATGGATGTCTTCCATGTGGACGTTCTCGATCGCCGGAGCGACCTTGCACAGGACCGGCACCTTTCTGGACAGCCGGTCGATGTCGTCCATGGTGAATCCGACCTCGCCCTCATAGGAGGCGGCGAGCAGGTGCAGGACGGTGTTGGTGGACCCGCCCATGGAGATGTCGAGGGTCATGGCGTTTTCAAACGCCTTGAAGTTCGCGATCGATCTCGGCAGGACGCTTTCATCGTCCTGCTCGTAATAGCGTTTGGCCAGATCGACGATCAGGTGGCCGGCCTCGACGAACAGGCGCTCCCTGTCCGCATGGGTGGCGAGCGTCGAGCCGTTGCCCGGCAAGGCCAGCCCCAGCGCCTCTGTCAGGCAGTTCATGGAATTGGCCGTGAACATGCCCGAGCACGATCCGCAGGTGGGACAGGCATTCTGTTCCATCGTAAGGACATCGTTGGCGGACATACGGTCGTCGGCGGCGGCGACCATGGCATCGACCAGGTCGACCGCCTTTTCAACGCCGTTTTCAAGCACCACCTTGCCGGCTTCCATCGGACCGCCGGAAACGAAGACCACCGGAATGTTCAGCCGCATGGCGGCATTCAGCATGCCCGGCGTGATCTTGTCGCAATTGGAAATGCACACCAGGGCGTCGGCGCAATGGCCGTTGACCATATATTCGACGGCGTCGGAAATCACTTCACGAGACGGCAGCGAATAGAGCATGCCGTCATGGCCCATGGCGATGCCGTCATCGACGGCAATCGTGTTGAACTCCTTGGCGACGCCGCCGGCCTTTTCCACTTCCCTGGCCACGAGCTGACCGAGGTCCTTCAGGTGTACATGGCCCGGCACGAACTGGGTAAAGGAGTTGGCGATCGCGATGATCGGCTTGCCGAAATCGCCATCCTTCATGCCCGTCGCACGCCACAGGCCGCGCGCGCCGGCCATGTTGCGGCCATGGGTGGATGTTCTGGAACGATAAGGGGGCATCGTCGTTTCTCCCTCGATTTGCAGGCATGCCGCACACTCCGGCGGTCCGTTTCCAGCCGAAGCAGAGCATGCGTCCGCGCCCGTTTTGATCTGCCATCCGGTTTGACAGGTTTCGGGGCAGAACGAAAGGTCTGAATAGGCAAAAAGTGTACGCTGCGGTACGGTTGACTTCCGCGCTCAGTCGCCTTGCCGGCGGGATGCCGGACGACGACAGCCGGTGCAGACACCCGCCTGCACCGGCCGTGTTTCAGACCGCCCCGGAGGGGTGGATGTCGGGCGGACTGAAACGGACTGGTTCGGGCCTACTGAGCTGCGAGGGAACTTTCCGCCAGAGTGGGATAATCCGTATAACCCTTCTCGCCGCCGCCGTAGAATGTATCCCTGTCGGGCTCGTTGAGAGGCGCGTTTCTTTTCAGCCGTTCGACGAAATCCGGATTGGCTATGAACGCGCGACCGAAGGCCACGAGATCCAGCGTGCCGCTTTCGACGGCCTCGATGGCGGAAGCCCGGTCATAGCCGTTGTTGCCCATTCTGGCGCCGTCGAAGAGCGCATAGAGCGCCGCGAGGTCACAGCCTTGCGGAATGTCGCGCGGGCCACCCGTCTGACCTTCGACAAGATGGAGATAGGCCAGCTCATAGGTGTTCACCAGCCTGATTGCATGGGAGAATGTTTCTTGCGGATTGCTGTCGGTGATGTCGTTGGCGTTCGAGAAGGGGCTCAGGCGAATGCCGACACGGTCGGCGCTCCATGCCCCCGTCACCGCATCCAGAACTTCCTTGAGGAAACGCATGCGTTTTTCCACGGTACCGCCGTAGGCATCGTCGCGCTTGTTGGCCCCGTCGCGCAGAAACTGGTCGACAAGATATCCGTTCGCACCATGAATCTCGACGCCGTCGAAACCGGCCTTGCGGGCATTTTCGGTCGCCTTCGCGAAATCCTCGACGATGGCCGGGATCTCGGCGGCCTCCAGAGCCCGCGGCGTCGGGGTCGCGATAAACTGTGTGCCGTCGAAGGTCTTTGAATTCGCGGCGATTGCAGAGGGCGCGACCGGATCCACGCCTCCGGGCTGAAGCACCGGATGGGAGATCCGGCCGACATGCCAGAGCTGTATGACGATCTTGCCGCCCTGCTCGTGAACAGCGTCGGTCACCTTCCTCCAGCCTTCGATCTGGGCCTGGGAATAGATGCCCGGGGTCCAGGCGTAGCCCTTGCCCTGGGGGGAGATCTGCGACCCTTCGGTGACGATCAGCCCTGCCCCGGCCCGTTGACGGTAATATTCCACGTGCAAATCATGGGGCGCGTCGTCTTCGGCGCGAGCCCGGTTGCGGGTCAGCGGTGCCATGACCACGCGATTTTTCAGCTCGATGGCGCCGGCCTTTGCCGGAGAAAACAATTTTGCGTCTGACATGGACAAATCCTTTCGGCTGTCATTGGGTCTGTTGACAAAATTATGGATCAATCAGTCCATAATCGGGCATGTGATTGCCCGGGTTTGGTGACGAGACAGGCTCCGGAACGCTTCTCAGGGAGAAAGGATCGTTCGGGCCTGTTTCAGGGTCTCGGCGATGCGTTCAGCCGGAATTCCGGCCTTGCGCAGCGCAAGGGTTCCGATGGCAAGCGATGAATAGGCACGCGCCCGGTCGCGTACGGCGTCCGGATTGTGCGGATCGATTGCCTTCGAGAAAATTTCCTCGATGGTTTCCAGATGGCGGCGCCCGATTTCGGCGACCTTTTCGTCATGCGGCGCGAGTTCCGTGATGCAGTTGACCAGCAGGCACCCCTTCGATCCGCCGTGCGGATCCGAGATGGCCTGCATCATCGCGTCGATCGCGTTACCTTCCGCGGTTTCCGCGACGTCTCTCAGGTTCCGGATTCCGTTGCTGGAATAGTGCTCCACCGCCCGCAGGAACAGGGCCTGCTTGTCTCCGAAGGCACCGTAGAAACTGGACCGGCTGAGGCCCATGGCCTTGGTCAGGTCGTCCAGCGAGGTTGCCTCGAACCCCTTCCGCCAGAAGATATTCATCGCGGCTTCCAGAGCAACAGCTTCATCGAAGTTGCGCGGCCGCCCCGGGCCGGGAGGTCTTGAGTCAGGCAGGTTCTGTGGGGACAAGGCGTTGGACATGATGTTGATATGGACCGTCCGGTCCGGAATGCAAGAGAGGCACATCCGGTTTCGGACTGATCGTTTCAAAACTCGGGAACAGCACGATGTGCCGTGACGGCATCACATCCGGCAGGAGCCTGCATAAGCATCGCCGACATCGTCAAACACCCGTGCGATCGCTTCCATTTCATAGAGCTTGCTGGTGCGCCTCACCCCTTCGACCAGATAGAAGTCCTGGATCGGAAACTGGTTGGAGTTGAAGCGAAAGTCGCCCCTCACGCTTTCGAAGGGCGCCGCGCCGATGGCGGAGACCAGGGCTTCCTGGTCCTTGATGCCTCCGGTCAGTTCGAGCGCGGAGTGAATGAGCCTGGCGGCATCATACCCTTGTGCGGCATAAACCGATGGCTGGTATTCATATTCCCTGCCGAAATCGCGCACGAAACGCTTGTTGGCGGGATTGTCCAGATTCGGCGCCCAGTGGGAGGCGGAAAACAATCCTTCGGCCATTTCCCCGGTATAGGGCAAGGTCACCGCGTTGATCGTATGGGCGGACAGGAACGGAATGATGCCCTTGAGGCCCGATCCGTGAAACTGCTTGACGAGTTCCACCCCCATGCCGCCCGGCATGAAGGCATAGATCGCATCCGGTGCGATTTCCTCGATCTGTGCGAATTCTTCCGAAAAGTCCGTCTGTCCCATCCGGGTGAACATCTCCCGGGCGATCTGTCCCTTGAAATGGCGCCGGAATCCGGCCACCGCATCCCGGGAAGCTTCATAATCTGGGGCAATCGTGACGACCTGCTGGTAACCCTTCAGGCTCGCATACCGGCCCATGGTCTCATGCACCTGGTCGTCCTGGGAGGCAATGGAAAAGAAGTAGCGGCTGCAATTGCGTCCGGCAATCGGCGCCGGGCCGGAATTGGTGCCGATGAAGAGGGTTTTCGATCGCACCACCGGGTCATGAACCGCCAGCATGACCTTCGAGAAATTGACGCCGACCATGATATCGATGCCGTTTTCCTCGATCAGTTTGGTCACCTGCCGGACGGCATGGTCCGGATCAAGCTTGTCGTCGACCACCAGGACATTGGTGGGCAGGCCGCCGAGCGCTCCATGGGCCTGCTTGACGGCCAGCAGGAACCCGTCGCGCATATGCTCGCCGTAGACTGCCGCGGGACCAGACAACGTGGCCATCAGGCCGATCTTCAGCTCCTGCACCTCCTGCGAGACCCCAATCTGACAGGTCAGACACAGACCGGCCAGCAGAGTGCCCGCCTGGGTGAAAAGTCCGAAGATCCAGCGTTTCATGGTGTCTTGTCCATTCATTCCAGTTGCAGCAGCGGCTCCAGATCGACCTGCTATTCCGGAAGCTTCCTGCCGCGAGATCTCGCGAAAGCGGGGGCTTCAGCCATTGTCTGCGTGCGCCGTCAGCAAATGATTCTCTCCCGATCATGGCAAAGACTGGTTAGGCTTTTGCAAACGGGGCAATCCGGATCCTCTCCATGTCACATTCTCGCAAAATTTCCTTGGAGCTGCCGCATTGCGGCCCGTGTCCCGGCGTATTGACGGAGATTAATGGTTCCGTCGAAAAGACGACCGCTCCGGGCATGCCCAGAAACGCAGATACAGCAGGAGGGCCACATGTATTCCTTTTCCGCGCCAGCCACCACTTGCGACCCCTTTCCAAGCCACGATCCGGAACAACACCCTCTGCCCGCGACGCGAAGCGATCTGCGGCTGGTCGAAATCCGCCCGCCCGCGACGGCTGGTGCCAGAACCGACAAAGGCCGGGTTCCCCTTGACCTTGCGGAAAAGGTTCTGCGCAGACACGCGGCAGCGGCGGAGACAGGCCGGGAAACGCTCCGCGCCCCGAAGCCGTCGTTCCGCAGGGAAAACAGTGCAACTGCAACTCCGGAGGTTTTTGAGCGCTCGCTTGAGGAAGATCAGACCCCGGCCCCGAACGAGGAAATCGCGGGCATGACACTTGACGAGCTTCCTTCGTCCGCACCGGGACACCAGGGGCCCAGGCTCAAAACACTGATCGCCAGCACGCTTGTGCTCATTGTCTTTGGCGGTGGCGCGATCGCCCTCGCAAAGTCCGGTTTGTTTGCCACCGGGCAGGTCAGCTCCCGTGAAGGTGCGGCACAGCCCATCGCGGTGGAGCCGACACTGGAAAGCCTGATCGAGTCCAGCCTGCCCGCACTATCCGACACCACGCCTGACCTTGCGCCTGCGGATGCGGCACGTTCGGACGATGCCGAGGAGCTACAGATCGCCAGAGCCAAGGAACAGCTGCGCGAAGCCTTCGCGGCCCAGGGTGTGACGGCCGGAACACAGACCGGACCGGCAGAGGCAAGCGGCGCAACCGGCCTCTCGCAAGGCAAGATACAGGCACGGCTGGACCCGCGCCGGATTGCCGCCCCGGCCGCCACCGTCCAACACCGCCCGCAGGATCCCCCGGCTCTCGCCGCTGCCACCGAAGCCGTTGCGCAACCGGACGCCACGGCCGAGTCCGGCACGCAAGAGCAGACGGCTCAGGAGGTTCGCGACGTTCCGCAAGCCGAAGACAGCTCCGCGAACGCCGCCGCCCCGAAGGCTTCCGGTGCCGATCCCTCCTTTACAACGACCGGCCGCATTGCCTCAGCCGTGAACCTCAGGCAGTCGGCGGACAAGAACGCGGAAATCCTTGCTGTCCTCCCGGCAGGTGCGGAGATCCGTGTCGGGGAATGCGGAGCGTGGTGGTGCGCCATACAACATGACGGGCAAACCGGCTTTGTCGGCGAGAAATTCCTGGAAAGGACCACGCCGGCCGATTGAATTCGACCGGCTCGGGTAGAGGTTTTTTAAGCCCGGCCGGATATTCTTTGCAGGTTATCGTGCCGCCTTTGGCACGGCCATGCCTTCAAGGACCGGTGATGATGGCGCCGGAGCCCGCGTGCAGGAGACGGACCATGCCCTACCCCGGAACCACCGGCCTGACCGTCATCGCCTTCCTCGCCCAGGGAGCAGCGTGCTTACCCTCTCTTGCGGATGGCACCGATTGCGTGACCTATGCCACCGACTATGCCAACACCCACATGGGCAGCGGAGATGTCGTGGGCGATGCGGTGGACGGCGGCATGACCGGAGCCGTTGCCGGCGGCGCGTGGAGAGGCCCTTCGGGAGCGCATCGCGGTGCCCGTGCCGGCGCCGCGCTCGGTGTCATGGACAATCTCGGATCCATGCCCGGCGGTTGGCAGGCGCTCTATGACACGGCCTACCAGATGTGCCAGCAGCAGACCTCCGGCGTGAATGCAGCCCCGCTCTATCCATCGCCGAACCTGGGCGCCCCGAACGCCGATTGCAGGTCCTCGGTCACCGTCGATGCCCCCTTGAGAAAAACCCCCGACGGAAGCATCACCGCCGGTTCCGGTTTCGGAAACTGCCAGTAACCGGACATCGCAAGGCGATCGCATGGTGGAAGACGCCACTGCAGGACCCGAGTGCGGTTGACCTTGCGGGCGAAGCGAAGTCAACTGTGGCCGATTTCAGGAAAGGCATTTCCTTTTCACAGGCTCAATGACGACAGGACTTTTCATGACCCGCCGCGCGCTTTTTTCCCCCCGGCTTGCCGCTGCCGCTCTCACCGGTCTTTTCCTTGCCGGTTCCCCTGCCCTTGCCCAGCAATGCGGCGGCGATTTCCGCCAGTTTCTGGCGGGCGTGAAACAGGAAGCCGTTGCCAAGGGCCTTTCCGCACGGGCTGCCGACAAAACGCTGGCAGGAGCGCAGATCGACCGGAAGGTGCTTTCGCGCGACCGGGCACAGGGCGTCTTCAAGCTGACCTTCCTGGACTTTTCCAAACGGGTCATTTCCGGCTACCGCATGAAAAACGGCGCCGCGAACATGAAGAAATACGCCGGCATCTTCCAGCGCACCGAGCGGGAATACGGTGTGCCCGCGCCCGTCATTACCGCCTTCTGGGCGCTTGAGACCGACTTCGGCGCGGTTCAGGGAGACTTCAACACGGTCAATGCGCTGGCGACACTCGCCCATGACTGCCGCCGCCCGCACCTCTTCCGACCGCAGCTCATCGCGGCCATCGAAATGGTCCAGCATGGTGATCTCGATCCGCAGCGCACCACCGGTGCCTGGGCCGGTGAGATCGGCATGGTGCAGATGCTGCCCGAGGACATCATCAAGTTCGGCAAGGACGGCGACGGCGACGGTCATGTCAAGCTGAAGGAAAGCGCCGCCGACGCGATCCTGACCGCCGGTGCCTTCATTCATCATCTGGGCTGGCGCCGGGGCGAACCCTGGCTCCAGGAAGTGACCGTGCCGCAGAACCTGGACTGGGCGGCGACCGGGCTGGGCAAGACCAGAACCGGCGCGCAATGGGCATCCCTCGGGGTGAAGTCGCGCTGGGGCAAGATTTCCCCCAACCTGCCGGCCTCCCTGCTGCTGCCGCAGGGACGCAAGGGTCCGGCCTTCCTCGCCTATCCGAATTACAATATCTACCTGGAATGGAACCAGTCGTTCATCTACACGACCACCGCCGCCTATTTCGCCACCCGGCTGGCCGGGGCGCCGGTCTACAATGCGGGAAATCCGGAGCCGGGCCTGAACGACGCCCAGATGAAACAGCTTCAGACCAGGCTCAAGAGCATGGGGTACGATGTCGGCAAGATCGACGGCATTCTGGGATCGGGAACCCGCGCGGCCGTTCAGCAGGTGCAGCAGAAGCTCGGCATGCCCGCGGATGCCTGGCCGACCCCCGCATTGCTCAACAGGCTGTAATCGGCAGCGGCAATCGGGAAAGGACCCCGGTTTTCCGCTCCCCCGGCCGAGTGACGGGAAATGGACCCGTCAGGTCGTTGCCTGCGCGTAGGCGCATATGTGGCACGGGACCGTCCGGCGCTGCCCTATTCCACATCCTGCACGATCCGGAAACCGATGTGGTTGGAGCCGAGACTGCGTTCGGCATGCTGGCGGGCGGACGGGCGATAGCGCAGACAATAGGACGGGGCACAGAGCCAGGATCCCCCCTTGACCACATGCATTGGCCCCACGGCTTCATGGGCGAATTGCGCGGCAAGTTCGACAGGCGGCCCCGACGGATCCGTCGCGGCCTTGTTCGGGTGACCGGGCACCCACCAGTCGGCGACATGCTCCCAGACATTTCCGGCCATGTCGTAGAGGCCGTATCCGTTCGGCTCGAAAGACCCCGCAGGGGCCGAACCGTGATAGCCGTCTTCGGCGGTATCGATCGACGGAAAAACGCCCTGCCAGGTATTTGCCTTCCAGCCCTGTGAAGGATCGTAGGTCTCGCCCCAGGTGTAGTCGGCCCCGTCGAGACCGCCACGGGCGGCGAATTCCCATTCGGCCTCGGTCGGCAGACGTCCGCCGGCCCAGCGCGCATAGGCCCTGGCATCATCGGGGGACACCTGAACGACGGGATGGTCTTCCAGGCCGTCGATGGAACTTTCCGGACCTTGCGGATGACGCCAGTCCGCGCCGGGAACATACCGCCACCAGTGACGGAAATCGTTCAGATCAACCTGCTGCAACGGCTGGGCGAAAACCATCGATCCGGCCTTGAGCAGATCTCCGGAAAAGGCCGGATGCTCCTCGGGGTCCAGATCCTTCTCGGCCGTCGTCACATAGCCCGTCGCTTTCACGAATGCCGCGAAATCGGCATTGGTAACCTCCGTCGTCCTGATCAGAAACGGCGCAACGGTAACCTCATGCTCAAAGCGCTCTTCCCGATAGTGGCTTTGCGAGCCCATCAGGAACGTGCCGCCTTCGATCCGCACGAAATCACCATCGGCAAGGGCGGAGGACGCGCAAAAGCCGATCCCTGCGAGCACCAGAACAAGTGCGGATGAAGACGGCATCCCGTTACCTGCCATCTGCAAGTTCGAAGGGGAACACCGTGCGCCAGTCTTCCTTCATGTCGACAACGGTCCAGCCATGCTCTCCGGCCTCGTCAAGCGCCTTGTCCAACCGGCCGATATCGGACTCGCGGTCATAGGCCCACTCCCGGTCCGCGTCCGTGTGATGCACGATCAGGGCAAAACCTTCGTCTTCTTCGCGGTAAGTCGCATATTGCAGCATCTGGAGGTCCCCGTCGGAGTTTCCAGCGGCAAAAACCGGACGCCTGCCGATGTGGTGATTGATGGCAACCGGCTTGGCCGCCTTGTCGTCAAAGAAAAACAGCTCCGGCAGTTTCAACGTATTAGCGGCAGCACCATCCAGCTGAAATTCCGCCTTTATACTGGACCCGACAACCTGTTCCGGCGGAATACCATAGGCCTTTTGCGAAAAAACCCGGATGAAATCGATCCCTCCGCCGGAGACGATATAGGTCTTGAAGCCGTTCTCGCGGAGATAGGAGAGAAGCTCAAGCATCGGTTGATAGATCATTTGATCGTAGCGTACGCCTGTTTCCGGGTGCCGGGCGGTTTCCAGCCAGTCAGCGACGGACGATTTGAACATATCCGTCGTCATGCCGGAATGGGACATGGCGAGAACCTCCAGAAGACCCTTGTGGTCATCTGCCATCAGCGCTTCCAGATTGCCGTCCACAGCTGCCTTCACGGCGGCACTGTTTTCCACCAGGGAGGGATCGGCTTTCGCCAGTTCCTTCACTTTGTCGAGCGTATAGAAAATCTGAAAATAGGCAGGCTGCTCCGACCACAAGGTGCCGTCATTGTCGAAAACCGCAATTCGCTCCGACGGATCGACGTAGCCGTCCCCTCCCGGTGTGGCCACTGTTTCCACGAATTCGACAATGGCCGATTTGGAGTCTCCGGGTTTCCAGGACGGCAACGGGTCTGCCAGCACCTTCCCTGCCGCGGTCGTCATCAGAATGGCGGCCGCCACCGTGAATAATCTGAACATCATTTCCCTCCACCCGGATGTGAACCGGAGGCAGTCAAGGCCCATGACCAGACGCCTCCGGTATCGATTGCCCCTTGCCGGATCAGTTGCTCCCGGCCATTCCGGATCTCAGTTTCTCTTCGATCGCCGACAGGTTGAAGGAACCGGGTGACTGGCTCGGCGGATATTCCTGCATGGTTTGCAGGAACTGGGACGCCAGTGCCTGGATCGGGACAATCACGAAGACCCTGTCCAGCAACCAGTCGAAATAGGTGTTGGCGTTATGCTGGGCCTTTTCGAAGGGATCGCGGCGCAAGTTGAATATGGCCGGGACACGCAACTCGGTGAAAGGTTCCTGCCAGACACCGAACGCCTGGCCGCGATTTTCCAGGAACACCACTTTCCAGTCGTCGTAACGGGCCGCAACGATCTGCCCATCGTCGTTGACATACCAGAATTCATGACGGGGAGAGTCTTCCGCTTCGCCCTTCAGATAGGCGCTCATGTCGTAGCCGTCGATGTAGTTCCTGTAGGTCCTGCCAATCAGCTCGACGCCGTCTTTCAGTTCCTCCTTGATATCAGGCGCACCGGCAGCGGCGGCAAAGGTCGGCAGCCAGTCCTCATGGGCGACGATGCCGTTCAAGGTCACGCCGGACTGAAACACGCCCGGCCAGCGAACGAAGGCCGGAACGCGGTAGGCGCCTTCCCAGTTGGAATTCTTCTCGCTGCGAAACGGCGTTGTGCCGGCATCCGGCCAGGTATTGTAATGCGGCCCGTTGTCGGTGGAGTACATCACGAGCGTATTATCGGCGATGCCGAGTTCGTCGAGCAGATCCAGCAGCTCGCCGACATGCATGTCATGTTCGATCATGCCGTCGTGATAATTGTCGCCGCTCGGACCGGAGATGCCGACGTGCTCTTCCTTCACATGGGTGCGGAAATGCATGCGGGTGCCATTCCACCACACGAAAAAGGGCGTCCCCTCCTCAACGGCCTCACGAATGAAGCGCTTGGCCTCGGCGACGGACTCGTCGTCCACGGTTTCCATGCGTTTCTTTGTGAGCGCGCCCGTATCCTCGATCCGCTGCGTTCCGTCCTCGTTCGCCCAGGTGTGCAGCACGCCGCGCGGTCCGAACTGCTCCTTGAACGTCTTGCCGTTGGCAAGCACCATGTCGCCGGGATAGTCCCTGTTTTCCGGTTCTTCCTCCGCATTGAGATGATAGAGGTTGCCGAAGAACTCGTCGAAACCGTGATTGGTCGGCAGATGTTCATCAAGGTCGCCCTGATGGTTCTTGCCGAACTGACCCGTGGCATATCCCTGAGACTTCAGAACTGCCGCCATGGTGACATCGGTTTCCTGCCAGCCCTGCTCGGCACCGGGCAGACCGACCTTGGTCATGCCGGTGCGCACCGGCACATTGCCGCCGATAAAGGCTGCCCGGCCCGCCGTGCAGCTCTGCTGGGCATAGTAATCGGTGAAGGCGACACCTTCATCG
Source organism: Labrenzia sp. 011 (assembly GCF_003075075.1). Lineage (GTDB taxonomy): Bacteria > Pseudomonadota > Alphaproteobacteria > Rhizobiales > Stappiaceae > Roseibium. The sequence goes on along the minus strand of NZ_QCYM01000001.1, from coordinate 268,060 downwards.
GCAATGCGATCAATGTTGGGTGTCCTGTAGCCCATCATGCCACGGTTGTTGTGGCTGATATTCCAGGTACCGATATCATCGCCCCAGATCACCAGGATATTCGGCTTTTCGGTATCTTGCGCGGATGCCGTGCCAGGGACAGTGGCAGTGGCAAATGCCGCCACCAGCCCCAGGACCGCCGCGCTCAAACGTGGCGGAAGCAGAAAATGGCTCATGAAAACCTCCCAACTTTATGGTCACATACAGACACCACTCAGGATTGAGACCGGGATCGAAGCCCCTTTCTGGCGACCGTAATATAACCTTAAGTCAGTTTTTCATGAGAACAAGGAATTTCATATATTTTTGGCCAGTTCCCGACGTCACGAAGGACAGTGTTTCCTACCCTCTTGCCCACAATCAATACGGGCACCACGCATTCACACGGCACCATTTCTGGCCGGAAGTGCTTATTCCACCTTGGCTTTATCCGTACCCGGCGCATCTTCCAGAACCACCGGTTTGCCTCCGTCACCGAGCAGGAAAACGGTGAGAATGCGCGCGGGCACCGTCCCCGTGTTTTCTCCCCGGTGGGTCACATCCATGGCATCCAGAATGCCTTCGCCTTCCCGGTAGACCTTCTTGCCGATCGCCTCGTAGGTCACGGTGACCTCGCCTTCCAGCACATAGGCGAAAAGAGGCGCGTGATGCTGGTGCCATTGGGTGACTTCGCCCGGCTCCATCGTGACGATCATCGCCTTGACGGAGGGATCGTTCTGCGGAAAGGCGATCTTTTCTCCGGCAATGGTCTCGTTGCCGGAGAACACGTCCTCCGTCTTGTCGTAAGGGGTCTTCGCCGCCGCCTCCGCATCGCGTGCCGCCCTGGAACCGGGTTTGGCCGAAGGCTGGGAGGGAGCCGGCTTGCCGTCGGGCGTGATCGACTTGTCGGCCGCCGTCGCGGATGCCCCCGCAAGCAGCAGTGCAAAACCAAGGCAGATGGGTAATCTGGTCCAGGACATGATGGTCTCTTCCGAATTGGCTTGTGCCCGGAAAGCCCGCAAGCCTTCCGGGCGGTCCACTCTCATACGTCGATACTGTCTCCGGGGGCAATCGTCTTCACCGTGCCGGAAGCCTCGCCAAGCGCCCGGACAAATGCGTCCGACGTCTGGTCGAGAACCGGAAAGGTGCCGAAATGGCAGGGCAGGATCGCCTCGAAGTCGAAATACCGGCTGCAGGCCATTGCCGCCGTTGCGGCCCCCATGGTGAACCGGTCTCCGATGGGAACCAGGCCGATCCGCGGCCGGTAGATCTCGTTGATCAGGGCCATGTCGGAAAAGATGTCGGTGTCTCCCATATGATAGAGCACCTTCTCGCCGGGCGCCTCGACAATCACGCCATGCGGATTGCCCAGGTAGATCGCCTCCCCGTCGGTCTGCATGGAGGAAGAATGATCCGCCCGCGTCAGCGCGACCCTGAAAGGTCCCGCATCCACCTTGCCGCCGGTGTTCATGGGACTGAAATTCTCGATGCCCTGACGGCTCGCCCACATGCAGATCTCGAAATTCGCAGTCAGCTGTGCGCCGGTTTTCTTCAGGATATCGATGGAATCGCCAATGTGATCATCGTGTCCGTGGGTCAGGATGACATGTGTCACCCCGTCCGCCACTCGATCGACGCTCAGGCTGTCCGGAAACGACGGGTTTCCCGTCAGGAACGGATCCATCAGGATGGACGCGCCCTCGATCTCGATCTTGAAGGCGGAATGGCCGTACCATGTGAGTTTCATTTGTTCACGTCACCTCTGTTCAGACCTGGCGGCTGCCGACCGGGTTCCCCCGGCAAATGACCGTTCGAAGTTTTGCGATGTCATCATTCGGGTGTTTTTGCTAGGCTCTCACGAAACGACTTCAAGGACTTGCCGCATCTGGCGCCGGCATGACCGCCATGTAAACTAGAAAACACACCGCCTGAAATTGCAAGATGGCAACTTCTGTATCCGGGATGGTCGGCGAGAGGATATCAGATTGAAGATCCGTAGTTATCTTGTCTTCTTTTTGCTCATTGCGACCTTGCTGCCGACCCTCATATTCAGCATCTGGTCCTATCGCGACGCGGTCTCGCGGGAATTTGCCGAGGTCAAGGACAGGCACCTGCTTCTAGCCCGCGAGACGGGCTTCGCGCTCGATCGCTACCAGCGCAACATCGTCACCGCTTTCGAGACAGTGAGTTCGAGCCTGGTCCAGGGCAGAAGCCCCGGGGAACTGTCCGGCCTTCTGACCCAGTTCGACATGTGCTGCGTTTCCATCGTCGACAAGTCCGATGGCAGGATTGACGGCGGCGTCTGGACACCCGGCACCAAGGCCCTTGTCCAGATACCGCCAGCACTGTTTGCCGATCTGAAAAAGATCGCCCGGCGGGACAGCCCGGTTTTCACAAATGTCACGGCATCGACGGACAATCGGATCTGCCTTTTCCTGGTGCGGGAGCTGGAGCACCACTATGCAATCGGCGAAATCTCGCCGAACTATTTCAAGAACCTCAGCAAAAACATCATTTTCGGCGAGAATGGCCATACGGTCATCGTCGACAGCTCGGGCACAGTGATCGCCCACCCCAGGCAGGAATGGGTCGAAACCCGGATGAACATCGCGGAGATTCCGACCGTCAGACGCATGATGAACGGAGAAACCGGCATCGAGGAATTCTACTCTCCTGCCATCAACAGGGAGATGATCGCAGGTTTCACCTCGGTAGCCGGTCCCGGATGGGGTGTGATGGTGGCCCAGCCGGTCTCTGAAATCTACGAAAAGATCGCGAAGAACCAGTCGTCTCTTCTGCTCATCATCACGGGCGCCGCTCTGGCGACGATTGCAATCGGAATGGTCCTGGCACGATCCCTGTCGAGACCCCTCGAGGATCTGGCGCGGGCGACCCACACCAGTGCCCGGGACCAGAAGCTGACCCCGGTCGAAACAGGCAGCCGCATGATCCGCTTTACGGAGATCGCCGACTTCTGCGACGGCTACAATGCAATGGTTGACCGCATGACGTCTGCTGGTGAACAGATTGAAAGGCTTGCCTACAGCGATCATGTCACCGGGCTGCCGAACCGCGACCACCTTCAGTCCGTTGCCGATCCCATCCTGAAGGAGGCCCAGGATCCGGAGCGTGGCGGGATCGTCGTGCTGATCGATCTGGACAACTTCAAGGAGGTCAATGATCTGCATGGACATCATGCCGGTGACCTGCATCTGAAGGCCTGCGCACGAAGGCTCCTGAAAGTGGCCGACGGGGTGCAGCTGGATGACGCGGCACCAGGCAGTCAGTTTGCGCCTCCCCTGGTTGCCCGGGTCGGTGGTGACGAATTTATCATGCTGATCCAGGGGCTCGTGTCCGAGCAAAAAATCCAGGTCTTTCTGGACGCCATTCTTGCCGCCCTTTCGGCACCCGACGCCGACCTCGGCATTTCGCCATCGGCCAGTGTCGGCTGCGCCCGGTTTCCGCAGCATGGCCGGCAGCTGGAAGAGGTGTCGAAACGTGCGGACATCGCCATGTACCATGCCAAGCGCGCCGGCAAGAACCGGACGCATATCTATTCACCGTCGACCGACAGGCAGTCGGCGGCGGAAATCCGGCGGGACGTCATTTCAGCGATCGAAAACGGCCGGCTGTACCTGGTTTATCAGCCGCGGATCTGCACGGCGCGTCGCAAGGTGGTCAATGTCGAGGCGCTCCTTCGCTGGAACCATCCGGAATTCGGTTGCCTTCTCCCCGATTACTGGATTCCCCAGCTTGGGGCTTCCCATGCGATGAACCGGCTGGGCGAATGGGTCATCGGACAGGCGATGAGCGACCATGCACGGCTCGTGGCACAGGGGCATGATCTCTGGATGTCCGTCAACATCGGCTCTCATCATTTCATTTCCCCCGACTTCGTCGATACGCTCGAAGCGATCCGCTCCAGGGTGGGTTTCGAGAGCGGGCAGCTGGAGATCGAGGTGACGGAAGATGCCATGTTCACTTCGGAACAGGGAGCGCTTTCGACCTTCAAGCGCCTAAACGAACTCGGATACAAGGTGTCGATCGACGATTTCGGCACAGGCTACTCGAACCTCACCCGTCTGGCCGGCCTGCCGGTCGGTTACCTGAAACTCGATTACTCGCTGATCGCAGGGGCAAGCGTGGATCCGCGGATCCGCACAATTCTCGCATCCACCATCGACATGGCGACGAAACTGGGATGCAAGACCGTCGCGGAAGGCATCGAAACGGAGGATCAGGCCGCATTCGCAACACGTCTGGGCGCAAATGGCCTGCAGGGCTGGTATTTCACCGGCGGGTTGCGGCTCGAGGACCTGATGCCCTGGCTGGACCTGCAGAAAAGCAGCTCGGGCCATCCCTATCTGAAACCGGAATCCGCAGCCTCCAGGGTGTAAACGCCAGCAGGCGCATTCACGCTGGATCAAATGCGGCAGTCCTGATAAAGCCTCCCCATGGCAAATGACTCCTCACTTTCGCTGGAAGACTTCCTAGCCGCCATCCCGGACAACACCCGGCTGATCGGACTGGATCTGGGCACGAAGACCATCGGCCTGGCCCTGTCCGACCTGGGACGCGGCATCGCCTCGCCCCTGGAAACGATCCGGCGGAAGAAATTCACCCAGGACGCGGAAAAGCTGCTGGAGATCTGCACAAAGCACAAGATCGGTGGCATCGTTCTGGGCATGCCGTTCAACATGGACGGCAGCGAAGGGCCACGTGCCCAGGCAACCCGGGCCTTCGCCCGGAACCTGGCCCCGAAAACGGAGCTGCCGCTCACCTACTGGGATGAGCGCCTGTCGACAGCAGCCGTGACCAGAACCCTTCTGGAAGCCGATTCAAGCCGTGCCAGACGGGCGGAAGTGGTCGACAAGATGGCTGCCGCCTATATCCTGCAGGGCTTTCTCGACCGGCTCGGTTTCATGGGGCTGGGACGCTGAACCATCCAACAAACGCCTGACCCGGACGTCTGCCGAATCCGGGGACTGCAGATCCATCCAACGCAAATAGTTCTCCATGCTGACAACACTTGCCGCCCTGATACCGGTCATCCTCGTGATTGCCTCCGGATACATGATCGCCCGGACCGGGCTGATCACCGGCGACCAATGGCGCGGTATCGAGAGGCTCGCCTATTTCGTACTGTTTCCCACCGTCCTGTTCCGGATCATTGCCCAGGCCGACTTCAACAGCTTTCCCACCCTCGACATGGGCCTCAGCCTGCTGGCGTCGATCACGCTGATGGGCCTTGCCCTGCTTGCCGCCCGCCCCGTCGTCGAACGTATCTGGGGCATCGCCCCGTATCGGTTCACATCCATATTTCAGGGCACCCTGCGCTGGAACGGAATGATCGCCCTCGCAATCGCCGACAATGTTGCCGGGGAAGCGGGCCTTGCCATGCTCGCCGTGGCCATGGTTTTCATGATCCCGCCGCTGAACGTGGCAAGCGTTCTCGTGCTGTCGCATTTTGCCGGCACGACCACGCCCAGCGCGAAGAAAATCCTGAAGGATCTCTACACAAATCCGTTCATGCTCTCCATCGGGGCGGGTCTCGTCTTCAACCTCGGCGGGATCACCCTGCCCTTCGTCGTTGACGACACGCTGGAAATCTTCTCGCGCGCGGCGCTGCCGATCGGGATCATCTGCGTGGGAGCCGGTCTCGATCTGCGCTCGTTGCGCCGGCCGGGTCCGGCGCTCACCATGGGCACCTTTCTGCGCCCCCTGCTCATGCCGCTTCTCGCCTTCGGCTTCGCCTCGCTGTTCGGCGTCACCGGCGACGCCCTTGCGGTGGTCATCATTGCCAGCTCGGTCCCCTGTGCCAGCAACGCCTATCTGCTGGCCAGGCAGATGGGCGGCGACGCGAAACTGATGGGGGAAATCATAACGCTGCAAACCCTTGCGGCGACTGTGACAATTCCCCTGGCCATGCTTGTGTTCACCTGATCCGGGCAGAACCCTATTTTTTGTCCATCCGTTCAAATATTCAGCAAGCGTGTGGACAGCCGTGCAGCGCGGGGCCGCGCGGAAAATTCGTGTCTTGTGCACGGAGGCGATTCCCCCTATAGGCATGACCTCGATGACCGCGAAAGACACCCATCGAGACAACCCTTATCCCCATCGTCACCTGCTGGGCATAGAGGGTCTTCACCCCCACGAAATTCTGGGCCTTCTGGACCGTGCGGAAGAAGCCGTCGAGGTTTCCCGCCAGATTCACAAGCGCAGGCTTGTCCTGCAGGGGCGCACCCAGATCAATCTCTTCTTCGAGAACTCCACCCGCACCCAAAGCTCCTTCGAACTGGCCGGAAAACGGCTGGGCGCGGATGTGATGAACATGGCCGTGTCGCAGTCCTCGGTCAAAAAGGGCGAAACGCTGATCGACACGGCGGCGACCCTGAACGCCATGCATCCCGACCTGCTGGTGGTCCGCCATCATGCGGCAGGCGCGGTGCACCTGCTTGCCCGCAAGGTCGGCTGCTCGGTGGTCAATGCCGGCGACGGGCCGCATGAACATCCCACCCAGGCCCTGCTCGACGCCCTGACCATCCGCCGCCACAAGGGCAAGATCGCCCGTCTGACCGTGGCGATCTGCGGCGACATTGCCCATTCCAGGGTGGCGCGTTCCAACATCATTCTTCTAAACGCGCTCGGAGCGCGGGTGCGTGTCGTGGCTCCGTCCACCCTGCTGCCTTCCGGTATCGCAAAGATGGGCGTGGAAGTCTTCAATTCCATGCGCGACGGCCTTGAGGGCGCGGACATCGTCATGATGCTGCGCCTGCAGCGCGAACGCATGAACGGTGCCTTCGTGCCGTCGGTGCGTGAATATTACCGCTACTACGGTCTCGACGCGGAAAAACTCGCCTATGCGAAGGACGATGCGCTGGTGATGCATCCCGGCCCCATGAACCGCGGTGTGGAGATCGACGCATCCATCGCGGACGGTCCACAGAGCCTCATCCGCGAACAGGTGGAAATGGGCGTGGCGGTGCGCATGGCCGTGCTGGAGGCGCTTGCCGCCAACCTGCCGAACAACTAGAGGACTTTTTCCGTGGCTTACGACACACCCAAACCTCTGGTTCTGTCCAACGCCAGGGTCATCGACCCGGCGCGCGGGCTGGACGCGCCCGGCTCCATCATCGTTGCCGACCGCACCATCCTGGCCGCCGGGCCGGAAGCCGCCAACCAGGGCGCTCCCTACGGGGCGGACATCATCGACTGCAAGGGCGCCGTCGCCTGTCCGGGCCTGATCGACATGTGCGTCTCGGTCGGAGAACCGGGCGCGGAACACCGGGAAACCCTGGCGAGCGCCTCCCAGGCCGCGGCCGCAGGCGGCGTCACAACCATCTGCATCATGCCGGATACGGATCCGGTGATCGACGATCCCGCACTTGTGGACTTCATCCTGCGCCGGGCACGCGACACGGCCAGCGTCAACGTCCTGCCCTTGGCGGCCCTCACCAAGGGCCTGAGAGGCGAGGAAATGGCCGAGATCGGCCTTCTGCAGGAAGCGGGGGCAATTGCCTTCACCAACGGCCACAAGTCGGTCAAGAATGCGCAGGTGATGCGCCGCATGATGACCTACGCCCGCGACTTCGATGCTCTGGTCATACATCACACCGAGGATCCCGATCTTGCCGGCGGAGTGATGAACGCCGGCCTCAACGCGAGCTGGAAAGGTCTTTCCGGCGTCTCGCGCGAAGCCGAAATCATCATGCTGGAACGCGACCTGCGCCTTGTCGGCATGTCCGGAGGCAAATACCACGCAAATCTGGTGTCCACCTCGGACAGCGCCGACGTCATCCGGACCGGCAAAAGCCGGGGTCTCGACATCACCGCCGGGGTCTCGATCAATCATCTGACCCACAACGAGAACGACATCGGCGCATATCGCACCTTCTTCAAGATGTCGCCGCCCCTGCGCGACGAGGACGACCGGCTGGCGATGGCCGCGGCCGTGGCCGACGGAACCATCGACATCATCTGCTCCAACCACGATCCGCAGGATGTGGAGACCAAGCGCCATCCCTGGGCGGAAGCCGAAGACGGGGCGATCGGTCTGGAAACCCTGCTGGCCGCCGCGCTCCGGCTCCACCATTCCGGCGATGTCGATCTGGTCACCCTGCTCGGCGCCATGACCAGCCGTCCCGCCGACAGGCTGGGTCTGGAAACCGGGCGCCTTGCCAAGGGGGCCCCGGCGGATATCACCGTCTTCGATCCGGAGCGGCCCTGGGTGCTGGAAAAAAGCGCGATCCGGTCCCGCTCCAAGAACTCTCCCTTTGTGGATGCCCGCTTTTCGGGGCGCGTACTCCGCACGGTCGTGGCAGGCAAAACGGTCTATGACCACGCCTGAGCACCCGCCGCACACCGGTTTCCTCATTGCCGGACTTGATCCGACATTTCATGGCGTTACATTGCCTCAGGCACCAGGTGCACACGGCATGGGTGCCGTTGCCGTGCCTTTGCACGGCGTCGAGACGATACGCATTCACGGGGGGAAACTGCGTGCCTGATCCGATCAGCTGGGCCTTCGCCTGGCCATATTATCTCGCAGCTCTCGCCTTCGGCTACCTGCTCGGGTCCATTCCGTTCGGGCTGATCTTCACCCGCATGGCCGGCCTCGGCGACATCCGCAAGATCGGCTCGGGCAATATCGGCACGACCAATGTCTTGCGCACGGGGCGCAAATCCCTGGCCGCGGCGACACTTGTGGGCGATGCCCTGAAGGGGACCGTCGCGGTTGTGATCGTAGGGCAAATGTACGGCCAGGAAATGGCCCTGATCGCCGGTCTTGGCGCCTTTCTCGGCCATCTGTTTCCGGTCTGGCTGAAATTCCGGGGTGGCAAGGGATTCGCGACCTATCTGGGTGTCCTGCTCGGCCTCTACTGGCCCATGTTCCTGCTTGCGGCCGCGATCTGGATCTCGATGGCCTTTCTCTTCCGCTATTCCTCTCTCTCCGCCCTGACGGCGAGCCTTGCGACACCCGTCCTGCTCTATTTTGCCTTCCACCAGTTCCAGATGGCGGAAATGTTCGTGCTTCTGGGTGTCCTTCTGTGGGCAAAGCATCATGAGAATATCGGCCGTCTCCTGCGCGGCCGGGAAAGCAGGATCGGTTCCAGATCCACTCCGGAGGACGCATCCGCGCCGGATGCGCGAGGCAAGTGAACAAGCCGGCTCCGTATGATACGCGGCGCCTCTCCGACGCCCAGCGCCTCTCCTGGCTGCGCCTGATACGGTCCGAGAATATCGGCCCGGCGACATTCTTCGACCTTCTCGACCATGCCGGCTCGGCCGAGCGGGCGCTGGAGCTGCTGCCGGAACTTTCGAAGCGCGGCGGCAAGAAAAGCTACCGGCTGTGTTCAGTGGACGACGCGGAAGCGGAACTGGATGCGCACCGGCAGCGGGGCGCGGAGCTCGTCGCCTTCGGCGAAGCCGGCTACCCGCCGCATCTGCGGCATATCGACGGCCCTCCCCCGATGATTTCGGTGCGCGGCGGCCCGATCCTGGCGAACCCGGGAATGCTCGGCATCGTGGGCGCCCGCAACGCCTCCCTTTCGGGGAGAAAGCTGGCGGCGCAATTCGCGCGCGATCTCGGCGAACAGGGTTTCGTGATCGTGTCCGGACTGGCCAGAGGTATCGACGGGGCGGCGCATGAGGCCGCACTGACGACCGGAACCGTGGCCGTTTTCGCCGGTGGCATCGACATCCTTTACCCGCCAGAGCACGACCGGCTGCAGGCGGCGATCCTCGACAGGGGCGGCGCGGTGATCAGCGAAATGCCGCTTGGATGGAAACCGCGCGGACGGGACTTTCCCAGACGCAACAGACTGATATCCGGCGTGTCCCTGGGGGTCGTCGTCATCGAGGCGGCCAAGGCCTCCGGATCCCTTCATACAGCCCGCTACGCCCTTGAGCAGAACCGGGAGATATTTGCCGTCCCGGGGTCTCCGCTCGATCCGCGTTCGGAAGGGGCCAACGGCCTGATTCGCCAGGGCGCAACCCTGGCCACCTCCGCCAGAGACGTTCTGGAAGGTCTTTCCGGACGCCTGAACTCCGTACGTCCTCTCCAGCAGCGTCTTCTGGAGGAGGACCGGAACGCACCGGCGCCCCCGCCGGACCCCGACGAGACATTTCGGCAGAACGTGCTGTCGGCCCTGGGGCCGGCACCGGTAGACCTTGATGAACTCATCCGTTTCCTTGATGCGGACACCCGTTCAATCAACGTGATTTTGCTGGAACTGGAGCTTGCAGGCAGGATAGAACGCCATCGCGGCAACAAAATCTCCGCCCTTCTGTGAGCGCCCTAATTGTCTTGAAACTCAGTGGATAACCCCTATCCGGGGCGGATGGGTTGACCGGGAAGGTGCAAAGGTCCATTTGACACACGGCGTGCGATCCGTGATCGTCTCGCCATAAATATAATGTTCTCCACCGGGCGGACGTCCCGTTTCCGGCAAAAATAATTCGGGTAATAATGAACGTCGTCATCGTGGAATCGCCGGCGAAAGCCAAGACGATCAACAAATATCTCGGATCCGATTACACGGTTCTGGCTTCCTACGGCCACGTGCGCGATCTGCCGCCCAAGGACGGGTCCGTAAAGCCGGACGAAGACTTTGCCATGAGCTGGCAGGTCGACAGCAAGTCGCAGAAACGACTTACGGAGATTGCCAACGCCGTCAAGGATGCCGATCGCCTCATTCTCGCGACCGACCCCGACCGCGAAGGGGAAGCGATATCGTGGCACGTTCTGGAAGTCCTGCAGAAAAAGCGGGTCCTGAAGGGCAAGCAGATTGAGCGCGTGGTCTTCAACGCGATTACCAAGAAGTCGATCCTGGAGGCCATGGCCAACCCGCGCGAGCTCGATGTGCCGCTGGTCGATGCCTATCTGGCGCGCCGCGCACTCGATTATCTGGTGGGCTTCACCCTTTCGCCGGTGCTTTGGCGCAAGCTGCCCGGTGCCCGCTCGGCCGGCCGTGTGCAGTCGGTCGCCCTGCGGCTGATCTGCGACCGGGAAATGGAGATCGAGGTGTTCCGCCCGCAGGAATACTGGTCGATCCTCGCCAACATGAAGACCCCGTCCGGCGACATGTTCCAGGCCGGTGTCACCGGCTTTGACGGCAAGAAGCTTGGCCGGCTCGACATCTCAAACGAGACGGACGCCACCGCGATCCGGACCATGCTGGAAAGCGCCAGCTTCAAGGTCGACAGCGTGGCCTCCAAACCCGCCAGGCGCAATCCTGCCGCCCCGTTCACCACTTCCACCCTTCAGCAGGAAGCCTCCCGCAAGCTCGGCTTTGCCGCCTCGCGTGCCATGCAGGTGGCGCAGAAACTCTATGAAGGCGTGTCCATCGGCGGGGAGACATCCGGTCTCATCACCTATATGCGAACCGACGGGGTGCAGATCGCCGGCGAGGCCGTGGACGCCGCCCGGGCCGTCATCGGTCAGGACTTCGGTGAAAAATACGTTCCCGAAAAGCCGCGCATCTATTCCACCAAGGCGAAAAACGCCCAGGAAGCGCACGAGGCGATCCGTCCGACCGACCTGTCCCGCCGCCCCAAGGATGTGGCCCGTTTCCTCGATCCAGATCAGGCAAAGCTTTACGAACTGATCTGGAAGCGCACCATGGCGTCACAGATGGAATCCGCCATTCTGGAACGCACGACCATCGAGATTCTGGCCGACGGTTCCGGCAAACGCGCCAACCTGCGCGCAACTGGCTCGGTCATCCGCTTCGACGGTTTTCTGGCGCTCTATCAGGAAGGGCGTGACGACGACGAGGACGAAGGATCCAAGCGTCTGCCGGCGGTGGACGAAGGCGCCGCGCTGACAGCTGCCTCCGTCGACGGCACGACGAAGGCGATCGAGGCGGCCCAGCATTTCACCACACCGCCGCCGCGCTACACGGAGGCCAGCCTGGTGAAGAAGATGGAAGAACTCGGCATCGGCCGGCCTTCCACCTATGCCTCCACGCTGCAGACCCTGCGCGACCGGGACTATGTCGAACTGGAAAAGAAGCAGCTCGTTCCGATGGACAAGGGACGGATCGTCACCGCCTTCCTGGAAAGCTTCTTTCACCGCTATGTGGAATTCGACTTCACGGCGAGCCTTGAAGAACAGCTCGACAAGATTTCCGCCGGTGAATTGTCCTGGGTGGAGGTCCTGCGCGACTTCTGGAAGGGATTTTCGGGCGCCGTCGACGACATCAAGGACCTGCGCGTTTCCCAGGTCATCGACTCCCTGAACGAACTGCTCGGCCCGCATATCTTCCCCGCCAAGGAGGACGGTTCCGATCCGCGCAAATGCCCGAGCTGCGACAGCGGGCAGCTGTCCCTGAAGGTCAGCCGCTGGGGCGCCTTCATCGGCTGTTCCAATTATCCGGAATGCAGCTACACGCGCCAGCTCGGCAAGCCGAACGGCGAAGACGGAGAAGGTGATGAAGGCCCGAAGGTGCTCGGACAGGATCCGGCGACCGGGCTCGACGTCTCCCTGCGCACCGGCCGCTTCGGCCCTTATGTGCAACTGGGCGAGGAAGCCAAGCCGAAACGCGCCTCCCTGCCGCGCGGCTGGTCCGCGCCGGATATGGATCTGGACAAGGCGCTGCAGCTTCTTTCGCTGCCTCGCGAGGTCGGCCCGCATCCCGAAGACGGCAAGATGATCAGCGCCGGCATCGGTCGCTACGGTCCCTTCGTGCTGCACGAGGGCACCTATGCCAATCTCTCCTCGGTCGATGAGGTCTTCTCCGTCGGCATCAACCGCGCTGTGGATGCCCTGGCAGAAAAACGCGCCAAGACCGGAGGCCGGTCGGCGGCAACGCCGCTGAAGGAACTTGGCGAACACCCGGACGGCGGCCCGATCAACGTCTATGACGGACGGTACGGTCCCTATGTCAAACACGGCAAGATCAACGCGACCCTGCCCAAGGACAGCGATCCGAAGGCGGTGACGCTGGAACAGGCGCTGGAACTGATCGCCGCCAAGGCGGCCAAGGGCGGCAAGGGCAAGACCGCGGCGAAGAAGCCGGCAGCCAAGAAAGCCGCTGCCAAGAAACCGGCTGCGAAAAAAACCGCGGCGAAGAAACCCGCTGCCAAGAAGACCGCGACCAAAAAGACGGCCAAGACAGCCGTCGACGACTCCTCCACCGAAGTCCCCTGGGATGATGCGTCTTGAGCCCAAAACGGATCAACACACGCAAACACACAGGCCGCAAACACGCCAAGGTGCCCGGCGAGATGCCCTCCCGCGAGGATATTCTGGCGTTCGTCGCGGACAATCCGGGGCGCGCGGGCAAGCGGGAGATCGCCCGGCATTTCGGTATCATCGGCGGCGCCCGCATTCACCTCAAGAAAATGCTCAAGGATCTGTCCGAAGAGGGACTGCTTGAGAAACGCAACAAGCGCATGATCCGGCCCGGCGACATGCCGCCGGTGTTCGTGGCCAATATTGTTGCCCGGGACCGGGACGGTGAACTGCTCGGCGTTCCTGCGGACTGGGACGCTGAGGCCGGCGATCCGCCGAAGATCCTCATCCTGACCGGCAAGACCAAGGCGACGCAGCCGGGCGTGGGCGACCGGGCGCTGATCCGCCTGACCGAAGCGGAGACCGGCGGGGAAGCCGAATACGCCGCGCGGGTCATCAAGGTGCTGGAAAAACGCCAGGGAGCGATCCTCGGCATTCTGCGGAAACGGGACGGAGACCGTCCGCCCTACCTGGAGCCCATCGACCGCAAGCAGCGTGAACTGGATATCGATCCGGGCGACCTGAAGGAAGCGGACGACGGCGACCTGGTCGCTGTTCAGGTGACGCGCTCCGGCCGCTACGGCCATCCTGTGGCCTCGATTGTCGAGCGCTTCGGCGCCATGAAATCGGAAAAGGCGATCTCCGAAATCGCCCTGCAGTCCCATGGCATCCCCCATGTCTTTCCCGCCAGCGTCGAGGCCCAGGCCGAGGCGGCCAGGCCGATCGAAAAGCTCGGCAAGCGCGAAGACTGGAGAAAGATCCCGCTTGTCACCATCGATCCGCCGGATGCGAAGGACCACGACGACGCCGTCTTTGCGGAGCCGGATACATCCGGGGAGAACGAAGGCGGCCATATTGTCTATGTCGCCATCGCCGATGTCGCCTGCTACGTGACGCCGGGCTCGCCCATGGACCGGGAAGCCAGCCTGCGCGGCAATTCGGTCTATTTCCCAGACCGGGTGATCCCCATGCTGCCGGAGCGGATCTCCAACCAGCTGTGCTCTCTCAGGGAAAAGGAAGACCGACCGGCGATCGGTGTTCGGATGGTCTTCGACAAGACCGGCCGGAAGATCAGCCACAGTTTCCACCGCGTGCTGATGCGCTCCGCCGCCAGGCTGTCCTATCTGCAGGCGCAAAAGGCCATTGACGGCGTTCCCGACGAAAAGACCGAAACCCTTCTGGAAGGTGTCCTGAAGCCGCTGTGGGCGGCGTATGAGGTGCTGAAGAAGGGCCGGCAGGATCGCGAACCGCTGGATCTCGACCTGCCTGAACGAAAGATCAAGCTGAAAGAGGACGGCACCGTCGATCACGTCTTCGTGCCCGAACGCATGGACGCGCACAAGCTGATCGAGGAGTTCATGATCCAGGCCAATGTTTCGGCCGCGGAGACACTGGAGAAGCAGAAGACCGCCCTGCTCTACCGGGTTCACGACGCCTCCACGCCCGAGAAACTGGAAGCGCTCAAGGAATTTCTCTCGACGCTGAACATGAAGCTGCCCTCCTCCGGCGGCCTGCGTCCCTCCGCCTTCAACAGCATCCTGTCCCGGGTGAAGGACACGCCACATGCACATCTTGTCAACGAGGTGGTGCTGCGCAGTCAGGCCCAGGCGGAATACGCGCCCCAGAACATCGGCCATTTCGGACTGAACCTGCGCCGCTACGCGCATTTCACCTCACCGATCCGACGCTATGCCGACCTTCTGGTCCATCGCGGCCTGATTACCGCCCTCGGCCTGGGGAATGACGGGTTGCCGGACGGCATCGAAAGCAAACTCGATGTGATCGGCGCCGAAATCTCCGCGGCCGAACGTCGCGCCATGCTGGCCGAGCGGGACACGATCGACCGTCTGATCGCCTTGTGGATGAGCGATCAGATAGGGGCCACCTTCCAGGGCCGGGTCGCCGGAGTGGTGAAATCCGGGCTGTTCGTGCGCCTGCAGGACACCGGCGCGGACGGCTTCGTGCCTGCCTCGACGATCGGGGCCGACTATTACCGCTATGACGAAGGGTCGCACGCGCTGATAGGTGACAAAACCGGCGAGACCTACCAACTTGGAGATCAGGTAGAGGTCAGGCTCGTTGATGCCGCGCCGTTTGCCGGATCGCTGACATTCGAAATGGTCAGCCACGGTCGCATCGACGGCAAACAAATCCGGAAAGCAGCCCCAAAAGCCCGGCGCGGACCGCCGAAAGGCGGCCGGACGAAGACCTCGCCAGCCAAAAAGAACCGAAGGAGGTCTTCGTGACGGTTCGTTATGAGACACATGGAAACCAGGATGCTGCCGCTCCGGCACAGGCCAAGCCGCATCGTCCGGTGCTGACCGCCATGCTGCGCGGCGCGGCCAACAAATGCATGAACTGCGGCAACGGCAAGGTTTTTGACGGATTCCTGGCGACCAATCATGCCTGTTCCAGCTGCGGTCAGGAATTCCACCATCACCGCGCTGACGACGCCCCGCCCTATTTCACCATCACCATCGTCGGCCACATCATCATCCCGGCGCTTCTGGCGGTGGAGGTTCTCTGGCATCCCGCCCTGTGGATCCACATGAGCCTGTGGGTGCCGCTGACGATCCTGCTGGCCCTCTCCCTCATGCGTCCGATCAAGGGCGCGCTGGTGGGACTGCAATGGGCGCTCTACATGCATGGCTTCGACCCCGATGCCGAAGACGACCTGCCGTTCGTACCCGCACCTGCGCCCGCCACTGTCGAAAGGCTTTCATGAGCGGGTCATTCGAGCAGCGTCTGGCGAAGGACGAACAGGCGGGCAATCATCCCTATATCCGGCCACGCGACGCCGCGACGCTACTCATTCTCGATCGCAGCGACAACGGCGGCGTGCGGCTCCTCATGGGACGGCGGCACATGCGCCATGCCTTCATGCCGGGCAAATTCGTTTTTCCCGGCGGGCGCGTCGATCCTTCGGATTCCAGGATCGCCAACGTCGGCCCCTATCATCCGGACGTCGAGGCGAAACTCTCTGCGGATCTGAAGAACGTCAAGTCGGCGGCCCGCGTGCGCGCCCTGGCCCTGGCAGCCATCCGCGAGACCTACGAGGAAGCCGGCCTTTTCATCGGCAGGAAAAGTCCGGACACCTCCCTGCGTCTGGGACGGGGATTCGAGGCCTTTGCGGAACGGGGCATTCAGCCCGATCTCGGCGGCATGCGCATGATCGCCCGGGCGATCACGCCGCCGCAGCGCCCACGCCGCTTCGATACGCGTTTCCTGTGCGTGTGGGCAGACGCCATCGCCGGTCAGCTGCCGGACGGCAAGGGCCCTTCAGGAGAACTGGAGGACTGCGCCTGGCTCACGCTGGACGAGGCGCGCCGCAAGGAACTGCCGATGATCACCACACGTATCCTTGCCGACCTTGAGGAGCGTCTGGAGGCGGATCCGGACCTGTCTCCGGCCACACCCGTCCCCTACTACTTCTTTCGCAACGGCGGCTTCGTGAGGGAGTTTCTCTGAGCTTGCCGTTTCCACCGGACCGGCGACCGTAACCCCCGTCAAAATGACGCCGAAGCGATGCAAGTGCTTGACTTTCGCGCAGCGATGGGTAATTTCCGCGCAGATTTCAGACATTGGGGCAGTTTCATCGCCAGCCATCTGGCCACAAGAACCCTATGCCCGACAACAAGGAACAGGATCCAAGGCCATGGCCAAGGCGACAACAATCAAAATCAAGCTCCTCTCCACGGCGGACACCGGCTTCTTCTATGTCACCAAGAAGAACTCCCGCACGATGACCGAAAAAATGGTCAAGAAGAAATATGACCCGATTGCCAAGAAGCACGTCGAGTTCAAGGAAGCCAAGATCAAGTAAATCCGGTTTTCCGGCTATTACGCAGAAACCCGCCTTTCCCGGCGGGTTTTTTGTTGCCTCGCCCACGGGAAGAGCGAAACCGCGACACGTGCCGGAGCTCGAGCGGAGATCGGGACAGCCAGCATGACGGCCCGGAGGCCGGGCTATCTGACTCAATTCGATCGGATTTGCGGAGAAAATAGTGGTCGGCGGGAACACGGCATTCGAGGAGGCCACTCATCGGCCGGTTCCCTGCCGACCTGCCCCACGGACCCAGGAGATGCGGCGGACCTGAGCACTCCGAGGGGTATCTTTAATTTCCGGATCGTCACGACAGCTCATTACGCTACCGTCACCAAACCATCGAGGAAATCCCCGACCAGCGGTTACACTACTCGATTGTAACCCGATTGCAACATCTTCCGTAAAATATACACAGCCGCAATGGTTTTTAGTAAATTTGTAACCTTAATATGTCCGGCTCCGCGGCCTCGACACTTTGTTTCACCGGCGAACAAGGGACAAGCAACACCGTCGGATTGGCCGAAACCTTGGGGAGTTCTTCACCGGAAACGTCGTAGCGGGTAATCCGGCGTCACGCCTCGCCCAGATAGCCGCGCACGGTCTCCAGAAATTTCGCGACGGAAATCGGTTTGGAAATATAGGCCTCGCATCCACCCTGGCGGATCCGCTCTTCATCCCCCTTCATGGCGAAGGCGGTAACGGCAATGACGGGAATTGACGAAATATTCTCGTCTTCCTTGATCCACTTGGTGACCTCGAGGCCGGAGACCTCCGGCAACTGAATGTCCATCAGGATCAGGTCCGGCCGGTTTTCACGGGCCAGTTCAAGAGCCTCGATACCGGTCCGGGTCTGCAAGGTATTGTAACCGTGTGCTTCGAGCAGATCATGAAACAACTTCATGTTCAGCTCGTTGTCTTCTACGATCAACACGGTTTTTGCCATATTTCCGGCCCTTCATCCGGCTGAGTGCCGGTCCCAATTTGTTACCGCAGCGTTTTATTGTCCGCGGTAGAACCCTTCCCCGGCCTGCATTAGGTTCGTTCTAACCCGGAATCGTTTCAGAAAGGCAAAAAAACACAATGAAAAATATGCAGTCCAAGTCATTGTCCGTTGAAGAAGCGCAAGGGATTGCCACGGAAGCGCTTCTGCAGCTCAGCCAGGATCCGGAGCAGATCGGACGTTTCCTCGCCTTTTCCGGAATCGGGCCGGAAATGATTCGGGAAGCCGCCGAGGAACCGGGGTTTCTGATGGGAGTGCTCGAATTCTACATGGCGGACGAGTCGCTTCTGCTGGCGTTCTGCGAAAATGCCGGTGTCCGGCCGACGATGATCGCAGCGGCACGCTACACCCTTTCCGGGGGACAGTACGACGATGCCTGAACCGACGCCGGTTCTGCCCGAGGTCCTCAGCCAGATCCGCGCCCTGCAGCGCACGCAAAGACCGCTGATCATCTGCGATGTCGACGAGGTGATCCTGCAATTCATCAGCCATCTGGAAACCTATCTGCAGGCACGCGACCTCGTCTTCGTGAAATACGAATACCGTCTGACGGGGAACATCGCCGGAAGCAACGGCGGGCCTGTGCTTTCCGCCGACGACGTGCGCCGGCACCTGCGGGACTTTTTCGACGAAGCCTGTCACATGCAGGAAATGGTGCCTGGCGCCGATGCCGCCCTGCGCGGCCTTGCCAGAGACTGGGAGATCGTTCTGCTGACCAATCTGCCCGGCGGCCACAACAAGCCGCTGCGCGAAACACTGCTGGCGGGCATGGGCATCCCCTATCCCGTGCTTGCCAATTCCGGCCCGAAGGGCGGCGCGGTCGCGGCGCTCGCCGCCGGACGGCCCGGCCCCTTCGTGTTCATCGACGACAGTCCGACCAACCACAGTTCGGTGCATGCCTCGCTGCCTTCGGCCACCCAGATCCAGTTTGTCGCCGACGCGCGCTTCCGGCGATCCCTGCGTCAGGAGGCCCATATTGATCTTGTCACCGGCGATTGGCAGGAGACTGCGGCCTTCATCGGCGGTATCCTGAACCGGTAACTTGCCACAAGCGGAGCACTCAGCTGCCGCGCAGACCTCGTCGTGACCCACATGGTTCCGGAAAATCCAGCCCTTTGCCGGGATTGCGGCATCCGCATCGGGACGTCCTCGTCCCGATGTCCATCCTGCGGCAGTCCGCGGCTTGTCAGGCATGCGGAACTGGACACGCTGTCGATCGCCCATATCGACTGCGACGCCTTTTACGCGGCCATCGAAAAGCGTGACAATCCGGAACTGCACGACCAGCCGGTGATTGTCGGCGGTGGTCAGCGCGGGGTCGTGTCGACCTGCTGTTACATCGCCCGCATCTATGGCGTGCGCTCCGCAATGCCGATGTTCAAGGCGCTGGAAGCCTGCCCGGATGCCGTGGTCATCAGGCCGGACATGGAGAAATACGCCCGGGTCGGCAAGGAAATCCGCGAACGCATGCGTGCATTGACGCCCCTGGTCGAGCCTCTGTCCATCGACGAGGCCTTTCTCGACCTCACGGGAACGCAACGCCTGCATCATGCGACAGCGGCGGAAACACTCGCCCGTTTCGTGCGGGAGGTGGAAAGGGACATCGGCATCAGCACGTCCGTCGGGCTGGCCCCGAACAAGTTCCTGGCGAAACTGGCCTCGGACATGGAAAAGCCGCGCGGTTTCTCGGTGATCGGCGCAGCGGAAGCCCGCACGGTGCTCGCGGCGATGCCGGTTGGCCGTATCTGGGGTGTCGGCAAGGTCTTCCAGCAAAAGCTTGAGAGAGACGGCATCCGCACCATCGGCCAACTGCAGACCATGGAGGCCGCGGACCTTGCGCGCCGCTACGGTTCGATCGGTCTGCGTCTTGCCAGGCTTTCCAGGGGGGAAGACACGCGCCCGGTCGAGCCCGGCCGGGGCGCGAAGAGCGTTTCGTCGGAGACGACGTTCAGGACCGATATCTCCAGCCTGGACACCCTGCGCCCCATCCTGCGCGGTCTGGCGGAAAAGGTCTCCGCCCGCCTGAAGAAAGCCGAGCTTTGCGGGCGCGGTATCACGTTGAAGCTCAAGACGGCCGACTTCAAGACCGTGACGCGCGCACGGCATCTGGCCGACCCGACACAACTTGCCGACAGGATCTACGCCGCCGGCGAGGCACTGCTGGAAATCGAAACGGATGGCCGGAAATTCAGGCTGATCGGCATCGGCGTCAGCGATCTCGAACCCGCGGTGCGGGCCGATCCGCAGGATCTTCTCGATCGGTCCGCCGAACGGCGCAAGAACGCCGAGCTGGCAGTGGACAGGCTGCGGGACAAATTCGGCAAGTCGGCCGTCGAACTCGGCCTGACCCATGCGGCCAAAGCCGCGGAAAAATCCAAAAAGGCGTGACGCGCCCGTCCTAGTTCTGGGGGCACTCCACCTCGTCATAGAGTTCCAGAGCCGTCATCCGGCCGTTGATGGTGAAATCCCCGTAGTCGAGTTTCAGCTGTCCGCTGATGCCGTTCTCGTAGAGCCAGAAGGACAGTTGATAAACGGGAAGCAGTTCGCCGGTCGCGTTTTCCTCAAGGGGATCGAAATAGGCGATAGTCACCGGCCAGTAGTGTAGCCCGGCCAGCGCTGCCTCTGCTCCGTCCGAATCCGCCTTGGCCGGGCTGAGTGTTCTGGCACCGATCACCGTTGTCGTGGCATAGACCTTCTCACCGGTTTCCGCCCCGTCATAGATATCCGCGGGCAGGAAATGCACGCCTTCGTCGGCCGCATTCAGAACGGCGAGAAGATGCTCCGTGGGAAACAGCACCTCACTGCCGATTTCAAGCGACTTTTCCGCCGGTTCCGTAAGCTCGACCGACTTTGCGTCCGCCCCGGCGCGCACCGTCCCGCGCGTCGACTCGACCAGCTCCTGATCGACAAAGGTCTTGGACAGGAACTGATAGCTTGCCGCCTTCGGCTCCTCGAAGGAGGTTGTCTGCAGATCGGTGATCTGCGAACCGCCGTTGGCATCCTGGAATTCCGTCACGAAGCGGAAATTGACGCTGTAGCCCTCGCAGGCGCTGCCGGTAAAATCATAGACCATCCGCCCGCTCAGGCCGGCGATGCCGGATTGTTCTTCCGTATCGCCGAGCTTCATGTCGTAAATGGCCCGGTGGGGCACCAGCGTATGCCCGGCGGCAGCTCCCATCGTGCCCGCAAAAACGCCGCTTCCGGCGGCGGACGAGGCGGCAAATGCCAGCAGCACTCCCCGGAAGGTCACGAGCGCGGACTTGGGAACGAACTGCATCAATCAAACCTCTTTTTCGTCCGGGCGGCACATGCCGCCCGGGCCCGTGCCGGGCATTATGGGGCAAACAGCTCGTTTCGCCATAGCGAATAAACAGTTGCCCGTAAAAACTTCAGGTGCGGGATTTATCTCACACAAACCCGCCGGACAGCGGTTTTTCCGGCCGGGCCATGCCGTCTCCTCCACAGCTTCCTTGCCGGGAAGCCGCCGAATTTGACCTTGTCACGTCGGACGAATTACGCCAAGACACCGGAGAGCCTCACATAGAGTTGCTGACCGCAGAATTCAACGAGACAATCCAGCGCGGAGACCCCTCATGAGCACCATAGAAGCCCGCCTTTCCGACCTCGGGATAACCCTGCCGGCGGCGGCGGCGCCCGCGGCGAACTACGTTCCATTTGTCAAAAGCGGCAACCAGCTTTTCATCTCCGGCCAATTGCCGATGAAAGAGGGAAAGATCCAGGTCACCGGCAAGCTGGGCGCCGATGTCAACCTCGACGAAGGCAAGGCGGCGGCAAAGCTCTGTGCGATCAATCTCCTGGCACAGGCGAAGGCGGCCCTTGGCGACCTTGAAAAGACCGTGCGTCTCGTCAAGATCGTCGGGTTCGTCAATTCCACCGCCGATTTCGCCGAACAGCCGCAGGTGATCAACGGCGCTTCCGATTTTCTGGTGGAAGCCATGGGCGACAGGGGCAGGCACGCCCGCTCCGCCGTCAGTGCGGCCTCCCTGCCCTTCGGCGCTGCCGTCGAGATCGAGGCCATCTTCGAGATCGCGGACTAGGTTTCTTCCGGCCGGTCCCGCGGACCGGTCCCTTCCCTCATGAACAAGACCTTATCCATGACCCCGGACCTCAAGGCCATTTTCGCACGCCCGATCGCACATCGCGGCTATCACGACGCCGAGAACGGCATCATCGAGAACACGCCCGCCGCCGTCGGCAAGGCTGTGGAGAAGGTTTTCGCCATCGAGGTGGACGTCCAGGAAACCGCCGACTGCGAAGCGCTGGTCTTCCATGACTATACGCTCGACCGCCTGACGGAGGGCACGGGCAAGGTCATCGAGCAATCCTCAGCGGATCTCCGGCAGGTTCACATGAAAACCGGGGACGACCGTCTGTGGTTTCTTCAGGACCTTTTCGACCTTGTCGACGGCAGGGTTCCGCTGGTCATCGAGATCAAATCGCTTCTGCGCCGCGATGCCCAGGGGGCGTTCGTGCGCCACGTCATCGACCAGGTCGCGGCCTACAGGGGACCGGCGGCGATCAAGACCTTCGATCCGGACATGCTGTCCATTGCCCGGGGTCACAATCCCTCCGTCCTGCGCGGCATCGTGGCGGACGGAGCAGAGCCCGGTCCGACCTACGGTCTGCACGGCCGCATGGATCGCTTCATCCTGCGCCATATCCTGCACGCGCCGCGCACCCGGCCGGATTTCATCTCCTATGGCATCAATGACCTGCCCAAGGCCGGTCCCAGCCTTCTGCGTTCGGTGTTCAAACTTCCCCTGATGTGCTGGACGGTGCGCACGCGCGACCAGCGCGAGAAGGCGGCACGCCTTGCCGACCAGATCGTTTTCGAGGGTTTCGATCCGGACGAAACCACCGCGAATTGACCCCGTGTCGGCCCGCCCCTCTTGCACTGCAAAACGGCGGCGCTACATTTCGGGCATGGCTTCCAATCGTGGTTCTTTCTGACGCATGACCTCATCCCCTCCAAAGGACGGCAAGGACACCGCGTCAGCCGGTGCCGATCAGGCCGCCACCTTACGTATTCTGTCATCGCTGAAGGATGTCCCGCGCACGGCCTGGGACGAGGTCGCCAATCCCGGCTGGCACCTGGGCGAGCGCGGTCTTCTGGAAAAGGTTTCCGGCCGGGCCGCGCCGGATGATCTTGCCGCCCTTCTGGGGGATGACGCCGCCCCTTCAGTCGAAGACGTCTCCTTCAACCCGTTTCTCTCGCATGCGTTTCTGGAGGCTCTGGAGGCCTCAGGATGCGCCACGGCGGAAACCGGCTGGCTGCCCCGGCACATGCTTCTGGAAGACGACACGGGCACGCTCCTCGGCGCCGTTCCAGCCTATCTGAAGGGCCATTCGCAAGGTGAATATGTCTTCGACCACGGCTGGGCCGAAGCGTTCCACCGGGCCGGTGGCGACTATTATCCGAAGCTGCAGGTCTCCGTGCCCTTCACCCCGGCGACAGGCCGACGCTTCCTGACCCGGGCCGGCGTCAACCGAGAAGCGGGCCTGCAGGCCCTGGCGGCCGGCCTGGTTCAGGTCTGCCGACGGACCGGAGCCTCTTCCGTGCATGCAACCTTCCTGACCAGGCCGGAGTGGGACAGCCTCGGCGAGCTGGGCTACCTGCAGCGCACCGACCAGCAGTTCCACTGGGAAAACAACGGCTACGACAGCTTTGAAGGCTTTCTGGGGGATCTCGCCTCACGCAAGCGCAAGGCCATTCGCAAGGAACGGCGCGAGGCACTGAGCGCCGAGGGCATCGAGGTGGAATGGGTCACCGGATCGGACCTGACCGAAGCGCACTGGGACGCCTTCTACACCTTCTACCTGGACACCGGCAGCCGCAAATGGGGCCGCCCCTATCTCAACCGGGCGTTCTTCTCGCTGATCAACGAACGGCTGGCGGACCGCACGCTCCTGGTGATGGCCAAACGCAACGGACGCTACGTGGCCGGTGCGCTCAATTTCATCGGCTCGGACACGCTCTTCGGCCGCAACTGGGGCTGCACGGAACATCATCCGTTCCTGCATTTCGAGCTCTGCTACTATCAGGCCATCGATTTTGCCATCGCCCACGGACTGAAGCGCGTGGAGGCCGGTGCGCAGGGCGCGCACAAGCTCGCCCGCGGCTATCTGCCTGCCACCACCTATTCCGCCCACTGGATCGCCCATGAAGGGCTGCACGATGCGGTCGCCGATTTCCTCGAGCATGAACGGGCGGCGGTGGAACAAGAAAATGCCGCGCTCGCCGAGCACGCCCCGTTCAGGAAAGACGGATGAGCGCCGGCAGTTCCAGGCACATCTCGTATTGCCGCAGAAGATCTTCGGCGCCGAACCTGTCCAGGAAGGCATTCAGACCGGCTGCCTCTTCATCGACATTCACGAAGAGCAGCTGATCCGCGCCGGTCCGCTGACACAATTCCCGCAAGAGCGCCTGCCCGATGCCGCGCCTGCGGTGCGCTTTGTGAACGGCGATCTGGGCGACCGCGCCATCCTTGTAGGCAGCGCCCCACCCCAGCAGCTCGCCGCCTTCCCGCACGCCGATCAGATGGATATCGGGTCTCAGGCCGACAAGGGCCGCGCGGGCATTCTGCGGCGTCGGCCGTGTTTCGAAATAGGCGTCCTCGTCGGTGGGCAGCGCCTCCAGCTGCAGATCCTCGACTGTCCACCGGCCCGGCTCTGCCGCATCGAGGTGTTCTTTCGTCAGCTTGCAGACACGCAGGGTGCGCTGCCGGAAGAAGCCGAAGTCCTCATAGGCGCAGACAGCCTTGTCGTTGGTGGTGATCACTTCCAGCTGCAGACCGCTCGCCTGCTCCGCCTTCTGGGCGTCCACGACGGCCTGGAGCAAGCGGCGCGACAACCCGCGGCGGCGGTGGTCAGGGCTGGTACCGACCGACAGCGTATAGGCCCTGTTGCCGAAAGTCGGATCCGCCTGTCCGGAAAACCAGAAGGCGGCGATCTTCCCCTCGTTCAGGGCGACGAAGGAATGCCTGCCGGAGAACCCGCGCTGGCGCTGAAAATCGACAAATTTCGCCTCGCTCATCTGCAGGGGCGTCACATAGTCGGAAAACGCCTCGTTCATTGCGTCGGCGAGTTCCCCGGGGCCAAGGGCCCGGCAGTCCGTAATCCGGTAGTTCATTCCAGGTCGTCTTCAGTTCCGGCTTTTCATTGAAGTCAGCGCATATTGGCCACGGGTTTTCCCTCCATCAACTCCGTTTGGACCACTGTGCCCCGGAAACTGTGAAAACAGATCGAATGGGGCGGTCATCGCGAGGCCTGCCACGGACATCGTGACATCGGGAGAAGGAAAACATGTCGAGGATCGCCGACCGGCAGCGAACGGCAAAGGCAGACGGAGCGCGCGGTCTAATCGAAGCTTTCCGTCACGTCGTACATCACCGGTTCGAAACTCTTGCACAGGGCGCTGATCCGCCGGTTGCGCTCGCGCATTTCCGTCGATCTCAGCATTGCCAGAAAATCCTCCCGCCGGCGCCACTGCGAATAATTGGCGATGCGCGTCTGCGCGTCGTTGACATGAAGCCCCGCGCCGATGAATCCGGGCTGGTGGCGGATGAAATTCTCGTAGGCGTCCCTCAGTTCGTCCATGAGGTCGAAACACGTGCCCGGCGTCATTTCGAAAGTGGTGATGACGGTCTGGCAATCCCGGTCGCTGGAAATCTCAGGCATGGCTCTCCTCCTCCAAGGCTGGGGGAAGGCTGGCACGTTTTCCGGAGCCGGGCAACATGGGGGCGGGTATGAAAGCGGCGGTCGGTCTGCCCGGCCATGAGTCAGAAGACCTCCGGCCGCTTCCGGCTGGAGGTCTTAAAAGTGACCGGTTTCGAACCGGCGGCCAGTCCTGCGATCAGGTGACCACGGGCCGGCTAGTTGGAGATCTGCGACAGAAGATCCGGGTTGAGCACGAGATTGCGCACGCCATGTGCGTGGTCTTCATGGAAGACATTGTCTTCCAGCCAGTCACCGATGGAATTGATGTCCAGTTTCACGGTTTGCGGGCGGACGCTCCAGGTCACATGAAAGGGCGAGGCCTTTTCGTTGTAGCCCGGGCCGGTGGTGGAGCCGGCATATTCGACCGGCGTACCGAGATTATCCGGGAGGTTCGGCGCCTGGTAGAGACCGTCGACCGTGTCGATCTTCGCCATTTCGACAAAGTCCGCCGCGGCCGGGTCATTGACCAGAACGGCGATCACCGCTTCCACGCGCAGTTGCGGATTGTTGATGGCATCGCTCAGGCAGGTTCCCAGGGTCGGGCCGGGCGCCGCCAGAGCGGTCGAATAGACGAAATGGATTTCGATGGTGTCGCCGGGAACCAGGTCGCCGTGCTCGCTTTCGCCGATCTTCCTGTCGACCGGGGCAAGTTCCGCGCCGGTCAGCTTGCCGTCATACCTGAAGCCGGTGCCGTGACCAAAGCCGTCGCCATTGCCGGCATAGGTGGTGAAATCGCCACCCTTGTGCTCGGCATTTTCATGAAAATGGATGTCGCACAGTGTCATTTTCGGAAAGGCTGGCGCCGCGCCGAACGCACGGGTGTTCTTGCCATTGTCAACTTCGATGTCCCGGGGAGACTGGGGTCCGAAACCGCCGCTCTTGGTTGCCTCGGCCAGTTCCTCGCGCTGTTCGGCGATGACCGCGTCGGGAACGGCTTCACCGGCATCTGAATCCGCCATGGCGAAACTGCTGAAGAGGCCGGTGGCCAATATTGTCGATGCAAGCACGCATTTCATTCTGAACATCAATCGTCTCCAAAGGTTCGCAGGGCACCGACAGGCGCTCTCGCGGAGGCAGAATACGGTTGGGGGGGCGAATGATGCTATCCGCAAATGACGGCCTGCAAAGTTCGTTGTCCTGTTGCCGCTACCGGTGAAATCAACAACCCGGCAAGATCCTGCATCACGTGCACGGAAGCCGAGGCGGGAGCCGGTGTCAAGAAATATCAGACGAAAAAAGTTTTTTCAGTCAACAATATATGAAGCCTGCCACGATGATGGTGTCGGCGCGCACTCCCTCCGGAAATCTTCCGTCTGATGTATCTTGGCCGGTCTTCAGCGGTTAATTCCCCGCTCCGGCGTCCCTTGCGCTGATTTCACCTGGGAAGTATGTGCGACGTCACGGCAGGACAATCGGACCGATCGGGATGAAGATCCCTCCAGACAGGGCGACACGCGGACATGTCATTCGATCTCAAGGCTTTGGAGCTATTCGTCAGGGCTGCGGAACTGGGGGCCATCGGGCGCGCGGGCGAGGAGCTGGGCCATTCCTCCACCCATGCCAGCCACCTGCTGAAATCGCTGGAAAAGCATCTGGGGGCGAGCATGTTCCATCGCACCACCCGCACCGTCACCCTGACCAGCGATGGAGAGGTGTTCCTGGACCATGCCCAGCGGATCCTGCAGAGCATCGAAGAGGCCAGCCAGGCGCTCGCCGATGACGACAGGCCTCTGCACGGAACGCTGCGCGTCGGTGCGCCGACGGGCTTTGCCCGCTCCCATCTCATTCCCTTCGTGCCCGAATTCGTGGCCCTTCATCCGGAGCTGACTCTCGACCTGCGGCTTTCGGACAAGGTCCTCGACATGGTCGAGCAGGGCTATGACCTGACCTTCCGCATCGCGGATCTGCAACCTTCCAGCCTCCTGGCGCGCAAGGTTTCCAGCTATCCGGTCCTGCTGGCGGCCACCCCCGCCTATCTGGAGAAGCATGGCGAACCGAAAACGCCTGCGGAGCTGGAACGCCATGTCTGCCTGCATCTGACCGGTCTGGATCACTACCTGCTCTCGGGGCCGGATGGAACGATCCATCGCGTCCCGGTAAAGGCGCCGGTGATCTGTGACTATGTGGAAGCCCTCGCCCATTGGATGCTGGCGGATCTGGGAATCGCGCCTGTCTCCCCCTTCCGCGTCCGTCAGGAACTTGAAACCGGTGCGCTGGTGCCGGTCATGACCGACTACATCTTTGCCGAACAGGCGCGGATCTGGGCGATGCGTCCGCCCGGCGCGATCATGCCGCGCCGGGTGAAGGTGTTTCTGGATTTCATGCACAAGCGCATCGGCGCCCTGCACACCAGAGCCATGGACGAAAGCGCCGCGCTCTGGTGGTCGCCGGAGGTACTCGAGCGGATCAGGAACCGCTGAGCCGTCGCGCAGGAAACCGGCGGCAGCGTTCCGGTGTCAGACGGTTTCCATGATCGCGTCTTCGCTCAAGCGGGATTTGGGCAGAGCGGCGTTGAAGTCCTTTTGGGAATGATAGCCGAGGCTGACCACGGCGGCGGCCTTGTAGCCCTTTTCCGTCAGACCGAATTCCCGGTCCAGCACGTCGGTATCCACGCCTTCCATCGGCGTCGTGTCGATGCCCAGCTGCGCGGCGGCGAGGAGAAACTGGCCCATGTTGAGATAGGTCTGCTTGTCCATCCAGTCGAAGGCATCCTTGCGCTGGCCGGTATGGATGGAGATGAACATGCGGCGGCCGCGGTCCATGTCGGCGCGGAACTGTTCCGGGTCTGCGTCGAAGCGGCCATCGGCGGCTTCCTTTTCCAGAAGGGTATTCAGGAACCCCTCGTCATCGGCCTTGAGCCGGGTCGCGAAGACCACCACGTGGGAGGCGTCTGTGATCTTGGGTGAGTTGAAGGGATAGGCCTCGTCTGTCGCTCTGGCGACGCGGGCCTTGCCCTCCTCGCTTGCGGCGATGACAAAGTACCAGGGCTGAAGATTGACCGAGGAAGGAGCCAGGCGCAGCAGCTCCTTCAGCCTGGCAATATCCGCCTCGGGGATCTTGCGGTCCGGGTCATAGGCCTTGGTGGAATAGCGTTTTTTGGCGGCGGCGGTCAGGGAAACGGTCATGTCGGTCTTTCTTCGAATACGGCAAGACAGACCTCCCCGCGCCGGTGGTAACCGGCACGCTCGCAGCACTGGCCACGGATCGGAGAGTTTGCCTTGCCCGGTTGGGCGCGAATATCGGAGACGGGCGCCGCCCCGTTTCCGAGACGACCCTCCGGCGATGATCGGGATATAAGCTTCCCGCGTAGGGGTATTACCGGCCCGCGAAAGGAAAGACTTTCCCAGAGGATGGGATAACGGCGGTTCTTTTGGTTGGGAGCGCAGCTACCTGAGCAAATCTCTAGAGGCAATATGGGCACGAGGCCCTTGTTTGCAGACGAAAGAGACAGCCAGGTGACGGGTTTGGGTTTCAAGCGACCCTGCTGGGTCGCTTCGGCCCGGTCACGACATCACGCAGAATCAAACTCAGGGCGATGACCGTAGACGCGTCTCTGCTGAAAGGACCTTGCAGAGAAAAGACATAATAAAGCGCTTCACAAATTTACAATGGATGTTGGATACATTATGTCATTGGGAACCACCTTCCGATGCGAGTCACGGCTCCATCGAAACGCACGCCTAGCCGCACCTGTCCGGCCCGCATCCCGGCCCGATAATGCTCCGCAACCAGAAACCCGGCTCATTCATGAGCTGACCGAATATGGAGGAACTCCTATGCCCAATATCTTCACCGGCACCATGCCTGCGCTTATGACACCTTGCAAAGCAGACCGCAGTCCTGACTTCGACGCGCTGGTGAAAAAGGGCAAGGAGATGATCGACGCCGGCATGTCTGCCGTTGTCTATTGCGGGTCGATGGGCGACTGGCCGTTGCTGAGCGACGCGCAGCGCATGGAAGGTGTCGAAAGGCTCGTGAAGGCCGGTGTTCCGGTCGTTGTGGGGACGGGAGCCGTCAACTCGAAATCGGCAACGGCCCATGCGGCGCATGCGCAAGAGGTCGGCGCGGCGGGTCTGATGGTCATTCCGCGGGTCCTGTCACGCGGATCGTCCCCGATCGCCCAGAAGAACCATTTCAAATCCATCCTGAGCGCGGCACCAGATGTGCCGGCCATTATCTACAACAGTCCGGTCTACGGCTTCGCCACCCGCGCCGACCTGTTCTTTGCCCTGCGGGCCGAGCATCCGAACCTTGTCGGCTTCAAGGAATTCGGCGGCAAGGATGACCTGCGCTACGCCGCCGAGCACATCACATCCCAGGACGACCAGGTCACCCTGATGGTCGGGGTCGACACCGAAGTGTTCCATGGCATCGTCAACTGCGGCGCAACCGGTTCGATCACCGGGATCGGGACGGCCTTGCCAAAGGAAGCCCTGCTGCTGGCAGCTCTGGCGCAAAAGGCAGCCGGCGGACACGCCGAAGCGCGCAAGCGCGCATTGGAGCTGGAAGAAGCCATCGGCGTCCTGTCCAGCTTCGACGAGGGCACCGATCTGGTCCTTTATTACAAGCATCTTCTTGTGCTCAACGGCGAGGAAGAATACCGCCTGCACATCAATGAAACCGACGCACTTTCAGATGCTCAGCGCAACTATTGCGAACAGCAGTATACGCTGTTCCGCGCATGGTTTTCCGATTGGGTCAGGCAGGGCGGCGTCATCGCCGAATGCATGTAACCGGCTCCTGCAATGGCGCGACAGTGCCGCCTGCAATCCACGACACGCTCCCGACCCTGACGGGTCGGGGCCCGGCGCGGGCACTCCTGCACTCCGCGATGCCCCGGCAGCCCGGCCGGACCGGCACAGCGGCGAAGGCTCTGTGCCGGACGCCGCTCAAATCAAGGCAGCAAGGCACACAGGTCGTCGTAAAGACCTGAAGAGATTTCGACAAACCCGCGCTTCAGATTGCGCGCGCGGGCCGCGAAACGGCGCTGCGACGGCAAGCGGGCGCCCTGATCGATGATATCGGCGAACAACCTTTCAGCCCGCGCCTCATTTCTGGCCAGCTGCCCGCCGGAAAACTGCTCCAGATCGAAGGCGAGCAGGATCTGTCCGTGATAGGGAGCCCCGGACTTGCCCTGCGCAAACTCCATGCTTTCAAGGCTGGTCATGTCGTCAATCAACGGGCCGGCCAACAGTTCGATCATGACGGAAAGCGCCGACCCCTTGTAGCCGCCGAAGGTGAGCATGGCGCCGGCCAATGCGGCATCGGGATCATTGGTCGGATTGCCGTCCTTGTCGATCGCAACGCCGTCCGGCAAGGGCTTTCCCGCTCTCTTGTAAAGCTCGATCTCTCCCCGCGCGAAAGCGCTCGTCGCGAAATCGAAAGTGAATGGGTCCCTCCCCTGACGCGGCCAGCTGAATGCCATGGGGTTGGTGCCAAGCGTGCCTCGCGTCCCTCCTGCCGGGGCGACCCATGAATGGCTGGGGACCATTGTCATCGCGGCCAGCCCCTCGGCCGACAGGCGTTCGACCTCGGGCCAGAGAGCCGAGAAATGAAAGCAGTGATTGACTGCAACAGCGGCAATCCCGAATTCGCGCGTTTTTTCCACCAGAAGCGGAACGGCCTGTTCCATCGCCAGCAGAGACATGCCGCCGCGGGCATC
Organism: Labrenzia sp. 011; assembly: GCF_003075075.1. Taxonomy (GTDB): domain Bacteria; phylum Pseudomonadota; class Alphaproteobacteria; order Rhizobiales; family Stappiaceae; genus Roseibium. The sequence goes on along the minus strand of NZ_QCYM01000001.1, from coordinate 236,583 downwards.
GGCCTTGATGATCGCTTTGCCCGCCTGGGAGATCGACGGGGCGATGTGTCCGTCAATCTTGCCGGCCCTGATCGTCTCGATGCACATGAGCAGCCGGAAAAGACCGTGCGACTGGCAGTCATCCAGCTGGCATGTGTAGAGCATCTGGGCGATGGACTGGGCGTGGGCGCTGCCGTAACCGGCATGTGTCAATATGTTGAATGCGAGCTTCGACACATCATCCAAAGCGATTTCGACTGTTTTTTGCATCTGCCTGACTTTTCCGACCCTATTTTCAAAGGATAATGGATACAAGATTTGTGCGGCGCCGTATATTCTTTTGTTGGCTGGCCAGTCCGCGATATTCAGTTGGAAATTCAGCTCGAAGAGGATAATTGTATCCAAAATGCGAAACAGAATGAGAATTTAAAAGTGGCCAGCAAACGAGCGATAGTCCGTCAAAGTCTCCCTGACGCCATAGCAAGCGATATCCGCGAACGCATCCTGAATGGCGAACTGGCTGAAGGCCTGACGATCCGGCAGGAGGCTCTGGCCGAGGAATATGGTGTTTCGCGCATGCCGGTCCGGGAAGCCCTCAAGCGGCTTGATGCCGAAGGCCTGGTGCAGCTGACCAACAATCTGGGCGCCACCGTTACCAAGCATTCCCTCGATGAAATCGGGGAAATCTTCGATCTGCGGATCCTGATCGAAGTGGACCTGTTTCGGCGGGCCATCGCGGCCATGACACCCGCCCACCTGAAACGCTGCGAAGAAATCCTGGAGACAATGGAAACCTCCTATGATGCGGATGACGTCGGCAAATGGGGCTCGCTGAATTTCGAGTATCATTCGGCTCTCTATGCGGCGGCCAATCGCGGGCTGACCAATGACGTCCTGCATCGCATCAACCTCCAGTCCGACCGATATGTCCGCATGCATCTGAGCGTGATGGAGCAACGCGATCCGGCGACCCGGGAGCACCGTGAACTGCTGGAACTGGCCCGTGCGGGCAAAACCGAGGAAGCATGTGCCCAGTTGACGCAACATATTGCGCAAACCAAGACGAACCTGCTGAAGCTGATGGTCGACAAACGCGCGGATGAAGACTGCGAGAGCCTGTCGCGCTGAATTGAATTCAGGCAATCGCCCGCACGCATTGTCCATGCGATCGCTTCGGCCATGCGGGCGCCGCTGAACCTCACCTCAAGGCTGCCTGCAGGGCTCCTTCTTCAAGCGCGCCGGCAAGTGACCCTATCTGTAGCGCGGCCATGTATCAGACAGCCGGTACCCTTCAGGCCACGGATCTTCCGGGTCCAGCATGTGCTGATGGGTTCCGGTAACCCAGCCTCGCCCGCTGATCTGGGGGCGAATGGCCGGGACATCGCCAACGCTCGTCAGTCCGAGAATTTCTCCGGTGAATTCCGAGCCGATGATCGAGACGGCGGTCATGCGGTCGCCGACCTTCATCTCCCCCCTGGCATGCAGCAGGGCCATGCGTGCCGATACCGCAGTTCCGGTTGGCGAGCGATCCAGCTTGCCGGGCTGGATCGAGACGACCGATTTCGCCCGCAGACCCGTTTCACCACGCTCCAGGGCACCTGCGAAGAGACAGAAGGAATGATGCCGCCATTCCGGCTGTAGCGGATGACGGAATTCCAGCTGTTCATTCGCCGCATTGGTGATCCTGACGCCAAGACGGGCGATGGCCTGTGCCTCGTCGGCCTCAAGCGCGATCCCGAGGGCCTGAGGATCGACCACCACGAAGCTGTCGCCGCCAAAGGCCGTATCGACATGAATCGTGCCGATACCTTCGATCTCGAGCGGAACATTCAACAGGCCCGCAAAAGACGGCAGGTTTTCGACCTCGATCCGTTTCGCCTTGCCATCGGCGCAATGCGCCCGAACGTGCACCAGCCCGCCCGGCGCCTCGAGAATCATCTCGGTGACCGGCTCGCGCATCGCAACGATGCCGGTTTCGAGCAGCACTGTGGAAACGCAGATGGAATTCGACCCGGACATCGGCGGCGTGTCTTCCGGTTCCATGATGATCCAGGCCGCATCCGCATCCGGATGTTTCGGCGGCACCAGCAGGTTCACATGCCGGAAGACACCCCCGCGCGGTTCATTGAGAACGAAATTGCGCAGCACCTCGTCCTGCGCAATCCAGTTGCGCTGCTCCCAGATCGTCTCTCCCGGGGGCGGCGCGACACCGCCCACGATCACATCCCCAACCTCCCCTTCCGCGTGGCACGACACAAGGTGGATCACTTTAGCGCTGCGCATGGACTTGTCTCACCGGATCTTGGACAGGAATTTTTGCAAATGTTCCGACTTGGGTGAGCCGAAGATCTCGGAGGCGGTATCGATCTCCTCGATAACGCCCTGATGGAAAAACGCGACGCGGTCCGAAACATCCCGGGCAAAGCTCATTTCATGGGTCACACAGATCATGGTCATGCCTTCTTCCGCCAGCAATCGCATGGTGTCCAGAACCTCGCCCACCAACTCCGGGTCAAGCGCCGAAGTCGCTTCATCGAAGAGCATGTATTCGGGTTCCATCGCCAGGGCCCGGGCGATGGCAAGCCGCTGCTGCTGCCCGCCGGACAAAGCGCTCGGATAGACGTCAAACTTGTCTCCCAGGCCGACATGCTCCAGTTGCCTGGCCGCGATCTCCCGGGACTCCGCCCTGGACTTTCCCTTGACGATCTGCGGCGCCAGGGCAACATTCTGCAGTGTGGTCAGATGCGGGAAACTGTTCCATTGCTGGAACACCATTCCCAGCTTCTGGCGCAACGCATTGATGTCGGTGCCCCTGGCATGCACATCGATGCCATCGACAATGACCGAGCCCGCCTGGATCGCCTCAAGCGCATTGATGCAATAGAGCAAGGTCGACTTGCCCGATCCCGACGCCCCGACAATCGACAGCACTTCGCCTTTCGGCACATCAAGGTCTATGCCCTTGAGAACCTGCAGCGATCCATAGAACTTCTCTAGTCCACGAATTTCAATCATGAGGCCCAACGTTTTTCGAGGTTCGCCGCGTAGCGGGAAATCGGATAAGACAATGCGAAGTAGAAAGCGCCGGCAATCGTCAGAATCAGCAGGGGTTCCTGCGTCCGGGTGATCAGGATCTGGCTTGCCTTCAACAGTTCGACATACCCAAGGACAGACACCAGCGCGCTGTCCTTCATCACACCCAGCGCCACGCCCACCCAGGACGGGAATACGGCCCGGGTGCCGATGGGGAGCACGACATGGCGAAGGTCCTGCCAGTAGCTCATCCCCAGGGAGCGGGCCGCGCGGCGCATGGACGGACCAACGGCCTCCATCCCGCCGCGGGCGACATTGGCCACCAGGGCCGCGCAATAGATGGACAGGATGACCACCCCGGAGAGGAACGGATCAAGGACCAGGCCAATGATTGGCGCAAAATTGTAAAACAGCACCAGCTGGATGATGAGCGGCACCGACCGGAATACATCCAGCAGCGGCCCGAGGAACAGGGCTGCGGCCCAACGTCCCTCGAAGAGCATCCAGCCGAAGACGACCCCCAGCACCGTCCCGATCGTGATTGACAATGCCGAGATCAGCAGCGTGCGCCAGGCGGCCTCGGCCAGATACCAGAGGTCGCTGAGCTGGAAATCGAAAAAGAAGCTTATCGTCGGTTCCATCTGCCTGCCCTCAATATCTGAACAGACGGGCGGCCAGCAAACGCGAGGCGCCCAGAATGATCTTGACGATGAGATAGTAAATCACAGCCGTAACGGCGAAATATTCGAAAATGCGGTACGTGCGGCTCGCCAGAGCCTGCGTTTCGCCCGACAGTTCCCGAAAGCCCACCAGCATCCCCAGGGAGGAGATCAGCACGGCCCAGACCATCTGGTTGGTCAGCGGATGATAAACGATCCGGAACACCTGGGGGATAATGATCCGCGTGTAGGTCTGCCATGCCGTCATCCCCAGGGATCGCGCCGCGCGAATCTGGGTATCGGGAATGGCCTGGAACCCGCCGCGGAAATTTTCCGCCAGATACCCTGCGCAGTTGAAGCTGAGTGCCGACAGGACAATCGCATAGGGGGTCATGTGTACCCCCAATGCGCCCAGGCCGAAGCCGAAGAAGAAAAGCTGGAACAATGCCGGCGTGTTGCGCGCCAGTTCAACCCAGGCTGATGCGAACCATCTCAGCGGGCCGCGCATATGCAGCCGGATCAACGCCAGTCCGAGCCCCACAATGACCCCGATGATCATGGCCAGGACGGCCACCTGCAGGGTGGTCAGTCCTGCCGCCAGCAGATCCGGCAGGTTTTTCAGAACCGGACGCCAATGAAAATTGTAATCAAACACGTCTGTACCCCTGCCCCGTAAAGCCCCCCGCCCATCGCGCCGATGGGCGGGGGATCATGTTAATACATGACGCCCGGGATACGCAGTTCAGGCGCTTCTCCGCCAACGTATTTGCCCCAGAGCTCCTGATAGCGGCCGGAGCGGACCTGATGGGTCACAAACAGGTTCAGGTAGTTGAGCCAGGTCACATCCTTGCGCTTGCCGACAACGGACGTGTAATCGGTCGTCCAGGGCATGCGCGGACCGGCGACGATGGTGTCATACTGTTTCGTGATCGGCAAAACGGCCGTGTTGGTCGTCAGGCCGATATCGGCCTTGCCCTGGGCAACGGCAAGGAAGACCTCGTTTTCCGACTGATAGCCCTGGTAGTTGTCCTCTTCGCCCCATTCGGCGGCAATCTTGAGCCATTCCTGCTCCGGAACCGTGCCGATCGCCGCAGCAACGCGCTTGCCACGAATGTCTTCGAAAGTCGTGATGCCGCTGTCGGCACCGACGACACCCTGTGCATAGTAGATTGCGTAAGGGATCGAGAATCCGACGGTGCGGGCGCGCGCAAGGCTGTCGGAGGTGCCGCCGAAGACGACGTCGGCACGGCCGGTGACGATCACGGGCAGGCGTTCGGACCACGTCAGCGGCAGGATTTCATGTTCGACTTCGAGCGCGGCCGCCAGATCGGCGCAATATTCCACGTCAAAACCGGCCGGTTCGTTGTTCTCGTCCCGATAGCCGATCGGCGGGAAATCCAGAACGACGCCACAGCGGAGTGTGCCGCGATCCACGACGTCATCGAGCGTGTCAGCGACCGCTGCGGTGCTCAGGGCTGAGGTAAACAGCGCCGCGGCTGAGAGCGCGGCAAGCATGGTCTTTTTCATTTTAATTCCCTCTGAAAGGAGTGTTGCTGGTTTCTTGTTATTAAATTGGATACAATATTCAATAAAAGGAAACCGGCTCCGATACAAGGGGCAGAAATCACATCATCGATCCGGGCCGCCGGGCGGACCGGCGCTCCGGATCGAAGATGAAACCCCAGGGTGCAAACTGATTAATGAAGACCAGGCCGCCTCAAACCGGTTCATCTGCATGCATGAGTTCACCCCCTGAGACACATACCCACCCAAAGAGGCGAAGCATGATCCCGGACGTCCCCCACAGCGCAACACTCTTCGTCGAACGCGATGCGAAGGGCGAGGTTCTCAACTGCAGGGAGGGATTGAGTTTCTGGGGCGGCGTGGATCCTGATACGGGCGTGATTATCGACGCCCATCATCCCGATCACGGCACCTCGCTCGCGGGCCGCATCGTGTTGATGCCCACCTCCCGGGGCTCCTGCAGCGGCAGCGGCGTGATGCTGCAACTTGCGCGCAACGGCGAGGCCCCGGCGGCCCTTGTGTTTCGCGAAGAGGAATCCATCCTCACCCTGGGCGCGATGATTGCCGGACGGCTGTTTGACCGGCCTGTGGCGATCCTGCGGCTTTCTCCGCCCCTTTACGACGCGCTGTCCAAAGCCGGCGAAGCGGAAATCCGCGACGGGGTCCTTCTGTTCCAGGATCAGGCAATCGAACTGCACAGACCCGGCGCCGGGGCCCTGTCGCTGAGCGAGGCCGACCGGTCACTGCTGGATGGCAAGGACGGCACAGCCCGGAAGATCGCCATGGAGGTCCTGTGTCTGATGGCGAGCGCGCAGGGCGCAACCAGTCTGACGGATGTTTCGCGCGCCCATATCGACGGCTGCATCCTCGCCCATGATGCCAATCTCGATTTTGCCGAGAAGATGCATCAGATGGGCGCGAAAATCGCCATACCGACCACGATCAATGCCATTTCCGTGGATCGCGAGAACTGGCAATCGCAAGGTGTTCTCCCCGATTTCGGCTCCAGGGCCAGTCGTCTTGCGGATGCCTATGTCAACATGGGAGCCCGGCCAACATTCACCTGCGCCCCCTATCTTCTGGATGATATCCCAGCCGAAAACGAACAGATCGGCTGGTCCGAATCCAACGCGGTCATCTATGCGAATTCGGTCCTGGGGGCCCGCACGCAAAAACACCCCGACTATCTCGACCTTTTTATCGCAATGACCGGGCGCGCGCCGAACACGGGCGTCTACCTTGCGGAAAACCGGCGCCCGGACTGCGAGATATATGTGGAACTGCCCGAAACCCATGACGATTCCCTGTGGCCCATGCTGGGCTGGCTGGCCGGTGCCAGATCGCCGAACGGCATTCCCGTGCTCACCGGTCTCGAAGCGGCATCACCGACGCCAGACGATCTCAAGGGACTGTGCGCGGCCTTCGGCACGACGTCGGCAGCGCCGATGCTGCATGTGCGCGGCCATACGCCCGAAGGGGCCCTCCCCCTGCGGGACGGCGCGCCCAGAAGTGTCATCACCGCAGGCGACCTGGCGCAGCTCTGGCGGGAGTTCAACACCGCCGATGACAAGGTCGATCTGGTGGCAATCGGCAGCCCGCATGCCTCGCTGAGCGAATGCCGGAACTTTGCCGATTTTCTGCGTGGCCGGTCGTGTCATCCCGACACCAGGACAATCGTGACTGTCGGCCGCGCCGTTCTGGCCACGGCCAGGAAGGAGGGTCTCATCGACCGTCTGCAAGAGGCCGGCGTTCAGGTCATCCCCGATATCTGCTGGTGCTCGATTACCGAGCCGGTTTTCCCGACGCAGACCGCTGTCCTGATGACCAATTCCGGCAAATACTCCCATTATGCCAAGGGCCTGACAGGACGAGCCGTAAGATTCGGCAGCCTGAAGGACTGCGCCGAAACCGCCACAAGCGGCCTTGCCTCCTCCGGCCTGCCGAGCTGGCTGTCCGCCGGGTAGCCGGGGTATTTCGGGGATGTCGTTTGGGCGTTTCCGGGCCACTGGGGACATTCACACGCTGATACGCTGCTGCGGTCCGTGCTGCCGAAGCGGTCATTCGTTGCATCTGCGAAAACGCCGCCAGAAGCCGGCATTGCGAACCAAACAGACGTTGACTTGTGTTGGTCCGGCCCGTAATTTTCGTGCGTCTGAAACAGGTTAGGCTCGGGACGGTTGGCCCGGCCCTCGCAGTGCGAGTCCTTCCGTCGCGACAGTGACGGCCCAAGACTATCGAGGTGTCCGCAGAACGTGGACGCCGATAGAAAGGGTATGGACATGAAACCTCGTATTTCCGTTCTAACACTTGCCGTCGCCGACCTTGAGCGTTCGCTTGTCTTTTATCGTGACGGGTTGGGTCTGCCGACAGACGGCATCATCGGGCGCGAGTTCGAACATGGCGCGGTGGCCTTCTTCGACCTGGCCGGAGGGGTGAAGCTGGCGATCTGGGGACACGATGACCTCGTTCACGACACCGGATTGCCAAAGGGCACAATTTGCTCCACCGCCGGCAGTATCGGTCACAATGTCCTGCAGCGCGAGGATGTCGATGACATCATGACAAGAGCCGAGCAAGCCGGAGCCGTTGTCATCAAGACACCGCAGGACACGTTCTATGGCGGCTATGCAGGCTACTTCGCTGACCCCGACGGGCACTTGTGGGAGATTGTCTGGAATCCTCAGATGCTGCCGGAGGACTAGGACCGTCATTGTCAGGCCCTTGGCTTGTTTCAGGGGGCCTGGTGTCCGCAAAGGGCTCAAACCGGCCTTGCGGCGGCGCGGCAGACCTGCCGTATCCCGAACGGCTTCACTGGCGCCGCTTCCGGCCCGGAGCCGGCGTTCGTGCGATCCAGCCTAACGACTGCTCCCAAGCCTTTCGAGACGTGCGTGTTAGTCCTCCTATTGTATTGTCGGGCCTAATCGCTGGTCTGCTCTCCGGATCCATGTTGACGAGATCTGGACGTCAGAGACTGCTTGGTAATGCGCCGTAAGGGCCGGAACGCCAGTGGAGGACGGCGAAGCCGTTGCGGTGCCAGTCTGGCTTTGGCATGTATGTTCGTCAATGTGGACTTGGAGAGCACTTGCTCTTTGGTGGACGGAAGATTGCTAAATGGGAAAAAGAGCGAAAAATCATCACATTGTTCCTGAGGTTCTTCAGCGCCAGTTTGCTATCGCGGATGACCCTAAGCGTATTTGGCGCGCCAAAAGACACATGAATGGCAATTATCGAAAACTGGAACGGAAACTCATTAATAAGTCTTTTGTGATCCGTGACTATTATACAATTCTAGAGAACGACGAACGTTCTGACCGGGTAGAACGAGATTATTACGGTATGATCGATAACTTTCTGGGGCAGTGGCTTCCAGAAGTAATAGGTATCTTTCAAGAAGGCAAAATCCCCTCATTCAACCCGAAAAATTTGGATGATACTCGGAAGGTCGTTATGGCCATGCTGAAACGCACGCCAGACTTTATAAAGGACCTTGACGATTTTGCGGTGGGGCGAGATCTCGTTGAGACCTGCTTAAGGGAAGCTCCCGAAGATACATCTGCCAGCCAAAGGGAAATTTGGGAAGCGGAACTTGCCGACGAACAAAGGCTTCGTGACATAGGAAGGCACATCCGAGTTGCCGCTTCCCTCAAAAATAGTCAGCGGATAGAAGAGGCGTTAGCTGAGCGGTCTCCACGTTGGGCAATCTCTGAGACCAAGCATTCATACGTACTGTCCAGCATGATGGCTTATCGAATTGGGAATGGTGGTCCTAATGGGCTTTCCAATCCCGAAATGGAAATTTGGATGCCAATCACACCGAAGATTGCATTTGTATTGGTACGCGACCCGGACAATACAATTCCGATGATAGTAAAGGATGAACCTGAGCATATTCGTCAGATCAATGAATATGCTATGAACAACTGCTTCGAGTTGGCTTCTCATTCGGAATTATTGTTGAAGTCACTCCTGAGGCAATAATGCTTCGATGGTGCCGCGCACCATCTTTCCCAGATGGATCCTTGATCCGAGCCTCATCGATCTGGATCACCTTGCCAATCTCTTTGCCGTCAATATCGTCAGTCATGCCTTGCTCCCTTCCGTAACAATAGAGGGAATCGTCTCAACCTGAAAATGTGCGAAAGATTTTGTACGTTATCCTTTTTCTGATAGAGACCGCGAAGACGCATGCAGGATAATGTGTGCTTGAGGGGGGCGGAATGGCTGAAGAGTTCGTCGAAGTTCGGAGAAACATCACCGCATTTATGGCGTCGCTTCGTCATACCATTGAGCGGCCCTTCCGTGGCCGGGCACCAAAGGCTGAGGAGCAACGCGAGCGCTATACGCGCACGATAATGATGGTTGAAGAAGCGCGCATCCGCTTCAACACCTACACTCGCTACCGCGAAGAGCCCACACGAGGCGAATGGGCTTCTGCACGCGATGAGCTTCTGTCATTCGTGAACGCTTTTGTGCACTCCGACGTCGTTGATCCCGCTGTGTATGACCGACCTTTCGTGCTCAGGCCGATGATTTCCCACGACCGCGATAATCCAAGCGCATTCATGCAAATGTTCATGGATGGTGAGAACCGTGTGGCAGTTTCCGACGCCTTGATTAGATTCAGAGAGTATGTCGAAGGTTCAGGTGCTGGACTTGCGGAAACGCAGGGATCCCTAACCTTAGACGATTTAGATCGTATCGTGCCTCGTCAACAAGTTGCACCAGTTCAATTCGACATTGTCGAAGATCGCATCGTTGTCGCGAGCCGCGCACCTAAGACGGCTGAGGCGGACCGGGCTAACATTCAGTCTGCGTTGGAACACATTCGCGGAAGCGGCGAACAGCTTCTAAACAATCTGGCGAATTCCAACTGCGATCGGCGGTTACTTGAAAGTGTGAGCGAGCTTCACTCGCAACTGATATCAGAAGGTAACGTCGTCAAAATCGGGTTAACGAACATGGCCTGCGGCGTTATGGGAGCGCAATTTCAAGAGGAGCTTCCCGACGCCATCGCAGGAATGTTAAATGCGTATAATGCGAGCATATCCCTTTACGTTGCTCAGTTCCCTGAGTGGGAGCAGTTCACGCAAAGAGCATCGTTGATTGACCTTGACGAAGATGATGTTGCTGAAGTCGATATTGCCGCAGACGAGGTTATCGCGTTTCTTTCCCAACACCCTGCGCTTGCCGATCCTGAAGTTCCTAAGACTATTGCGCACATTCGCCAATTTCTCGCACTTCCGGGGACATCATCTAAGCGTGCGGCGTTCGCCATGATTCGCACGATTGAGAACTTGGTTTCAAGTATCGTTCGGCATAGCCTAAACTTCTTCAACAAAACTACGGAAAACATGGTGGACGTAGCGTCAAAGGCCGCCGCCAAACTCATAATAGGGCTTCTTGGCGTTGCCTTAATGAGCGCGTCGGGGATTGGCCCGGCAGCAATGCGCGCTGGCGCCCCATGGGTTAAACAAGCTGCCGAGATCGTCCAGAAGCAGATTGAGAAAGCGGCGGAGTGATTGTCCTCCAATACCTTGGTGCTCAGCACGGCCGCCTCCCGCCCAAACGCCCTCTTCATGCCCCCGCTACAACGCCCTGCTGCCGCCCCTACCCTCGTCCGACAAACGGCATCTTCGTCGCCATGACCGTCATGGTCAGCACATTGGCGTCCAGCGGCAGGCCGGCCATGTAGACGACGGCCCGGGCCACATGGGCCGGGTCGATGGTGGGTTCGCTCATGGTCTCGCCATTGGCCTGCAGCACGCCGCCGCTCATGCGGGCGGTCATGTCGCTGGCGGCGTTGCCGATGTCGATCTGGCCGCAGGCAATGTCGAAGGGGCGGCCGTCGAGGGCGGCGGATTTGGTCAGGCCGGTGACGGCGTGCTTGGTGGCCGTATAGGGTGCCGAATTGGGCCTTGGCGCCGTTGCCGAGATCGAGCCGTTGTTGATGATCCGCCCGCCGCGCGGGCTCTGGGCCTTCATCATCCGGAAGGCCTCCTGGGTGCACAGGAAGACGCCGGTGAGATTGGCGGCGACGACCCGGTTCCATTCCTCGAAGCCGATGTCCTCCAGCGGAACGGAGGAATTGGAAATGCCGGCATTGTTGACCACCAGGTCGATGCGGCCGAACCTGCCGGCGATGTCGTCGAAGAGCGCGCGCACGGAGGCCGGGTCGCCCACATCGGCCGTGCAGCAGGTCACCTCGCCGCCGGTTTCCGCCGAAAGCTCGGCGGCGGCCGCCTCAAGCACCTCCTTGCGGCGGCCGGAGATGACCACACGCCAGCCTTCGGCGCTCAGACCCTTCGCCATGGCCCGGCCGAGGCCGGTGCCGCCGCCGGTCACGAGGGCGATCCTGCCTGTCACGTCGAATCCCTTGTCTGTCATGCGTGCGTGCCTCCCAGCTCGTCTTCAAGATGTATGCGAATGATGTCGTCAAAGCATGTTTCGGCACGAAAGCCCAGTTCGCTTGCCCGCCGGGCATCGAAATCGGTCGGCCATCCGGCGACGATCCCGGCGATATGCGCATCCGGGACGCGGCGGATGAGGCGCACGGCCCTTTCGCCCGCCACGCGGCGCAGTGCCGCGATCTGCTCGCCGACCGTGGCCGAAAGCCCCGGCATGGACAGGCTGCGGCGCGGGCCGATGCGCGCGCTGTCCATACAGGCGGCGTGGACGAGGAAACCGATGGCGGCGCGCGGGCTGGCGAACCAGTGGCGCACCTCCTCCCCGACCGGCAGAACGGCCTCCTTGCCGGCCAGCGGCTCGCGCAGGATGTTGGAAAAGAACCCCGAGGCCGCCTTGTTGGGCGTGCCGGGCCGGATGCAGATGGTCGGCAGGCGCAGGCCGATGCCGTCGAGAATGCCCTTGCGGGTATAGTCGGCCAGCAGCAGTTCGCAGATCGCCTTCTGGGTGCCGTAGCTGGTCAGCGGCGCGGTCAGGAAATCGTCGCCGATCCGCTCCGGAAACGGCTGGCCGAAGACGGCAATCGACGAGGCGAAGATGAGGCGCGGGCAATAGGGCGCGCGCGCACTCTCGTGGCGGATGGCCTCGAACAGCATGCGGCTGCCGTCCAGATTGACCGCGTAGCCCTTCCCGAAATCGGCTTCCGCCTCGCCGGAGACGACGGCGGCGAGATGAAAGATCATGTCCGGCCGCCCGGCGATCAGCTTTTCCGCCGCGCCGGGCATGGCAAGATCCAGGGTCACCGGGGTCGAAATGGCCTGAAGGGACGGCGGCACCGGCGGCGCGAAGGCATCGGCCAGGGTCAGCCGGCCGACCTGCGCGCCGAAGACGGACGGCTCCGCCGCCAGCCTGTCCACCAGCTTGCGGCCCACCATTCCGGCGGCGCCGATGATGAGTATATGCATCCAGTTCCTCCTCCCGGGCAGGACCGGACCGGCGGCTCTTTCGCCCTGAAGCAAATCGTGTAGCCTAGGCTGCCCGCCCTGCCGCGCGTTTTCGCGACTGTAGATCCCGAGCAGCACAATCCGGCCATGGACGTTCAAATGCAACACCCTGTTCCCCTGTTCGAACCGCTGACCCTGCCCTGCGGGGCCATTCTGAAAAACCGGATCGCCAAGTCGGCCATGTCGGATTCGCTGGGGGACGGGACGGGCCACCCGACGGCGGAGCAGATACGGCTGTACCGGCGTTGGGCCGAGGGCGGCGCGGCCCTGTCCATCATCGGCGAGGTTCAGGCCAGCCCCGGTTACGCCGAAAAGCCGGGCAACCTGGTGCTCGACGCGGCCTCCGACCTGGGGCGCTTCCGGGAGCTTGCCCGGGAGGGCGGCACAAACGGCATGCAGCTCTGGCTGCAGCTCGGCCACGCCGGGGCGCTTGCCTATGGGCCCACCAGCACCCCGAAGGGCCCCAGCGCGCTCGATCTGCCGGGACTGCGCTGCGCGCAGATGCCGGAGGACGAGATCCGCCGGTTCCCGCTGGAGATGGCGCAAACGGCATTGCTGGCGCGGCAGGCCGGTTTCGGCGGGGTGCAGATCCACGCGGCGCACGGGTTCCTGCTCAGCCAGTTCCTGTCGCCGCTGTTCAACCGGCGTGTTGATGCCTATGGCGGCGCCATCGCCAACCGCATGCGCCTGCTGCTGGAAACGATCGACGCGGTGCGGGCCACTGTCGGGCCGGACTTTCCCATCGGCGTGAAACTGAATGCCTCGGACCAGCTGGACGGCGGACTGACCGAGGACGAGGCCCTGGAGGTGGTGGCGGCGCTGGACGGGACGTCCCTCGACCTGATCGACATCAGCGGCGGCACCTATTTTCCCGGCGCGAAATCCGCCTCCGACAGCGCCGGACGCGGACCGTATTTCATCGCCTTCGCCAGACGCGCCCGCACGGTGACATCAAAGCCGCTGATGCTGACGGGCGGCTTCAAGACGCGAGCACAGGCCGAGGAGGCTTTGACCGGCGGCGCGGCCGATGTCATCGGCCTGGCACGGGCGCTGGCCCTTGAGCCCGCCCTGCCCGCGCTGTGGACAGCCGGCAAGATGCCCGAGCCGGCGTTTCCCAGATTTTCCGAAGCCCCGGAGGGCGGCATTACCGCCTGGTACACGATGCGGCTGACCGGGATCGGCTCCGGCGCGGAACCGCCGCCCGCCACCGACCTGGAGCCGGCCATGCGGGCCTATGAGGCGCGCGACAGGCAGCGCACGGACATCTGGCTGCGCCATTTCGGCGGCCCGGACAGGCAGGAAGGCTGAACAGATGGCCGGCACGCCCGCTTTTTCCGTTGCCTTGCCGGGACCTCAGTTCTTACACTCCGGACAACCTTCAGGCGCCATCAGGATCGCTCCATGACTTCCAGACCCTACTACGCTCCAAGCGGCGGACATCCGCCGCAAACCCAGCTTCTGACCGACCGTGCGGTCTTCACCGAAGCCTATGCGGTGATTCCCAGGGGCACGATGGGCGACATCGTCACCAGCCTTCTGCCCTTCTGGGAAAAGACCCGGCTCTGGGTTCTGTCGCGGCCGTTGTCCGGTTTCGCGGAGACCTTCTCGCAATACATCATGGAAGTGCAGCCGGGCGGCGGCAGCCGGACCCCGGAGACGGACGCGCGCGCCGAGGGTGTGCTGTTCGTGGTCGAAGGCAGCATGAGCCTTGTCGTCGAAGGCAATCTGCACCTGATGGAGGAAGGCGGCTATGCCTATCTGCCCGCCGGTTGCCGCTGGACCCTGACGAACGAAAGCGACGGACCGGTGCGGTTCCACTGGATCCGCAAGGCCTATGAGGCCGTCGACGGGCTGGACAGGCCGGAAGCCTTCGTGTGCAACGAAAAGGACATCGCGCCCAACTCGATGCCGGGAACGGAGGGCAAATGGGCAACGACCCGTTTCGTGGAGCCGGACGATCTGCGCCATGACATGCATGTCAACATCGTCACGCTGGAACCGGGGGCCGTCATTCCCTTTGCCGAGACCCATGTGATGGAGCACGGCTTGTATGTGCTGGAGGGCAAGGCCGTCTATCACCTGAACCGGGACTGGGTGGAAGTGGAGGCCGGCGACTACATGTGGCTGCGTGCCTTCTGCCCGCAGGCCTGTTACGCGGGCGGGCCCGGCAAGTTCCGTTATCTGCTCTACAAGGACGTCAACCGTCACATGAAGCTGCCGTGATCCCATGACGCGCAGGATTGCAACCGAGCCACTGACCCGCGCGGCCTTCGCCCCCTTCGGCGAGGTGATCGACGCCAGCGGCACGCCGTCCATGATCATCAACGAGGGCAAATGCGGCCGCTACCACGATCAGGCGGTGCTCGACATGCGCGGCGAGAATGCCCGCGCGGGCATCAGCGTGTTCCTGTCGGAAAAACGCACCCTGCCCTACCGTCTGGAGCTGGTTGAGCGGCATCCGCTGGGCAGCCAGGCCTTTCTGCCGATGACCCAGGCCCCCTTCCTGGTGATCGTGTGCCCCGACGACAACGGCACGCCGGGCCGGCCCAGGGCCTTCGTCACCGAGCCGGGCCAGGGCATCAACCTGCGCCGCAACACCTGGCACGGCGTTCTGACTCCCCTGAGCGATCCGGGTCTCTTTTCCGTGGTCGACCGGATCGGCGACGGAAACAATCTGGAGGAATTCCGCTTCAACGAGTCCTATGAAGTGGTGCCAGGGCATTGAGGAATTGAATCCGGTTTTCCGGTCAATCCGTTGTTTCCAAACATAAAGTTACTTCCCACAGGAAGCACCGTCTCTGCCTGCTTGCGCCCGCCGATCCCCTGAGGGAGAGACGGAAGGACAGGGACGCCCCTGCCCTTGCCGTCGTCATTCGGCCGGTGCGGGCACGGCTGCCGGCGTGGCGGTTTCCGCCGGTGTGCGCGTCTTCTTCGGCGGGCGGACCCGGAAGAACAGGGCGTAGAGCACCGGTGCGGCGATCAGGGTCAGGATGGTAGCGAAAGCCAGGCCGCCCATGATGGTGACCGCCATGCCGCGGAAGAAGGCGTCGGACAGAAGCGGCGCCATACCGAGGATGGTGGTGATCGCCGCCAGCATCACGGGCCGCATACGCGACACGCAGGCATCGACGATCGCATCGTATTTCTCCCTGCCCTCGCGGATCAGCAGATCGATCTCCTCGAGAAGCACGATGGCGTTCTTGATCAGCATGCCGGACAGGGACAGGAACCCGAGCAGCGACATGAAGCCGAAGGCGGTGTCCGTTCCCAGCAGGGCGAGCGCCACGCCGTTGATGCACATGGGCACCATCAGCCAGATGATCAGCGGCTGGCGGACGGAGCCGAACAGCATGATCGAGATGATCAGCATGACCAGGAAGCCGAGCGGAAGCTGGGCGCCGAGCGAGGCCTGCGCATCGTTGGTGCTCTCGTATTCCCCGCCCCATTCCAGGGCATATCCGGGCGGAAGCTCCATGGCCTCGATCTGCGGGCGGACTCGTGCGAGCGCGGAAGCCGCGGTTTCCCCCGCCGTGGTCTCGGCCTTCACCGACAGGGTGCGCACCCGGTCGCGCCGGTGGATCAGCGTGTCCTGCGGTTCCATCACGAATTCGCTGACGACCTCGTCGACGGGGATGTACCGGCGCTGGCTGTTGCTCCACACCAGGGAGTCGGAGACGCTCTCGTTCACGGAGATGCCGTCGGTGTCCGCCTTGCGGGCAATGATCGGGATGCTCTCGTCCACGTCCCGGTAGGACCCGACCTGAACGCCTTCCGTGGCGAATTTCAGGGCCAGGGACAGTTCTTCGCGGGTCACGCCGGAGATACGGGCCCGGTTTTCATCGAAGATCGGCCGCACCACGAGTTCCCGCTGACGCCAGTCGGTGTTGACGTCGGCCAGGGCATTGTCGGGCTGCGAGAAGATCGCCTGGGCCTCGTCGCCGAGGCGCTTGAGCACATTCGCGTCCGGGCCGGAGAAGCGGGCCTCGATCTTGGCGCCGCTGCCGGGACCGAAAACCAGGCGTTTGGTGATGATCTGGGCCGCCGGGAAGCGTTCGGCGAAGGTCCGCCGCAGGTCCAGCGCCAGCGTGTCGATGTCATCGCGGCTCGTGGTGCGGATGATCATGTGTCCGTAGGCCGGGTTCGCATCCTCCGGCGCATAGGTCAGCATGAAGCGCGTTGCCCCGCCGCCGGCGAAGGACGTCACGTTCTCGACGCGCTCGTCGGCCAGGACGATCTTTTCCATTTCCTTGAGATCTGCCTCGGTGACACGGATATCCGTGCCCTGCGGCGCCCAGTAGTGGACATAGAAGATCGGCGTGTTGCTGTCCGGGAAGAACGCCTGCTTCACATTGCCGAACGCCATGACGCAGGCAACGGTGATGCCGATCAGCACCAGGACCGTCAGCAGGCGCGCATGCAGCGCGCCGACGAGAAAGCTCCGGTAAAGGGCATAGAGAAAGCCCTTGTAGGGATCGTGATCGTCCAGATTTCCCGTGGCGGTGCGGAAGAAATACTTGCCGAACAGCGGCGTGACGGTGATCGCGAAGACCCAGGACAGCAGCAGCGAGATCCCGATCACCGCGAAGAGGGAGAACAGGAACTCCCCGGTTGCGTCGGGCGACAGGCCGATACCGGAAAAGGCCATGATGCCGATGACCGTGGCGCCCAGAAGCGGCCACATGGTCTGCGCCACCACCTTGCTGGCGGCGTCGATGGCCTTCTGGCCGCGCTGCATGTTGATCATCATGCCTTCGGCCACCACGATGGCATTGTCCACCAGCATGCCCATGGCGATGATCAGCGCGCCGAGGGAGATGCGCTCCATCTCGATCTCGAAGATCCGCATGAAGAGAACCGTCGCCATGACGGTAAGCAGCAGCACCGTGCCCACCACCATGGCGGCACGCCAGCCCATGAACAGGGCCAGCACCGCGATCACGATCACCACCGAGGCGGCGAGATTCAGGATGAAGCCGTTGACACTGTCGTTGACGACCACATTCTGCTCGTAGATCGGATGGATCTGCATGCCGACGGGAAGCTGTTCCTCGATCGCGGCAAGCTTCTGCACGACCCGGTCGCCCACCTCGACGATATTGGTTCCATCCACCTGGGAGACACCGATCGTCACCGCCTCATGGCCGTCGTGCCGGATCAGCCGGCTCGGGCGCTCCGGTTCGCCCAGTTCCAGCGTGGCAATGTCGGACAGGCGGATCATGGCGGTGGAACCGGGCCGGCCGATGACCAGGTCCTGAATGCTGCGGAAATCGTCGAAGGCGGATGCGGTCATCAGCCGGATGCGCTTCTGTCCGGAAACCGCGGACCCGTTGGTCTGAATACGGTTTTCCGCATCCAGAACGCCGATCAGGTCGCTGTTGGAAATGCCGAGGCCGGACATCTTGTCATGATCGACGTTCAGATAGATGACATCTTCCGGTTCGCCGGCGATCTCCACCTTGCCGACACCCTGCACCGTGAGCAGCTCCCGGCGGATCCGCTTCACCGTCTCCCGGATTTCCCGGTTGGTGTAGCCCTCCGCCGTGAAGGCGTAGAAGAGACCGTAGACATCGCCGAAGTCGTCATAGACCAGCGGCGTGCCCACGCCCGTGGGCAGATTGCGCACCTCGTCGGACACCTTGCGCCGCAATTCGTCCCAGACCTGGGGCAATTCGGTGCCGTCATAGGTCGGCTTGATCTCCACGCTGATCCGCGACAGTCCCGGTTCGGAGACGGAGGTGATCAGGTCGAGCTGCGGCATCTGCTGGATCGCGGTCTCAAGGTTCTCGGTGACCTCGTTTTCCACTTCGGCAGCCGTTGCGCCGGGATAGCTGGTGATGACCTGCGCCTGCTTGATGGTGAAGGCCGGGTCTTCGAGGCGGCCCACCGTGGTGAGCCCCCACAGGCCGCCCAGAAGCGCCATGATGACGATCATCCACGTGTTGACCGGCTTCTGGATGGAGTAACGTGCAATATCCAATTTTCTGATCCTTTTCCTGTCCGTACGGGATCAGTGCAGACGGCGCACGACCTGGCCGTCGCTGAGATAGGCAACGCCCGCCGAAACGATTTCGTCGCCCTTTTTCAGGCCGGAACTGACCGGGATGTAGTCCCCCATCACCGTTCCGATTTCGACCGGCTGCTTGGAGACAACCCCGGTCGCTTCGTCGAGTTTCCAGACAAAGGCATTGCCGTCCCCGTCAACCGCGACGGCATCGGAGGGCACCAGCAATTGTTCGCCGAGTTTCAGCCCCTTGGGAGAGAATCTGACGAAGACGGATGCGGTCATGCCGGGAGACAGTTGCTCGGCGCCGGCCTTGGGCATCGCCAGCGTGACCCGGTAGGTCTGGGTGACCTCGTCCACCTGGCTGGAATGCTCCCGATAGGTCAGCGGAAACCGCTTGTCGCCGAAGGCGGCGAAAGTCGCCTCGATGGAGGCCACATCCTGTTCCGTCACACGGGCGAAGAGGGCTTCGGCGACGTTGATGTCCACATGCACTTCGGAAACGTCATGAATCTGGACCACCGGCGTTCCGACGCTGACCGTCGTGAAATTGTCGACCAGCCTCACGGAGACGATCCCGTCGAAGGGCGCGCGCAATTCGGTGTAGTCAAGATTCTGCTTGGCTTCCTTCAGCTCCTCCACCGCAAGGTCGTAGATGTTCTTCTGCTCGTCATAGGCCGACTGGGAAATGATCGAGCGCTTGTGCAGGGTTTCCAGCCTGTCGAGTTCCCGCTTGGCCTGCTCCGAGCGAAAGGTGGCTTCGCGGACGGCGCGGTCGAAATCGGTGGTATCCAGCTTGGCGATCAGCTCGCCTTCCTTGACGCGCTGACTTTCCAGAACCGGAAGCTGGACGATCTTTCCGGGCACCTGGAAGGACAGGTCGACCGTCTGGACGGCGGCCACCCGGCCGGCAAAGCGGCGCTCCAGCAACCCGACCTGATCGGTCACGGTGAAGATTTTCGCCGGCCGCGGCGCGGCATGCAGTTCCGCCTCGGCCTTTGCGACGGGGTCGAGAACATCATCCTGACAGGCGGACAGGAATCCGGCGGCGAACAGAAGCGCGGCCAGGCGGCCAAAGGAAACTTTGCGAATGGCGGTCATCGGTGATCGATCCTAGTTCTTGTTTTCCTGCAGGCGCTTGCGAAGTTCCTTGAAAACTTCCAGACGCTCTTCGTCGGAGAAAATCGCAACACAATGGGCTTCGGAGAAATGCAATCCCTCCAGGCTGGCCCAGATGGCGCAGGCCTTGCCGGTTTCGGCTGTTTCGGCGGCGATCGCTTCCTTCAGCCGCATCTTGGCTTCCAGAAAGGGTTTGCTGAGTTCGGGGCGGTCGGCCGTCGTTGCCCGCATGGCCTGCGCCACATCCCTGTGCTCGCTCAGCCAGCCTTCCGTGACATCAATCATGGCGCTGAGTGTCGGAGAGACCGACGTCCGGTGCCTGGCCCGCGCCGCGACGATCTCCGCCTCGAACTGACCGGCAAGATACTCGACCATCCCGGTGATCAGGGCATCCTTGGTCGGAAAATTGTACAGGACGCCGCCCTTGGAAAACCCGCTTTCCTCGGCAACCGCATCGATCGTGAAACTCGGTGCGCCGGACCTCTTGATGACCTCCAGGGCCGCCTTCAGGATTCCGGACTTGGAATCCTGTGATTTCCGGGCGTTTCGAACTGTCATTTATTTACCGTCCAGTCAGTACAGATTTGAACGCATATAAACCGTCCGGCCGGTACAGACAAGGGAAGTTATTCCGCATTGCAGCAAAAATTTTATGCACGCCCGCCGGGCGCAGGCCGATCAGGTCGGGATCGGGGAGACGGGGCGTTTTCGCTTCCCGTCCGGGGGGAAGCTTCGCGGCACAGCCGCGCTTCGCAGCGGCTTCCGGCGGCCCTCAGAACCGGACCCGCCGCATTCGGGCAGCGCCCGCGCAAGTCGCACGACCGGATCCCGCCTTCGGAAAATGCAGCAGGTAGCGCTTGAAGAATACCCGGACGGCCCGCCCGCGATGATCAGGCCGCAGCCCCCTTGACGTCGGCCTCGGAGGCCGCCCTCTCGGCCGCTGCGGCTTCTGCCGCCATGCGGTCGCGCTCGCGTGCCTCGAGTTCGGTGCGTTCGGCAAATTCGATGAATTCGCCTGCCGGCATGGGCTGCGCGAAGAAATATCCCTGCGCCGCTGTCACGCCGAGTTCCAGGAGCCGTTCGATCTGCTCTTCCATCTCGACACCTTCGGCAATGATGCCCATGCCCAGATTGTCGGCCAGCTCGACCATGGAATCGACAATCGTGGTGGAGCTGTCGTCCGAGCTGATCGTATCGATGAACATCTTGTCGATCTTGATGATGTCGACACCGAGCTTCTGCAGATAGGCCATGCCGCCGTGGCCGGTTCCCACGTCGTCGAGCGCGACACGCACACCGAGCGCCTGGAGTTCGGCAATGATCTTGCGGGCCAGCTCCATGTCCTCCAGCGGATGGCGTTCCGTCACCTCGACGACGATCTGCTGATAGGAGATTCTGGATTTTTCGAATATCGCCTTGATATCCGACACGATCTCCCGATCCCGGAAGTGGCCGGCGAAGAGGTTTATCGACAGCTTCAGATCGGGATTGTCGCCGTAAAGCTCGCCGACTTCCTCCACCGCCACGCGCATCATGTGCCGGGTCATTTCGAAGATATGGTCGTTGTTTTCCGCATAGGCCATGAACTGGCCCGGTGAGACGATCACGCCGTTCTGGCGCCGCCAGCGCATCAGGACCTCACAGCCGCGCAGACGATGGCTCTCGATGTCCATGACCGGCTGATAAAAGGGTATGAACTCGCCGTTGCGGATCGCCGCCGCGAACTCGTCATTCGCCTCGCTCTCGGGCCGCCAGGAGAACCAGACGCCGATGGCGACGAACAGCAGGGCAATGCCGGCGCAGGCGGCGGCGGCCAGCACCTTGAGATCCTGCACGGCCTGTCTGGCGGATGAAGCGGGCGCGGTCACCGTTGCAACGAGCGGGTAAAGCTCGGAAGCCGTTTCCACGGACAGCATCGCTTCGGGATCGGAGTCAACGGAATTATAGCCGCCGACGCTGTACCAGAGCAGGTTGTTTCCCAGGCGCAGTTCGGTCCGTCTGTAGGATCGCAGGTATTCCGGTCCCGGATCCATTGCAATCACCGCAGGCGTGACTTCCGCGAACAGCCGGGTCTGGTTCTTGAGGTCCCAGCTGATCACCGCCGCATGGGCGCCGAGGAAGCTGCGCTCGAGCATGCCGATACCGACAAGCGGGCCATCCGCGCGAATAGGCGGCAGGATGATCTTTCCGGCCAGATCCCGGTCCGGAATGATGCACATGCGCTGCCCGGAAGCGTCGGCAAGGCCGATGGCATCGATCATGCCATGCTCGACAATCTGCTTTTCGAAGATGACCCGGTCTTCGGCGCTGCAGGTCTGGACATCGTCCCGGTCGAGCCTCTGCAGCAGCGAGACAGTGGTGCTGATGGCCTCTTCCGCCCGGTGGACGGAGACATTGCCCATGGCCTCCATCTCGGTGATGGCGCGCCGCTCCGCGTATTGGTTCAGGATTATATTGATTGCAAACAGGGGCGTGGTCGCCAGCAGAAGGGCAACCATGACCGTCTTTGCGAACCCGATATAGCGGAAGGACAAAACGCATGCCTGTTTGTGAATAACTCCTTTCGACAATCGCCGATCTGGGTAAACAAGGACTGAATATGCGGGCGTTTCATCCAGATCAAAGCCGCCTGCCCGGCAATCCGGCTAGGTTGCGGCAACAGTTCGCCGACTGGCGGCGGGACCGGAAAACCGGCCTGTCCGGAATGTGCGCAGGAAAGACAGGCAGGCGTATTCGCCGAGTGCTCCTGACACCGGATTTGCCAGTGGCTAGACTGTCGCGACGACACCGCAGCGGGTGTCGTGAAACCAACAGACGAGCATCCTGTCCGCGTCCGGAAGAACGCGAACTCGACCCAGGGAGACCTCCATGCAGGCATTGTTTATCGGCCAGGCCTATATCGACGTAACCTTTCTGACCGATCGCCTCCCGACCGGCGATGAAAAGACGATCGCCAAGGACTATGCCATCAGCTTCGGCGGCAACGCGGTGACTGCGGCGTTCTGCTGCGCCAAGCTCGGCGGCAAGCCGGATCTCCTGTGTTCCCAGGCAGATGACTGGCTGGCACGCATGTTCCTCGACATGGCGGCGGCCTACGGCATCTCCGTTCACGGCCGCAAGGTCCGGCAATCCTCCCTCTCTTTCATCATGCCGCAGGGGGGCAAGCGGGCGATCGTGCGCTGCCGCGACAATGACTTTCTCCACCCCTTTCCGCCCCTGACCATTGCCGGCATGAAAGCGCTTCATCTCGACGGACACATGCCGGATGCGGCGCTGTACTACGCGGAAACCTGCCGGAACCAGGGCACACTGACGTCGCTCGACGGCGGGGCGGTCCGGGAGAATACCGACGAGTTGCTCAACCATATCGACATCGCGGTGGTCTCGGAACGCTTCTGCGAGCAGCTCGGCAAAACGACCGGCGAAACGCTGAGCTACCTGCGCGCGAAGAACTGCCCGGTGGGCGCCGTGACCCTCGGCGAACACGGCATGGTCTGGTATGAAGCCGGCGGCCCGGACAAGGTCCTGCCTGCCCTTGCCGTGCCGCCCGAAAAGGTCGTGGACTCCAACGGTGCGGGCGACGTGTTTCACGGGGCCTATATCGCCTCCTACCTGCACTGGCCGGAACACAGCTGGGACAGGCATTTCAGATTCGCCCGCGGCGCCTCCGCCCACGCCATCCAGCATCTGGGCAACGAAGCCAGCCTGCCGAGCATGGAAGATGTGGAACGAGCCAACGCCACCTTTCCGGAAAAGGCCGACGGGTAGGCGGCAAAGGGGACCGGTTCGAAAGCCCCCGCCTTCCCGGTGCAGCCGCTTTCGGACGGTGTGCGATCCGCCGCGGGCCATGTCCATCGGCTCCGAGGCAGGCACGCAGGACCGTCCCGGGCAAGCTCCCGCTTTCATCTTGCTCCGCATTGGAACTTGGGCCATACCGTCATAGTTTATGCGGGCGTGACCTGAAACGGCGCTTCCCGTCGATTGCTGGAGATTTCATGATGTTTTTTCACTCCCCCCGGCTTGCCGCCGGTCTTGCCATCAGCCTTTTCACCCTTCCGGGCCTGCCGGCCCTGGCATTTGATCCGAGCGGCAACGATGTTGCCGACACCTTTCTGACCCTTCTGGACTCGGAAGAAGGAACCGTTGAGAGCTACGGCTCTATCGACACATCCGCGGATACCGTAACGATCCGGGATCTGGTCATCACCAATGACGAGAAGGACGATGCCAAGGTCACCATCGGCACCACGCAGCTGATTGACGGCACCGTACAGGACAACGGGCGCCTCAAGCTCAGCGGCCTCGCCATGGAAAACCTGGAACTTGCTGCCGACGACGGTGGCATGACCCTGAACAGCCTCAAGGCAACCGGCCTGCTGCTGCCATCGGCCGAGGAAGTCAAAGCGGACAAGGCTCCCGTCAATCCGGGCTACAGCACGCTTGAAATCAACGGCGTCCTGATACGAGGCGAAGACGGCCAGATCGCCGATATCGCGAAAATCACCTCGTCGATCGACGGCATGGACGGCGACCTGCCGACGGCAGGCAGTTTTTCTGTCTCCGGAGCCAGGATCGATGTCGACAAGCTTGAAACCAAGGAAACCAAATCGCTCAGCGAGCTGGGCTACAAGACGCTGACAGTCGATCTTTCCGCTTCGGGCAAATGGGATCCCGAGACCGCAACGCTCACCGTTCCGGAGCTGAAGGTCGATGCCCAGGATGCGGCCAGCCTGTCACTGTCGTTTTCCCTTGGCGGCGTGACCCGTGAGGTGATCGAGCAGCTCAATCAGAACTCCGACAAGCCACAGCAGGCCATGGCCACCCTGCAGACAATCACCGTGCAGTCCATCGGCATCCGGCTGGATGACGACTCGCTCACCGGCCGCGTCCTCGACGCAGAGGCGCAGAAAGCGGGTGTCGAGACACCTGTCTATGTGGAACGCCTGACCGGAAGCCTGCCGATGATGCTCGGCATGCTGCAGAATCAGGAATTGCAGGACAAGGTGCAACAGGCGGTCACGCAGTATCTGACCACTCCGGGTTCCCTGGAGATCAACGCCGCACCGGGCGTGCCGGTCCCCATGGCGCAGATCATGGGAACCGCAATGCTCGCCCCGCACATGATCCCGCAGATCCTGTCCGTCACCATAGCGGCAAACGACCGGTAACGTTCCGGCTCGAGCGTTGCACAAGAAAATGCCCGGATGAAAACGATCCGGGCATTTTGCGATTTTCCATGTGAGACCAGTTATTCGGCCGCTTCGACCCGGTTCTGAAACTGCAACTCGCAAAGACGGCGATAGATGCCGTCGTGCTCGAACAGTTCGTCATGGGTTCCGCTTTCAATCACCCGCCCCTGATCCAGTACGTGGATCCTGTGGGCATGGCGCACGGTGCTCAGGCGGTGCGCGATGACCAGCGTCGTCCGGCCGGCCATCAGGGTTTCCAGTGCCGTCTGGATCTTGGCTTCCGATTCCGCGTCCAGTGCGGACGTCGCCTCGTCGAGAAGCAGGATCGGCGCATCGCGCAGCATGGCTCGCGCAATTGCCACGCGCTGACGCTGGCCGCCCGACAGACGTCCTCCCCCCTCGCCGGCTGCCGTGTCATATCCGTTCGGCAGCGCCAGAATGAAGTCATGGGCATTGGCAGCCTGAGCCGCGGCCTCGATTTCGCTCTGACTGGCGCCAGGCTTTCCGACCGCGATGTTGTCGCGGATGCTCATGTTGAAGAGATAGGACTCCTGGCCGACATAGGCGATGTTGCGGCGCAATGATTCCAGAGAGACATCCCTGACCGGCTGACCGTCTATGAGAATTTCGCCCTTCTGAGCATCGTAGAACCGTTCGATCAGCGCGAAAACGGTGGATTTTCCGGCCCCTGAGGCTCCCACCAGCGCGGTTGTCCTGCCACCTTCGGCGACCAGCGAAAGCCCTCGCAGCGCAGCCCCCTCGCCATAGGAGAAATGCACATCCTTGAGGGCAACCTCGCCGTTGGTGACCTGCAGGTCCGGAGCGTCCTCGCGCAGTATCAGATCCGGCGCCTCATCCATCAGCTCATACATGAGCCGCACGCCGACTATCGCCTTGTTCAGGTTGACATTCAGCCGGGCAAGACGCCGTGCCGGATCGTAGGCAAGCAGCAAGGCCGTGATGAAGGCGAAAAACGCTCCCGGATCCTTGTCAAGTTCAACGACCGAGTATCCGCCGTAGAAGATGACAAGCGCGATGGCGAAGCCGCCGAGCGTTTCCATCAGCGGCGAGGTCCGGGCTGTCAGGGACGCGATCTTGTTCGACTGGTGCCGCACCTGGGAAACGGAGGCATCCATGCGCCGCTGCATCGCCGGCTCCATGCCGAACGCCTTGACGATGCGGATACCAAGGACCGTTTCCTGCATGGTCGCGCCGATCTTGGCGTTGGAAACCACCTGGCGCTTGGCGTAGGTCTTGACCCGCCTGACCAGAATGCTGACGCCGATGACCGCCGGCGGCATGATCAACAGGGCCAGAAAGCTCATCAGCGGATCCTGGACGACCATTACGCCCACCAGACCGATGAGCGTCAGCACGTCCCGCCCGAGCGTCAGCACGAGCATCTCGATGACGGAGCGGGCACTGCCGGCGCCGGTGTTCACCCGGATCGACAGTTCCGGCAGGGACATGCGGTCGAAATAGGCCTGGTCCTGCTCGGTCATGCGCCTGAAGAGCCGGTTCTGCAGGTCGGCGACAATGGAATTGCCGACCCGGGACAGAACCACCATCTGGCCGTAGGTTGAAAACCCCTTCAGCGTGAAGATGAGAATCACCGCACCGGCAATCGCGTAGATCATCATCTTGTCGCGATTGATGAAGACCTCGTTGATGACGTCTTTCATGATCCAGGCGCTGGCCGCAGTCGTGGCAGCGACCACCCCCATGAACACGAACGCAAGGATGTAGCGCGGGATATAGGACCGGATATTCTCGCTGAGCAGCCGTTTGACGAGCTGGACGGTTCCGTCCGGATCTTCCCAGACCTGCCATTTCGCAGGGTTAAACACGAGGCACTGCCTTTCCGTAAGTTACCGAACCCGAAATGCGGGAGGCCAGCGGAGCCGGCCTCTAAGCCCTCTGCAAGAGAGGTACTCCCATTTCATGCCTGGCCGCAAGTGGACCCCGGTCAGTCCCCAGTCAGTCTTCCGGCAGGTTCAGACGCAGGTGCAGGTCGCGAAGCTGGGCGGGCGTCACGTCGCCGGGCGCTCCCATCATCAGGTCTTCCGCCTTCTGGTTCATCGGGAAGAGCATGACCTCGCGAATATTGGCCTCGTCCGCCAGCAGCATGACCATACGGTCGATGCCGGCCGCGCAACCGCCGTGCGGCGGAGCGCCGTACTGGAACGCATTGACCATGCCGCCGAACCGCTTGTCGACTTCCTCGGCCGGATAGCCGGCGATCTCGAAGGCCTTGTACATGATTTCCGGCTTGTGGTTCCGGATGGCGCCGGACAGCAGCTCATGACCGTTGCAGGCCAGATCGTACTGATAGCCGAGAACCTCGAGCGGATCCCCTTCCAGCGCTTCCATTCCGCCCTGCGGCATGGAGAACGGGTTGTGCTCGAAGTCGATCTCGCCGGTTTCCTCGTCGCGCTCGTAGATCGGGAAGTCGACGACCCAGGCGAATTCGAAGCGATCCTTGTCGGTGTGGCCGAGTTCCTCGCCGATGATCACCCGGGCCTTGGCCGCCACCGGTTCGAACTGCTTCGGCTTGCCGGCAAGGAAAAAGGCCGCATCGCCGGACTCGAGACCGAGCTGCACACGGATGGCCTCGGTGCGTTCCGGACCGATATTCTTGGCGAGCGGACCGGCGGCTTCCGTGGAACCGTCTTCCGCCTTGCGCCAGAAAATATAGCCCATGCCCGGCAGGCCCTGTTCCTGGGCAAACTTGTTCATCCGGTCGCAGAACTTGCGGCTGCCGCCCTTGGGCGCAGGAATCGCACGGATTTCCGTGCCCGGCTGCTCCAGAAGATTTGCGAAGATGGCAAAACCGGATCCGGCGAAATGCTCGGAGACGATCTGCATCCTGATCGGGTTGCGCAGGTCCGGCTTGTCGGTTCCGTACCAGAGTGCCGAATCCTTGTAGGAAATCTGCGGCCAGTTGCGGTTGACCGGACGGCCCTTGCCGAAGCGCTCGAAACAGCCGGCAATCACCGGTTCGATGGTGTCGAACACGTCCTGCTGGGTAACGAAGGACATTTCCATGTCGAGCTGGTAGAAATCCGTCGGAGAACGGTCGGCACGCGGGTCCTCGTCGCGGAAGCATGGTGCGATCTGGAAATACCGGTCGAAACCGGAAACCATCAGCAGCTGCTTGAACTGCTGCGGCGCCTGCGGAAGCGCGTAGAATTTGCCCGGATGCAGCCGGGAGGGCACCAGAAAGTCACGGGCGCCTTCCGGTGAGGACGCGGTGATGATCGGTGTCTGGAATTCGTTGAAGCCGATGTCCCACATGCGGTCGCGCAGGTCGCGCACCACATTGGACCGCAGGATCATGTTTTCGTGCAGCTTCTCGCGGCGCAGGTCCAGGAAGCGGTATTTCAGGCGGACTTCTTCCGGATACTCCTGATCACCGAAAACCGGCAGCGGCAGTTCCCGGGCAGCCCCGAGCACTTCCAGCTCACGGATGAAGACCTCGATCCCGCCGGTCGGCAGATCCGGATTGACGGTTTCTTCCGACCGCTTCTTCACGTTCCCGTCGATGCGGATACACCATTCCGAGCGCACGGATTCGGCCAGCTTGAAAGCGGCTGAATCCGGATCGACCACACATTGGGTCACGCCGTAATGGTCGCGCAGATCGATGAAGAGCACCCCGCCATGATCTCGGACCCTGTGGACCCAGCCGGAAAGACGGATGGTCTCTCCCTCATCGGACAGACGGAGATCACCGCAAGTGTGGCTACGGTAGGGGTGCATTCTCGTTCCTCGACAGTTCTTGTTTTTCCATGGAAAACCATTACGGCCCGCCAGAGGCAGGCCGTGTCCGGCTGCAAAAGCCATGTTGCGCGGCGAAAGTCAAGGGAGAGGCTTGTGCAGCGCTTGCCGGTCCCCTTGTTTGCATTGCCGACCGGCGGGTGTCGGTTTCAGGCCTCCACGGCCTGCAGCAAGGGATGCCACTGGCCGCGGACCTCGTGGGCACGTGCGTCGGAATAATCGAACACGCCGGAGCCCGCCGCAGCATGGCGGGCGTAGGCCACCCGATCGGAAATCCGGGCGAGCACGGGATAGCCTTTCCTGGCGAGTGTCTTTTCCAGATCACTCACCTGGGTCGAGCGGCGGTTGATCCGGTTGGCGACCACGAAAATATCCGCCTTGCCCTTGCGGACGCGCTTGATGTCGGAAATCCCGTCCAGGAATTTCAGCGTCGCGTCCCAGTCGAAGGCGGAGGCCAGGACCGGCACGACGATGTCGGTGGCTTCGGCAATGAGGTTCCTGGCGAGCTCCGACCGCAGCCCGCCCGGGCCGTCGATCACGATGGCGTCCAGCTTCCTGTCCCTGTCGCCGATCGCCTCTTCCTTGCTCCAGTTGAGGCCCTCGATCCTTGCAAGATTTTCCGGCCGGCGCCTGACCCACGACAGACTGGACTTCTGACGGTCCGCATCCGCCAGCGCAACGTCGTCCCCCCGAACCGCGAAGGCCACCGCAAGATTCGTGGCGATCGTGGTCTTGCCGCATCCGCCCTTCGAATTCACCACCAAAATCCTGCGCATATGCTCTCCCCGTTTCGAATCCGCGTGCCGTCAGCCTGCCAGCTCAACATAGGCGCACATATTGCGCCTTTTCAAGGGTTCCCGGACGGATTTTTTACCATTTCGTGGCGACAAAGCGGCAGAACTCGGGTATAGCTCTCGGTCACCATGCATGTGATTACAAAAACAAAAGACCTCGCCGCTGCCTGTCAGCGCCTTGCAGCCAACGACTATGTGACAGTGGACACGGAATTTCTCCGTGAAACCACTTTCTGGCCCAAGCTGTGCGTGATTCAGATGGCCGGGCCGGATCTGGCCTTCATCGTCGACGCCCTCGCCGAAGGGCTCGATCTGGAACCCTTTTTCGACCTCATGCGCGACGACAGTGTGACAAAGGTGTTTCACGCCGCGCGCCAGGATATCGAAATCGTCTATCATCTGGGCGGGCTGATTCCCGCACCGCTGTTCGACACCCAGGTCGCGGCGATGGTGTGCGGCTTCGGTGATTCCATTTCCTACGATCAACTGGTCTACAAGGTCACCGGTGCCCAGATCGACAAGTCGTCCCGCTTCACCGACTGGGCGCGGCGGCCGCTGACGACCAAGCAGCTCGATTACGCGCTCGCCGATGTCACCCATCTGCGCGATGCCTATCAGTTCCTGAAGGCCAATCTTGCCGAGCAGAACCGCAGCCATTGGGTTCAGGACGAGATGGAGGTCCTGACCTCCGTGGGCACCTACCGCACGGATCCCGAACAGGCCTGGAAACGGTTGAAGCTGCGGGTGCGCAAGCCGATCGAACTGGCCGTGATGATGGAAGTCGCCGCCTGGCGTGAGACGGAAGCGCAGGCGCGCAACGTTCCCAGAAGCCGGGTGATCAAGGACGACGCCATCTATGAACTCGCCGCCCAGCAGCCGCAGGACAGCGAAGCGCTCGGACGGCTGCGAACCATTCCGCGCGGGTTCGAACGCTCCAAATCCGCCGACGACATTCTCAAGGCGGTGAAACGCGCGCTGGATCTGCCCAGGGACAAGCTGCCCAGGCTGCCGAAGGGCCGACAGGCGCCGGACGGATCAGCGGCGGCGGTTGATCTGCTGAAAGTTCTGCTGAAACTTGTGAGCGAAGCCAACGGCGTTGCGGCGAAGGTGATCGCCACGGTCGACGATCTTGAAAAGATCGCCGCAGACGACGATGCCGATGTTGCCGCAATGAGGGGCTGGCGCCGGGAACTCTTCGGGGAAACCGCGCTGAAGCTCAAGCACGGCGAAGTCGCGCTCGCCTTCCGGAACAAGCAGATCGTGGCGCTCGACCAGCCGCCCCAGGAAGACCTGGAAACAGTGGCGGCGGAGTAGGCACCGGTCCGGTCAGCCGGAACGCACCGATACCGCCGTGTCGACCGTCTTGCCGAGCTGATTGACCCGCTTGCGCAGGCGCTCTCCGTCGAGCATGGCGAGATCCGTTCCCAGATTCAGCGTCAGACCGTCTTTCGTCTTCTCGAGACCGACCTTCGGTAAAAGGCCCGCCATTGAGGCGCTCAGCAACGAGGCGACACGCAAGGCAGCGCCCAGCACCTTGGCCCGGATACGCAGCCGGTCGGTGAAAAGATGCAGGACGACAGGCGACAGGGCCCCTTCCCGCAACCCTTCGTGCCGATAGAACACGGCCGCCGAAAGATAGGCGCGGCTGGCGTGATCGAGACCGACGAAGGATGCGTTGGAAATGATGTTGAGGCTCTGCTCCCCCCGGTAGTCCGGATGCGCCCGCCAGCCGATATCCGACAGGAGACAGGCCGCATGCCGCAGCCGGGTCTCGTTGGCGGTTTCCTCGATCTCCAGTTCCCTGAACAGGGCATCGGTCCACGCGATGAGTTCCTCGGCGTGGTCCGGTGAGCGGGACCGCAGGATGCAGAGTTCCCGGGATGCCTCGATGACCGGATCGTGGGCCTGCATCTCCGGCGGCAGTTTTTCGTGCAGCAGCCCCTCGCGAACGCCGGTTGCGGAAAACACGAGGCGCTCGGCCTTCATGGCGGTCAGAACCTGTTCCAGAACCACGGCCCCGACGGGCACCAGCGGGCGACGCTGCTTGGAGACGACGTCCGACTTTTCGACGCCCTCGAGATTGGGCACCGCGATCTTCCGGCAGAACTCGATCGCCTCCTCGGCGTTGATTTCGTAGTTATGCATCACGTGCAAGGGGTAATTATTCTGGATCAGATGGAGACGACCCAGGGAGCGCCACGTGCCGCCCACGGCGTAGAATGTCCGCTCTCCCGGAGCAAGGTCGGGCCAGTCATAGCCCCGGAGCGCCTCTTCGGCGATTTTTCCCGCCTTGGCGAGCTTGCCGTCCGCCTCTTCGGAAAGGCGCAGTCCGCCGAGAGGGAAAGTGGCGCCGACCCCGGGCACGCCCTGCGAGATTTCCACCAGCTCGAGACTGCCGCCGCCCATGTCGCCGACGATGCCGCGCGGTTGCCAGAATCCGGCGATCACCCCGAGAGCCGAATAATAGGCTTCCTCGCTGCCGTCCAGAATGCGGACAGGCGCCTCCAGAAACGTTTCCACCTTGCGGACGAAGGCCGGGCCGTTTTCGGAATCGCGTGCGGCGGCGGTTGCGACGATATGGAGTTCCTTGCAGCCGGTGTGTTCGATCAGTGCCTTGAACCGCGCCAGCTCGCCCAGCGCCAGGTTGACCGAATCCTCCGCCATGCGGCCGGTCGCCGCGACGCCCCGGCCAAGCCCGGCAAGCAGTTTCTCGTTGAAGAGCATGGTGGGCGTGCGGGCAAGGCGCTCGTAGATCACGAGACGCACCGAGTTCGACCCGATGTCCACAACGGCAACCGGACCGGAGCCGTTGAGACGGCCGCGGGCCGGCTTGAACTGGCGTGTCATGCTAACCTCGTTTTTGCCGTTTCAGGAACGGCTTGGGCCGATCGCTCTTCAGGGACTTGCCACGTCCCGACAGGGACGGATTGGTCATGAAATACCGGTGGGCGTTGAAGGGTTCCTCATTCGCTCCGGGCTGAATCCGCTCATGGCTGCCATCGGAAAGGATCCGCCAGCTTTGCTGATTGTCCTTGAGATTGGCGACCATGATCTGGTCCAGCACCTGCTCGTGCACGGTCGGTGTCAGCAGGGGCGCCAGAACCTCGACGCGGCGATCGATGTTGCGCGGCATGAGATCTGCCGAGCCGATATAGACATGGGCCTTCGGGGACGGCAGGCCCTCCCCGTTGCCGAAGCAGTAGATCCGCGAATGTTCCAGGAACCGCCCGACGATGGACTTGACCCGGATGTTTTCCGACAGTCCGTTGATGCCGGGACGCAGGCAGCAGATACCGCGGATGATGAGATCGATCTGCACGCCGGCCTGACTGGCCCGGTAGAGCGCGTCGATGATCTCCGAGTCCACAAGGGAATTCATCTTCATCCAGATCTGCGCCGGTCTGCCGGCCTTCGCGTGGCCGATCTCGGCCTCGGTCAGTTCCAGCATGCGCCGGCGCAGGTTGACCGGCGAAACAACCAGATTGTTGAGTTCGGCCGGCTCCGCATATCCGGTGATGTAGTTGAAGACACGGGCCGCATCTTCCGCGATGCCCGGATCGTCGGTGAAGAAGGACAGGTCCTCGTAGATCCGTGCGGTGATCGGGTGATAGTTGCCGGTCCCGATATGGCAGTAGGTCTTGAGCTGGCCCTGCTCGCGCTTGATGACCATGGAGAGTTTCGAGTGGGTCTTCAGTTCGATGAAACCGAAGACAACCTGCACACCGGCGCGTTCCAGATCGCGCGCCCATTTGATATTGGCCTCCTCGTCGAAACGCGCCTTCAGTTCCACCAGCGCGGTGACCGACTTTCCGGCCTCGGCCGCCTCGGCCAGCGCCTTGACGATGGGGCTGTTGTTTGACGTGCGGTAGAGCGTCTGCTTGATGGCAACGACATCCGGATCGCGCGCGGCCTGGCGCAGATACTGCACGACCACGTCGAAGGACTCATAGGGATGATGGACGATGATGTCCTTCTGGTGGATCGCCGCCAGGCAATCGCCGCCATGTTCGCGAATGCGCTCCGGGAAGCGGGCCGTATAGGGCTCGAATTTCAGGTCCGGCCGTTCCAGATCGACGATCTGCGACAGGTTGTTCAGCGCCAGCAGGCCATTGGCCAGAAAGATCTCGTTCTCGCTCACCTGCAGGGCCCCGGCCACGAAGTCGCGCAGGGCCGGAGGAGTCGTGTCCTGGATTTCCAGGCGGATCACGGAACCGCGGCGGCGCCGTTTCAGTGCGCTTTCGAAAAGCCGCACCAGATCTTCCGCTTCTTCCTCGATTTCAAGGTCGCTGTCACGGATCACCCGGAACGCACCCTTGCCGCGGATCTGGTATCCCGGGAACAGCCGCCCGATGAACAGGCTGACGACCCGTTCGATCGCGATGAACCGGGCGGTGCTGCCGCCACTGACGGGCAACTGGACGAAACGGTCGACCTGGTTGGGAATTCTGAGCAGCGCGATCATGCCGCGTCCGCCGGCCGTGGGCGCCAGCTCGAACACGATCGAAAAACCCAGATTGGGAATGAACGGAAACGGATGCGCCGGATCGATGGCAAGCGGCGTCAGGACCGGAAACACATAGGCAAGAAAATAGTCCTTCAGCCAGGCCAGGTCGTCGTCATCCAGCGTATCGCCCTTGAGGATCTCGATCCCCTTGTCGACGATCTCGTGGCGCAACTCGCCCCAGATCTCCTGCTGCGAGGCCTGCAGCTCGCGAACGGCCTCGCTGATCTTCTGAAGCTGTTCGGACGGGGTCAGACCGTCGTCGGACAGGTTCCTGACCTCGGCCCGGTGCTGGCCGCGCAGACCGGCCACGCGCACCATGAAGAACTCGTCGAGGTTGTTGGCGGAAATCGACAGGAAGCGGATGCGTTCCAGCAGCGGATGGGTCTCGTTCATCGCCTCTTCAAGTACCCGGCGATTGAACTGCAGCCAGGAAAGCTCCCGGTTCATGAAACGGGCCGGAGATGTCGCCAGGCTGGCGCCGGTCTCCCCGTCCCCGCCGGGGTCCCGACCCCGTGCCGGTGTGACCGCCGCAGGGGACGATGAGGGCAGCATATCGGAGAATTCAGACGTTTCGTTCATGGCATCATCCCATCTACCGGTCTGTTGCGCGCGCGCAGGAAATTGCCGCCTGCCCGGTCAAGCGCGCTGTCACTGCGAGGGGAAACCATTGTCCCTGTCCTGCGGACCCGTCCGGATTGCTCCGCCCCGGCGTCGCGAAAGATTTGATACTGAACCACCACATTTCCTGCACTTCCGCTCCCTCAGGGGGAGCAATTCGCCTCAAGCCATTTCATGCGCGTTCAAGCGACCGTGGCCTAGCATGGACTCGTGAGCGGGCAAATGACAGTCCCTTGGCAATCAGGCCGCTCACGCGCCCTTATGCACATTTTCAAGAACGCGGCCGACCAGTGGCTTGCTGATGCCCACACGGCCGGCCAGCGCTTCCCGGTCGATTGCCTCCACCGCACGCATGGCGACCTCAAGCGAGCGTTCCATGCGAACGACCAGATAGTCCACCACGCCGATATCCACGGAAATCTGCCGGTCGGCGAAGAGCTTGACCAGAACCCGGCGCAGCAGATCGTCGTCGGGCTCCTGAATTTCCACGGGCGTGGCCGCGCGCAGACGCGACATGAGATCGGGAAGCGAGATATTCCAGCCTGCCGGCCATGTGCGGCTGGTGATCAGCACGGTCCTGTCCGCCTGCCTTGCCGCGTTCAGCAGATGGAACAGCGCGGTGTTGTCGACACCGCGATGGGCGTCCTCGACCACCGCCGCCGGGGCCGCGACAAGACGTTCGACGGCCCCTTCCCTCAGATCCCTCGCGGCGATGACGGCCGCTCCCGTTTCCTCCTGGAAGGCCCTGACAAGATGGGTCTTGCCGGAGCCCACGGGCCCGGCCAGTACCACCACCGGCGACGGCCAGTGCGGCCAGCGCTCCAGAAGTTCGAATGCCGCGCGGTTCGAGCCACCGACCAGATAGTCCTCGCGGCTGAGCGCGGCTTCATGGGGCAGGTCTAACGGCAACTGGCGCGGTGGTTCCGCCATGGCTCTGATACTTACTCTTCTACACTGTCATCCGGGACCTCGCCCGGCCGTCCGGTTCCCCGGTATACCGGGCTCGCTAGGTACTGCCTAAGAGCAAAGCGCGCAAGCACGCCGATCATGGCGGCGGCCGGAACCGCGATCAACATCCCCACAAATCCAAAGAGATATCCAAAGGCGAAGAGAGCGAACATCAATGTTACCGGGTGCAGGCCCGTGCTCTCACCGACGAGTTTCGGCTGGAGAATATTGCCCTCCAGAAACTGGCCGACCGCAAATACCGCCGCGACGGCGACGATCCATGGCCAATCGGGCCAGAACTGCACCAGCGCCACACCGACGGAAAGCACAAGGCCGAGCCCCGCGCCGACAAAGGGAATGAAGCTGACGAGCCCGGCTCCCATACCGATCAGAAGACCGAAATTGAGCCCGACCGCAGCCAGGGAGACGGCGTAGAATGCCCCGAGGATGAGGCAGACGGACACCTGGCCGCGCACGAAGCCGGCCACGGCCGCATCCATTTCCCGGGCAAGTTCCCGGATTTCGGCAAGATGTTCGCGCGGCAGCCAGCTGTCGATACGCTCGACCATGCGATCCCAGTCCAGCAGCAGATAGAAGGCAACAACCGGCGTAATGACGAACAGGGAAAGGATCGACAGCAGCGCCTGTCCTCCACTCCAAAGGGACTGGGCGAGCTTGCCGACGAAGGATGCTCCCTGACCGATCAGATTGGACATGGTCCCCTGCAGGTCCTCCGCCTCGAGGCCGGCAGCCGCGGCAAGCCCGGACCCGAGACTTTTCGACAGAAGACCCTCGAGCTTTCGGACAAGCTCGGGAAAGTTTTCCAGGAAAGTTGCCAGCTGATTGCCCAGCACCGGCAGCACCAGAACGAAAAACAGCACCAGAACGAAGACGAACGCCAGGAGAATGGTGAGGGTCGCCCACATCCGCCCGATACCGAGCCGCTCCAGCCGGTCGCAGACCGGGTCGAGCAGATAGGCGACCGCCATGCCGGCCACAAAGGGCAGAAGCACGCCGGAAAACACATACAGAAAGGCGCAGAACACCGCCAGGGACAGCAGCCAGAATTGGACCTGACGGCGAAGTGACATGAATGGCTCCTCACGAAACGGATCTTGAAAGTCGTCGCTGACCAGCACATGGGCGCAAAGCCGCCCGCCGGTCAAGCCCGGCAGGCGGCGCAGGCACGACCGGAGACGGCCTGCCCTCTTGTTTTCCGAGGCATCAGACTGTAAGCCGCGTTGGCACAGCCAACCGCACGAAGTTCCGGAGCGCACCATGAGCCAGACCACCCCGCCCAGCAATGGCCTGACCTACGCGGCTGCCGGTGTCGACATCGACGCCGGAAACGAACTGGTCAAGCGCATCAAGCCTCTGGTCAAGGCCACCTCACGGCCGGGCGCGGACAGCGACATCGGCGGTTTCGGCGGCCTGTTCGACCTCAAGAGCGCCGGCTTTACAGATCCTGTCCTGGTGGCCGCCAACGACGGTGTCGGCACCAAGCTGAAAATCGCCATCGAAACCGGCCGGCACCGCACCGTCGGGATCGACCTGGTGGCCATGTGCGTCAACGACCTGGTGGTCCAGGGTGCCGAGCCGCTGTTCTTTCTGGACTATTTCGCAACCGGTTCGCTGGATGTGGAGACCGCGACAGATGTTGTTGCGGGTATTGCCGACGGCTGCCGACTGGCCGGCGCGGCGCTGATCGGCGGCGAGACCGCCGAAATGCCCGGCATGTACGTTCAGGGCGACTACGACCTCGCCGGTTTTTCGGTCGGTGCGGTGGAACGCGGCGCCATCCTGCCGCGCAAGGATGTCGCCGAGGGCGACGTGCTGCTCGGCCTTGCGTCCTCCGGCGTGCATTCCAACGGCTATTCCATGGTCCGCAAGATCATCGAGCTTTCCGGGCTGACCTGGTCCGATGCTGCTCCCTTCGACAGCGACAGGTCGCTGGGCGAAGCGCTGATGGAGCCGACGCGGATCTACGTCAAACCGTTGCTGGCCGCACTCAGGGAAACCTCCGGCATCAAGGCACTCGCGCATATCACCGGCGGCGGTCTTCCGGAAAACCTGCCGCGCGTGCTGCCGGACAACTGTTCGGCGCGGATCGATCTTGCCCGGATCGGTGCACCGCCCGTCTTCGGCTGGCTGGCCGAGACCGGCGGCGTGGCGCAGGCCGAATTGCTGCGCACCTTCAACTGCGGCATCGGCATGGTGGCCGTGGTTGCCAAGGACGAGGCGGAGGCCGTCTGTCAGGTCCTGAGGGACGCGGGCGAAACGGTGACGGCGATCGGCCGGATCGAAGCAGAAGGCAGCAGCCCCGTCCTCTTCGACAACAGCCTGACCTTCTCCGCAGGGTCTTCCGCATGACGCGCAGGAAAACCGCCATCCTGATCTCCGGGCGCGGCTCCAACATGACCGCGCTGATTTCGGCGGCCATGCAGCCGGAATATCCGGCGGAGATCGCCCTTGTGCTTTCCAACCGCCCGGACGCACAGGGACTTGAGCGCGCCGCGGACCTGGGGATCGCCACCGCCGTGGTCGACCACAAGGACTTTGCCGGCGACCGGGAAGCCTTCGAGCGGCAGGTGGATGCGATCCTGAAGGAGCACCGCATAGAGCTTGTCGCCCTGGCCGGCTTCATGCGCATCCTCACGCCCTATCTCGTCAATGCATGGGCGAACCGGATGATCAACATTCATCCGGCTCTTCTGCCCTCCTTCAGGGGTCTGGCCACCCATGAACGGGCCCTGGAGGAAGGGGTCAAGCTTCACGGCGCGACGGTGCATTTCGTCTCGGCGGAGATGGACGACGGTCCGATCATCGCCCAGGGCGCCGTGCCGGTGCTCGACTCCGACACGCCGGATACGCTTGCGGCGCGCGTGCTGGAGGTCGAACACAAGATCTATCCGAAGGCCCTGGCGCTGGTGGCCAGCGGCAAGGCGAGGGTCAAGGGCACACGCGTGACCGCAGGCGGCTGCGAGGACGCGCCTGCCGACCTGGTCTGGCCCTGACGCGCATCGGTCCGCGCCGTCACACGGTTCCCTCCCGAAGATCATTCCATCCGGTTGAACGCGGAGCCACCTGCATTTCGGGCAGGCTGCCGCTCCTTTTTCTGGACACCGCCGGTCTCCTGACACCCGATATCGGCGGCCACGCGGGCTTCACCAGAAGCGGTGCGCCATACCAATATCTGACAGGGTCAATGAACGTGACCCGGCACCCTTCCCGCTCAGAGTGCCCCTGTCGCGAACATCACCCCTCTTCCGTCACGACAGCGTCCATGGGGATATCCCAGGGCAAGGGGAAAATCGTCGGCATGCGGCAGAATTCGAACCCCACGCCGACCGTCAGGGGCTTGCGGTCGAAGGCGGCCAGGGTGCGGTCGTAATATCCGCCACCGTTGCCGAGGCGGAACTTGTCATCATCAACGCCGACCAGCGGCGAGAGGATGATATCCGGCACGTCGGCCTCCCCCCCGGCAGGAACAGGAATGTTCCAGATCCCGCGTGTCATGGCACAGCCGGGGTACCAGGGGAGGAACTGGAGCGGCGCTTCCTTTTCCACCACGACGGGAAGCAGAACCGTGCGGCCTGCCTCCGTCAGATCCGTCATCAGGGAGCGCAGGTCCGGTTCTCCGCGGATGGGCCAGTAGACCGCGATTTTCCCGAAAGATCTCGCCTGCAGAAACCCTTGCAGGTTGGCGATCAATGCGGTGGTCTTGTGCCGCCGTTCGGCGTTTTCCATCCGCTGCCGTCTCTCCATGAGGCGAGTGCGTTCCGATTTGCGGAAGCGGCTGACATCCCTGAAGGTCTGCGGGTCGACGAAATGTCCGCCGACGATCCTGCAGGCATAGCAGACCGGATCTCCCGGACGGTCTTCCTCTTCGCTCATCCGCTTCTTCCGAGTTTCGCGAAACCAATCGGGCCATGCTGTCAGGACCCGCGCCCTGCCGCAAGCCCGCAAAGAGTCGCGTGCCAGCCCCGATCCCATGGTAAAATGCGTCCCTCATGCGAGGAGGCAACCAATGACCACAGGGGAATTGACAGTACTGGTTGGAACCACAAAGGGAGCGTTCCTGTTATCCGGCGGCCCGGAAAGATCCGGCTGGGCGGTGAAAGGCCCCCTGTGCAACGGCTGGCCGATCAACCACGTAATCGGCGATGCGAGAACCGGCACGATCTGGGCCGGAGGGGGCGGAGACTGGTACGGGGCAGGTGTCTGGCGATCCAGCGATGGCGGGGACATCTGGGAACTTTGCAAGCTGACCAGGGGAACGATGGACGAATGGGCCGCCAACGACCCGGACACGGCCGCCTTCCTCAACTGGACCCCGGAACCAGCGCCCTTCGACGATGCCTTTTCGCAGATCTGGTCGCTGGAATTTGCTCATGGCAAGCTTTACGCCGGGACGAAACCGGCATGCTTCCTTGCCAGCTCCAATGGGGGCAGAAGCTTTGAACATCTGGAAGGCCTCGCCAACCATCCCACAGCCGACAGCTGGAACGGAGGCGCGGCGGGTCTTGTGCTGCATACGATCGTTTCCCATCCTGTTGACCCGGAAAAACTCTGGATCGGCATTTCCGCGGCGGGCATCTTCGCCAGCGAGGACGGCGGCATTACCTGGGAGCGGCGCAATCGCCTTTCCAATGGGGCCGACAGCGAAGGCCACAACCATCCAGCCGCACCGCGCGACGGGGAAACCGGCCACTGTGTGCACAACATGATGCGCGCGCCTGGCGATAACGACTTGCTCTACCAGCAGAATCATCACGGCGTCTGGCGCTCGCCCGACGGCGGGCGGAGCTGGGACAATATCACCGACGGCCTGCCCTCGACCTTCGGCTTTCCGGTCCGGGTACATCCGCGCGATCCGCAAACACTGTGGACCATACCACTCAACAGCGATGCTGGCGGCCGGTTTCCGCCCGATGCGGCCGCGGCCGTATGGAAATCGCAAGACGGCGGCGAGACCTGGCAGGCCAAACGTGAAGGGCTGCCCCAGGAGGCCTGCTTCTTCACAGTGCTGCGCCAGGCGATGGCCGGCGACACGCGCGATCCGGCAGGGCTTTATTTCGGCACCAATTCCGGTTCCATCTTCGCAAGTCTCGACGAGGGCGAAAGCTGGCGGGAAATCGCCCGGCACCTGCCGACCGTCCTGTCGGTAGAGGTGCTGGAGCAAGCCCGATCAATTGACGACTGACAGCCGGATAATATACAGTCAATTTCCATTCAATTGACGAAAGCCCGCCCGAATGACCGACTGGTGCCCGGATCTCTCCCGAAGCACAGCGCCACGCTATCTGGCCATCGCGGATGCCATCGCTGCGGATCTGGCGGCCGGACGTCTTGCCGACGGCAACCGCCTGCCCGCGCAACGACAGCTGGCCGCCCGGCTGGATCTCGACTTCACCACGGTCGCGCGCGGCTATGCAGAAGCGCGGCGGCGCGGACTGATTACCGCACGCGTCGGCAGCGGCAGTTTCGTCACCGCGCCGGATGTCGCCTCCGCCCCATCCGCCTCGCTGCCGTCTCAGGAGCCGAGACGCAATCCGGCGCCCGATTTTTCCATGAACCTGCCCCCGGAACCCGACGACCCGGTCCTGCTGGCGCATCTCAGGCAAGGTTTCGGCAGGATCTCCGCAGACCTTCCAGCGCTGCTGCGTTACCAGACGCCCGACGCGGACGGACCGGATCGGCAGATGGCCGTCAGATGGCTTCGGGACGCGGGTCTGTCGCCGGCCCCGCAATCGGTCCAGTTCGCTGCCGGAGCCCAGGCCGCTCTTGCCGGTATTGTTTCCATACTCGCCCGTCCCGGTGATCGCATCGCCTGCGAGGCGGTGACCTATGCCGGCATCCGCTCGTTGTGCAGCCAGATGGGCCTGCGCCTGACCGGTCTGCCGGTCGACGCGGACGGCGTCGATCCGGACGCCTTTCGCAGTGCATGCTCCATTGGCGACCTGGCCGCGCTCTACCTCAATCCGACGCTGCAGAACCCGACGACTCGAACCATTCCCGTCGCACGGCGCAAGGCACTGGCCGCAATTGCCCGGCAATACGGCGTGCCGATCATCGAAGACGATGCCTATGGCGCGCTTTGCCGCAACAGCCCCTTGCCCTTCGCCGCAATCGCCCCGGACGTGACCTGGTACATTGGCACGCTCTCCAAGGCACTGGGCGCGGGACTGCGTCTGGCCCATGTGATCGCGCCCGACAGAAGCGGCACCTGGCAGCTTGCGCGCGCGACGCGTACCGCCAGCGTAATGGTGTCGCCGATAACCATGGCCCTTTCCACCCGCTGGATCGAAGATGGCACGGCGCGCATGTTGCGCGATCACATCCGCATGGAATGCGTCGCGCGGCAGGCGCTGACCAAGACGCACCTGGGGGATGCCCGCTACGAATCCGACCCGGAAGGCTTTCATGTCTGGCTCCATCTGGACAACGGCTGGACCGCCTCGGCCTTCGCCAACCAGATCAGAAGCCTGCCGGTCGGCGTGGTTGAAGCCGAAGCCTTCACGGCTTGCGGGCCGCCGCCCAACGCGGTGCGGCTGTGTCTCGGCGGACCGGCCAGCCGCGACCAGGTCGACGGTGCACTCGACGTCATTGCGGAGACACTGGCCACCGCGCCGGAACGGGCTTCAGCCTTTTTCTAGAAGCTGTCCGCGAATTTGCCGCAGGTAAAAACCTTGCATTGACTGCCATTCGGAACGATTTTGACTGCATATATTTCCTGTCAATTCCATTGGCAGGATCATTGACGGACCGCTTACGCGGCCCCGCCCCAGCAGGAAGGAGCGTTCCATGACCACGCAGCAAAGCTGGCCGACAGTTCCGCCGATCCAGACCGGCATCAAGGGCCGTTGCCCGCGCTGCGGCGAAGGCAGCATTTTCGACGGATTTCTGAAACTCAAGCCC
Organism: Labrenzia sp. 011; assembly: GCF_003075075.1. Lineage (GTDB taxonomy): Bacteria > Pseudomonadota > Alphaproteobacteria > Rhizobiales > Stappiaceae > Roseibium. The sequence goes on along the minus strand of NZ_QCYM01000001.1, from coordinate 194,114 downwards.
AAATGCGACCATTGCGACCTCGACCTCAGTTTTGCAGATCCGGCCGACGGCCCCGCCTTCTTCGTGATCTGCTTTGGCTGCATACCGGCGGTGGCCTTCGCCATCTGGCTCGAAATCGTCTTCACCGCGCCCTATTGGGTTCATCTGGTGACCACCCTGCCGCTGATCCTGCTGACCTGCATCCCCTTGCTCAGGCCGCTCAAGGGCTGGCTGGTGGCAAGCCAGTATTTCTACAAGGCGGAAGAAGGCCGGCTGGTGACCGCGGACGATCCCGTCTCCGAAGGCAAGCGCTGACGGCAGGCAATCCTGTCCCGCTTGCAGCTCCACTCCCCCCGCAACGTGGTGCCATTGCCACGGGTAGAGCATGTCGCGTTCAAGCGGATTGATGGATGCAGGAAGGCGCCCGAGGCAAGAGCAATCATCGCACTGCGTGCGGAAGGACAACCGTGCGGGCGGGGCTCGGCCGCGCCGTTCGCTCACCAGAAACAATGACAGCAATGACTTCGGCAACATCCTGCGCAAAGGGGATGGCCCTGGCCTTTCCCGGGCGCAGTTGGCTTGTCATGTCCGCCGCGATCTCGTCTTTCATCTGCCCGCGCGCTAAACCGCCCTCACCCACACTGCCGTGTCGTGAAACGCCGCACCGCCATAGGGAGCGACCTGGTCGGCGCCGGTGAGCGTATTGATGCCCTTGCCATCCTCGAAGGCCTCGTTGGGCCAGATGCCTTCGGAAATCACGGTTCCCGGAGCGAGTGTGTCCACGAGACGCGCATGCAGTGTCACCACACCGCGCCGGCTGCCCATCTTCACCTTTACCCCGTCGCCGATGCCGAAGCGGGCGGCATCGTCCGGGCGCAGCCAGACTTCCGGCCGGCCTTCCTTTTTCCGAGAGCTGTCCGTCTCGTTGAAGGTCGAATTGAGGAAGGAGCGCGCCGGAGCGGTCACCAGGCGGAAGGGATGCTGTTCGTCGGCCCCTTCGATGCTGTTCCACTGATCGGGCAGTTCCGGCATCGTTTGCCAGGGGCCGAAAGGCTCGCCCTCCGGCTTGTTGGGCGCGGCGGAGCGACCCCAGTCCGGCCTGAAATGGAACCGGCCGTCCGCATGGCCGAAGCCCTTCAGATAATGCGCGGTCTCGAAATCCGGCTGCAGGTCGATCCATTTTCCCGCCTCCAGATCCTCGAGCGTTCCGTAACCGGAACTTGCCAGCATCCAGGCGATCTGGTCGCGCGCGCCCATATCGAACCCCGGGTGAGGTTTTGATTCAACGCGCCGGGCGATCTCGTTGATAACAAAAATATTCTCGCGAGGCCCCGTCGGCGGCTCGACGGCCTTCGGCCCCAGCATCAGATACTGGTGTCCGCCGCCCTTGTAGATGTCGTCATGTTCGAGAAACTGGGTAGCCGGCAGGACGATGTCGGCCATTTTTGCCGTTTCGGTCAGGAACTGCTCGTGGACCACGGTGAACAGATCCTCGCGGGCGAAACCCTGTTTGACCAGATCCTGCTCCGGGGCGACCGACACCGGATTGGTGTTCTGGATCAGCATCGCCTTGACCGGCGGGCCGCCGAGCAAGGCGGTTTCATCTCCGGTCAGGATGCGGCCGATCAGGCACTGGTCGAGGGCGCGCACGGCAGGGTCCTTCAGCGAACCGGCCTCGATCATCTCCTTGTCGAGCTCATAGATGGCGCCATTGTTGTGAAAGGCGCCGCCGCCCTCGTATTGCCAGGCGCCGGTGACCGCAGCGATGGAACTGGCGGCGTGCATCGAGACAACGCCATTGCGCGAGCGGGTAAAGCCGTAGCCCAGACGGAAGTAGGTTCTCTTCACTTCGCCGATCAGCCGGGCGGCTTCCTCGATGCGGGCAGCCTCAAGCCCGGTGATCCCGGCCGCCCATTCCGGCGTTCTGGACCGGAGATGGGCTTCCAGCTCGGCCGGGCAGTCGGTGAAGTTTTCCAGATAGTCCCGGTCTGCGAAACCGTCGCGGAAGAGCACATGCATGATCGCGCAGGCAAGCGCCGCATCGGTGCCCGGCTTCACGATGAGACCGATGTCGGCCTGTTTCATCGTTTCTGTCCGATAGACATCGACGACGATGATCCGCGCGCCACGTTTCTTGCGCGCCGAAATCGCATGGGTCATGACGTTGACCTGGGTTGCCACCGGGTTGGTGCCCCAGATAACGATCTGGTCGGAGAGCGCCATCTCGCGTGGATCGGGTCCGGCCAGCCGTCCCGTTCCTGCCACGTAACCGGTCCAGGCCGGGTTGGTGCAGATGCTGTCGAACTGGCGCGAATAGCCCTTGGCGTGGCGCAGGCGGTGAATGCTGTCACGCTGCACCAGTCCCATCGTGCCGGCATAGTGATAGGGCCAGACGCTTTCCGCGCCGAATTCGGCCTCGGCAGACAGGAATCTTTCGGCAATCAGGTCGAGGGCGCTGTCCCAGGAGATCTCCTCGAACCTGCCTTCGCCTTTCGCCCCCACCCGGCGCAGCGGTTTCAGCAGGCGGTCGGGATGATAGAGCCGCTCCGCGTAGCGGGCGACCTTGGCGCAGATCACCCCGGCGGTATAGCTGTTGTCCCGCGCCCCGTTGAGGCGCTTGACCCTGCCGTCGGCATCGAAATGCACGTCGAGAGCGCAGGTGGACGGACAGTCATGCGGACAGGCGGAAAAGGCGGTTTCGGGAGGGATCTGGGTCATCTCGGTCCAATCGGATTGAACCGGCAAGGTTCCCGCCCTGCGAGCGCCTGTCAAGACCGTCCGCAGACGAAAAGACCTCCAACCGGAACCGGCTGGAGGTCTCAAGGCAGAGCAGCTTGTCCGCGTTCCACGGAACGCAGGGAGCCTTAGCCGACGAGTTCGACACCGGCGAACCAGAAGGCGATTTCCTCGGCAGCCGTTTCCGGCGCATCGGAGCCGTGTACGGAATTTTCGCCGATGGACAGGGCATAGGCCTTGCGGATGGTGCCTTCGGCAGCGTCAGCCGGATTGGTGGCGCCCATGACTTCACGGTTCTTGGCGATGGCGTTTTCGCCTTCCAGCACCTGAACGACGGTCGGGCCGGAGGACATGAATTCGGTCAGCTCGCCGAAGAACGGGCGTTCCTTGTGAACGGCGTAGAAGGCTTCCGCTTCGCGCAGGGACATCCAGACACGCTTGGAGGCCACAACACGCAGGCCGGCTTCTTCCAGCTTGGCGGTGATGGCACCGGTCAGATTGCGCTTGGTGGCATCCGGCTTGATCATGGAAAACGTACGTTCAATCGCCATGGTTTCGTCTTTCTCGTTTCAGGAGCGCCCGGCGGATCTGCTGGGCCGGCTCGTTCGGGAATTTCGCGGCCTTCATAACGGGGCCATGCGCGGCCCGCAAGGGGGAGAACACATGACAGTCCGGTGTCGGCGCCCTGCCCCGCTTACGGAGTTTACTGGCATTGGCGGCGGCCCCGGCCTAATCTGTACATTCGGCGGCGGAACAAATCGGCGGCCCTGAAGACGGATCACGTATCGAATGACAGGACTGGCCGCGATATCCGGACGCCTCGCAACAAGGGTCAGCGGGGCAGCCATCGCCCTTTTCTGCCTTTCAGCCGCGCCGATACAAACGGGCGCTCAGGCAAACGAAACCCCTTACGCCACCCTGGAAGAAGAGCTGGCGGAGCTTTCCGCCGGGGCCCGCGAGGAACTTCTGCTGTTCGTTGCCGGCAACGCCCTGCACACGCTCTATCACGAGGGCGGCCACATGCTGATCTCTCAACTGGAACTGCCCGTTCTGGGCCGGGAGGAAGACGCCGTCGACAATCTTGCAACGATCGCCATGCTGGAAACCGACACGGACGATATGGATCTGCTGCTGACCCATGCCATGATCGGCCGGTTTCTGATTGCCGAGGACAACAATAACACCCTCGTCTTCCATGGCGAACACGATCTGGACCTGCGGCGCGGCTTCACGATGCTCTGCCTCATGGTCGGCGCGGATGAGGAGGCGTTCCGGGACCATGCCCGCGATCTGGGGCTGCCAGAAGAGCGGATCGAGACCTGCGCCTTCGCCTATAAAGAAGCCTCCGTTTCCTGGCAGGCCGCGACGGAACCCTTCATCCGCGAAAGCGATGTTCCGGCCGGCAGAACAAGGACCGTGCACGACCCGGCGCCCGAAGGGCTGAAGATTCTCGCGCAGTTTCTGGAAAAAAGCGAACTGGTGGAGGATGTGGCCAGGGAATTCGACACGCTTTACGACCTGCCGGCGGACGTCACCTTCCGGACGACCGCCTGCGGTGTGGAAAATGCCTTCTGGGATCCGGGAGCGCGTGAAGTCACGCTGTGCCACGAACTGCTCGGCGCCTTTGCCGACCTTTATCTGGGGATGCTGGTGCGGGAGGAATGATCTCTCCGGCTGCCGGCCGTTCGTGCAGCAAAGCCACAGCCTGCGACTTGATGGGGTCATGGCGAGCTTTCCGCTTGCATCCTCACGCCCGGTTCGCCAAACATCCGGCCATGTTGCAAATTACAGATGTTACCTACAGGATCGGGGATCGCCTCCTGATCGAAAACGCCAGCGTCACGCTGCCCGGCAAGGCCAAGACAGGTCTCGTGGGGCGCAATGGTGCGGGCAAATCCACCCTTTTCAAGATCATCACCGGCGATCTTTCGACCGAAACCGGTTCGGTGCAGATCCCCAAGCGCGCCCGTATCGGCCAGGTTGCCCAGGAGGCGCCCGGGACCGAAGAAACGTTGATGGAAGTGGTCCTGGCCGCCGACAAGGAGCGCAGCCGCCTTCTCGCGGAGGCCGAGACGGAAACCGATCCGCACAGGATCGCGGAGATCCACACCCGCCTTGCCGACATCGGCGCGCATACCGCGGAAGCGCGTGCAGGCACCATCCTGTCGGGCCTCGGCTTCGATGCGGAGGCCCAGCAAAGGCCCTGCTCGTCCTTTTCCGGCGGCTGGCGCATGCGCGTCGCCCTGGCGGCCGTGCTGTTTTCCGAGCCGGACCTGCTGCTGCTCGACGAGCCGACCAACTATCTCGATCTGGAAGGCACGCTCTGGCTGGAAAACTATGTTGCCCGCTATCCGCATCAGGTGCTGCTGATCTCGCATGACCGGGATCTTCTCAACAATGCGGTCGACAGCATCGTGCATCTGGAAGGCGGCAAGCTGACCTATTATACGGGCGGCTACGACAGTTTCGACCGTCAGCGGCGCGAAGCGTTGATCCTTGCCGGAAAAGCCAAGGAAAAGCAGGACGCCCAGCGCAAGCACATGCAGGCCTTCGTCGACCGGTTCCGCTACAAGGCCAGCAAGGCCCGGCAGGCGCAGTCGCGGCTGAAGATGCTGGAAAAGATGCAGCCGATTTCGGCCCTGACCGAGGGAAGCAGCAAGCCGATCCATTTTCCCAATCCCGAACAGCAGCTTGCTCCGCCGATCCTGAAGCTCGAGGACGTGTCGACCGGCTATGGGGAGACGAAAATTCTCTCCAAGCTGACGCTGAATATCGACACGGACGACCGGATCGCCCTGCTGGGGGCCAACGGCAACGGCAAGTCGACATTCGCCAAACTGATCTCCGGCCGGCTCGGCGCGATGACCGGCGAGATCGCCAGAGCCTCCAAACTGAAGATCGCCTTTTTCGCCCAGCACCAGCTGGACGAACTGAAACCGGCGGAAAACGCGGTGGCCCATGTGCGTGCCCTGATGCCCGGGGCACCGGAAGCCAAGGTGCGGGCGCGCGTTGCCCGCTTCGGCCTGCCGACGGACCGGATGGACACCCCGGCCAAGGACCTGTCCGGCGGCGAGAAGGCACGGCTGCTTCTTGGCCTTGCCACGTTTGACGGCCCGCATCTGCTGATCCTCGATGAACCGACCAACCACCTGGATATCGACAGCCGGGAAGCGCTGGTGATGGCGCTCAACGAATTTCAGGGCGCCGTGGTCCTGATCAGCCATGACCGGCATCTGGTGGAAGCCTGCGCCGACCGGCTGTGGCTGGTGGCCAACGGCAAGGTTGAAGCTTACGACGGCGACATGGAAGATTACCGCCGCCTGATCCTGCAGGGACCCGAGGCGGCCCGCAAGGCCCGCGAAAAGGCGGCAGCCGAAGAGGCCGACAAGGCCTCCGCGCAGGAGAAGCGCCGGGGATCGGCGGAAAGACGCAGCCTGCTGAAGCCGCTGAAGCTGAAAATCGCGGTCGCCGAAAAGGAAATCGCGCGGCTTCAGGAAAAGATCGCCAAGCTGGACAAGGCTCTCGCCGATCCGGCGTTTTTCGCGCTCGATCCGGAACGAGCCGCCAAGTTCGCCAAGGAACGGGCCTTTTGCGAAAAGAAGCTGGGCAAGATGGAAGAAGAGTGGCTGGAACTGTCCTCCCAACTGGAGGAAGCCGTGTGACGACGGGACCGGCGTCTTTCAGGCCCGGTCCCCGTTAGCGGACGCAGACCATCAGGAACAATGAACCCTGGAGGGCATGAAATGCCGCCGAACATCACCACTCTCGGCTTCGATGCGGACGATACCCTGTGGCATGACGCGCACGATTTCCGCCTGACGGAAGACCGGTTTGTCTCTCTGCTCACCGATTACACCGACAGGCTTCCGCTGGAAGAGCATCTACTGGCGGCGCAAAGGCGCAATGGGCTGCACTACGGCCATGGCGTCAGAGGCTTCACCCTTTCGATGATCGAAACGGCCATCGAGGTGACTTCCGGCAAGGTGCCCGCCGACGTGATCGCGGAAATTCTCGAAGCCGGACGCGACATGCTTTCCCGGCCGGTAGCTCCCCTGCCCCATGTGGAGGAAACCCTGAAGACGCTCAGGGGCGCATACCGGCTCGTGCTGATCACCGAGGGTGACCTGTTCGATCAGCAGCGCAAGGTCACCGCATCCGGGCTCGACGCCTGGTTCGACGCGGTGGAGATCGTTGCGGAGAAAAGTGTTCCGACCTACCGCACCCTGTTTTCCCGCCACGGCAGCGGACCGGCCGAGGCCATGATGATCGGCAATTCGCTCAAGTCCGACATCCTGCCGGCCCTGGAGGCCGGGGCCTTCGGCGCCCATGTGCCCTATCACGCCACCTGGACCCGGGACGAAGCGGCCGAGCCGCAGGGCGCGGACAGGTTCCACCGGATCGACCATATCGGCAAGGTGCCGCAGCTTCTGGCCCGGCTCGGTTAGCTCAGTCTTTCCGTTCCACCGGTCCGCCCTGTTCCACCCAGTCGGTGAAACCGTCCTTCAGATGGGCTGCCTCGAAGCCCATGTCCCGGAGCGTCGCCACGGTCAGGGCCGAGCGCCAGCCGGAGGCGCAATGGAAGATGAAACGCCTGTCTTCGGCGAAGATCTCCTTGAAATACGGACTCTCCGGATCCACCCAGAATTCGACCATGCCCCGCGGACAGTGGAAGCTGCCGGGTATGAAGCCCGAGCGTTGCCGCTCACGCACATCGCGAAGATCCACAAACACCACATCGGGGTCGCCGGCCAGGGCAATCGCGTCGCGGGTATCGACTTCCTCGATCCGGGCCTTTGCCGCCGCGAGCAGGTCTTTCGATGACAGTTTCAGCTTTTTCATATTGTCCTTTCCGATTGCCGTGCCGGCATCAGGCCTTCTTCTCCCAGCCGCCCGTCTCTGTCTGCTGCCAGTAGGCGATCTCGAACCCCTCGTCCTTGGCTTCCTTCCAGCGCATCCGGGCTTCCTGCACGGCGTCCTGGTCGTTGCCGTCGAACATGTAGATGGCTCTCGTGTAGGACGCCAGCGGCGGCGGCGGCGCCCGGTCCACCAGAAAGCGGACATCCGCGCTGTTGGGATTGTCCTGCTCCGCCGTCAGGTAGATCGGCTGATGCTCCCCGTGGCCATCGGCCCTGGTGCCATGCGGCAGGAAACTGTCGTCGGAGAAGGTCCACAAATGGGCATCGAGCGCGTTGCAGCGCTCTTCCGTTCCGGTCTGCACCACGACCTTCCAGTCCCGCTCCAGGCATTTCAGCAGCAGCTGCGGCAGCGCCATCTCAAGCGGTTTGTGCAGCAGATGATAAAAGACGACTTCGGTGGTCATCGGCGACGGCGGACCCTTGTATTGTCTAATTCGTTTCCCCGTGCCCGGAGCTTTGTCCAGAGGCGGTGGAGAAAGTGATGCAGGCGTGCAACAGCGATGCCGCCAAATGGCGCTGGCGCCATCCCCGGCATGGACATGCAACAAGACTCGTATCATTAACCCTTCGCAAATGTCGATTGGCTAGATTTCGTCTTCGGGGACGATCCAAGGATCATGTGATTTGAGCTGGTGAGCGGTAGTTCCGAACCGGCTTAACAGGGGAATTTTTGAATGCTTGCACGTGTTGTTGTGTTTTGTGCGCTGGTGGCCGTCGTTGCCGGAGCCACAGTTGGAATGGGACTGCTGGTCGAACCGGCAACCGCCTGCCAGGCCTATAAGACCTGCTGAATTATCCAGTCTTGCTCTTTCGAAAAACCCGTCCATGCGACGGGTTTTTCTTTTTGTGCGGACTGCCGCGCCTGACTTGAAGCGTTGGCGTGACCGGACGCCGCGGGGATCAGCGGATATTCGGCTGTAAGCGAACGGGTTTCCAGAGACCGACCCGGCCTGAGCCGATGCTCACCTTCCCAGTTTTTTCGTAAACACGGCCCCTTTCGACGGAACCGTTTCAGCCGCGATTTGTTTTCCTGCTGCCTGCAACGAATTTGCAAGGAGAGGAAAAATGGATCAGAAATTTGCCAGCTCGGCAGTCGTGAACTCAAAGGATGTGAACGGCACCGCCGTCTACGGAATCGAAGGCGAAAAAGTCGGTGAGATCGATCATCTGGTGATCGAGAAAACCAGCGGGACCGTCACATTCGCGGTCATGACCTTCGGTGGGTTCCTGGGACTTGGCCAGGATGAGTATCCCATTCCGTGGAAAAAGCTCAGCTACGATGTGTCGAAGGATGCCTTCGTCACGGACGTCAGCGAGGACCAGCTGAAGGGCGCACCGCAAACGCATCCGCAATGGCACTCCGACCGTGAGTGGGAGAAGCGGTCCTTCGACTATTTTTCCGTTCCCTACTACTGGATGTGAGTCCTTCGCTCAAATCACCCGGCCGGCAGGAACCGGCCGGGATCCGCGGTCCGGCAGTCGCTTTCCCGCAATTTCGGGGAAGGCTCCCCTTATCGGTGCTTCCTCAAGGACCGAAGCGGACGTCCTGACTGCGAACCGCAAGGCTTATCCGGCCGCCCCCGATCCGGGACGACCGGACAAAACAGGAGATTTCAGATGCCGAAGATTACCGAAGCCAAAATCCTCATCATGGCGACACATGGATTTGAACAGTCGGAACTCGAGGTGCCGCTCAACGGCCTGCGCGAGAAGGGAGCGACCGTGGATGTCGCAACCCTTGACGGGAAGGCCATCAAGGGCTGGAAGGACAACGACTGGGGCGACGAATTCAGCGCCGATCTCAAGATCGCCGACGTGAAGGTGGACGACTACATCGCGCTGGTTCTGCCCGGCGGCCAGATGAATCCGGACATTCTTCGCACCGACAAGGAGACGGTGGCAAAGGTCAGGGAATTCGTTTCCGCCGACAAGATCGTCGCCGCCATCTGCCACGCCCCCTGGCTGCTGATCGAAGCCGGTGTGGTGAAAGGCAGGGAGATGACCTCCTACCATTCCATCCGCACGGACCTGAAGAACGCCGGCGCCAATGTGGTCGACAAGGAGGTCGCCATTTCCAACGGCATCATCACCAGTCGTTCTCCGGAGGATCTGGAAGCCTTCGTCGCCAAGATCGTCGAAGAGGTCAAGGAAGGCGAGCACCAGCGCAAGGTCGCCTGAGCGGCTCCTTCCACGATCAAGAAAAAGGGGCACGTCCAGCCGGACGCGCCCCCTTTTTTATCACGCCGGCCTGACGGTCAGCCTTCGTAGTGGTCGGCAACCAGCTGGTTGAGGAGACGCACGCCGTAGCCGGATGCCCAGCTCTGGCAGATGTCGTCTTTCGGAGCGCCGAAAGCTGTCCCGGCAATGTCCAGATGCGCCCAGGGCACATCATTGGCAAAGCGCTGCAGGAACTGCGCCGCAGTGATCGAGCCGGCCCAGCGGCCACCGGTGTTCTTCACATCCGCATTTGGCGTGTCGACCAGCTTGTCGTATTCCTTCGACAGCGGCAGCCGCCAGAGCGGTTCACCGCTTGTCCCGGCGGACGCCAGCAGCTTGTCGGCAAGATCGTCGTTGTTGGAGAACAGCCCGGCATTATGGTTGCCAAGCGCGACCAGGACAGCACCGGTGAGGGTCGCAAGGTCGATCATGATGGCCGGCTTGTATTTCTGCTGGGTGTACCAGAGCGCGTCGGCCAGCACGAGACGGCCTTCGGCGTCCGTGTTGAGGATCTCGATCGTCGTGCCGGACATGGCCGTGACGATGTCTCCGGGCCGCTGTGCATTGCCGTCGGGCATGTTTTCAACGAGACCGATGACGCCAATCACATTCGCCTTGGCCTTGCGGCCGGCGATGGCGTGCATGGCGCCGACCACCGCGGCCGCTCCCCCCATGTCCCCCTTCATATCTTCCATGCCTCCTGCCGGCTTGATGGAGATACCTCCGGTGTCGAAGACGACCCCCTTGCCGACCAGGGCAACGGGCGCGGCGCCCTTCTTGCCACCGTTCCAGCGCATGACCGCCAGACGCGGGGGACGGACCGAGCCCTGGGACACGCCGAGCAGCGCGGCCATCTTCAGCTTCTTCATTTCCTTTTCGCCAAGGACCTCGACCTCGACACCCAGCTTTTGAAGCTCTTCCGCCTTCTGCGCGAATTCGACCGGACCCAGAACATTGGCCGGTTCGTTCACCAGATCCCGCGCCAGAATCACGCCGTCGGCGATGGCCTCGGCGGTGCTCCAGGCTTTTCTGGCGCCCTTCGGATCCGCCACCGCGAGGGTAAGCTTGAGATCCCTGTCCTTGTCGTCGTCCTTCTTCTTCGATTTGTAGGCATCGAATGCATAGGAGCGCAATTTGGCACCCATCGCGAATTCGGCAGCCGCTTCCGCGGAAAGCTCCACGCCTTCCGGGGCCTCCAGAAGAACGGTCGCGCTGTCCGCTTTCGCCTTCTGAAGCTCGGCGAAGACCGCCCCGCCGAAGGCACGCCAGTCATCCTTGCTCAGGTCAGATGACTTGCCGAGGCCAAAGACGATCAGCCGGTCGAGACCGGATCCGGCCGGAGCAACCAGATCGAGGGTCGATTTCTTCTGCCCTTTGAAGCCTGCAATCCCGGCAGCGCGCTGCAGTCCGCTTTCGAGAGTGGAGGCGACCTCACCCGCAATCGTGCCCAGGGACAGGTCCTCTCCGGCCAGGATAACGGCCACGCCCTTCTTCGGAGCCTGTGCTTTTGAAAAGGCGATTTTTGCAAGTTTGATCATTCGTCGGTCCTATGTGTTCTGGAGTCATGTCCGGTACGGGAAAGGCGGTCGCGGCGTCAAACCGTCCCGACCCAGTGCGTGCGGTATCTCCAACAAATCATGGGGTTTCAGCAGCTTTTGGGCAAGTGGGATTAAATTTAATGCGGGTTAACCATTCTTATTCATGGGCCGTTCACTACATTCCGTGTTATTCGAAGCCAAGCTGACTTCAATCCGTCGTTACAAGGGACATGGTCCGGCACCTTCATGAAAACGCTCGAACGTTACATTGTCCGCCGGACTGCCTACGCCTTTACGCTGACGATTGCCGCGATGACGGGCGTCGTCTGGGCCACGCAGGCCCTGCGTCAGCTCGATCTGGTCACCTCCAAGGGGCAGACCATCGTCCAGTTCATCGGCATCACGATTCTCGCCCTGCCCTTCCTGATCGTGATCGTCGCACCTTTCGCGCTGATGATCGCTCTCATTCTGGTGCTCAACGCCCTGTCCGGCGACAGCGAGCTTATCGTGATCGACGCCAGCGGCGGTTCGCGCTTTCTGGTGCTCAAGCCCGTACTGCTTTTTTCAACGGTCGTCATGGTGCTGACAGCCAGCATGTCGCTCTATTTCGCACCGATGGGCCTTGCCCAGCTCAGGACGGAAATCACCCGGGTGCGGGCGGACCTTGTCGCCAATATCGTCAAGCCGGGACGCTTCATCACCGTCGAGAACGGCCTGACCTTCCATATCCGCAACCGGTCCGGCAAGGGCACGCTCGACGGCCTGCTGCTGCACGACACCCGGGATGAGGAAACCGCGTTCACCTATCAGGCGGATACCGGCCTGATCGTCGAAGCGGCAGACAGGACACTGCTGGTCATGCAGAATGGCACCATCCAGCGCCGCCCCAAGAAACAGGGCGATATTTCCATCGTCCGTTTCCAGTCCTACGCCTTCGACCTGTCCAACCTCATTCCCGAAGCCGGTGATCCGGTCTTCAAGGCGAGCGAGCGCACCACGGCCAACCTGATGTCGCCGGACCGGAACGATGCCTATGCGCTCAAGAACCCGGAAAAACTGACCGCGGAGCTGCACGAGCGTTTCAGCCAGCCACTGTACTGCCTTGCCTTCGGTCTGATTGTCTTCGCCTTTCTGGGCAAGGCCCGCACGACGCGCCACGGCCGGGGCATAGCGGTCTTCGGAGCGATTTGCGCCTGCGTCCTCCTGAGAACCACGGGATTCGGCGTCACGGCCATATCGGGCGGATCGACCGCGCTTCTGGGTCTGCTCTATGTGGTTCCCGCCGCCGGTGCCCTGCTTGCCCTTGCCTCGATCTTCCGCGAACAGCGCGGCGCGGAGCCCGAGTGGCTCAATGCCCTTCAAATGGCTATTCATGATCGGATCGAAGCCATGAACAACCGGCTGAAGGGAGGCGCGGCATAATGCTCGGCGGCACCCTTTCGGTCTATTTCTCCGGCCGTTTCCTGAAAGCGATTCTCGGCCTGCTGCTGTTTTCCGCCGTCCTGATCTATCTGTTCGACGTGCTCGAACTGGTGCGGCGCGGCGGTGACCGTGAAGGGTTCTCCGTTCTGCGGGTCGCGCTGATCTCCGCCCTGCGTGTGCCCCTCCTTCTGGAACAGGTCATACCCTTTACCGTTCTGTTCGGCTCCATTGCGGCCTTCGTCACGCTCAGTCGCGGCCTGGAACTGGTGGTCACACGGGCGTCTGGCATTTCCGTGTGGCAGTTTTCCCTGCCGGCGATCGTCGTGGGCATCGTGCTCGGCGTGCTTTCCATCACGGTCTACAATCCCGTCGCCGTCTGGTTTCAGCAGAAATCCGACGAAGTCGCGGCCGGCCTGTTCGGATCGGAGGAGAGCTTTCTTCTGCAGACTTCCAACGATGTCTGGGTGCGCCAGGACGGTCTGGACGGAGAATCGGTGCTGCTTGCCAAGAAGCTTCTGGACGGCGGAACCCGCCTGATCGGCGTGACGATCTTCACCTTCGACGAGGACGGAACCTTCCGGGAAAGGATCGAGGCCGACGAAGCCCGCCTGGGAGAGGAAATCTGGTACCTCGACAATGCGACCGTCTACACGACCGAGCGCGATCCACAAACTTATGGACGCTATGAGGTCAGCACCTTTCTGACCGCCACAGAGGTCCGGGAAAGCATCGGCTCGCCCGAATCGATTTCCTTCTGGAAACTGCCCCGCTTCATCGAACTGGCCAGAAATGCCGGGTTGCCCGCCTACCGATACAATCTGCAGTATCAGACCCTGCTGGCAAGACCGCTACTTTTGGTCGCCATGATTTTGATCGCAGCGGCAGTTTCCCTTAAAGTTTCGCGGTTTGGCGGATTGGGGAGCATGATTCTGGGTGGAATCCTTTCCGGGTTCGTGCTTTACGTTCTAACCGAGCTTGCCAAGGACTTCGGAGGTGCGGGTATCGTGCCTCCCACAGTGGCTGCGTGGGCGCCTGGAATATTTGGAGTACTAATGGGGTTGACGATTCTCTTGCATCAGGAAGACGGGTAAGGATCTATGTCTTTTCCGTTTTTCCTGAACACAGAGATTTTGTCCGCAAGGGGCAGACGGCTGGTGGCGACGGGTGCGTTTGCCATTGCAGCGTCCCTTTGCCATGGGTTCACGGTCCCGGTGCACGCCCAGGACCTGACGGCGGGTCTTGCCGGAGACCTGGACCCGGATGCCAATCTGCTGCTGGAATCCAGCGAGATCACCTATGATTTCGACCGTGACCTGATCGTCGCCAGGGGCGATGTGCAGGTCTATTACGACGGCAACACCGTGCAGGCGGAACAGATCATCTTCGATCGCAAGAGCGAGCAGCTCAAGGCGACGGGGAACGTCATCTTCATCGAGTCCAGCGGCAATATCGTGCGTACCGAAGAGATGACCCTGTCGGAAGATTTTTCCGAAGGTTTCGCCCGGGCGCTGCAGATCGATACGACCAAGCGCACGCGATTCCTGGCCGAACAGGCGCGCCGTGAAGGCGACAACATCACGACCATCGAGAACGGCGTCTATACGGTCTACACCAAGCCGACGACCCCACCGGACAAGCCGCCGCTCTGGCGGGTCAGGGCCGAGAAGATCATCCATAACCAGCAGGAAAAGATCATCCGGTTCGAAAATGCCGCCTTCGAGGTTTACGGCCAGCCGATCGCCTATATGCCCTATCTGTCCATGCCCGATCCGACGATCAAGAGGAAATCCGGTTTTCTCATGCCGAGCGGCATCGTTTCGGACAAGCTGGGCTACGGGGTAACCGTTCCCTATTACTGGGCGCTCGACCCGTATTATGACCTGACGACTACCCTTACGCCCCTGACCAAGCAAGGGCTTTTCGGAGACGTGGAATACCGTCACAGGTTCGAAGCCGGTGAGGTCAGCCTGTCCGCCGCCGGGCTGTTCCAGGCCAGTCCCGGAGAATTCTCGACCTCCAGGGCAGACGAGCGCTGGCGCGGTGCCATCAATTCGAAGGCCTCTTTCAGCCTGTCCCAGGACTGGACCCTCGGCTGGAATGTCACCTACAAGAGCGACCGGGCCTTCTTCCAGGACTATTCCTTCACCAGCTTCGGCGACAACAACGAAACCTCGGAAATCTATCTGGAAGGCAGGACAGACCGCAATGCGCTGACGATCCGGACCTATGCGTTCCAGATTTCCCAGGAGGACTATACGGACAGTGACTTCGACGCCGACGGGTTTTCCCCGGTCGGCAGCTCCCTGCAGGACAAGCAGCCGCTCGTGCTGCCCGTCATCGACTATGACTATGTTTTCGCCGATCCGATCCTGGCGGGCGAGCTTGCGCTGACGGCGAATTTCACTTCCCTCACCCGTGACGAAACCGATGCGTTTTCGATCGATGGCGGCACGACGGCGAAGTTCCGGGGCGTGGACGGAACGTTTTCGCGCCTGTCCGTGAAAGGCAACTGGCGCCGGACATTCATCGATCCGCTCGGCCAGTCCTTCACACCCTTCGCCTACATGCGCGGCGACCTGTTTTTTCTGGCCTCGCCCGATTCCGACGTGACCGCCCTGACCGGAGAGAGTTTCGTCGGGCGCGCCATGCCCGCCATCGGTCTGGAATACCGCTACCCGTTCATCGCCACATTCAATGGCGGCAACCAGATCCTTGAGCCGATTGCGCAGATCATTGCCCGCCCCAACGAACAGCGTATCGGGGAGCTGCCGAACGAAGATGCCCAGAGCATCGTCTTCGACACCACGACCCTGTTCGACTATGACAAGTTTTCCGGCTTCGACCGGGCCGAAGGCGGCACCCGTTTGAACGTCGGTCTGAACTACAAGCTGCAGCTGGACAGCGGTTATTACGTCAGCGGTCTGTTCGGTCGCTCCTACCATCTGGCCGGAGAAAACTCCTACGCGATTCCGGACATCCTGGGGGCAACCGAGGACTCCGGTCTTGCCACGAGCCTTTCCGACTATGTCGGCAGCCTCTATCTGGACACGCAATACGGCGTGAAGCTCGGAGCGCAGGCGCGCCTGGACAAGGACGACTTCTCGATCAACCGCCTTCAGGCCCAGGCCTCCGCCATTTACGGGCCGGTGGTGTCCTCTATTGCCTATGCCTACCTGGATGCCCAGCCCGATGTCGGTATCGACGATCCGCGCGAGGAACTCCTGGGCTCGGCGAGCCTGCGGCTGCAGGAGAACTGGCGTGTCTTCGGTTCGATGCGCTACGACCTGGAAAACAGCGACGTCGTTCAGGACGGCTTCGGGGTCGGTTATGACGACGAGGGCTTCTCCCTGTCCGTCTCCTACGCTGAAGACCGCAGCCGCAATGACGGCGACGAAGTCGACCGCACGCTCTATTTCCGCGTCGGTCTCAGGACGATCGGCAATACGCAGGTGTCC
Organism: Labrenzia sp. 011; assembly: GCF_003075075.1. Lineage (GTDB taxonomy): Bacteria > Pseudomonadota > Alphaproteobacteria > Rhizobiales > Stappiaceae > Roseibium. The sequence continues at coordinate 177,851 of NZ_QCYM01000001.1, read as the reverse complement.
AGCGGCGCGCTGAACTAGTCCGCCGAACGCCGCCAGAGCAGTCCCGACAGTGCCGCGAAGTCATCATACCGCCATGAAATAAGGCATGATGCGCGGAAACTTTGAATTTGTAGCCGCGATATGCGACACAAATGATTACAGACACATCAGAACCTGAGGCGATTCCTTCAGACCGCCTCCGGTTCAGGTTTCGGTTTGGCCACGGGCCAGCACGGATGGTTAGGCAATGCGACTTCGTTTCGTCCCGGTTTTCTTCAGTCTTGCGCTTGCTCTTGCGCTCCCGTTCTCGGGAGCCGCACTGGCTGCGATCAAGGTCATCGTCAACGATGTTCCCATTACCGACTATGACATCACCCAGCGCGCGCGGCTGATCACCCTGACACAGCGGAAGTCGGCCTCGATTGCAAAGCGCGAGGCGGAACAGGAGCTGGTCGACGATCAGGTCAAGCTCGCCGAAGCCCAAAGGGTCGGTGTCGAGGTCAGCCAGTCAGAAGTCGACAACGCCTACAACAACATTGCCCGCAATGTGAAAATGTCCCCTTCCCAGCTGTCCAAGGCGCTGAGCAGCGGCGGTGTCAAACCGGACACACTCAAGAACCGCCTGAAGGCGCAGATCGCCTGGAACCAGGTCCTGAGCCGCCGGTTCAGCGGCAATATCGAAGTCGATGAATCCGATATCATCGCGGCGCTCAAGAAGACCGATGAGGAAGACCGGCAAAAGTCGGTCGAATACGATCTCAAGCGCGTGATCGTCGTCGTGCCGAAGAACTCCTCCGGCGGCTTCAAGTCCAAGCGCAAGCAGGAAAGCAACCAGATCCGCGCTGCCTTCAGCGGCTGCGACGACTCGGGCGCCATTCTGGGAAAATACAGCGAAGTGGTCGTCCAGCCGATCGGCCGCCGGCTTGAGACCGAACTGCCGAAAGGTCTGCGCACGGAAATCCAGAGCATGGAACCGGGCAAGCTGACCAAGCCGACCACGACTCCTGTCGGCTATGAAATGATCGCGCTTTGCGGCAAGCGGGAAATCGCCTCGGATATTGCCGTGCGCACGGAACTGGAAAATGAGCTGCGCGCCAAGGAGGGGGCAAGCCAGTCGCGCCGCTACCTCATGGAAATCCGTCGCCGCAGCACCATCATCTATCGTTAAGCCGACATGGGCACGCGGAAACAACCGATCGCCGTCACCATGGGGGAACCCGCCGGTATCGGGCCCGATCTGGTTCTTCTGGCCTGGGCCAACCGCAAGGCTCTGCAGCTGCCGCCATTCTATGTGCGTGGCGATGAAGCCCTCCTCGCCAGCCGGGCAAAGACGATCGACCTGAATATCCGCATCGAGAGCGTGTCGCCGGATCAGGCCAGCACCCATTTTCCAAAGTCGCTGCCAATCGTGCAGACCGGCCCGGCCCTGTCGGACCGGCCCGGTGTGGAACAGGCCGAAACCGCGCCATCGGTCGTCGCCTCCATCGAGGGCTGTGTTGAAGACATCCGCAACGGCCTTGCATCCGCGGTGGTGACCAATCCGATCAACAAGGCGGCACTCTACAGAACCGGATTTACCTATCCCGGTCATACGGAATTTCTCGGTGCCCTCGCCGAAAAACACTGGCCCGGCGCCCCGGCGACGCCGGTGATGATGATTGCCGGTCCGGAACTGATGGTCGTCCCGGTGACGATCCATATCGCAATCAAGGATGTTCCTGCGGCGCTGAACGAAGATCTCATTGTCGAAACCGCGAAAATCACGGCCAACGATCTGCGCACCCGTTTCGGATATACCAATCCGCGGCTGGCGCTCTGCGGCCTCAACCCGCATGCGGGAGAAGGCGGCACCATGGGCACGGAAGACCGCGATGTCATCGCTCCGGCGGTTGCACGGCTCAAGGCGGAAGGGATCGCGGCAACCGGCCCCCATTCCGCCGATACGCTGTTTCACCCCCAGGCGCGCAACACCTACGACTGCGTATTGGGCATGTATCACGATCAGGTGCTCATTCCGGCCAAGACAATCGGCTTCGACGAGGGCGTGAATGTCACCCTCGGGCTGCCGTTCGTGCGCACCTCCCCGGACCACGGCACCGCCTATGATCTGGCAGGCAGCGGTACGGCCCGCATCGACAGCTTCTCGTCCGCCGTGCGCATGGCGGATGCGCTTGCCCATCCCGATCAGGTGTAATGTGGCCCAGATAGATGATCTGCCACCGCTGCGCGACGTGATCGCGGCCCATGGCCTGGATGCGAAGAAATCCCTCGGCCAGAACTTTCTGCTCGACCTGAACCTGACATCGCGCATCGCCCGCTCGGCGGGCTCCCTGGAAGATTGCACGGTCCTGGAAATTGGTCCCGGCCCGGGCGGTCTCACGCGGGCGCTGCTGGCCGCTGGCGCCAGGAAGGTCGTGGCGGTCGAAAAGGACAGCCGATGCCTGCCCGCCCTTGCGGACATTTCGGCCCGGTATCCCGGCCGGCTGGACGTCATCGAAGGCGACGCTCTCAAGCTGGATCCCGTTGCCCTGACCGGTGGCGGCAACGTTCGTATCGCCGCCAATCTGCCCTATAATGTCGGCACGCAGCTTCTCCTCAACTGGATCACCACTGCGGACTGGCCGCCCTTCTGGTTGTCGCTGACACTGATGTTCCAGAAGGAAGTCGGCGAGCGGATCACTGCCCCGCCCGGCTCAAAGGCCTATGGCCGCCTCGGCGTGCTGGCCGGATGGCGGTGCAAGGGCGGAATCCTGTTCGACATCAGTCCAAAGGCCTTCACGCCGCCACCGAAAGTCACCTCGGCGGTCGTGCATCTGACCCCCGACCCGGCCCCCCTTCCCTGCGCATTGAACGCCCTGGAACGGATCACGGCCGCCGCCTTCGGCCAGCGCCGGAAGATGCTGCGGGCAAGCCTCAAGGCCCTGTCGCCCGAGGCCGAAGCAATGATCGTGGAGGCCGGCCTCGAGCCGACCGCGCGGGCGGAGGAAATCGACATCGCCGGATTCGTCGACCTCGCCAATGTTTTCAGGGCTGCCGGGGCGGTCTAGAGAATCTCGCGTTGAATAGACTTCAGGAAATCGCCCGAATGGGTTTGCGATGCAGACGCTGCCTCGGGCGTGTTTCAGGAACGCCTGCCTTTGACGGGCGGTCTGAAGCCGCGCGTGCCCGGATCAATCCGCCACTTCGCCCAGTTCCTTGTGGAGATCTTCGACCATCCCCTGAATAAGGGGGCCAATCTTCGGCGACCGGAATTGCTTCAGCCGCTCCGCCCGCAGGATTGCGCGAACGTTCTCGAAAGCGCGTTCCAGATCGTCGTTGACGACCACATAGTCGTATTCCCCCCAGTGGGACATTTCCTCGACCGCGGTCTTCATGCGCTTGGCGATCACTTCGTCGGTATCTTCCGCACGCCGGTGCAGACGGGATTTCATCTCGGCGATCGACGGCGGCAGAATGAAGATGGAGACCACGTCGGAACGCATTTTCTCGTAAAGCTGGAAAGTGCCCTGGATATCGATGTCGAAAAGGATGTCCCGGCCGTTCTCGATGGCGTTCTCCACAGGCGCCCGCGGCGTTGCATAATAATTGCCGTGAACCTCCGCCCATTCGAGCAGTTCGCCATGGTCGCGCATCTGCTCGAACCGCTTGGCATCCAGAAACTGGTAATGCACGCCATCGACTTCGCTGGAGCGGCGTGGTCTGCTGGTCACGGAAATGGACAATTCCAGATTGTCCTCCTTTTCCAGAAGCAGGCGGGCGATGGTCGATTTCCCGGCGCCCGAAGGGGACGACAGGACCAGCATCAGCCCGCGGCGCTGCTGCTCGGCCTCATCCGCACTGACAATGGTTCCGGTGCGCGCCTCGCTCATGTGGTCTACTCCAGGTTCTGTATCTGCTCACGCATTTGATCGATAACCGCTTTCAAATCCAGCCCGATGGCGGTCAATTCGACATCGTTGGACTTGGAACACAAGGTGTTGGCTTCGCGGTTGAATTCCTGCGCCAGGAAATCAAGCCGGCGGCCGATTGCCCCGCCCGTGTCCATCAGGTCGCGGACGGCGGCGACATGGGCATGCAGACGGTCGAGCTCTTCACGGATATCGGCCTTTGTCGCCAGCATCACCGCTTCCTGATGAAGGCGCTGAGAATCGAGCTGGCCATCGGCGGCGTCCATCAGCTCATGAACCTGCTTGTGCAATCTCGCCCTGATCGCCTCGGGACGGCGGGCGGGCAGGTCTTCGGCGGCCTGCGTCAGCTCTGCGATGGTGTCGATCTGCTTGCGCAGGATGCTGCTGATCGCCTTGCCTTCCGTATGGCGCATGTCGACAAGATCGATCAGGGCAGCATCCAGAGTGGTGAGCAGCGCGTTGTGCAGGGCGGCCTGCGCCTGCGGGTCCTCTTCCGGCTCCTTGAGTTCGAACACGCCTTTCTGGGACAGGATGCCGTCAAGTGACGGCGGCGCGAGATCGGGCACCCGGTTTTTCAGAAGGTCGATGGTGGAGAGCACCGCTTCGAGCGCTTTCTCATTCACCTGAAGCTGCAGCTCGGACTGATCCCGCTGCATGGCCAGGCCGATGGTGACATTGCCGCGCCTGAGAACCCTGGCGCAGCGATCCCTGATCTTCGGCTCGAGCGTTTCAAGTCCCGCCGGAATGCGAATGCGCAGATCCAGGGACTTGCCGTTGACGGACCTGAGTTCCCAGGTCCATCGGACCGGCCCCGCGTCCCCCGGCGCGCGCGCAAATCCCGTCATGCTGGCCAGTGCCATGAGCCCCCCTTGCGGACAAATCCGGCGCGAAATCCGCCTTGCATTGCAGCTATTCGATCAATTGGACGTTGCCGGCTGTGTCTGCTGGTTCCGTTCTGCCTCACGCTGCTCGCGTTCGATCCGGCGCCATTTCCGGACGTTTTCCTGATGCTGTTCATAGGTTTCGGCGAAAATGTGCCCGCCGGACCCGTCGGCAACAAAATAGAGATCCTGGGTCCGCGAGGGATTGGCAACGGCCTCCATGGCCGCCCGGCCGGGGTTGCCGATCGGTCCCGGCGGCAAACCGTCGATCTGATAGGTGTTGTATTTGTTTTCCGCCTTCAGCTCCGACTGCTTGATCGCAGACCGGTCCTTCTGCCAGGCCTCCCCGCCGTAAAGGCCGTAGAGAATGGTCGGATCGGACTGCAGGCGCATGTTCTTGTTCAGGCGGTTGACGAAGACGCCGGCCACGCGCGGCCGCTCATCGGCCAGTGCGGTTTCCTTTTCGACGATGGACGCCAGGATCACCAGCTCTTCCGGCGAAGCGACCGGAAGGTCCTGGGAGCGGCGCTCCCAGATCTCCGCCAGCAGCTTTTCCTGCGCGGCCTTCATCTGGTCCAGGACTTCCTGACGCGAGGTTCCGCGTGCAAAGGTGTAGGTCTCCGGCAGCAGGTCCCCTTCGGCGGGAATGTCCGTGATTTGCCCGGTCAGAACCGGATGCTCCCGGACCCGCTCGACGATCTGCGCGGTCGTCCAGCCTTCCGGTATGGTGACGGAATGCGTGACGGCATTGCCTTCGACCAGATCGGTCATGATCTGCTGCATGGACACGCCCGGAGCAAAGGCATATTCCCCGGCCTTCAGCCGGGTGGCATTCTTGTAGAAACGGATACCGAGATTGAAGATCCACTCATCGATCAGAGCGTCCGCAATCACGCCCTTGCTGGAAAGCCGGTCGGTGATGCCGGAGAGCCCGGCGCCGGAGGAAATCACCACCGTGGCGTCCTGGGCAAGCGGACCGGTTTCCTCGAACTTCTTCTTGCCGAAATACAGCGCACCGCCGAGCACGGCGAGACCGAACACGGCAAGCGTGATGATCAAGTTGATCAGAATAACCAATGGATTGCGAACGTGACGGGACCGCTGCGGCGGTCCTGGAGCCGGTTCCGGCTGCAATGCTTCACGCGGGCTTTTCGGCTTAATGCGCATATCTGCTCGCACCTCCAAAACTGAGCCCCGGATCCCTGAACCAGGCTCGAAACCAACCTGCTTTCATACGGGCTCACATGAAAGCGGAAAAGTTGATCGATTTTAAAATGTTAGAGCATGCTGACCGCTCTCTGGCGATCGAAGAATGCCCGAACATTCCGGCGGTCACAATCAACGTCTCGGGCCGCATCCCGGGAATCGGGGGCGGCCCGAGAGAACTTGAATGGGTTATGCGGCAACTTTGCGGAAGACAAGCGAGGCATTTGTGCCGCCGAAGCCGAAAGAGTTCGACAGGGCGACGTTGATGTCCATCTTTTTCGGCTTGTGCGGCACCAGGTCTATTTCGGTCTCGACCGACGGATCATCCAGATTGATGGTCGGCGGCGCCATGCCGTCACGGATGGCCAGGACCGAGAAGATGGCCTCGACTGCCCCGGCCGCACCCAGCAGGTGACCGATGGAGGATTTGGTCGACGACATGGTGAGGCCCGACGCATGTTCGCCGGCAAGCCGTGACACGGCCCCCAGTTCGATCTCGTCGCCCAGTGGTGTCGACGTGCCGTGCGCATTGACGTAGTCGACATCTGCCGGGGTGATCTCGGCCCGTTTCAGGGCCGCTTCCATGCAGCGATAGGCACCGTCGCCGTCGGAGGACGGTGCGGTGATGTGAAAAGCGTCGCCGGACAGACCATAGCCGATAACCTCGGCGTAGATGGTCGCGCCACGGCGCACGGCATGTTCATATTCTTCCAGAACCACAACGCCGGCGCCCTCGCCCATGACGAAGCCGTCACGGGCCTTGTCATAGGGGCGCGAGCCCTGCTCGGGACTGTCGTTGAATGCGGTGGACAGGGCCCGGCACGCGGCAAATCCGGCGAGTGCCAGACGGCACACCGGCGATTCGGTTCCACCTGCCACCATCACATCCGCATCGCCGAAGGCGATCAGACGGGACGCATCGCCAATGGCGTGCGCACCGGTGGAACAGGCGGTCACCACGGCGTGGTTCGGACCCTTGAGGCTGTGCCGGATGGAGACATAGCCACCGGCCAGATTGATGAGACGGCCGGGTATGAAAAACGGACTGATGCGCCGCGGGCCTTTTTCCGCCAGCAGATTCGCACCTTGTTCGATCCCCTGAAGCCCGCCGATTCCCGAACCGATCAGCACGCCGGAACGGGCCTGCTGCTCGTAGGTTTCCGCCTTGAATCCGGAGTCGGCCATTGCCTGATCGGCAGCAGCCATGGCGTAGATTATGAAGTCGTCGACCTTGCGCTGTTCCTTGACTTCCATCCAGTCGTCCGGATTGAACGCGCCTTCGTCGGAGGGGCCGCGCGGTATCTGACAGGCAATCTGACAGGCCAGATCGTCGACCTTGAAATTGCTTACCTTGTTGGCACCGCTTTTGCCTTCGAGGATCTTTTTCCACGTGACATCAACACCACTACCAAGCGGCGTCACCATGCCCACACCAGTTACGACAACTCGCCTCATAAACCTGCACTTGCGTTGGAAAGGCCAGGCGGGGAGAAACCCCGCCGGCGCCATCTTCAGATCATAACCAGGAAGGGCAAGCCCTTACTTGTTGGCTTCCAGGAACTTGACGGCGTCGCCAACAGTCAGGATGGTTTCTGCTGCGGTGTCCGGGATTTCCACGCCGAATTCTTCTTCAAACGCCATGACCAGTTCAACGGTGTCAAGGCTGTCTGCGCCCAGGTCATCGATAAAGCTTGCGCCTTCCACGACCTTTTCCGCATCCACACCGAGGTGCTCAACGACGATTTTCTTTACCCGATCCGCGATATCGCTCATCTTTTACTTCCTTAGTTTTCGTCTGTTCATCTCTGGCGAAACTGCCCCGGACCGGTTTCCAGGAAAGCGGTGGGAGGAGATCGCTGTCTACAAGATGCCTGCGCGCAGGCGGCGCGGAATTCCGAACACGGAATTTCAAACCTGACTGCGCAATTCGTAACAATCGGCGGGTTCGTAACACACTTTGTTGCCCTTTACCAGCCGGTCCAGACCGCATGGCAGCGGCCCGGATTCTTTTTGCCTGCTCGGCGAAACTTCCTTTTAAATCATAGCCATGCCGCCATTCACATGCAGCGTCTGACCGGTCACATAAGCGGCTTCGTCACTGGCAAGATAAAGCGCTGCGGCGGCAATCTCCGTCGATGTGCCCAAACGGCCCGCAGGGACATTCGCAAGAATCGATTCTTTTTGTTTGTCGTTCAGCGCCTCGGTCATCGCGGTTTCGATGAAACCCGGCGCGATGGTGTTGACCGTGATGTTGCGGCTGGCGACTTCGCGGGCGAGCGACTTGTACATTCCGATCATCCCGGCCTTGGCCGCCGCATAGTTGGCCTGCCCCGGATTTCCGGTGACGCCGACAACGGAGGTAATGCCGACGATACGGCCGGAACGGCGCTTCATCATGCCCTTGATCGCCGCCCGGCACAGATGAAAGCCGGAGGTCAGATTGACCTCCAGAACCTGATCCCATTCCTCATCCTTCATGCGCATGAAGATGTTGTCACGGGTAATGCCGGCATTGTTGACCAGTATGTCCACGGAGCCCATCTTTTCCTCCGCCGTGGCAAGCAGCGCTCCGACGGCCTCCCGGTCCGACAGGTTGGCGGGCGTGACGAAGGCGCGCGCGCCAAGATCCGCGGCAAGGGCTTCCAGCTTCTCCGCACGGGTCCCCGACAAAGAAACGGTTGCGCCCTGCGCATGAAGCACGCGCGCGATGGCTTCGCCGATCCCGCCGGTCGCACCGGTGACGAGAGCGTTTTTCCCTTCCAAGCTGAACATCTTGGGGTCCTTCCCTGTTCCTGAATGGGTCCCGCAGCGGGGCTTGAAGCCCGATGGCGGGAGATTAGAGCGTAAGGCCGCAGTCCGTTATCCGGAGATCTTTTCCAACAGGGCGTCGATATCTTCCGGCGTGTTGACGGCAAGACCGGTAGCTTCCTTGTGAATGCGTCTGACCATGCCGGTCAGCACCTTGCCGGTTCCGACCTCGACAAATGTGTCGACGCCGTTCTGCGCAAGCCAGGTGATGCTTTCGCGCCAGCGCACGGTGCCGGTCACCTGATCCACGAGCCGCCCCCGGATTTCGCCCGGATCGGTAATCGGACCGGCGATGACATTGGCCACCAGCGGAACCACCGGGGTGCGGATTTCCGCATTGGCGAGCGCTTCGGCCATCTTGTCGGCGGCAGGCGCCATCAGCGCGCAGTGGAACGGCGCGCTGACCGGAAGCAGCACGGCGCGGCGGGCCCCCTTGGCCTTGGCAATCTCGATGGCGCGTTCGACAGCGGCCACGTGACCGGAGACGACCACCTGGCCCGGTGCATTGTCGTTGGCCGCCTGGCAGACTTCGCCCTGGGCCGCAGCCGCGGCAACTTCCACCACAACGTCGAAATCCAGCCCCAGAAGAGCAGCCATTGCCCCCTGGCCGACCGGAACAGCGTTCTGCATTGCGTCACCGCGCACGCGCAGCAACCGCGCGGCGGTCGCGATGTCGAGACTGCCGGCAGCCGCGAGTGCGGAGTATTCTCCCAGAGAATGCCCGGCAACATAGGCAGCGCTGGCGGACAGATCGAAGCCTCTGGATTCCAGGACGCGCATGGTGGCAAGGCTGACAGCCATGAGCGCCGGCTGGGCATTGGCCGTCAGCGTCAGCGCATCCTCAGGCCCGCTCCACATGATTTCGGAGAGCTTCTGATTGAGCGCTTCATCCACTTCGTCGAAGACGGCTTTCGCTTCCGGGTAGGTATCGGCAAGGATCTTGCCCATACCGACACTCTGGCTCCCCTGTCCGGGAAAGGTGAATGCGATGGTCATCTGGAAAACGCCTCCGTGACACGTGTGAAATCCCCGCCCTAGGGCAAAAGATCTTCGGCTTCGATTGAAAGCGGCGCAGCGAACCGCTCGGGGCCGCATGTCGAACTTGGCGCGAGGCTATGATACGCTCTTGCCCGGACTGTCAAGGCCCAGCGTTCAATCAATTGCAAATTCAAGCCCTTTTACGCGGTTTCCACGCCGCCTGCATCCAAAAACCGGCATTCCCGCTTCCATGCTTATATGAGACCCCGACACACACTGTCCTGCAAAAGCGCGCTTCCGGGCCGCATTCCGGCAAAAGGCAGCGCTCAGATCAGTGCACAGCGGTTCCCTGGTTATTTGGCCGATTGCGCTTGCATTTTCCCTGAAACGGAGTATAGAGCGCGCTTCATCCGGGGTATGGCCGGGGGCTGAACGGAAGGGCTTTGAGCCAGGATCCCTGAAAAGATCCGACTTCCCGTGTTCCCGCTCTCGTTAGAATTCTCGTGCCTTTCCGAAGCTGCGAGGAGGCTCTGCGCCAGCCCTGCGTTGTCAACACGAAGAAAGGCTTGTTTCATGCCTCTTTACGAGCACGTATTCCTGGCACGCCAGGACGTTTCGGCCCAGCAGGTCGAACAACTCGTCGAACAGTACAAGGGCCTCATCGAAGGCGCTGGCGGTACTGTCGGCAAGGTAGAGACCTGGGGTCTGCGATCCCTCGCCTACCGTATCAAGAAGAACCGCAAGGCTCATTACACCCTGATGAACATCGACGCTCCGCATGCAGCGGTTGCCGAGATGGAACGCCAGATGGGTCTGAGCGAAGATATCCTGCGTTTCATGACCTTCCGCGTCGACGAACTGGACGAAGAACCGTCCGCGATGATGCAGAAGCGTGACCGTGACGACCGCCGTGGCGGTCGCGGTGACGGACCTCGTGACAGAGGTGATCGTGGCGACCGCCCGGGTGGCAGCCGTCCTCCGCGCCGTGCAGAAGGGGAGTAATTGATCATGGTTGATGTTGCACAGCTTCCGAGCCGCCGTCCTTTCTTCCGTCGCCGGAAGACCTGCCCGTTCTCCGGTTCCAACGCACCGAAGATCGACTACAAGGACATCCGTCTCCTGCAGCGCTACATTTCCGAGCGCGGCAAGATCGTTCCGAGCCGCATCACCGCGGTTTCTGCGAGAAAGCAGCGTGAACTGGCCCGTGCGATCAAGCGCGCCCGCCTGCTCGGCCTGCTGCCTTTCCTGATCAGCTAAGCATCTCCCGTCTCTGGAGACGCCTTCTCCCGGATCTTTCCGGGAGACCCGAATTGGGGCCGCGGGCAAACGGCCTCTAACCACCGCCAACGGTGGGACAGTCGGAGAAATACAATGCAAGTTATCCTTCTTGAGCGTATCGCCAAACTCGGCCAGATGGGCGACACCGTGCGCGTTCGCGACGGCTACGCCCGTAACTTCCTTCTGCCGCAGGGCAAGGCGCTGCGCGCCAACAAGGCCAACCTGGAGCGTTTCCAGAACGAGCGTGCGCAGCTTGAAGCCCGGAACCTGGAGCGCAAGAGCGAAGCCGAGGCCGTTGCTTCCAAGCTCGACGGTGAAAGCCTGACCATGATCCGCTCTGCCGGTGAAACCGGTCAGCTCTATGGTTCGGTTTCCACACGCGATATTGCCGATGGCCTGACCGCCGAAGGCTTCAGCGTTGCCCGCAGCCAGGTCGAACTGCGCAACCCGATCAAGACGATCGGTCTGCACAGCGTCCTGATCCGGCTCCACCCGGAAGTTGAAGTCTCCGTGACGATCAACGTCGCCCGCTCCGCGGACGAGGCAATCCGCCAGGCTGCCGGTGAGGATCTGACCACTCCGGAAATGGACGTCTTCGAATTTGAAGAAGAAGAAGAAGACGAAACCGAGGCCGAAGGCGATGACGACGCCGCCGAGGCCGTCGAAGAAACTGTCGGCGACAAGGAAGAGTAATCTCTTCACTTATCGGACCCGGCTAAATTTGAACGGCGCTGCCTGCAGCGCCGTTTTTATTTTGCCGGCAACTTTTCCTCCCCGTCCGGCACCCGGGCTAATCCGGGAATTTCAATCTCCGCCGCAAGGCATTGAAACCCATGGCTAATCCTTAACCGTCTATTCATCACTCCAAAAATATCTGCAATTTCAATAGCTAAGACCTAGCGCCTTGAGTCCACAACGGCCTTTCGAGTCAAGCGGGATTCGATTCTATCCCCGCTGATCTGTGGATGTCAGCGTGAATCAGAAAGAGCACTTTTTGAACCTTGAGCCTGTTACCGTCTGAGGGTATTCCGAAAGAAATCGGGTCATCGGGGGACGAAATGAACGGCAAACTGAAGAAGGTCGAAACGGAAGAGGATATCCAGCGCCTCGCCCCGCACAACGCGGAGGCGGAACGGCAGCTTCTGGGTGCGATCCTGGTGAACAACGAGACGTTCTACCGGGTCTCCGACTTTCTCGAGCCGCACCATTTTTTCGTTCCGCCCCACCAGGATGTCTACGAAAAGATTTCCCATCTCATCCGGGCAGGCAAGACCGCGTCTCCGGTCACGCTGAAGACATTCTATCCGGCCTCCGCGAAGATCGCCGACCTGTCGGCCACCCAGTTTCTGCTGCGCCTTGCCGGCGACGCGGCGTCGATCATCAATGCGGAGGATTACGGCCGCGCGATCTATGATCTGGCCATCCGCCGCAACCTGATCCGCATCGGCGAGGACATGGTCAACATCGCCTATGATGCGCCGATCGACGTGCCGCCGACCCAGCAGATTGACGACGCCGAGCGCCGACTGTTCGAGCTGGCAGAAACCGGCCGCACCGAAGGCGGCTTCGTCTCATTCAGCGACGCCTTGTCGGAAACCATCGAGATGGCCCATGCCGCCTACAACCGCGAAGGTGCGCTCTCCGGCATCTCCACGGGCCTGCGCGAACTCGACCGGCTGATGGGCGGGCTGCAGTCCTCGGATCTGATCGTTCTGGCCGGGCGGCCCGCCATGGGCAAGACCTCGCTGGCAACCAATATCGCCTATAATATCGCCCAGTCCTACAAGGCGGAAGAACGGCCCGACGGCAGCCTGGAGACCGTCAACGGTGGCGTGGTCGGCTTTTTCTCGCTGGAAATGTCCGCCGAACAGCTCGCAACGCGTATCATTTCCGAGCAGGCGGAAATCTCGTCGTCCAAGATCCGGCGCGGCGATATCACCGAGGCCGAATTCGAAAAGCTGGCGGCCTGCGCCCAGACCATGCAGACGGTACCTTTGCATGTTGACCAGACCGGTGGCATTTCCATCGCTGCACTTGTGTCCAAGGCAAGGCGGCTGAAGCGCCAGCGCGGGCTCGACCTGCTGGTGGTCGACTATATTCAGCTGCTCTCCGGCTCCGCCAAGAACTCCGGCAACCGGGTTCAGGAAATCACCGAAATCACGACGAACCTGAAGGCGCTGGCCAAGGAACTCAACGTTCCCATCATCGCCCTGTCCCAGCTCTCCAGACAGGTGGAATCGCGCGATGACAAGCGGCCGATGATGTCGGATCTGCGTGAATCGGGCTCGATCGAGCAGGACGCCGACGTGATCCTGTTCGTTTATCGCGAGGAATATTACCTTTCCAAGACCGAACCGGAAATCGGCTCTCCGGAATATGCGGCCTGGGAAGCCAAGCACGATGCGGCCAAGGGCAAGGCGGAAGTGATCATCGCCAAGCAGCGTCACGGACCGACCGGTACGGCTTATCTGCACTTCCAGGGCGAATTCACCCGCTTCTCCGATCTGGCCGAGGACGAGCACCTGCCCGAGCGCTACGAATAGGATACCGCCGACAGGATACGCATCGTCCCCGCGGCGCGTTGAAAAAAGGACCGCGCGCTCAAAGGCCGCGGCCGGCTTGTTTTCGGAATTGGCGAAGTCCCCGTTTCTTGCGATAAACTCCACAGCGATTCAACGTCATCCCGCCTGACTGGAGCAGCATTCCTACCGTGTCCATCCCAGAACCTCCCCCCTTCCCCTCCGACCTGTACGGCGGACGCCTGACCATCGATCTGGAAGCCCTTGCGGCGAACTGGACCGAATTGAACGGCAAGGTGGACAGCCGGACCGAATGTGCCGCGGCCATCAAGGCGGATGCCTATGGTCTGGGCCAGGAGCGGGCCGGACAGGCGCTGTTCGAAGCAGGATGCAGAACGTTCTTTGTCGCGGTCGCGACCGAGGCGATCGCCTTGCGCGCGCAGCTGCCGCAGGCGGTCATATATGTTCTCAACGGCCTTTTTCCGGGAACCGAGGATCATTTTGTCCGGCACCATATCCGACCCGTTCTGGGTTCGTTTTGCGAACTTCGCGACTGGGCGCACATCTGCAAGGCCGCCGGGCAAAACCTCCCGGCCGCGGTCCATGTCGACACGGGCATTCACCGTCTCGGCCTGTCCCCGGCCGAATTTTCGGCCGCGATGGCCGACAGCGACCTGCTCGGGCCGTTTGTCCCGTCGCTGGTCATGAGTCATCTGGCCTGCGGTTCAGTCCCCGCCCATCCGATGAACCGGCGACAGCTCGACCTCTTCCGCGAGATCACGGCTCCCTTCCCGCAGATCCCGCGCTCCCTGGCAAATTCCGCCGGCATTCTGATGGGCTCCGACTTTCATTTCGATCTCGTCCGGCCGGGCATCGCGCTCTATGGCGGGCAGGCAATCGATACCCAGGCCAATACCATGCGGCCGGTGGCCAGGGTCGAAGCACGCATCATGCTCGTGCGCGATGTGCCCGAGGGTGATACCATCGGCTACGGCGCCCGCCAGACGGCCACACGCCCCCTCAGGAACGCCGTGGTCTCGGCCGGCTACGCCGACGGCATGCTGCGCCGTGCCAGCTCCTCGGACGAACGGCCCGGCGGCTTTGCCATGATCGGCGGTTACAGAGCCCCCATCCTGGGCTGCATTTCCATGGACATGATCACCCTTGATGTGACCGATGTGCCTCAGGAGCTTCTCCAAAGGGGCGCCCTTGTGGAAATGCTGGGACCGAATGTTGCGGCTTCGGATCTTGCGGCTTATGCGGAGACCATCGATTACGAATATCTGACAAGTCTCGGGCGGCGCTTCGAACGTGTCTACGCCCCTCTTACCTGATCGGAGCTACGGTTCATGGCCCGGCGGCCCTCGTCCTATGTCTGTCAATCCTGCGGGGCGGTTTCCGCCAAGTGGGCCGGACGCTGCGAATCCTGCGGTGAATGGAACAGTATCGTCGAAGAGCAGACGGGCGGCGGGATCGGCGGCGGGCCGGGCCGGGCCGCGCGTAGCAAGGGCCGGGTCATTCCGCTGGTCGGACTGACCGGAGATGCCAAGGAAGCCGCGCGCATCAGGACGGAAGTGCCCGAGCTCGACCGGGTGACCGGAGGCGGGTTCGTTCGAGGCTCGGCGCTGCTGGTGGGTGGCGATCCGGGAATCGGCAAATCCACGCTGCTGATCCAGGCCGCGGCCCAGCTTGCCAGCCTGGGACACAAGACTGTCTATATCTCCGGCGAAGAGGCCGTCGGCCAGGTGCGGCTCCGGGCCGAAAGGCTCGGCCTTGCGGAGGCTCCCGTCTCGCTTGCGGCCGAAACAAGCGTCGAGGACATTCTGGCGACGCTCGAATCCGATACCGCCCCTGCCCTGCTGATCCTGGATTCCGTCCAGACACTATGGACGGACAAGGTCGAGTCGCCACCGGGCACGGTCACCCAGGTGCGCGCCTCGGCGCAGGCCATGGTGCGGTATGCCAAGAAGAACGGCACGACCATGGTGCTCGTCGGCCATGTGACCAAGGACGGCCAGATCGCCGGCCCGCGGGTGGTCGAGCACATGGTGGATGCGGTGCTCTATTTCGAGGGCGACGGGGCGCACCAGTATCGTATCCTGCGCTCGGTCAAGAACCGCTTCGGCGCCACGGATGAAATCGGCGTCTTCGAAATGACCGGCAAGGGCCTTGTGGAAGTTCCCAACCCGTCGGCCCTGTTTCTGGGCGACCGGAACTCCAGCGCCCCGGGAGCGGCGGTGTTCGCCGGCCTGGAAGGCTCGCGCCCGCTGCTGATCGAGATCCAGGCTCTGGTGGCCCAGTCGTCCCTGGGGACGCCCCGCCGGGCGGTGATCGGCTGGGACAGCGCACGCCTGTCGATGATCCTGGCGGTGCTGGAAGCCCGCTGCGGCGTCCGCTTTTCCCAGCACGATGTCTACCTGAATGTCGCCGGCGGCCTGAAAATCAACGAGCCGGGAGCCGATCTTGCCGTGGCGGCCGCCCTGATCTCTTCACTCAGCGGACTTGCCCTTCCGGCCAATTGCGTCTATTTCGGCGAAGTCAGTCTGTCCGGGGCCATCCGGCCGGTGGCCCAGGCCCAATCCAGACTGAAGGAAGCGGAGAAACTCGGCTTCGATCAGGCCTATTGCCCGGAAGGCAATCTGAAGGACAGCACGTCGTCCTTCCGGACGACCGGATTGGCGGAACTTGGGGACTTTGTCGCCAAACTCTCGGTCGAGGCTGGTACCTCGGGGGAAAGTTGACGCATGATGGACACGAGTTCGAACTGAAGGTTTCCGCTCGCGATCGAGCGCCAGAAGAGGATTTTTCAGGAACATGCCGATAACGCTGCTGGACGGACTGCTCTTGGTCATCATGTTCATTTCGGCGGTCCTCGCGATGATCCGCGGATTTGTCCGGGAAGTGCTTTCCATTGTCTCCTGGGTTGCGGCGGCGGCAGCGGCCTTTCTGCTCTACGAGCGGGTGCTCCCCTATGCGAAACAATATATACCGCACGATCTGGTCGCCATCGGCGTATCTGCCGCAGCCGTCTTTCTGGTCACGCTGATCGTCGTGAGCTATATCACCATGAGGATCTCCGATTTCGTGCTGGACAGCCGCATCGGAGCCCTGGACCGGACACTGGGCTTTGTCTTCGGTGCCGTGCGCGGACTGCTTCTGGTCGTGGTGGCGATGATGTTCTTCAACTGGTTTGTCCAGCCCGAGCAACAGCCCGGCTGGGTGCTGAATGCCAAATCGCGGCCAATTCTCCTGTCCATCGGCGAGCGTGTGGTCGCCGTGCTTCCGGAAGATCCGGAAAAGGCAATCCTTGACAAGATCCGCGAAAACAACCTGAGTGGCAGCACCACTGCCACGCCGGCTGAAGAACCGGCCTACAGCGATACCGAGCGCCAGGGACTTGAACAACTGACGACGGACAGTAATTGACGCGGTCAGGCAGCGCGTCCGGGAATGCTGAAAATCTGATCTAGGCCGTCCCTCCCCGCCGGCCGGAACGAAGGAGTGTTCGCCATGAACGGCGGAGCCGACTTGCATGAACCGTTTGACATCAATGATGACACGCTGCGCGAAGAGTGCGGCGTGTTTGGCATTCTGGGTCACGAGGATGCCAGCGCCCTGACAGCCCTCGGCCTGCATGCCCTTCAGCACAGGGGCCAGGAAGCGGCCGGGATCGTTACCTACGACAACGAGCAGTTCCGGGCGGAACGGCATCTCGGGCTCGTGGGGGATCATTTCTCCGACGCGGAGACGATCGGCCGCCTGAGCGGCATGGCCGCCGTCGGGCACGTGCGGTATTCCACAACCGGCGAGACGATCCTGCGCAACGTCCAGCCCCTGTTCGCCGAACTTGACGGCGGCGGCATCGCCGTATGCCACAACGGCAATTTCACCAATGCCCTCACCTTGCGCCGGCAATTGATCCGCGACGGGGCGATCTGCCAGTCGACCTCGGATTCGGAAGTCGTTCTCCAGCTCGTCGCCCGCTCCCGCAAGAACAAGATCGTCGACCGTTTCATCGAGGCGATCAACCAGATGGAAGGCGCCTTTTCGCTGGTCGCCCTGACGGCCAAGAAACTGATCGGCGCACGCGATCCGCTCGGGATCCGGCCGCTGGTTCTGGGAGATCTCAACGGCGCCCCGATCCTGGCCTCCGAGACCTGCGCACTCGACATCATCGGCGCGAAATTCATCCGCGAAGTCGAGAACGGCGAGGTTATCGTCTGTTCCCCGACCGGTATCGAATCCTTCTTCCCGTTCGGCAAGCACACCGCCCGGCCGTGCATTTTCGAATACATCTATTTCTCGCGCCCCGATTCCATCGTCGGCGGCCGCAGCGTCTATGACGTGCGCCGGGAAATGGGCAGGCAACTTGCCCGGGAAACCCAGGTGGCCGCGGATGTCATCGTCCCGGTGCCCGACAGCGGTGTTCCTGCCGCCATCGGCTATAGTCAGGAAAGCGGCGTGCCCTTCGAACTGGGCATTATCCGCAACCACTATGTCGGGCGCACATTCATCGAGCCGACCCAGCAGATCCGTGCACTCGGCGTGAAGATGAAACATTCGGCCAACCGCGCTCAGATCGAAGGCAAACGTGTCGTGCTCGTCGACGACAGTCTGGTGCGCGGCACCACATCCGTCAAAATCGTTCAGATGATGCGCGACGCCGGAGCCAAAGAAGTGCACTTCCGGCTGGCCAGTCCGCCGATCCGCTATTCCGATTATTACGGCATCGACACGCCCGTGCGCGAAAAGCTGCTGGCCGCCAAATACGGCCTGGAGGAAATGCGCGCCTATATCGGTGCCGATACGCTGGCCTTCCTGTCCGTGGACGGCATCTACAAGGCCATGGGCTATGAGGGCCGCGACAATGAGAACCCGCAGTTCACCGATCACTGCTTCACCGGAGACTATCCGACACCGCTGACGGATCTTTCCGGAGAGCAGGACTTCATCCGTCCGCCGCGACTGGTGGAAGTCGGCTAGGGCGAGACCTCACAATCGACGGCGAAATGACCCGAGACACGGAGCATATCGCGTTCGGCCGACCGCAGACGAGGTTGCTCCAGCCCCCTTCAACCGAACAGCAGA
Source organism: Labrenzia sp. 011 (assembly GCF_003075075.1). GTDB lineage: Bacteria > Pseudomonadota > Alphaproteobacteria > Rhizobiales > Stappiaceae > Roseibium. Next base: position 159,206 of record NZ_QCYM01000001.1, on the reverse strand, counting down.
CACCCGATCCGGTCACCTCCGGCCGGGTGTTTGCTGCGTCAAAAAGATCAACCGGAATTTTTTCCACGAAAGAAACCGGACCCAAGAGACAGCCGATGGAAAAAGACTTCGAAGACCGGATCGCCCTGGTGACGGGCGCATCCCGTGGTATTGGCTATCAGGTCGCCAAACAGCTTGGCGCGCGCGGCGCACATGTCATCGCCCTGGCACGCACGGTCGGTGGCCTTGAGGACCTGGACGACGAAATCCAGGCCGCGGGTGGCCAGACGACTCTGGTTCCGGTCGACCTGACCGATTTCGATGCGCTCGACCGGCTTGGCGCGGCAATTTACGAACGCTGGAAAAAACTCGACATCCTAGTCGGCAACGCCGGCATGCTCGGCGTCCTGTCACCGCTCGGCCATATCAGCCCGAAGGACTTCGAAAAGGTCCTGGCGGTGAATGTGACCGCCAACTGGCGGTTGATCCGTTCGCTGGACCCGCTGCTGCGCCAGTCGGACGCCGGCAGGGCGCTGTTCCTGACTGCCGTGCAGGCACAGACCTGCACCGCGTTCTGGGGCCTGCAGGCCACCAGCAAGGCAGCGGTTGAAGCCATGGCCAGGACCTGGGCGAATGAAAGCCTTCAGACCGCGATGAAGATCAATCTGGCGGATCCGGGCCCGACCCGCACAGGCCTGCGCGCCAAGGCCATGCCGGGCGAGATTCCCGAAAACCTGCCGAGCCCTGAAGTCGTCGCGCAAGACCTGCTGAACCTGGTGAAACCGGATGTCCTGGAAACGGGCCGGCTTTTCGATCGGGTCAGCCATGAGTGGGCGCAGCGCTGAGGCCCGCCTCCCCTCTCACGTTTTTCAGGAATGCGACACGCTCATCGGCCGCCTAGAAGGCATGTTTGACAACAGCATTCCGGCTTCAATGCGGGCCGGGATCCGGACGGACAGACTCTCAGGGATTTTCCGGACGTGCGGGAGCCGCAAGGCCAAAGGCCAAAGCTTCGCCTTGTAACCGGATGAGACGGGCAGCGGCGGCGCCAGCTGCATGCCGGTCGACCCGGATGGAAACCCGATCCCTGTCGACCAGCACGTTTGATCCCGGAGCGTCCGGTTTTCCGGTCAGGCCGCTTCGAAGGGGGCGAAGGAGCTGTCGGCGATTTCCTGCAGATCGTTGAAGACACCGGGCGCTCCGACGACCACGCGGGCACCGTGCGTCAGGACGCGGTCGATGTCCTGTTCCATGACCTTCCCGCCCGCTTCGCTGGTGATCAGCATGCCGGCAAGGCAGTCCCAGGCATTCATGTGGGATTCCACATAGCCGATGAGGCGGCCGGACGCGGCATAGGCAAGCATGAGGCCGCCGGACGCATTGCGGAAGAAGACGCCGCCCTTGGAAACCAGGGCGCCAACCACATTCACCGCGTCGGTCACCGCGGAGCGGCCGTTGAACCCGACCCCGACAGAGCCGTTGGAAAGGCTCTGGCTGTCCGAGGCCTTTATCGGTTTGCCGTTGAGAAACGCCCCGTGACCGGCGGCAGCCTTGAAGGTTTCATTCGACACCGGATCGTGGATGACGCCGGCAATCACCTGTCCCTGGTACACACAGGCGATGATCACGCACCACTGCGGGATACCGGCGACGAAATTCGCCGTTCCGTCGATGGGATCGGTCACCCAGGTGTAGCCTGAGGTGCCCTCTTCCATGCCGTGTTCCTCGCCCAGAATGGCGTCTTGCGGATAAGCCTTGGCGATCTCGCCGCGAATGAGCGTTTCCACATTCCGGTCGGCTTCGGAGACGAGATCCTGGTGGCCCTTCTGCGTCACCGTCAAGGTGTCCAGCTTGCGGAAATATTCCAATCCGAGCTCACCTGCCTTACGGCTCAGGGTTTCGGCGAAATCAAGCCGTTCTTGTGACATCAAAAGAGTTCCTTCAAAGAGTTTTGGCGGAGGAAAAGCTGTTCAGGGACAGGCGGACAGCTTTTGCGTGAACGTTCGAAACAAAGCGCACCCGGCGGCTACTGGATTTTCCGCTTTTTCTTGATCGCGTAAGGGTTTTCGCCTTTGCGGTAGGACAGGCGGATCGGTGTGCCGTGTATGTTGAAGGTGGCCCTCAACGTATTGACCAGATAGCGGGTATAGCTCTCCGGCAGCTGTTCCGGCCGGGAACAGAAGACCACGAAATGCGGCGGACGGGTTTTCGCCTGCGTCATGTAGCGCAGACGCACGCGGCGCCCGGCGACAGCCGGCGGCGGATGGTTGACCGTCACCCGTTCCAGCCAGCGATTGAGCTTGGAGGTGGAGACACGCGAATTCCAGGCTTCATAGGCCGTGAAAATGCTTTCGACCATCCTGTCGATGCCCTGCCCCTGAAGGCCGGACAGGGTCGCGATCTGGACACCGCGAATCTGGTTGAAATAGCGTTCGTTGGCGTCGCGGATCTTCTTCCAGGCCGCTTCCCGGTCCTCGACCAGATCCCACTTGTTGATCGCGATCACCAGGGCGCGGCCTTCGCGGGCGACGAGGTCGATGATCTGAAGGTCCTGCTTCTCGAAGGACATGGTGGCGTCCAGCGTCACCACCACGACTTCGGCGAACTTGATCGCACGAAGGGCGTCGGCGACGGAGAGCTTCTCGAGTTTTTCCTGCACACGCGCCTTGCGGCGGATGCCGGCGGTGTCGAACAGCTTGATGTGCCTGTCGCGCCAGGTCCAGTCGACGGAAATGGAATCGCGCGTGATGCCGGCTTCCGGGCCGGTCAGCATGCGATCTTCGCCGAGCATCTTGTTGATCAAGGTGGACTTGCCCGCATTCGGCCGACCGACGATCGCCACCCGCAACGGCCGGTCCAGAGTGCCGACAGGATCCTCCTCGCCGACAATCTCGCCATCCTCGTCGACATCGACGTTGGTGATCGCCTCTTCGCGTCTTGCGTCCTCTTCCTCGGTAATCCGGTCCACATGCGGCTTCAGCGCCTCGTAGAGATCCGCCAGACCCTCGCCGTGCTCGGCGGAAATGGCGATCGGTTCGCCCAGACCCAGCGAATAGGATTCATACAGGCCGCTTTCGCCTGCCCGTCCTTCCGCCTTGTTGGCGAGCAGGATCACCGGACGGGTCGTCTTGCGCGCGACATCGGCGAAATGGGCATCCAGCGGCGTGATCCCGGCCCGGGCATCGATCACGAAGAGAACCGCATCCGCCGTTTCGATGGCTTCCTCCGTCTGACGGCGCATGCGACCCGCCAGCGTGCTCATGTCCGCGTCTTCGAGGCCCGCCGTGTCGATGATGGTGAAGCGCAGGTCGCCCAGGCGGGCATCGCCCGGCCGCCGGTCGCGCGTCACGCCGGGGGTGTCGTCAACCAGAGCCAGTCGTTTGCCGACCAGCCGATTGAACAAGGTGGACTTGCCGACATTCGGCCGTCCGATAATGGCGACTGTAGCGCCCACTGCAATTACTCCTGATGGCGGGCCTCCCGAAGGGCCCGGCCTGAGATCAGCCCGCTTTCATGCGAGAGCGCATGAAAGCAGAAATCCGATCGATTTAAAAATGCCGGAGCAGCCTCTCCGAGTCCCTGTGGACTCGCGTACTCCAAAAGCTAGTTAAATGCGGCGACGCCGTCACTGCCGGTCAGAACGATCACACGTCCCCCCGCCACGATCGGCGTCACATAGACGTCCGTATTGGTGCGCTGGCTCAACATGATCTTGCCGGAGGCCGCATCCACGAGAGCCACCTGCCCGTCGCTGGAAAACGCCACAAGGCTTCCATTGGCCAGAACGGGACCCGCCCAGTTGCGGCGACGTTTCTTCTTTTCCGGGCGCGGCAAGGGCGTCGCCCAGAGGGTTTCCCCGGACTTCAGGCTGAGCGCCACCATCCGGTCATCCAGATCCACCATGAACAGCGTGCTGCCGGACACGACGGGCGTGTGAACGCTGCCAAGATCCTGTTCCCATTTGCGCTGTCCGTTGCGGGCATCCACCGCGACCGTACGGCCGGCGACCCCGGTCGCATAGACCGTGTTGCCCGACACGACAGGGCTTGCCGAGACATCCGCCAGGCCCGACAGGGCAAGCGTGCGGAAGCCGCGCGACACGCCGTCCACCCATTCGGGTTCACCGGTCTTGATGTTGATTGCCATGATTTCCCCGGAGGAGAACGGGACGATCACCCGGTTGCCCGAGATCGCCGGATTGGCGGCGGACAGAAGCCCTGCGGTTTCCTCGATCCCGGCATAGGTCCAGGCAAGGCTGCCATCGGACTGGGAGAGCGCATAAACCTCGTTGGACTGAGAGACCACGAACACATGCCCGGCACCGGCCACCGGTGCGCCGCGCGCAGGCGTGTCCAGGTCGGTCTTCCAGATCACACGACCGGACCCGGCCTCAAGCGCGGCAAGCTGCCTGTAGCTGGTGGCCGCATAGACCACACCGCCGTCGACGGCGACGCCGCCCCCCGGCCCGATGTCGCGTTCGCCTTCCGGCCGCAGGTTCTGGGTCCACTGGCGAGCTCCACCCGTCGACAGGGCGACTACTTCGCCGTTCGGCTTATAGATATAGATCCGGCTGCCGTCGCTGACGGGACGGGCCGAAATCCTCAGCGCTGAGGAGGTGATACCGCGTCCGGAGGATCCCACCTGCGCGCGCCAGGCCCTGTTGCCGGACACGGAGACGGCCACATTGCCGGGATCGTTGGTCAGACCGCCACCGGCAGTGGTCCAGCTTTGTCCGCCGGTCGCCGGACCGATCTTTGCGCTCTGGCCAAGCGCCTGGGTCGCCGGATCCGCTCCGTCGAATACCGGCTGACGGTCGCCCGGCAGGGTCTTCTCGCGGCTGAAAGGATTCACGCTGTCTGCGAATTCGCTCATCGAACCGCAGCCGGTGAGCGCCAGAGACAGTGCCAGTACACCCAACAGGCCGCGCCGGCTGGAAGAAACGGTCGCAAAAATCACCTAGTTGTTTCCTTCACTGTCCGCGTTCGTGTCGCCGTTCTTGGCGCGAATCACATCGGCCAGGAGCGCCACCCGGCGGTTTAGATCGACCGGCGTCTCAGGATCTTCCTCAATCGCGGCGATCCATTGACGGGCGGTTTCAATATCGCCGTTTTTCCAGGCACTCAGAGCAAGAAGTTCCCGCGCAGCTGCCCGGAAGGGTCCGGTGTCTCCCGTCAGTCCTTCCACACGGTCGGCAACGCTGGTGTAATCTTCCATGTCGACAACGAGATATCCGGCACGAAGGGCGGCGACATCCTTCATTCCTTCCATGAGGCCACTTTCGGCAGCCAGGGCATCGAATTCCGCAAGCGCCTCTTCCGTCTGGCCCGCGTTCGCCAGATCCGTCGCCTTGCGGAACCTCGCCAGAGCGGGATAACCGCCGGTGGCCGAGTCGAGCTGATCATAAAGCGTGGCGGCTTCGTCGTATTTCCCGGCTTCGGACAGCTGCACCGCTTCGAAGAACATGTCCCCGGAAGTCTGGGACTGCGTCTCCTGCCAGTAGAGCCAGCCGCGATAGCCGCCCGTGCCAACCACGATCAGGACCGCAACACCGATGATCCACAGACCGAAGCGGTCCCAAAGCCGACGGTACTTTTCCTGGCGGATGTCTTCATCGACTTCACGAAATATATCGGACATGCGTGTCTTTTTCCTGCATTCATTCGAATTGTCCGGCACACCGGCCGGACTGCGCCCCTGTTTGAGTGGCGCACATTATCCATTTGATCCGTCTCGGGCAATTCCCCGAACGGGCTTAACCTGTATTTCGTGGCGCAAGTGGGGCAATGCCTGCCGAAAAGGCGCGATCCGCCGGAATTTCCGCGGCACGGTCCCCGGTTCAGGTCACGGAAACGCCGATCAGCAGCGCATGCAGTTTCCAGACGAACAATCCGTAGAGGACCAGTCCGGCCAGAATCACGGCCGCATCGGACCATTTCCGGGGCTTTCCGGCGACAAATTCCAGCTGTCCCGCACCCGGTCCGCGGCGCTTGAGCGAAATCCTGTCGAACACCGCCCAGGCCAGAAAGGACCCGAAGAGCACGACCGATGCCAGATCGCCGTTGGCAAGAAGATGGGTAAAGGCCCAGGTCTTCACCGCGACCAGCATCGGGTGTTTCAACCTGGCTCTGATCGCGCAGGGAACATAGGCTGCAACGAGAAAGATAAAGGCCGGAATCATCAACAGCAGAGTGATGTGACGCATCCAGACCGGCGGGTCGTAAATCAGCGGCGACCCGTCGAATCGTGCGGAGCCATAGCCGTAGACGATCAGGACGAATCCCACCGCCGAGATCACTGAAAACAGCCCCTTGTAGCCGATCTCTCCGAGTTTGGAGACAAACGCGGCGCGCAGGGACGGTGCCGTCGGAAGAAGATGTATTCCAAGGAACAAAATCAGGCCGGCAACCAGCAAAACCATTTCCGCCTCCCTCTGTAGGTCCGTGAGGTGGTCCTCAGGACCGTCTCACGGCTAATTTGCGGTGATACAGTTCTTGCAGGTGCCGCGCAATTCGATTGTCGTTCTGTCGAGGATGAAGCCTTCGCTTTCCGTCCATTTCTTCAGCGAAGACATGGCCTCGTCCGGCGTGAACTCGCGCACGTCGCCGCATTTTTCACAAATGGCGAAGGCAGCCGCCCCATGCCCCCCCGCGCAATCCTTGTGGCTGCAGGCGACAAAGGCATTCAGGCTCTCCAGGCGGTGAACCATTCCGAATTCAACCAGCTTGTCCAGCGCTCTGTAGACCTGAAGCGGCGCCCGGAAACCATTATCCCTCAGAAGATCCAGAATGGCATAGGCGGTCAGGGGACCGCCCGCATCGGAAAGGGACTGGAAGACCAGTGCCTGGTTTTTCGTCAGTTCATGGTGAGCATGCGCACTCAAGAGCGGTCTCCTCGTATCAACGCCCCCATCCTTCTCACGATTAGGCCTCCCGGGACAAGACTGACCGCAAACAGCACCATGGCCGCCACGACAATCGACGGTCCCGACGGAGTGTCATAATGCAGTGAAGCATAAAGCCCGCCGATGGCGGACAGGGCACCGGCCAGAGCCGCGATCACGGCCATCTGCTCCGGTGAAGCGGAGAAACGGCGCGCGGCGGCGGCAGGAATGATCAGCAGCGCGGTGATCAGCAATGCACCGATGATTTTGAGGGATATGGCAATCACCGCCGCCGTCAGCACCATGAAGACGAGATCCGTGCGATCGGGCTGCTGTCCCTCACCGGCCGCCAGATCGGCACTGACGGTTGCCGCGAACAGACGCCGCCAGATCAGTGCCAGGACACACAGAACCAGTCCGCCGCCACCATAGACCATGGCAATGTCCAGCCTTGTCACCGCAAGGATGTCACCGAACAGCAAACCGAGAAGGTCCACACGGACCCAGGTCATGAAGGCCAGGCAAACCAGCCCCAGAGCCAGCGCGGAATGGGACAACAGACCCAGGAGCGCATCCGACGACAGGGTGTCGCTGCGCCGCAGGAAAAGCAGCACAACGGCCAGGAGCACGGAAACACCCGCGACCGCCAGGGTGGTGTTGATTTCCAGCAGCAGCGACAGGGAGACGCCAAGCAGCGCGGCATGCGAGAGCGTGTCGCCAAAATAGGCCATCCGGCGCCAGATGACGAAACAGCCCAACGGGCCCGCAACCACCGCGACTCCAACGCCCGCAACCAGGGCCCTTGTGAAAAAATCATCCAGCATTGCCGACATCTCTGTCTTTGCCCGCCCCGTCAACGGCGGTTTCGTCCGCCACATGGTCGTCACCGCCATGCCCGTGATGGTCCCCAGGGCCGTGCGAGCACACCGTGCCATCGGCATGCCGGACTTGCCCGTCCGGCAGGTGAACGTGGTCATGATGATGTTCATAGACAGCCAGGGAGGCGCCGGCGCGCGCGCCGAAAAGAGCATGGTAGCTGTCATCCCGGCTGACGTCCGAGGGCGTGCCCCGGCAGCAGACATGGCCGTTCAGGCAGATGACCTGGTCCGCGGCCGCCATGACGATGTGAAGATCGTGGGAGATCATCAGGATGCCGCAGCCGAGCGAGCCGCGAATTTCGGAGATCAGCTCGTAGATCGCGATTTCGCCGGCATAGTCCACACCTTGCACCGGCTCGTCGAGCACCAGGAGATCCGGTTTCCGTCCGATGGCCCGTGCCAGCATGACACGCTGAAGCTCACCACCCGACAGGGTCCGCATTTCCGAATTCATCAGTCTGCCGGCGCCGGTCTGCTCCAGAGCCTCCCTGCATTGCGCGTCCGAAAGCGGATTGGTCAGACGCAGGAAGCGCCGGACGTTCAGCGGCAGAGTCCAGTCTATGGCAAGTTTCTGGGGAACATAGCCGACCTTGAGGCCCGGACGTCTCGACGCACGCCCCTCGCTTGGCTTCAGGATGCCGAGCGCCATTTTGGCGGTCGTGGATTTGCCGGAGCCGTTCGGTCCGATCAGCGTCACGATTTCGCCCGGCGAAACCGTCAGATCGACCCCGCGGACAAGCCAGTCCGAGCCCCTGCGAATTCCCGCCCGCTCCAGCTGAACCAATACGCTGTCCTGCCGTGGCACTGGCGTGTCTTCTTGTGTGAAAGCTTGTTGTTTCATGATGTTGCGAGACTGTCTTGCCCGTCCTGCCAAGCGACTGCTTGTGTTATGTTATAACACACATAGCGTTCTTGCCCGCTGCTTGCAACTTCCACCGGCGAAGTTTATCTCTCTGGGCGGGCTGGCAGGCGCCGACTTTACGTTTCGCAAACAAATTTCGGGAGCAGGCTTATGATTTTTCCGTGCATTCTGTCCGGTGGTATCGGTTCGCGGCTCTGGCCGCTGTCGCGCACGGACAGACCGAAACAGTTTCTCACCCTGTTCGACGGCGAAAGCCTTTTCCAGAAAACCTGCAAGCGCGTCAACCATCCGGATTTTGCCGCGCCGATCGTGATCGGCAGCAACGCGCATCGCTTCCTGATCGGAGAACAGCTTTCCGAAATCGGGATGGAAGCCAATTCCATCCTGCTGGAACCGGTGGGCCGCAACACCGCCCCCCCGGCGCTCATGGCCGCCATGATCGCGGCGGAGGCCGATCCGGATGCCCTCGTTCTCCTGCTTCCCTCCGATCACCTGATCAAGAAGGAGGACGTCTTCCTCGACGTCGTCTTCGCAGCCGAAGACGCGGCGCGCAAAGGCGCCATCGTCACATTCGGGATCACCCCGAGCGAACCGAACACCGGTTACGGCTACATCAAGGTAACCGGGGGCGACGCCCCGGTCCGCCCGGTGGAGGCCTTCGTCGAAAAGCCCGATCTCGCCCGTGCCGAGGCATTCCTCAAGGATGGCGGATATGTCTGGAACGCCGGCATCTTCCTGTATTCGGCACAAACGATGATCGACGCCTTCAGGACCCTCCAGCCGGAGATGTTCGAAGACGTTTCCGCGGTGATGGACTCCCGGCACGGGGATCTGGATTTCACGCGGCTCGACCAGGAAAGCTTCGAGAAACTCTCCGACATCTCCGTCGACTACGCGATCATGGAAAAGGCGGACAATGTCGTATGCGCCCCGATGGCGCCCGAATGGGACGACCTGGGGTCATGGTCGGCGATCTGGAACGTTCTCGACAAGGACGGCGACGGCAATTCCGCCCTTGGAGACGCCCGCTTTCTGGACAGCTCGGGCTGTCTTGCCTATGCGGGCCGCGGACTGGTCTCGCTTATCGGCCTTGAGGACGTCATGGTGATCGCCACCACGGACAGTGTTCTTGTGGCCCACAAGGACAAGGCCCAGGACGTGAAAAAGATCGTGGAGCAGCTGAAGGCCGAAGGCCGCACGGAGGTGGATATCCACCCGCGCTCCTATCGGCCCTGGGGGTATACGGAACGCATCAATGACGGCGACCGCTTCGCGGTCCAGTCGATGATGATCAAGCCCGGCAAGCGTCTGAGCCTGCAGAGCCACCTGCACCGGGCCGAGCACTGGATCGTTGTTTCCGGCACGGTGGAAATCACCATCAACGGGCAGACCAGTCTGCTGACGGAAAACCAGTCGGCCTATGTTCCGCTCGGCGCGAAACATACCTTGCACAATCCCGGCAAGATTCCGGTGCGGATGATCGAAGTCCAGTCGGGAACCTATCTCGACGAAGACGATATTCTGCGACACCCCGAAACATCACAGTAACCGCGAACACATGCCGAAATCCGTGATGCATTCTTGCCTTCACCCCTGATTTGCGGCAAGATTTTACGCCCCGACCGCCGGATCCCTCCGGCCTCTCCCCTGCACCGAGATCAGGAACAATACATGCACCACGTATTCATATGCGACTACGTCCGGACGCCGATCGGCCGGTTCGGCGGTATCCTCTCCGGTGTGCGTGCGGACGATCTCGGGGCGATCCCGATCGAAGCGCTGATGGAGCGCAATCCGGATACGGACTGGGCGGATGTCGATGATGTCTTCTATGGCTGTGCCAACCAGGCCGGGGAAGACAACCGCAATGTCGCGCGCATGTGCGCGCTGCTGGCGGGCTTGCCGGAGACTGTCCCCGGCCTGACCCTCAACCGGCTGTGCGGGTCCGGAATGGATGCGGTCCTGAGCGCCGCCCGGGCCATCAAGGCCGGAGAGATAGATCTGGCGATTGCCGGCGGTGTCGAGAGCATGTCCCGCGCGCCCTTCGTCATGCCGAAGGCAGATGCCGCCTTTTCCCGGCATGCCGAGATCCACGACACGACGATCGGCTGGCGCTTTGTCAATCCGCTGCTGAAGAACCAGTACGGCATCGACTCCATGCCGGAGACGGCGGAAAACGTCGCCGAGGAATTCGGCATTTCACGACAGGACCAGGATGCCTTTGCCCTGCGCAGCCAGCAGCGCGCCGGAAAGGCGCAGACCTCGGGCCGCTTCGCCGAGGAAATCGTGCCTGTGATGATTCCGCAGCGCAGGGGAGATCCGGTTCTGGCCGATACGGACGAACACCCCCGCCCTGCCACGACGGCGGAGCAGCTGGCCGGCCTCAGGACGCCGTTCCGGGACAACGGATCGGTGACCGCAGGCAATGCGTCCGGAGTCAACGACGGCGCGGCTGCCCTGCTGATCGCCTCGGAAGCGGCGGTCGAGAAATACAATCTCAAGCCGATCGCCCGGATTGTCGGCGGCGCCACGGCGGGCGTGCCGCCGCGCATCATGGGTATCGGCCCCGCCCCCGCCACACGCAAACTGTGCGCCCGGCACGGCATCGCGCTCGCGGAATTCGATGTCATCGAACTGAACGAAGCCTTCGCTGCCCAGGCCATCGCCGTCATGCGCGATCTCGGTCTGCCGGAAGACAGCGACAGCCTCAACCCGAACGGCGGCGCGATTGCCCTCGGTCACCCTCTTGGCATGTCCGGTGCCCGGATTACCGGCTCGGCCGCACTCGAGCTGAAAAAGCGGGATGGCAAACTGGCGCTTGCAACCATGTGTATCGGTGTCGGACAGGGCATCGCGATCGCCCTGTCGGCCGTCTAGAGCCTGTCGCGTTCAAGCGGATTCATGGCTTCAGCAAGACGCCCGAAGCTGCGTTTGCAGCGCAAATGCGTTCGGGCGATTTCCTGAATTCAATTCAACGCGAGATGCTCTTGGGATTGAAAGCGCAGGCAAACCGTCAACCGCTCGCGCGAAAATACGCGAGATGCGCGCGTCCTGCCCGCTCAGGAGCGCCGATACCGCAAGGCAGAGCCTTTCGGAGCAAGGGACGCAGGTCCCATGACAGTGGCGATGATCAGATACCGGTGCTTCACGGTCTGCCGCGCTGAAAGCATCCGGCCGGCGTCCAGAGCATGGCCACGGGCGTCGACCCGCCGCTGCCTCGACATCTTCCGGTCGACCTCGTCGAGCCTTTCTGCGAGACCTTCGAACAAGAGCGCCGGCGTGCGCAGCGTTCTGACATAAATCGACACGGCTTCGTCTGCCGCTTCCCGCCAGTTAACGTTTCGCACGTCGCCATAGGCTGCAACCGCCAGTTCCCTCAGTTCCACCGCATCCTCGACCAGAGGCCGCACCAGCTGGACGGTACGCTCGGGCTCGTTCGCGACAAAAAGTGCCGAAAAGACAGAAAAAGATACAAAAACAAAGATATGCAAATTTCTGAGCAGGTAACGCATTACAACCCCAAGCAATGGTTAACAGATAATTAATCTATCCAGAGTCGTAAAACAGGGGTACAGGGCGTGCAACCGTAAATGGTCGATTTTAAGTTGTATTTTAACGGGTTTGGTTAATTCGCGCGCGATGCATACATTGCCGCGACAGCCGGACTCCCGCTCATCGCGGGAGTTCCGGAAAAATGTTTTGGTGACGGGTCGGTTACCGGTTCAGCTACGGCCGTGATGCGCATGCCAGTGCCAGGCGATGTCGATCCGCCGAGCCACCCACACGTCCTCGTGGGCGAGCACATAGTCGAGGAAACGGGCAAGCGCGGCCGCCCGGCCCGGACGTCCGACCAGACGGCAATGCAGACCGATATTCAGCATTTTCGGCGCACCGTCTTTCCCTTCCGCATAGAGCGTGTCGAAGGAATCCTTGAGATAGGTGTAGAACTGATCCCCGGAATTGAAGCCCTGGATGGCCGCAAAGCGCATGTCGTTCGAGTCGAGCGTATAGGGAATCACGAGATGGTCGCCATTCGGACCATCCACCCAATAGGGCAGATCATCCGCATAACTGTCTGAGTCATAAAGGAAACCACCCTCCTCCATGACCAGTTTCCGGGTCTGCATGGAACACCGGCCGGTGTACCAGCCCAGCGGCCGGGCACCGGTCACTTCCTCGTGGATGCGGATCGCCTCCAGAAGCTGACGACGCTCCTCCTCCTCGTCCATGTCGGCGTATTCGATCCATTTCAGACCGTGGGAGGCAATTTCCCAATCGGCTTCCTTCATGGCCGCAACCACATCCGGGTTGCGCATCAGCGCGGTGGCGACCCCATAGACCGTGACCGGCAGGGAGCGTTGGGTGAACATGCGCCAGATGCGCCAGAAACCGGCCCGCGAGCCGTATTCATAGATGGATTCCATATTCCAGTGGCGCTTGCCCTGCCAGGGCTGCGCCCCGACGATTTCCGAAAGGAAGGCCTCGGAGGCCGGATCGCCGTGCAGAATGTTGTTTTCACCGCCTTCTTCGTAGTTCAGCACGAACTGAACCGCGATCTTGGCTCCCCCGGGCCACTCGGGATCCGGCGGCGTCCGGCCGTATCCAATCATGTCGCGCGGATATGAATCGCTCATCTCTAACTCCAGGCAAACTTCTCCCGCGCACAAGAGAGCGCATCCGGACAAGCCGTGCAAGCATGCAGATAATCGGCCACGTCAAATATGCGGGTAGGTAAAATTTTACAGGACCTGTTACCGGGGCCTTAGAAGCTGCCCGACTATAAACCCCGGATCAATCAAGGAGGACGTCATGATCGAAAGGACCGGAGGGATGAAACTCTCATCCGCAGGACTCCTGCTTCTTCTCGCCGCTGCGGCCATGACCCTGTTCGCCGACTTCGGCCCGCCCCAGACAAACGGCGCCAAAGCGAACGTCGTCTACCAGACCCTGGCCGACTAGGCCCCGCCCCATCTGGAGCCATTTCGAACGGAAAAGGCTCCGGATTTTTCAGATATCGCGCCGATGTTGGCCACGTGCCGCGACAGGTATCGGCTGCGGATCGTTCTGCAGGGGAAAGCGCTTCGCCCGCAATGTGGGGGGGCGCTCGTTATCGTTTTCTCCAAGCAGCATGACGGCCGATCCCATGACAACGGACCCGAGGGTGATCACCAGCCCTATGGCCAGCATCACGACCGGCACGACCGGATCGGCCGAGTTAAGCACCAGAACCCGCAGATTCCCGATATTGGCCCAGAATATCCCGCCCAGAACCAGACCGGCGATGGCGATGCCCGCCAGGCCGTTTATGAGAAGAAGGCGGAACAACGGATTGCGCGGCAATTTCAGCCGACCGGACACCTTGTCAGACCTGTTCATCCATGTGTCTCCCGATGCTGCGAGTGCCAAAAGACCCGCGTCAGTCCAGGGTGTGAACTCCCAAATGAAGACCAGGTCGCCTCAAACCATTTCATCTTCATCTATCAGTTCACACCCTAGCGTTGCCGCCGTCCCTTCAACAGGGGGTCATATGCGGCAAATAGGCTCAAACCGACCTGGGTCGCCGGATTTCATCTGTCCGGAATTGAGATTTCGTGCCTCCGACACTTGATTGCAACCGTCAACCCATATATCCATCCGATATATCGAGTCGTTACATGTCATTTCTGACAGGTCTTCAGGTGTGCCGCTGTTTCCGTCAATCCAGCCATGCCGAAAGGACCGCTCAGCCGGGACAGCCCCGGTCGCGGAGAATTCAATGAGCGTACGTAGCCTATGTCTTGCGATCCTGTCCTTCGGGGATGCCACCGGATACGAGATCCGCAAGGAATCCACCGAGGGGCGGTTCAGCTATTTCGACGATGCGAGCTTCGGGTCGATCTACCCGGCTCTGGCGCGTCTTGAATCGGAAGGGCTGGTGACCGTGCGCGAGGAGCCCCAGACGGGCAAGCCGGCACGGAAGGTCTATTCCATCACGGAGGCTGGCCGGACGGAATTCATCGAAACGCTCTGCGAGCCGCAGGCGCCCGATACCTTCAAGTCACCCTTTCTTCTCATTGCCCTGAATGCGGCCAATCTTCCGGCCGATGTAATCCGCCGTGCGGTGGAACGACGTAAAGCGCAGGTGCACGAGGAACTGCGCCTGCTGACGGATATGCACAAGGACGAGGAATGCGCTCACCCCGGATCCGACTGGACCCGGGATTACGGCATCGCCTGCATGAATTTCACCCTCGCCTATCTGGAAGAAAACGGCGAGGCACTGATCAGGATTGCCGAGAACGCGGCCAGACCGCTTTCGACGGCTGCGGAATAAGCCTGACGTTTCGGAGACAAGACCTATGCGCGTGAAGTTTTCCTACATCCTGGCAGCCGGCATTGCGGCCGGTATCGGATTGTGGATGTATACCGGCACGATCGTGATCGGCGGTGTCGGCGACGGCGAAAACGCGACGCCTTCTCCGGCGCAGCGGATCAGCGACGCCAAGAGCACACCCTTTCGCGTTCGGGTGAAGAAACTGGTCGCAACCGAGCGGCGGGCGGTTCTGGAAGTGCGCGGGCGAACGGAGGCCGAGGCGAAGGTCGCCGTGCGGACCGTCACCACCGACACCGTGGTCGAGCGTCCCGCCCGAGAGGGCAGCCGTGTGTCTGCCGGCGATATCCTTTGTGTCCTCGACCGCGGAACCCGTGAGGCAAGTGTCCTGGAGGCCAAGGCGGTGCTTGCCCAGGCTGAGCTGGATCACGACGCCGCCACCCAGCTGAACAGCAAGGGCTTCACCGCGCAAACCCGCGTGGCCGCCGTCCTCGCCCAGCTCGATGCGGCCCGAGCCCGTCTGAAGGAAGCCGAACTCGAACTTCAGCGCACAGTGATCAGATCGCCGATCGACGGTGTCATCGAAAGCCCGATGGCGGAAGTCGGGGCGCATCTCGAAAAGGGCGAAATCTGCGCGACGGTTATCGATTCCGATCCCGTGATCGCCATCGGCCAGGTCTCGGAACTGTCCATCAGCCACGTTTCCGTCGGCATGCCGGCAACGGTCAAGCTGGTGACCGGAGAAACCCTCCAGGGCAAGGTGCGCTATATCTCGCCTTCGGCCAATCCCGACACGAAGACCTTCCGCATCGAAGTGGAGCTTCCGAACCCGGACGGCAAGGCCCGGGACGGGGTGACCGCGGTCACCATGCTGTCTCTGCCGGCCGAAAAGGCGCATCTGGTCTCTCCGGCGATCCTGACCCTCAACGACGCCGGCCAGATCGGTATTCGCGCCGTCGACGAGAACAACAGGACCGTCTTCTATCCCGCACGGGTCCTGGACGGTGAACAGGACGGCATGTGGCTCGGCGGTCTGCCGGACGAAGTTGTCGCCATTACGGTGGGGCAGGAATACGTCTCGGACGGACAAATCGTGGAACCGGTTCTTGAGGCGGCGGAGGCAAGCCAATGATCGACATGCTCGAAGGCGTCCTGAGGCGTCCCAAAACGGTGTTCGTCATGATGCTGGCGCTGATCATTGCCGGCACCGCGACCTATATCTCCATCCCGAAGGAAGCCAGTCCGGACATCGACCTGCCGATCTTCTACATCTCCATCGTTCAGCAGGGCATTTCGCCGGAGGATTCGGAACGCCTTCTGGTGCGGCCGATGGAAACGGAACTGCGCGGCCTGGACGGCCTGAAGGAGATCACTGCCATCGCGTCGGAAAGCCACGCGGGGATCGTCCTGGAATTCGACATCTCCTTCGACAAAGACGAGGCGTTGGCGGATGTGCGCGACAAGGTCGATCAGGCAAAAAGCAATCTTCCCGAGGAAGCGGAAGAGCCGACGATCACCGAGATGAACTTCGCACTGGCGCCGACCATGATCATCGCCCTTTCGGGCAATGTTCCGGAACGCACGCTCTATCAGCATGCCCGGCGGCTGAAGGATGAAATCGAGGCGATCGACACGGTGCGCTCTGCGGATCTGACCGGCCATCGGGAAGAGCTGCTGGAAGTGCTGATCGATACCCAGAAACTGGAATCCTATTCGATCACCCAGCAGGAACTGCTGAACACGCTGCAGCTCAACAACCAGCTCGTTCCGGCTGGCTTCATCGACGGCGGCAAGGGCCGTTTCAACGTCAAGGTGCCCGGCCTCGTGGAAACCGCCGAGGACGTTTACTCCCTGCCCCTGAAACAGAGCGGCGAAGGCGTCGTCACCCTGGCCGACGTTGCCGAAATCCGGCGCACCTTCAAGGATGCGAGCGCCTATACGCGCGTCAACGGCAATCCCGCGATCTCCCTCCAGGTGATCAAGCGGATCGGCACCAACATCATCGAAAACAACACCGCTGTGCGGGAGGTGGTCGAAAACGCCTCGAAGGACTGGCCGGAGACGATCCGCGTCGACATGATGCTCGACCAGTCCAACAACATCTTCGAAGTGCTTGGCTCGCTGCAGTCCTCGATCCTGACCGCGATCTTCCTGGTGATGATCCTGGTTCTGGCGGCGCTTGGCCTGCGCTCCGCCCTGCTCGTCGGCCTCGCGATTCCGACCTCCTTCATGGTCGGCTTTCTCATCCTCGGCGGCATCGGCCAGACGGTCAACAACATGGTCATGTTCGGCCTGGTGCTGACTGTCGGCCTGCTTGTCGATGGCGCGATCGTCATGACGGAATATGCGGACCGGAAGATCCATGAAGGCATGGAGGACCGGGAGGCCTATATCCGTGCGGCGAAACTGATGTTCTGGCCGATCGTCTCCTCCACCGCGACGACACTTGTGGCCTTCCTGCCGATGCTGCTGTGGCCCGGGGTCGCCGGCGAGTTCATGAGCTATCTGCCGATCATGGTGATCATCGTTCTGACCGCGTCGCTGTTCACGGCGATGGTGTTCCTGCCCGTGACCGGCGGCATCCTTGCCCAGATCTCCCACTGGATGAGCCGCCATGCAACCGTTCTGCTGGCCCTGACAATTGCGGTCCTGTCCAACCTCGCGGTGATCGCTGGCCCCTTCTTGCCGCTGGTCCTGACGGGCCGCGTTCCCGCAGACCTGATCCTGCCCCTGACAGTTGTGCTCGGCCTTCTGGCCTTTGCCGTGATGGGCTATTTCTCCTACCGCATCCTGCGCCCCTTCGTGCGCTGGTCCCAGGACCGGGCCGCAAAACGTGCTGAACTGGACCGGATTGAAGCCGCCAAGCTTTCAGGGTCCGAAGCCTTTGACGTCAAGAACGTCCGAGGGTTCACCGGCATCTATGTCCGCATCCTGAAACTGTTTGCCGGCAGCCCCATCGGAAACGTCGCCGCGCTTCTCGTGCTGGTCGTCAGTTGCGCCGCAATTATCGGCGCCTTCATCGCCAATCCCACCGGTGTGCAATTCTTCATCGACGAGGAGCCGGAACAGGCCGTGGTGCTGGTGTCCGGCCGTGGCAACATGTCGGCGGCGGAAGCCAGGGATCTGGTCGTCCAGGTGGAAGACCGGATCATGTCCATCCAAGGTGTCGAAAACGTCATCACCAATGCCTTCACGCCGGGCGGCTCTTCCGGCGGGCCGTCGGTCGGCGATGTTCAGGACAAGCCTGCCGACGTCATGGGCGAAATCAACATCGAACTTGCCGATTTCTGCTGCCGGCGCGTGGCGAAGGAAATCTTCGCCGATATCCGCGCACAGACGGCCGACATTCCCGGCATCAAGGTGGAAACCCGCAAGATCGAGGGAGGTCCGCCCACCGGCAAGGATGTCCAGCTTGAAGTCAAGTCGACCGACTATGACGACATGGTCGCGGCGGTTGCCAGGATCCGGGAGCACATCAACGGCGAAGAAACGCTGATGGACCAGGAGGACGACCGGCCCCTGCCCGGCATCGAATGGCAGATTTCCATCGACCGGGAACAGGCCGGCCGCTATCAGGCCCATATCGCCTCTGTCGGCAACATGGTCCAGCTTGTCACCAACGGCGTTCTGATCGGCACCTACCGTCCCGGCGACAGCGAGGACGAGGTGGACATCCGCGTGCGCCTGCCGGAAAACGAACGCAGCATCGGCCGCTTCGACCAGTTACGCCTGCAGACCAGCCTCGGACTGGTGCCGATGGCCAATTTCGTCAGCCGTGTACCCGCGGCGAAAGTGTCGGAAATCGTCCGACGCGACGGTCTCTATTCGATGATGGTGAAAGCGACAGTCGATCCGGACTCAGGCTCCAATCCGACGGAACAGGTTGCCGCCCTGCAGACCTGGCTGGACGGCCAGGAATGGCCGGACAATGTCTATCTGAAGTTCCGCGGCGCGGACGAGGATCAGCAGGAGTCGGGTGAATTCCTGATGAAGGCGATGTTTGCCTCGCTCTTCCTGATGTTCCTGATCCTGCTGACCCAGTTCAATTCCTTCTACCAGACCTTCCTGACACTCTCGACCGTGGTCCTTTCGGGCTTCGGGGTGCTGCTGGGCATGCTCATCACCAACCAGCCGTTCTCGATCATCATGACCGGGACCGGGGTGGTCGCGCTCGCCGGGATCGTGGTGAACAATGCCATCGTGCTGATCGATACCTACAACCGCTTCCTTGAAGACGGGCTGCCTCCTCTGGACGCAATCCTGAAAACCTCCGCCCAGCGAATCCGCCCGATCCTGCTGACCACGATCACCACCATCGCCGGCCTCATTCCGATGGCCACGATGGTCAACTTCGATTTCTTCAATCATGTGATTTCCTACGGCAGCATTACCGCGGTCTGGTGGGTGCAGCTGGCAACGGCGGTGATCTCGGGCCTGGCCTTCTCCACCCTGCTGACGCTGCTGATGATCCCGGTCATGATTGCGGTGCCGAGTGTATGGTCGGCGACCTTCTGGAAAATCGTGGCCCGTTTCCGGTCCGGTCCTGCCGTCGTGACGGCATCGAATGACCGCCCGGCCGGGACAGATGAACCGGATCAGGACAGGGTCGCGGCCACGGTGGTCACCCTGCCGAAACAGAAACCGTCCGAAGCTTCCCCGCAGCAGGACCTGCCGCACGCCGCCGAGTAAGGCCTTGGCGGACCGGAAGGTCTGCCGGTCTCCGGCGACCACGATTGCAAGGCCCGTTCCGCACGCCAACGGTGCGGCATGGGCCACCCTTGCAGACAGGGTCCGCCAGCCATATAGTTGCTCTATACAACTATATGGATTTCAAAGATGTCAGACCCCTCTCCCGCCCTTGTGAAGGACATCCGCGCCGCGTCCCGGAAACTGGTCCGGGAATTCGGTTTTCTCGACAAGACCATTGCCGGGACGGATTTGTCCGGCTCGGGTGTCCATGCGATCATGGAGATCGGGCTTCACCCCGGCCTGACGGCCAGGGACCTCGCCGTGCGGCTGAAACTGGAGAAATCCACTGTCAGCCGCTTGCTGAAAACCCTTGAAAAACGAGGCGAAATCGAACTGGCCCGGTCCCAGACCGATCGCCGGGCCTTCGGCCTGAGCCTGACGGCGGCTGGTCAGGAGACCTTCCGGGCCATCGACCGCTTCGGTGAACAGATGACCCGCGGCGCGCTGTCGAGGGTAAAGGGCATATCGGCGGCAACCGTTGCCGGGAGCCTCGCCGCCTATGCCGAGGCGCTGTCATCTCCAGAAGAAGCGCCGCAAGCACCACGATCCGCTTTCGAGATCGTGGAAGGTTATCAGACCGGCATGATCGGCGATGTCGCCGCCATGCATGCCCGTACCCACGGAGGGATTGTCGGAACGGGACCGGCCTTCGAAAGCGTGGTCTCAAGGGCAATGGGTGACTTCATGCGACGGATCGGCAATCCCGCGAACAACAGCTGGAGCGTGGTCGAGGACGGTCAGGTGATCGGTTCGATCACCATCGATGGCGAGGATCTGGGTGGCAATACGGCCCATCTGCGCTGGTTCATCCTGTCCGAACGTCTGCGCGGAAAAGGGCTCGGCAAGGCGCTCCTTCGCAAGGCCCTTTCCCACTGCGACAGGCTCGGGTTCGACGAGATTCATCTCTGGACCCTGAAGGGCCTGGATACGGCCCGCGCCCTCTACGAAAGAAGCGGCTTCGAACTGGCGGACGAATATGTCGGCGACCAATGGGGCAAGGCGGTCACCGAACAGAAATTCATCCGCAAACGGCCGACGTGACCTTCCTCCTCCGGAGAGGAGCTTCCAAAGAAGGGCACCCCGGTGCCGGGCAACTTGAATACCGGCCTAGCCGCCGTGGTCCTTGTCCCGATCGCCGAGATTGTCGAGATCGGTGTCGCATTCGTCGCCATCGTCATCCAGGGCAAGCGATGCATCGGCCAGGACCAGCTTGCGGTGTTCGCGCCAGGAAAACGGAATGCTCAGCAGATACAGCACCGAGCCGCCGGCCAGCATCCGGAACGGATAACTGACGACAAGCGCCACGATCAGCACGGCGACGACGAAAAGAGGCAGCACGTAGTCCCGCCGGACCCGGGTGCCGAATGACTTTCCGGAAAAGGTCGGCAGACGGCTGATCAGCAGGAAGGCGATGAGGATCGTATAGGCCGCCACGAAGGCCTCGTCGGCAAACCAGTGCGGAAACAGCCCGAGAAAATCCAGATAAAGCGGCAGCAGCACCGTCAAGGCGCCCGCCGGTGCCGGAACGCCGGTAAAGAAACGATGTGTCCAGGCCGGCTTTTGCGGATCATCCAGGGCCACATTGAAGCGGGCAAGGCGAAGGGCCGCGGAAATGGCGAAGATCAGCGCCGCAATCCAGCCGATCGACCCGGCCTCCTTCAGGATCCAGAGATACAGCATCAGGGCCGGCGTGACGCCGAAGTTGACGAAATCGGCGAGCGAATCCAGTTCCGCCCCGAAGCGGGACGTGCCTTTCATGTAGCGCGCGACCCGGCCGTCGACACCGTCGAGAACCGCCGCAAGAAGGATGGCGCCCACGGCGAAATCCCAGACGCCCTCATAGGCCATGCGCACGGCCGTCAGGCCGGAACACAAGGCCAGCAGCGTGACCAGATTCGGGACGATCAGGCGCAGGGGAACGCGGCGGAACCTTGGCTGCCTCCGGTGCCCGCCCGGCTTGGGGTCATGGGACTCAACCACCGTCGACCTCAGCTCACACGCGTCAGAGGCTGGGAGGCAGCCTGCGGCAGTGCCAGATCGGCCAGGATGGTTTCCCCTGCGATCATCGTCTGGCCGAAGGCGACTTTCGGCACCGTTCCCACCGGGAAATAGACATCGAGCCTGGAGCCGAAGCGGATAAGACCGAACCGGTCACCGGCCGAGATCGTTTCTCCTTCGCGCACGAAACAGACGATCCGCCGCGCGACGAGGCCGGCGATCTGGACGACGCCGATTTGCGTGTCCCCCGCCTCGATCACCAGACCGTTGCGCTCATTGTCCTCGCTTGCCTTGTCCAGATCCGCGTTCAGGAACTTGCCGGCACGATAGGCGACACGTGTGATCCTGCCGCCGAAGGGAGCACGGTTCACATGGCAGTTGAAGACATTCATGAAGATCGACACCCGCATCAGGGGTTCGCTGCCCAGTTCCAGCTCCGCCGGCGGCCGGGACAGGCCCACATGGCTGACGACGCCGTCGGCCGGGGAAATCACCAGGCTGTCGCCCACCGGCGTGACCCGCTTGGGATCGCGGAAGAAGTAGCACACCCACCCGGTGAGAAAGAGCCCGATCCAGAACAGGGGATCGATGAACCAGCCGATGACCAGCGTCGCAACCAGGGCAATCGCGATGAAAGGCCAGCCTTCCCTGTGGATCGGCACCATGGCCTTGCTGACGGAATCTACAATCGACATTCTAACTTTCCGGGTTCAGAACAGGTCAGCAGCGTCCTGCGTTGATCGCCTCGCCGGAGGAACCGGCAGATGATATGCACCTGTTGCGTCTTTTCTTCCCTCCGCTTCTAGAGGCTTTTGCAACGGAAGAGAACAGGGTTTGCGGCATTTCAAGTGCTTTTCGCCGCGCCTTGCGCGCGACCGCGGTCGCTGACGGCCTGTCATCGCTTTCCCGACAGTCCGGACGGCCAGGTCCGGAGACCGGGAAACCGACGAAAGTGGTGTGTTGCGGCGGGATGAACCGGCCAAGAGACGGATCGCGCGGCCTGAACGCCGCGCGATGACATCCTGTCCACTCCCGGCTCCTATTTCGCCGGGAGATAGTCCGCCGGCTGGCCACGGGTGACGACCCCGAGTTCGTCGTTTTCGCGCGCTGCCCGCAGACGTTCCTCGGCTTCGTCCGCCTCGCGCTGGCGTGCCCACATGGATGCATAAAGACCGCCGCTGTCCAGCAGTTCCGTATGGGTTCCCCGCTCGGCGATCTCGCCGGCTTCCAGCACGATGATCTGGTCCGCATTGACAACCGTCGACAACCGGTGGGCAATGACCAGTGTCGTGCGGTTCTGGGAAACCTCGTCGAGGGCGGACTGGATTTCCCGCTCCGTATGGGTATCGAGCGCGGATGTGGCCTCGTCGAGAATCAGGATCGGCGGCGATTTCAGGATCGTACGGGCAATCGCCACCCGCTGTTTCTCTCCGCCGGACAGTTTCAGGCCGCGTTCCCCCACTTCCGACTCATACCCCTTGGGCAGCTTTTCGATGAAGTCATGGATCTGCGCCATGCGGGCCGCATCGCGGACCTCCTCGTCGCTTGCATCCGGGCGGCCATAGCGGATGTTGTAGGCAATGGTGTCGTTGAAGAGCACCGTGTCCTGCGGCACCATGCCGATGGCGTGGCGCACGCTCTCCTGCGTGACGTCGCGCACATCCTGCCCGTCGATCTCCACCGATCCCCCAGTCACGTCATAGAAGCGGAACAGGAGACGCGAGATGGTCGACTTGCCCGCGCCGGAAGGTCCGACAATGGCGATGGTCCTGCCGGCAGGCACTTCGAAGTCGATCCCCTTGAGGATCGGCCGGTCGGGATCGTAGTGAAAGCGGACATTCCTGAAGGTGATCGTGCCTTCCACGGTCCTGAGCGGCTTTGCGTCCGGCTTGTCACGGATTTCCGTGGGCACCAGCAGAAGATCGAACATGGATTCCATGTCCGCGAGCCCCTGGCGGATTTCCCGGTAGAGGAAGCCAATGAAATTCAGCGGAATGGAAATCTGCATCAGCAGCGCGTTGATCAGCACGAAGTCGCCGATATCCTGCTCTCCGGCCAGTACGGCCAATGCCGACAGCCCCATGCAGGCGGCCATGCCGAAGCCGAGGATCACCGACTGACCGAGGTTGAGCCAGGCCAGGGAGGTCCAGGTCTTGGTCGCCGCGCTTTCGTATTTCGCCATGGAGGCATCGAAACGCTCGGCCTCCATCTTCTCGTTGCCGAAATATTTGACGGTCTCGAAATTCAGCAGGCTGTCGATGGCCTTGGAGTTGGCATCGGTGTCGCTGTCGTTCATCTCGCGCCGGATTTCGATCCGCCAGTTCGAACATTTGATCGTGAACCAGACATAGGCAACGATCATTACCGCAACGATGACGACGTAGAAGAAGCCGAACTGGTACCAGATCACCGCAGCCATGAGGGCGAATTCCAGAATCGTCGGAATGCCGTTCAGGATCGTGAAGCGGACGATGGATTCGATGCCCTTGACGCCACGCTCGATGACCCGGCTGAGCCCCCCTGTCCGCCTGGCAAGGTGAAAGCGCAGGGACAGTTCGTGCAGGTGCCGAAAGGTCAGGAAGGCGAGCTGACGCACGGCGTGCTGCCCGACCCGGGCAAACAGCGCGTCTCGCAGCTGGTTGAAAGCCACCGCGAGCACCCGGGCGGCATTATAGGCCAGGACAAGCATGACCGGTGCAACGAGGAAGGCCGGCAGATCCGGCGTTCCTTCTCCCGTCAGCGCATCGGTCGCCCAGGCGAAGAAATACGGCGAGAGCACGGTGACGAATTTCGCGATCACCAGCGCGAAGATGGCCAGCAGAACCCGTTTCTTCAGATCGGGACGTTCCGAGGGCCAGATATAGGGCCACAGATTGGTAAGCGTTGTCAGCGTGCTGCCTTCGTCGGCGCTGACCGCCTTGATCGAAGCCTGTCGGGGTTGGCTGCCTGTTGCCGCGTCAGTTGGCTTTCGCGGCGAGGTGGCTGATGGGTCTGTCACAAGAATTCTCCGGACTGCCGCAGCAGCCTGTATTTCATCGTTATTCGCTGTTGAGAGCCGGTTGTTCCCCCGGAGGACCGGAAGGGTCATCTGTATCGAGACGGGCCCAGAACTCGTTGGCGCTTTGCTCCGCCTGACGCAGCTTTTCCCGGTTCAGCAGGTAGTGGCAATTGCGCCCACGGGTGTCGCAGGACAGAAGACCTGCATCCTTGAGCACCTGCAGGTGCTGGGAAACGGTCGACTGGGCCAGCGGCAGGTGATTGACGATCTCCCCGCAACAGGCACCGGCCTGCCGGGCAAGCTGTCTGACGATCGCAAGACGCGCCGGATGGCCCAGCGCACGGAAGATGGCGGCGAGCTCCTCGCAATTCGACATTTGCTCCTTCGACGCCGCGCATCCGTTTTCCGACGGCAATCCCGTCCCGCTCATTTCTCGGCTCCCGCGAAGCTCTCCTGTTTTCCGGGCACACAGGGCATCGGTCGACAGGTTGTCAGGGTCGGACAGGGCATCCCGCCGTCCGCAAGGCGCGGACAGGAAACCCGAATTGTCTTATCGGTGATATGCGATGGATCGCCCTGAAAACAAGGGGGCCGACAAAAAAGACGGGACGCCGGCTGCGGCATCCCGTCCCTTGTAGGGAGCGTTCCGGCCCGGCGTCAGCCGTTGTCGGCCGGTGCCTGCGGCCAGTTCAGGTCACCTTCAGGCGTCAGGAAGACCTGTCCGGGATAAATGAGGTCCGGATTGCGGATCTGGTCCTGGTTGGCCTGGTAAATGGTGGTGTAGCGAACGCCGTCGCCATAAAGACGGCGGGAAATCCGCCACAGATTGTCGCCCTTGCGGATGATGACCACCGGCAGGGACTTGCGAACCTCGGCCCCCTGCCCTTCGCCGGCACCGCTGGCACCGGTCGCAACAACCTTGGTCAGGACGATCTGTTTGTCCTGTTCCTTTTCAAAGGTCACGGCGGCGCGTGCATCCACAGAGTTGCCGTCCTCGGCGATCAGGTCCGCACGCACCTCCACATTGCCTTCGGCAACGTTCTTCGTGCCCTGCACAAGCCACTTGCCGCCGGAATCGACCTTCGCCTCTCCCTGAAAATCCTCGCCCACATAGACGCGAACGGAGGATCCGGGCTCACCCGTGCCGGCGACGTAAACCTTGTCCTTTTCCGATTCGACCGCTTCGACCGTCACGGTCGGCGCCGCCGGACCGGTATTGCCGGCTGATCCCGCTTCCGCGCCTGCTGCAGGGGCCTGGACGGCGTTGCTGCCGGCGGTCTCAAGTGCGCTCTTGGAAGCGGCCGGCGCATCCGTGGTCTCAGGAGCCGCTGCCACCTGCTGCGGCGCATCGGCAGAAGTCTGCGCGGCTGGCTTCGTCCCGGCCCCCGCCTTGCCATCTGCTGCGGGTTCCGTTTCTCCGGCGGCAGTCCCGGAGGAGGCGATCACGGACTCGGAGCCGTCTGCTCCCGCTGTTTCCGGCTCTGCCGGGGCCACGGCCACGCTCTCTTCCTTTGCAGTTTCATCTTTTGCGGCAGCCGGATCTTCCGCGTCGGGAGCGTCCCCGGCCCGGGCCACATCCTGTCCGGCATCCGGTTTCTGCAGGATGTCGGACGGGCCTTCCGGCGAATTGAGGACAACAAGAGGCTGCTCGTTTCCGCCTTCCGGAACGGACACCGCCACACGCTGCTCGGATTGCGAGAGCGTAACGCCCTTTTCGTCATGGACTTCCAGTCCGACGTCATAGTCACCGGGTTTCAGCGGTTCGTCGAGAATGATGGTCCATTCTCCCGCTTGGTTGGCGATGCTCTTGCCGACCACCTCTCCATTGGCGGTCAGGGCGACGATCGCGCCAGCGACGGAGCGTCCGGCCACGACGGTCTCGCCGGTGGGTTCGACACCGACCACATCGAAGCTCGGCCCTTTCAGGGCGGCCGTGTCGGCAGCCTGCCCGTCCGGTTCCGCCGAGGTTGTCTCCGCGACCTGATCTGCGGGGGACTGCGTGTCCTCGACGGCGGCCTGATCCCGCTCGGAAGCACCGGTTCCGGCAGGCGCGGAAACGGTCTCCGCGGGTTTCTGGAACGGCAGATGCCCGGTCTCGTTATAGATATATGCCGTAATCGCCACTGCCGCGGCCGGCACCGCTATGATCAATCCCCGGATCAGTGTCTGCTTGTTCATTGCTCATCCCATCAGAAAAGCGAAGGCATTCTCCGGTGCTTTTCTGAAACTGTCCCCTTCAGCACGACGCGGTATCGGACGCTGTCGCATAATTCCATCAGCTGTCATGCATAACCGCCTTTTAGAGGCGCGGCAAGAAATCCTGCTTGAAGACCAGAGGCCTGCAAACAGAATGCTTGACGATCCACCCGGCACGATGCCACATCTTTGAGTCATGAATACGGTCTCAAGAAATCAGCTTACAAGCGTGTGTGTGTATTGCGGCTCCAGCTTCGGCTCGGATCCCTCGCACGAGGCAGCCGCAACCCGGCTCGGACAACTCATTGCCGAAGCGGGGTTGCGCCTGGTCTATGGCGGCGGCTCCGTCGGACTGATGGGGACGGTCGCCAATTCCGCCCTGGAATCGGGAGGCACCGTCACAGGGATCATCCCGCGTTTCCTGGAGAAGCGGGAAGTGATGCTGGATTCCCTTGAGGATCTGATCGTCACCAAGGACATGCACGAGCGGAAGCATCTGATGTTCCAGAAGTCGGATGCCTTCATCGCACTGCCCGGCGGCATCGGAACGCTCGAGGAAGCCGTGGAGATGATGACCTGGGCGCAACTGGGTCAGCACCGCAAGCCGGTGGCACTTGCCAATATCAACGGTTTCTGGTCGCCGCTGCTGAAACTTTTCGATCACATGCGGGCGCAGGGCTATATCCGGCCCGACAGCGAAGTCCCCTATCTGGTTGCCAATCGGATCGACGACATCCTGCCGATGCTGCGCCGGTCACTGTCAGGGGACCCTGAGGAAATCGCGTCCGAATTCGTCTCGGTTTCGGATCTGTAAAACCTGTCGCGTTGAATTGGCTTCAGGAATTTGCCCGGGTGCATTTGCGATGCAATCGCGGCCCCGGGCGTCTTCCCGACTCCATGACTGCGCTTGAGCGTGAAACGCTCTCCAAGATGTGAACCCCTAGGTCACGATCTTCCGGCTGTTCCGGTACCGCCGCCAGCCGTCATAGGTGAAGACGGCCAGTGCGGCCCAGATCAAGGCAAAGCCCATCAACCTGGTCTCGTCCAGCGGCTCTCCCCACAGATAGACCGCCATCAGGAAATGCATGGACGGTGCGAGATACTGCATCAGTCCGAGCATGAAGAGCGGCACCCGCCGGGCCGCCGAGGAAAAGCAGATCAGCGGCAGCGCCGTGACGATGCCGGTTCCGGCCAGGGCCGCCAGCACAGGCAGGTCGTTGAGGACGAGGGCATCCACGCCCCAGCTCAGCTGCAGCAGCACATAGGCAGCGGCCAGCGGAAACAGCAGCAGCGTTTCCACAAACAGGCCGGGCGTCGCCTTCACCGGCGTGACCTTGCGGACATAGCCATATCCGGCGAAGGAAAACGCCAGAACGAGGGAGATCCACGGCAGTCCCCCGGCCAGAACAGCCTGCAGGACCACCGCCAGCACCGCGATGCCAACCGCGATCCACTGCCCGCGCGAGAGTTTTTCGTGCAGCACCAGAAGCCCGACCAGGATGCTCACCAGCGGATTGATGAAATAGCCGAGGGAGACATCAAGCACCTGTCTGTTGGAAATCGCCCAGACGAACACCAGCCAGTTCACGGCGATGAGACTGGCCGAGACGCTCAGGCCCATGAGCACCTTCGGCTGTCGGAAAACCTCCTGAACCTCCGGCCAGCGGCCGCGAAGATAGAGATACAGCCCGACAAACAGCACCGACCACAATATGCGGTGGGAGACGACGATATCGGCCGGAACGGTTTCGGTCAGCTTGTAGTAGAGCGGAAAAAAGCCCCACATGCCGTAGGCCGCGAGGCCGAACAGGAGACCTTGACGCAATTCGGCCTGCGCGTCGGTGTAGGGCACCGTCTGCGACATGGAAGTTCCTTTTCCCGATCGCCCGGCCCGCACGCAATGTCGCGTGAGGCGGTGCGATGGATCGAATATCGGTGGGTCTGCAGCCCTGGTGCGGACTGGCAGGAAGCTGCTTTCGCGACCTTCGTCAAGCGACGTTCGCCTTCATCAGCGCGAATGTGATGGAATCCGTCAGAGCCTGGAAGGAGGCATCGACGATATTGGAGGAGACGCCGATCGTGAACCACCGGCGGCGGGTTTTCGTGTCGTGGCTTTCGATGAGGACCCGTGTGACCGCGCCCGTTCCGCCATTGAGGATGCGAACCTTGTAGTCGACCAGTTCCAGGCCCTCAATGGCGGACTGATATTTTCCCAGGTCCTTGCGCAAGGCCATATCAAGCGCATTGACCGGACCGTTTCCTTCAGCCACCGACATCCGGGTCTCCCCGTCGATTTCGACTTTCACCACGGCTTCCGAAACAGTGACAAGATCGCCGATGGCATTGAACCGGCGCTCCACCATCACGCGGAAGGCGTTGACTTCGAAGAACCGGGGCACATCGCCGAGTTCGCGGCGGGCGAGCAGTTCGAAGGAGGCATCGGCAGCTTCATAGGCATAGCCTTCCGCCTCGCGTTCCTTGACCTTTCCCAGAAGACGGTCCAGCCGGGGATCGGCCTTGTCGACCTTGATCCCCACCCGGGCAAGCTCTCCGATCAGATTGCTCTTGCCGGCCTGATCGGACACCAGAACGCGGCGCTGGTTGCCGACGCTTTCCGGCGTGACATGCTCATAGGTCTGCGGATCCTTCAGGATGGCGGACGCATGAATTCCGGCCTTGGTGGCAAAAGCGGTTTCGCCGACATAGGGCGCCTGCCTGTCCGGAGACCGGTTCAGCACTTCGTCGAACGCATGGGAGATCGCGGTGATGTCCCTGAGCTGGTCGTCACTGACTGCGATCTCGAAGCGGTCCGCGAAAGCGGCTTTCAGCTTGAGCGTCGGGATCAGCGTGATCAGATTGGCGTTGCCGCAGCGCTCGCCCAGTCCGTTCAGCGTGCCCTGTATCTGGCGGACCCCGGCATCTACGGCCACCAGAGCGTTGGCCACCGCATGACCGGTGTCATCATGGGTGTGAATTCCGAGATGCGAGCCGGGCACGACGTCCTGAACCCGTGTAACGATATCGAAGATCTCGTCCGGCAAGGTGCCGCCATTGGTGTCGCACAGCACGACCCAACGGGCACCGGCCTGATAGGCGGCGCGTGCGCAGTCGAGGGCATAGTCCGGATTTGCCTTGTAGCCGTCGAAGAAATGCTCGCAGTCGATCATCGCCTCCTTGCCTGCGGCAACGGCCGCGGACACCGTGTCCGCGATGGACTCCAGATTTTCCTCGTTGCTGCAGCCCAGCGCCACCCGCACATGGTAGTCCCACGCCTTGGCGACAAAACAGCATGCATCGGAGCTGCTGGACAGGATCTCCTGGAGACCCGGATCATTGGCGGCGGACCGCCCTGCCCGCTTTGTCATGCCGAAGGCGGTGAAAAGCGCGTTTTCCGTACGCTTCCTGCTGAAGAATTCCGTGTCGGTCGGGTTGGCGCCGGGATAGCCGCCCTCGACGTAATCCACCCCGAGGCGTTCCAGAAGGCCGGCCACCACGATCTTCTCGTTGACCGAAAAATCGACACCGCTCGTCTGCGCGCCATCGCGCAGGGTCGTGTCGAATAGATAGAGACGTTCCTTGGTCATTGGCGTTTCCTGCCCGAGCCGGGCTGCATCACCGCAAAAGCGCAACGCAACCGGTCCTTTTTGTCTTGTTATCCGTTATCCGTTGTCCGTTTCGCCGGGCTGAACCGGCGGCCAGGTGTCCGTGTCGTGGTCGGGATGCTGGTTCGAGACGATTGAAGCCAGAAAGGCCAGCGTCCCGAAGTCGTCTTCAGTTGTGCGCGCCGGAATGTCGGCCATGTGGTCGGCATAGGGAAGCTTGCCCTCCACGCCGTACTGGATGACCGGAGAAATCGCGCTCGGATCGTCAAAAGCCCCAATCGCGAGCGCAACTCCATCCGGCGCTTCATACGTAAGCGGTGTCCCGCACTCCGGGCAGAAGCCGCGAGCAACCACGTTGGAGCTGTGAAACCGCTTTGGCTCGGCCCTCGTCCAGACGAGGTCCGCCTCGTTCGCTACGCCGACCAGGGGCGCGTAAAAGCCGCCGAACGCCTTCTGGCACATGCGGCAATGGCAGATCGACGCCTTGCCGAGTGGCCCTGAAACCCTGAACCGGATGGCACCGCATTGGCACCCGCCCGTGTGAACGTCACTCATGTCGCTTCGCAGCTCCAGCTTTCGGTCTCATGGTCGGGATGTTGCCGGTTCGTCGCCGCCACATCCCCGATACCACCCGGCAGGTCGTCCCGATTGGAGCGGGTTTCGCTCAGAGTGAACAAATCGCCATAGAACGGCACCCGCCCCTCAACCCCGGACTGTTCAACCGGGGTCACGGCCGCAACATCGTCAAGGCTGCCGTGGGTGAAGGCGATATGGTCGTCTCCCACCGTCTCGAAGGTGAGCGGCGTGCCGCAATTCCCGCAAAACCCGCGCCGGACCGGTTTCGAGGAATGGAACCAGGACGGTTCTCCGCGGGTCCATTGAAAATCTTCTTTCGCCGCGCCGATCAGCGGCAGAAAGAAATTCCCCGATGCCTTCTGGCACATGCGGCAATGACACAGATGCGGGTAGCCGACCTCCCCCGTCACCCGGTAGCGCACGGCACCGCACTGGCAGCCGCCGGCAAGATCTTTTGCGTCACTCGCCATCAGAAATTTTCCTCGCGGCAGGTGTCCGGCCGAGATGTCCCCGCAAAGGACAGGGGGGCTGCTGCATGTGCGCCAGACCGACCCTCACCTCTTGACCTCCCAGGTTGTCACCCGTTCGCCGGTTTCGGAGTCTTTTGAATCCTTTAGGAGAATTCCCTGAGATGTCAATTCATCGCGGATGCGGTCCGCTTCGGCCCAGTTCTTGTCCCGGAGCGCTGCCAGACGGGCCTCGACCGAGGCCTCGACGGCTGCCGGATCAATACCCGTCAGGTCGGCCTTGACAGGCGACAGGCCGAGCAGCGCCGCCGACGCGGAATAGGTCGGCAGCTTTTCCGGGTCCCTTGCCGCCTCGACCGCCAGGGCGTGCAGGGCCTGGATGGCGGCCGAGGTGTTCAGGTCGTCGCAAAGCGCCTCGACGACTTCAGGCGCGGGGTCGGTCCGGGTTGCCACCGGGTCCGGCCATTTGGCCAGAAGATTCTCCGCTTCTTCCAGCTTGCGCACCGAAAAATCGATCGGCTCGCGATAGTTGGTCATCAGCATGGCGAGCCGCAGCACTTCGCCGGGCCACTTCCTGCCGCCAAAGTTTTCCGTCTCCAGAAGTTCCTGGATGGTGAGGAAGTTGCCCTCCGATTTGGACATCTTCCTGCCTTCGACCTGCAGAAAGCCGTTGTGGAGCCAGTAGTTGGCCATGGTTTTCGTGCCATGGGCGCAACAGGACTGGGCGATCTCGTTTTCATGATGCGGGAAGATCAGATCCAGCCCGCCCCCGTGGATGTCGAACACCTTGCCCAGATGATATTCGCTCATGACCGAGCATTCGATGTGCCAGCCGGGACGCCCGCGGCCCCAGGGGCTCTCCCAGCCCGGCTCGTCACCGGAAGACAGTTTCCACAGCACGAAATCGCCCGGATTTCTCTTGTGCGCATCGACGGCGATACGGGCGCCGGCCTTCTGTTCGTCCAGCTTGCGTTTGGAAAGCCGGCCGTAATCGGGCATGGAAGCGGTGTCGAAGAGCACTTCCCCGCCAGCGACATAGGCATGTCCCTTTTCGACCAGCACCTCGATCATGGCGATCATGCCGGGGATATGTCCGGTCGCGCGCGGCTCGAAGGTCGGTTCCAGAATGGCGAGCGCGGCGATGTCCTTGTGGAACTGGTCCGCGGTTTTCTTCGTGACCTTCGCGATGGCCTCGTTCAGCGGCAGATCGGGATAGTCCCTGAGGGCTCTCGCGTTGATCTTGTCGTCAACGTCGGTGATGTTGCGCACATAGGTGACATGATCAGCGCCATAGAGATGCCGCAGCAGGCGGAACAGGACATCGAACACGATCACGGGCCGGGCGTTGCCGATATGGGCGAAGTCGTAGACAGTCGGCCCGCAGACATAAAGACGCACGTTTTCATCGTTGATCGCCCGAAAGTCTTCCTTGCGGCGCGTCAATGTGTTGGTGAGCTTCAAGCCCTTGAAAGTGCCGGTTGGTCCGGTCTCAGCGGCGCTCATGTCAAACGGTCTCCTGGCCGGCTGGCCGGGCGGTCCGTCTCAGGGGAAATCTTGCCATGAGGGAGCGGCCACAGCCAGCGGTGTCGCTAGCTGCAAATAATGGTGATCGAAATGATGTTCCGTGTGGCCGTCATCATGGGCGCTTTATGGACCGGAAGACGGAATGCGGTCAAGGCCGCAATTGTCGACAATTGCCGAAACCGGCGTCGTGACGTTTGCGCTTCGCACGACTTCGACTACTCTTTGCCGATTGGGAATCAAAGGGGGCTTTTCCCGTGAAATGCATTAATTCATTCCGTTCTATTTCTGCCGTTTTCCTGCTCTCGCTTGGTCTGGCACTCGCTCCGGCCCTGTCCGCCGGTCCGGCGCAGGCTCAGTCCGCCGCACCCGAGACCTCCGGAACCGAGACGAGCCAGCCACCGGCCGTCGGTGAACCGGCGACACCGATTGCACTGGCCATTCAGGCCACCCTCTCCGACGACATTCCTGAGGGGCTGGCGCTCCACTACCAGAAGAGAGCCTTCGCCCCTGTCTGGTTCGATGAAAACGGCATCAGCGAGAAGGCGCATCTGGCGATCGCGGCAATGGCCGCGGCCAACGACCATGCGCTCAATCCCAACAATTACGGTCCGCTGGACCTCGTTCATCTGTCGGAAACCGCCCGCACCCCGGATGAATGGGCCGCGTTCGACCTGCAGCTTTCCGTCCAGTTCCTGCGCTACGCCACCCACCTGTCCTCCGGCCGCATCCAGCCCAACAAGGTCAACAAGGCGCTGAACCTCTTCCCGGACCGGCCGGAGCCGGAAGTCCTATTCGAAACGGCGGAAAATGCTGTCGATTTCAGCGCGTTTCTGGAAACTCTCCCGCCGCAGTCCGACAATTACGCCCGGCTGAAGCGACGGCTTGCCCAATTCCGGAAAAAGGCCGCGGAGGGCGGGTTCACACCTGTCCCGGAAGGTGAAGTGCTCAAGCCGGGCATGAGCGATCCGCGCGTTGCCGTGCTGCGGACCCGCCTGATGGAAGAGGATATACCGGGCGCCGGCGATCATACGGGCGATATCTATGACGGCGCACTGGTCGAGGCGGTGAAGACCTTTCAGGACTATCACGGTCTGGAGATGGACGGTGTCATCGGCAAGAACACGCTGGCGCGCATCAACATCCCGATCCAGGAAAAGCTCATCCAGATGGAGCTGAACATGGAACGGCGGCGCTGGATGCGGGATGACCTGGGAGACTTCTACGTCTTCGTCAATCTCGCGGACCAGAACCTGAAGGTCGTGCGCGGCGGCAATACCATCCATACGGTTCGGGTCGTCGTCGGCAAGCCCTATCACGCCACACCGGTCTTTTCCGACCGCCTGGAATATGTGGAGATCAACCCCTACTGGAATGTGCCCTATTCCATCGCGACAAAGGAATATCTTCCCAAGCTGAAGAAAAATCCCTCGGCCCTGAGCGCGCAGAATATCCGGATATTCGAGAATGAAAGGGAAGTTCCGGCCACGCAGGTTGCCTGGAACAGCTACTCGGGCGGCAATTTTCCCTTCCGGCTTCGCCAGGATCCGGGGGATGGAAACGCGCTCGGGCGCGTCAAGTTCATGTTCCCCAACAAGTTCAACATCTATATTCACGACACGCCGTCGAAAACCCTGTTCTCGCGCTCCGAACGCGCCTTCAGCCACGGCTGCATAAGGGTTTCGGATCCCTTCGCTCTTGCCGATGTCCTGCTGCAGGAAGTCAGTTCAACGCCCGGTCACTGGGAACAGGTCCGCGACGGCGGAGAGCGGAAGGTCGTCAAGCCGCAGACCCTCATCGAGGTTCACCTGACCTATCTGACCGCCTGGATGAACAAGGATGGTTCCACCCACTTCAGAAAGGACATCTACGGGCGTGACAAAGTCCTGCTGGATGCACTGCGGACCGCCATGACGCAGAACCTTTAAGGGCAGCAACTTGTTGATTATCATAGAGTTTCAGTTTTGTTTAGATAACTGAACGCAAGCTGAACGTGCCACTCAGCAGGAGTTCAAGGCAGCGCCGGTAATCTCCGGGCAATCGAAACGGATTGCCGCCAGGAGACGACCATGTTGAACCGCCTTTTTGTCCTCATCTTCCTTACCATCGTGCTGGGTGGCCCGTTTGCCGCCATCATCGCGATCACCGACGGCACCAAGGCATTCGGCCAGGAAATGCAGCAGAAAAGCATGTGCCTGCTGTCCGGAACGGGCTGCGGCAACGGAAACATCATTGTCACGGCCGCAAGCCGGATATAAAAGCAACGTCAGATTGGCTTTTCCTCCCTGATGCACAGGATTGCGCGAGCGGAAAAGCGGATCGTCTATCAGCGTTGGCGCATCGTTTCCGCCATTGTCCGATCGCGGCGTGCTCCAGGGCAGGAACAGGTGCTCCTGCTTGCAGTTCTCCGGCATGTTTGGCAAGGTTGCTTCATGGACTATGACCTACTTGAAGAGAAGGCGGAAGCCGCCGCGGAGTTCCTGAAAATGATGGCGTCCGCTCCGCGCCTTCTGCTGATGTGCCTCGTTCTGGAAGAAGAGCGCAGTGTCGGGGAACTGGCGGAGAAGACGGGATTGCGCATGCCGACGGTCTCCCAGCAGCTTGCGCTCCTGCGCGCCCAGGGGCTGGTGACCACCCGCCGGGAAGGCACCACCATCTACTACAGACTTGCCAGCGAACCGGTAAAAGACATCATGGCAATGCTCTACAAGCATTTCTGCGCCGGAGCCGACCTGCCGGTGGCCAGTCATCTGGAAAGCCTCGAGGCGGAGTGATCCGCTTGCGGCGCCGTATGCTGCTTCCGCGTCAGTCTGTCAGGAAATCACCGCACTTCGGCGGCATCTGATCGCCCCAGGGCATCAGCGGAACGGTCGAGGTCGAGTTCTTCGGACTGCCTTCGATCAGCTTGTCGGAATAGACCAGATAGACGAGCACGTTGCGCTCGACGTCGCAGCCCCGCACAATCCGCATCTTCTTGAATACGAAGGACCGGCGCTGCCGGAACATTTCCTCGCCCTGTTCGAACGGCTCCTTGATGGTGACCGGCCCCACCTGACGGCAGGCCAGCGAAACGTCGGAGACTTCCTCGGCAACTCCAAGCCAGCCGGAAACACCGCCCTTTTCGGGAACCGTGAAATGGCAGGCGACGCCTTCGACAATCGGATCGTCGATCGCGTAGGTTGCCAGCTTGTGGTCCGGTGTCAGGAATTTCCAGACCGTTGATTTCTTGAAGATCAGATCCGGCTCGTCTGCGGCACGGGAGGCCCCTGCCCCCTGAACGCACAGGGCAAGAGCAAGAACGGTTGCGGTCAGGAAACGCATTGGAACCTCCGGGTGTGAAACGACTGACATGTGGGGTTGTCGGGACCGTCGTCAATAGGTCCCGTCCGAAGTCCCTGACCGCAGGATCGCGAAAGACTTCCGCAAGACCGGGACATGCGCCGCAACCGTGCGCAGATCCCGCTTCTGCGTAAAGAAAGGCCAGCAGATTGTCAGCGGGCGTTTTCCAGAACCTTTGCGGCGTCATCCCCGCCCGCAGTGTCTTGCGTCGCCCCGGGCTGCGCGGTTTCGTCCGCATCGGCACTATCTTCGCTGACCGGATCCCGATCGCCCGCTTCACCGGCCTGTTCCAGGGAGGCGGCAAATTCACTCTCGGCGACAAGCTCACTGTCGCTCTGAGCGGCTTCGCCCTGCTCCGGTGCAGCCTCTTCGGCCGGCTCCTCGGCCCCGCTGCCTGACGGGGTCTCCCCGAGGGCATCTTCCAGATCCGCCAGGCGTTCCCGTGTCCAGATCTGGGGCTGATCCAGTCCCAGTCCTTCGTCATAGGCCCTGGCGACATTCAGGGGCAAATTCATCTCGAAACCGGTCATGGCACCGAATTGCGGCGCCAGCGCATCCTGCACGGCCAGGAAGGTATCCTTCAGGCCGAGGCTCTGGGCGACGCAGGCATTGGCGGCGTCCTGCAGGGTCGTGACGAAATCCCGGGTCGTCTCGATGGCCGCCGTGACGGCGGCAGCACCGATTGCCGCACGGCCGCAACCAGGCATGAGTGCACTGGGCCGGAAGGCGGAGATCCGGTCGAGGGCGCGCGGCCAGTCGGCCAGATGCGCATCGCCGCAAAAGGGCACTGCGGACGTCTGAACCAGATCGCCCGCGAACAGCACCGCCCGTTCCGGCACCCAGACCACGAGGTCGCCCATCGTGTGTCCCCGGCCGAGATGCATCAGCCGCACATCCAG
Organism: Labrenzia sp. 011; assembly: GCF_003075075.1. Taxonomy (GTDB): domain Bacteria; phylum Pseudomonadota; class Alphaproteobacteria; order Rhizobiales; family Stappiaceae; genus Roseibium. The sequence continues at coordinate 121,952 of NZ_QCYM01000001.1, read as the reverse complement.
TCCGCCAAGGTCGATCGTCATGGAGGACGCGATGGTCATCGTCGGTCCGACGATGCCGGTGTCTTCCGCCAGCCCCTCGAAAAGGGCAGGCAGGCGTTCCCTGGAAACGCGGATCTCATCCCTGCCGCGGGTGTCCAGCATCCGCCGGGTCAGATCGGAGGCGACAATCTCTCCCGGCTCGAAAGCCGGAGCGCCGAGGCAGCCGTCTGCGTGAAAATGGGTCAGAACAACCTGCTTGACGGGCTTGTCGGTGACATCCCTGATTTTCAGGAGAACCTTTTTCGCCCGTTCGGGCGTCGCCTGAGCGCCCACCACCAGAACGCCCTTTTCGCCGATGACAACGCCGGTGCTGGAGCACCCGTCGGCGCTATAGGCATAACAGCCGGGCGCGAGTTTTTCGAACCGCTCGTTTTCGCCCGGAGCGATGCCGGACTTGTTCGTGTTGTCTACCATTGCGGCCTCGCTTTCCTTGCCGGCTGGCGGTCTGCCTGATCTTTTTGCATGCGGACAAACGCCTTTTTCTGTTGACTGCAGCGTCTCAGTTTCCATCGCTGATTCGCAAACTTTCATTCCCCAATTCGTTAACTAGTCCTTTCTTATCAACAGATAGGTCCACTCATCTCGCAGCTTTTCGACTATATACCGTCAAGCTCTCCGCCGTTCTTGCTTGCCTTACCTCCCGGTCATCGTAGAACCCAAGGTTGTCTTTCGCGATTTTATCAGTTGGTTATACTTGCCGGCATCCGATCATGACCGGCAGACGACAACTTTTTCTGCCGCCCCTGACAAGCGTCCGGTATGACAGTGCAAAATGAAAATTCCGAGGCAGCCTCCAGTCCATGTCCGAAGACTCCCTTCCCCCCATTGATCCGTCCCCCGGCGAGGACGAAACCCGGACGGTTCTGAAGCTCAATCGCTTCCTGCCCTACCGGCTCAACCACCTGGCCGAGACGGTCAGCCGATCCTTTTCAAAGATCTATGCCGGCAAATACGGCATCGGAGTTCCGGAATGGCGGGTGGTCGCCACCCTCGGAGAGCACCACGCCATGACGGCGCGCGACATCAGCCGGTCGACCGCCATGCACAAGACAAAGGTGAGCCGCGCCGTGGCGGCGCTGGAACAGCGCGGGCTGATCGTGCGCGGCAGGAACCCGGACGACCAGCGCGAACAGCTGCTCAAGCTCAGCCCCCGGGGCTGTGCCATGTATGAGGGGCTGATCCCGGAAGCCCTTGCCTATTCCGCACGGCTGGAGGACGCCCTCACGCAGGAGCAGAAAGCCCTGCTGGACGATATTTTCGAACGTCTCCTGGCCGCCGCAAGTGACCAGCCGCCGGAGTAATTAATGCACAGGAAGGTTGCGCCAAACCGAATTCACGAGAACTCCTGAAGCCGCCCTGCCCCAGGCGGCGACCCCGGTCCACCGCGCAACACCGCCCCCCGGAGAACCGCCTCCGGTATTAACCTAACGTCAGAGCTTTCATTGCTATTGGTGAGCCAACAGCGATAGTAAAGCCGACGGTCAGGATCGACGGAGGCGGACCCGGACCGGTGTCCGGACGTTTGTCGATTTCGAAATGTCAGAACATGCGGCGTTCAAGGCGACGCCGTCTGCTCCGGGCCGGTCCGGCGCAATGTCATGCGCTGCAGGGGAAGGGTATGTGGCTTCGCAGTACCGCCAGGTCTGACGATTTCGTGCGTGCGCTGCTCGTGTGCGCGGCCTTCCTGCTGCCCGTGAACACTGCCGCAGCGGCCAGTTGCTCCGCACTGAAGGCCGAATTGGGGCGGCTGGACTCCGGATCCTCCCCTGCCGCCAGCAAATGGACCACCGCCAGGCGTGAGCAGCAAAAGGCCCTTGCGGCGGCAGAGCGCGATGCCGGGTATTTCGGCTGTGCGGCGGCGGCAACGCCCAAATGCAAGAGCCTCAACAGCAAGATCAAACGCATGAGGGCCAATCTGGCCGCGATCGACCGTCAGATCGCCAAGGCGGGCCGCGGCTCCTCGGGCAATTCAAGACGGCTGAGACAGGTCAGGGCGCAGCTTGCCGCAAAGAACTGCAACGCGCCGGCCGCCTCCCGGCAGGCCGCCGGGAACGATGCGAAACCGCGCTCCCTGCTGTCGCGCCTGTTCAATCCGCAGCCCCGGACGGAACCGCGCTCCAGCGCGAAGGTAAACCTTGCCTCCGCCAGAACCGGAGACCGGGAAATCGCCGCCGTGCGCGCCGGGAAAAAGAACGCCGCCTCGCGCCTGCGTCTTCCCTCCGGCGGCACCTTCCGCACCCTTTGTGTGCGCACCTGCGACGGCTATTTCTTTCCGCTCAGCTTTTCGACCGGCAAGAACCAGTTTGCCTATGACGAGGCCCGCTGCTCGGAAATCTGTCCTGCTGCCCAGACCGAGCTTTATGTCTACCGCAACCCGGGCGGTGACCAGTCGCAGATGATCTCGCTGGCCGGCTCGCTTTATGCGGAACAGCCCTTCGCCTATCGCTACAAGTCGGAATTCGTCGCGGACTGCAGCTGCCGTCCCACGCGCCAGTCCCGCGCTCCTTCCGACTGGACGGAACTGACTTCGGAATCCGGCAACCGGGTCTTCTTTTCCGATATCAGCGCCGGAGTGCCGAGAAAGACACTGCAGCCGAGCCTTGGCGGAACCTTCGAGGACAGGGCGCAGACGCCCTCACCCCTGTCGCGGCCGCCGCTGCAGCGCAGTCAGTTGCCGCCCCACGAAGACCCGGACACGCTGATCAACCTGGAAAAGGGATTCGATGTCACCGTGCCGCTGCACCAGGAAGCGACACACCTGTCCGCCACCCGCGACCGGCCTGCCGGACCGTCCGGTACCATCAACGGATTGCCCTTGCTGTCCATGCGCGCGGGCAACGGAAACGGGGAAGACCTTGCCTCCCCCCTGTCACCGGTGTTCAAAAGCGAGGACCCGGGCTTCCGTCCGGCTCCCGGTCACAAGGCTTCCGTCAGGGTAGTCGGTCCAGAATATTTCGTCGCCCAATAAGGGGGAGCAGGGCTTTCATGTCCGGCCCGTGATCCATGCCGGTCAGGACGCGCCGCAGCGGCATGAACAGCCCCCGGCCCTTGCGTCCGGTCTGCGATTTCAGTGCCGCGGTCCACAGGCCCCAGGTGTCCGGGGTAATCTCCCCTTCCGGCAGCAAGTCCCTGGCGCCGGCGACAAATTCCCTGTCCTCCTCCTCGATCCGGCTGTCCACCGGACCGGTGACGACCTTCCAGTAGTCGAGGGCATCGGCGGCCGTCTGGCAATTGCCGCGGACCGTCTCCCAGAAGTCTTCCCCCGCGGCGATCCCGAGGCCTTCCAGCCGCTCCTTCACCGCGTCGTACGGCAGTTCGTGGACCAGACGGGCATTGAGGTTCCGCAGTTCGTCAGGGTCGAATTTCGCCGGAGACCTCGACACGCTGGAGAGGTCGAACTTCCCGACAAGTTCATCCATGGTCGCGACAGGCTCGACAGCCTGGCTCGTTCCGGTCAGAACGGCAAGCGAGGCCACCGCCATGGCTTCCAGTCCGTCTTCCCGCAGGGAGCCGATCGACAGGGTGCCCTTGCGTTTCGACAGGCCTTCCCCGTCCCGCGTGGTCAGCAGGTTATGATGGCCGAAGACCGGTGCCGTGGCACCGAGCGCCTCGAAAATCGCGATCTGGACACCCGTGTTGGACACGTGGTCCTCACCGCGGATGATATGCGTCACGCCCATGTCGATGTCGTCGACAATCGAGGTGAAGGTGTAAAGGCTGGTGCCGTCCGCACGGATGAGAACCGGGTCGGAAAGCGATGCCAGGTCCACCGCCTGCGTGCCCCGGCAAAGGTCGTCCCAGGAGACTTCCGTGCGTTTCGTCTCGAACGGGTCGCCGTCGTGATTGGGAAGCAGGAAGCGCCAATGGGGCTTGCGCCCCTCCGCCTCGAAGGCAGCCCGTTCGTCCGCCGTCAGCCTGAGCCCGGTGCGGTCGTAAACGGGCGGACGGCCGAGGGCGCGCTGGCGCGAGCGGCGCCGTTCCAGTTCGTCCGGCGTCTCGTAACAGGGATAAAGCAGCCCCGCGTCCTTGAGCTTGCGCGCGGCGGCATCATAGCTCGCGACACGTTCGGACTGGCGCTCGATCCGGTCCGGCTCGACGCCCAGCCAGCGCAGGTCCTGCTCGATCGACTCGACATATTCCTGTTTGGAGCGCTCCAGATCGGTATCGTCAAAGCGCAGGATGAACTGTCCGCCCGTTTTTCTGGCGAAAAGCCAGTTGTAAAGGGCCGGACGGCTGTTGCCGATGTGAATGTGGCCGGTCGGCGACGGCGCGAAACGTACGATGACAGTCATGCGGCCTCAGTTAGCCGGGGAGCGCGCAGACGGCAAGCCCAAACTCATTCCGGTTTCAAGATTGTTCCACTCTCCCGGTACGTCCGGGCCATCACGGTCAGGACCACGCAGAAGACGAGGCAGTAGAGGCCCATTGCCCGGACCTGCGTGTCGAACGGCACGCCCAGGTCGATCAGCCAGCCGACCAGTCCGGGACCGGCAGCGGAGGCGAAGACGGTGATGGAGAAGGCACTGGCACGAATGGCGCCCATGTGGCGGGTTCCGTAGGCCTCCGGCCAGAAGGAGCTGACCAGGGTGCTGTTGAAGCCGTTGGAAATGCCGATGAGAGCCATGAAGATGAAGGCGGACAAGGGGGCGTGGTACTGGGCCAGCACAAGGCAGGCCAGCGACAGCGGCACGAGCGTGAAGGGCAGCAGCTGACGGGCGGAAAAACGGTCGATCAGCGGACCGATGACCAGCGAGGCACAAACCACGCCGGCGGCCATCCCGAGAAAGGCACTGGCAAACAGTTCCAGCGACCAGCCGCGCAGGTTGACCAGATAGACCTGATGAAAAAAGATCGCCGTGGCGATGAAGGCCGGTGCGTTGATGCCGCAGGAGACCAGCCAGAAGCGCGGGTCGCGAAGCACTTCGCCGCGGGTCCATTGCCGGCCCTCGGCCTTGACGGAGGCGATGTCCGTCGCACTTGGCACCCTGTCCCTGGAAAGCAGGACCATGAGCACCGGGAGTGCCGCCAGAAGCAGAACCAGCGCGGCGACCGTCCACGCCCCGCGCCAGCCGAAGATGCCCGCGAGGGTCACGAAACACAGCGGAAACAGCGCCTCGGCGGTGGGCAGCCCCAGAAGGGCAATGGACACCGCCCTGCCCCGCTGGGCGGAAAACCAGCGCCCGGCGGCCGTGACCGCAGTATGGGTCATCATGCCCTGCCCGCACAGACGCAACCCGTAATAGGACAAGGCGATCATCCAGACGGAAAAGGATGCCGCCATGGAGAAACTGAACAGGGCCAGGGCGCTGATCACCACGGCGGCCACCGTGCGCACGGGAAAGTGGTCGACGCTCTTGCCGACATAAGGCAGCGTCAGCGCACTGCCGAGTGTCGCCAGCATGTAGAGCAGCCCCAGGTCGCCGTGACTGAGACCGAACTCAAGCCGCAGCTCGCCCGTGGAAAGCGAGATGAAAAACGTCTGGCCGACGCCGGAAAACATCGCGAGCAGATAGCTGGCCGACAGCCAGCGCGCATTCTCGCGCAGGAATTTCAAATAGGACATCCGCTCAGAACACGCCTTTCAACAGTCCGCCCGGCAACAGTACCCCGCGCCGGAACACAGTAACGCCCCCGGAGGAACCGGTCACCACCCGGAAGATTGCAGCTCCGCCCGTGCAGACCGCTGTTGCCGGAGGCCTCGAAGGCGGGAAACCGGATCGGCGACCGTGCCAGAACCGATCGATCTGAAGATGTCCGGACATCCGGCCCGCGTCTTGCGCGCGGGAGATGTGCAAAGGGTATTCAGGCCGTGTCAGGAACGGTCACGGAACCGGTTGGTAATGGGATAGCGGCGGTCCTTGCCGAAATTCCGGTCGGTGATCTTGACGCCGGGAGGCGCCTGCCGGCGCTTGTATTCGGCAATATACAGAAGATGCTCGATCCTGTGGATCAACGTCCGGTCATGGCCGCGCTTTTCGATCTCGCCGACGGACATTTCCTCCTCGACAAGACACTTGAGGATATCGTCCAGAATGTCATAGGGCGGAAGGGAGTCCTGGTCGGTCTGATTTTCCCGCAGTTCCGCAGTCGGAACCTTGGTGATGATATTGGCCGGGATCACCTCTCCGGACGGCCCCAGCAGGCCTTGCGGCCGGTTGGCGTTGCGCCAGGCCGCCAGATGATAGACTTGGGTCTTGTAAAGATCCTTGATCGGATTGTAGCCGCCATTCATGTCGCCATAGAGCGTTGCATAACCGACCGACATTTCCGACTTGTTGCCGGTGGTCAGGACCATCCAGCCGAACTTGTTGGAGACCGCCATCAGGATCACGCCCCGCGTGCGCGACTGCAGGTTTTCTTCGGTCGTGTCCTCTTCCGTGCCCTTGAAGAGATCGCTCAGGACACTGCGGAATCCCTCGACCGGTTCGGATATGGGAACCGTGTCGTAGCGGATGCCGAGGGCGGACGCGCAGGCGGCTGCGTCCTTGATGCTTTCTTCCGAGGTATAGCGGTAGGGCAGCATGATCGCGTGAACCTTGTCGGCTCCCAGCGCATCGACCGCCATGGCCGCGCAGATCGCGGAATCGATCCCGCCCGACAGTCCGAGAACCACGCCCGGAAAGCCGTTCTTTTTCACGTAGTCGCCCAGACCGAGCACACAGGCCCGCCAGTTCGCCTCGTCAAGATCCGGCAGGGACCGGGTAACGCCGTTCTCGCAGACCCAGGTCTCCCCTGCACGCACCCAGTCGGTGACTGTCAGGGCGGATTCGAACTGCGGCATCTGGAAGGCCAGCGACCGGTCGCCGTGAAGGGCGAAAGAGCCGCCATCGAACACAAGCTCGTCCTGACCGCCAAGCTGATTGCAGTAGATCAGCGGCAGCCCGGTCTGCACGACCCGGGCGACGACCACCTGCAGGCGTTCCTCGGCGCGGTTTTCCCAGTAAGGCGATCCGTTGGGAACCAGCAGCAGTTCCGCACCGGTTTCCTCCAGGCACTCGCAGACTTCATCGTTCCAGATGTCCTCGCAGATAGGCAGACCGATGCGCACGCCGCGGAAGTCGACCGGTCCCGGCAGGGGGCCGGCGGCGAAGACGCGCTTTTCGTCGAAGACGCTGTAGTTCGGCAGATCGTATTTGTAGCGTACCGCCCTGATCTCTCCCCGGTCGAGAAGAAGCGCGGCGTTATAGACCTTGCCGTCGGCATCGTCCTTCCAAGGCGTGCCGATCACAAGCGCCGGGCCGCCGTCGGCTGTCTCCGACGCCAGCGCCTTCGCCGCGTCCATGCAGCGGCGGACGAAGGCCGGCTTCAGCACCAGATCCTCGGGCAGATAGCCGGCAAGGATGAGTTCGGAGGTCAGCACCAGGTCGGCGCCGTCCGCAGCCGCCCGGGAACGCGCCTCGCGCACGAGATCCGCATTGCCATCAACGTCACCGACGGTCGGGTTGAGCTGAGCAACAGCCAGTGTGAAGCGATCTGAAATCATGGGAGGCGTGCCGGAAAGTGTCATGACATCATGATGTAGCCGCAAGGCCTGACGGTTGCAATCACCCAGGCCGGCAGAATGCGAGAAGATGTTTCAACCCATTGAAAAAAGACATTTCCCTGTCTCGAATTCGCCTGCCGCGGCGAGCTGGTCTTCGTCAAGGAGCCAAAGCGCAGGACATGGAAATGGCTATTTATGAGGTCACATCCTAAAGCAGCGCCATCCCGGTTTCCGGGAGCCTCTCCGCTGACGGGGCCATGCCGGACAGGTCGAGAGTGTCGGATTCGCGGCCCGTCCACTCGGTGCCGGGGCGTGCTATGCCTCTGGTGCGGCCATACAGACGCTGGCGTTCCAGAATCCCGCCGATATGCTGGTAGAGAATGACCGGAGCGATCGGCTTGGCGACGAAGCCGTGAATGCCATTCTCGATGGCCTCCAGGATCGTGGCCCGCCTCGCATGGGCGGAGACGACGAGAACCGGCGTGGTGCTGAGAATGCGGTCCCGGTCGGCGCGCAGGATTCGCAGAAACTCGCTGCCGCCGAACATGGGCATCGACCAGTCGCACAGAACGATATCCGGCCTCCGGTCCACCACCAGCTCGAGAGCCTCTGCACCGTCACCTGCTTCGAACAGGGTCCGGATCCCGAAACCGGACAAGACCGACCGCAGGATTGTGCGCATATGGGGATGGTCCTCTGCAATCAGGCAGGAAACTCCGGAAAGGTCCCACTGTTCACGCAAATCCCGTTTCCCTCCCGGGATCATGGCCTCACAATCGAGAACATGACCCAACGTAATGCCGCCACCAGGTAGGGAGGTAGCACCCCGGTTGTTAAACGAGCCTTACCGAATGGCCGGAATTTCAGAAAAATTCTACCCTTGCGTGCAGTCGCTCACCGCTCTCGATTGCATTCCACCGGTCAGGACTCTTTCCCGACCCCGGGAAATCCGCCTCTCGGCGAGGTCTGCGCGACACAAAAGGGCGGCCCCGAGGCCGCCCTTTTCCTATTGCACAAATTTCATTCACCCTTACGCGTTGGCGGCAAGGGGATCCGACTGACGGCCGTCGCGCTCCGTCTTCAGGTTCTCGGCGATCAGGAAGGCAAGCTCCAGCGCCTGATCCGCGTTCAGGCGCGGATCGCAATGGGTGTGGTACCGGTCGCCGAGCTGATCAGCCGTCAGCGCGCGGGCACCGCCGGTGCATTCCGTGACGTTCCGGCCGGTCATTTCGACATGCACACCGCCCGCATGGCTGCCCTCGGCCCGATGGACCTCGAAGAAGGCTTCCACTTCCTTGAGGATACGGTCGAACGGACGGGTCTTGTAGCCACCGGCCGTGATCGTGTTGCCATGCATGGGATCACAGGACCAGACGACGGTCTTGCCTTCGCGCTCGACGGCGCGGATCAGCTGCGGCAGATGATCGAAGACCTTGTCGGCACCGAAGCGGGCGATCAGGGTGAGACGGCCCGGCTCATTGTCCGGGTTCAGAATGTCGATCAGCTCCAGCAGTCCGTCCGGGCTGAGAGAAGGTCCGCATTTCAGACCGAGGGGGTTCTTGATGCCGCGGCAGAATTCCACATGGGCATGGTCCGGCTGACGGGTCCGGTCGCCGATCCAGATCATGTGGCCGGAGGTCGCATACCATTCACCGGAGGTGGAATCGACGCGCGTCAGCGCCTCCTCGTAGCCCAGAAGGAGCGCTTCGTGGCTGGTGAAGAAATCCGTCGAGCGCAACTGCGGGACGCTGTCGGCATTGATGCCGCAGGCCTTCATGAAGTTCAGCGCCTCGGAGATCCGGTCGGCCAGTTCCTGGTAACGGTGGCCCTGGGGGCTGTCGGAAATGAAGCCGAGCATCCAGCGGTGCACTTGGTCCAGATTGGCGAAACCGCCCTGGGCGAAGGCACGCAGCAGGTTCAGGGTCGCCGCGGACTGGCGGTAGGCCATGGCCATGCGGCTCGGATCGGGAACACGGCTTTCCGGCGTGAAATGGATGTCATTGATGATGTCGCCGCGATAGCTCGGCAGCTCCACATCGTCCTTTTTCTCGAAATTGGACGAGCGCGGCTTGGCGAACTGACCGGCGATACGGCCGACCTTGACCACCGGCTGGCTGGCCGCATAGGTCAGGACAACAGCCATCTGCAGGAACACGCGGAAGAAATCGCGGATGTGATCGGGATGATGCTCGGCAAAGCTTTCGGCGCAGTCGCCGCCCTGGAGCAGAAAACCGTTGCCCTGGGCGATATTCGCGAGCTGGTTTTTCAGCGCCCGTGCCTCACCAGCAAAAACGAGCGGCGGATATGTCGACAGGCGTTGTTCAACATCCGCCACAGCCTCTAGATCCGGGTATTCCGGGACCTGAAGGATCGGTTTAGACCTCCAGCTGTCCGGGCTCCACTTGTCCGCCATACTTCCTACTCCTCACTGGACCCGCAGGCTGTTTTCCGATCCGTCCGCGTTGCCGGGAACGCGTCATTCAGCCGGTCGCGGTGCCGCGGTCCGCGGTGTCCTTGTTCGCAAAAGCTTGCTCACACAGAGCAAACGTGCGGCCTTATACACCCCGATAGCTGTTAAGGCCACCGCTCAGTCCCGCAATTATACTTCGAAATGCAGCCGTCGCATCCCGGTTGCTCCATTAGCGGAAAGCGGACGTTTTGAGGCTGGTCAAGGTGAGGTATGCTTTTCGCGGATTATACCCGGACATATTCGACAGGACACAGCCATGCCACGCCAAAGACTGGAACACAGCCACCGTCCGGCCGACATTGCCACCCGACTGGCCTCGGGACCGGATGCGAGCTATCTGCGCGACTGGATCTACGGCGGTATTGACGGCGCCGTCACCACCTTTGCCGTTGTCGCCGGCTCGCTGGGCGCCGACCTTTCCTCAAAAGTCATCCTGATCCTCGGGGTCGCCAATCTTCTGGCGGACGGATTTTCCATGGCTGCGGCCAATTACAGCGGCTCGGAATCCGAAAATGAGGACTATACCCGGCTCAAGGCGGTGGAAGAGAAGCATATCGCGGTCGCGCCGGAGGGGGAAAGAGAGGAAATCCGCCAGATCTTCCTGTCGAAGGGCTTCAAGGGCGATGATCTGGAAGCGATCGTGCGGCTGATCACCTCCAACAGGGCAACCTGGATCGAAACCATGATGCAGGGAGAATACGGAATGACGTATGCCTCCCGCACCCCCATGAAAGCTGCGCTCTACACGTTCGCCGCTTTCATCGTGTTCGGCTCGATCCCGCTCCTGCCCTTCGTCCTGGCCCTTCCGGCCAGCGCCATCACGGCGACCTCCCTGACGGCCCTGGCCTTTTTCACCATCGGTTCCCTGCGCGCGAGCTGGTCGCAAAGGCACTGGATTTCCTGCGGTCTGGAAACGACGGCCATCGGCATGCTGGCGGCGGGCATCGCCTATGCGGCCGGGCACGGGCTGCAGACCCTGCTTGGTTAGGTCACGAACGCATTTCCGAAACGGTCTCCCGACGCTGATCTTCCGCCGTCAGATATCTGACGGCGAGCGCTGCCAGTTTCCGGTCGATCAGGCATGCCAGGTCCGGGTCCGGAACGATCTTCCTCGGGTAACGCGGGCTGTCCCGGTCCTGCAGCACCGGAACGTGCCAGCCGTCCGTGGTCCGGATGAAGTGGTCGATCCCCTCCTCGCCCCAGATCCGGTAATATCCGGCAAGAACGCAGTCCAGATAGCTCTGCAGGATCGGATGGCTATCCGTTCCCCAACGATGGTGATCGGGCGACGCCCTGAAGAGAAACATGTCCCCTGCCCCCGGCTGGTGCGCCGCGTCACAGCGAAATGCCGCTCCGATCCCTTCCACCTTGTGGTAGCGCTGCTCCCGCAGCTCGAGCTTCTTCAGGCCGGCGCGCGGTTCCCGGGCCATCACGCCGCGAATTTCACTGCCCTCGTCCTCCCGCACGGACAGGGCACAGCGGCCCAGACCATCCTCGCCCTCGCCGCAAACCTTCCATTCGCGCCTCCACCCGTGCAGGACACCAGGAACGACCTGCGTGGCAGCGGGAATGGTATCGATGTTGACGAGTGAACCGTAGCCGAAATATGTGATCGTCATGTTGCGCTAAACGTGATTGTGTAAATTTCAACCCGCACGAAGCCCCGGGGGCCCCATGACCGTTCCTTCCCTCTCCCAGCACGACGTCGACCTTTTGAGGAAAGACACTCCCGGTGTAAGCCAGCTGATCCACTTTAACAATGCCGGCACGGGTCTTGCCCCGGCACCGGTTCTTGATGCGGTCAAGCAGCATCTGGATCTCGAGGCCCGGCTGGGTGGCTATGAAGCCGCGGCCCATGCGAGCACGGACATGGAGGCCTTTTACACCGGCCTCGCTGCGCTGATCGGCTGCAAGCCCCATGAAATCGCCTATGTGGAAAATGCCACACGCGCCTGGGACATGGCGTTCTACGGTATCGATTTCCGCGAGGGGGACCGGATCGTGACAGGCCGGGCGGAATATGTTTCCAACTATGTTGCCTTCCTGCAGATGAAGCGCCGTAAAGGCATCGAAATCGACATTGTCGAGGACGACGCGAGCGGACAGATCGACCCGAAAGGCGTCAAGGCCGCCATCGGGGCGCGCACGCGTCTGATCGCCCTGACTCATATTCCGACCTTTTCCGGACTGATCAACCCGGCGGAAGACATCGGCGAAATCGCACGATCGGCCAAGGTCCTCTACCTGCTGGATGCCTGCCAGTCCGCGGGGCAGATACCGGTCGATGTCGGCGAGATCGGCTGCGACATGCTCTCCGGCACCGGCCGGAAATATCTGCGCGGGCCGCGCGGCACGGGTTTCCTGTATGTCAGTGACGACGTCCTCGACCAGATCGACCCGCCCTTTGTCGATCTCCAGGCCGCCAACTGGATCGACGAATTCACCTATGAACTCGTCCCCCACGCGCAACGCTTCGAAACCTGGGAGCGCTATGTCGCCGGCCAGATCGGCCTCGGCGTTGGCGTCAACTACGCAATCGGCTTCGGAATGGAGCAGATCGGCAACAGGGTCTGTGCCCTAGGAGACCAGTTGAGATCGGAGCTTTCCCGCCTGGATGGTGTTGGCGTGCACGACAAGGGCCAGAGAAAGGGCGGCATCGTGACTTTCACCCTTGACGGCGAGACGCCAGCCCAGACGAAAGCCCGCCTCTCGGCGGCGCAAATCAACGTGTCGGTGAGCAACGCAAGCTCTGCCCGCATCGACCTGCCCCATCGTGATCTGGAAGCCGTCGTGCGCGCCTCCGTGCATGCCTTCAATACGGAAACCGAGATAGAGACATTCGTCAAAGTGCTCGCAGACCAAACCTGAATCCGCGATTTTGCGCAGCAAGAGCATATGGCCGCACATCGGACCGGCACACGACAGCCAGCCGACAGAAGATGTAAACCCACGCTCGACAACTTACGCATGCGCCGCACACATAGACAAACCGCCCTCTCTCGATATATTTCGCATACCGAGAATTGGAATTAGTTAAAATTTTACTGATCAAACTTTGAGATAGATATGTAAATTACCTATGTAATACCACCGATTCTCTCATAAATTATTTCTCCATATATTCCCCATTACATAGGAAATGGATGAGAGAGTCCGCTAAGCAGCGCAGACTCCAACAGGGTTTCAGATTGACCGAATTCCGGCGGAGATACAGTGATCAGCCCGTTCCCGTAACGCGGCACCATATTTCGCGGCTTGCATTTCTTCTTGCCGGTCTCCTGATTGCTGTCACCTCCGCTTCCCTGCTGTTCGTCGGTCTCATCGCCTCGCAGGCCTCGACCGAGCAGGCAATTGCCAATGAGCAGCGATTGTTCCGCAATACGCTGGCGGAGCGCATGCGTGCCCTGGTGCGCGAACAGATTACCGTCACATCGTCAGACCAGTCGGTGGCCGGGCTGGTGCTGAACTTCGATCCTGAATACGCCTATCGGGCCATCGACACGCTCTGGTCAGACTACCGGCACAGCAAGGTCATGGTGATCTCGGGGAACGGCGACGTTCTGGCGGAGTCCTTCGAACACTACACGCATATCCTGCAGCGCCCGATTTTCGAAACGCCTGAACTTGAAGACCTGTTCGGCAAGATCTCACGCCTGTTCGAGAAGAACAGGGTGCGTGTTCCCGGCGGCTACGGCCATCGCTCCCTGCAAGGGCTGGAGCCGGACGAATATGCGCTGATGGGGTTCACCCGCATCGATGGAAAGCCGGCCATGTTCGGTGCAATGCCGGTGATTCCGGATGATTATGAGCAGGTGCTTCCGGACGGTCCGCCAACCGTGGTTCTGTCTGCCCACTACATCGACGACGCCTTGATCGCACATGTGAATGCCCAGCTTAATTTTGCATCCCTGACCTTCGCGAGTGAAGTGCCTGCAGCAGGTTCCGGAGCGTTTCATGAAGTGTCGGATCCGGACGGGGCCTCCATCGGCGCCTTCACGTGGCACAGCCAGACCATCGGCAACGCCATCTGGCCGACCATTATCCCGGTCATCGCGGTGCTGAGCATTGCCCTGGCGGCGCTGGCCTTCGGCATTGCGTGGAGAATCGGACAGCTGACTTCCTCGCTGCAGGCAAGCGAACAGCAGAACCGTCATCTTGCCCTGCACGACACCCTGACAGGCCTGGCGAACAGGCTTCAGTTCAACCGTGTACTGGCAACTTCCGTGCAATCGCTGCCGCAAAAACCCTTCGCCGTTCTCCATTGCGACCTGGACAAGTTCAAGTCGGTCAACGACACATTCGGACATGCGGCGGGCGATCTGGTCATCAAGACCATGGCCGGGCGCCTGAAGACCGTGATCGGCCGCGAGGGCCTCGTGTGCCGTGTCGGAGGCGATGAGTTCATGATCATCTACCGGAAATCGACGAACGGCGCGGCCCTGCACGATCTGTGCATGGCGCTGGTGGAAACGGCCAATGTGCCGATCGCGATCCGGGACGAAGGAATGGCGCATGTCGGCCTGAGCATCGGGGTCGCAATCGCGCCCGAGGACGGCACGACGGCCGAGAGCCTCGTCGCACGATCCGACGCGGCACTCTATCAATCGAAAAACCTCGGCCGGAACCGCCATTCCCTGTTTTCCGATTTCTTCGACAGCAGCAGCGACCCGGGCGAACCACCGCTTTCCCTCGAAGATCCGAAACCCTATGTCCGCGTGGGAAAGACCGGGTAGAGATCTCCACCCGGTGCGTTCCCGTTTCCCGGGTCCGGACCTGACGGGACCTAGCCGCGCAGGCGCTCCGTCGGCTCGCGCATGGTCACAAGCTCCTCCGCGGCCGTCGGATGGACGGCGATTGTGCGGTCGAAATCCGCCTTGGTCGCTCCCATCTGCAGGGTCACGCCAAGGATCTGCGCCAGTTCGCCCGCATCGGGTCCGACGATGTGCACGCCCAGTACTTTCTGACTGTCCGCGTCCACGATCATCTTCATGAGCATCTTTTCGTCCCTGCCGGACAAGGTATGCTTCATGGGCCGGAAACCGGACTTGTAGATGTCCAGATTGGGCGTCCGGTTCAGTGCTTCTTCCTGTGTCAGTCCGACCGTGCCCATCTCCGGCTGCGAGAAAACCGCAGTGGCGATCAGGCTGTGGTCCACCGTCCACGGATTGCCACCGAACACGGTATCAGCGAAGGCATGACCTTCGCGGATTGCAACCGGTGTCAGATTGGCGCGGTTGGTCACATCGCCGACCGCATAAATGGACTCGACGCTGGTCCGGGAGTCCGCGCCGACGCGAATCGCACCGGAGGCATCCATCTCGACACCGGCCTTTTCCAGACCGAGGTCTCTGGTGTGCGGGTTGCGGCCGATGGCAAACATGATCTGGCCGGCCTGCAGCGTTTCACCGGCTCGGGTCTTGCCGGTCAGTGTGCCGTCAGCCTGCTTCTCGATGCCGGTGAAGACGTCATTCAGGATGACCCTGATACCCTTCTTCTCCATTTCCTGGCGAACCATGGTCCGCAAGTCCATGTCGAAACCGCGCAGGATTTCCTCACCGCGGTAAATCAGCGTCGTGTCGACCCCGAGGCCGTTGAAGATGCCGGCAAACTCGACGGCGATATAACCGCCTCCGGCGACCACGATCTTCTCCGGAAGCTCATCGAGATGAAACGCCTCGTTGGAGGTGATGACGTGCTGAACGCCCGGCAGGTCGGTGTCGACATTCGGAGAAGCTCCGACTGCGACGAGAATGTATTTGGCGGTCACCTCCTGCCCGGTGGTCAGAAGACGCACCGTGTGAGGCCCCTCGATGACGGCCCGGCTGTCATGCACTTCAACGTCGGTGCGTTCCAGATTGCGCCGGTAAATGCCTTCCAGACGGGTGATCTCCTGGTCCTTGGCGGCGACCAGCTTGCTCCAGGAAAAGCCGCGCTCGCCGACCGACCAGCCAAATCCTTCCGCGTCTTCGAATTCCTCGGAAAACTTGGAGGCGTAAACAAAGAGCTTTTTGGGCACGCAACCGCGAATCACACAGGTTCCGCCGTACCTGTATTCCTCGGCGATCCCCACACGGGCACCGTGGGTTGCCGCTATCCGCGCGGCACGGACACCGCCGGAGCCGCCGCCAATAACAAAAAGATCGTAGTCGTACTCGCTCATTTCACGCCTCTTGATATGTCTTCCGCGCCCGGATGATCCGCAAGGCGCCCTTCCCGGCCTGCTCCCACATAAGCGGTTGCCGCCGCCATGCAAGAGCGGCGGAGGCTTGCGCTCCGCCGCCTGGGCCGGACAAAATCCCGCGACAAAACGGATCGGGCCGCTTTCGCGGCCCGCAGACCGGCAATCAAGGCGGTCTCACTATCTCGTGTGCGCGTCACGTTTCGGCAAAAGCATGGTGCGATTGCCCGAAACGCGGTCCATCACTCCACGACGTTCCGCTTCGCCAGTTCTTCCTGAACCATCGTGACCATTTCCGTGGAAATCCGGTCCTGCCATTCGCGGGCCGCACCGACGGAATACTGGGTGATGGCCGGAATGGAATTGGTCAGCTTCTGACCGAGTTCCGTGCTGTAGAATTCGGCAAGCTCATTGAGCTCGGCCTCGGTGAAGGAGTCCGCCCAGGCCTTGTAGACGAGTTCGTTCAGTTCAGCGCGCTGAGGTGCCAGCTTGAGGGCAACTTCCTGCGTGACTTCAATGATCTCTTCCGCACGGGTCGGATCGGTCTGGATGAAGGCCGTACGGGTCTGTTCGGCGAGGATCGGCAGAATATCGTCGAAAGGTTCCAGAACCTTCGTTGCAGCGGCCACTTTCTTCGCGGCAGCCATATGGCTTTCGGAAACAGCGTCCTGCGCAAAAACGGCGGTGGAAAGAAATCCGGCGGCAATCATGGCTGCGCCCACTACAGCTGCTCGCTGGAAAGTCTTGACAAGTTTCATTTTTCTACTCCTAGACGGCTTTCATCGCTCGTTCGGAAAGCCAAATCACACCACTTGGATGGGCAAGACGGTCTTTACCCCATCTGCGCCGGCCACGTAAGCTTTTGTTGCAAGATTGATGAAGAGGCCGTGCTCGACGACGCCGGGAATTGCCACGAGGCGGTCAGCCAGAACTTCGGCTTCCGGGATTTTCTGAAGACGCGCGTCCAGAATGAAGTGGCCGCCATCCGTTCTGAAGGGCCGGTCCGGACCACCACGCAAGTCCAGTTCCAGGGGCAGGCCCAGCCCCTCCAGAACCGCCAGGATCGCATGTCTGGTCGCTTCCAGTCCGAACGGAACGACTTCAATCGGCAGGGGAAACCGCCCGAGCGTGTCCACCTGCTTGCCACTGTCGGCGATGACAATCATCTGTGCGGAAGCCGCCGCAACGATCTTTTCTCGCAGGAGTGCGCCGCCGCCGCCCTTGATCAGCGCCAGATGCGGATCAAGTTCGTCGGCACCGTCCACCGTCAGGTCCAGTTGCGGCATTTCGTCCAGTGTCGTCAATCTGATGCCCAGACCGGATGCCAGCTCTGCGGTCCGTTCGGATGTGGGCACGCCGATCACGTCCAGCCCGTCCCTGACGCGCGCCGCCAGCGCATGGACGAAAAACTCGGCCGTCGACCCTGTCCCGATTCCCAGGCGCATGCCGGAAGTGACATCTTCCGCAGCGCGGTCAGCGGCTTGTTTCTTGAACTGGTCGCTCATTCAACGTTCCTCCGGCCCCATCCTTTCCGGCACGCAAGCCGGTCCAACGAGGCCCTGTTTCATCGTCCAGCCCGGTCGGATACCCGTTCAGGACCAAGGCAGATCATCTTGTTTTGGCCGCCGGGTGCTTAACATGGCCGGGCTTTGCCGGTCCAGTGAGATTCCCAATTCGCCACGGGAAAGAAAGCACCTTCCGGCCGCTGAAGCCATGGTTAACGATAACTTCAGACTGACCAAGCATATTGAACAAAATCGTCTGGGGATCGGAAAGAAAAGAAGCAAATGAATATTCTTCGACTTGGTTCGCGGCAGAAACATCATAGCAATTTCGCCCATGACAATTTGCCTGCCCCTGAGGCACCTACCGATGCGGGTATCTCCGATCCTGATGGAGCCGCTTCCTCAGACCGGATGAGTTTTGTCCTGGACAGTCTGGAGGACGACCTGACCGTCGCGGCACGGGCCATCAGCACCGCAGCGGGAAAGGTTCAGGACCAGCTCGACAGCCAGATGGACAAACTGGAAACCATTCGCGGCGACAGCCAGTCGCTGGCGGACCAGTCGGCAGTCGCGGGCGACAACGCCTCCGGGTTGGCGAATTCGATTCAGGCGCTGTCGACGTCGAGTGGCGAGATCGGCAACCAGGTAGGTCTTTCCAATCAGCTTGCCAACGAAGCCCGCGATGTGGCCGATCAGGCCAACAGCGGCGTCCTGGACCTCAAGCAGGCCATCGAGGATATCGCCAATGTGGTCAACCTGATTTCGGATATCGCCAAACAGACCAATCTTCTGGCGCTCAATGCCACCATCGAGGCCGCCCGGGCCGGAGAAGCCGGCAGGGGCTTTTCCGTCGTCGCGAGCGAGGTCAAGGCGCTGTCGGTCGAAACCCAGTCGGCAACGGAACAGATCGTCGCGAACATCGAGCGGCTGAACCAGTCCGCCGAAAGCAGCCTCGGG
Source organism: Labrenzia sp. 011 (assembly GCF_003075075.1). Lineage (GTDB taxonomy): Bacteria > Pseudomonadota > Alphaproteobacteria > Rhizobiales > Stappiaceae > Roseibium. The sequence goes on along the minus strand of NZ_QCYM01000001.1, from coordinate 103,320 downwards.
TCGGTCAACCGGATCATCGACGTCATCGGCCGCATCCGGCCGAGCTTTGCCGCCGTCGAGGAGGCCGTGCAGACCCAGGTGGAAACGACCAATCTGATCGGAGGACAGGCACAGCAGACCGCGGACTTCGTCCAGGAAGTGGTGTGCAAGGTCCGGACGATTACCGAATCCGCGACCGCCGCCGAAGAAGGCGGACAGCTGGCCCGGTCACTGGGGACGGAGATGAGCGACGCCGCCCATTCGCTGCAGTCGCGTTTCACCATGATGATCCGGCAGACCGAAATCGGCGACCGGAGGCAGCATGACAGGCTTCCCGTCAAGCTGGCAGGCACCACCACAAGTGGCGGAACGGCCGCAAAAATCGAAACCCTGGACATTTCCGAAGGCGGCGTGTTGTTCAAGACGGACCGGGACGGGCTGCTGCAAAGCGGCAGCAAGGCCCGCCTTGACCTTGACGGTATCGGGACAGTCGACATCACCATTGTCGCCGTTTCGGAATATGGCTGCCATTCCCGTTTCGACGATCCCGGCGACAGCTTCCGCGAGAAGCTTGCTGCGAAGATCGCCTCCGTTCACGCCGCCCACGCCAGGGAAGTGACCCTGGCACAGTCCGGCGCCGCGCGGATCATTGCCGCCATGGAGGACCTTCTGGCCAGGCGCAAGCTGACCCAGGACGACCTGTTCGACACCAACTATGAGCCCATCGAAGGCACCGATCCCCTGCAGGTTTCGACCCGCGCGCTGGCCCAGCTGGAAAATATCCTGCCGGACATCCAGGAATCCGTCCTGGGCGACGGCAACAACATGGTCTTTTGCGTCGCCGTCGACAGGAACGGCTATCTGCCCGTGCACAACCTGATCTATTCCAAACCGCAAAGGCCGGACGATCCGGCATGGAACACGGCCAATTGCAGGAACAGGCGGATTTTCGACGACCGGGCAGGCCTCAGCGCCGCCCGCAACACAAGACCCTTCCTCATCCAGTCCTACGCCCGCGACATGGGCGGCGGAAATGTCGTCTGGATGAAGGAAATCGATACCCCGATCATCATCGAGGGACGCCACTGGGGCGGCTTCAGGACGGCATACAAGCTTTAGGGTGTGAACTCATCATGGAAAGCCCCCTTGCGACGGCCCGCCGATGCGGTTAGGCAAGGTTTCCTTTCGTCTTTGCCGGAGTTCTCATGTCTGTTCTGGTGTTCGATCTCGACGGCACGCTGGTGTCCTCCATGGAGGATCTGGTTGCCACGCTGAATGTCGTGATGACCACGGCCGGCCATTCCGCGATCCCGCAGGAAGATATCGCCAACATGGTCGGACTGGGGGCCAGGGTCCTCATTCAGCGCGGGCTGGACTATAACGGCGTGTCCTGGACAGAAGACGACATCGCTCCGCTCTTCAGCCATTTTCTCGATCACTACGCGGCCAACATCGCCGTGCACACCCGGCCCTTCGAAGGCGTGCTCCCGGCTCTGGAATCCTTCCGTCAGGACGGCTGGAAACTGGCCGTCTGCACCAACAAGGCCGAACGGCTGACCCTGCCGCTGCTGGAAAAGCTCGATCTGGGAAAATATTTCGACGCCGTGGTCGGCGGCGACACCTATTCCGTTGCCAAGCCCCATGCGAAACCGGTTCACGGCGCCATCGAACGCGCCGGTGGCCAGGTGGCGGGTTCCATCATGATCGGCGACAGCGGTACCGACATCAGCGCGGCGCGCAATGCGGGCATCCCGGTGATCGCGGTGGATTTCGGCTACACCCCCGTGCCGGTGCGCGACCTTGACCCCGACCGGGTGATCTCCCACTTCGACGAACTGGCCGGCGCCGTGACGGAACTGTCTCCGACAGGATCCTGAACCGCCTGACACCAGCCGCAACGGGGTGCGGCAGGTCCGGCGCGCAGCGACTTCAGAACGTCCTGATCGCCTCACCCAGCGTCGCGCGGATTTCCGCCTGCCGCTCCTTCAGAGAGGCCATCTCCGTGTCGATTTCCTCGATACGGGTTTCGGAGTCGGCCAGATTGCGCGCCGCACGCTTGTAGAGATCGGCCCCCGGCTGAACGGCGCTCAGGTTTGAGCGATGGCGTTCCTGATCCCGGGTCTCCTCGTCCTTGCGCTCGCGCAATTGCCGCACCTGCCATTCGATCCGGGAGATCTCCGCCTGCAGACCGGCCAAGTCCCGCAGCTTGGCTGCGGTTTCCGCGTCCGGGGAGCGCCCGGCGAGATCGAGCAGCATGTGTTCATCGCTCGACATCAGCGCGTGGGTTTCCGAAATCGTGCGTTCGGCAAGCGCCGTCACCGTTTCGGTCGCCCCCTCCGGCACCTCGACCCTGAGACGGTGATGGGTGGCGGTCGATTCCATTTCCTGCGGCGAGGAAAACGCCCAGCCCGGGCGTTTGGGATGTTCGATGATGATTGTGCGATCCCCGTCCGGAGCGCCCTTGATCGCATAGACGGTTTCGGAGCGCTGGCGGACGGAGGCGGTCAGAACACCGTCAGCGACCTTTATGGAAACGATAGTGTCGTCCGGCTGGGTCCTCTGCGCGATGCGCACCTTGCGGTCGGTTGCGAAGCTGGCCATGCGGCCCTCACCGGCGGGCATGCCGCCGATCTGCGCATCGCCGACATAGCCTTCGCGCTGGTCATAGACGGTCAGAATCCCCTTCGGCAGGCTGGTGTCAGTCTCGTTCTCGATCAGAATTGCCGCGACCGGATGCGGCAGGCCGCTTTCCGGCTGAAACACGGAAACCGTTTCGGCACTCACCACCTGATCGACGATCGGCGCCGAAAGCGTATCGCCGCTTTGCAGGCTCACCGGATACGGCAGCGTGAAGGAGGCCGTGACCGCGCCCTCGACCGCCTCGCCCACACTGGTGGCGGCGAGGCCCTCCGGCACTTCCCTTACGGGAGCCGGAGCCGCAAGGAAACTGGCTGCGGCAACGCCCCTTCTTTTCATGCCGGCCTCGGACTCGGCCATGTCAAACACCGGTTCGGCGCCGCTGTCCGGTCTGGGTACATACCCCTGGGAAACATCGACGGGAATCTCGCGCCGCTCCTTCCAGTAAAGATCGTGCAGGCGCTGCTTCAACGTGACCGGCGCACCGGAAGACAGGGTGACGCTCACATTTTCCCAGTCCTCTCCGCTGGCGTTTTCCAGCACCGCCCAGGCCTGCAGCCGCGCCTTGCCCTGCGGCAGGGTCACCACCCGGTAGGCGGTTTTCCAGATCGGCGCCGGAACCACATAGGAGACAGCCACCTGGCGCTCGCCCTCCCCGGCCAGCTTCAGGGCGACGGTGCGTGTGCCGTCCGACTTGCCGTCGCCGACCGCGGCCAGCGCCCTGGCGACCTGCTGGCGGATGTTGTCTTCAAGGAAGGAAATTTCCGTCTCCGGGGTCAGCTCCACGCCGACGATCCGCCCATCACTCAGCACGGAGACCACATCCGCCTGCCCCCCGTCGCCCAGGTCCTTCACGGAAACGCCAAGCACAAGCCCCTCGACTGTCGTACCCGCCTTTTCCACGCGCACACGGGTGCCCTGCAGTTGCGCCAGGAGGCGCGCGGGAGACTGAAGATCCGCCTGGGAAAACGACAGGGTCTTGAAGGTTTCGGAAAGCGGATCCGGACCGGGAAGCGTGATACCCTCCACGACACCCTTTTCGTCATAGACGACGATGCTCTTGAGGACATCGTTCACCTGATCGAGCGGCACGGTCATCTCGACAAGGCCGGAGCTGCCGACATCGGCCTCGCGGACCACCTCGGCAAGACCGCCGGAGGACAGCGTGATACTGGTGACCGGCCCGTTGCCGGCAGCCCAGCCACTTGCGGGCAGGACCAGGAAAACAAGGGTGGCGGGGGAAAAAATGGCAGCGGAAAATGTGCGAAAACCCATTAAAGCAACTCCTGTGACCACTCGGAAAGAGCAGAAAGAACGGACAATCGGATAGGCAGACATTGCGGCTATTCTACGAATTGGCCTGCTTGGGCGCGTCGAGCCAGGCTCCCGTAGCCGACCGGGTCTGAAAATGGCCGTCATGGTCACAAAAGGTCTTGCCAAGTTCCGCCGCTTCCCTTAGACACCCGCCATCCAGATTGCGATTTTGGGGCGATTAGCTCAGCGGGAGAGCACTCCCTTCACACGGGAGGGGTCACTGGTTCAATCCCAGTATCGCCCACCATTTTCCTATTTCTTCGATCCGACCACCGGCCGGCAGATCTTGTCGCTGGCGTTGCTGCGGGTCAGTGTCTTTCGCAAAACCTATGCGTCTCCCTGTCCGCAATCCCCAGCCGATTTGGCGCAAAGTGCCGGCAAACCTTTGTTTCCGGCGGGTGCCTGCTATTCTTCGGATCATGATTCCATGAGGATAGAGACAAGATGGCCACGCAATCCGCCCCGAACCCTGTCCGGGAGAAGATGCTGAAGGGACTTGCCTTTCAACAGGCGGGCGACGTCAGGCAGGCGCAGCGGTGCTACAAGCAGGTCCTCAAGAAAGCGCCCAACAATGCGGATGCACTCAATCTGCTCGGGGTGACCTACAGGCAGCTCGGCTTTCCCAAGCGTGCCATGGAGTACATTCAGAAAGCCATCGCCGCCAACAACAATCAGGCCCCGTTTTACGCCAATCTGGCGCGGGCCATGATGGACGTGGGAACGGACTTCGAAAGCCTGTTGCTGGTTTGCGACAAGGCCCTGTCCATCAACCCGAAAGAGCGCGAAGCGCGCAACATGAAGGCGATCGCTCTTACCAAGCTGAAGAGATTCGAAGAGGCCGAACTTATCCTGCAGTCCCTGATCGTGGAGGATCCGGAGTATCTGGATGCCTACCAGAACTACGGGATGCTGCTCGTGGATGCCGACAAGACCGAGCATGCGATCACCTTCTTCACCAAGTCGATCCTGCTCGCCCCGGACTCGCCCAACAATTTCGTTCAAAGGGCCAGGTGCCGGCTGAAGCTGCAGCAATACGAGCCTTCCCAGTATGAACTGACCGAGGCCCTGGAGCGCTTTCCCGGCAACAGCGATGTGGAGCACGAGGCGGCCCGCCTGCTTTTCAGCATGAACGAGACCGCAAAGGCGATTATCTATGCGCGGCAGTGCTTTGAGGGAGACCCGCGCAATTTCCACAAGTGTGTGACCCTGGGCGTGGTCCTGCTGATGCATGGCGAACACGCGGAAGCGCTCGAAATGATGAAGCTGGCGCACAAGCTGTCGGGCGGCTCCAACGAGTCCGTCTCGTGGAACCTGTCGCTCGCCTATCTTGCCAATGGCGACCTGGAAAACGGCTGGCGGCTGCACAGATCGCGCTTCGGCGATCCGGCGGCCAAGGTCACGCGCAGGAAATTCGAGGTTCCTGCCTGGGAGGGGGAAGATATTTCCGGCAAGAGGGTTCTTGTCTGGGCCGATCAGGGGCTGGGCGATGCGCTCAAGGCCGGCACGATGCTGCCGCAGCTGATCGAAAAGGCCGGAAAGGTCATCGTCGAAGTCTCCCAGAAGGGCGCGCAGTTCATGCAGCACTCCTTTCCCGAGGCCGAGTGCCGGCCCGCCCAGATGAACGCGGACTTCGAGGCAACCACCTCGGATTTCGATGTGACCGCCAATATCAGCGACCTTGTCGAATTCTTCCGTCCGGATCTCGAATCCTTCCGCTCGGCCCCCTGCCCGGTCTATTCCTTCGAAAAGGACCGGGCGAGAGAGTATCTGAGCCGCTTGCAGGGATACGGGGACAAACCGGTCATAGGCTTTTCCTGGCGGTCCAAGAACCTGGCCGCGAACAGGGCGCGCTATTATCTCTCCGCGCCTGCCATCTCGCCAATTCTGGAATCCCGGGACGCGATCTTCGTGAACCTGCAATACAAGGCCGTTCCCAAGGAAATCGAGTTCTTCCAGGGCAGATTTCCCGAAAAGTTCCGGTTTTTCGAGGATGTCGACCTGTTCGACGACCTGCTGGGAGCCGCGGCCCTGACCGCGATCTGCGATTTCGTCGTCTCCGCCAACACCAGCGTCGCGGACATGGCCGGGATTCTCGACGTCCCGAGCATCCGCTTTGGCCAGGAGGAGCCCGCCCTGCTTCTCGGCCAGAAGAACCCGCCCTGGTATCCGTCCATGACCTATATGCGCCCCTACAAGGACCGGCCCTGCGCGGAATTCGTTCCGGAGATCATCGCGGAACTGGATCGCCAGCTGGAAAACTGGACGCCGGAGCCGAGGAACAAGCGGCTCGGTCTTTAGGGCGGCGCAACAGGCCTCAATCGGCCAGATCCGGCGATCGAGGGCCCCGCGCGCGAAAGACATGCCGCTGTCCCGTTCAGCCTGGATTTCTCGCAACGGCCAGAAGTGTATCCGTCGCATCGATCCTGTTCAGGGCCGCCTCATAGGCGGACAGGAGATCGGGCGTGTCCAGGGCTGCCAGCGCCGACTTGTGGCCGCCGGGCCGGCCGTCCGACAGCCAGGTCAGGTGATTGGACAACGGATAGCGCTGGACGCCTTCCACGATGGCATTTTCAAATCCCGATGCCGTCAGGAGCCGGCGCAGACTGTCGCGGGTGTGCAGAACCAGATGCTGGCTCCACAAGGTGAATGCCTTGAAGGCGTCGCTTTTCAGCTCCCGCAGCAGCATGTCGCCGGCATGGGGAACTTCAATGACAAGAAACCCGCCGGGCTTGAGCACGCGCCGCAGATCCCGCAGCACCGGCAGCGGATCGGGCAGATGTTCCAGGACGTGAAAACTGAGCGCCGTGTCCATGCTGCCGTCTTCGAGTTCCGCAAGGGACGTGTGGCAGGCGATGCCCTCGCTCCTGAGCGCCTGGACATAGTCCCTTTGCAGCTCCACGCCGCCGCAGGAGGCGGTTTCCTGCTGCACCTGGCGGAGAAAACTGCCGTCGCCGCAGCCGAAATCGACAATATGGCGGCCGCAGACGAAGGGTTTGCAGGCCGAGGCCCGGCGCAAGGCATCGCGCGTGATCTCGTAGTCGCGCGATCCGGTTTTCGCCAGATTGACCTCCCTGTAGCCCCCCTCCTCGTAGATTTCGTCGCCGCCATAGAACCCGTCGATGTAGATCACCCCCGACTGGCTGTCCCTGTAGACGACCACATCGTCACGGTCCCTTGTTCCGGTGGCAAAGACCTCCCGATGCGCTTCGCTCGCCGCACCGATCACCGACAGGGTTTCGAATATGTTTGTCATCGCAGCAGGCCTCGCCGGGCATTCGTTTGACGGGTTGAAATGGAGCCGAACATCCTGTTCGCGGTCAATCGGAACCGGGATGCCCCGGCAGTTCAGGGTTCATGAATCCCAGGCCTTCACCCGTCGCCGACTGAAGGGTCCTTGATCCGGCTGACGTTTCGCGGTCCACGTCCGGAGGCCACAGCAAAGGCCTCCAGGGCAATCCAATCCCGCGGCGTGTCGAGATCTATTTCCGTTGCCTCCGGGAGAACGACCGGCACGCTCTTGCCGAAAAACCTCTGCCGCGCTTTAAGAAACCCGCTCTTGCGCAGCGCATAGATCGCCCCGGTCTCCCGGAACTGGTGCGGTCGGTCCTGGCGGCGTTGCCGGGGTTTCGACGCATCGTGGTTGACGCCGATCCCCGTGCCGTCGGGTGCGATTTCCCAGAGAAACGCATGCACTTCAACGACGGAAAAGGCCGTGTCGGCTGCCAGGCGCTCCCGGGCACGCACCACCAGATCGATCTCATCCTGCGTGGTCAGCGGCGAGGTGCATTGCAGGAACACGAGCGTTTCAGCATCGTCACATGCCCGGCAGGCACCGGCCGCATGGAGCAGGGCCGCTTCTGAGGACGCCTCGTCACCGGAAATATCCTCAGGCCGCAATACCCCCGTCGCGCCGGCTTTCTCGGCAACCTCGAGAATCCGGGAATCATCGCTGGAGACAACCACATCGGCAACGGTCTGCGCGGCCAGCGCGGCGCGTATGGAATGCACGATCAGAGGGACGCCCAGGAACGGCTTGAGGTTCTTTCCCGGTATTCCCTTGGATCCGCCCCGTGCGGGAATGATCGCAACCGCGCGTGTCATGGTTTTAGTCCCATGCTTCGTCAAAGGCCCGGGCTGCTGACGGCGGCCTTTTTCAGATCAAAGATCGCCATGCGGCGGGCGATTTCCGGCGCCAGGATTTCCGGTTTCCAGCCAAGCAGTTCCTGCGCCTTGCTGTTGTCGCCGCGCAGATACACCACGTCCGAGGCCCGGAAATAGCGGGGATCCACATAGGCGACCAGCCTGTTCGTCTTCCGGTCGTAGCACTTCTCCTCAAGGCCCTCGCCTTCGGAGTAGAGATCGAACCCCACTTCCTGCGCCGCCATGAAGAGGAAATCCCGGACCGAATATTCGGTGTTCGTGGAAATGACGAAGTCGTCCGGCTGCCCGTGATCCAGCATCTTGATCATCATGTCGGTGTATTCGGGCGCATAGCCCCAGTCGCGCACGCTGGCGAGATTTCCCAGCGGCATGGCTTCAGCGTCCTGCAGCTTGATGCGGGCGAGCCAGCTGGTGATTTTGCGTGTGACGAACTCGTAGCCACGCAGCTCGGATTCGTGATTGAACAGGATGCCGGACGTGGCGAACATGTTGTAAGCCTGCCGGTAGTTCACCACCAGCGAATGGGCGGCCAGCTTCGACACCGCATAGGGGCTGAGCGGGTTGAAGGGTGTCTTTTCCGACTGGGGCTTTTCCAGAACGTCGCCGTACATTTCCGATGTCGAGGCCTGATACAGTCTGGCATCCAGCTTCAGCAGCCGCATGGCCTCCAGAATGTTCAGCACGCCCATGTAATTCACATCGGAGGTGTAGTGCGGGAACTGAAAACTGTCGGCAACGAAACTCTGGGCGGCAAGATTGAAAATCATGTCCGGCCGGATTTCGTTGAGGACGTTTTGCACATTGGCGAATTCCGTGACCTCCAGGGTGCACAGTTTCACCTTTTCGCGGATGCCGAGCTCCTTCAGACGACCGGTCTTGGAGGTGCTGCCCCGCCGCATGGCGCCATAGACCTCGTCGCCGCGCTCAAGCAGGGTGCGCGCCAGAAAAGCACCATCCTGCCCGGAAATGCCGGTAATCAGTACCTTAGCCATGTTGTTCTCCCAGTTGCAGGATCGCTTTTTCAAAGCCGTCACCTTCGGACAGATGACCCTGCCAGACTTCCAGCACCTTGCGGCCCGGACCGTCGATGTAGGCGCGCGGGTCTCCGAGGTCGCCCTTGCCGAATTCAATACCTTCGCCGTCAATGCCGACCGCATCGGCTATATGCAGGTGCCGGGCAAGCGGAACGAGCCGTTCATACCACCCGTGCCAGTCCTGTTTCGCATGGTTCGCCGACAAGATGAGATGGGACAGATCCAAGCAAAGCTCCATGCCGATATCATTGACGATGTCGATGTCGTCGGCTCCGCAGAACATGTCCAGAATGTCGGCGCCGCCAAAGTACCATGCAATGCGCGGCAGCCACTGGGGATAGATCGGGATGCCCCGTTGCCGTCCGGTCCGCTCCAGATAGGCCTGCAGTTGTGCATAGGTCTCCCGCTTGCCTTCCGGTCGCAGTCTGGAAAAACTGCCGACGACGGGAACCGGCGCACCGGTCCTTGCTTCCAGTTCCAGCGCCAGGTCCACGCAGGCACTGATGACCTGATCGCTTCCCGTGCGGGTCGCCTCGTCGACCGAAAGTGGATCAATCAGCGTCTTGCTGTCGATATAGTCGGGTATGTGAATGGAATAGTGGCGCGACAGGTTCAGCTGCGAAAGCCCCTCCTCCATCGCTGAGCGGAAGGACCCGACCTCTTCATAGGAAAGGTGCAGCTCGTTGTTCTGTATGGGAAACCGGCTCTGCAGAATTTTCGCGTCATGCAGGCGAACCGGGATGGACAGCTGCTTTTCATTGCAGAAGTCGATCAGCTTGCCGCTCAGCGGCGGTTTGGGGCCGGTAAAATGGAGGTCGGAAACCGCCGCGCCCTCGGCGACCGGTCGCTTGACCGCCGTCAGCCCGCGGCGCTTCAGGTCCGACCAGGTAAGACCCTTGCGCGGAGCCTTGACCACGGTATTCGTCTCGTCGAGCACTTCGCCCGCTGCAATTGTCCTGCGCGCATAGAGCGACGAGCCGAGGTTCTGCATATTGATGCGCTCCCCCTGGTTCACCTCGCGCCGGCCGTTCCCCTGGACCGTGTCATAGGCATTCAGGAGTTTGCACAGGCGGCGAAATTCGGCAGGATCCGAACTCGAGCTGTCGTCGATGCCCTTGCCGAATTTGTCCAGGGTCAGATGACGTTCGAAAACGGTCGCGCCGTTCGCCGCGGCGATCAGGCAGACCTCCCAGTCCTGGTCGTGACTGGAATATCCGACAGGTCCCCCGGTTCGTTCCTTCAAGGTGCGCAGGAATGCCATCTGCTGGTTGCCGAGCAGGACCGGGTAGTTGGAAATGCAGTGCAGATAGACGACATCCGGAATGGACCGGGTCTTTTCGACCGCGCTGAAGATGTCCTCCTCGCTGTGGCCGCCGGTGCTCAGGATCAGGGGCTTTCCGAAGCCCGCCATGGCGGAGATCAGGTCTTCGTTGAGCAGTTCGGCCGAAGGGACCTTGAAGAAATCGAAGCGGTCGATGTCCGCGCCGAAATCGGCGGCGTCCGAGGATTTGAAGAAACTGATTCCTGCGGCCATTCCCTGGCGCTTGATCAGGTCCACCAGATGCAACACCCGCTCGGGCGGAATGTAATTCTCATCGATTTCCCTGGAGAGGATCTCGTCGCCGATCTCGTGGGTCGCCTGATAGAAACCGTGCTCTGCCCGGTACTGGAACTTGACGCCCCAGGCACCGGCCTCTGCGGCGATTTCGATGAGCTGCCCGGCAATCTCGGTAGACCCGCGGTGGTTGATGCCAAGTTCAGCAATGATTTTCATTTCAAGCAACCCAAACCAAAACACGCACCGTCAAGTTGGGATCCATGTTTTTCAAAGCAGATTCGTCCCAGACTATTGCAAGCCACATACAGTTGATATTGATCCGCCCGCCCCAGGCACGGCCTTCCACAGATAATACCCGCCATCGTCAAACGGGGATCTGTCCGACCGCTTCGGGAAACTGTTCGGCAAGAGCCACGCAGGTGCCCGCCCGGCCTGCCGGAAGACAAACAGCAAAAAGGCCGGGCGAAGCCGGCCTTTCAGGTCTTTCTTCCGTTCTGAATGCGGCTCAGCCGACGAACGCCCGTTCGACCACGAATTCGGCGGGCTTGTTGTTGGCGCCTTCCGTCAGTCCGGCTTCTTCGAGAAGGGCTTTCGTGTCGCGCAGCATGTCCATGGAACCGCAGATCATGCCGCGATCAATGGCCGGGTCGAGCGGCGGAATGCCGAGATCCTCGAACAGCTTGCCGGATCTGATCAGGTCGGTGATCCGGCCCTTGCGCGCAAACTCCTCGCGCGTCACCGACGTGTAATGCACCAGCTTGTCCTTCGCGAACTCGCCGATCAGCGGATCATTGATGGTCTCCCGGACCAGATCCTCGCCGTATTTCAGTTCAGCGACTTCCCGGCAGGTGTGGGTAAGGATGACCTGATCGAATTTCTCGTAGGTATCCGGGTCGCGGATCAGGCTGGCGAAGGGAGCGATGCCGGTTCCGGTGGAGAACATATAGACCCGCTTGCCGGGCACGAGCGCGTCATTGACGAGCGTGCCGGTGGGTTTTTTCTTCATCAGAATGGCGTCGCCCGGCTGGATCTTCTGCAAATGCGATGTCAGCGGACCTTCCGGAACCTTGATCGAGAAGAATTCCAGTTCCTCATCCCAGGCCGGGCTTGCGATGGAATAGGCCCGGTAGAGCGGCTTGCCGTCGATCATCAGGCCGATCATGACGAATTCGCCGGACCGGAACCGGAAACTGGCCGGGCGGCTCATGCGGAAGCGAAACAGGTGGTCCGTGTAATGCTGGACGGTCTTCACTTCCTCGACGAAAGCACCGGCGGGTGCGGCGGCTTCCAGGTCTGCGGGCTTGGCAAGTACATTCATTTCAATCGGTGTCCGTGGGTCATCGCTCAATTCACTTGATGCTTCATGTACCACCACTCGCGCCTTGACTTGAAGCAACCCTGATCCATGAAATCGCTGTTACGCAAAAAAATCATTCTAATTATGCCCCTGTTCGCGATGTCGGGGCAGCCTTCAGGACGAAATCCTCCGGATTCGGCCGAACCCACCGCCCCTTCCCTGTCCAGGGCCACAGGAACGCGGGCATTCCGCCTTATTTGACAGGACGATCATGCACATCCTTCGCGCGGGGACATTCACGCGACCGGACAAGCGAGCGCCGCCACCTTGACGCCGGAACAGGTCAAAAAAACGGCATCACGCGATGAAAAACTTTCCAACGGGCTTCCCGCCTGTGCAGAGAGGCAGGTCGAATTGTGACCATTTCGAGAATGTTTGGAATTATCTCGTTTTTTATTTGACAGATAAATAGAAATTGCAAAACTTACTGATATCAAAAGATAATAAGAAATAATACCTTCCAACGAGGCTAAGTAAATGTCCGGACGTGCCCACGAAGAAACAGGCCAGACAATAGCATTCGTGCTGATGGATCGGTTTTCCATGAACGCATTCGCCAGCGTCATCGAACCGCTCCGAATAGCAAACAGGTTGCTGGGCCGAGATTATTATGCATGGACAACTTATTCCCTTGACGGGAATTCAGTCGTTGCAAGTAACTCATGTGAAGTTTCTGTAAACAAGTCTATTCGCGAACTTCACGATGCCGATGTTACGCTTCTGTGTACTGGAATCGACGTGGAGCGCCTGCCGCTGGATCCCGATCTCGGCAGCAAGCTGCGCCGCCTGAACGCCATGGGCCGGACCTTCGGTGCGATCTGCACCGGGGCCTATCTGCTCGCCCGCTACAATCTTCTGGACGGGCGCCGCTGCACCATTCACTGGGAAAATCTGCGCTCGCTCAGGGAAGAATTTCCGGACGTGGAAGTCACCTCCGACATTTTCGCCATCGACCGCAACTGCATAACCTGCGCCGGCGGCATGGCCTCGCTGGACATGATGCTACGGCTGATCGCCATCCAGCATGGCGCCTATCTCGCCCATGAAGTGGCCGAGGTCGCGCTTTACCAGAACATGCGGTCAGGCGAATCCGCTCAGCGGCACGACATAGAGGCGCGCACCGGCATCTCCAACGCGAAGATCCTCGATGCCATCCGCATCATGGACCTGCATATCGAGGATCCGCTGAGCTGCCAGCAACTTGCCATGACGGTCAGCCTGTCCCCGCGCCAGCTGGAGCGGCTGTTCCGCCGTCATTTCAACTGCACGCCGGGCCAGTACTACCTGCGCCTGCGGCTGGAAACGGCACGTGACCTGCTGCGCCGGACCAGTCGTCCGGTTCTGGACGTCGCTCTGGCCTGCGGCTTCGCCTCGACCTCGCATTTCACCAAATGTTACCGGGAGCGCTTCCTGTGCACCCCGACCGAGGAACGCCAGTCCTATCAATGGGCCAACACCAAGCCGACCTCCGGCGTCGGCACGGCAACACCGATGCGTCTCGTCGCCAAATAGGCGTTGCCCGCCAGTCCTGCGATCGGAGAGGATCATAAAGGAAAGCCCCGGCCCTGAGCCGGGGCCACATGCAGGTCCCGGCTCAGGGCCGGGACAGCGCGGAGTGCGCCTTCCCTCACACCGGTCGGGCCTGAACCGCCCCCATTCGCGCCTGAAAGACTATTCGGGAAGGAGACTGCCGGAGTTTCCCCTCCTGCGCGAAGCTGCTAGCTTCGCCGTCATGACACCCTCGACCTTTCCCAGACTGGCGAATGCTTCCGCCCGGCGGCTCTTCCTCGACAAACACGGACTTGGCAGCGCTCCGAAAGGCAGTGGCAAGGGCGATGATCTGGCGGCTGTCATCGACAGGCTCGGCTTCGTCCAGGTGGACAGCATCAACACGGTCGCCCGGGCCCATCACATGATCCTTGCGGCTCGCAGACCCGCCTACAAGGAAAAGAACCTGAAGCATCTGCTGGAGCGGGACCGGCATCTGTTCGAGCACTGGACCCACGATGCATCGGTGATCCCGGCGGCTTTCTTTCCCCATTGGCGCCTGAGGTTTGCGCGCGACAAGGAGAGGCTCATCGGACGCTGGCGGATCTGGCGGCGCAACGGGTTCGAGGAAAAATTCGATGAAGTTCTCAAACAGATCAGCACGCACGGACCGGTCACCTCGGCAACGGTCGGCGAAGACGAAAAGCGCAGCAGCGGCGGCTGGTGGGACTGGCACCCGTCGAAGACCGCGCTGGAATTCCTGTGGCGTACGGGTGAATTGTCCGTCTGCGGGCGGGACGGTTTCAGGAAGGTCTATGATCTGACGGAACGTGTCATTCCGCCGGATCATCTGGCGACGCGCTTCGACACGCAGGAGACGATCGACTGGGCCGCCCGCTCGGCGCTCGACCGGCTCGGCTTCGCCTCCTCCGGCGAAATTGCTGCCTTCTGGGACCTGATCACGCCGCAGGAGGCTAAACTGTGGTGCCAGAACGCCCTGGAGACAGGATCCATCGTGGAGATCGAAATCGAGTGCGTCGACGGAACGCCGCGCAAGACCTTTGCCTGTCCAGAAACTCTGGAGACGCTGGACGCCCTTGCCGATCCTCCGGCGCGGGTTCGTATTCTGTCGCCCTTCGACCCGGCTCTGCGCGACCGGAAACGGGCGGAGCGCCTGTTCGGCTTCTCCTACCGGATCGAGATTTTCGTTCCCGAGCCCAAGCGCAAATACGGCTATTATGTCTTTCCGGTCCTGGAGCGCGACAGGCTGATCGGCCGGATCGACATGAAGGCACTCCGCAGTGAAGAGCGGCTTCACATCCGCGCCTTCTGGCCGGAAGACGGCATCCGCATGACCAAGGGGCGCCTTGCTCGGCTGGAAGCCGAACTCGGCAGGACCGCCCGGTTTTCCGGCTGCACGGACATCAGTTTCGAGCCGGGCTGGCTGCGCTGAAATGGCGCGCCGAATGACTGGCATTTCTCCGCAGAAAGGAATAGTTTCAATATATCGAATTTATTCATCGAACGGAGGCTGTCATGACAGTGGAACGTGGAATTATGTTGGTTGTCGGCGTGCTGGTGCTCGCTTCGGTACTGCTGGCCGTCTACGTCAACATCAACTGGCTCTGGCTGACCGGCATCCTGGGCGCCCACCTGATACAGGCGTCCTTCACGGGCCTTTGCCCGGTCGTGATGATCCTGAAGAAGATGGGTCTGCCGCAGAAGGCAGGGTTCTCCTGACATAACGCCGGCTGACGGGTATCCGGACCTCAATCGACAAGAGACATGCCGGCTGCGGTCCCAGCGCCGGCACGTCATAGCGGAAACACAGCCGGAACCACTGGGCGAAAATCGCCAGTGTCTGGTGAGAGGCGTGCCGGGTCGGACAAATCACGGCACGCGAGCGGCCCTTCCGAGGCGCTGCGAAGACGTCCTCATCTCCAGTTGAGGACCACCTTGCCGGTCGCGCCCGATTTCATCGCGGCAAAGCCCTGTTCGAAGTCATCGACGGCGAAACGGTGGGTGATGACGTTGCGCACATCGAGGCCGTTCTGGAGCATGGCGATCATCTTGTACCAGGTCTCGAAGATCTCGCGGCCGTAGACGCCCTTGAGGGTGATCGCCTTGAAGACGATCTTCGACCAGTCCACCGGCGATTTTCCGGGTGGTATGCCGAGCAGCGCGATCCGACCGCCCATGACGAGATTGTCGACCATCTGATCAAGAGCAGCCTGACTTCCGGACATCTCCAGCCCGACATCGAAGCCCTCGCGCATGCCCAGTTTCTTCTCGATGCCCTTGAGATCGTCTTCGGCGACATTGACCGGCACCACATCCGTGACCCGGGCCGCCAGATCGAGGCGCGCCTGATTGATGTCGGTGATGACCACGTTGCGGGCGCCGACATGGCGGGCAACCGCCGCGGCCATGATGCCGATCGGACCTGCCCCGGTAATCAGCACGTCCTCTCCGATCAGGTCGAAGCTGAGCGCCGTATGTACCGCGTTGCCGAGCGGATCGAGTATGGCGCCGATCTCGTCGTCGATTTCATCCGGCAGCGGCACGACATTGAAGGCCGGCAGGCGCAGATATTCGGCAAAGGCCCCCTGCTCGTTGACGCCGATGCCCCGGGTTTCCGGATCCAGGTGAAACTTGCCCGCCCGTGACTGTCGGGAGTTCTTGCCGATCAGATGGCCCTCGCCGGAACAGCGCTGACCGATCTGGAAATCCGTGACGTTTCTGCCGAGCTCGACGATCTCACCGGCAAATTCATGGCCGGTGATCAGCGGCACGGGGACAGTGCGCGCGGCCCATTCATCCCAGTTCCAGATATGGATGTCGGTGCCGCAGATGCCGGTCTTGTTGACCCTGATCAGTACGTCGTCCGGGCCGATTTCCGGCACCGGCGCCCGTGTCATCCAAAGGCCCTCCTTCGGCTCGGATTTGCAAAGCGCCTTCATCTGGTTGCTGCTCATGACAGGACTCCCGTCGCCTTGCCGGCCTTTTCGAAGGCCTCCAGCGCGCGGTCCAGATCGTTTCCGGTCAGCGCCGCATTCATCTGTGTGCGGATACGCGCCTGGCCGCGCGGCACCACAGGGAAGAAGAAACCGGAGACATAGACGCCTTCCTCGAAGAGCTGCGAGGCCATCGCCTGCGCCAGATGCGCTTCGCCCAGCATCACCGGCACGATCGGGTGTTCGCCCGGCAGCAGCGTGAACCCCAGATTTTCCAGGCCGGTGCGCCAGTAGCGGGTGTTGTCGAAGAGTTGCCGGCGCAGGTCGCCGCCTTCTTCCACCAGCCGGATCGCCTCGAGACCGCTCATGACGACCGCCGGCGGCAGGGAATTGGAAAACAGATAGGGCCTTGCCCGCTGACGCAGAAGGTCGATGACCGGCTGCGGCCCGGCAATGTAGCCGCCGATACCGCCGCCCAGCGCCTTGCCGAGCGTTCCCGTGAGAATATCGACATCGACACCGAAATGGGCGGGCGTGCCCTCGCCCTTCGGCCCCATGAAACCGGTCGCATGGCAATCGTCGACCATCACCACGGCGTCATAGCGTCTGGCCAGCTCGGTGATGCCCGGGAGATTGGCCAGATAGCCGTCCATCGAGAAGACGCCGTCGGTGGCGATCATGATGTGGCGGCAGCCCGCCGCCCGCGCTTCCTTCAGCTTCGCCTCGAGATCCGCCATGTCGGAATTGGCGTAGCGGAAGCGTTTGGCCTTGCACAGTCGGATGCCGTCGATGATCGAGGCATGATTGAGCGCGTCCGATATGATCGCGTCCTCCGGACCGAGCAGCGGCTCGAACAGCCCGCCATTGGCGTCGAAACAGGCTGCGAAGAGAATGGAATCGTCCTTGCCCAGAAATTTTGCCAGACGCTGCTCGAGGTCTCGATGAATGTCCTGGGTCCCGCAGATGAAGCGCACGGAGGCCATGCCGTAGCCCTTGGGGCCGAGCGCCTTGCGTGCCGCCTCTTCCAGGGCCGGATGATCGGCCAGACCGAGATAGTTGTTGGCGCAAAGGTTGATCACCTCCTGCCCGCCGACCGTGATCCGCCCGCCCTGCGGCGAGGTGATCAGCCGCTCGCGTTTGTACAGGCCTTCCGCCTCGATCTCTTTCAGGGTCTCGGCGATATGGGTCAGGAATGCATCGGACACGGGATTTCTCCGTCAAGATGGAACTTTTGTCCACTATGCCGGATTTTCATTCGGAATAAAAGATTCCATTTCCGATATGACGGAAACTTGTTTCCGGAGATCACACCCTAGACTTTCACCACCAGCAATATGGCCCGGGCAGGTCCGTTCACCGCCTCGATGCGATGGGGCACGTCGGCGGCGTAGCGGGCGGTGTCGCCCTTGCTGATGACGCCGCTGGCGACGCCGGAGGTCACCTGCAACTGCCCGTCCTCGGCGATCAGCTGCTCGCGCGTTCCGCGCTCGTGCGGTTTGCTGTCGAGCATGCCGCCCTCGGCAAATATCAACTCGTAGACTTCGTAGCGCCCGGCGTCCTGCGGCGGCGAGAGAATACGGATCCGGCAGCCGTCCCCCGTCCGGTCCAGCGCCGGGGTCTGGTCTTCATGCAGGATCTCGACCCGGTCTTCGGCGGTTTCCTCGCCGAGCAGTCCGGCGAAATCAACATTCAGCGCCCGGGTGAGATTGAGCAGGGTCGCGACCGTGGGATTGGATTCGCCGCGCTCGATCTGGCTCACCATGGAGCGGGAGACCCCCGAAAGCTTTTCAACCGCCTCAAGCGAAAGCCCCTGGGCACGGCGGGCTTTCCTGAGACGGGCGGGCAGGCGCGAAAGGATATGCTTATCTGTCATGACGGAAGTAAAATCCGTTCTGCCGGATTATGCAATTGCTCTTTTTCAATAGCTGGACCACTGGAAACCATGATATTTTTCACGAGTGCCGCGAGGACGGATTATTGACATCGCGGCATTTTTTTCAGGAGGGAAGTATTATGTCATTCATACCACGCATGTTTTTTGTGTCCGCCGTCATCTTTGCACTGATCGGAATGCTCTGGGGCATTCACATGTCGATGACTGCCGATCACGTCCTGGCACCGGCCCACGGGCATCTCAATCTGATCGGCTTCGTTGCAATGGCGGTTTTCGGTACCTATTACGCTCTCGTCCCCAAGGCCGCGTCAGGACGCCTTGCCATCGTTCATTTCGTCCTGGCCCTTCTGACCGTCCTGGTGCTGGTGCCCGGCATCGTGCTTGCCATCAACGAGGATGGCGAAGCGCTCGCCAAGATCGGGTCCGTTCTTGCAGTTCTCACCATGCTGCTGTTTCTCACCACCGTGCTTCGCCACAGGGCGCACTGACCGCCGGGGAGCCGGCCAGACCGATTGCGCGGCGTCGCGACGGTGTGGCCACTCCTGCCGGCCGGAGATATCGGCTTCACCTGAAGTTGCCGGAAACCGTCGTTTCCGGAGCCCAGCCTGTCGCATATGAAACAATTGCTGCACCGCGCTCGCCCGTAGCGTTTATACAAAGGGGAGCAAAGCAGTCTCGTACCACTCACCCCCGATAAAAATCCGGAAACGCTTGGAGCAACACCCCATGGCCAGCGACATCGACATTGCCCGTGCCGCCAGCATGAAACCCATCTTTGAAATCGGCGCGCGGCTGAATATTCCCGATGAAGCGCTCCTGCCCTATGGCCGCACGAAGGCCAAGATCTCCGCGGATTTCCTCAAAGACCTGAATGGCCGAAAGGACGGCAAGCTGATCCTGGTCACGGCCATCAACCCGACCCCGGCCGGCGAAGGCAAGACCACCACCACCGTCGGCCTTGGCGACGGGCTCAACCGGATCGGCAGGAACGCGATGATCTGCCTGCGGGAGCCTTCGCTCGGCCCGTGTTTCGGAATGAAGGGGGGCGCGGCGGGCGGCGGCCATGCCCAGGTCGTGCCGATGGAAGACATCAACCTGCATTTCACCGGTGATTTTCATGCCATAACCTCGGCCCACAACCTGCTCGCGGCGCTGATCGAAAATCATATCTACTGGGGCAATGCGCTGGACATTGACCAGCGCCGGGTCACCTGGCGCCGCGTCCTGGACATGAACGACCGGGCGCTTCGCTCCATCGTCTGTTCGCTCGGAGGTGTCGCCAACGGTTTCCCGCGCGAATCCGGGTTCGACATCACCGTGGCTTCGGAAATCATGGCGATCCTGTGCCTGGCGACCGATCTGGAAGACCTGCAGCGGCGCCTGGGCAACATCATCGTCGCCTACCGGCGCGACCGCACTGCGGTGACCGCCCGGGAACTGGAAGCGGACGGTGCCATGACCGTTCTCCTGAAGGAAGCGCTGCAGCCGAACCTGGTCCAGACTCTGGAAAACAACCCGGCCTTCATCCACGGCGGCCCCTTCGCCAATATCGCCCATGGCTGCAACTCGGTCACCGCCACCAGAACCGCCCTGAAACTGGCCGACTTCGTTGTCACCGAAGCCGGATTCGGTGCCGACCTGGGCGCGGAGAAATTCTTCGACATCAAGTGCCGCAAGGCCGGACTGCATCCGGATGCCGCAGTCATCGTCGCGACCATCCGGGCGCTGAAGATGAATGGCGGCGTCGGCAAGGATGACCTGGCGGCCGAGAACGTGCAGGCCGTTCTCAAAGGCTGCGCCAACCTCGGCCGGCACATCGAGAACATCAAGCAGTTCGGCGTTCCAGCGGTTGTGGCCATCAACCACTTCACGGCGGACACGGAGGCGGAGGTCCGGGCGGTGAAAGACTATTGCGCCGAACTCGGCGTCGAGGCGATCCTCGCCACCCACTGGGCCGACGGCTCCGCGGGCACAGAGGATCTGGCAGGACATGTCGCGGCGCTCGCCGAAAGCGGCACGGCCCAGTTCGCCCCGCTCTACGACGACACCCTGTCCCTGTTCGAGAAGATCGAAACCGTTGCCAAGCGGATCTACCGGGCCGACGAGGTTCTGGCGGACAAGACCGTGCGCGATCAGCTCAGCCGCTGGGAGGCCGACGGGTTCGGCCATCTGCCGGTGTGCATGGCCAAGACCCAGTATTCCTTTTCGACAGACCCGCACCTGCGCGGCGCTCCGACCGGCCACAGCGTGCCGGTGCGCGAAGTGCGCCTGGCCGCCGGCGCCGGCTTCATCGTCGCCATCTGCGGCGACATCATGACCATGCCCGGCCTGCCGAGCGTGCCGTCGGCCAACCATATCGGTCTGGATGACGACGGACAGATCGTCGGTCTGTTTTAAGTTTTCAGGTACCCAAACAGCCCGATTGATCTTGGCGTCAAGGCATCAACTCATTGAACATGTACTCAGAGAATCCACAGATGTCCTTGGGAAGCTGGTGTCGGAAAACCCTATTCATATCCAAGCCAGTCGGCTCCAACCACATGTACTCCTGCTTATATCGAGCTGGCGAAAGATCTGGCACGATGTAACCCTGCGCGTCATTCCATTGGATGGCAACAAACGCAGATGGCGCAGATGGCCCCAAAGTTACCCGAACGTTCTGATATCGAGGGCCACCGGAACTCATTGTCACGTGGTAGCCAACCACGATTAGTACACCGAGCCCTGATCTTTCATCCAATCGTTTTTTGACGGATGCTTGGAAGGCTGAATCCTCGAACTGCTTTATCAGATGAGCCCGAAGAGCTCTCTCATACAATTCGGAGGAAATGTGGCTGAGCGCCTCGCCAAGAGCTCCGAATTGCATGGATTTTTGGCGGTTTGAAATATAGACGGAACGAGGAACACCTAACTTATTTTCAAAAGCTACTATTTTCCAGTTCATGTTTTCGGCCATGCTCGCTCTGTTTCCTTTAAAAAACAAATTGTTAACACCGCTATGTCGAGCGCGTGTCTTTTCAAGAATTTCACAACGGACATGCTGTCGCGAAAACGACTAGCCGTGTCGTAATGAGGATATCGACTAATCCAGGTTGCAGCATAAGGTTTTTTAGTTGATGGCCTTGATGCGCCTTGCTGGAGCTGCCTATGTCCGATGACGATATCGATCTCGCCTCCCTGTCCGACGACGAACTCGTCGAACAGATGCATGACGACCTCTATGACGGTCTGCAGGAGGAAATCGAGGAAGGGGTCAATATCCTGCTGGAACGCGGCTGGACCCCCTATGACGTTCTGACCAAGGCCCTCGTGGAAGGCATGCGGATCGTCGGGATCGACTTCCGCGACGGCATTCTCTTCGTGCCCGAAGTGCTGCTGTCGGCCAATGCCATGAAGGCGGGCATGGGCATCCTGCGCCCGCTGCTGGTGGAAACCGGCGCGCCCAAGGTCGGCAAGATGGTGATCGGCACCGTCAAGGGCGACATCCACGACATCGGCAAGAACCTGGTGTCCATGATGATGGAAGGCGCCGGCTTCGAGGTGATCGACATCGGCATCAACAATCCGGTCGAGAACTATCTGGCGGCCATCGAGGAACATCAGCCCGACATCGTCGGCATGTCCGCCCTGCTGACCACCACCATGCCCTACATGAAGGTCGTCATCGACGAGATGAAGGCCAAGGGCATCCGGGACGATTATATCGTGCTCGTCGGCGGCGCGCCGCTGAACCAGGAATTCGGCGACGCGGTCGGTGCGGACGGCTATTGCCGGGATGCGGCGGTCGCGGTGGAAATGGCCAAGGACCTGATCGCCCGGCGTCACAACCGGCTTGCCAACAAGGGTTAGCGACCATGTTCCAGGAGGCTGCCGATATGAATGCGGGGGAGCCTCTTTTTCCGGTTGATGGCGATTATGGCGCGGACGATGAAATCGGTCGTGTGCTCGTCATTGCCTGCGGCGCCCTTGCACGGGAAATCGTCGCCATCCGCAACATGAACGGTCTGGACCATATCGACCTGACCTGCCTGCCCGCCAAGCTGCACAATTCGCCGGAGAAGATTCCGGGCGAGGTGCGTCGCACGATCCTGGCGAACCGGGACGCCTATTCGGACATACTGGTGGCTTATGGCGATTGCGGCACCGGCGGCCTTCTCGACCAGGTGCTGGAGGAAACCGGCGCACGCCGGATCGCGGGCGCCCATTGCTACGCCTTCTTTTCCGAACCGGAAGCCTTCGACCGGATGGAGGATGACCAGCTGGGAACCTTCTATCTGACGGATTTCCTCGCCCGGCATTTCCAGACCATGGTGATCGAACCGCTCGGCCTCGACTGGCATCCGCAGCTGCGAGACATGTATTTCGCCCATTACACACGGGTGCTCTACCTCGCCCAGACCGACGACCCCGCCCTGGAAGAGGCCGCCCGGCAGGCCGCCGAGCGTCTGAGCCTGCCTTTCGAGATGCGCCGCACCGGATACGGCCTGCTGGCTCCGTTCCTGGAAACCGGCGCCCGAACCTGAAACATCCTGCAAACGCCTTTGGACAAGTCGGTTTTTCACGTGTTTCTGCCGCTATCGGGCCGACCGGAAACCTGCGTTTCCTGCATTGATATTCTCAAGGGGATGAAAAGACCATGGCGCAGAAGATCATTGTCTACTGGCGGGATATCCCGGCACAGATCCTGGTGAAAAAGGGTCGCAAGTCCGCGCGCCGCGAAATGCCGCCGGTGTTCATGGAAGCGATCGACGCCTGTGCCATGCGCAGCGGTGCGAAGGACAGCGACGCCTATATGGCCGAATGGCGCCGCGCCGCACCGGTCGATGTCTCCGACGATCTCGAGGCCGAAGCGGAAGCCGCCCTGAACGACATGGTTGCCGCATACCCCAAAGAGCGATTGAAAACCCTGCTTGCAAGCGGAGGCACGGAAAATGAGTGATCAGCACCCGTCGGCGACCGGGCGGCTTGCCGCCTCCACCGAAATGTCCCCCAGGCAGGTGGTCGAGAAGACCGAACTGCTCGCCCATATTCCCGCAGGCACGCAGGTCTATGTCACGGATCTGGGCAACGCGCCGGAAGACATGATCGTTGCCGCGGCCCGCACGCTGAACGAAAACAGCCTTGTCGCCGTGCCGCATATGGCCGCGCGGCGCTATCCGGATTTCGCGGCTTTCGAGCGCCGGATCAAGCGTCTCGTTCTGGAGGCCGGCGTCACCGAAGTCCTGGCGATCGCCGGCGAAGCGGAAACTCCCGGCCCCCTCACCTCGTCGGTCGACCTCCTGGAATCCGGTCTCTTCGACAGGCTGGGAATCCTCAAGATCGCCGTCGCCGGCCACCCGGAGGGCGCGCCAGATATCCGTCCGGAGGTGATCCGGTCCTTCCTCACTCGCAAGCACGAGATCGCCGCTGGAAGCGACGCGGAGTTCCGGATCGTCACCCAGTTCGGCTTCGATCCGCACCGTGTCAGCCTGTGGCTGGACGAACTGCGCGCCTGGGGCAACAGGTTTCCGGTTCACGTCGGCGTAGCCGGACCGGCCAAGATGACGACACTGCTCAAATACGCAGCCTTCGCCGGGGTCGAGAACTCGCTGAACTTTCTCAAGAAGCGCGGCGGTGCCGTCGTTTCCCTGATGGCGGGCTATGATCCGGAAACCATGGTCGATCCGCTCGAGAACCGCCTCATGAGCCAGCCGGAATGCCAGCTTGCGCAGATCCATGTCTATCCGTTCGGCGGCATCGAAAAGACCGCCAACTGGCTCCATGCCCGCAAGAGCTGGTCTTTTTGCTCGCCTTCCTCATCCCTGACCGTCACTGAGAGCGCCTAAATGACACGCACCCTCGTCGCCTCCGCCACCAAGGAAGTCATCATCGGCTTCGACCAGCCGTTCTGCGTCATCGGGGAGCGGATCAATCCGACCGGACGCAAGAAGCTGGCCGCCGAAATGATCGAGGGCAATTTCGACACGGTCAGGGCGGATGCGCTGGCCCAGGTCGCTGCCGGCGCTACCATGCTGGATATCAATGCCGGTGTGACGGCGGTCAATCCGAACGAGACAGAGCCTCCCCTGATGGTCAAGACTCTTGAGATTGTTCAAGAGCTTACGGATGTTCCCCTATCCATCGATTCCTCCGTTTCCGCCGCGATCAAGGCGGGGCTCGAGGTCGCCAGGGGCCGCCCGCTGGTCAATTCGGTCACGGGTGAGATAGAAAAGCTGGAAGCGATCCTGCCGCTCATCAAGAAATACAATGTGCCGGTTGTCGCAATCTCCAATGACGAGACCGGTATTTCCGAAGACCCGGACGTGCGCTTTGCCGTGGCCAAGAGGATCGTCGAGCACGCGGCCGATTACGGCATCCCCGCACATGACATCGTCGTAGACCCGCTGGTGATGCCGATCGGCGCCATGGGAACGGCCGGCAAGCAGGTCTTCCATCTTCTGCGCCGCCTGCGCGAGGAACTGAAGGTCAATACGACCTGCGGCCTGTCCAACATCTCCTTCGGCCTGCCGCACCGCCACGGCATCAACGCCGGCTTCATTCCGATGGTGATCGGTGCCGGCATGACGTCCGCCATCATGAACCCCTGCCGTCCGCAGGAAATGGAGGCGGTGCGCGCCGCGAATGTCCTGAACGGCACCGATCCGAATTGCCAGCAATGGATCACCACCTACCGGGATCATCAGCCGGCGGCTCCGGGCACAAGTGCCGCAGCGCAGGAAACCCCTGCCGGTACGGGCGGACGCCGCAGGGGCGGCCGGGCCGGACGGCGGGCCGCGAGTTAACGGACGCCGGGGCCGGCAAGGCCGCACAGGAAGCAATTCCCCCCTGCCCGCCCGTTCCGGGACAGGCCGGGGAGGCTCCGCTCCAAGATTCAGGGACCATGCCGGAACCGGCGACATCGCAACCATGACCGAAACCGCCAAACTCGCCAAAGTCGTCTTCCAGCCCAGCGGCCGCCGGGGAATGTTTCCGCTCGGAACGCCGCTGCTCGATGCGGCGCGCTCGCTCGGGGTCTATGTGGAATCGGTGTGCGGCGGGCGCGGGATTTGCGGACGCTGTCAGATTTCGGTTTCCGAAGGCTCCTTCGCCAAGGAAAATCTCACCAGTTCGGCCGATCACCTGGAAGGCGCCACGGAGGCGGAACTGCGCTACGGCAGCTTGCGCAATCTGGCCGCCGACCGGCGCCTGTCGTGTCAGGCGAAGATCCTGGGCGACCTGGTGGTGGATATCCCCACCGATGCGCAGACCAACCGTCAGGTGGTGCGCAAGCGGGCGGAAGCCCGGCAGATCGAACCGGACAGCGCGATTTCCCTGGTCAGGATCGCGATTTCCGAACCGGACATGGAGACCCCGCGCGGCGACATCGACCGGCTGCGCGAAGCCCTTGTCCGGGAAACCGGCCTGACCGGCCTCACCTTCGATCCGATCCTTCTGCCGCAGGTCCAGTCCATCCTGCGCAAGGGACACTGGCAGGTCACTGCCGCCATCCATCAGGACCTGAACGCGCCTCCCGTTCTGGTCGCGCTCTGGCCCGAAGACAAGGACGCCGTCTACGGTCTTGCCGTCGATATCGGCTCCACCACCATCGCCGCTCACCTTTGCAATCTCCGGAACGGACGGACAGTGGCCTCGGCCGGCACCTCGAACCCGCAGATACGCTTCGGCGAGGATCTGATGTCGCGGGTGTCCTATGTACAGATGAACCCGGAGAAACTGCCGGATCTCACCCGGGCGGTCCGGGAGGCCGTCAATGCGCTGGTCGGCAAGCTGGTCGGCGAAGTGGGGGCCGAGCGCGCCGATGTGCTGGACGCGACCTTTGTCGGCAACCCGGTCATGCACCATCTGTTTCTCGGCATCGACCCGGTGGAACTGGGCGGCGCGCCCTTCGCCCTGGCAGCCTCCGATGCCATGACGCTCAACGCGCGCGATCTCGCCCTGGACCTCAATCCGGGGGCCCGGGTCTACATGCTGCCCTGCATCGCCGGCCATGTGGGCGCTGATGCGGCAGCCGCGACGCTTGCCGAAAGCCCCTATGATCGCGACGACATCACGCTGCTCGTCGATGTCGGCACCAATGCGGAGATCATCCTCGGCAACCGGGACCGCCTGCTCGCAGCCTCCTCCCCCACCGGACCGGCCTTCGAGGGAGCCGAGATTTCCTCCGGCCAGCGGGCAGCGCCCGGAGCCATCGAGCGCATCCGCATCGACAGGGAGACGCTTGAGCCGCGTTTCAAGGTGATCGGCGTCGACGAATGGTCGGACGAGGACGGTTTCCATGAAAAGATCGACAGCGTCGGCGTGACCGGCATTTGCGGGTCGGGCATCATCGAGGCGGTGGCCGAGATGTTTCTGGCCGGCCTCATCACCGAAGACGGCGTCATCGACGGTTCCATGGCGGAGCGGACCGCACGGGTGTACTCCCGAGGCCGGACATTCGCCTACCGGATTTCGGATGACGGCATCGAGATTTCCGTCCAGCAGACCGACATCCGCGCGATCCAGCTCGCCAAGGGCGCGCTCTATGCCGGCATAAAGCTTCTGCAGGACAAGCTCGGCATCTATCACCTCGACCGCATTCGCCTGGCCGGGGCCTTCGGCAGCTATATCGATCCGAAATACGCGATGATCCTGGGCCTCATCCCGGATTGTCCGCTCGACGGCGTTGCCGGTGTCGGCAACGCGGCGGGAACCGGCGCGCGCATGGCGCTGCTGAACCGCGGTCACCGCCGGGAGGTCGAGCAGACCGTCAGGGATATCGAAAAGATCGAAACTGCTCTGGAGCCGAAATTCCAGGAGCATTTCGTCAATGCCATGGCTCTGCCGAACAAGGTGGATGCATTCCCGCACCTGAGACAAGCTGTCGAGATTCCCGAACCAAGGTCCGTGTCCGAAGGTGACGGATCCGGTGGCGAGCGGCGCAGACGACGGCGGCGAAACGGGAACCGGGATTGAGTAAAGCGCCTATTGATCCCAGAAATACTGCTGGCGCATCTGCTGCCAGATCCGTTCTCCGATCAGGCAGTCGTAAGGCTCCCCGAAGGTAATTTGAGCGGGAATGACCCTGGGAACCTCGGCCGGCACCAGTCCGCCGATCTCCAGGATCAACTTCCGCCGGACGGCCTCGGGAAACTGGGCCCAGTTGTTGACCGGGATCACGAAGCTTGCCGGTCCGCCGATCACGCAGCGCCGGTAATATTCGTCGAGATCCGGGATGTTGAACCGGAAGCCGCCACCGCCTCTGGTCATCAGGGGCAGGCCGTTGATGACCAGACCGCTTGCGACAGCCGCGTCACGCGCCATGGTCACCGGGACACCCTGATTGTTCGGGCCGTCCCCGGATATGTCGATGACGCGCCTGTCGGCGGCATAGGGCGCGTCCTTCAGAAGAGCTGCAGCATGCCGGATCGCGCCCGAAATGGAGGTGCGGCGCTGGCCGTATGTGGTGTCGGCCAGGATCTTTTCGGCAAAGCCGGTCGCATCGGCCTGACTTGCGATCACCGACCAGGCGACGATCTCGCGGGCATGGCCGTCGTGAGCCCATTCGAACATCATCATCGCGATCCGGCCGTAGGCACCAAGTTCGATGGCGCGCACGACGTCCGGGCTGGAAACCGCCGCCGCATAGCCCTTGCGCTGGATAAGAAGTTCTTCCGGTGACATGGAGCGCGACACATCGACCGCGAGCACGAGCGCGACGTCCACCTGTTCCCCTGCCCTGGCGGGAGACAGGGCAAGAAAGACGCCCAGAAGTGCGCAGAACGGAAAGCGGAAGTCGGCAAACCAGCACATGACCGAAAGGATAGCCCATTGCCGGAGAACTGCCAGCCGCTTGACGCCCGACGCCGATAAACGATCTGTGATCGGCTGTCGGCAAGACGCCATCCTGTCTATCGCGCCGGAGGATTCACAGGCTATATTATCCGGCAACACAAAGATCATCAGGAGTGTTTCATGTCCGACACCGCCGCGAACGACGACGTCCAGAAGCCCATGCTCTCGACCCTTCTGCATGAAGGCGTCTACCGGATCGTGATGCAGCGTCCGGACCGGATGAATGCCCTGTCGACGGACATGATGACGGCGCTTTCCGCCGAACTCGCCAAGGCCGCGGATGATGCGCAGGTGCGCGTCATTCTTCTCGGGGCGGAGGGCAAGGTGTTCTGCGCGGGACATGACCTGAAGGAACTGACCACCGCGCGGGCCGAGACCGATGGCGGCAAGGCCACCTATGAACGGATCATGCGGCAATGCTCCGATCTGATGCAGCAGATCGTCCGCCTGCCGAAACCGGTGATCGCCGTCGTCACGGGCGTTGCCACGGCGGCGGGCTGCCAGCTCGTGGCCTCCTGCGATCTGGCCATCGCCACCGACACGGCCACCTTCTGCACGCCCGGTGTCAATATCGGCCTGTTCTGCTCGACACCCATGGTGGCCCTGTCCCGCAATGTCGCGCCCAAACAGGCCATGGAAATGCTGCTGACCGGCGAAAGCATCGATGCGTCGACCGCCAAGGAATTCGGACTCATCAACCGGATCGTGCCGGCAGACTATCTCGAGCAGGTCGTGCAGAAATACGCGGCGGCGATCGCATCCAAATCGGCCAAGACGGTCAGAATCGGCAAGGAAGCCTTCTACCGCCAGCTCGAAATGCCGCTCTCCGAGGCCTATGACTTCGCTGCCCAGACCATGGTGGACAACATGATGGCCAGGGATGCGGAAGAAGGCATTTCCGCCTTCCTCCAGAAGCGCAAGCCGGAATGGACCGACAGCTGATGCGCCGGGCGGGCTATTCCGGTAGCCCCTTTCGGCCAAGCCGGCCTGCCGATGGAACTTGTGGATGTGAGGGCCTGCGCGGTTGATGCCGTCTGGTCGGTCCTGAAGCGGATGATCCGCAAGGAACTGAGGGCCGATCAGACGCCCAGGCCGGGCCACTGTACCATCCGTCTTCTCATTCGCCCTCTTCACACCGGCCCGCGACAAGCCCGATGCAAGAGCGTTCTGCCTTGTGACCTTTTGCACACCGGGATGGCCTTGCGGCGCCGCCCGATTTGGCATTGGATGATGCGGCCTACCGAAGGATCTTCCGCACATGAATCACGACAGCTATTCCGACACCTACATCAAGAGCATTCTGGACGAGGTCAGAACGATCGCGATGGTGGGCGCCAGCGCCAACAATGTCCGGCCGTCCTATTTCGTGCTGAAATACCTGCTGTCGAAGGGCTACGAGGTCTGGCCGGTCAATCCCGGACAGGCGGGCAAGGAGATCCTGGGTCAGAAGGTCTACGCCTCCCTGGACGATCTGCCGGGCACTGCGGACATGATCGACATCTTCCGCAATTCCGACGCCGCCGGACAGATCGTCGATCAGGTTCTGGCCGGAGACCGGCTGCCGAAGGTGATCTGGATGCAGCTTACCGTGCGCCACGAAGACGCAGCCAGGCAGGCCGAAGACGCCGGCATCAAGGTCGTCATGGACCGTTGCCCGAAGATAGAATACGGCCGCCTGTCCGGCGAAATCGGCTGGGCGGGCGTCAATTCCAGGACCCTGTCGTCCAAACGTCCGTCCCTCAAGTCCGGCTTCCAGCACCGCGGTCTTTCCGGGAACAAGGCCGACTGATCTTCCTTTTGCGCCAGCTTCGCACAATTCCCGGCTGATAGCCCGGTAACCGGGTTCGCCCACCGGACCTGAGATCGGAATTGTCTGCTAGCGAGCGTAAAATGACACAGGACCCGACCCTGTTTACCGCCATTGAATGGGTGTTGATGGCGATGGCCGGCCTGATCGCCCTGGTCCTGTTCGCGGTGGTTCATCGCGCCGAGCCGGGTTCTCCCTTCGCCGAACGGGAAGAACACTGGTCACGGGACGAGCGCGCCGCGCGGGACCAGGAAGAAAACCGCAGCAGCAGCATGCTTCAGTGAACGAAAAACACCTGCGACGCGGGATATCCGCCCGCTGCCTGAAAGTTTTCCGTGAAGCGGCAGACGCGGCTTTTCAGCGAGGCGAATCTTTCTTTCATTAAAACATTCAATTAATTAGCAGAAATTTCTCTCGATCCGCTTCCGGTTTCCTATATCTCCGACCGGTAAGAATCCTCCGGGGCAAAAACAATGCCCCTGGAGACCCTCGTGCTTATTGTGCTCGCAAACACCGCTCCGTTGGCCTGGTGCCTGCCCCTGCTGGCCACCGTTCTGCTGTTTGGTGTCTATATTCTTGCGAAAGCCGACATCCGCAAAAGGCCTCAAAGCCGCCACCATCCCGGTGATCGCCCCTAACCCATTGACGCCAAATTTTTTTCCGGTGATTGCCAAAAGCGGAATTTCCTGCTTTGACCTCCCCCTGCGCTTCGGCCAAACTGGCCGCAATTCAAACAGGGAGGTTTTCCGATGAGCGACAAAATCCCGGGTTTTTCAACCCTTGCCATTCACGCCGGGGCTGCGCCCGATCCCTCGACAGGCGCGCGCACCACGCCGATCTATCAGACGACTTCCTTCGTGTTCGACGACGTCGATCATGCCGCCTCCCTGTTCGGCCTGCAGGCTTTCGGCAACATCTACACGCGGATCACCAACCCGACGACCGCCGTTCTGGAAGAACGGGTCGCGGCGCTTGAAGGCGGCACCGCGGCGCTTGCCGCCGCATCGGGCCATTCAGCCCAGCTCCTGTGTTTCCACACCATGATGCAGCCGGGCGACAATATCGTCGCAGCGAACAAGCTGTACGGCGGCTCGATCAATCAGCTCAACCATTCCTTCAAGAACTTCGGCTGGAACGTGAAATGGGCCGACCCTGAAGATATCAGCACCTTCGAGGCGGCCATCGACGATCGGACCCGGGCGATCTTCATCGAGAGCCTCGCCAATCCGGGCGGTATCGTCGTCGACATCGAGGCGATTTCCGCGGTCGCAAAGGCCAGGGGCATTCCGCTGGTTGTCGACAACACGATGGCGACTCCCTATCTGTGCCGTCCGATCGAACATGGCGCGGACATCGTTCTGCACTCGCTCACCAAATTCATGGGCGGTCACGGCAATTCCATGGGCGGTATCATTGTCGACGGCGGCAGCTTCGACTGGTCCGCCAACGGTAATTACCCGATGCTGTCCCAGCCACGTCCCGAGTATCAGGGCATCGTGCTTCACGAGACCTTCGGCAATTTCGCCTTCGCGATCGCCTGCCGGGTTCTCGGCCTGCGCGATCTCGGTCCGGCGATTTCTCCGTTCAATTCCTTCATGATCCTGACAGGCATCGAAACATTGCCGTTGCGCATGCAACGTCACTCGGACAATGCCAAGAAGGTGGCGCTCCACCTGTCCGGCCATGACAAGGTCAAATGGGTGTCCTACGCCGCCCTGCCCGAGGACAAGCATCACGCCCTGCAGCAGAAATACATGCCCAAGGGCGCAGGCGCGGTCTTCACCTTCGGTGTGGAGGGCGGCTACGAAGCCGGGGTCAATCTGGTGTCCAAGGTGGAGCTGTTCTCGCATCTCGCCAATATTGGCGACACCCGCAGCCTGATCATCCACCCCGCCTCGACTACGCACCGTCAGCTCTCGGACGAGCAGAAGACGGCGGCGGGTGCCGGACCGGATGTGGTGCGGCTCTCCGTCGGGCTGGAAGAAGTCGACGACATCATCGCCGATCTGGATCAGGCGCTGTCGAGCTGATCCGGAAGAACAGCATCCCAAAACAAAAGCCCGCCAATCCGGCGGGCCTTATCTCCGGAACCTTCCGCGTTCAGCACAACGCGGGAGGTTCTGACGTTTCCGGCCCTGTTCGAAGACCGGCCATTTCGCAAGTCTTCCCGCCTACCCCCTGATGGGGAACGGCCCTTTCAGGATGGCGAGGTAGTCTATTGCCGCGGCCAGAACAATCACCGCGAATCCCTGGTGGAGCAGTGCGACCGGGAGAGGCACCATCCAGACCAGGGTCAGAATTCCCAGAACCGCCTGAAGCAGAACGAAGCCGCCGACATGCGCCCCCGCCCGCCGCAATTCCGCACGGCCGCTCACCCTGAAGGTGCCATAGGCCAGAGCAACGCCGATGAGGACGAGAAGATAGGCGGTCATGCGGTGCTGGAACTGGACCGTCATCACGTTTTCAAAGAAATTCAGCCAGACCGGCTGCATGATGAAAAGTCCCTGGGGAATGATACGCCCGTCCATCAGGGGCCAGGTATTGAACGTAAGGCCGGCATTGAGGCCGGCGACCAGCCCGCCCAGAAACATCTGCAGAAAGACCAGTCCGAGAAACAGTCCGCCGAGGCCGGCAAGACGCCCCCTCTCGTCCGGATCCGCTTCGGGCAATGGCGCCAGACGGCGGGCGATCCAGAACAGATAGGCGAAAATGAACAGCGCCAGCGTCAGATGCACGGCGAGACGATACTGGCTGACGTCCACGCGCTCGACGAGACCGGAGGCGACCATCCACCAGCCGACGAATCCCTGCAGCCCTCCCAGCGCAAGCCCGATCAGAAGCCTGGGCTTCAACCAGGGTTCGATCCGCCCGGCAACCCAGAACCCGAGCATCGGGACAAAAAACGCGATGCCGATGAAGCGTCCCAGAAGGCGATGCGCCCATTCCCACCAGAAAATGAACTTGAACTCTTCAAGGCTCATGCCCTTGTTGATGAGCTGGTATTCCGGGATCTGCCGGTATTTTTCCAGCTCGTCTTCCCACTCCGCCTCGCTGAGTGGCGGGATGACGCCGTGGATGGGCTTCCACTCCGTGATCGACAGGCCGGACTCGGTCAGACGGGTCGCTCCCCCGACCACGACCATGGCCAGAATCAACAGGCAGACACCATAGAGCCACCAGCGGATCAGTTTCCGGTTCTGCCTTATGCGTGCCAGCCTGACCGGAGACACGGATGTCGCCGCGCCATTTGTGTCTGCCGCTGCCGTCATGTTTCTTCTCCGGCCCACTTGCTCTCAATCTGGAGCATGTCTCGTTGAATTGAGTTCAGGAAGACGCCCGAACGCATTTGCGATGCAAAGGCTGCCTCGGGCGTCTTCCTGAAGCCATGAGCCCGCTTGAACGCGACACGCTCCAGGGAGCCGAAATATAGAGGCAATCGGGAAACGGCAAGAGCCACTGGGCGCTTTGCGGCAATCTGCCTCTCGCATGAAGTTCCCTTTTCGGGCGCGCCCATACCGCTCCGGCATGAAATCCGGGCGTTGCGACCCGGCAGGCAAGCAGGCTATAAGCGCCGCCAGACCGATCCGCTTTCCTCGGCAAGCGCAACAGGTGTTCACAACCGGCAGGCCAGGTCACTGTCTCAATTCCGATTCACTGCAACGGATATCTTCCTCATGGTCCCCTCGTTCAGAAAATTCGTCGGCATGGTGGTTCTGGTCGTTTTCGTCGTGGTCTATGCCCTGATCGCCATGGTGATCGGCGACATGACCCTCCAGAACGCATCGACGCTGGTGCGTTTCATCT
Source organism: Labrenzia sp. 011 (assembly GCF_003075075.1). Lineage (GTDB taxonomy): Bacteria > Pseudomonadota > Alphaproteobacteria > Rhizobiales > Stappiaceae > Roseibium. Next base: position 69,502 of record NZ_QCYM01000001.1, on the reverse strand, counting down.
ATTTCGCCATTGCCGGACTGATCTGGGTGATCCCGGCCGGCGCGATTATCTGGTGGATGGAAAAAGGCGGGAAAACCCCGACCTGACGCCGAAGCCCGAAGCAACCCAGCGGGCCGCCCGGTACAGCGCGAAGGGCGCTCCGGTCAGATACTGATCGACCACCGCCGGGTCCTGGAAACGTCCGTTCAGCGAAACCCGCGGCAACATCATCAGGTCGCGCGCATTGACCGACTGAAGCACGCCGGGAGCCGTCGTCACCGAAGAGGCAAAACCGACTTCGCGCAAGATGCCCGCATCACGCTGGCTGACCGCATGCGACTTTCCGTACGGATAGGCGAAATGCTTCGGCCGCAGGCCGATTTCCTGCTCCAGACGCGACACCCCCTTGAGAACGTCCGCCCGCGCCGCGCTGTCCTGCAGCCGTGCCAGGGCGAAATGATCGTGGGTATGCGCGCCGATGGTCACCAGAGGATCGGACGCGAGTTCGCGGACCTCGTCCCAGCTCATCATCAGTTCATCGGCCAGCGCCTGCAGATCGACACCATAGGTCTCACACAGGGCACGGATGATCTGCCTCTGGTCCGGCTCCTCGACCTCCAGCGTCAGATAGTCGGCCAGTCGCCGGAAACAGGACTCCTTTTCCGCAACGCTCCCGCAGGGCACACCACCTGTTTCGCCATCGTCCGAAAAGACGACCTCATCGTTCCCGGCGATGATGCGCTCAAGCGCGGTCCACCAGAGTTCCGTCGTGCGGTCCACAAGGCCGCTGGCAACGAACACCGTGAAGGGCGCCTCCAGCGCCTTCAGGACGGGATAGGCGATTTCCAGATTGTCGCGATAGCCGTCATCGAACGTCAGGACCGCGTAGCGCTGATCCCCGTAGCCGGTTTTCAGAAGGTCGATCGCCTCATCCAGAGCGATGATCTCGTAGCCGTTCGCCCGGATCCGCTCAACGGCCTGGCGCAGGAATTCCGGCGTGATTTCCAGGTGACGGTTCGGCTGGAATGCGTCGGGCCGCGCCTCCCGGACATGGTGCATCATGAAAAGCGCACCACAGCCCCGGGTAAATGGTGCCAGCAGCCGACTGAGCCCCGTTTTTTCCAGAACACCGAAGGCGTGTGAGATTGCGTTTTGACCCATGCTCATGCGTTGGCGACATCCAAATCTGAAACGGATCCCAGTTAGGCACGGTTTCTTTAATATTTATTGCTAAATCTATCGAGATTTCGCCCGATCCCCTGCAACACTCCCCGTGTGTTCCCATGTCAGTCCAGAACCGTTTGTCTCACGCCGAAACCCCGTCGTTTCCCGCCTCTGCAAGGACAGACCAGGAGATTTTGAAAGGTGACGCCCCCGTGCTGCAGGTCTCCATGTTCACCCAGCTTTCCGACGCAAGGGCCGACTGGCAGCACCTCAAGGAAACGGGCTGCGTCAACCCGTATCAGTCCTATGAATGGGCCTCGGCATGGTATGAAACCCTGGGCAGGGAACACGGGATAGACGCCGTGATCGGCGTGGTGCAGCAGGGTGGCAAACCGGTACTCATCCTGCCCATGGGCATCGAAAGCTCCGCCGGGATCAGGACCCTGTGCTTTCTGGGTCACCAGAACGGCAACCAGAATACAGGATGCTGGGACGCGGACTTCTATGCCCGGGCCAGCCGGGAGGACATCGAGGGCATTCTTGTCAGTCTCTGCAGGCAGGCCGGCACGGACCTTCTCGCGCTTCACAATGTTCCGGAAACCTGGCACGGGCGCCCGCATCCCTTCGTGCTCCAGGGAGCTGCGCCCAGTCCGAGCCCGGTTTTCATGCGCCCCCTTCCCGCGGATTTCCAGGTTCTGTTCACGGACACCCACAGCAAGTCCGCGCGCAAGAAATTGCTGCGCAAGGAAAGACTCCTGCGGGAGGCGGGAGACTACAGGGTCGTCAAGGCACGCACGCGGGAAGAAATCCGCCAGGGTCTTGATGCCTTTGTCGAGCAGCGCACGAAACGGGCGGCGAAGGCCGGGATACCCAATGCCTTTTCCACGCCCGTTGCCATCGACTTTCTCTCGCGCCTGCTCAATGCGGAGACCGAGGACCGGCCGCTCGATGTCTGGTTCCTGGAAACCGCAGGAGCGATCCGCGCAACCTATCTGTGCATCGAACAGGCCGGTACGATCTATTCCTACAGCAACAGCATTTCCCACGACGACATGGAGGCCAACAGCCCCGGAAATATCCTGTTCCTGGAAATCCTGCGCTACGCCTGCGCGGACGAGAGACTGAACATGCTGGATTTTGGTCTCGGCGCGGAACCCTACAAGAAAGCCTGGGCAGATCCTGTCGCCCTGAAGGACAGCTTCATTGCCGTCACCTGGAAGGGCGCTCTGAAAAAAGGGCTCGACAGGGCCCGCACCCATGCGAAGGCCGCCATCCGGAATTCCCGCTACCTGTGGCCGCTGGTTCGCCGGGTGCGAAAGTGGAAGGCCGGCCTGGGCTGAGCCTTCGCCGCCCCTCTATGCGGCGTGACCGTCATCATTGCGGCGCGGATCGGACCCGGGACCTCCCGAAATCACGACTTCAACCCTGGCGCCCGTGTTGTGGGCAAGCAGATTCGCGGCGCTCTGCAGTTCATGGCTGTGGTCGGGCGCGCTCGCGGCGATCAGGACACGGTCGGCAAAACTCAGCATGCGGGCACTGGCCAGCGATCCGTCGATCGCGCCCAGGTCGACCACTATGGCCTGATAGGTGGATCTGATCGCCTCGAGGGCGAGCTTGAAGCGCTCCGAATTGACCATGTCGTCGGTGATCGCCAGACGGCCGGCCTCGATGATATGGGCCCTGGTCGCCGCATCCCTGTAGACCACCTTCGCAAAAGGCGCGTCACCGGCGATAATGTCGGAAAACCCTTCCGCCGCCTTGTCGTCATGCTGCTCGGGAAACACTTCCATGATCAGCGCCGTTTTGCCGGAATTCGCCGCCTTGCGCACCAGATCGAATGCAAGATCGTGGGACAGGGCGTCGTCATCGACGCTCAGGACCACAATGCGCCCGGCGGCCTCGACATCCTCCGCCAAGGTTGTCGGTATGGCGTCCCCTGCTCCTGCCTCCGGCAGATCGGCCTCGCGGACCACGCTTTCCGCTTCGGGCTCCGGCGGCGCCTCCGGTTCCCTGCCTCCGGTCTTGCCGATGCCCCGCCCCCAGTTGCGCGCCCATTCGGGAGCCCAGTCCGGGGCAACGTCCTGATCGTAACGTGCCTTATCACCGCGACGCTTCTTCCGCTCGAGAACCGTCTTGAACGCGGAGAGCGGCCCTGACTTTTCGGTCTCCGCCTGGTCGGTCCTTTCGGGCTCGACCTGGTCGGATTTTTCCTCGATGCCGGGATGCTTTTCCTCTTCCAGCGTGGCCGGCGACACCGGAGGAGCCGGAATTTCCGGGCCCATCCGGTAATGCGCATAGCTCTGGGAATAGCCCTGGTCCCAGCCCATCCCCTCGCCCCGAGTTGCGACCGGCATCTCCCGCGGGTGGACGCCGGCGGCGCCGTTCATGCGGTAAAGCGCATTGCCGCTCAGGAACTCGCGCATCAGCACGAAGGCGCATCCGAGAATGAAGGTCACCAGCGCCGCGATGATCGTGCTGGAGACAATTCTGGGCGAATAGGGCTCGGCCGGAACACTTGCACGGGAAATGATGCGCGCGTCGGCGGGCAGAACCTGCGCTCTCAGGCGGGAATCGGCTTCCTGATAGCTCAGCATCAGCTGATCCAGCTGGGCGGCCTTGGCGTTGGCCTCGCGTTCCAGCTCGCTCAGTCGGGCCTGATCCGCATTCGAACGGGCCGCTGCGGTTTTCAGCTCTTCCAGACGTTTTTCCAGGGCCAGGGCCTGCTGGTTGGCGACCTTGGCGTCATTTTCCAGCCCCTGCAGGATCCGGCGCGCCTCGTTCCTGATCTGCCGGTCGTAATCGCCGAGCTGGGACTGCAGCGCCTTGAGCTGCGGGTGGTTCGGCAACAGTGTGATGGACAGTTCGGCGATGTTCGACTGGATTTCGACCTGGCGCTCGCGCAGCCGCTGGATCAGCGCCGACCCGAGAACTTCGCTGGCGCTTTCCAGCGACCCGCCGGAATTCAGAAGCTCACGGATCAGATCGGCCTTGGCCTGCGCTTCCGCCTTGGCGGCCTGGGCGGCGGAATAGTCGCTGCTCGTTTCCGCCAGCTGTTGCTGGTTGAGCGGAATGTTGCCGGCTCCGATCAGCAGATCGGCCCGCGCCCTGAAATCGGAGACGGCCTTGCGGGCGGCCTGCACTTCCTTGCGCAACTCGACGATCTGGGGTTCGAGGGCAGCGGAGGCCTGCTCGGTGGTCGCCCGCTTCGCGCTCGACTGAACGGAGAGATATTCATCGACAATGCTATTGGCGACCCTTGCCGCCAGAACCGGGTTCTCGGCCTTGTAATCGACGGCAATGACGCGCGAGCCTTCCAGGCGGTAGATTTCAAGGTGCTCGTAGAAATGCTTGAGGACCCGCTCCTCCTGATTGTTGCCCGGATCATTCTCCCCGAGACCGACCAGGGACATGAGGCGGCTCACAAGCGAACCGGCGCCCCTGGCATCGAATTCGGGAATGGCTGCAAGATTGAGCTTGTTCGCCACCCGCCGCGCCAGATCGGCGGACATCAGCAGCTGGACCTGGCTGGCGACCCCCTCGCTGTCGAGAAGCGCCCTTTCCTCTTCCACCCCGCGGGAGCCGCCGGGAAAGTTGTTGTCGGTGCTCTCTATGAGAATCCGGGCTTCGGCCTTGTATTTCGGTGCGACGAATTGCAGGCCCACAAACACGGCGACCGCCACGAACAATGTCAGCGGCAGCAGCCAGCCCATGGAGTGACCGATCGTCCGCAGGAGACCACCCAGGTCCACCGCCATGTCATCGTCGGAAAATGTCTGCCGCTCGGCATTCTTCATAGGAATCTCCACAACTCCGGCAAACTATGTCGAATTAGGGTAAGCGATCGGTTAAGGCACATGCAATTGCACAAAGACGCCCGTTAATTAGTACATGCGCAATTTTCACGATGTGTGCGGAGAAGATTTTGCGCCATTCACCGTCGATTAACCATAGCGCGCGATGCTGTCTGCGAATTGTAGGAGAGTCGTAGATGCGAATGAGAGCGCTTGTTGTCCTGGGCCTCTGCCTGGGTCTCGTTGCGTGCAGCGGGTACAGGCAGCCACCGACAGCTTTTCACGAGACGCTGACACAGCCTTATCGCCTGGACTCAAGCGACAAGCTGCGCATCATCGTGTTCGGACAGGACGACCTTTCAAACACCTATGTCATTGATCAGGCTGGATATATTTCATTCCCGCTGGTGGGAAGCATTGCCGCGCGCGGCAAGACCCAGCAAGGCCTGGCCGCCGAAATCGCCACCAAGCTGCGGCAAGGCTACATCCGCGATCCGGACGTCTCCGTCGAGATCGACACCTACCGGCCGATCTTTGTCATGGGGGAAGTGCAAAACTCGGGCCAATACAATTACGTCGCCGGCATGACCGTGCAGAACGCCATCGCGACCGCGGGCGGATTCAGCGCCAGGGCACGGCAGGCCGATGTGGATATCACCCGCCAGATCAACGGGGAAATCCTAAACGGTCGTGTGCCCATTTCGGACCCGGTGCGTCCCGGCGACACGATTTACGTCCGCGAACGCTATTTCTAGAGGGGCCACCGGTTAACCGGAGACTCACCTCCCCCTGCTAGGGTGCAGCTACCAAACCTCACAGGTCATAAAAGAACCTGGAAGTGGTAACAGGGATACTGCACCATGACGACCACCCCCATGCGGATCGTTCATTGTGTCCGGTCGCCTATCGGCGGAATCTTTCGCCATATTCGCGATTTGGCCACCGCCCAGGCGGAAGCCGGACATGATGTCGGACTTATCTGCGACAGCAGCACCGGCAGCACTTTCGACAACCGGTTCCTGGACGAACTGCGGCCGAAGCTGACCCTTGGTCTGGCGCGCTTTCCCATGCAGCGCCAGCTAACGCCCAAGGACATGTCGGCGACCCTGGCAATCTACCGCCATATCCGCGACCTCGAGCCGGACATTCTGCACGGACATGGCGCCAAGGGCGGCGCCTATGTCCGCCTGATCGGCAGCAGCCTCAGATTCTTCGGCCGCAAGGTGTCCCGTGTCTATTGTCCGCACGGCGGCAGCCTGCACTATGATCCCAACCGCCTGGAAGGACGCGTCTATCATACCCTGGAACGCCTGCTCGGGCGCCTCACGGACGGCCTGATCTTCGTTTCCGATTATGAATATGCGGCCTACGAGAGCAAGGTGGGGCATCCCAGGGCCAAGTCGCGGATCGTCTACAACGGACTGACACCGGAAGAATTCGCGCCCGTCACCGTGAACGAGGACGCCAGCGACTTTCTCTACATCGGCATGCTCCGCGATCTGAAGGGGCCGGACCTGTTCATCGAGGCGCTCTACAATATCCGCCTGAAAACCGGCACCGCGCCCCGGGCGCATATCGTCGGCGAAGGTCCGCAGGAAGAACGCTACCGCAATCTGGTGCGGAAACTCGGCCTGGAGGATGACATCACCTTCCACGGCGCCCTGCCGGCACGCGAAGCCTTCAAGCTTGCCCGCAACGTGGTCATACCTTCCCGTGCGGAGGCCATGCCCTATATCATTCTGGAGGCGGTCGCGGCACAGCGTCCGCTCATTGCCACACGTGTCGGCGGCATTCCGGAGATTTTCGGCCGCTATTCGAACCGGCTGATCGAACCGGGCCATATCGGCAAGCTGACGGTCGCCATGGAAGAGGCGCTTGAAGACCCCGTCCGGATGGAACGGGAAGCCGGCGAACTGCAAAGATGCCTGGCGGCGACCTTCTCCACCGACCTGATGAACGACAGGATCACCACCCTATATCAGGACCTGCAGGGCCTTGCGCCTGCCGACGACGCCACACCCCAGGCGGTGGAAGGCACGCCGGCCGACCGCAGCGCCCAGTCGGTCTATGCCCGATCAGGCAACAGGTCATGAGCAACCAGGTATTCAATTCGACTGATCCGGCCAATCCGACACCGCTCACCGGCGACGACTCCGGCTTGCGGCGCCGGCTGGAAACCCATCTGCGCAAGACGGTCGGCAGCGCCGTCGGCTCGACGAACGTCGAGATCCTGTCCTCCACCAATACCAGCCTGACCCCGGAAGCCTGCGAGATCGCGCAGGGTCTCGGCGGCAAGGGGGTGTCCATTCCCGTGCTGACCGGAATGGTGCGCCTGATCGATATTCTCCTGATCGCGGCCAGCGCGCTGATCGCCGCCTATGGCAGCTCAAACCCGGCCAGCTTCAGTCTGGCGCAGGGATTTGCAACGGGCTGTTCGATCCTCTTCGCGCTCGCCTTCTTTCAGGCGGCCGACTGCTATCAGGTGCCCGTCATGCGCCAGAGCCTGTCGCAGATCGGGCGCGTCGCGGCGGGCTGGACGCTGGTGTTCGCCATGTTCGCGGTTCTCAGATCGACGACCGGCATCGGCGCCGCCCTTCCGGATGCATGGATCGGGTCCTGGTTCGCGCTCAGCCTGACCGGCCTGTGCGTCTCGCGGCTCGCCGTCTTCCTGCTGGTGCGCCACTGGATGAATTCCGGCCGCCTGGAACGGCGCGCCATCATCGTCGGCGGCGGCACGGCCGCGGCCGAGCTGATCCATGACATGGAAGCCCAGGCCGGCAACGACATCCGCATCTGCGGCATCTTCGACGACCGGTCCAACGACCGCTCGCCGCCGGTGGTGGCAGGCTACCCCAAACTCGGCAACATCAACGCGCTGGTCGAGTTCGCCCGCCTCGCCCGCATCGACATGCTGATCGTCTGCATTCCCCTGCGCGCGGAAAAGCGGGTACTGGAGCTGCTGCGCAAACTCTGGGTCCTGCCGGTCGACATCCGTCTGTCCGCCCATACGGACAAGGTCCGCTTCCGTAACCGCGGCGCCTCCTTCATCGGTACGGTGCCGTTCGTCGACGTGGTCGAAAAGCCGATCGCCGACTGGGATCTGCTCGCCAAGCGGATCTTCGACCTGGTGTTCGCGACGATCGCACTGGTGACACTGTTCCCGGTGATGATCGCCGCGGCTATCGCCATCAAGCTGGACAGCAAGGGACCGGTCCTTTTCCGTCAGAAACGCTATGGCTTCAACAACGAGATCATAGAAATCCTGAAGTTCCGCTCCATGTATGTGGAACAGGCCGATCCGGAAGCGAAGAAGGCCGTGACGAAGGGAGATCCGCGCGTGACAAGGGTTGGCCGGTTCATCCGCAAGACATCGATCGATGAACTGCCGCAGATCTTCAACGTGCTGACAGGCAAGCTGTCCCTGGTCGGCCCGCGCCCCCATGCGGTCAATGCCCATACCGACAACAAGTCCTGGGACAATGTGGTCGACGGCTATTTCGCCCGTCACAAGGTCAAACCCGGTGTTACCGGCTGGGCGCAGATCAACGGCTGGCGCGGCGAGGTGGACACGCCGGAAAAGATCCAGCATCGCGTGGAATGCGATGTCTACTACATCGAGAACTGGTCGATCCTGTTCGATCTGAAAATCCTGATGATAACGCCCTTCCGGCTGTTCGATACGGAGAACGCCTATTGAGCATCGCGGCCGGCCCTTATGGCGGCCCGCATCTTGCGCGCGCGCCGGCCGGTCTCCCGGCCAGAAGCCTGGGCAACGGCGCCCTGTGGCTGGCGGCGTTCCTGTCGGGCTTCGTCATCGAGGAACCCGCGCCCTATGAACTCTACATGGCGCTGGTCACCGTCGTCTGGCTCGCCTGCGGTCTCAAGCTGCGGCGCGAATTCGGCCCGCTGATCATCTGCCTGATGCTCTATATCGCCGGTGGCATGGCCTCCATTCCCCTCGCCCGGGAAATGGGCGAAGCGATGATGTATATCGCCATCTCCGGCTTTCTGGCGGTCACGGCCATCTTCTACGCCGCGGTGCTGGCAGATGATCCGGACAGGTTCCGGATCATCCAGAGCGGGTACACCATCAGCGCGGTGCTGGTCGCGGCCATCGGCATCGCCGGCTATTTCCAGCTGTTCCCCGGCGCCGGCTATTTCACGCTGTATGACCGGGCGCGCGGCACCTTTCAGGACCCGAATGTCTTCGGCCCGTTTCTCGTCCTGCCGACCGTCCTGCTGCTGCAGCGGCTCCTGAAGGACTCCGTCCTGAGAAACCTGCACCTGCTGGTGCCGCTCGCCATCCTGCTGCTCGCCGTTTTCCTGAGTTTCTCGCGCGGGGCCTGGGGGCTTCTGGTGGCCGCCGTCCTGACGGTCTATCTGCTGGCGCTGATTACGGAACAGACACCCAGGCGGCGCGCGCGGCTGATCTTTCTGGGCGTGACCGGGACCCTGGCCGTCGTCGCCCTGATCGCGGCAGCCCTGTCCATCGACAGCGTCGCGGAGATGTTCAGCCAGCGGGCCAGACTCGTCCAGGAATATGACGGCGCCCGCCTCGGCCGCTTCGCCCGCTACTCGCTCGGCTTCCAGATGGTCATGGACCATCCCCTCGGCATCGGCGCACTGGAATTCAACAAGTATTTTCCGGAAGACGAGCACAATGTCTACCTTAAGGGGTTCACGACCTACGGCTGGCTCGGCGGCACCGTCTATATCATTCTGGCACTGTGGACCCTCGCCGCCTTGGTGCCGCTGCTGTTCAAGTCGCGGCCGTGGACGGCCTTCACCCAGTCGATCTTCGCGGTTTTCGGCGCCCATCTGGTTCTTTCGGTGTTCATCGACACCGACCACTGGCGGCATATGTACATGCTCTACGGGCTTGCCTGGGGCATGATCGCCACGGATGCGATGGAACGCAGACGGCACCGCAAACAGCTTTTCGCCAGCCGCACGGCCCGTCAGTCAGCCCGGTGGACAACCTGAGCAACAAGCCGCTTGCGCTCGGCAGACGAACAAGCTAGGTAGAAGCCGTTCGGGCAGTAGCGCAGCCTGGTAGCGCACTTCACTGGGGGTGAAGGGGTCGTCGGTTCAAATCCGGCCTGCCCGACCATTTCAGGCAAATGATTTCATTGTCTGAAATCTGGCCTTTCTGGCCATCAATTTCCGATTGGACATGCTGTTGCTCCCGCTCCGGGATGTTGAGCCCCAACTTCGGTGGGTATCTAGATTTCGGATGAGCCCAAGCGCATTCAGCCACGTTACCTTTTCGACGTGCCCGGATTCGGCGGAGACACTATCCCTCTGTGATGGCCTCTTTCCAAGTGGCGGGACGACAGCGAAATTGATTTATCCGGCGCCCGATGCTACGTCCAAGCAATGGAAACGTTCCGTGCGCGAATGGCATGCTGTCAGGAGCCGGCGCGCCGGCATGTTCGAAGACCGTTTCCAAATGGCGTAAGAAAACGCGGCTGCGGGCCAGTCCCTCACAGTTTCCCTGGGGGGCATGGACGCTTTTTCTTTCAGGAATGCCCGGAAAAAGAAGCACTCCGGCATCCCGAAGTCCGCCGGAATTAAGCTATGTACAAGCCATCACCACGGTTTTCTTCAGCGGTGCAACCAACGACCCGGCAATGGCAACATGGGTCGTCACGCGAATTCAACCACAGCTCGATCCGCGAATTCAGGAAGCGCCGCACATGTTCAACAAAAAAATCAATCGAGGCCAGTTTTGCGAATTATAATGTCGGCACGATCCGCCACGAACACACTGGCACACTGTCTACAACACGGAAAACTGTCCAAGAGCCGTTCTGCTGTGATGCAATATGTCCGCACCAAAATCTTCATCGTTCTGTTGGCAGCCTGGACGGCCCTTTTCGGGTTGCCCATCCTGTGGGACGCACTCGTAACGCTTCGGCCACGCACCATCCGATGGCTGAGCAGGCGCTGGGCGCATGGGTTTCTGTTCCTGTGCCGGTACGTGCTGAGGCTGACCTACAAGGTCGAAGGCCAGGAACACCTGCCCGAAGAGCCCATCATCATCGTCTCAAATCACCAGTCTGTCTGGGAGACGATCGCTTTCCTGATCCTGTTTCCGGATGTGAACATTATTGCCAAGGACAGCCTCTACCAAATTCCGGTGTTCGGTTGGTACCTGCGCCGCTCTCCCATGATGAAGGTCATCCGGGACCAGCCCGGCACGAACATTCGCAGCATCATCAAGGGATCCAAACTCTCCGCTCAGGAAGGCAGAACCATCGCGATCTTTCCCGAAGGCACGCGCGCTCCCGTTTATGGCCGTCAGAAATACGAAAGAGGCCTGTCCGCCATACAGAAAGCAACCGGTTATCCGCTTGTCCCCGTGGTTCTGAACACCGGTGTTTTCTGGAACTCCAAATACAATGTGATTCACGCGGGAGAAATCACCGTCCGCTATCTCCCCCCGATCTCTCCGTCATCCGACCTTTATAACGAGCTCGATCGCATCGAGGACGACATAAATCTGCACAAGGACCAGATGGTCAAGGACATGAATATCGACAAGTGGCTCAAGTGAACCGCTGGACGCTGTGCAAGCAGATGTTTTCCTTACGTCGTCTGGTCCCTATTGCCTGCAACTGATCGGTGCCGGCCATATGGAGACCGACCCGTCAATCCTGGAGGCCTACTGGCCTGGGGGGTAGGACAAAAGAAATGGCCTCGTTTCGGAAGACCGCCCTACCGGCGACCGGTCAGGTTCGTTTTTTCAGGTTTACTGGAATTTTAGCCAACTAACTCCATCGGTAAAACTTACACGCAGTAGCCGTTTGTTAGTCCGCATATGCAATCATGGGCATGACGCCCACACTCTTGTCCCGCAACCGCGCCAATGAGTGGCGCGGCGCGGATCGTTTCAGCAGAATGCTCCGGCGCAAATGGTTCCCGGCATCAGGCCACGGAGGGGCCGGGATCGTCGTGACCATCCGGAACGGCCCGCAAATCCCGGGCCTTGTCGTGCGCGCCACCGCGAACCAGCTTCAGCACAGGCCTCTGCCGTCGTACAGGGCGCGCGGATGGATCAGCTCCGGCTGTTTTTTCCCGCCGCGCCGCTTCCGGCTGATAGTGCACCTTCTCCAGCAGGATCGTCTCACGGACGCCCTGATCGGTCCTCAGGACGAACTCCTGCCCCTCCGCAAGCCCGAGCAAAGCCAGGCCGCGTAGGGTGGTTATCGGCAGGAACATGCCGACAGGCGCCACCATGCGCTCCAGGGACAGGACGCGGGTATCGGAATCGCCGGTGTTGACCACATAGGTGATGCGGCTGTTCACGCTGGCGATATTCGCAGGCAGGTCCTCCCGGAACACGACCTGAACGCCGTCCAGTTTCCGCGTCAGGATCGCCGCAAGCGGGTCCTCCCGGCTGGCACAGCGGTTCCGCATGGCCTCCAGAACGGTGAAATCCTTGGTGGTGAGAATGCAGGTCTCTTTTGACATCGCAGGTCTCCGTCGCCCCGTCGAGGGGCGGATAGATTGGATCGGATTCTTGAGAGTCCCCTGGCCCATGGGCGCAGGGGCTAAAGTCCTGCGATGAGACATCCTCCGAACAGCGCGAGGCGGGGCCTTGGCCCGAGCCTCGTCATCACGAGACCCGAAGCGCGGCGGGCTCGGCAAGGTCCGGCGCCTCCTGCGGCACGCCGACAGATTGCACGGTCAGACGGTGGACCCGGCCACCGCGATCCTCCCAGTCGATCGACTGCCCCTCGGACAGACCGATCAGCGCCACGCCTATGGGCGTCAGGATAGACACCTTTCCTTCGGCGATATCCGCCTCGCCCGGAAAGACGAGGGTGACATGCCGGTCTTCGCCAAGGTCACTGGTGAAGCGAAGGGCCGACCCCATGCGCACGACGGTTGCGGCAATGCGGGTATCATCGACAATGCGTGCCCGGTCGAGTTCTCCCAGCAGCACCTCGGCAAGGTCCTCATCGCGCGCTGCATGGGTTTCGGCCAGCAGCGACAGCCGCTCGTGCTCGGATCGGGTCACCGTTATGGCGGGTTTGCGGTGTTTCTTTTTCTGGGGAGCCATCCCGGCCTCCTTGCCACGCTTGCTGCAGATGCACCTGTGGCGTTGTTGTCGTCCTGATTTTCGGGGGTGATGTCGCTTGTGTTCCTGTTGACCGTCAATCAGGTCAACCGCCTGTGCCCCGCGGCTGGCGCGACGCGACCGAGCCGGGGGTTAAATGCCCGGGATGGGGCATACCCGATTGAAATTCAAATGGAGCGGCTCGAACAACATGCTGCGAGCTTGGCGTCAGCCGATACGGAAGTCAAGGGACGCGGCGGCACGGTCCTGGCAAAGGGGCCGGCCCCCGCCGCATTGCGGCTTTCCGCCGCGCCCGAACGCGGTGGATGGTCCCAACAGGCCCTGTCACAAAGCTGCGGGCGCCTTGCTCAACGCTCCCTTCCGCCGGCGGAGGATGCGGGCTCGGCGGGCGCTTGTCGCAGACAGGACAGCACCAGGAAACTCTGACCGACGACAAGGGGTAGAAAGCTCATCGAGACAGCGAGAAGCATCCCCTCCGTGCCTGGCCAGTGAAGGCCAAGAACATCGGCAAGGGCGGGATGTCCCATCGCAATACCCAGGAGGCCGAGACAGAGCGCCAGGGCGCCCCAGACATATGGATTGCGGCTGACATCATTGCGGACGATGGACAGGGAGGGTCGGCGGACGTTGAACACGTTCCACAGCTGCCCCAGGGCAAGGGTCAGAAACGCAACGACCACCGCGCTCTCCGTTCCCAGGTCAAAGTAAAAAAGCGCCAGCGTGAAGGCCGCGAGCGTGGCCAGGGTGATCGCCCCGCCCAGCAGCCCGATCAGGATCCATCGCGTCCTGTCTATGATCGGCTCGCTCGGATCCCGGGGAGGTTCCGACATGGTTTCGTCGTCTCCCCGGCCGAGCCCCAGCGCGAAGGCGGGAAAGACATCCGTGACGAGATTCAGGAACAGGATCTGCAGAGGCAGGAGCGGAGCCGGCAGGCCGACGCCGACGGCAATGCCGACGATCAGGATTTCGCTGACATTGCAGGACATCAAGTAGACCACGAATTTGCGGATGTTTTCGAAGATCGTCCGTCCCTGGCGCATGGCCGCGATGATCGTCGCGAAGGCGTCGTCCTTCAGAACGATGTCGGAAGCCTCGCGGGCCACCTGCGTGCCACGCAGCCCCATGGCAATGCCGATATCCGCCTTTTTCAACGCCGGCGCGTCGTTGACACCGTCGCCCGTCATGGCGACCACATGCCCCTGATCCTGAAAAAGCGACACCAGCTTGAGTTTCGTATCCGGCGCCACGCGTGCGAAAACGTCTGTCTGAAGCACGCTCTCACGGGTTTCCGCGTCGGCGGTTTCGGGATCGATACCGGCAAGCTCGCGCCCCGTCAGCACCTTGAGCGGCCCGGCGCCGAGACCGGCTTCCTCGGCGATCTTGGCGGCGGTGTCCGCATGATCCCCGGTCATCATCACGACGCGCACGCCCGCATGCTGGCTTGCCCGGATGGCCGCGGGAATATCCTCGCGCAGGGGATCGAGAAAGCAGACCAGCGCGACCAGCGTCAGCCCCTCGTAGGGGTCTTCGCCTTCCGTTGCCGCCGTCTTCATGGCCAGGGCCAGAACCCTCAGCCCTCTGCCTGCCGCGAGATCGCTGCGCGCGCGCCATTGCGCCAGATCCTGCGCGCTCATCTCCCGCGGGCCGCCGTCCGCAAGAACCGACCGGGACACCTCGAGCACGGATTCGGGTGCGCCCTTGACCGCATAAAGGATGTCGCCATTGCAGGAAAAGACCGTCGCCATCATCTTGCGGACCGGGTCGAAAGCATACTGCCTGAGCGGCCGGAACTGCGCGGCAAGGGACGTCCGGGTCAGCTCCGCCCGGGCGGCAACCGCCAGCAGCGCGATTTCCATGGGGTCACCTATGCGGGCGCTGCCGTCCTGCAGGTCCGGTTCGGCCGTGTTGCACAGCACACCGACCTTCAGAGCCCAGTCCAGAGTGTCCGGTCCGGCAGTGTCATCACCGCTGTCAGCCAGGCGGAAGGGAACCTCTTCCCCCTCGCGCGCAACCTCGACGTCATGGCCATCGAGGAGATAGCTGACCACCGACATCCGGTTCTCCGTCAGCGTGCCGGTCTTGTCGGTCAGAATCAGGGTGGTGGCTCCGAGGGTTTCCACCGAAGACAATTGAGTGACGATCGCATTGCGGGCCGCCATCCGCCACATGCCGCGCGCCAGACACAGTGTGGCGACCACCGGAAGCCCCTCCGGAATCGCCGCCACGGCCAATGCCACTCCGGTCTTGATCATCTCGGCAACGGAGTTCCCCCACAGAATACCCGCCAGGCTGGTGAGCGTCGCCAGGCCGAGCGTCAGCCAGACCAGCTTCTGTCCCAGTTTGTCGAGACGCTGCTCCAGGGGGGACGCATCGGCATCGGCTTCCTCGGCGAGCGCGCTGATATGACCGAGCTGCGTCGCCATCCCGGTGGCGACGACAATCCCCTCCCCGAGGCCCTGGGTGACCGCCGTTCCGCTGAACGCCATGTTCGTCCGCTCCGCGACAGCGGTGTCGGGGTCGATGCTTTCGGTCTGTTTCACAACGGGCGCGGATTCCCCGGTGAGCAGGGATTCATCGCAGAATAGATTCGATACGTTCACCAGCCGCAGATCCGCGGTAACCACGTCGCCGGCTTCCAGAACGACAATATCTCCCGGCACCAGCTCGTGCGCGTTGATCTCCTGCACCTGCCCGTTCCGCCGCACGCGCGTGCGCACTTCGGTAATGCGCATGAGTGCTTCCATCGACCGTGCCGCGCGCAGTTCGGTGAAGAATCCGATCGCGCCATTGAGCAGCAACACGATCACGATTGCGATGGAGTCCGCGACATCTCCCAGAACGAATGACAGAACCGCTGCAGCCGCGAGCATCCAGACGATGATGCCTGTGAACTGATGGGCCAGGATGAGCAGCGTGCTGCGGGTCTTGTGTTCCCGGAGCCGGTTGGGGCCATGGACCCGGCGCCGGCGAATGGCCTCGGCCTCCGTCAGCCCCTGCGCCGGCTGCGTGGCCAATCTCTCGGCGACCTCTCCAGCCTCCAGAGCAAAGGCGGTCTCAACGGTTCCGGTCTTTTCCATAGTTCCTCGGGTCAGGCTTTCCACTTTGTTGCCGCCGGGCAAGGCGCGTCGCACCGCGCCACCTGAAGCGACCGGAGCCTTCTTGTTGCTGAAAAACGAAAAGGATCATCGCATCCGGCGGCAGGCCTGTTCCAGCCCCCCCGAACGGGGCGCCCCGGCATAGCGGCAGCGACAGGCGTGTCACGGGCGCTTACCGGCATTCAGGAACACCTCAGGCCCTTGCGGTCGGAGCCCAAGCCGGAAATGCCTGAAGAGAGTGATTTCCACCTGCCCTCTGTCCGGGCGGCATGCCGCCCGGACAGAGGGCAGGTCGCGCCCGTCGCAGGGCCTGATCAGTCGGGTTTCGGATTCGAATCCGGTTCCAGCATTGCCGGCGGATCGCTGGCCGGGAAGGTTTCGTCCAGGGCCTCGTCGAGCAGATCCTCGATATGCTCGCGCTTCTCCTGTGGCGTGCTGCCGCTTTTCGGCTTTTTTCCGGGGGCTTCGGGTCTCGGCACCATTTCTCGTCTCCACAGTACGGGCGAATTCACCCGGTTCAGAGAGCATGGAAAGAACAGCTGCACATTGAGCGGAATCAATCGCCGGCAACCATGCTCCAATTTCGCCTTTGGCATCCTCTTGCCGCAGACCGGGAGATAACGGTTCCGGTAAAGAGCTCCTGTTCGGGGGGCACCACGCTCAGGCAGCTTCGCGTTTCGCCCGTTCGATCCGGCCGATGAAATCCGACAGCCAGGCAATTTCCTTCAGGTAGACATCCATGCTGAGCGAGGCGAGTTCCATCAGCAGCGCCTGCGGATTCGGGTTTTCCAACCCGGTCTCCTGCAAGAAACTCTGATATTCTTCCCTGAAAGCCTCCGGAATACGCATAACGGCCTCACGCACTTCATAAATCGCTGATCTTGAGCGGGATCGGCTCACCCCGCGTTAACGAACTGTTAAGAATCCCGTTCTCCCGCCGTTATCGTCAAATCTGCCCTTTCCTCGCTATCCCCAGGCGGTATCCTCACCCGCCGGAAAAAGCATGAATAACTGCGAAAAACGGAACGGACCCCGCGCTTTCCGCTTGCAAGCGTCCGGCGAAATCCCCGACGCTGCCAAGAATCACAATTGTATCCGATCCCTGGCTGCCTCAAGAGTCCTCCATGACGCCGTCCACAGACCTTTGCTTCGATCCCCTGTCAGCCGAATTCGCCCGGGATCCCTACCGCCATTATGCGGCTCTGCGCGCCAGGAACGGCCTGACCTACTATGAGGATTTCGACATCTGGCTGGCCTCGCGCTTCGATGACGTCTCGCAAATCGTCCTTGACGAGAACATGGTCCGCTCTCTCGACCATATCGCCGCACCGGAGGAAATCGCGGCCCGGAAACGGGCGCAAAACTGGCATGACATGCCGCATCATTCCCGCTTCGTGCAATTCTCCCTGCTGGACAGCGACGGCGCGGTGCACGACCGGCTGCGCAAGCAGGTGTTCAGGCTGTTCACGCCGGTCATGGTGGGCAAGCTGAGGGAGGACATCCAGGCATATGTCGACACGCTGATCGACAATCTGAGCGATCAGGACGAGATCGACTTCATCGGCGAGCTGGCCGCCCATGTGCCCGGTCACATCATCGGCCGGGTTCTGGGCGTGCCCGACGAGGACTGCCCGCAATTGCGGATCTGGTCGGAAAACATCGTGCAGTTCTTCGATATCGACCGCTCGGATGAACGCAAGGAGCTGGCCGAACGCAACACCACCGAGTTCTACCGCTATCTGCTCAAGCTCAAGGCCGAACGGGAAGCCAACCCCGAAGACGACCTGATGAGCCTGATGATCGAGGCCGAACGGCAGGGGCAGATGAACCATGACGAGTTCATCTCCACCGCCATGCTGATCCTGATGGCCGGACACGGATCGACCATCGACGTGCTGGGCAGCGGCATGCATGCGCTGCTCAGGTTCCCGGAGGAAATGCAGCGCCTGCGCACCGAGCCGGGCCTGATGAAGACGGCGGTCCAGGAAATGTTCCGCTATGAATCTCCCCTGCCCTTCTTTCACCGTTACTCCACGGAAGATGTCGAGATCGGCGGGCGGAGGTTTCCGAGCGGCACCAGGTTCGGCGTGCTGTACGGGTCCGCCAACCGCGATCCGGCGCAGTTTCCCGATGCGGACAGGTTCGACGCGGGCCGCACGCCCAACTGGCATATCGCCTTCGGACGCGGCGCGCACTTCTGCCTTGGCAATCACCTTGCGCGGCTGGACATGGACATCATCTTCTCGACCCTGCTGAAACGCTTCCGGACGATCGAACTCGCCGAGGAGGCCGTCACCTACAGGCGGGGCCTGTCCGTACGCGGCCCCGAGGCCCTGAGGATCGGCTGGAAGGCGGCCTGAGTCGTTGTTGCCCCGGGCCGCCGGTCCTCTATATATCGACAGAAGCCCAGGTTGCCCTGGTTCCCGCCCTCGTGACTTACCGGAAAAAAGATGCGTTCTGCCCTTGCCGCCCTCTCCCTGACCGGACTGACACTCGCCTGCCCTGCACAGGCAGAGCATATCGAACTCGGCCCGCGCCCGGCCTATCTCGTCAGCCAGATGCCGGCAGGGCCACTGAAGGAGAAGCTCGCCGCCTGTATCGGCCAGCCGGCGAAACGGACGCTGTTTTCCGTCAGCCATCGCGGCGCGCCCCTGCAGTTTCCCGAACATACGGAAGAAGGCTACCGGGCTGCCAGCCTGATGGGAGCCGGCATTCTGGAATGCGATGTCACCTTCACGAAGGACAAGGAGCTGGTCTGCCGCCACTCCCAGAACGATCTGCATACGACCACCAACATTCTGGCGACCGACCTGGCGGAGACCTGCACGCAAGGCTTCACGCCGGCCTCGGGCGATGCCCCTGCATCGGCGGAATGCCGGACGTCCGATATCACGCTGGCGGAATTCAAGTCCCTGCGCGGAAAAATGGATGCAGCAGACAAGACCGCGAGCACCGTGGACGCCTATATGTCCGCCACCGCACCGTGGCGGACAGACCTTTATGCGGGGACCGGCACGCTGCTGTCCCACAGGGAGTCCATAGAGCTTTTCAGGGATCTGGGCGTGAAGTTCATGCCGGAGCTGAAGGGGCCTGCTGTCGACATGCCCTTTGACGGCCTTACCCGCGAAGCCTACGCGCAAAAACTGATCGAGGACTACAAGGCCGCCGGCATTCCGCCGGAAGATGTCTACCCGCAGTCGTTCGATCTCGACGATGTTCGCTACTGGATCAGCCATGAGCCGGAGTTCGGCCGGCAGGCGGTCTATCTCGACGGGCGCCGCGGGCTCGACCCCATGGATCCGGGCACATTCTCTCCGTCCATGGCCGAGCTGAAGGCGATGGGGCTGAATTACATCGCACCGCCGCTCTTCATGCTGCTGACCCTCGAAGACGGCAGGATCGTGCCCTCCGCCTATGCGAAGGCCGCCAGGGATGCGGGCCTGGAGATCGTCACCTGGTCTCTGGAGCGCTCCGGTCCGCTCAATGGCGGCGGCGGCTGGTATTACCAGAGCGTGAGCGACGCCATCGATGGCGACGGGCGCATGCTGGAGGTGGTTGACGTGCTGGCGCGGGACGTCGGCGTGAAGGGCATCTTTTCGGACTGGCCGGCAACGACCAGCTTCTATGCGTCCTGCATGGGACTGGAGTAGGGCCAACGCGCCTCGAAGCCGCACAGGAGGGCGGGTGTTCCGGACCGATCGGCCCGGGTCTGCCGCGGGCCGTCAGCGGGCCTGATCGAGGGTGCGCTTGCACTCAAGCAATTCGAACAGCGTGGCCTGCAGCCGGCGGATATCGTCCTTGGAGACGGCGGACTGAGCCGCGGCAACGCCTGCGGCCGGCTTTTCCCCGCGAAGCCTTCCGAGAATGTTCAGCCCGCCGGAGGAGCCATGGCCGGCTTCGGGAGCCGCTTCAGCCAGAACGCCGCTCGGCAGTTTTTCCTGATGTCCGTTGGAGGCAGGCTGTGGCGCCGTCCGGGCCTCCTGCCCGCCGTTGCCAGGGGCCGCGGCCTGCGGCTGCGCGATGACCTGCAGCGGTGAGGCATCCTCCCGCCAGATCTGCATGACAAACCTCGGGCCCTGCTCCTTCAGGATTCGCTGCACCCCTTTGATGGTGTAGCCTTCTCCATAGAGCAGGTGCCGGATACCCTTCAAAAGCTCGATGTCGTCCGGACGGTAATAGCGCCGGCCGCCGCCTCTTTTCAGCGGCTTGATCTGGGAGAACCGCGTTTCCCAGAACCGCAACACGTGTTGCGGCAGATCCAAGTCGTCAGCGACCTCGCTGATGGTTCTGAAGGCGTCCGGGCTTTTATCCAGTGAACTCATCCGGTCTTGTTTTATTTGCTGGCCTGTCCTGTGAGCGCATCATTGATCCGCTGCTTCAAAACATTGGATGGCTTGAACACCATCACGCGGCGCGGTGAAATCGGAACTTCTTCGCCAGTCTTCGGATTGCGGCCGATACGCTCGCCCTTTGAGCGAACCACAAACGAACCGAAGCTTGACAATTTTACCGATTCTCCTGTGACAAGACAGTCTGAAATTTCAGAAAGTACACGTTCGACCAGTTCGGACGACTCCGTGCGTGACAAACCCACTTTTTGATAAACTGCCTCGCACAGATCCGCACGGGTAATAGTCCGGTTGCCCATAACCCCTCCTCAACGACGCCAGTGATCTGGCTGATTTTGCAAGAGAACTCCGACGCAATACAATACGGTACGGCCTCCCGGCGGGCCGGTCAACCAGAACTCCGCGACAAGTTAAGATTTGTCGCAAGAAGGCCGCAGCGCCGATTACCAGCGCAGGAGAACCGATCCCCAGGTGAACCCGCCGCCCATGGCTTCCAGCATCAGGAGATCGTTCTTCTTGATCCGGCCATCCCGGACAGCCGTGTCGAGCGCCAGCGGAATCGAGGCTGCGGACGTGTTGCCGTGCAACTGCACGGTTGTAACGACCTTCTCCGGCGCGATCTTCAGTTTGCGGGCACTGGCGTCGATGATCCGCTTGTTGGCCTGATGGGGCACGAACCAGGTCAGATCCTCGGACGTCAGTCCGGTTGCCTTGTAGGCGTCCTCGATCACATCCGTGATCATGCCGACCGCATGCTTGTAGACCTCGCGGCCTTCCATGCGCAGATGACCGACAGTCTGCGTGGAGGACGGCCCCCCATCCACGTAGAGTTTGTCCTTGTGGCGGCCGTCGGAGCGCAGATGCGACGTGAGAATGCCACGGTCGTCGTTGCTACCGACACCTTCGGACGCTTCCACGACCACAGCCCCAGCCCCGTCGCCGAACAGCACACAGGTCGTGCGGTCCTCCCAGTCGAGGATCCGGGAAAAGGTTTCCGCGCCGATGACGAGGCAGCGCCTGGCCAGTCCAGAGCGGATATAGGCATCGGCGGTGGTCAGCGCGTAGACGAATCCCGAACAGACCGCATGGATGTCGAAGGCGGCCCCGTGATGGATGCCGAGACCGGCCTGCACGGTGACTGCCGTCGCCGGAAAGGTGTTGTCCGGTGTTGCCGTCGCAAGAATGATGGTGTCGATGTCCTGGGCATCCCGGCCGGCATCGGCCAGCGCCCTGCGGGCGGCGGCCAGGGCCAGGTCCGAGGTCATCTCGCCCTCCCCGGCAATATGGCGCTGCGTGATGCCGGTGCGCTGAACGATCCATTCGTCAGACGTATCGACCATCTTGGACAGGTCGTCATTTGTCAGGATTTTTTCCGGCAGGAAACTTCCGCAGCCGGTCACGGTTGAACGGATCACGCTCACAAATCACCTTCCGATGTCGGCGCGGCTTCTGCGAAACGGCCGCGATGATAATGCACAAGATCCTGGGCGATCTTGTGGGTCAATTCGTTTTTCACCATGTCATAGGCCAGATCGATCGCCGAGGCATAACCCTCGGCATCCGTCCCGCCATGGCTCTTGATCACGATGCCGTTCAATCCCAGAAAAACACCGCCGTTGACCTTGCGCGGATCCATTTTCTCGCGCAGCAGATCAAAGGCTCCCTTGGCGAAAAAGTAGCCTATTTTCGACATGAAGGTGCGGTTCATCGCCGACCGCAGGTAACTGCCGATCTGCTTGGCCGTGCCTTCCGCCGTCTTGAGGGCGATATTGCCGGCAAAGCCTTCGGTCACGACCACGTCGACCGTGCCCTTGCCGAGATCGTCGCCTTCGACGAAACCGGCGTATTTCAGCGAACGCAGAGGAGTTTCGCGCAGCAGGCGACCGGCCGTGCGCACTTCTTCCAGACCCTTGACTTCCTCCACGCCGATATTGAGCAGCCCGACCGTCGGCTGCTGAACGCCGAACAGGGCGCGTGCCATGGCACCGCCCAGAATGGCGAAATCGATCAGCTGCTGCGCATCGGCACCGATGGTCGCGCCGACGTCCAGGACAACCGATTCTCCGCGCATCGTCGGCCAGATGGCCGCGATGGCGGGCCGGTCGATATTGGCCATGGTGCGCAGGCAGAACTTGGACATGGCCATCAGCGCGCCGGTGTTGCCGGCGGAAACGGCAACGGACGCCTCTCCGGTCTTCACGGCCTCGATGGAGCGCCACATGCTGGACCGCCACCGCCCCTGGCGCAGGGCCTGACTGGGCTTGGTATCCATTGCAATGGCGACTTCGCAATGATGCACACTGGAAGCATCCCGCACCCGGGGATATTTTTCCAGAAGCGGGCGGATCACCTGCTCATTGCCGTAGAGAAGAAACCGGATATCAGGGTGGCGGACGAGCGCGATTTCCGCACCCGGAATAACAACTTCGGCCCCGTTATCGCCGCCCATGGCATCCAATGAAATCGGAATCGTTTTCGCCATTTAGAAGGTCTTTTTAACGTTTTGCTACCAAGGACGGCGCCTGGACGGCGCGCCCGAAATGTCCCACCGGTCCGGCGGGGGCCTGATCCGGCGCGAACATAACGGTTTTGAGGGGAGTGACAACCGTTTTCCGCACCCCCGCAGGCGAAGAGGTTGATAACCGGCGGGAAATCCGCGACAGGAACGCACGCCTGCGGCGCGAAATCAATACCGGATCTCCTTCCCCCCTGCTGTCGGCAGGACTCAGCTTTCCGTGCTGTCCTTGAGCGCCTGAAGGGCCGCGAAGGGAGACGGCTCCTTTTCCTCTTCCCCGTCATCGGCCCCAGTATCCCCGCCGTCGAAGGCGACGCCGGGCTTGCGCGGAAAGGGATCAAGCGACAGGGCCAGTTCCTCACAGATGACCGCGCCCAGATCCAGCACCCCGTCGATGATGACATCGGGCGGGTCCAGCGTTTCCAGATCGATCTCGATTTCGCCGTCCGCGTTCAGATCCCGGATCTTCCGCGGCTTGCTCGAATGCGGTTCGAAGGTCCTGTCGACCTCGAGTTCCAGCGCGCTTTCGAACGGTTCGAGCGAGACGACGCAGATCTGGGTGATGGAGGCATTGACAGGCCCCACGACCCTGAGACCGGCCTTGCGATAGGGCTTCAGGGTGAACCTTGCCTTCAGGCTGCGGACCGCTTCAAGGTCGAACGCCCCGGCGATCGCCTTCAGCCCGGCCGCATCCGGCTCCACGACGACTGTCTGGTCCTTGTCGACCACACTGGCGGCGGTCACCTTGAAGGAATAGGGAAACTTGTTGGTCGTCATTGTTCTTCCTTCCTGTTGCCGTTGACCCTTGCATTTCAGACGACTTCACACCGGAAGATCCCTGAACGCCTCCGGATCGGCCCAGTTGATCTGTCCACTCATCAGCTCCTGCGCCGTCTGCTCGCCAAGACGCCTTGCGGAGGCCAGCATATAATGCGCCAGACGCGTCTGCGCGACAGGCTCGGGGTTGTCCGGATAAAGATTGCGGCCGAGGGCCGCGGCCAGATCCTCGACATTTTCGCCGTCGATGGCAGGATTGTAGACATCGGCGCGGCCGAAAAAGGCCTCGCCCATCACCTTGACCTTCTTCGGCACACGGGTATCGCTGACGCCCATCTCACGCAGGGAGGCATCCATGTCCTGGAAAAACAGGTCGAACACATACTGGGTAAACTCCGAAGCCTCCTTGCCTTCCCCGCGCATGCGCCGGAAATACAGAACCGCATGAGCGACGATCAGGTCGAACCGACCGTCCACCGTGTCCGGCACATGGAAGCCGCTATAAAATACCGGTTGCCGTGCTTGAGCCACGATTTCACAATAGACCTTGTGCTCGGCATCGCGGTTGCGGCGGCGGAACATGCCGAAAATCATGACGGTCTCCAAAGTCTTCGCACGAGTCAGGTGTTGTCATGTGCCCTATCCCACGATAGAGATTTTGCCAAGCAACGAAATTCAAGAGCAGCCAGACCGGTCTGGCCAAACGGGACGTCCTAAATGAACTTCAAGGCGAGCGCCCTGATCCTTCCGCTTCTGGCCACGCTGCCGCTGGGCGGCTGTTTCACATCCACCTATACGCATGGCCATGTCGTCACCACCGACATGCTGAACCAGGTACAGGTCGGCTCCAGCCGAGAACAGGTGGAACTGGTGCTGGGGTCCCCGTCGACGACCTCGAGCCTCAATGGCGATGCCTATTATTACATTTCGCAAAAGACCGCGACGACGGCCTTCATGGCCCCCGACATCGTCGAACAGCGCGTTGTCGCCGTCTATTTCGACAAGGACGGCTACGTCCAGGATCTGGGCAACTACTCGCTGCAGGACGGCAAGATCGTCGACATCGTCACCCGCAAGACCCGAACCGGCGGCGCCGACTACGGCTTCCTGACGCAGATCCTCAGGGGCGCAACGAACCCGAGCCTGGGTCTCTAATGCAAAACCCCGGCCGAAGCGGCCGGGGTTTTTCTTTTCTGCACCAGTGCGATCAGTGCGCCAGAACCGCCAGAAGCAGCAGGGCGACGATGTTGGTGATCTTGATCATCGGATTGACCGCGGGACCTGCAGTGTCCTTGTAGGGATCGCCGACGGTATCACCGGTCACCGACGCCTTGTGCGCCTCGCTGCCCTTCTGGTGGGTGACACCGTCCTTGTCGGTGAACCCGTCCTCGAAGGACTTCTTGGCGTTGTCCCAGGCACCGCCGCCCGCCGTCATGGAAATGGCGACGAAGAGACCGGTGACGATCACCCCGAGCAGCATGGCTCCCAGTGCGGCAAAGGCATCGGCTGGTGTTGCCACCGCCTTGACCACGAAGAAGACCACTAGCGGCGAGAGCACCGGCAGCAGCGACGGCAGAATCATTTCCTTGATTGCCGCCTTGGTCAGCATGTCCACTGCCCGGCCGTAGTCCGGCCGTTCCGTGCCCTCCATGATGCCCGGCTTTTCCTTGAACTGACGGCGGACTTCCTCGACCACCGCTCCGGCTGCCCGGCCGACGGCCGTCATTGAGATGCCGCCGAAGAGATACGGCAGCAGGCCGCCGAACAGGAGTCCCGCCACCACATAGGGATTGGAGAGCGAGAACAGGGTGGAGACATCGATGCCCTGGAAGATCGACCCATCGACCGCCGTGCTGGAGAAGTGCTTCAGGTCCTCCGTATAGGCCGCGAACAGCACCAGTGCCCCCAGACCGGCCGACCCGATGGCATAGCCCTTGGTCACCGCCTTGGTGGTGTTGCCGACTGCATCCAGCGCATCGGTCGTGGCCCGGACTTCCGCCGGAAGGTCCGCCATTTCGGCAATGCCGCCGGCGTTGTCGGTCACCGGTCCGAAGGCGTCCAGCGCCACGACCATGCCCGCCAGTGCCAGCATGGTCGTCACCGCGATGGCGATGCCGAACAGGCCGGCGAACGTGTGGGTGACGAGTATGCCGGCGATGATGATGATCGCCGGCAGCGCCGTGGCCTCGAGAGACACGGCAAGGCCCTGGATCACATTGGTGCCATGGCCGGTCACCGACGCCTGGGCGATCGATCTCACCGGACGATATTCCGTGCCGGTGTAATATTCGGTCACCCAGATGATCAGGCCGGTAATGATCAGACCGACGAGACCGCAGATGAACAGATCGAACCCGTTGAAGGTGAATCCGCCCGAGGTGGTGTACTGGGTCCCGGCGCCGAGCCATCCGAAGATAATGCCGGCAAGGGCGACCGCCGACAGCAGGGCGGTGGCAATGAACCCCTTGTAGAGGGCCCCCATGATCGAGTTGTTCTTGCCGAGCTTGACGAAGAAGGTTCCGATGATGGATGTCACCACACAGCTTGCACCGATCAGGAGCGGCAGCAGCATCAGTTCGATGGCCTGCCCGCCGGTGAAGTAGATGGAGGCCAGGACCATGGTGGCGACGACGGTCACCACATAGGTTTCGAACAGATCGGCCGCCATGCCCGCGCAGTCGCCGACATTATCGCCGACGTTGTCCGCGATGGTCGCCGGATTGCGGGGGTCGTCCTCCGGGATCCCCGCTTCCACCTTGCCGACAAGGTCACCGCCGACATCCGCCCCCTTGGTGAAGATGCCGCCGCCGAGACGGGCGAAGATCGAGATCAAGGAGGCACCGAAGCCGAGCGCGACCAGCGCGTCGATCACCGTGCGGTCCGTCGGGTCGTATCCCAGTCCCCTGGTCAGGACGGTGTAGTAGACAGCCACGCCCAGCAGGGCCAGGCCGGCAACCAGCAGGCCGGTGACGGCACCGGACTTGAAGGCGATCTCAAGCCCTGCCCCGAGGCTCTGGCTCGCCGCCTGGGCGGTCCGCACATTGGCGCGGACGGAAACCATCATGCCGATGTAACCGGCGCTTCCGGAAAGGATCGCACCGATGGCGAACCCGATCGCCGCCGGGCCGGAAAGCAGCAACCATGCAATCACGAAGACAACCGCGCCGACAATGGCGATGGTTGTATACTGACGGTTGAGATAAGCCTTGGCCCCTTCCTGGATCGCCTCGGCGATCTCCTGCATCCGGGCGTTGCCCGCGTCCGCCGCCATGACGGATTGAATTGCCCAGGCGCCATAGGCGATGGACAAGAGGCCACAAATAATGATGACGACAAGCTCGATCATGCTTCCTCCCAAAACTGCGGCGGACAGATTTTGTTTGTCTTTTTCCCGCCTGGCTGTGCCTCACGTCGATTCCTCTGCGTGAAGGACAAACACGATAGCAGCAAAGCGGAGCTCTTCGTCAAGCTCTCACATCGACTAAATGGGC
Source organism: Labrenzia sp. 011 (assembly GCF_003075075.1). Classification (GTDB taxonomy): domain Bacteria; phylum Pseudomonadota; class Alphaproteobacteria; order Rhizobiales; family Stappiaceae; genus Roseibium. The sequence continues at coordinate 42,258 of NZ_QCYM01000001.1, read as the reverse complement.
GGTTCCGTCGCGGTATTATTTGGTGCGGTGCAGTATTTATGCTGCGCTGACGAAGTCTGCTTTCGCAAGAACTTTAAGAGGTTGTAACCGCTTTTCTTTCAGCCATAACGAGCCAGGCGATAAGGCCGAGGCACAGGACCACGAACGGGAAAACAAGAATGTTCACCGTGCTCCATCCGTAGACATTGAGAAGCGCTCCGGAGGAAAAGGACGCCGCCGCCACGAAGCCGAACACCAGGAAATCGTTGACCGCCTGGACCAGATTGCGCTCTTCCGGACGATAGGTGTCGGTCAGCATCGCCGTGGCGCCGATGAAGCCGAAATTCCAGCCCAGACCGAGCAGGATCAATGCCGACCAGAAGTGTGCGAGTTCGACTCCCGTCAGCGCCACCACCGCACAGCCGGCCAGCAGGGCAAGGCCGATGGAGACGATCCGTTCCTTGCCGAAGCGGGCGATCAGGTTGCCCGTGAAAAAGCTGGGCCCGAACATGGCGAGCACGTGCCACTGAATGCCGAGCGCGGCATCGGTTTCCGTCAGGCCGCAGGCGATCATGGCCAGCGGGGTCGCGGTCATCACCAGGCTCATCAGGGCATAGGAACAGATCCCGCAGGCGACTGCCACGAGGAAGCGCGGCTGGGCCATGATCACACGCAGCGGGCGTCCTCCGGCCTGGGCATGGCTGCGCCGGGGCGGAACGGGAATCCTGATGAAGGCCACAAGACACAGGGCAATCAGCGCCAACCCGGCCTGTGCCAGATAGGTGCCAGCAAAGAGGATCGGTTCGAAAAGATCCTTGGTGGCAATCACGGTTTGCGGGCCGACCACACCTGCCAGCACGCCGCCGGCGAGTACCCAGGAAATCGCCTTGGGCTTGAAGGCGTCGCTTGCGGTGTCGGCCGAGGCGAAGCGGTATTGCTGGACGAAGGCACCGGCCAGACCGCCCAGACAACAGGCAAGCGCGAACAGCAGAAACTGGTTCTGAAACACCGCGTAGCAGGCCAGGAGGCCGGAAAACGCCCCCAGCAGCGCAGCCCCCATGAAGCCCGCCCTGCGCCCGAAGCGGCGCATGATGATGCCCGCCGGTATCGTGCCGAAAGCCGTTCCCAGAACCATGGCCGAAACCGGCAGCGTGGCCAGGGACTTGTCCGTATCCAGCATCATGTAACCGACAAGCGGACCGGTCGCGATGACGATGGATGCCGAAGCGCCACCGAGGGCCTGGGCGAGGGCGAGAAGCAGTGCATTGCGTCTGGCCAGACGGTCATCGACAAAAGCGTCCGGAGTTGCGGCAGTCATGGCAGGTCTTTCGAAAGGCTTGAATCATTGCAGGCAAGGCGGGAATTCTATCACGCGTGCCAGACGCGGGATAGCCGCAGCAACAGGTCAGAAATGGCGGAAGCCACCCTGTGAACCGAGTGTCACCGGTCGTCCGGATTCGGTCAGGCGAACCGCGCCATTGCCGCTCTCGACCCGGCCGATCTGGACCACGGGACACCCGGCCACCTCCGCCGACAGCAGAAAGGCGGTTGCCTCCTCCGCCGGGACGCTGGCCAGGATCTCATAGTCATCGCCGCCATTGAGGCAGCGTGCGAAGTCCTGCGGCGCCTTCACCCTGAGATGCTGCAGCGCACTGGAGAACGGCACGCGATCCAGATCGATGGTCATGTCGACAGCCGAGGCTTTCGCCATGTGAGTGCAGTCGGCGATCAGACCGTCGGATACGTCGAGGGCGGCGCTGGCATAGCGGGTGACGAGAGGCGCCAGCCGGGTTCTGGGCCGCGGCAGCAGATAGCGATCGAGAATGTGCAGCTCTTCGCTTTCGGTCAGATCGTGACCCCGGCTGAAGTCCGGCCGAAGCCGTGCCTCGAGGCCGGCGGCGGCATCGCCTATGGTTCCTGAAACGAAAAGCGCATCCCCCGGCCGTGCCCCCGACCGGCGGACCGTCCGGCCCTTTTCCACTTCACCGATCGCGGTAATGGAGATCTGCAGGCCGTTGCCGGAGCGGATGGTGTCTCCTCCCAGCAACTGAATGTCGTAGGCCGCCTGGTCGGCAGCCAGTCCCTTGCAGAAGCGTTCCAGCCAGGCTTCCGTCCAGTCGGCGGGCAGCGCGAGTCCCATCAGGTAGCCGCGCGGGCGGGCGCCCTTGGCGGCCAGATCCGACAGATTGACCCGGATCGCCTTGGCGGCGATCGCTTCCGGTGCGTCCTCGGCAAAAAAGTGAATATCCGCCGCCAGCATGTCCTTCGTCAGGACAAGATCCAGCCCGGCTTCCGGCGTCAGGACCGCGGCATCATCCGTCAGCCCGAGACTGCCCGGATCACTGGCCAGCGGCGCGAAATACTGCCTTATGAGTGCAAATTCGTCCGGACGGTCCCCACCCATGATCAGGAGGCACCGTCTGCCTTCTTGACCGGTCCTTCTGCGTCGAACTCTCCGTTGCGCAGGTCATGGGCCAGACGATCGAGCACACCATTGACGAGGCCCGGCTCGTCATCCTCGAAAAAGGCTTTCGCGACGTCGATATATTCGGAAATGATGACCTTGGCCGGGACATCCTTGCGGCGCAGCAGTTCATAGGAACCGGAGCGCAGGATGGCGCGCAGCAGACTGTCGATCCGCTTCAGCGGCCAGTCTTCGGTCAGCGCGGTATGGATGAAGGGGTCGAGAAACTTCTGATCCTCGACCACGCCGGAGACGATCTGCTTGAACCACTGTTCGTCGGCATCGCGGTACTGGGCGCCGTCGATTTCCTTGCCGAGACGGAAGTCGGTGAATTCGCTGATCACATTCGTCAGCGGCGATCCGCCCACATCCATCTGGTAGAGGGCCTGAACCGCCGCAAGGCGGGCCACGCCGCGTTTATTCGCCGGGCGCACAGTTTTTGCTGCCGGATTTTCCGGGTCGGCCTTTCCGGTCATTTTTCTTATACTCCAAGCCGTTCACGCAGGGCGATCATCTGCAGGGCCGCCTCGGCCGCCGCCCCACCCTTGTTCTTGTCATCCACCTTCGCCCGGGCCCACGCCTGTTCGCCGTTCTCGACGGTCAGGATTCCGTTGCCGACAGCCAGATCGGCGTCAATGATCAGATCCATGATCGCACGGTTCGATTCATTGGCGACAATGTCGTAATGCGAGGTCTCGCCGCGGATCACAACACCCAGCAGCACGAAGCCGTCGTAGAGTTCGCTGTCGTTCTCCATAGCCGTCATGACCATGGACAGGGCGGCCGGTATTTCCAGCACGCCCGGAACGGCGATCCGGTCGTAAGTGGCGCCTGCCGCTTCGATCGCCTTGATTGCTCCTTCTGCGAGTGCGTCGGCGAGATCCTCGTAGAATCGGGCTTCGATGATCAGCAGTTTCGGTGCAGAGCTCATGGGTTTTACCATCCAGTGTCAGGCCGCGACAGGAACCACGTCTGCCCCGGTTTGTCCAGTCATTCATGAAGGATCGCCCGGTGGCGGCAAGACCCCACTGCGAACGTGGTTGACGATCCCGGCCACCATCAAAAGTGACGTTGCGTCTTCAGTTGTTCCCGGCGAACTCCGCCAGCCGCGCCGCATAGCGGGCCATCATGTCCACTTCCAGATTGATCCGGTCACCCACCTGGCGCGCGGACCAGGTCGTCACCTCCAGCGTATGCGGAATGAGGAAGACGGAAAACAGCAGGCCGTCCACCTCATTGACCGTCAGCGAGGTGCCGTCGAGCGCCACCGAGCCCTTTTTGGCAATGAAGGGCGCGGCTTCCGCCGGGGCCTGGAACTGGAAATAGACCGTATCGGGGTGATCTTCCCGCCGGGTGACCGTCGCGACACCATCCACATGCCCCAGAACCAGATGGCCGCCAAGTTCGGCCCCCATGGTGAGGGAGCGTTCCAGATTGACCTTCTGGCCCGCCTTCCAGTCCGAAACGGTTGTCAGCGCCAGGGTTTCGGCAGCCGAAACCACCTCGAACCAGTTCCCGTCCGGGCCGTTGTCCTTTGCGGTGACCGTGTGACAGACGCCGGCACAGGAGATCGACGCGCCGATATCGATGCCTTCGGTATCGTAAGCGGTTCGTATACGGGTGCGTTTTCCGGCCGGAATGTCTTCGATGGAAAGAATTTCGCCGAGGTCGGTCACAATGCCGGTAAACATGTCAGGCTCCACACCGTCTCAAATAGATAAAGCTGTCCGGTCCGAATTTACCGGCATCGACCCGCTTGAATCTGGGGTCGCGGAGAACATCCGCAAGAGCGAGGCCGTGCAGGGCCGGTATGCCGTCCGCCCCGATGACGATATCGCCGGTGACGACACACAGGTCATCGACGAGATCGGCCTTCAGGAAGGACGACGCCATCCGCGCGCCGCCTTCCACCATCAGCCGGGTGATGCCGCGGGTTGCCAGGGCACTGAGGATCACCGAAGGCTCAATGCCGGTTTCGGTCGCCGGAACGCGGATGACGTTCACTCCGGCCTCCGCCAGGGCATCCATCCGGTCCGGGTCGGCGGCATTGCCGCAGATGACCCACACGGGCACATCGGCGCAGCCGCGCACCAGTTTCGACTCCAGGGGCAAGCGGGCGAAACGATCGACAACCACGCGGACGGGCGAGCGCTCCGCCAGCCCGGGCAGACGGCAGGTCAATTGCGGATCGTCCGCGAGCGCCGTACCCGATCCGATCAGAATGGCATCGTGAACGGCACGAAATCCGTGAACCTTGCGCATCGACAGCTCACCGGAAATCCTGACCTGGCCCTCCCCGGCCCGGCCGATATAGCCGTCCGTGGATGCGGCCAGTTTCAGGAACACATGCGGGCGATGCCGGAGCTGGCGCAGCGTGAAGCCGTGATACAGCACCTTCATGGCGGCTTCGCGCACACCGACAGTGACGTCGATCCCGGCCTCTTCGAGCATTTTCACTCCGCGCCCCGCAACGCGGGGGTTGGGATCCAGCATGCCGACGATCACACGGCTGACGCCCGCATTGGTCAGGGCGAGCGCGCATGGCGGCGTCCGGCCGTAGTGGGAGCACGGCTCGAGCGTCACGTAACAGGACGCGCCTCTTGCCTTGTCGCCCGCCTGGTTGAGCGCGTTCACTTCCGCGTGGGCCATGCCCGGGCGCGAGGTCACGCCGCGCCCGACAACAACCGCGCCCCCCGCCTCCTCCCGGACAATCAGGGCGGCAACGGCGGGATTGGGCCAGACATGACCAAGGCCGCGGCGGGCCAGACGTTCGGCCGCCGCCATGAAGCGCTCATCTGAATTGGACATATCTGACATGAAAAGCCGTCTGCGAGAGGTCAGTCGTTCTTGACCGGATGATTTACCGGATCGCTGAGCTCATCCAGAAGAGCCTCGAAATCCTTGGCTTCACGGAAATTCCGGTAAACGGAGGCAAAGCGCACATAGGCGACGTCATCGATGGCCTTCAGGCCTTCCATGACGTGATTGCCGATGGTTTCCGCCGTGATTTCGCTTTCCCCGGAACTTTCCAGCTGCCGAACGATGCCGCTGACCATGCGTTCGATCTTTTCCGGATCGACGGGACGCTTGCGAACGGCGATCTGTACGGACCGCATCAGCTTTTCCCGATCGAACGGAACCCTGCGGCCGGAGCGCTTGAGCACCATCAGCTCCCGCAGCTGGACCCGTTCGAATGTCGTGAACCGGCCGCCGCAGGTGTTACAGATCCTGCGCCGGCGGATGGCGGTGTTGTCCTCGGTCGGGCGGGAATCCTTGACCTGGGTTTCCTCGCCGCCGCAAAACGGACATCTCATCTTTCAAAGCTCCTGACCGAGCCCGTTGATTACTCCCCGTAGATCGGGAACCGGGCCGTCAGTGCTTCTACCTTGGCTTTGACGGCCGCTTCAACTGCCGCGTTGCCTTCTTCGCTGTTGGCGGCCTTCAATCCGTCCAGAACTTCGGTGATCAGCAGGCCGACCTCGCGGAATTCCGCCACGCCGAATCCGCGTGTCGTTGCGGCGGGTGTCCCCAGCCGGATGCCGGAGGTGACGAAGGGCTTTTCCGGATCGAAGGGAATGCCGTTCTTGTTGCAGGTGATGTTCGCCCGGCCGAGAGCCTTTTCGGCGACCTTGCCGGTGGCGTTTTTCGGACGCAGGTCAACCAGCATCAGGTGGTTGTCCGTTCCGCCGGAGACGATATCCAGGCCCTGTTCCTTCAGGACCTCGGCCAGCACCTTGGCGTTTTCGGCCACTGCCCGGGCATAGATCTTGAATTCCGGCTGCAGCGCTTCCCTGAAGGCGACCGCCTTCGCCGCGATCACATGCATCAGGGGACCGCCCTGGAGACCGGGAAAGACGGCGGAATTGATCTTCTTGGCAATCGCCTCGTCATTGGACAGGATCATGCCGCCGCGCGGGCCGCGCAGGGACTTGTGGGTGGTGGTGGTGGTCACATGGGCATGGGGAACCGGGGACGGATGCACCCCGCCAGCCACAAGGCCCGCGATATGGGCCATGTCGACCATCAGATAGGCACCGACGCTGTCGGCGATCTCACGGAACTTCTGCCAGTCCCAGACACGCGAATAGGCAGTACCACCGGCAAGAATCAGCTTCGGCCTGTGCTCTTCGGCCAGGCGCGCGACTTCTTCCATGTCGAGCAGATGATCGTCCTGGCGTACCCCGTAGGAAACAACGTTGAACCACTTGCCCGACATGTTGACCGGAGAACCATGGGTCAGGTGACCGCCCGAGTTCAGGTCGAGCCCCATGAAGGTGTCGCCCGGCTGCAGCAGGGCCAGGAATACGGCCTGGTTCATCTGGCTGCCGGAATTGGGCTGAACGTTGGCAAATTCGCAACCGAACAGCTGCTTGGCGCGCTCGATCGCCAGGGTCTCGGCCACATCGGCGAATTCGCAGCCGCCGTAATAGCGCTTGCCCGGATATCCTTCGGCATATTTGTTGGTGAAGATGGACCCCTGCGCTTCAAGAACGGCGCGGGAGACAATGTTCTCCGAAGCGATCAGCTCGATTTCATGCCGCTGACGGCCGAGTTCATTCTCGATGGTGCCGAAAATGTCCGGATCGACATCCTCGAGACTGCGGGTAAAGAATCCGGACTGCAGGGACTGACTGGAGCTTTCCATCAAAGACATCGCACCATCCTTTGTTTCTGGCCTTCGTTTCCGGCCCAAGTGTTTTCGCCAAATTTTCCGATGCGCCCCGCATCCCCGGGAACATCCCGCCAATGCACGGCAAGCCGCTCGTTTTTCCAGATGCCCGGGCGGATTGTCCGCCTCGTTGTCGAGGCGCCAGGCTCCGGGCGGGCGCGGGCGTGACAGCGTCCAGGGGGACGGTATCCGGCGGCCCAGCCAACTCGAGGCGAGGAATTAACACAGGCCCGGAAAAGAACCAAGGGGCTTACCGACGCGCGCCAACTTGAAAACGACGCGGCCACGCGGATGTGCAGGCCGGCGCCGCAATGAAGCGTCGAAAGGGAGGAACGCTCAATAAAGCGTCGGATCGGACTGCGACGCCCCTGCCTGACGTTCCTGCAGAATACGGCGCTGAAGTTTGCGGACGACGATCCGTTTCAGATCTTCCTGGGAAGCGGACGCCGGTCCGAATGCGGACACCTCTATCCCGGTCGCAGCATCCATCGCGATCACCTGAACCTGCCGGCCGACAGGACGGAATTCAAGGTAGATCTCTCCGGAATTGGGCTCACGACTCATTGCAGCGGTCCTTGCGCGGGGGCACCCAGAATCCACGAAACGCCGGCCCGATCAAGGGCCGACGTTTCGCGGTAAACATACACGATCGGGTCGTGGCTGCGGAAAGGCGCGTCAGAGACGGGCCTGCGCCCCGGTACCATAGAGATCGTCCCGGTCGTAGATATCTTCGCGGAAATGAACGACCCCATCCGCATTTGCCCAGGCGGTGACATAGGTCAGATAGAGCGGAACCTGGCCCTTGAGCTTCACATCTTCGCGCTCGCCGGTGCGGATGACGGAATCGACACGGGAGCGATCCCAGTCCGGCGTGGTCGACTGCAGGATCCAGGTCACAAGTTCACGCACGTTCTGAACGCGCACACAGCCCGAGGAATGGAACCGGTAGTCTTCGCCGAACAGCGTCTTGGACGGTGTGTCGTGCAGATAGACCTGATGCTTGTTGTGGAAGTTGATGCGCACGGAGCCGAGCGAATTGTCCGAACCCGGATCCTGGGTAAACCGGTACTGGGTCGCCTCTTCGGTGTTCCAGTCGATCTGCTGCCAGGACAATTCGTTTCCGCTCCAGTCGTAGATGCGGATGTTGTTCTTGGCCAGATACTGCGGGTCCTCTTTCATCTTCGGGATCAGATCCTTGCGGATGATCGAGACCGGCACGGTCCAGTAGGGATTGAAGTTCAGCTCGTAGATCTTGCTGTTCAGGATCGGCGTCTGACGGTCAATCTTGCCGACAACGGCGGTATGGCGTGAACGCACGCGGCCGTTTTCCACCGCTTCGATTTCGGCGGCGGGGATATTCACCATCACGTAGCGATCGCCGAGAAATCCGGACATGGAGCGCAGGCGCACCAGGTTGGTTTCAAGCTGACGCAGGCGCACATCGGCGGGGATGTTCAGGGCCGTCACAGTGCCCTCGCCCAGAACCCCGTCCGGGATCAGGCCGTGGCGAAGCTGAAAGCGGCGCAGCGCCGTGTCCACGTAGGAATCGAATGTGTTCGAAAGGCCGGCCTGCTGTTCCAGATCGCCGGAGACGATGAGACGGCGGCGCAGTTCGACGACGCGAGGGTCCTTCGCACCGATACGCAGGGATTTGCCGCCAGGCGTGACCTTGGGCCAACCACCTGCCTGAACAATGCGCTGATAGCGATTGATCGCGACGGAAATATATTCGGCGGTTTCCGGCGACAGGGTCGGTGCGGACGACTTCACTTCCTTGATGGTGTCCGTTGCGATATCGAAATTGTCGGCCCATTCAACCTGCTGATGAGCGGATTGCGCTTGCGCCTGGGCGCCTGCCATGACGGGTACCACAATCCCGAAGGCACACAGGCTCGCAAGCGTTTGCCGCGTAATCCACCCGTGTTGACGCTTTATCCCGAACTGTCCGGATAATAGGTTCATTGCCGACCCCATGTTGTTGCGTTTCACACGCTGACCTGTTCCTGCAGTAACCTGCGTTCGATTGCATGCAGTCAGGATGCCCTGACATGTTTAGAACAATCAACTCATGAATGATCGGCCGATTCCAATCGGTCATTCAAAAACTGATCGCATATTTCCGTGCGGGAAGGCAAAGGAATATTTGCCAGACCGCTTCTCCGGGATCGAGACTATCGAAAGGGAGTTAACAAATCGCTTGATTTTTAACTGTCACATCGCCGGAGGCACCGAACAAAGCCATTTCAATGTGACCTAAAGATGTCGGCGGCCGCAAGTTGGACCGTCTGCGCGCTCACCGAAGAAAATTCGACATGTTTTTATCGCGCGGCCGCGCAAATGCAGGTGCGCAGCACAAAGAAAAGCACCGCCCAGCGGGCGGTGCCATCCGGATCTGCCGTTTTCATCGCCGTTAAAGGCGATAGAGGATCTGGTCGGTCCAGAAGCGCTCCAGTCGGCGCAGGGACTTGTTGAGGATCGTGAAATCCTCGGCCCCGATCTCACCGACCTGTTCCACGGACAGAACGTGACGCTCGTAAAGGTCGTTGACGATCTTCGCCACTTCCCGACCCTTTTCCGTCAGGCTGACGCGGACCGAACGCCGGTCCATGCGGGAGCGCTGGTGGTGGATGTAACCGGTCTCGACCAGTTTCTTCAGATTGTAGGAAACGTTCGATCCCAGGTAGTAGCCGCGGGTCCGCAGCTCACCGGCCGTCAGTTCCGCATCGCCGATGTTGAACAGCAGCAGTGCCTGCACGCTGTTGACATCTGACCGGCCCATACGATCGAACTCATCCTTGATAACGTCGAGAAGACGTCTGTGCAGACGCTCGACGAGCGTCAGAGCCTCAAGATAAAGCGGCTTGATTTCCGCTTCTTCGCTTTGGCCGGGTGCAACAGCGTCAACTGCCCTGCTTGCTGTAATCATCTGATTGTGCCTCTTCAAGTACCTGTCGTTCGACGGTTATTGTTCCCGCCTTACTAAGCAATTTAACCGACCGATTCTAAAATCTGCTTAAGAGACACGCTGAATCATTGGTTAATTTGCAAAAGGTGTTTCAAGAGGCCAATTAATATCTTGTTTATGCTGTTCCCCGCAGAAACCTGACGATGGCGGAGAAGTCCTGGCCATCCCCTCCGGAATTGCAGAACAGCGCATAAAGGGCCGCCGCCTCCGCCCCCAGCGGCGTTGCCGCGCCGGAGGAATTCGCAGCTTCCTGCGCCAGTTTGAGATCCTTGAGCATCATTTCCGCGGCAAAGCCCGGCTGATAATCCCTGTTGGCCGGGCTGGTCGGCAGCGGTCCGGGAACCGGACAGTAGGAAGTCAGCGCCCAGCACTGGCCGGAAGCGGTGGAGGAAATATCGAAGAGTTTCTGAGCGTCCAGCCCGAGACGTTCGGCAAGCACGAAGGCTTCCGACACGCCGATCATGGAAATTCCCAGGATCATGTTGTTGCAGATCTTCGCAGCCTGACCGTTGCCCGCACCGCCCGCATGCACGATCGTCTTGCCCATGATGTCGAGATAGGGTTTGGCCGCCGCGAAGGCGTCATCTGCCCCGCCGACCATGAAGGTCAGCGTTCCGCCCGCGGCGCCCGCAACGCCGCCGGACACCGGCGCGTCGACCATGGGCATGCCCGCTTCTGTCGCGGCCGCGATCACGGCGCGCGCGCTGTCGACATCGATCGTCGAGCTGTCGATCAGCAGGGTTCCCGGCCTGGCGTTTTCCAGGATACCGCCCTCGCCCTGATAGATCTGGCGCACATGCTTGCCTGCCGGCAGCATCGTCACGATCACATCCGCGGCGCCGGCAAGCTCGGCAATCCCGGCCGCCTTCTCGCCGCCGGCTTCCGCATGGGCGGACATGGCCGCTTCCGACAGATCGAACCCCAGCACCCTATGCCCAGCCTTGACGAGATTGATCGCCATGGGGCCGCCCATGTTGCCAAGTCCGATGAATCCGATTGTCTGTGACATGGTTTCCCTCCCAAAAGAAAATTCGTGATGTTTTTGAATCTGTTGTGCGGAGCCGCTCAGGCCTGGAATCAACATGCGCTCCCGGCAACGACCGGAACGCGCGTCAGCCGGACCCGGCGCGGTTTTCCTTTTCCATCAGATAGAACAGCAGGCCGAAGATCGCGATTGTCAGCAGATAGAACGTGATCTCATAGGGGCGCCTGCCGTAGAGATCGGAAAAAACCGTATGCATGACAATCTGGCTGACGCAGCGAAAGAGCCACATGACCGTTCCCCAGGACACTGTCAGCCACAGGCCGGTCGCGGCGACCAGATCCAGTACGGCGAAGAAGACGATCGCGCCCTGAAGGGCAACCGGCATGTCCCAGAACCACAGGCCGCGCCACTCGACAATGCCGATGATACGCGCCCAGTAGATGATGCCCCCGCCGAACAGAAGAATCGCGATAGCGCGCAGGTACCAGACCAGAACGGTGCTCCACGGCGGGCGGGAGTCGATCAGGTCCTGAAAACTGGTAATCATCGGCGGTCCGGTCCCGGATTAAAGTGGAAGATCTCCATCAGACGGTTCCTCGAAATACGACGCCAGATCCGCCCTGTCCACCTGACTGAAGTGGGAAGGTGTCCATTTCGGAGTCTGATCCTTGTCGACCAGCACCGCACGGATGCCTTCGAAAAAGTCCGTGCCCCGGAGAATGCGGCACAGGATGCGATATTCGAGCCGCATGCAGTCCTCGAAGGAAAGCGTCGCGCCGCGCCTCATCTGTTCGAAGGCGATCAGCACGCTGGTGGGCGACTTCTGCCGGATCGCTTCCGCGGTCTTTTGGGTAAAACTGTCCGGAGCGGCTTCCAGACGGTCGAGAATCTCTTCCACGGACCCGGCTGAAAACGCCTGCTCGATCAGCTCTGCGTTCTCACTGACCGGTCCCTTTTCCGGCGTGACAAGATGGGGCGCCAGGGCCGCGTCGATATCCCCGGCGGTCTCGAGCGCCCGTTCCAGATCCGGCAGGGAAGACTCCTCGATCGCATGGGTCAGCACACCGGTGGCCAGCGCATCCCCCTGCTTCATGCGGCCGGCGCTCAGGGCACAATAGACCCCCGTCCTCCCGGGCATGCGCGGCAGGAACCATGTGCCGCCCACGTCGGGAAAGAAGCCGATACCCGTTTCCGGCATGGCGAAAAGGGTCTTCCGTGTGCCGATGCGGTGGCTGCCATGCACCGACACGCCCACTCCACCGCCCATGACGATGCCGTCGATCAGGGCAATATACGGCTTCGGAAAGGCCTTGATCCGTGCGTTGAGAATATATTCGTCGCGGAAGAAAGCGCTGAGCCCGTCCAGCTGCCCTGCCTGGCGCGCATCATAGATGCTGCGGATGTCCCCACCGGCGCAAAAGGCCTTCTCGCCCGCGCCCGTGATGACCACATGGGCAATCCCAGGGTCCTGCGCCCAGCGCTCGAGCTGGGAGGCCAGCGCCGTGACCATGGCGTGATTGAGCGCGTTGAGCGCCTTCGGGCGGTTCAGGGTGACAAATCCGGCCAGGCCGCGTTTTTCAAACAGGATATCGTCGGTCACTTAGGCGCCTCACGGGATTGTGGAGTCGTTTCAAGGAGTAAGGGGAACCGCTTCACTCAGTCTTTCAGAAGCTGCCGGGCGATGATCAGCCGCATGATCTCGTTGGTGCCCTCAAGGATCTGGTGCACCCGGACATCCCGGAAGAAGCGTTCGATCGGATAATCGCGCAGATAGCCATACCCGCCATGAAGCTGCAGTGCGTCGTTGACCACCTTGAAGCCGGTGTCCGTGGCAAGCCGCTTGGCCATGGCTGCAAGGCCGGTGGCATTCGGCGCCTTGCCCTCCACTGCCTGCGCGGCCTTGTGCAGCAGCAGGCGGGCCGCCTCCAGTTCGGTGGCCATATCCGCAAGGCGGAACTGCAGACCCTGGAACTCGGCAATCGGCTTGCCGAACTGCTTGCGTTCCTTCACATAGGCGATGGCATGATCCAGACAGGCCTGCGCGGCCCCCAGGGAGCACGCGCCGATGTTGAGCCGGCCACCGTCGAGCGCCGCCATGGCGATCCGGAAGCCCTGCCCTTCGTCACCGACGAGATTGGCCTTGGGGACCCGGCAATCGGAAAAATTCACCTGCGCGGTGGGCTGGCTCTTCCAGCCAAGCTTGATTTCATTGGCGCCGAAGCTGAGGCCCGGCGTGCCCTTTTCCACCAGCAGGCAGGAGATGCCCGACGGCCCCTCCCCGCCGGTACGGGCCATCACCGCATAAAGATCACTGACACCACCGCCGGAGATAAAGGCCTTGGAGCCGTTCAGGACATAATGGTCGCCATCGTCGCGGGCGCTGGTGCGCAGGCTGGCCGCATCGGACCCGGATCCGGGTTCGGTCAGGCAATAGCTGGTCAGCAGGTCCATGGTGCACAGCCGGCCCAGATATCTTTCGCGCAGCTCCTGCGACCCGTAGGTGTCGATGATCCAGGAAACCATGTTGTGGATGGACAGATAGGCGGCCGTCGAGGTGCAACCCCTGGAGAGTTCCTCGAAGATCAGCGCCGCGTCCAGGCGGGTCAGGCCCGAACCGCCAACGTCCTCGCGCACATAGATGCCGGCAAAGCCGAGTTCGGCGGCCTTGCGCAGGGTCGGCACCGGAAAATGGCTGTCCTCGTCCCACTGACCGGCAAAGGGCGCCAGTTCGTCGCGGGTAAAGCTTGCCGCCATGTCCTGAAAGGCGCGCTGATCTTCATTCAGAGAAAAGTCCACGGATAGTCCTCCCAAACGCAGTCGAGACCGGGGCTCCCGTCCCGGGTTCTCTGTCGCAGAATTCTGTCTCCTGCATGTTTCGTCAGCACTAAAGCACATTTGACGCACACGTCAAACAAACTCTTTTTCTCCATTAATTTCAGTTATTTTACAGAATGTTGGAAAGCGCAGATCTGCATGATAGATTGCGGCACGCATTTGCGGCAACGCAGATTCACCAACACTCTCACCACGCAGACAGGGTCCATGCCGTCCAGATTCCAGCTTCCGCCCATCACCCCAGACCATATGGATTCACTTCTGGCAGGCACGCGCATGCGCCGCAACCGCCAGACGGACTGGTCCCGCCGTCTGGTGCGCGAAAACACACTGACGGTCGATGACCTGATCTGGCCGATTTTCCTGGTCGACGGCGAGAAGGTGCGCGAGCCCGTTGCCTCCATGCCCGATGTTTTCCGCCTGTCCGTGGACGAGGCTGTGCGCGAAGCCGAACGGGCCGCGGCTCTCGGCATTCCGGCGATGACCCTGTTTCCCTATACGGATCCCGACCTGCGCGACGAGACCGGCTCGGAAGCCCTCAACGCGAACAACCTCACCTGTCGCGCCCTCAGGGCGATCAAGGCGGAAGGGCTCAACCTCGGCCTGATGACCGATGTGGCGCTCGATCCCTATACCAGCCACGGCCATGACGGCCTGATGGAGGGCGAGAGAATTCTCAACGACGAAACCGTCGACCGGCTCTGCCGGCAGGCCCTGGTCCAGGCCGAGGCGGGAGCCGATGTCATCGCCCCTTCGGACATGATGGACGGCCGTGTCGCCGCCATCCGCCAGTCGCTCGACGGACAAGGCTTCCGGGACACCCAGATCATGGCCTATTCGGCCAAATATGCCTCCGCCTTCTACGGGCCGTTCCGCGAGGCGGTCGGCTCTTCCGGCACGCTGAAGGGCGACAAGCGCACCTATCAGATGGATCCGGCCAATACGGACGAGGCCCTGCGGGAGGCGGAACTGGACATTGCCGAAGGCGCCGACATGATCATGGTCAAGCCCGGCATGCCCTATCTGGACATTGTCCGGCGCATCAAGGACACCTTCCGCGTGCCGACCTACGCCTATCAGGTCTCTGGGGAATACGCGATGATCCGGGCGGCCGGCGTCAACGGCTGGCTGGACGACGAACGCGCCATGATGGAAAGCCTGATGGCGTTCAAGCGCGCAGGTGCCGACGGTATCCTGACCTATTTCGCGCCCAGGGCCGCCTCCATCCTGGCGGACGCAAGATGACGGACGGCGCCACAGGCGCACCCGAGACCGTCACTTTCGAAGATATCCGCCAGGCCGCCGGCCTGATCCGCGGCGCGGTGCTGGAAACGCCCTGCCTGCCCGCCCCGCGCCTGTCGCAGCTCACCGGTGCGGATGTCTTCGTCAAATACGAGAACATGCAGGTTACGGGCGCCTTCAAGGAGCGCGGTGCACTGGTCAAGCTCGCCAGCCTGACCGAGGAGGAAAAGGCGCGCGGCGTCATCGCGGTTTCGGCCGGCAACCATGCGCAGGGCGTTGCCTATCATGCCGGGCGCCTCGGCATTCCGGCGACCATCGTGATGCCGGTTCTGACGCCCTTCGTGAAGATCTCCGCGACCCGCGGCTATGGTGCCGACGTGGTACTGGCCGGCAATACGCTTGCCGAGGCCAAGGCGGAGGCCGACCGGCTGGCGGAAACCCGCAATCTGGTCTGGGTGCACCCCTACGACGATGCCCATGTGATCCGCGGACAGGGCACGATCGCGCTCGAGATGCTGGCCGCGCAGCCGGATCTCGACGTGCTTGTGGTTCCGATCGGTGGCGGCGGGCTGATTTCCGGCATGGCGACGGCGGCCAAGGCCGTGAAACCCTCCATAGAGGTCATCGGCGTGGAGACGGTGCTTTATCCGGGCATGTGGGGCGCGCTCTACGGCAAGGAAGTCCGCTGCGAGGGCGCAACCATCGCCGAAGGCATCGCCGTGCGCGACATCGGCGTACTGACGACGGAAATCGTGCGCAAGACCGTCGACGACATCCTGCTGGTGTCCGAAAGCAGCATCGAACAGGCGATCAACGCCTATCTCACCCTGCAGCGCACGATTGCCGAAGGCGCGGGCGCCGCCGGTCTTGCCGGTCTTCTGAGCGAACGGGAGCGCTTCGCGGGCAAGCGGGTGGGCCTTGTGCTGTGCGGCGGCAATATCGATCCGCGGCTTCTGTCGAAGATCGTGGTGCGCGAGCTGGCCCGCGACGGAAAGCTGGTCTCCATCCGCATCGACACGCCGGACCGCCCGGGCGTTCTGGGTGAGATCGCCACGGTGATCGGCGACCTGCAGGGCAATGTCGTCGATGTGGAGCATCACCGGCTGTTCCTGAACGTGCCGGCCAAGGGGGCGACGCTGGATGTCACCTTCGAGGCCTTCGACCGACCGCATGGCGAGCGCATCGTGGCCGCCCTGCGCGAACACGGCTACGGAGTGCGCTATCTGGAAATCGGCGAGCGCATGGACTGACGGAACCCGCAAGAGTGCCGGAAATTTGCGAATCCCGGTAAAGCGCCCCACATTCACCTGACCACAAACCGGGAGCCGGATCATGTCAGTCGAAACTTCATCGGATCACGTCCGCAAGGACGTCTTCGAAGCGGCCCGCCATCCGGAGCTGTTTTCCGGCGTACGCAGCCGGCGGATCTTCGCGTTCTTCATCGACGTGATCGTGATCGCGCTCCTGACCCTCGCCGCCGGTGTGCTGGTATTCGTGCTCGGTGTGTTCACCCTCGGCCTCGGCTTCCTGCTCTATGCCATCCTGCCGACCGCCGTCGCACTGCTCTATGTGGCCTTCACCCTCGGTGGTCCGCAGTCCGCGACACCGGGCATGCGCGCCATGGGTCTGGAGATGCGCCTGTGGTACGGTGCCCGGCCCTATCCGCTGCTTGCGGCGGTCCACGCCATTCTCTTCTGGTTCTCCATCTCCCTGCTGACCCCGTTTGTCCTGCTGGTCTCCCTGTTCTCCGACCGCAAGCGCCTGCTGCACGACATGGTGCTGGGCGTGGTGGTGATCAATTCGGCCTATTACCGGGAGCATGTGGCGCAGCGCGGGTAGGCCCCTCCCTCTGGAATGGCATCAGGATCACGCGCCGGATCATGGAATGAGGATAGGACCCGGGTGAGCCGTTCATGCGGGACACATCGATCGCATCCGATTGACTGATCTGTATATGAACCATATACATTTCGTATATAGATCAGCAGAAAGAGACATCCATGGGCATCGTAAAGATCGCAGACGAGTTGCATGAGGAAGCCCGCAGGGCCAGTACGGTCATGTGCCGGTCCATCAACGCGCAGGCCGAGTTCTGGATGAAAATCGGCATGCTGGCCGAAACCAATCCGACCCTGTCTTTCAACGACATCGTGAAGATGCAGCTGGAGGCGGCCCAGGAGCCGCATGCGGATCTGGCGGTCGCCTGAGATGGTCAAGACACCCGACGACCTGGCACTCATGCGCGTTTCAGGCCGATTGCTGGCGTCCGTCTTCGAAATGCTCGATGGGACGGACCTTGTCGGCATGTCGACATTGCAGGTCAACGATCTGGTCGACCGCTTCATCACCGTGGATCTGGACGCCCGCCCGGCGAGCAAGGGGCAATACGGCTTCGAATATGCCCTGAACTGCTCGATCAATCATGTCGTCTGCCACGGCGTTCCCGATCCGCACGAGTTTATCCGTGACGGCGATATCATCAATCTCGACATCACTCTCGAAAAGAACGGCTTCATTGCGGATTCGAGCAAGACCTATCTGGTCGGCAATCCGCCACCTGCCGCACGGCGCCTGGTGCGGGTTGCACAGCAGGCCATGTGGAAGGGCATCAAGCAGGTGCGGCCCGGAGCACATCTGGGAGACATCGGTTTCGCAATCGAACGGCATGCCAAGAGGAACGGCTGTTCGGTCGTGCGCGAATATTGCGGGCACGGCATCGGCCGCGAGATGCACGAGGAACCGCAGGTGCTCAATTACGGGCGGCCTGGAACGGGCTTGAAGCTGTGCAAGGGCATGGTCTTCACCATCGAGCCCATGGTCAACCAGGGCACCCGCAAGATCTCGACCGGGGACGACGGCTGGACGGTGGTCACAAATGACCGGAAACTCTCCGCGCAGTTCGAGCATACGGTTGCCGTCACGGACAATGGCGTCGATGTCCTGACCATGCGCCGTGACGAGGCCCCGGCACACGGAACCTGATCACGGGACCGAAGCTGCGGCACCGCTTTGCCGCAGTCATTCGCCACCTTCACCAGCTGCAACAGCGGCTCCGCGCTCGAAACCGGCGCGGAGAACCGGACGCACGTCTCAGTCGCGGCTGGCAGATCAGGAAGATCATTCCGCGGGAAGACGCGTGTCCTTGCGGATGATCCGCTCCGGCAGAACGAAGGCCACGGCAACGAAGACCAGCCCCAGAACGATGCCGAGAATGTCGCCGGGCAATCCGGTCAGTCCCGGATACTCCGTGCCCTGGATCATTCCCAGCGTCGCGTTTCCGCCAAGGATCGCGTCCAGAAGACCCGTGGCCTTGACGGCCGGATAGGTTGTCATGTAGGCAGCCGCGCCCAGAAGACCGCCCGCGATGAAGGCAAATGCGTCCCGGCGGCCCGCACCGGCTGCGACGACCCCGGTGCCCGGGCAGTAACCGGCGAGCGCCCAGCCGACACCCAGCAGAAGACCGCCCACGAAGACGCCCAGATAGGCCGTTTTCACCGACATGTGGCCCACATCGACAATGCCCAGCATCTGCCCGGCGAACATCAGGACCGCTCCGGTGCCGATGGCCAGCAGGATGGCTTTCATCAGCCTCAGGTCGGTAAGGTTCAGCATGCGCCCGATCATATTCGGGTTGGAGGCCCCGACGCGGTCCAGCACCGCGCCAAAGGCGCCGCCGATGAGGAGAGCAAGAAAGATTTCCATGGTTCAGGCCTCCTGGCGATAGAGAAACAGGGCCGTCGGCACACCCGCAGCGAATGCGCCGGCAGCAAACAGGTACCCGGATACCGCCGTCTGCATCATGCCGGACATCATGTGCCCGGAGGTGCAGCCGCCCGCCAGCCGCGCGCCGTACAGAACAATGAAGCCGCCGACAAAGGCCGCCGCATAGCGCTTGATCGGACTGTCACCGAAATTCGCGCGCCAGAGTTCGGGCACGCGTCGCTCTTCGGCGCCGACACCACCGCGCAGCCAGGCCGAAGCGGCACCGCCGAGCAACATGGCCAGAACGAAGACGAAACTGTAATTCAGGGGTTCGGCGACCGCCTTGGCGTATTTGCCGCCGGATTTGGCAAGATAGGCGTTCGTTGACGTATAGCCGTCTTCCGTCTGCGTCACCGCCGCCGGATTGACCGCGTCCCACAGCACTCCGTCGAGGATCACGAACTGAGTCGAGACCCCGATGGGTTTGACCAGCAGAACCGCCGCGAAAAAGACCAGCCCCAGAGCCAGCCCTCCAATTTTCCAGTCGAGCGTCATTTCAGCCTCCGAATTATATTCATATGTTTGAATATAATAACTCAAATGAGGTTCGGCCTTGATTCTTGTCAATTTCTCCGGGGTCCGGAGAACTTTGCGTAGGAGAAAAACCGACCTGCGGACAGACGCACCTGAAATCGCATGGCGTTCCGGAAATTGGTCCCGTTCAAGAACATTCCAGCAATGATTGTTAATTCGACAGGAATACAGCCCGTCAGGAAACGTGCGCGGAGTGGGCTTCCTGCCCGGTCAAGCACGCTGACGACACGGAGTGAAGCCATTTCCTGCGCCTTCCCTCCTTGATGAAGACCAGGTCGCCTCAAACCATTTCATCTTCATTTAAGAGGTCACCCCCCTGATGCCCGATCAGTTCAAAACGGCAATCGAGAGGTTCAGGAGTCCGGCGAAAGCGACCCAGGCCGCGTAGGGCAGGAACAGCAGCGCAGCCATGCGGTCGGCGTTCCAGGCGCGGATGATGAAAATGAGAACCAGCGCGAACAGCAGGACAATGACCGCAAATGCCGCCCAGATCTGCTGGAGCGAGAAGAACACCGGTGTCCACGCCCAGTTGAAAAGCATCTGTACGCCCCACACGCCCATCAACAGACTGCCTGGCGCGAAACGGTAGATTCGCCAGCCGGCAATGGCGATCAGGACGTAGATGACTGTCCAGACCGGTGCAAAGATCCAATTTGGCGGATTGAAGGGCGGCTTGCGCAACGCCTCGTACCAGGGTCCGGGCGCGGACAGGGTTCCGATCAGGATCCCGATGCCGACAACGCCGACAATGAACAGCCCGAGAGTCAGCAGCGGGCGGCGGGCCGGTTGCAGTGGTTCCGATGTCTTCATGATCTTATCAACGCGCTCCTGGCCGGCAGGTTCCCTCCGGCGGGACATTTTCGCCCGGTCCGCATGACATGGCGCACAACGAGTGTCCGTCAACCGGCCGGCCTTCCCGGCTCCCCCACCGTCCGGTCGCCGCCTTGTGCGGCGCTCGGACCTTTCCCCTTAGTATCTACGACATTCTGGTGACTTGCCTCTTTCAATATCGAGGCCGCCTGCTTTAAAGTACGCACTCGTCAGCTTCGGCGATGATGTCCTTGGGCAGGTGAATGGAATCAGTTGATATTGCAATGGCGCTGACCTTCTTGGTGATCGCGTCGACTGTCGTTCTCTATGCCATTGAGCGCTATTCGATTGAAACCATCGCGCTGGGATCGGTTGCCGCCTTCATCGTCATCTTTTCGGTCATTCCCGTCACCAGGCCGGACGGAACGCCTGTTGTGGCCGGCGATTTTCTGGCCGGCTTTTCCAATCCGGCGCTGATCACGGTCATCTGCCTGCTGATCATCGGTCAGGGTCTGTTCCAGACAGATGCACTGGAGGGTCCGGCGAAAACGATCGTGCGGATGACCCGCGGCCGCTCGCACCGGGCGGCGATCCCCATTCTGCTCACCGTCGCGGTGCTCAGCGCCTTCCTGAACAATACGCCCGTGGTGGTGATGTTCCTGCCGATCCTGACCGCAGTCGCGGCGACTGTCGGACAATCTCCCGCCCGGGTGCTGATGCCCCTGTCCTTTCTCGCGATCCTGGGCGGCATGACCACCCTGATCGGCTCGTCGACCAACCTTCTGGTCGCCAATTATGCCGCCCAGAGCGCCGACCTGAAGCTGACGTTCTTCTCCTTCACGCCGATCGGCCTGATCGTGGCGGGCACCGGGGCACTCTACGTCCTGTTCCTCATGCCGCGCTTCCTCAAGACCCGCAAGACCATGGCCGAGGAGTTTCAGGCCACTTCCGGCAAGCAGTTCATCGCGCAGATCGAGATCACCTACGGCCATCCGCTGGTGGGGGTGGAATCGGTCTCCGGCATGTTTCCCAAACTCAAGGACATGACCGTGCGCCTCGTCCAGAGGGGCCAGAAGCCGATCCTGCCGCCGTTCGAGAATGTGGTGCTGTCGCCGGGCGACACTGTGATCGTTGCCGCCACCCGTACGGCGCTGGCCAACGCCCTTGCCGGGCGCCAGCCGCTCATGGAAGCGGAAACGGACAGCAACGCCGGCGGTCGTGAGTCCTCGGCCGCGGCACCCGGCTCCATCAGCCTGGCGGAAGTGGTGGTCGCCCCCGCCTCGCGCCTGATGGGCCGGACACTGCCGCAATCGGGCTTCTACAGCGATACCGGCTGCCTGGTCATGGGCATCCAGCGGCGCAGCCGCATGCCGCGCATGGCGATGAACGATATCCGCCTGGAAGCCGGCGATGTGCTGCTGGTGGCCGGCAAGGAAGACGAAATCGGCCGCCTGCGCGGCAACCGCGACGTACTGCTGCTGGACTGGTCGACGGCGGAACTGCCCCGGCGGCGCTACGCTCCGCACGCACTGATCATCTTTGCCTGCGTGGTCCTGCTGGCCGCCAGCGGCTGGGTGCCGATCGTCTCGACTGCAGTCGCGGGAACCTTCGCGATGATCGCGTCGGGCTGCCTCAACGTCCGTCAGGCCCTGCGTGCCATCGACAGCCGCATCTTCATGCTGGTCGGCGCCTCGCTCGCGGGCGCGGTGGCGCTGGAGGTGACCGGTGGCTCGACGGCCATTGCCTCGGCAATGGTCTACGTGCTGCACGGTGCCTCGGCCCCGGTCATGCTGTCGGCGCTGTTCTTCGTCGTGATGCTGCTGACCAATTTCCTGTCGAACAATGCGGCCGCGGTGCTGTTCACGCCGATTGCCATCAATCTGGCCGACCAGATCGGCCAGAAGCCGGAGGCCTTCGTGGTCTGCCTGATCTTCGCCGCCAACAGTTCCTTCGCCACGCCCATCGGCTATCAGACCAACCTGATCGTCATGGGCCCCGGTCACTACAGATTCATCGATTTCGTGCGTGCCGGCGCACCGCTGGCCCTTATTTTATGGTTGACCTTCTCTCTGGTCGCTCCATGGTATTACGGATTGTAAGTGTGGAGGACGACCGAAGAGCCTTGATCATTCCCCATCGAACCGCCCCTTGCCGGCAAGGCGCGTTGCCCGGACCGGCCCCTTCGCCCTGGCAAGCTGTACAGCGCCTCCCGGCAGGCGACGGTGCGCTCCTTGACCGGCGCAGCTGCGGGTTTGCGGCAGACCTCTCGGCTCTGGCGCGGAAATGGGATATGACCACCGCTCTGCGGTCTTCGATCGAACCCAGAAGTTTCGCGGGATAAAACGGTGACACGGCACCCAACGGATCATCCGCAATTCTATCTGACGGCGCCCGCGCCCTGCCCCTATCTGGAGGGCAGACAGGAGCGCAAGGTCTTCACGCATCTGGTCGGGCACAACGCTCCGGCGCTCAACGAGGTTCTGACGCAGGGCGGTTTCCGCCGCAGCCAGAACATTGCCTACCGGCCGGCCTGTGAAAAATGCCAGGCCTGCATTTCCGTGCGCGTGCGCGTGGACGATTTCAAATGGACCAGATCCTTCAAGCGCGTCTGGAAGTCCGGCACGGACATTGTCGGCACCCGCCTTCCCCCGAGCCCGTCGGCCGAACAATATGATCTCTTCCGCGACTATCTGCAGGCCCGGCACGAGAACGGCGGCATGACGGAGATGAGCGTTCTCGACTATGCGATGATGGTCGAAGACACCCATGTCGAGACGCTGGTGCTGGAATACCGGCGCCGGGGGCCGGACAGTTTCCTGACCGGCGCAGGCGAAGGCCCGCTACTGGGCGTCGCGCTCTCCGACCAGCTCTC
Organism: Labrenzia sp. 011; assembly: GCF_003075075.1. Lineage (GTDB taxonomy): Bacteria > Pseudomonadota > Alphaproteobacteria > Rhizobiales > Stappiaceae > Roseibium. Next base: position 19,141 of record NZ_QCYM01000001.1, on the reverse strand, counting down.
CGACGGGCTGTCGATGGTCTATTCCTTCTACGATCCGGCCTATGAGCGCACGGCGCTGGGCACCTACATGATTCTCGACCACATCAACCGGGCGCGGAAACTGCGTCTGCCTTACGTCTATCTCGGCTATTGGGTCGAAGGCTCCGCCAAGATGGCCTACAAGGCCCGGTTCCGGCCTCAGGAACATCTGGGACCGAACGGCTGGGTGCTTGTCGACGCGGACGCGCATATCAGGACTTGACCGCCCCCTGGGGAACGGCTGCGAAAAGCGCGGCTGCTAGGGAATATGCAGGCGGATCTTGTCGAAGACGGATCTGAACATGTCTTCCGTCAGACGGCCGGTATTGGTGTTGTAGCGTGAGCAGTGATAACTGTCGAACAGGTCCATGCCGTATCCGGGCAGTTCATGCTGCGCCCCGTGGGAGAAGGGAAATCCCGCCCGCCTGAGCTCCAGCGCCGACAGGAAGGTCTCATGGGCGATCCGTCCGAGCGCCAGCACGGCGCGAATGGAGGGATTGGCGGCCAGTGTCGCCAGCAGATAGGGCCGACAGGTCCTGATCTCCTCGCCGGTCGGCTTGTTCTGCGGCGGCAGGCAGCGAACCGCATTGGTGATCAGGGCGTTCTTCAGCATCAGGCCGTCATCGAGCCGCGCGAGATAGGTGCCCTCGGCGAAGTCATAGTCCAGCAGGGTTCGGTAAAGCAGGTCGCCGGCGTAATCGCCGGTGAACGGCCGGCCGGTGCAGTTCGCCCCCTTCATGCCCGGCGCCAGTCCGATGACCAGAAGACGCGGCGAGGCCGACCCGAAAGACGGTACGGGTGCATTGTGCCAGTCGGGATGAAGCGCCTTCAGCTCGTCGCGAAAAGCGACAAGCCGGGGGCATGCGGAACAGTTCGAAGGCGGCTCGACCGGTCCCAGATCTGCGTTCGCCAGAGGCATGGGCCGGCCTTAGTAGTCGTCGTCCTCGTCATCGTCGTCGACTTCGGCGACCATCTGCGGACGCACGGGACGCTCGGACGGATCGCGACCGATCTTGTTGGCAAGACTTGCCAGGTCGATGAAGTGGTCCGCCTGCCGGCGCAGATCGTCGGCAATCATCGGCGGCTGGGTTTTCAGCGTCGAGACAACGCTGACCTTGCGGCCCTTGCGCTGCAGCGCCTCGACAAGCGACCGGAAATCGCCGTCGCCGGAGAACAGCACGATATGATCAACGGATTCGACCAGCTCCATGGCATCGACAGCGAGCTCGATATCCATGTTGCCCTTGACCTTGCGGCGACCGGCACTGTCCACGAATTCCTTCACGGGCTTCGTGATGACCTTGTAGCCGTTGTAGTCCAGCCAGTCGATCAGGGGACGAATGGAGGAATATTCCTGATCCTCGATCAGCGCCGTGTAATAATAGGCGCGCAGAAGATACGCATGTCCCTGAAATTCTTTCAGCAGACGCTTGTAGTCGATATCGAAGCCGATGGCTTTGGCCGTCGAATACAAGTTGGCTCCGTCAATGAACAAAGCAACTTTCTCTCGAGCGTCAAACATCTTATTTGAAACCTTTCCGAGTGGATATGTGCTGTTTTTCAATCCGTGACGGCGAACCCTGCTTCCCGCAGCCCGGTCCGGCTTGTCCAATGGTTTAAACAACACATATTTGCTGTGCTGAAACTGCCGATTTTTGCAGCTCCAGACAGCTTATTTTCTTGTTTTTTCCAACGATCTTTTTGATTCTTTGTCGGACCGTTGAAGTGCCCTACACCATTATATTGGAGTGCCGCAATGCAAAAGCGAGAGCCCCTTTGAAAAAACAGGCGAGAATTCAGGCAAAAGTAACTGCCTCCCCCCAAAACCGCAACTGTGCCGCCTCTGACCGGGCGGGGGGTTGCTTTTTGGAAACGTGAACACTATACGCTGGTTCTTCAAGTTCCTTAAGCCTATGGAGACGTCGAATGGCGCGCGTGACCGTCGAGGACTGCATCGACAAGGTCGAAAACCGGTTTGAGCTGGTGTTGATTGCTGCGCATCGCGCTCGCATGATTTCCAGCGGTTCTCCGCTGACCATCGATCGCGACAACGACAAGAACCCTGTCGTTGCCCTGCGTGAAATCGCCGAGCAGACCGTCAGCCCGGAAGACATGAAGGAAGACCTGATCCACTCGCTGCAAAAGTTTGTGGAAGTCGACGAGCCGGAAGCGGATGCCGTTCCGGTCGTTCCTTCCGCCGGTCAGCAGCAGGTCACCCAGGTCAATGCTGTGGACGACGGCGCGGTGGAATTCGACCGCATGTCCGAAGAAGACCTTCTGCGTGGCCTCGAAGGCCTGGTCCCGCCGGAGCGAACCGACGACGTGTGATTTTTCGTCACAGGCAGGTCTGAAGCGCACCCGGCCCCGGCTGGCGCTTCGGCCTGTTTTTTTTGTACATCCTGCTGATGCCCCGGCCGGTCGCCGGAGTCGGTTACGGCCATGATGCGTCAATACGAACTCGTAGAACGGGTTACACGCTACAATCCGGACGCGGACGAAGCCTTGCTCAACAAGGCTTACGTCTATGCCATGCAGAAGCATGGCTCCCAGATGCGCGCATCGGGCGACCCCTATTTTTCCCATCCTCTCGAAGTTGCCGCCATCCTGACCAATCTGCGTCTGGATGATGCGACCATTGCCGTCGCGCTGCTGCACGACACGATCGAGGACACCGACGCCACCCGTGCGGAAATCGACAGTCTGTTCGGCGAGGAAATCGGCAAGCTGGTCGAGGGCCTGACCAAGATCAAGCGGCTGGACCTGGTGTCCCAGAAAGCCAATCAGGCGGAGAACTTCCGCAAGCTTCTTCTTGCCATTGCCGACGATGTGCGCGTGCTGCTGGTGAAACTGGCAGACCGCCTGCACAACATGCGCACGCTTCACCACATGCCGGAACACAAGCGCGGGCGCATCGCGGAAGAAACCATGGAGATCTATGCGCCGCTGGCCGGCCGCATGGGCATGCATGACATGCGCGAAGAGCTGGAGGACATTTCCTTCCGCACCCTCAATCCGGAAGCCTATGAAACCATCACCGAACGGCTGGATGACCTGCGCGAGCGCAACCGGGACCTGATCCTGGAGATCGAAACCACCCTGACCGAACGGCTCAGCGAGCGCGGCATGGCCGCCGTGGTCAAGGGCCGCGAGAAGCGCCCCTATTCGATTTTCCGCAAGATGCAGCGCAAGGCGATCGGTTTCGAACAGCTTTCCGACATCTACGGCTTCCGGGTAACCGTCGGCACGGTCGAAGCCTGCTACCGGGTCCTGGGGGTCATCCACACGACCTGGCCGACCGTTCCCGGCCGGTTCAAGGATTACATCTCGACGCCGAAGCAGAACGACTACAAGTCGATTCACACCACCATTGTCGGCCCCTCGCGCCAGCGTGTCGAACTGCAGATCCGGACCATTTCCATGGACCGGGTCGCCGAATACGGTATCGCGGCGCATGCCCTTTACAAGGACGGTGAATTCGGCGGCCGCAACATTGCCCACTACTCGGAGGACTTTCGCGCCTTCGAATGGCTGCGGCGGACCACGGAACTGCTCGCCCAGGGCGATACGCCCGAGGAGTTTCTGGAAAACACCAAGCTGGAGCTTTTCCACGACCAGGTGTTCTGCTTCACGCCCAAGGGCCGCCTGATTGCCCTGCCGCGCGGCGCGACGCCGATCGATTTCGCCTATGCGGTCCACACCGGCATCGGCAATACCTGTGTCGGCTGCAAGATCAACGGCAAGATCATGCCGCTGGTGACAGAACTCCACAATGGGGACGAGGTGGAAATCATCCGCTCGCCCGCGCAAACTCCGCCGCCCGCCTGGGAAACCATCGCGGTGACAGGCAAGGCCCGCGCGGCCATCCGACGCGCCACACGCGAATCCGTGCGCAAGCAATATGGCGCGCTCGGCGAGCATATCCTCAAGCGGGCCTTCGCCCGGGCCGAGAAAGCCTATTCGGAAGATCTTCTGGAAGCGGTTCTGGACGAACATCACCAGGCCAGCGTCGCCGATCTGCTGGCTGCCGTCGGTAGGGGTGACCTGAGTGCCCAGGCGATCCTGAAGTCGGCGCATCCCGACTATCAGGACGAGCGGGTGGCCATTGCCGGGCCGCCGATGGAAGAAGGCTGGTTCGGCCTGAAAAAGGGACAGGGGCTGAAGTTCCGCATTCCGCCGGGCGAAGTGGACCAGGACCTGCAGGTCTCCGGCCCCGCCGATGCAAGCGGGGACGGTCCCGCCCTGCCGATCCGCGGTCTGTCCGGCGATATTCCGGTCACCTTCGCCCCCGATGGCGGCGCGGTTCCCGGAGATCGCATCGTGGGTATCTTGACCCCTTCGGAAGGATTGACCATCTATCCCATACAGTCGCCCGCCCTGAAGGAATTCGACGATCAGACCGAGCGCTGGGTGGATGTCAGGTGGGATATCGATGTCGACAATCCGGAACGGTTTCCGGCGCGTCTGAAGATCTCGGCGATCAATGAGCCCGGCTCACTTGCTACCATCGCCCAGGTGATCGGAGAAAACAGCGGAAACATCGGCAATGTGAAAATGATGCAGCGGGCGGCCGACTTCCATGAAATGGTCATCGATCTGGAAGTCTGGGACCTGAAGCATCTGAACCGGATCATCAATCAATTGCGTTCCAAACCGAATGTTTCAAGCGTCAGCCGGGTCAACGGATAGCTGCGCACCAGATTGAGGGAACATATTTTATGACACGAGACGAAGTATTGTCCCTGTTCCGGGAGGCCGGCGCGATTCTCGAAGGGCATTTCATCCTGACATCCGGGCTGCGCAGCCCGGTGTTCCTGCAAAAGGCCCGGGTGTTCATGTATCCGGACAAGACCGAGAAGCTGTGCAAGGCGCTGGCGGAAAAGATCCGGGCTTCCGGCCTCGGCAGGATCGACTATATCGTCTCCCCTGCTCTGGGCGGCCTCATTCCGGGATACGAAACCGCGCGTCATCTCGGCGTGCCGGCAATGTGGGTGGAGCGCGAGGACGGCGAATTCCGCCTGCGCCGTTTCGAGCTTCCCGAGGGAGCACGGGTCATTGTTGTCGAGGATATCGTGACAACCGGGCTCTCCAGCCGGGAAACGGTAACCTCGTTGAAATCTCTTGGTGCTGAAGTCCTCGCAGTCGCATGTCTCATCGACCGCTCGGGCGGTGAAGCGGATGCGTCCGTTCCGGTCGTCGCCCTGGCGCAATACAAGGTGCCTGCCTATGAACCGGACAAACTTCCGCCCGAACTGGCGGCCTTGCCTGCGGTCAAGCCGGGCAGCCGCGGATTGAGCTGATCAGGAACGCGCTGGAACAACGGAGATCACCTCAACCCCATGCTGTTTCGTCGAAGAAATAGGCCGACCCGTATCGAGCGCCTGCGGGTTGCCGTGTGGCCACGCAACAGCTGGGCCCGGTCGACGCGCTATTTCGGCAAACGGGTGCTGCGGCTGACGGCAACACCGCATACCATCGCCATCGGTTTCGCCGCCGGGGCCTTCGCGTCCTTCACGCCGTTGATCGGCTTTCACTTCCTGACCGCTTTCGCCCTTGCCTATGTGCTTCGCGGCAATCTTATTGCCGCCGCGCTTGGCACTTCCGTCGGCAACCCGCTGACTTTCCCCTTCATCTGGGCGCTGACCTACAAGATCGGCCAGTGGGTTCTGCACGGGCGGGCGCCGAGAGCCGACCCGCACCAGGTCCACCAGCAGTTTCAGCACGGGCTTTGGGAAAGGTCCTTCGACGCCCTGTGGCCGATGCTCAAACCGATGTTCATCGGCGCGGTTCCTCTTGGCCTGATCGTGGGAACGATTTCCTACGTGGTCGTCCTCAAGAGCGTCGAGGTCTATCAGCGCCGTCGCCGGAGGACACTCGCCGGCAAGAACGGCCGTCTTTTCCCTGCACCGGACAGGGCGATGGGGGACGACGGCGGCGCTTGAGCGCGCGCCGGACGTTTCTCGCACGCGACTGCGGCCACAACGGCGGGCTCCTGCACGCGCGAACGGACCTCTCTCCGGTCCGGGCGAGACAAAATGGCGCGGTGTTTTGCAGATCTGTCCGCGACGGACCAGTCTGTCCGTTTTTTAAGGGTATGACCATTCACGGGAAGCCATCCCCGCATTGCTTCCACTCGATTGAAGAGCTAAGAGTCCCGCTGAACAGCGGCTACTCCCTCCGGATTTCCGGACAACCTGTCTAAGGGACAATATGAGCGTGTCAGATAACAAGAAAGAAAAGGATGGCGGCCTTTATGAAACCGTGAAGGTTATCGTCCAGGCGCTTCTGCTGGCCCTGATCGTCCGGACCTTTCTGTTCCAGCCGTTCAATATCCCGTCCGGATCCATGAAGGACACGCTGCTCATCGGCGACTATCTGTTCGTTTCCAAATTCAGCTACGGCTACTCGCGTTTCTCCTTTCCCTTCGGCCTGGGTCCGTTCTCCGGTCGCGTCTTCGCTTCAACTCCGGAACGCGGGGATGTGGCTGTCTTCAAGCTTCCGACCGACACGTCGATCGACTATATCAAACGGGTGATCGGCCTGCCCGGCGACACGATCCAGGTGATCGAGGGTGTCGTTCATATCAACGGCGAACCGGTCAAGCGCGAGCGGATCGACGACTATATCGAACAGTCCCCGTCCGGCATCGTGCGCAGGGTCCCGCGGTTCCGCGAAACCCTTCCCAACGGCGTCTCCTATGACACGCTCGACCTCACGACCCGCGGACAGCTCGACAACACGCGCGAGTACAAGGTGCCCGAGGGGCATTATTTCATGATGGGCGACAACCGCGACAACTCCATAGACAGCCGGGTTCTGAGCCGCGTCGGCTATGTGCCGTTCGAGAACTTCATGGGACGCGCCGAGGTTCTCTTCTTCTCCATCAAGGACGAAACTCCGGCCTGGCAGATCTGGACCTGGCCCTGGAGCGTCCGCTGGGAGCGGATCGGCCGGACGCTTTAAGCGCCCGGTTCGGCGACCGACCCCGTTGAAGGACCAAGCAGGCCGCATGATCAAGCAACCGTTACAACAGAAGAATTCCATTTCAGCCCTGAAGGCAGCGCTGGATTACGAGTTCAAGGACCTGGAGCTGCTGCGCATTGCCCTCACGCATGCCAGCGCCCTCGCCCCTTCGGAAACGGTCGCGGGAAGCTATCAGCGTCTGGAATTCCTCGGCGACCGGGTGCTCGGCCTGGCGATTGCCTCCATGCTGCATCATCACTTTCCCAAGGCGGACGAAGGCGAACTGGCCCGGCGTTTCAACCATATGGTCAAGCGTGAGACCTGCGCGGAGATCGCCCAGGAACTGGGTATCGGCGATGCCATGCGTATCGGCCTGGCGGAGGCCCAGACCGGCGGACGCAAGAAAACCGCCCTGCTGGCCGATATCTGCGAGGCAGTGATCGCCGCGATCTATCTGGATGGCGGCTTCGAAGCCGCCGAGGCGTTTATCCAGCGCCTTTGGGAGCCGCGTATGCTATCGTGGTCCGGACCGCTCAGGGACGCCAAGACCACCTTGCAGGAATGGGCGCAGTCCAAGAGCCTGCCGACACCCCATTACGAGGTTACGAGCCGGGACGGACCCGATCATGAGCCGAATTTCACCGTTTCGGTGACCGTGCAGGGCCTGAAGCCCGGCGAGGGCAAGGGCGGCTCCAAGCGGATCGCAGAACAGAGCGCGGCCGAGGCCGTGCTCCGCCGGGAAGGCGTTTGGAAGGAATAAGAGAACCTTGAGCGACGAAGACCAGGACCCGACCTCTGCCGGTGAGCCGGATGAAGAGGACAACGGATACCAGCCTCCCAAGGGCCGGTTCGACTTTCCCCTGCCCGATCCCCTGTCGGCCATGCCATCGGACACGAAAGCCGGCTTTGTCGCCCTGATCGGGGCGCCCAATGCGGGCAAGTCCACCCTGATCAATCAGCTTGTCGGCACCAAGGTCTCCATCGTGACCCACAAGGTGCAGACCACCCGCTCCATCGTGCGCGGCGTCGCCATGCACGGCAAGGCCCAGCTGGTGTTCATCGACACGCCCGGCATCTTCAAGCCGAAACGCCGTCTGGACCGCGCCATGGTCGACACCGCCTGGGGCGGGGCCAGGGACGCCGATCTGATCGCGCTTCTGATCGATGCCCGCAAGGGCATCGACGAGGAAGTGGAAAACATCCTGAAGCGGCTGTCCGGCCAGTCGGCGCCCAAGGTCCTGATCCTCAACAAGACCGATATCGCCAAACGCGAAAAGCTTCTGCAACTGGCGCAGAAGGTCAACGACTTCACCCGCTTCGAGGAGACCTTCATGGTTTCGGCGCTGACCGGCGACGGAACCTCGGCCATCCTGGACTATTTCGCCTCAAAGGTGCCCGAAAGCCCCTGGCTTTACCCGGAAGACCAGCCCTCGGACCTGCCGCTGCGCATTCTGGCGGCCGAGATCACCCGGGAAAAGCTGTTCGAACGGCTGCATCAGGAGCTGCCCTATATTTCCACCGTCGAGACGGAGCAGTGGGAAAGCCGCAAGGACGGATCCGCCCGCATCGAGCAGACCATTTATGTGGAACGCGACAGCCAGAAAAGCATCGTGCTTGGAAAGCGCGGCCAGACCATCAAGGCCATTTCCCAGGCCGCGCGCGAGGAACTCGCCGATATCATCGGCGCGCCCGTGCATCTGTTCCTCTTCGTTAAGGTCAGGGAAAACTGGGCCGACGACCCGGAACGCTACCGGGAAATGGGGCTCGAGTTTCCGAAGTAGTTGGCACGCAGACCGGAGTGCGCCAAACTCCCCCCGGACCTGAACAGGGAAGCCGCATTTGGAATGGACCGGACGCGGGATTGTCCTGACCACCCGCAAGCATGGCGAGAACGATGTCATTCTGGAGGTGCTGACACCCGACCGGGGCCGGCACCTCGGTCTGGTGCGCGGCGGGCGCTCGAAGCGTCAGCGTCCGGTGCTGCAGCCCGGCAACGAGGTGCAGCTGGTCTGGAAAGCCCGTCTGCCGGATCATCTCGGCCAGTTCCAGATCGACCCCCTCACGCTTCGCGCCGGCGACCTGATGACCAGTTCCCTGGGACTGACCGGGGTTCAGCATCTGGCCTTCCTGGTCAGACTGCTTCCCGAACGCCAGCCCTACCCCAGCCTGTTCAGCGCCGTGAGCGTCGTGCTCGAGCACCTGAATGCGCCGGAGACGGCAGGAGCGCTCATGGTCCGCTTCGAACTGGAGCTCCTGCGGGAACTCGGGATCGGTCTCGACCTGTCCTGCTGCGCGGCGACCGGAACCCGCGAAGACCTGGCCTATGTGTCGCCGAAATCGGCGCGCGCGGTCAGCCGCGAAGCGGGCCTGCCCTTTCACGACAAGCTGCTGCCCCTCCCCCCGTTTCTCGTGGACGGCCAGCGTCAGGCGGGCAGCGAACTGACCTGGAGCGACATCACCCAGGGCTTTCATCTGACAAGCTTTTTCCTGAACCGGCACCTTCAGGAAAGCGAGGCCGGCGACAGCGGTACGCGTGCACAGCTTCTGGGCGCCCTGGAAAAACGCTACCGCGAGGACTTTCCGTGGAACTTTTAGGCAGGCGAAGCGGCTGAAAGAACTCACAGGCGGTCGAAATCCGTTGAAAATCCGCCGATCCTGCCTGTGAATGCACGCAAGCGAATTGCGCTGATTGCCCGAACCGGATAGCAAGCAGATATGGGAAAAGAGACCACACTACCGCCCGGCGGCATTGAAGGCATCAACCTGAAGGACGCGCTGGAAGAGCGCTACCTGAACTACGCGCTGTCGACCATCATGCACCGGGCCTTGCCCGATGTGCGCGACGGACTGAAGCCGGTTCACAGGCGCCTTCTCTATGCCATGCGTCTGCTGAAACTGGACCCGGGTTCGGGCTTCAAGAAATGCGCCCGTGTCGTCGGCGACGTGATCGGTAAATACCATCCCCATGGCGACCAGGCCGTCTATGACGCCCTTGTGCGGCTCGCCCAGGAATTCGCGCAGCGCTATCCGCTGATCGACGGCCAGGGCAACTTCGGCAATGTGGACGGCGATAACGCCGCCGCCATGCGTTACACCGAAGCGCGCATGACCGACACGGCCAAGCGCCTTCTGGACGGACTGGACGAGAACGCGATCGACTTCCGGGAAACCTATGACGGCGAGGACAAGGAGCCCATTGTCCTGCCCGGCGGTTTCCCGAATCTGCTCGGCAACGGCTCCTCAGGCATCGCCGTGGGCATGGCGACCTCGATTCCGCCGCACAATGCCTTCGAACTGTGCCAGGCCTGCGACCACCTGATCCGCAACCCGAACGCGGAGGTCGACGAGCTTCTGGAGCATATCAAGGGTCCCGATTTCCCGACCGGCGGGCTGCTGGTTTCCGACCAGGGCTCCATCCGGGAAGCCTATGCGACCGGACGCGGCAGCTTCCGGGTGCGGGCACGCTGGGAAGTGGAGGATCTGGGGCGCGGCCAGTGGGCGATCGTCGTCACGGAAATCCCCTATCAGGTTCAGAAATCACGCCTGATCGAGAAGATCGCCGAGTTGCTTACGGCCCGCAGGCTGCCGCTGCTTGACGATGTGCGCGACGAGTCCGCGGAAGATATCCGCGTTGTCCTGGTGCCGCGTTCACGCAATGTCGACGCCAACCTTCTGATGGAATCGCTGTTCAAGCTGACGGACCTTGAAAACAGGTTCTCGCTGAACATGAACGTGCTGTCCATGGGCAAGGTGCCCAAGGTCATGGGCCTGAAGCAGGTTCTGCGGGAATGGCTGGACCATCGCAAGGAGGTCCTGATCCGGCGCTCCGAGCACCGGCTGGGCCAGATCAATCACCGTCTCGAGGTTCTGGAAGGCTATCTGATCGCCTATTTGAATCTGGACGAGGTGATCCGCATCATCCGCGAAGAGGACGATGCCAAGGCCGAGCTTATCCGGACCTTCGAGCTGACCGACGTGCAGGCGGAAGCCATCCTCAACATGCGCCTGAGATCCTTGCGCAAGCTGGAGGAACTGGAAATCCGCAAGGAGCATGACAAGCTCTCCGCGGAGAAAGACAGTCTCACAACCCTGCTAGGCTCCGACGCGCGTCAATGGACCCGGATTTCAAAGGAAATCGCCGAAATTTCCAAGGTCTACGGACCGGAAACCGATATCGGCAAGCGCCGCACCGACAGGGCGGAGGCGCCCGAGGCGGATCTTGTCGATATCCAGCAGGCGATGATCGAAAAGGAACCGATCACCGTCATCATTTCGGAAAAGGGCTGGATCCGCGCGCTGAAGGGCCATCAGGCCGACCTGTCTTCCCTCACCTTCAAACAGGGCGACAAGCTGAAACTGTCCTTCCATGCGGAAACCACGGACAAGATCCTGATCTTCTCCACGGGCGGCAAATTCTTCACGCTCGGCGCGGACCGGCTGCCGGGCGGGCGCGGGCATGGCGAGCCGATCCGCCTGATGGTGGAAATGGACGAATCCCAGGATGTGGTGAGCGCCTTCGTGCACAAGCCGGGCCGCAATCTCCTGCTTGCCAGCAACGAGGCGCGCGGCTTCGTCGTCAGCGAGAACGATGTGATCGCAAACACCCGCAAGGGCAAGCAGGTCCTCAATCTGACCGCTCCCGCCGAAGCAACGCTTTGCGTGGAGGCCAGCGGCGACCAGGTGGCGATCATCGGTGAAAACCGGAAACTTCTCCTGTTCCCGCTCGCCCAGATCCCGCAGATGGGCCGCGGGCGTGGTGTGCGCCTGCAGCGCTACAGGGACGGCAATATCGCCGATATCCGTGTCTTCAAGGGCGAGGACGGCCTGACCTGGACCGATAGCTCCGGCCGCAGTTTCACCCGCTCCCTCGAGGAACTCGCGGAATGGCGCGGCGAACGCGGCCAGGCAGGACGCCTGCCGCCAACAGGCTTCCCGCGGTCCAACAAGTTCGGACCGGGGCGCTTGTAGGCACGAGGCAATGCAACGTTCCTGCCCTTACGGCAGGAACGTAACTTTCTCTTCTGATTCTTATGCTTTTTCTTCTCGACGGGCCCCATGCCAGCAGGCAATCTACGGGGAAAACACGGCCGGGAGGGATCGATGATCAGTGCTTTTACGTTCAATACCAGTCAGCGCATCATCTTTGAAAATGGTGCGGCGTCCGCGCTCAGCCGCCATGCCGCCGCCTTTCTTGGTGATCGCCCCCTGCTGGTGACGGATCCGGGCATTGTATCCCTCGGTCTTCAGGAACCATGCGAAATCGCCTTGCGGCAGGCCGGATGCAAGGTGGCGCGGTTTTCCGATGTCTCCGCCGATCCCCCCAGAGCACTTGTGGACAAGGCCATCATGGCGGCGAAGATCCACAGTGCGACGTCCGTCATCGGATTTGGCGGCGGCTCGTCTCTGGATGTCGCCAAGCTGGTGGCGCTGATCGCGAAAAGCGGCGAAGATCTTGATGATGCCTGGGGGATAGGCAACGCCAAAGGCCCCCGCTTGCCGCTGATCCTGGTGCCGACGACCGCAGGGACCGGCTCCGAGGTCACGCCGATTTCGATCATCACCGTGGGAACGGAAGAAAAGCGCGGTGTTGTCTCTCCACTTCTGCTTCCGGATCTGGCTGTTCTGGACCCTCTGCTGACCCTGGGGTTGCCGGGACCTGTGACGGCGGCCACCGGCGTGGACGCCATGGTACACGCCATCGAGGCCTATGCGTCGAAATCAGCCAACAACAATCCGGTTTCCAGGACACTGGCGATGGAGGCACTGAAGCTTCTGGGAGCGAACATCGAGCGTGCCGTCCGTTACCCGGCGGACAAGGATGCAAGAGGCGCAATGCTGCTCGGCTCCCTGCTGGCGGGCATGGCCTTCGCCAATTCACCGGTTGCCGCCGTGCACGCCCTCGCCTATCCGCTCGGCGGAACCTTTCACGTGCCGCATGGACTGTCCAACGCTCTGGTCCTGCCGCATGTTCTGGCATTCAACAATGCGGTCGCCGCACAAACCTACGCGGACATTGCCCCGCTCGTCTTTCCCGATCTCGCCGGTGTCGAGACCGCGCCGGAACGCGCAGCGCATTTCGCCGATCGGCTGACGGCGCTTTGCGAAAAGCTGGGGCTGCAGACCCGATTGCGGGAGCTCGGCATCGGAGAAACCGATCTGCCGAAGCTGGCAGCAGATGCCATGAAACAGACCAGGCTTCTGGTGAACAATCCCAGGGAGGTCACCGAAGCCGATGCGCTGGATATTTACAGGGCCGCCCTATGAGCTCCACCGGTTATCCACCATCTCCGCGCCCGGAACCTCTTGGGCGTGAAGTTTTCAGGGACTTCCTCGAAATCCCCACCCGGTGGATGGATGTGGATATCTACGGCCATGTGAACAACGTACAGTATCTGAGCTTTTTCGACACGGCGGTAAACAGCTGGTACGTGAAAAACGGCATTCTTGAGCCGGCGAATAGTCCGCAGATCTTTCTTGTGGTCGAGACCGGCTGCCACTATTTCAACGAGCTGAATTTTCCGGATGTGATCACGGCAGGCCTGAAACTGGAAAAAATCGGCTCAAGCTCGGTGGTTTTCCAGGTTGGACTGTTTGCCGGAACAGCCTCCACAACCGCTGCCCATGGGCGGTTCGTGCATGTTCATGTCGACCGAGTTTCCCGGCGCCCCGTGCCGATTCCGGAGCAAAAACGGACAATTCTCACCCGTTTGACGGCCTGACGGGCGCCTCGTCTGCGGTCTGGCACCTGCCGGCAACCGCTCACAGTTTCCGCACAGGAAAAGCTCTGGAGAAATCCGTCAGGCGCCGCGGTCTACACACAGGAAACTCACAGCTTTTACCCATCTTTTCAACAGGATACGCACAGGTCGGGCACTCCGTCCCCTGCCGGAGCGCTCATGCCTGGACGTTTGCAAGCCCGCGGATCGGGACGGACTCAGCCGGCGTTCTTCATGATACGCGACTTCTCCCGGTCCCAGTCGCGCTTCTTCTCCGTTGCCCGCTTGTCGTGCAACTTTTTCCCGCGCGCCACGGCCAGCTCCAGCTTGGCACGACCCTGGTCGTTGAAATACAGCTTGAGCGGAACGATCGTCTTGCCGTCCTTCTGGACGGCACCGGCCAGCTTGCCGATTTCGCGTTTGTGCAACAGCAGCTTGCGGGGCCGGCGCGGTTCATGGTTGAACCGGTTGGCCTGAAGATACTCGGGAATATAGACGTTGTAGATCCAGACCTCGCCGCCACGTTCGGCCGCATAGGATTCGGCGATATTCGCCTTGCCGTTGCGCAGGGATTTCACTTCCGTGCCCTTCAGCTCGATCCCGGCTTCCAGCGTATCCTCGATCTCGTAGTTGAACCGGGCTTTCCGGTTGTCGGAAATGATGGTCCGTCCCGGAACGCCCCCTTTTTTCGGAGCCATTTTTATCCTTCCGAGCTATCCCTGCTCAATTGACCAGTCCGGCATGCGCCATTGCACTGCGAACTTCAGCTTGCGCCGCTTCGGAAATCGGCACCAACGGCAGGCGCAGCTCTTCATCGACCCTGCCAAGCAGCGAGAGGGCGTATTTCGCGCCGCCCGGGCTCGGCTCCAGGAAGAGTGCACGGTGCAAGGGAGCCAGACGGTCCTGGTATTCCAGCGCTTTCCTGAAATCCCCGGCCAGCATGGCGGCCTGAAATTCCGCACACAAGCGCGGCGCGACATTCGCGGTCACCGAAATGCAGCCCACTCCGCCATGCGCATTGAAGGCCAGGGCGGAGATGTCCTCGCCGGACAGCTGAATGAAGTCCTGGCCGCACAGATGGCGCTGGCGGCTTGCCTTTGCAAGATCGGCGGTCGCATCTTTCACACCCTTGATGTTCTCGCAGGTCTCGAAAAGCTCCGCCATGGTTTCCGGCGTCATGTCGATGACGGAGCGGCCCGGGATGTTGTAGATGAGGATCGGCAGACCGACAGCATCGTTGACTGCCCTGAAATGGGCCTTCAGACCGGCCTGGTTCGGCTTGTTGTAATAGGGCGTGACGACCAGGAGAGCGTCGGCTCCGGCCTTTTCCGCATATTGGGCGAAATCGATCGCCTCCACGGTGTTGTTGGACCCCGCACCCGCGATGACCGGAACACGGCCCGCAGCCGCTTCCACGCACAATTCGATAACCCGCTTGTGCTCATCATGCGTCAGCGTCGGGCTCTCGCCGGTGGTTCCCACCGGGACAAGGCCCGTGGACCCTTCGGAAATCTGCCATTCGACGAAGTCCTGAAACCGTTTCTCATCAAGCGCTCCGTCCTTGAACGGGGTAATCAGCGCTGGAATGGAGCCTTTGAACATCTCGGTTTCCTCTTGGATGAAGCTTTCGGCGGCTGCGATGTGTACTTTGCCGGTTTCAATGGAGGCGCACCATACTCATCTGCCGGTCGGGGGGCAATGCTCCGCTCGTCATTCCGGCCCGGCTTCGCGACATTTCTCGCCCGTGTTGCCATTTTTCAGCCAGCAGCGGCCCGCGACATAAATGCATCAGGCATATAAGGGGTCTTCCTATTGGCGGGCACTCGGAAAGGCCTCTATCCTTGCCGCATACAGCCCTTATACGAATATGGCGCGGGAGGCGCAGATGACCATTGGCCTGAAGACAGTGGCGACGGGTTCCGAACCGGTTCCGGTACCCAGCCGGTTTACCTGGAAGAGCCCGGACGGCCTCACACTGGCGGGATACGAATGGCGCCCTGCCCGGCAGACAGCGGAGACGACCACGTCCCCCATCGCCGTTCTATGCCTCCCCGGTCTTTCAAGAAACACACGCGATTTCAATGATGTGGCTAAATTTCTTCAATTCGTCGGTCATCATGTGATCGCCCTGGATTACCGGGGCAGAGGCATGAGCGAATGGGACCCCGACTGGCGAAACTATGATCTGACCATCGAGGGCCACGACATCGACGCGGCGATTGCCCATCTTGGCCTGGACCGGTTTGCCGTCCTGGGGACATCCAGAGGCGGCATGCATGCGTTTGCCATGGCCGGCCGCTATCCGGCGGATCGCATGGCGGCGGTGATCCTGAACGACATCGGTCCCCATATCGAGATGCGGGCCATTCACCGGATTGCGGCAACGCTCGGACACAACATGACGCATGCCTCGCTGGAAGAGGTGGCGATTTCGCTGCAACGAACACTCGGGCAGCAGTTCCCCGCGTTTCAGATGGCAGACTGGCGAAAATTCGCAGGTCAAATCGCGTCCGTTTCCGACGGCCGGGTTGTCCTGGACTACGATCCCGCTCTCGCGCGGCAGCTGGCGAGCCTCGACGATGCGGGGCCCGTCGCCGATCTCTGGCATTTATACGAAAAACTGACTGACCGCCCGGTGCTCATTCTCCGTGGAGAACATTCCGATCTCCTGAGCGAAGAGACCTGCCGGCGAATGCTGGATACCCATCCGAATGCGCGCCTGAAAACGGTTCGGGAACAGGGACATGCCCCCATGCTCTGGGAACGCGAAACACACGAGGAAATCGCCCGCTTTCTGAAGGGGCTCTGATCCGTTCACCGCGTCCGAGTGCCCTGCCCTGACGCGCGTGCGGTCAAAATTCGTGACGTTTCCCTGAAACGAACAAAAGAAAACCCGGCGTTTCCGCCGGGTTTTCCCTCAAACCTCAAGATAAGGATTGATTAGAAAGTGCGCTGCATACGAACACCGAAGAGGAGTTCGTCGGTGTCGCCAGTGTTGTCATAGTCGGTGTTGGCGTAACCAACATCAGCACCCATGACGAAGCCGGAGACCGGCTCCCACTGTACGGAACCGTCGATTGCATAACGGGTCACGTCGTTCAGGCCAGCAGCTGCGTCAACATCGAGGTAAGAACCGTCGAGTGCGAGGCCGATGGTGGACGTTGCCTGGATGTAGGCACCAGCGGACAGGGAGTAACCGGTAGAAGTGTCACCCGAGCCGTTGCTGTCAGCTACACCGCCGAAGGTGGAGATGTAGGCCATTGCGCCGTCGCCGTAGAAACCCTGGAAGAAGATGTTGGAACCAGGAGTAACCATCGGCAGGTTAACGACAACACCACCGCCGACTGCAAAGCCCATTTCGTCTTCGCCGCCATTGTTGTTGGCGTTAGCAGCTGCATCCGGATAGACCTGATGCAGAACACCGGACAGCTGTGCGGAACCCCAACCCTGGGAGATGCCGAGAGCTGCAACAACGTCCGGAGCACGCGTGCCGCCGTAGTTGACTACGCCGCCGCCAGCTACAGAACCGGTCGTTTCGCGGCTGGAGCGATCTTCAAGAGCGATGGTTGCGGAGAAGCCGTTGCCGAAAGCAGCGGTGTAGGCAACCTGGTTCACGGTCACGTCGGACCAGTCACGATTGACAACACCGATGAAAGCCTGACCGGTGAAGATGTCGAAGTTCGACGTCAGACGACCAGCTGTCAGACCGCCCCACTGGATGTAGGCGTTGTCCATGGTGAAGCCGGAAGCATCGCCATTGGAGGAGTCACCATACATGGAGACGTATGCGCGCAGCGTACCGAATTCGGTAGCCGTACGGGCGTCGAGGTACAGGTAACCACGAGCCAGCCAGGAGTAACCGTCAGAATCGCGGTCAGACCAGTTGCCGTCTTCCAGAACGTTGTTGGCTACGATCTGGGTACGAACACGGCCGCCAACGCGGAGGCAGGTTTCGGTGCCCGGGATGTAGTAGAAGCGTGCGCCGTAAGCGTCACAGACGCGAACGTAATCGACCGGCTCCGGAGCAACCGGAAGATCGGCTGCCTGGGCGGTGGTGGCTGTAGCAACTGCTGCAGCGCCGAGCATCAAGCTCTTGAGTTTCATATCTGACCTCCAATCAGTCATTTCAATTGGCACTAACAAATGAGTACCATTGTCCCCGCGAATTAAGTCTGTGTTTGCCACCGATCGAAGGTTGGACGTCCGAGGTATGCAAACCAGTGCGGCTCGAAGCCGCTCGCATGGATGACCATACCCATCCGCTTTCCCGGTTCAACATCGAAAACGCTCTCCCCCCTTCAGGCGGGCTGCTTTCAAATGCCGGTGTGGCGCGAATGTCACAAAAACGGAGGGGAAATTTACACTCTGTTAGGAAACAGCCCGGGAAAGAGCCTCTTTGAGCCCTTTCAGGACACGGCCGGAGCGATTCAAGTGCTCCGTTTCCGCCTTCTGCACAGAATCACAAAAGGGGACGGCCCGGCAGATTGGAGCCTGCCGGGCCGCATGACTGACTGGAGTTCAGAGCGTCTTCAGTCAGAGTCTGATTCTAATCGTGCGATTAGAACGTACGCTGCATACGAACACCGAACTTGAGTTCGTCCTGGTCGCCAACAGTGTCGTAATCGGTGTTGGCGTAACCAACGTCAGCACCCATGACGAAGCCGGAGACCGGCTCCCACTGTACGGAACCGTCGATTGCGTAACGGCTCACGTCGTTCAGGCCAGCAGCTGCGTCAACATCGAGGTAAGAACCGTCGAGTGCGAGGCCGATGGTGGACGTTGCCTGGATGTAGGCACCAGCGGACAGGGAGTAACCGGTAGAAGTGTCACCCGAGCCGTTGCTGTCAGCTACACCGCCGAAGGTGGAGATGTAGGCCATTGCGCCGTCGCCGTAGAAACCCTGGAAGAAGATGTTGGAACCAGGAGTAACCATCGGCAGGTTAACGACAACACCACCGCCGACTGCAAAGCCCATTTCGTCTTCGCCGCCATTGTTGTTGGCGTTAGCAGCTGCATCCGGATAGACCTGATGCAGAACACCGGACAGCTGTGCGGAACCCCAACCCTGGGAGATGCCGAGAGCTGCAACAACGTCCGGAGCACGCGTGCCGCCGTAGTTGACTACGCCGCCGCCAGCTACAGAACCGGTCGTTTCGCGGCTGGAGCGATCTTCAAGAGCGATGGTTGCGGAGAAGCCGTTGCCGAAAGCAGCGGTGTAGGCAACCTGGTTCACGGTCACGTCGGACCAGTCACGATTGACAACACCGATGAAAGCCTGACCGGTGAAGATGTCGAAGTTCGACGTCAGACGACCAGCTGTCAGACCGCCCCACTGGATGTAGGCGTTGTCCATGGTGAAGCCGGAAGCATCGCCATTGGAGGAGTCACCATACATGGAGACGTATGCGCGCAGCGTACCGAATTCGGTAGCCGTACGGGCGTCGAGG